>NZ_GG753600.1:1375408-1447123 GCF_000163635.1 Acinetobacter sp. SH024 | reverse complement strand
AAAATGAACAACGAAAAATCAGACCAATCAGCCCATCTGTAAAGATTTGGAAAACGCAACGTATCACACAGTGAATAAAACGAAGCAAGTATCCATACCAGTTGTGCTGGCGACCATAGCAAGAGTGAACCACCTGATCCCTTCCCGAACTCAGAAGTGAAACCTCTTAGCGCTGATGGTAGTGTGGGGTTACCCATGTGAGAGTAAGTCATCGCCAGCTCATTATTCTAAACACCCCCGTTCTAACGAATGGGGGTGTTTTTTTATGTGATAAAAAATATATGTGTGGGGGAATAAATATAAAATAGTAAACTATGATTTGAATCTTTAAATTTAATAGAAAAACTATACAAACGAAGAGTAGTCAATTAGACAAAATTAACAGAGAACTAGCTCCTCTTAATTAACTTTTAATAACAAGATTTCGTGTCTGACTTCATATGAGAACTATGTTTGATAGAATTAATTTAATAAGATTATTTTTATAATTGGAAAAATCTCTTTTTTCTTCTGCAAATTTCAGTTGGATATGTATGACAAATGGAGACTATATGTTATAAATATTAAATAGGCATGATTTTTGCTTGTTTTATGGAAAATGAAATATATGAAATTATCTGTTGGATTGAAAGTAGCGAATTCTCTATCGTTAACACCTCAATTGCAGCAGGCGATTCGTTTGTTACAACTCTCTAGTTTAGAGCTTGAACAGGAAATTCAGATTCAACTAGATAGTAATCCTTTACTTGAAAAAATAGAAGAAGAATCACTAACGGAGAGTCTGGCTGCATTAGAAAATAAAGAATCAGATGACTTAACGACTGAGCTAAATGCAGATCATTTGCCTGATGATTTACCTGTTGATACTGAGTGGGATGATGTGTATACCCATCAATCAACAGCTTTGGCTACTCCAGAATTTGAAGAGCGAGAGGATAATCGCCAAGTTCAATTATCGCTAAAGGAACATATTCTAGAACAAGTTAACCTTTTGCATTTTTCTAAAATAGATCAATTGATTGCTTATTGTATTGTTGATGCATTAGATGATAAGGGATTTTTAGATGCTGAAATTGAAGAAATAATTTTAGCGGCACAACAATTATTGAGTGAAATGGATATTGAGGAAGAGATCGAAGAAGATGAGGTTTTAGTTGTTTTAAAACACATTCAACGACTTGATCCTTTAGGGATTGGTTCGCGTAATTTAGCGGAATGTTTAAAGGTACAGCTCGAATTTCTACCCAAAGATGTTGAATATCTAAACGAGGCAAAAAATCTATTACAGTATTATGAGCTTTTGATAGCCAATGATCTTAACAAATTACTCAAGCAAACTGGTTTAACGAAAGACCAATTAAAATTTGCAATCAATCTTTTAAAAACGTTAAAACCTTATCCTGGTATGGATTTTGATAGGCAAGAATCTGATTATCAAATTCCTGATGTGGTGGTTTCAAAAAAAGATTTACATTGGCAGGTTCAGCTAAACCCAGATGTACTTCCTAAATTAAGAATTAATTCTTTTTACTCTAGTATGATTCGTAGAGCAGATCAGAGTGAGGATAATTTATATTTACGTAATCAAATGCTTGAGGCGAAAAACTTTATCAAAAGTATTGATGAAAGGCATAAAACGTTATTAAAAGTAGCTTCTTGTATTGTAGAGCATCAAAAAGCCTTTTTGGAAATAGGTCCTGAAGCAATGAAGCCGCTAGTTCTTCGAGATGTGGCAGAAGAAGTCGAATTGCATGAATCTACTGTTTCTCGTGTAACTACAAATAAATATATGCTTACGCCTCGTGGTCTATTTGAGTTGAAATATTTTTTCTCTAGCCATGTAGGAACAACAGCAGGGGGAGAGGCATCTTCCACCGCAATTCGGGCAATGATTAAGAAACTAGTCGCCAATGAAAATCCACGTAAGCCTTTGTCAGATAATGTAATTGCTACATTGTTAAAGGATGAGGGAATTGAAGTGGCTCGAAGAACGGTCGCAAAATATCGAGAATCGTTACATATTCCTTCGTCGTCTGAAAGAAAAGTCTTGATCTGAATTTTGAAGTATGGCTATTCTAGAGATTCATTATGACGAAATAATGAAATTTCATTTTCACCAAGAGAGTAACTAAAATGGTTTAATTGTTCTAAGTTTTCTTTTTGATAGCATTAAATCGTTTTAGTTCTTCTTTAGATAACCTAAAAAAGGTGAGGGATAGAATTATGCAAATAACGATTCGTGGACATCATTTAGCAATTACACCAGCTATAGAAGAAAATATTAAATTAAAATTTAATCAGTTAACAAAACACTTAGATCAGGTGAATAGTATGCAGATTAAATTAACAAAAGATCATCAAATTGATAAGCGCTCTCATAAAGGTAGTTCGAACCATGTTGCAGAGGCTATAGTAAGATTGCCAGGAATTGAGTTGTTTGCTCAAGCAACTGCTGATGATATGTATACTTCAATTAAAAAACTAACTGAAAAATTAAAAAAACAATTATTAAAATATCGGAAAATGCAGTGCACTTATTCGCAAGTTGCTGTTTCTATTTAATAAGTTTTATATAATTGAAAGAGGCTTGAAACATAGCCTCTTTTTTATTGATAAAATATAAACACGTACTGAATTCTTTGAAAAAGTTATAGTAAAATACTTCGTTTTACACCTTAGGTTGCGTCAGAGGTCTTTGCAATGAATAGTGAACAGCTCACTCAAATTTTAAAAGAAGCTTTCCCTGAAGCGGAAGTAGCGGTGAGCGGACAGGCCGGAAAATTTGACCTCCGTATTGTGGATGATCAATTTGACGGTAAGCGTACTGTTGCTCGCCAACAATTAGTTTATGCACCATTAAATACTTATATTGCAAGTGGCGAAGTTCATGCGGTAACAATTCGTGCAATGACCAAAGATGAATGGCGTAAAGCAAGCCTTTTCGGAGCTTAAATATTAATGGATAAATTTTTAATTACGGGTGGTGTTAAGCTCGACGGGGAAGTGCGCATTTCTGGTGCTAAAAATGCAGCTTTACCATTACTTGCTGCAACTATTCTTGCAGACTCTCCAATTACGATCACTAATGTTCCAAATCTTAAAGACGTAAATACTTTGGTCAAGTTGATTGGTGGTTTAGGGGTTACAATCGGCTATGAAAATGACACAGTAAAAGCTGATACCTCTACTTTAGATAATCAGTTTGCTCCATATGAACTAGTAAAAACAATGCGTGCCTCAATTTTGGTTTTAGGACCATTATTAGCGCGTTACGGTAATGCGAAAGTTTCTTTACCAGGTGGTTGTGCAATTGGATCACGTCCAGTTGATCAGCATTTAAAAGCCTTAGAGGCTTTAGGTGCACATATTGAAGTTGAAAATGGTTATGTCCATGCTTCAGTTGAAGGTCGTTTAAAAGGCGGCGAAGTTGTTTTTGATATGGTTACCGTTGGTGGTACTGAAAACATCTTGATGGCTGCTGCACTGGCTGATGGTGTTACGACTATTCGTAATGCAGCTCGTGAGCCTGAGATCACTGACCTTGCTCAAATGCTCATTAAAATGGGCGCTAAGATTGAAGGACTTGATACTGATACTCTTGTTGTAACTGGAGTAGAAAGTTTGCATGGCTGTGAATATGCTGTGGTAGCTGATCGTATCGAAACGGGATCTTATTTGGCAGCTGCGGCAATTACGGGCGGTCGTGTCAAAACTACACATACCGACCCTGCATTACTTGAATCTGTTTTGGATAAGTTTGAAGAAATGGGTGCCGAAGTCACTCGTGGTGATGACTGGATCGAACTTGATATGTTAGGCAAACGCCCTAAAGCTGTAAGTTTTAGAACTTTGCCACATCCAGAGTTTCCAACAGATATGCAAGCTCAGCTTATGGCTGTAAATGCTATTGGTCGTGGATTTGCAACTATCTCTGAAACGATTTTTGAAAATCGTTTTATGCATGTTCCTGAATTGTCACGCATGGGTGCTAATATTCAGGTTGAAGGTCATGATGCTGTCGTGACTGGAGTAGAAACTTTACAGGCTGCACCTGTAATGGCAACAGATTTGCGTGCTTCGTTCTCTCTAGTTTTGGCAGCTTTAGTGGCAGAAGGAGATACCTTAATTGACCGTATCTACCATATTGACCGTGGGTATGAGCATGTCGAAGAGAAACTTCAAGGTTTAGGTGCCAAAATTAAGCGAGTAAGTTAATGAATGATGTAAGAAACGATGATCCTAATTTTGATGTGATGGGCAATTTTGATCATGGTTTGACCTTGGCACTCAGTAAAGGACGTATCTTAAAAGAGACGTTACCTTTACTAGCTACAGCGGGTATTAATTTGCTCGAAGATCCGGAAAAGTCCCGCAAACTCATTTTTCCTACTACGCATAAGCAAGTACGTATTTTGATTTTACGTGCATCTGATGTGCCTACCTATGTAGAAAATGGCGCAGCAGATTTAGGTGTAGCAGGCAAAGATGTGTTGATGGAACATGGCGCTCAGCATGTGTATGAGCTACTTGACCTGAAAATCGCTAAGTGTAAATTAATGACTGCTGGCAAAGTGGGAATGGAACGTCCAAAAGGCCGTTTAAAAATTGCCACGAAATACGTCAATCTTACACGTCAGTATTATGCAAGCTTAGGTGAGCAAGTCGATGTGATCAAACTCTATGGTTCTATGGAGTTAGCGCCTTTGGTGGGTTTGGGTGATTACATTGTCGATGTGGTCGACACTGGTAATACGCTAAGAGCGAATGGTCTTGAGCCATTAGAGGAAATTTGCAAAGTTTCTTCACGTTTAATTGTAAATAAAGCTAGTTTTAAACGTAAGCAAACTCTATTAAATCCAATCATTTCACAGCTTGAGCAAGCCGTTCAATCACGTTAAAAGCAATTTCCCATCATGCTTTTGTGATAGTTGCTTCAGATGATGCCCACAAGCGCTTAGAAAAAGAGTAAACTTGGTTTTTCTTTTTCGCCTTGTGGGTAAATTGATGCGACGTTTATCGACTCAAGATCAGAACTTCAAACAGGTTTTTGCTGAGCTTTTAGCATTTGAAACTGTAAATGATCTTAATTTAGTGCAAACAGTAGATCAAATTATTGCTGATGTTCGTCAGCATGGTGATGATCATGTTTTAAAGCTTACTCAACAGTTCGATCGACATCCTGCGCATCAATTTTCAGATTTAGAATTATCTCAACAACAACTTAAAACTGCTTTTGATAATTTAAGCCCAGAAATTCGTGATGCTCTAGAGTTAGCAGCAAAGCGTATTCGTACATTTCATGAAGCTCAGAAACAAGAGAGCTGGACTTATATAGATGATTTAGGTAATACATTAGGACAAAAAGTCACACCTCTAGACCGTGTGGGTATTTACGTACCAGGTGGTTTAGCCTCTTATCCGTCTTCAGTTTTAATGAATGCAGTGCCAGCCCATGTTGCTGGTGTACCTGAAATTATTATGGTTGTTCCTGCACCAAACGGTGAACTAAATCCATTGGTTCTAGCTGCGGCTTACCTTGCAGGAGTGAGTCGAGTATTCACCATTGGGGGAGCTCAAGCTGTAGCAGCGCTTGCTTATGGTACTCAGACTATTCCACCTGTAGATAAAATTACTGGCCCTGGAAATCGTTTTGTGGCGGCTGCCAAACGCGCTGTATTTGGTCAGGTTGGTATTGATATGATTGCTGGACCTTCTGAAATTTTAGTATATGCAGAAGGTGAAAATAATGCAGATTGGTTAGCTATGGATGTTTTATCTCAGGCTGAACATGACACAGTTGCTCAAGCTATTTTCATTACTCCTGATGAAGCTTTGCTTAATGCGGTAGAGTTGGCAATTGAAAAGCATTTAAATGAATTGCCAAAGGCAGACATTGCGAGAACTTCGATTGAAAACCGTGGTGCTTTGGTATTAGTAAAGGACCGTGCAGAAGCAATTGATTTGATTAATCAAGTTGCACCAGAACATTTGGAACTTTGCTTAGATGATGCCGAGGCTATGAGTGAAGATATTCGCCATGCTGGAGCAATTTTCATGGGGCGCTATACACCTGAAGCAATTGGTGACTATTGTGCAGGTCCAAACCATGTATTACCGACCTCTGGAACTGCTCGTTTTTCTTCTCCATTAGGTGTTTATGATTTCCAAAAACGTTCGAGCTTAATTATGTGTTCGAAAGATGGAGTCAAATTGTTAGCCAAAACAGCCGACATATTAGCTGTCCAAGAGAACTTAGATGCCCATGCACGCTCAGCTCGCTATCGTTATCAATAAGCTTATAAACCTTGTAGTTTTTTAATTATTACTCAGGGCTGGTTTTCAGCCCTTTTTTGAGATAAGACCATGACTTTATCTACAGCACAAATGCGCTTTTGGAGTCCAGAAGTTCGTGAGTTAGAGCCGTATGTTCCTGGTGAACAGCCTAAAATTCAGAATTTATTGAAGCTCAATACAAATGAAAATCCATATCCGCCATCACCAAAAGTAGTTGAAGCAGTTCAAGCTGTTTTAACTCATCAGGCTGATGCATTGCGTTTATATCCAGACCCAGATGCTACGGCATTAAAACATGCGATTGCTAAGCAACAGAATATTGAAGTTTCACAAGTTTTTGTTGGTAATGGCTCAGATGAAGTACTTGCTCATATTTTTAAAGCATTTTTTCTTCAAGATGAACCAATTCTTTATCCAGATATCACTTATAGCTTTTATCCAGTTTATAGTCAGTTTTTTGGTACAAAGACTAAAGAAATCCCACTCAATGATAATTTTAAGATAGAAGTTAAAGATTATGTGCAACCAAATGGTGGGGTTATTATTACAAACCCTAATGCTCCAACAAGTATTGCACTAGGCTTAGCAGAAATCGAACAAATTTTAAAAGCTAATCCAGATCGAGTGGTTGTCATTGATGAGGCTTATGTTGACTTTGGTGCAGAATCAGCTGTGAGTTTAGTAAATCGCTATGAGAATCTGGTTGTGTGTCAAACAACTTCAAAATCTCGTTCTCTTGCGGGTTTACGCGTTGGCTTCGCGATTGCTCAGTCTCATTTAATTGCTGCACTTGAAGCTGTCAAAAATAGTTTTAATTCATATCCTATTGACCGTTTTGCAATTGCAGCAGCGGTAGCCTCTTTTGAAGATCAAACTTATTTTGAAGAACAATGTCAAAAAGTTATTTCTAGTCGTGAAAAGCTAGTAGATGAATTAACTACTTTGGGCTTTAAAGTTTTACCTTCTAAAGCAAACTTTATTTTTGCTTCACATCCATTGCATGATGCAGGTCAGCTTGCACAGCAATTACGTGAGCAGGGCATTATTGTGCGCTATTTCAATAAGCCTCGTATTAATCAATTCTTGCGAATAACTGTAGGAACTGATGAGCAAAATGAGCGTTTAGTACAAACATTAAAACAAGATATTCTGTAAATTTTACTCTGCTGTGTTGTTCATTAGGTTCAGCATAGCAGAGACTTTATCAAGACTCTCTTGATATTCTGCTTCAGCATTTGATGCAATTGTAATACCACCGCCAGCCCATAAAGAAAGCTGATTCTGATATTGTTGAAAACTACGGATAAGAATATTCCAGCGGCCTGTACCATCAAAATTGAAATAGCCTAATGTGCCGCAATATGCACCTCTTGCTGCTTCCTCTAACTCTTCAATGATCTGCATTGCCCGAATTTTCGGAGCACCTGTGATTGATCCTCCAGGTAAGGCAGAGAGAAGCATTTCCATAGGATTGACGTCATCTTTAAGGGTCGCAACGATTTCGCTTACCATGTGATGTACTTGATTGAAACTTTCAATCTCAAATAGTTTTGTTGTTTTTACAGATCCTGTATTGGCATAAATGCTCAAATCATTACGTAATAAATCAACAATCATGACATTCTCTGCCTGATCTTTTTGAGAGTTTTTTAAGGTTTGTTTTGAAATAAAATCTTTTTCTACATTTTTATAGCGAGGCATTGTTCCTTTAATGGGTCTTGTCTTAATTTGTTTATTTTGATTGAATTCAATAAAAAGCTCGGGGGAACAACTTAATAATTCAAAATTATCTAACTTTAAATAGCCTGCATATGGTGCATTAGTAAGATTCCATAAATCTGCTGCTTTATTTAATAAAGATCCTTTGAAATCAGCTTTAAATTCTTGGGTTAAATTAATTTGATAGCAATCACCAGCTTTAATATATTCTTGTATTTTATTAAAAGCATCAAAATATTGTTTTTTAGACCATCTTGGCTGAATAGTAGTTTTTAATTCAAATATATTTTTAGAATGATTAGAAATAGAATTCTCTATTCTATTTTCAATATATGAGAATAGCTCAAGTGCATCTGATTCATCACTAAAAAAATACCAATCATTATCTATATATTTTAAAAAAGAGCGATATTGTCCTAAGAATAAAGAGGGCTGTATGTGGTTTCGTATGTCAATAAACTGATGAGCAGAAAAATCATAACTGATAAAACCAATATAACCTCCTGTAAAACTTGTCGTAGATTTAATATTTCCTTGTGAATTATTCTCTTTAAATTGGGTAAAGTCTATTAAGTGATTTAATTTTGATATATTTCTATATTCATTAAAATTTTGATGATGAAACTCTAAATAACTTTCATCTTGAAAAAGAATATATTTTTGAGGAAGAAATCCAATAATTGGATTGTTATTGTCATTTAAATAAATAAGCCCAGTTAACCCGTGTAACTTTTTTAAAATATCGGCAGCACTTTTACCATGTAAAGAGATTTTTTTCTTTAACTGAGACATTTTTAAATAAGGTAGTGGTTAATGAGAGAACATAGTTTACTACAAGTCATAGTTCATCAGGAGGAAGAGTTTTAATTGGAAAGCTTTTTGCTGATAAAACAAGCACAATTACAGCTTAAGATTTTATATGTTTATGATCATTTATGAAGTAAAACCTAAGGTGTACCGTTTGTCGGGTAATTGGCAAAAAATGCACAACACTAGTTGAACAAAAAGTAACGTAGATGTAATTTAGTAATTGCTAAGCAAAACTACTCAAGGATTGGAAGTTTCGGTTGCCATATAAAGAAAAATGCGACTTGAGACAATGAGAGTGGTTAAAGTCAAAAAATAAATGCTCTTGGGAGAGTGCTCAATGAAAATGTTCACTAAACTTGCTTTAGTTTCTTCTTTAGCTATCAGCGCAAATGCAATGGCAATGCAGTCAATGGACGATGCTGCGCTTAGTGCTGCTACTGGTCAAGATGGTATTAATATCGGTATCGCTTTGGGTGCTGGCGGTATTTCCATCGATAAATTATATATTCACGATAACGATGGTTTAGACCCAACTACAGGTATTGTGGGTGCTACAGCAACTGCAGGTGCAATCACAATTACGGGTACAGATGCAACTCAAGGTAAAGCGATAACTCTTACGCAGGTAGATACAACACAGAATTTATTAGATCTTAAAATTGATAGCGTTGGTGCATCTGCTACAAATGGCGCGTTTTTAAACGTTGCTGCAAATGTAGGTGCAGTTAATGTAAAAGTTGGTTCTATTGGTGTTGGTAGTTCTGGTACTTTAAATGAAACTACTGCTGTACGTGGTATTACAGAAGCAGCTCCAACTGAAATTCTTTCTGGTTTAGATTTATCTTTAGGCGCTATTTCAGCTAATGTTCAATTAGGTGCTACACCACAAGGTGCAATGATTAAAGTAAATTCAAGTTTGCAAGGTGGTTTAACTTTATCTAACCTAGGTATTAATGATGCTGCTGGCGGTGGTAAAATTGTCCTTGATAAAGTTATGGTCCGTGGTGCTGGTAATACAACTGGTAACTTAGATGTGAATGCTGACATTTCTGTTGTGCCGACTGGATTGAAGATTCAAAATAATAGTACTCAAGGCATGAACGTCTATGCACAGGGTATTCGTTTAGGTTCAAATACTGCTGCTTCAATTGGTGATGTTGAAATCCAAGGTATTAATGTAGGTACTTCTACAATTACAATTTCTGGCCACTAATTTAAAAGTTTTAATAAAAAAAGCGCGTTTAATACGCGCTTTTTTAATTTATTAACTCATCTAGTTTTGTTATATAAAAATATATTTTAATTGATAAAAATAAGCCGTTAAATTAAGAATCAATTTAAATTAACTATAAAAGTCTCTTTATTTTTATAAAACTAAACGTTCATCAAAAAAAAGTAAAAAAAGGCTGTTTTTTTCAAAAAAAAAGGTATCTTCAACACACAGGGATGTAGATCTATTGCTCTAAGAATAAAATGAATAAGGCCAGTTAGGCCACCATTTAGAACAAGTGCTTATGTTAGAGATTGCTTTGGGCTCAGCATTGATATATTACTTTGCGACAGAAGCCTTCGAAATAGAAAAAAAGCCACCGGGAACTGTTTATTATACAGAGACTGCCGATTCACGTAATTTATCATTTCGCCGAAATCATATTGAGCCAGTAACGATTAAGCCTGCGATAGAAGATCAATTTCGCGGTATTGTTCGACAAGCATATGACTATAGCTGTGGTTCAGCTGCACTTACAACTTTGTTGAATGGTTATGTGGGTACAAGCTTAACTGAACAACAAACAATGAGTGGTTTACTTCAGTATGGTGAGTATCAACGAATTATTGAACGCCGTAGCTTTTCACTACTTGATATGAAGCGTTTCGTAACTGCTATTGGTTTGGATAGTGGCGGTTATCGAGGGGAGTTTTCGGATTTAGTTAAATTAGGTCAACCTGCGATTGTTCCTATTTCATATGCTGGTTTTAAACATTTTGTCGTATATAAAGCTTATAAAGATGGACGAGTCTATGTAGCTGATCCTGCTTTAGGCAATATCAGCTTTGATGAAAATCGTTTTAAAGAGGTTTGGGATAATAATACGTTATTTGTTATTTCTGTGCCTGAATCACAGCGTAAAGACTTATTAACATTGAAAGATGCTGATATGCGTCATGTGGAAGATGCAACTGTTAACCGTTATGCCTTTGTGGATGTGCAATATCCAACGTTTAATTATGATCGTTTAGCAAATAAAGCCTCAACAATGCGAAGGGTTCTGGATAATGATAGTCACTCTTCCAATCATAATCAGCCGATAGAAACTTATATGCGTCTTTATTACAAACGTAAGTAATGAAAATTTGATTTAGTAAAATAAATAAATTGGGTGGGAAGAAATATGAATAATCGATGGATGAAGATGAGTGTATTGGTATTAAGCATGAGTGCTATTACAGGTACACTTTATGCAGATGATCAAGTTGCACAAGCAGATGTACAAAATAGTACAGCTGTTTCTGAAGCGACCACGGTATCAGATGTAACGCCAACATCAAATTCAGTGCAAGAAGATGCATTAGCTCCGACTAATGGATCTACCACTACTGAATCTGAACCTACATCAGCTAATCCAGAAGCAAATCAAGCCGCGACTGCTTTACAGAAAAAAGAAGGAGATGCGAGCCAAGAGACCAATTTACAAGAAGTTTTTACCTCGAATGAACGACAATATTCATTAATTAAAAAAGGCGAAATTTCAACATATTATGATCTCGATTATACCTATTACCGCGATAGTATTTTAGATTTAGCATTAGGAGATGATAATTCTAGTATTAGTCGATTGAGTATTAGGGAAGATGCTCAGCATACATTGACCAACAGTTTTACAGCTCAATATGGTGTTTTAGATAATTTAACACTTTCAGCGACTGTACCTCTTGTTGCTAAATCTGATATTGCTAGTGATTCAGATACTGCAGGGTTAGGGGATATTTCATTAGGTGCACGTTGGGAACCTTTCCCATTGAAACAAGGACGCTTACCTTTAGTTTTGTTTGGTAGCGTTTCTACTAAAACTGGCGATAGTCCATATGAAGTTGCTCAAAATGAACTTTCAACTGGTAAAGGTTATTACTCTGTAGGTTTAGGAGCAAGTACTCGTAAATATATCGATCCGGTGGTTTTATTTGCTTCAGCATCTGCCAATTATGGTTTTAAAAAGACTGGTTTAAATCAGGTACGTGGTAATCGTATTTTAGAATCTTTTGATCCTGGAATCAGTGGAGGATTCTCTTTCGGTTTTGCCTATTCCTTTAACTATGATGTGTCCTTAACCATGTCTTACCAACAAAGCTTTAACTTAAATTCAGAGTTTCAGTTTGCAAATGGTGAATCATATCAGTCACCAGATCAGAGTAGTGCGGTGATGGCTTTTGCTTTGGGGGTACGTGTTTCACCTGATACGATTGTTAACGGTACAGTTGGCTTTGGTTTAACAGAGGATGCACCAGATGTTTCACTTGGTTTGTCATTCCCGCTAGATATCTTAGGTTTGCGCAAAAAATAAAAATAAGGAGATAGGCAGGTGAAATATCCTAAATTATGTCCTTTAACAATGGCAATTGTGATCTCTGGTTTTTCTAGCTTTGCCAATGCTCAATTAGGACAAAACCTAGCTGTTGATATTCGTTCATTATCGATGGGGAATGCTGTAACAGCAGATCCACCAGGTATTAGTGCTGTTCATTTTAACCCTGCAGCGTTAGCCAAGATTGATGGGCTACAAACTGATGTACAGGGTATTCTTGCTAATTTTGATATCCAACGCGAGTTTTCAGCCCCCCCTGGCTAGAGTAAATCGTATCCTTCTACTCTATTACAACACGCATCAATCCAAGGTGTTTTAAAATTACCACCCTTAGCACATTACATGATGTTGACGCCATTATCCTCTGCCGTAGATGTGGCAGAAAATGAGTTAACGAATCAGGGACAAATTCAAATTTCAGTATTACGTTAAAAATAAGTAGGATATCTAATGAATAAAAAAGTTTTATGGCCTTTTGCACTTACCACATTGGCACTGATGCTAAACGGTTGTGGTGGTGGTAGTTCCACAATAAATGAGAATCCTACAAATGGATCAGGAGGAGCTACTGCTAATGGAAGTTGTTCCGTAACAAACAGTGATTGTCTACAATTCTCTTTAGATTACCCAATAGCGGGTATTAATTTTACCTGTAGTAGTGCAGCGAATCTAAGTTTTGTTACTAAGGCTTCTGGAAATAGTGTTATCGGATCTTGTAAAGCAGGCGATACTGCTAGTTTTTATTTGCAAGATACCAAAGCTACAAGAAAAATTGAACTAGGCTCTGTTAAGTTAGACACTGTTTCAAAAATTCAGATGACTGTTCCGCCACGTTTGAAAGTCATGGATATGGCGATTGGATTAACTGGGCAAACACCAACCTCACTTAACCAGAATGATCCTACAGTGCGGGTTGCAATGGCATTGGTAAAACTTTTTCAAAGCGTTGGCTTAGAGAGGGGAGATCATGTTGCTGGTGATTTGCAGCCAACCCAATTTACCGATGAGAAGAAAAATACTTTAAATATTTTAGTTCAAAATATTACAGCTACAGAATGGAAAAATGGTGCTTATGCCAATATTTTGAAACCATGGTTAGATGTAAGTCCAGTATCAGATACGCAAGCTTTTGAATTGGTAACGCAGTTGGCACACTTAAGTTTAGTAGGGTTATATCAATCAGATTATATTACTTTGGCTGAGCCTAATTTAATATCTGAAAATTTTTATGGATGTAATTTAACTAATTTAGCAGATTGCCCAAAAAATAGCGCTAATACCCAACATATGTTTGGTAATTTATTCTTACTATCTGATCGTCGGGGATATACATTTGGTTATGGTTTACAATGGAAAGGAACGAGTACAATTACAAGCCAGTTAGCAATTAGTGCAGTATTAAATGTCTTGACGAAATCTAAGCCAACTCAAATGGTTGCAGACTCGCAAACTACTTGGCTTGATCCAATACAGACAGAAATTAAATCAACACAACCATTCCGTTTAAAAACTTCTAGCAATACAAATGAAGATTTAGTGATTTATCAAGGCAAATTATTGAATGATTCACTTATTGCAGGACGTGATAGTTCATATTTCGGGTTAACAAATACTAAAACTCCTAATCCTCAGCAGTATGCTTTATGGAAACAGAGTGTTGATAACCAAAATTATAATGGTTCTATGGATATTTATAAGGTAAGCCCTGCGAGCTATCTGTCTAATCAGATCTTTAAAACAGCTAATAATGTCAAATCTGGTCAAACTTATATTTTCCCATTATATGCAACTCTAAACTTTAAATTTGATACAGCAGGAATTGCCCCTATTGATTTGGGTATTGTAGTTGATGAAAATGGAGACATTAGAACAGATATTAAACCTAATGCTACTGCAACAGACATGTCTGGTCAGTGTGGAGTGGTTTCGAATACGAGTTTAATTGATAACAATGGCGTTCAGCAGTACAGAATTGGCACAACTGGAGGAACAGAGTCGGCCACCAATGATAAGTCAATTACAGTAAGAATGATTTTTGGGGTGCCTCAATTAGGGAAGTTAAATGGCATTGTGGTAGGCCTAAATTCAAATGTAGTTCAAAGTACTTCTCAAACTGGTAGCCAAACTTTACTTGTAAGTGGCGCAAAAATTAACGTTGCTAATCTATTACAAGGGCAGACCAGTGGTGCGAATCTTACTACCTATGATAACAAAACAGTTTCATGGTTAAATCCGTACGCTTTCTATCAACAAGTTTATAATAATATTAAAGATATTTCACCTGCTCCGACTGAGACTGAAAAAGCTTTAGGTCAACGTATGACTGGAACTGTGACACTTAGAACAGCTGATTGTTATCAGATTAAGACTAAATCTTAAAAAAATAAAAGACATATAAAAAAGACCGCGAAAGCGGTCTTTTTTATTATCTAATTGATTAACCTGTATGGTCTAAACGAGTACCCAAAGTTTCAAGATGTGTTGGAAAAACTTGTTTATTACGATCTTCAAAATAATGTCTTAATGTATGTTCGACACTAGGAAAGGCCAGTTCTCCCCATGGAATTTCATGCTCTTCAAACAGACGACTTTCGATGCTTTCTTCACCAGCACCAAAAATGCCATCTTTCAGCTGTGCTTTGAAAAGAACATAAATTTGACCAATACGCGGAATATTGTACATACAATAAAGTTGTTCTATTTCTATCTCGGCTTCTGCTTCTTCACGAGTTTCACGTGCTGCACCTTGTTCCATGGTTTCGTACAATTCCATATAACCAGCAGGTAATGTCCATAAGCCATAACGAGGTTCAATCGCACGACGACAAAGTAATACTTTGTCTTCCCATAACGCTAAGGCACCGCAGATTACTTTGGGGTTTTCATAATGAATATTTCCACAATGAGTACAAACACGGCGTACTTTATGATCACCTAAAGGAATTTTTTGTTCGGTTTTATGCCCACACGCTACACAGAAACTCATAATTATCATCGAGTATAGAGATGACCCAGCATAACTGAATTTTTAGACTTACGCATCAACTCTATTCCCTAACTTTGATTTTCAGATATGATGCAAAGAGAGACAGAATAATAGGTGAATGGTATGGAAGAGCACTTGCTAACACAAAAGTTACAGCAAAGATTGCGCTTTTCCACCCGCATACAAGAAGCACAAGCTGCAGTACTCATTGCCATTACGAATGAGAATGATCCTAAGGTACTGCTTACACGCCGTTCAATACATATGAACAACCATGCGGGGGAAGTCTCTTTTCCTGGGGGAAAGCGTGATCCTAGTGATACCAGTAATATTGTTGTTGCATTAAGAGAAGCTCAAGAAGAGACAGCTTTAAATCCGTTTGATGTACAGTTGTTAGGTGATTTGCCGATGCAGCGAGCAAGAAGCGGTTTGTCTGTAAAACCGATCGTTGGGCTTATTCCTCCTGAGGTCACTTTAATACCTCAGCCTACCGAAATTGATCGAATTTTCTTTGTCCCGTTACAGCAACTGATCGAGACGCGTCCGACACCCTATGAAGTTCGATATGCTCATCAGTCTTTATATTTCCCAAGCTTACAGATTGATAATGAAATTATTTGGGGGTTAACTGCTCGTATGTTAGTTGCTCTGTTTAAATATGGACTAGGTTATCAAAAAGATTGGCCATTTTTACTTAACTCACCAACCTTTGGAATGCCAAAGTTTTCTCATAAAAAATAAAGATCAGGATTGATAAATTATGATGTATAGCTATCAAGGACAGCACCCAAAAGCATTACATGAGCCATGGGATGGTTGGGTTGCTCCAACTGCAACGCTAATTGGACAAGTAGAGTTAGGGCGTCAAGTCAGCATTTGGTTTGGTGCAGTAGTTCGTGCTGATAACTGTGTCGTTCGGATTGGTGATTTCTCTAATATTCAAGAAAATTCTGTCTTACATACCGATGCTGGACTTGAGTTAAATATTGGTGAATATGTCACAGTCGGTCATAAAGTCATGCTGCATGGTTGTACGATTGGTGATAATAGTTTGATTGGTATGAACGCCGTAATTTTAAATCGGGCGGTGATTGGTAAAAATTGTATTATCGGTGCTAATGCTTTAATTCCTGAAGGGAAGGTGATTCCAGATAATTCAGTGGTGATGGGTTCACCAGGCAAAATTGTCAAAACTTTAGATGAAGATGGGGCAGCGAAAATACGCTTGAGTGCATTACATTATGCTGAACACTTTAAGAGCTATGCAGATTTAAAAGAGTTTCACTTTTAAAATCTTTTAATAAGTTATTTTCTATGCCAAGCACAAGCTTGGCATTTTTATTTAGAGATAGAACAACTCGCCTATCAGAGCCGAGTGGGGTATCATAACCTTCGTTTTTAATCTGATTTAATACTAAGGTTGTGCATGAAATTGCTGGCGTTGGAAACTGCAAATGAGCAGTGTTCTATTTCATTAGTCGATGAAACCCAAGAACTGTTTTTTCAACTCGATACGCGGGCGAAAGCACAAACACAGACTATTTTGCCCATGATTGAGCAGGGGCTACAACAAACAGGTCTTGAAGTTGCTGGTTTAGATGCGATTGCCTTTAGCCGTGGGCCAGGTTCTTTTAGTGGTGTTCGAATTAATGCTGCTGTTGCCCAGGCTTTAGCTTGGTCACAAGATTTACCAGTAATTCCCGTTTCTACATTGCAAGCTTTAGCACAAGCTGCTTACCGACTTGAAGGTTTGGAACAAGTGACTGCGGTGCTTGATGCGCGTATGAACGAAGTTTACATTGCAAGTTTTGTTCTAGATGAACAAGGAATTATGCAGTGTATTGATGAAGAAAAATTAATGAGCTATGAGCCAGCAGCAGCTTATGCAAAACATTGCTTAATTGGTTCGGGCACAAAGTTACTTCAAGCTGATGCAGAGCATCAAACAATCACTGCAACTGCACAGGATATTGCTTCTATTGCACGTGTCTATGCTGCACAAAAGCAATGGGTGAATGCCGAGCATGCTTTGCCAGTTTATTTACGTGATGATGCGTGGAAAAAGATAGCGCATCAGGGTAAAGCAAAGTAAAGGCAGTACTCATGCATATATATTTTGAAGAAGATTTTCAAGAACAAGCACAGCACTACCAAGCTGTGCTTTGTTCTAGAGGTGTGACTGTCGATTTACAGCCAATTGAAAGGCTGAATGCACGGTTTTTACGCTTCAATCCTGAAATTGCCCTTTGTGTAGATGAAAACGGACTTTGGTTATCTGCTAATGGCATGAAAATGCAACCCGACTGGAAAGCTGAAATTCCACGTTTAAAACGTGCAAGTCTTAAATCGGAAATGATTGCCCGTGCTTGTCAGTTAGGTGAAAAGCCAGTACTGGTTGATGCAACAGCGGGTTTAGGCCATGACAGCTTACTTATGGCTTATCTAGGTGCCCAAATCCAGCTTGTTGAGCGCCATCCGATTTTATTTACTTTACTTGAAGATTCAAAAGCTCTGGCGGAACGTGATCCATTTTTAAGTCAATTTATGGAACGTATTCAACTGATCTTTGCTGACTCTGGAAGCTATTTACAGCAATTACATCAAGAAGCAAAAACGGTTGATGTAGTCTACCTTGACCCGATGTTCCCACAGCGCGACCATAATCAACAAGCAATTAAAAAACAAGCTCAAGTCAAAAAACAAATGCAGCTTTTACATCTTCTTTTACCTGAAGATGGTGAGATGGATTTGGGGGATAATTTGCTAGTTTTGGCACAGAGAGTTGCTAAACGTGTAGTCGTTAAGCGACCACGCCATGCTATTTTCTTGGCAAATCAAGAGCCAGCTCATCAATGGCAAGGGGATGCTTGTCGTTTTGATGCGTATTTTCAGTAGGCTTATGTAAGGTTAGGTTTTATTGCTTGAATAATGCACAAATATATGTGATATAGTTCAAAAGCATGATTGCTAAAATTCTTAGCAGGCATACACTTAAGATGCCTGTCAAAAACGAAATTTTTGAAAACCTTTTATGATTGATCTTAAACCCTCCATTAACTTTTGGCATGATTTTAAAAGCAACCAAATTGCCGGAATGTGGCTGTTTTTGGGGTCAAGACGTTCTTTACAGATTGTACATCCATCTATTCTTCAGCTTATTGTTTGGGGAATTTTAGGAGGATGTACCAACTCTCTTTATAGCTGGCTTGTAGCTGGTCAAATCGGTGATTTTAATTCACAAGGTTTAATTGGTTATGCACTTTGGCCATTCATTGCCTTAATTGTTGGTATTTTTTTATCTCAGCGAACCAACCAACCTCGCTTAATGCTAGTTCCTGCTTTACTTTGGCTGGTTCTAGATACAAATATCTTATTAATTCAATGTTTAATCCAGTATTTGGGGTCTAACGGTTATCTCAACTTTATTCCCGATGCTATTTATAACGGAATTTTACCGAGTTTATTTGTAGCTTTATTCGTGTGGCAAAGTTTAGCCGTAATTTGGGTTTTCTCACGTGAGCTTAAGTGGCCATGGTGGGAACGTGCACTGGTTATGGTTGCGACCATTGCAACGATGGTGGTTTGGCAACTTTCTGTAAAAGATCAACCGATTTGGAAGGTAGAAGATACGGCTCCAACGTTTGCTGAAGATGCTTTTTATGCACAAAGTAAACTATTAAATGATTCTTTAGAGCAAGTTCAATATGGTGAGCTCGCCAAAAGCCATTGGTATTTTTTAGGTGTTGCTGGTGATAGTTATCAAGATGTTTTTAAATCGGAAGTGGTCCGTATTAAAGAACAGTTTGATACACGTTTCGGAACGATTGGACGTTCGATGATGCTGGTTAATAATCCAGATACCCGCACAGATATTCCGATTGCCTCTAAAACCAGTATCGAGTTAGCCCTACGCCGCATGGGCCAGCAAATGAACCGTGATAGTGATGTACTATTTTTATATATGACTTCACACGGTGAACAAAATCACTTCGAAATTGAAAATGCGCCATTAGATTTAGGGCAAGTGGACCCGAAATGGTTGCGAGAAACACTGGACAAATCCGGTATTCGCTGGCGTGTAATTGTGATCTCAGCCTGTTATTCAGGAAGCTTTATTCCTGCTTTACAGTCTCCTGATACCTTAATTATTACCGCATCGGCTGCTGATAAAACTTCTTTTGGATGTAATAACGAAGCTGACTATACCTATTTTGGACGAGCTTTCTTTGATTTGGCTATGCGAGAACAATCGTCGATGAAAGACTCATTTAACACAGCTAAGCAAACAGTAACCAAATGGGAAGTGGCTCAAGGTGTTGAACCTTCAGAGCCTCAGTGGATGATTGGTAAAAATATGGAACTTATGCTACCTCAATTGGAAAAGTATCTATTTCCTCAGCAAAATACAGGTAGTGTAGATATTGCTCAAACAAAAACAGAGGCTAAAAACGATGCAACTCCTGCAAAAAAACCGCTGCTTTGAGGGCGAGCAGCGTATATACCAATTTGAATCTTCTTATTTAAAAGGACCAGCGAAGTTTGGTGTTTATTTACCACCAGCAGCTCTAGAAGGTAAAGCTTGCTCAACTTTGTTTTACTTAGCTGGGTTAACATGTACTGAAGAAACCTTTGCCATTAAAGCACATGCGCAGCATATGGCAGCACAGCTGAGCCTAATATTGATTACCCCAGACACTTCTCCTCGTGGAGACCAAGTCGCAGCAGGGGATCATTGGGATATTGGGCAAGGGGCGGGCTTTTATATTAATGCTACCCAAGCACCATGGTCTGAGCATTATCAAATGGAAAGCTATTTAATTGATGAGTTATATCCACTCATTTTAAAAAGCTTTCCTGTAAACGCTCAACAAGTTGGTATCTTTGGGCACTCAATGGGTGGACACGGCGCACTAACTTTAGCGTTTAAATATCCTGAAAAGTTTAAGTCGGTATCTGCTTTCGCACCGATCTGTGCACCAACTGAATGTGCTTGGGGAGACAAAGCCTTTAGTCATTATTTAGGTGCAGATCGTGATAGCTGGTTGGCTCATGATGCCACAGCTTTAGTATCAAAAAATGGTGCAGTATTTGACGAAATTTTGGTTGATCAGGGATTAGATGACCAATTTTATGAACAACTTCACCCTGAAAAATTTAAGCAAGCATGTTTAAAAGCAGGACAGCCTTTAACTTTAAGACAACATGCTGGCTATGACCATGGTTATTATTTTATTCAAACCTTTATGGATGAGCATTTACAGTTCCATGCAATCCAATTAGAAAAGGTCGCTGGCTAATTAGTGTTGCCATTCCACCTGAAATTCTTGTTGAGCCATACGGTTTAGATGATCAAGCACTACTTTTTCTAAGTGATCGTGGTCATCTAACTGGCTATCAATAGCAACGTTTAACTGCTCTGTTTCTGGTGCAAGCGTAATCGTTGCTGTAGGCATTAAGATTTTAAAATCTTGTTCAGTTTCTTGTACTTCAAACTTGTGCTTCCAATGATTAACTAGACGTTTTGCAATGCGTTTTCCATCGTTTGTTAATAGATGAGTTGTGCTTTTCATTATCAATCCTCACATTGGTTTAATGTACCTTAACAAATTCGTTTCGCCGTTAGCATTCTATTGTTGCAACGTTACGTTGCAAGTTTGAAATGTTGTCATTTAAGCAAGGAAGGGCAGGCCAAGTAGGTTCTTTTTTGTTATAATTTTCAGCCTCTCCTTAAATTTTTAGCCAGGTCATCCACCTATGTCCAAGCCTTACTTGATTGCTCCTTCTATTTTATCTGCCGATTTTGCTCGTTTAGGTGAAGATGTAGACAAAGTGTTAGCCGCAGGTGCCGATGTAGTACATTTTGATGTGATGGATAATCACTATGTTCCAAATTTAACTTTTGGTGCTGGTGTATGTAAGGCTTTAAAAAATTATGGGATTACAGCTCCTGTTGACGTGCATCTAATGGTATCTCCAGTTGATCGAATTATTGGAGACTTTTTGGAAGCTGGTGCAGATATTATTACTTTCCATCCAGAAGCATCGCACCACATCGATCGTTCATTACAGTTAATTAAGTCAGGTGGTGCTAAAGCTGGCTTAGTCTTTAACCCAGCAACGCCGTTGCACTATTTAGATTACGTGCTTGATAAAGTAGATCAAATTTTAATAATGAGTGTAAACCCAGGTTTTGGTGGACAAAAGTTCATTCCAATGACATTAGAAAAGTTGCGTGAAGCTCGTAAAGTTATCGATGCAAGTGGTCGTGATATTCGTTTAGAAGTTGATGGTGGTGTTGGCCCTGCAAATATTCGTGAAATTGCTGAAGCGGGTGCAGATATGTTTGTTGCTGGTTCAGCTATTTTTGGTCAACCAGATTATAAAGTTGTGATTGATCAAATGCGTGCAGAGCTTGCGAAAGTGGGCAGTGTAGACGCTTAAAAAGTATGTTGAACTGAGAATAAGCTTGTGGATAACTTTGTTTATAACTATATGGATAACTGTGTTGATAACCGTATGGATAAGATGTTGGTAAAATAAACAAAATTAGATCAACCGTTTATTCTCTAAGCGAAATGTATGAAAAAAGAACGTTTTGGCGTTCTTTTTTTATGCGTGTTGAATATTTTATTATCTGATTTTTTTTAAGCTTTGCTAAAAAATAACCTGTGCAAAAAACGATGTAGCTCTGTGGAAAACTTTTTGTGCATAGATACGTATAAAACTGTAAAAGTGTCATGAAAAATAAAGCTAAATTTGGTTTAATAAGTTTTTAGTAAGAGACCTCGATAATTAATGACAGTAAAAATTTTAGCGGTAGATATGGATGGGACTTTTCTTAATTCCAAAAAGCAGTACAACAAAGCACGTTTTTTAAAACAATACGAACAACTAAAACAAAATAATATTCATTTTGTGGTAGCCAGTGGTAATCAACTCGCAAAGCTGATTACCTATTTTCCAGAAATTAGTCATGAAATTGCTTTTATTGCAGAAAATGGCGCGCATGTTGTAGATGCAGGGCAAGAATTAGCTTTTGCTCATTTAAGTCAGCAACAATATATTGAGATTCTAAAAGCGATTGATCCTTCATATACCTCAACCATGGTGATCTGCGGGAAACAGAGTGCTTATGTGCATAGCAGCATGAACGCAGAGGACTATGCCAAGGTTGCCCGATATTTTGAAAAACTGACAGTTGTAGATGACTTTTATGCACTAGATGACTTAGTGTGCAAAATTACTTTTACCGCTCAGGAAAACGAAAGCTTTGCGATTTTTGAGCATTTTCAGAAGCAAAGTTTTGTAGCAGATAAAGTTTTGGTACCTGTTTCAAGTGGTTTTAATTTTATCGATTTGATTCTTCCCGACCAGCATAAAGCACACGGTTTGAACTTATTACTACAAAAATGGCAGGTTGAACCTAATCAAGTGGTTGCGATTGGTGATAACAACAATGATATGCAGATGATTAAAGCTGTGGGTTATGGGTTTGCAGTTGAAAATGCAGTAGAAGCATTAAAAGCGGTGGCGCCTTATACCACTGTAAGTAATGAACAAGAAGGCGCATTAGAGGTGATTGATTTAGTCCTTCAGCATCAACCTCCATTTGCTTAATTGCTCTATAACAAGCAGTTAAGATAGAAAATTGTATCTCTTTTAAAACTTCGTTATGCTAATGGCATTAAGATCACCCATCGGCTCTAGGCGATAAATCACAATGGCTCTACAACACTTACGCAAGTATGCTTGGTTTGTGTTCCTAATGGCTTTCGTCATTGGGTGGAGTGGTGTGTCTATTGCACAGACGCCTATGCAACATGATCTTCATACTATGCCGTGTCATAGCGAAAAATTTTCGCATAACAATATGCATACTCAAGCAAATGATCAGACCGTATGTCATCAAAAGATGACTCAGTCTCTTCATTCGCATGGTGAGCATTGTCAGGACTGTAACCCAGTCCATTGCCAAATGGTGAATTTAGCTCTGCAGCAAGCTGTACCTGACGTTGAATCCCCACTTATTCCTATTTCATATCAATTTAGCAGTATTTATCAGGCTCAACATTTAGCCGGATACTGGCAAGAGATTTTACGTCCTCCTAAAGCTTGATCCTTATTTACTTATTTTTTTAATTAAAAAGGATCACAGCAATGTCTCATAAAACAATTAGCAGCCTCGTCGCTGTATTTGGTCTATTGGTTTCACCATGGACCCTCGCAGCAATTAAGGAATATCACCTTAATATTAATGAACAACAGGTCAATGTTACGGGCAAACCCCTTAAACGAATTACCGTAAATGGCAAGTTTACAGCACCACTCCTTGAGTTTGAGGAGGGGGATGAAGCTGTTATTCACGTCCATAACCAATTAAAGAATCAAGATACGTCTTTACACTGGCATGGCTTATTACTGCCAGGGTTAATGGATGGCGTACCGGGTTTCAATGGTTTTAAAGGAATTGCGCCAAACGGAGATTTTGTTTACCGCTTTAAGGTGAAACAAAACGGCACCTATTGGTATCACGCGCATAGTAAAGGCCAAGAGCAAGATGGTTTATATGGCCCGCTCGTGATTTATCCAAAAGGAAAAATACCTGTTGCTGCTCATGAGAAAACAGACCGTGATTACGTGGTAATGCTTTCAGATTTTCATAATTCTTCTAGCGATAGCATTATGAAGAATTTGAAGAAATCTGCTGAGTATTATCAAAACCGCCGTGAAACTGTATCTGATGTTTTGAAGCAAGTTAAAACACAAGGCTTAAAAGCAACTTGGCAAGATCGTTCGATGTGGAATCAAATGCGGATGTTAAAAACCGATATGTCTGATGTGACGGGCTATACCTTCTTAGTCAACGGCAAAACACCGCAGCAAAACTGGACAGCTAACTTTAAAGCTGGTGATAAGGTTCGATTACGATTTATTAATGCATCAGCGATGTCATTTTTTGATGTCAGAATTCCAAATTTGAAAATGGCTGTTGTGAGTGCAGACGGGCAGCCAGTTAAGCCAGTTGCAATTGACGAGTTCCGTATTGGTACAGCCGAAACCTACGATGTCATTGTAGAACCTACGCAATCAAATTATCACATTGAAGCAGAGTCTATTGACCGTAGTGGTTTCGCTATCGGTACTTTGCACAATGAAAATGCACAGGCTGTAGGGCCAATTCAAATGCCACAGCCACGTCCGCGCGCTTTGTTAACTATGGAAGATATGGGCATGAGTCATGGCAATGGGGCAAGTGATGAACATGCTGGCCATCAAATGAACATGGATCATGACATGAAAAATATGTCCTCTGAAAAACATGATCATTCTATGATGCAAATGAAGCATGACATGTCAGCGATGCCTGAAATGAAGCATGATATGCAGGCAATGTCATCGAGTGAACATGACCACGCTATGATGAATATGAAACATGAGATGCTTGCGCAATCTGAGAATAAGTCTAAAAAGGATGAACCCGTTTATGGCTGGGCAAATGCTTCGACACCAGCGGGTATGAAAGCACTGCAATATAGTGATTTGCAATCTTTAACACCTCAGCCAGACACGCGTGCACCAGAACGTGAATTAGTTATTCGTTTAGGTGGTAACATGGAGCGTTATATCTGGACCATTAATGGCAAAAAATTTAGCGAAGCTGAGCCATTACAAGTTAAGTATGGCGAACGTATTCGCTTGAAGTTTGTGAATGACAGCATGATGGCTCACCCAATGCATTTACATGGCATGTTCATGCAATTAGAAAATGGCCAACAAGCTGAAAACTTACCAAATAAACATACTCTTATTGTTCCACCAGGAAAAACCGTTACTGCGTTATTGACAGCCGATGCCTTAGGCGAATGGGCGATTCATTGCCATTTGCTCTACCACATGAGTGCGGGAATGATGAATAAGTTGATTGTGGCTCAAGTGAATGATGGACAACAACCTGCTCAAGCTCAATCACCTGTTCAATCTGAAAATGAGAAAGGAGCTAGTCATGCGCATCACTAAGTTATTTTCTCAAATGTTATATTGCGGTGCTTTCTCGAGCATATCAGTATTTACTTTTGCTCAAGAGCCTTTAACTCATGATCATTTACGCGAACACGGTGGTCAGATCTATCAAGCAACCACGATTGATACGGGATGGACTCAAAACGAAGAGGGAGAAGGTAGTTTTTCTTCGGAATTAGAAACTTGGGTGGGAACGGATGAAAATAAATTGTTCATTAAAGCCCACGTTGAAAAAGCAGAGTCAGAAGATGCCAATTATGGCGGTTCAGTACTTTATAGTCGAAATGTAGCTGACTATTGGGATGTACAGGCCGGTATAAACTACGAACGTTTGCAACGCGAAGATGAAAAGCAAGATCGCTGGGCTGGTGTTGTGGGTTTACATGGTATGGCGCCTTACTTTTTTGAAACCGATGCATATCTTTATGCAGGTGAAGACCAGCTATGGAAGTTAAGTTTAGAAACAGAAAGGGACTTACTCTTTACCCAAAAGTTAATTGGTAAACCTTATTTAAAAGCAGATGTTGTTTTGCAAGATGAATCTCGCTATGCCAGTAAAACAGGGCTATCTAGTTTACAAGCTGGCTTTCAAACCCGTTATGAAATCAATAAAAAGGTGATGCCATTTGTTGATGTTGGTTACGGCTATGAAAAAGGTTTAAAACAAACTGCTTGGCAAACTGGAACCGACTCCGAACATGGTTGGTATTATGGAGCTGGGTTAACACTAAAATTCTAATTGCCGAACAAAAAGTAAGCTTAAACATATGCCATTGGTTTATACTAATGGCATTGTTTTTTGTGTCAGTTATGGTGCAAAGATGGCTTTAGAAAAACAAGATAATCAAATACATTTAAGTAAAACTAGCTCTAGCTGTGGGTGCCCAAGCACGACGTCTCAGGAGTGTTTCACGCCTAGTGAATCTGTGGCTAAAAAGAGTCAATGGGTAAGTTATTACCATATTCCTCGCATGGACTGTGCAGCCGAAGAGCAAATGGTACGGATGGCTTTGGCCCCTTACAATGACGATATTCAAGAACTTCATTTTGACTTACCAGCGCGTCATTTGGCGATTTATCACAGTGTTCAGGCTGAAATGATTACTCAAAGTTTACAGCGTCTAGGATTAGGAGCAGAGTTACAACAAACGCAGCCACATTATGAACCAGTTGAAAAACCTAAAAAGGTTCGAGCTAGTTCTTCAACTAATGCAGCACAAAAGCAAGTTTTACAATGGTTGTTACTGATTAATGGCGTCATGTTTGTCATTGAGTTTATGGCCGGCATTATCGCTTCCTCTACAGGATTAATTGCCGATTCGCTCGATATGTTTGCTGATGCTGCAATTTATGGCATTGCTTTATTTGTGGTGGGTAAAAATCTAAATGCCCAATTAAAAGCCGCGCATCTTTCGGGGTGGTTGCAGTTTGGCTTAGCCATGATTGTGTTAATTGATGTGCTGCGCCGTTTTATATATGGCAGTGAACCAGTTTCAATTTTAATGATTTTAATTGGTGGATTGGCGCTTGCGGCCAACATTAGTTGTCTTTACTTAATGAGTGACCATAAAGAGAGCGGGGCATATATGAAGGCGAGTTATATCTTTTCTGCAAATGATGTCATCGTTAACTTGGGTGTCATTGTCGCTGGAATATTGGTTGCCATTACAGGTTCGCGTTATCCTGACTTAATGATTGGATTGATTATTGTTTTGTTTGTTTTAAATAGTGCACGAAAAATTTTACAATTAAAAAGTGAATAAGTTTCTCTAAGACAGGCAAGCTTTAGATAGGGTTTGCCTTCATTTTTTATTTTAAAGTAAACTGAGTTCACACATAAAGGAGGAACGACCTCCCCCATAATGGGTAATCATGTCGGGACGACCTGACGCTATAAAAATCAGTGAATGTTATGGCTTGGGCTATTTTAATTTTAGCAGGTGTATTTGAAATCATTTGGGCATATTCTATGAAAATGTCCGAAGGTTTTACCCGTTTAACCCCTAGTATTATTACCGTAGTTTTTATGATTTTGAGTGTGGTTCTACTTTCAATTTCAATGAAAACTTTACCTCTTGGCACTGCCTATACGGTTTGGACAGGCATTGGCGCGATTGGGTCATTTCTTGTAGGTATATTTTTTCTTCATGAGCCTATTGGAGCTATGCGAATGATTGCCGCTGTATTAATTGTGTCAGGCTTGGTTTTAATGAAAATTTCATCGCCGTCTTAAGAGAATAAAACTATGTTACTGTCTTATAAGTATATCAATTCGCCTGTTGGGCAATTAAAGCTAGTTGCGAATGAAAATGCTTTGGTGGCAGTACTCTGGGACAATGAAAATCCAAAACGTGTTCGGCTGGCTGAGCTGGTCGAACAACTTGAACATCCAGTTTTATTAAAGACCGAACAACAATTAGTAGAATATTTTGAAGGTAAACGCCGTGAGTTTACATTGCCACTCGATTTCGAAGGGACTGTATTTCAAAAACAAGTATGGGCTGCATTACTGACCATCCCTTATGGGGAAACAAGAAGTTATAAAGATATTGCACTTCAAATTGGCAATGAAAAAGCGGTGAGAGCAGTTGGTGCGGCAAACGGTAAAAAACCAATTTCCATTATTGCACCTTGTCACCGAGTAATTGGTGCGGGTGGAGCTTTAGTTGGTTTTGCTGGTGGGCTTGATAAGAAAGATATTTTATTAAAACTAGAGCAACAATGAGCCGTTTTTGCGCTCGATTTTTTTAGACTTTTCTACTAAGCTGTCCACTATGATATTTCATAAGGTCGGTGCTTTACTGCATCGCTTTTTTTGAAATATTGATCTTATTCAACAAACTTTGGATGTTCTAAAAATGGCTGTCGGTGACGTAACAATGCCACAAATGCATGTGGTAAAAGGTGTAAAAATTGGCTCAACAGAAGCATATGTACGTTACCAAAACCGACGAGATTTAGTCATTTTTGAGTTTGCAGAAGGCTCAAATGTTGCTGGTGTATTTACGCAAAATGCATTTTGTGCAGCGCCTGTTCATGTCTCTAAAGCCCATCTTGCCGAAGGTAACCCTCGTTATTTAGTGATTAATACGGGTAATGCCAATGCGGGAACCGGACCTACGGGTTTGAAAAACGCTCAGGATACTTGTGCGAAGTTAGCGGAGCTTGCTGGAGTAAATAGCTCTGAAGTACTTCCGTTTTCTACGGGGGTGATTGGCGAGCAGCTTCCAATGGAGCGTTTACTTGCTGGACTTCAGCCTGCATTAAATAGCGTACAAGATGCGGCTTGGAATGATGCTGCAACTGGCATTATGACGACAGACACTGTGCCTAAAGGCGCATCTGAACAATTTGAGCTTGATGGCATTACTTATACCATGACAGGTATTAGTAAAGGCGCTGGAATGATTCGCCCGAACATGGCAACCATGTTGAGCTTTGTGGCAACAGACGCACCTATTCGCCGTGATTTAGTACAAAAGCTACTAAAAACCACGGTTGAGCATTCATTTAACCGTATTACGATTGATGGCGATACTTCGACCAATGACTCTTGTATTTTCGTAGCAACAGGTCAGGCGGGTGGCACTGAAATCATATCAGACAACGATGCACGCTACGCTAAAGTTTTAGAAGTTCTTGCTCGTGTAATGAATCGTTTAGCACAGTTAATTGTCCGTGATGGTGAAGGTGCGACGAAATTTATTACTGTTGCTGTAGAAGGCGGCGCAAATACTCAAGAATGTTGTGACATTGCATATAGCATTGCGCATTCACCACTTGTCAAAACTGCACTCTTTGCATCGGACCCGAACTGGGGACGTATTTTAGCTGCGATTGGCTATGCAGGGGTTAAAGACTTAGACGTGTCTAAAATTCAAGTGTGGTTAGACGATGTACAAATCTGTAAAGATGGTGGCGCAGCTGAGGAATATACCGAAGAAGCGGGTGCGCGTGTTATGGCTCAAACCGAAATTACCATTCGTGTTGATTTAGGACGTGGTCAGGCCAAAGACACGGTATATACCTGTGACTTATCTTACGACTATGTCAAAATTAATGCTGATTACCGTTCTTAAATATCAGTTATAATCAAGCCTCGACAAAGAGGCTTTTTTATTAGCCCCATCTTTTGATATTAAATGATTGAATTTAGTAAATCGTTTAAGCAGTAACGTTATATGCGAGCAGGTATGCCAGCATGAAGGATAGAGAAGACGTTTTATGAGTGATGCGACTTTAATTGCCAACGATGCAAAAAACATTGTACAAGCGCATTTAGACCGTTTAGGTGAGCCAAAAGACAACCGCCTAAGTGAAGAAGCAAAACAACAAAAGTTTGCACAGATCGAAGCAGAGCTCAAAAAACGTGATGCTGTCCTTGTTGCTCACTACTATTGCGATCCAGATGTACAAGAACTTGCCGAGAAAACAGGTGGATGCGTTTCTGACTCTTTAGAAATGGCCCGTTTTGGACGAGATCATGCAGCCTCTACACTGGTTGTGGCTGGCGTTAAGTTTATGGGCGAAACAGCAAAAATTCTGTCTCCTGAAAAAACAATTCTGATGCCGACACTTGAAGCAACCTGTTCACTTGACTTAGGTTGTCCAGTCGATGAGTTCACGGCATTTTGTGATCAGCACCCTGACCACACCGTAGTGGTTTATGCCAATACATCGGCTGCTGTTAAAGCTCGTGCGGATTGGGTGGTGACTTCAAGTTGTGCAGTTGAAATTGTTGAGCATCTAGATAGCTTAGGCGAAAAAATTATTTGGGCACCAGATCAGCACTTAGGTCGCTATATTCAAAAGAAAACCGGCGCTGATATGTTGCTTTGGGATGGCGCATGTATTGTGCATGAAGAATTCCGTGCACGTGGCATTGCTAACATGAAAGCACTGTACCCAGATGCGGCTGTATTGGTCCATCCTGAGTCACCAGAGTCGGTGGTAGAAATTGCAGATGCAGTGGGTAGTACATCTCAATTGATTAAAGCTGCACAGACTTTGCCACACCAACGTCTAATCGTGGCAACGGACCGTGGCATTTTCTACAAAATGCAGCAAGCAGTACCAGATAAGATTCTGGTTGAAGCCCCAACAGCGGGTGAGGGCGCAACTTGTCGTTCATGTGCACATTGTCCATGGATGGCCATGAATGAACTTGATGGAATTTTAGAAGTTTTACAAAAAGGTGATCAAGAAATACACGTTGACCCAGCACTTGCTGAACGTGCCAAAATGCCTTTAGATCGAATGTTAGCCTTTAGTGCATCATTAAAACGTTAAAAAGCCTCAAAATGCTTGTTAAATATACATTTGATAAGGATTTTTAACTTTTTTTGACAATAGGTGTTGACGTCTGAGGGCGTCGCGCCTAGAATGCACACCGTACCGCACGATGTGCGATACAGCAAAAGCTGAGATAGATCGGAGCATAGCACAGCCTGGTAGTGCACCTGGTTTGGGACCAGGGGGTCGTAGGTTCGAATCCTACTGCTCCGACCACTTAAAAGAATATTTTAAGATCGGCGAAGTATCGCATGATAAGCATCATCGGTTAAGCGCCTGTAGCTCAGTTGGATAGAGCATCCGCCTTCTAAGCGGATGGTCACAGGTTCGAATCCTGTCAGGCGCGCCATTTGGTAGCTTGGTATGTAGAACTTATTTGATGGTGGATGTAGCTCAGTTGGTAGAGCCCTGGATTGTGATTCCAGTTGTCGCGGGTTCGAATCCCGTCATTCACCCCAATTTCGGAGCATAGCACAGCCTGGTAGTGCACCTGGTTTGGGACCAGGGGGTCGTAGGTTCGAATCCTACTGCTCCGACCATTTGAATAATTTTTTCATTTCTTAAATAGTTTATTTAATTATCCTATTTTTATAAATTAGCAAAAATTTAATTTTTTTATTTTCTCAAAAATCGCGAAGTTCTTAAAATTTGAATACAAGATGATTTTTAAAGTAATATTCAGATATAATTTGTTTTTTTATATCTTTACTCCTTCTCAATTTTTTAAACATAATTTTATTTTTTGTAAACTTTTGTATAGAAATTTAACACAATAAAAATTAGAATACTCTTTATTCCTAAGAAGTAAGTTTATATTTTTATGACACTTTTTCAAAGTGAAGCATTGCTCTTGCTTGTTTTACTATGTTTTTCTGTAACTATATTTTCCCTTATCTTCACCAAAATTAATATTTTGCCAGAGACAAATTCTGGCAGAACATCAACCATTGATGGTCTGCGAGGCATACTAGCCTTATCGGTTATGACACATCATTTCTACATTACATATATATGGAAAACAGTAGGAGAGTGGAAAAAGCCCGAAAATATTTTAATAGATAATTTTGGTGGAGTAGCAGTCTCATTATTTTTTTTGATTACAGGTTATCTGTTTATCTCAAAAATCAGAAAAGATGAAGTTTCATGGAAGCAAATTTACATTTCACGTATCAAGCGAATCATTCCTTTATATCTATTTGTCTTTTTATTTATTTTGGCAATTACATTACTCAATGTTCAGATTACAGCATCAAATTACATAGAATTCCTAAAGTGGGTTAGTGACTGGATTCTATTTAAAGGTGGAAGTTTTCAGAACTTTGAAAGTGGGTTAGTCATTGCTGGTGTTCATTGGACATTAATATACGAATGGAAATTTTATTTCGCTTTACCCCTAATCTTTGTGATCTGGCAGCAAAAGATTCCCAAATGGATATCTAGTATTCTAGTCATTGCTTTTATGGTATATATCTTTAAGCATAAGTCTCATCACTTATATGCATTATTTTTCCTTGCAATTCCAGCAGTATTGTATAAGGATAGGTTTAAGCAATTCATGCAGACTAAACCTGCTATTACCCATATTGTATTAGGCATTTTAAGCATCATAGTATTATTCTTCACTGAAGCTTATTCATGGTTTCAGATGCTAAGTTTGGCTGTTATTTTCTCATTTATTGTTAGTGGATATAGCTTTGGTATCTTAAATCATAAGGGTTTAAAAGTACTTGGAGAAATAAGTTATAGTATTTATCTAATACACGGGCTTGTATTATATACAATTTTTACCGTAATTAATATTGTGGATTTGAAGACAATTTCATTGGAAAAATATTATTCATTCTTCTTGCCTACAGCATTATTGGTGACGATAGTATCTTTGTTTACTTATAAGTTTATTGAGTGTCCTTTTTTGAGAAGACCATTAAAAAAATTATAATCATGCTCTTATGATCATTTAAATAAGGTACTACATAAGGCAGTTTTTTCTTTCAATATTTCTGTCTTAACTCATCTTTTTCTTGTTCTGATAAAAATGCGATTTTAAGTCCATTTTCTTGAGCTGTATAAATATGCTCAGGGCTTAAACCTGCTAGTGGGGCAGCAGTTAAATATTCATGTTGTATCTCAATGCCTTCTACTGCTGGGTCATCCGTATTAATGGTAGCAAGCACACCATGTTCTAAAAAAGTCTTTAATGGATGCTCTGCTAAAGAAGGCACTGTGTTGGTTTGAATATTTGAGGTGAGACAAGATTCAATCCCAATCTGGTGTTTAGCCAAATAATCTAGAAGTTTTAAATCTTGAACTGCTTTAACACCATGTCCAATCCGTTCTGCACCTAATTCTACAATGGCTTGCCAAATACTTTCTGGGCCAGCAGCTTCGCCTGCATGTACGGTAATGTGCCAACCTGCATCACGTGCTTTTTTAAAGTGATCAATAAATAAATTGCCCGGAAAACCAAGCTCATCTCCAGCGAGATCCAACGCTTTAATATCATTTTTATGGGCAAGCAGGGCATTTAATTCTTTTTCGCAGGCTTCTTGACCAAAAGTACGACTCATAATGCCAATTAAATTCGCTTTTACCCCGTACACCTGACTACCCTCTTTTACGCCAGCAATCACAGCTTCAACAACACCTTCGAGCGGGAGTTGATGTGTCATTCCCATATAACCCGGGGAAAAACGCAGCTCTACATAGTCTAGGCCTTGCTGTGCTGCATCTTGCATGTTTTCAAAAGCAATACGTTTGCAGGCATCTAGGCTCGCTAATACTTTTACACCCCAATCGAGCTTAGATAAAAAACTTAATAAGTCTGGTTGGTTATCCATCACTTGTACGTGGGGTCGTAAAGATTCAATGTCGTAAGCAGGTAAGTCTAAATTGTATTGTTGCCCCAAGTCTAAAATGGTTTGAATGCGGATGTTGCCATCAAGGTGGCGGTGTATATCTGTAAGTGGAAGCGTTTTAGTAATCATAAATTTCTTCTTATCTGTTCGTATCAATTCATCATGCATGTTTAGTTGCGCTGATAAAAGTTTGGATTTGCTATGTTTTTGTGAAAAGCGTTGAGTTGAGTTTTTTGAACTTACTATATTTGTATAAGTTTTAATTTTGATGACATTGTTCTGGCCTAAGAAGACAACGCAGTCTGTGTAAGATACGAGCACCAAGATTTTTATTGTTTTTAATTTCGCTGAGCCTGTTTGTCTGTTGACTCTTCAATAGTGGATTGGCTGAAGAATGGTCATTGGTATTTTGCCTTTTACTTGTAAAGATGAATAAAGGCTTGCTAAAGACCAAACTGATAAAGCGATTAATTTATCTGTAGAAATCTATTTCAGGCAAGTAAATGAAAAAGAAGAAATAGGAAGCGCTCAAATGAAGTCGGTACTTTGTCATCAAGCAAAATTACAAGTGGTGGACCAACCGAACTTAACGCCTGCAAAAGGGCAGGTTTTATTGGAAGTGGTGCGATGTGGGATCTGTGGTTCAGATTTACATATGCAGCACCACTGCGACCACATGCATGATTTGGCTGCACGTGTCGGGTTTAATGGTTTAGCCAAGTCTACAGATCCGTTTGTACTAGGACATGAATTTTGTGGCAAGGTTTTAGACTATGGTCCAAAAACATGTCATAAATTTAAAGCCGACACACTCGTTTGTGCAATGCCGCTTTTAAATGTAGATCAGCATGGTTATTTGTCAACAGGGCTTTCTCCAAATGCTTCGGGTGGCTACGCCGAGCAAGTATTGGCTCAATCAAGCTTGATGTTTGAAGTACCTAACGGTCTAGATGCAGATAGTGCTGCCATGACTGAACCTATGGCGGTTGCATTGCATGCCGTTCGCCGTAGTCGTGTGAAAACTGGTGAACCTGCGATTGTGATTGGCTGTGGTCCTGTTGGGCTAGGTGTCATATTAATGCTTAAAGCGGCTGGAGTTAAAACTGTAGTTGCCAGTGACTTTTCACCAAATCGCCGTAAGCTTGCCGAGCAATGTGGTGCAGATATTGTGGTAGACCCTAAAGAGACATCGCCATTTGCCAACTGGAAAGAGTTTGGTTTGCTTGGCAATGTTTCTGATGCAATTAACATGGGTATGGGGCTGTTTGATAAGTTGCAAGCGACACGCTTACCGTGGTGGCATGGATGGCGCATGATTGATAAGTTAGGTGCTCTGCCAAAACGTCCTGTTATTTTTGAGTGTGTGGGCGTACCGGGTGTTTTGCAGCAAATTATTGAAGGTGCACCTTTGTTTTCCCGAATTGTTGGGGTGGGCGTGTGCATGCAAAGTGACAAAATAGAACCCGCACTTGCAATTAATAAAGAGTTAGAAATTCAGTTTGTGTTGGGCTATACACCGCTTGAGTTTAGAGATGCACTACACATGATTGCAGAAGGGAAAGTGAACTGTTCACCACTGATTACTGGTGTTGTTGGCCTAGAAGGTGTTACCAGTGCATTTGAAGCGTTACGTGATCCTGAACAGCATGCCAAAATCTTGATTGACCCGAAGCGTAGTGGTTCAGATATTCAATTGATGAGTCATTAATTCAAAGTCATTTACGCTTAACTAAAAAGATTGTGATCTCATCAATCACAATCTTTTTTATGAGTAGTTCGCGTTATTGGGCATAAATAAAGGCTATTGAGCTAATTCGTATTGGTCTTTAGTTGTTCTAGTTCTTGGTAAATCCACTCAACAAATTTTTGAATAGTCGGTGAGATGTCTTGGCTTGAGTGAATGAGGTAGTACTTTCGGCTACCTTTTAGTTTTTTATTAGAAACAATCACCAGTTCCTTTTTTTGTAGTTCAGACTCAATCAACATTTGCGGAATTAGAGCCATTCCCATGTCATGACTGGCAGCAACCGCAAGCATCGAAAATAACTCATGGCGCTGTCCATCAAAAGGTTTAGGGTGCTGCATGTGATGGGTCAGAAACCATTCTTGCCAAATGCTTGGCCGAGTGGTTTGTTGTAGCAGGGGAATTTTTAGCAAATTTTCCGAGCTTAAATCATAGGTATTTTCATTAATCATCACAGCATCTGGAAAATACTTTTCGATTAGACTTGGCGAGCATACAGGTACAATTTCTTCATCCATTAAATAATGCGCTTGTATGCCGGGCCAGTGGTCAATTTGCTGCTGCGTACCTGCAAAAATGGCAGCGTCAAAAATATTGTCATTAAATAAAAAAGGTTTGGTACTGGTTTCTAAGTGAACCGTAATTTCAGGGTGTTTTTGATTTAAAAGATGGAGCTTGGGTAACAGCCAGCGCGTTGCAAAGGTAGGAACCACACCTAATTTTAGTGTGCCTCCTAAACCCTTATGAGAAATCACATCGGCTGTACATTTCTCTAAACCCAATAAATAGGGTTTAATGCTTTTAAAATACTGCTGACCTGCAATGGTGAGTTCAACGCCATGCCGAGTACGTATAAAGAGTTCAACGCCCAAGAAATCTTCTAACTGCTGAATTTGGCGCGAAACTGCACTTTGAGTAATGCATAGCTCTTGCGCAGCATAGGTATAGCTTAGATGTTTTGCTGCACTTTCAAAGCAAATTAGACCCTGAATGGAAGGGATGCTTCTTCGCATAAATAAATCCTTTTATTTGTCGTCATATTTCAAAACAGCATATGATCTACATGCAGATATCTAAGTTTAGTATAAAAATAAGCCATTTTTAATGAAATACAACGAATTAAATATCTAAATTTTATGCGTCTTATTTTAAATATGCGTAAGTCGCATATCTGCATGAACATTTATCGTTTGATTACTGCATTTTTCACGCATAACATCGAGTTAAATAAAGAAGATCCAATCAAGCAGAGGATGCGATGAATCACATGGTGACAACAAAAAAAGCAAAAGTTCAATTTAACTGGCAAGACCCATTTTTAATTGAGCAACAGCTTAGTCCAGATGAGCGTATGATTCGTGATGCGGCTCATGCCTATTGCCAAGAACGTTTGCAACCACGTGTACTTGAACAATTCCGTCATGAAACAACAGATCCATCTATTTTCCGTGAAATGGGAGAGCTTGGCTTACTGGGGCCAACCATCCCTGAGCAATATGGCGGCGCGGGTTTGAACTATGTGAGTTATGGTTTGGTTGCACGTGAAATTGAATATGTCGATTCGGGTTACCGCTCTATGGCGAGCGTGCAAAGCTCATTGGTCATGGTTCCGATTCATGAATTTGGTACCGAAGAGCAAAAGCAAAAGTATTTACCTAAACTAGCTACGGGTGAATATATTGGTTGTTTTGGTTTGACAGAACCTGATCATGGCTCAGACCCGGGCAGTATGATTACCCGTGCTAAAAAAGTTGATGGTGGTTACCGTTTGACTGGCGCAAAAATGTGGATTACCAATAGTCCAATTGCCGATGTATTTGTAGTCTGGGCAAAAGAAGTTTCTGCTGAAGGCAATGTCGGTGATATTCGCGGCTTCATTTTAGAAAAGGGCTGGGAAGGCCTATCTGCACCCGCAATTCATGGCAAGGTCGGTTTACGTGCCTCGATTACAGGTGAAATCGTGATGGATAACGTTTTTGTACCTGAAGAAAATGTGTTCCCAGAAATTCGAGGTTTAAAAGGCCCATTTACCTGTCTAAATAGCGCTCGTTATGGAATTGCATGGGGTGCAATGGGGGCTGCTGAGTTTTGTTGGCATACCGCACATCAATACACCATGGACCGTAAACAATTTGGTCGTCCATTGGCTGCAAATCAGTTAATTCAAAAGAAACTGGCAGATATGCAAACTGAAATTGCGTTGGGTTTGCAAGTGGCTTTACGTTTTGGCCGTATGAAAGATGAAGGTATTGCATCAGTTGAAGGCACATCTCTAATTAAGCGTAACAACTGTGGGAAAGCACTTGATATTGCTCGCATGGCGCGTGACATGATGGGTGGAAACGGTATTAGTGATGAGTTTGGTGTAGCACGCCATTTAGTCAATCTTGAAGTTGTGAACACCTATGAAGGCACACATGATGTTCATGCCTTGATTTTAGGTCGTGCACAAACAGGCATAGCCGCATTTAGTAACTAACTCATTCATTTTTAACAGATCGAGGTGTTCTTTCGAGAGCACCTTTAGGGATTTTTACGCAAAAATTTATGGAAAATGACAAGATTCATCGTAAGGATACTCATGTGAAGATGTACCTCTGTGTACTTAAAACTAAATGTAAGATGATGAAAAGTATAGAAGATTAAGTCATACAGAAAACATAAGTAAGCTACCGATGACTCATTTGGGAAAATGAGGAACTAAAGATGAACAATGACGTTCAAGTAATATCGAAAGAATTAAGGACTACATTTCCAAATAACCTTGGAACATATGAAAAGATTGGCCCTCATACATGGAAATGGGCGTTGTTATTTGCCTATTTTGCGATGGTGGTCGATGGCATTGATATTATGCTGCTGTCTTATAGCTTGACCAGTTTAAAGGCAGAGTTTGGTTTAAGTACCTTTCAAGCGGGTGCATTAGGCAGTGCTTCTTTGGCGGGTATGGGTATTGGCGGTATTTTGGGTGGTTGGGCATGTGATAAGTTTGGTCGTGTACGAACGATTGCCAACTCAGTTACTTTCTTTTCGGTAGCGACTTGTTTGTTAGGCTTTACGCAAAGCTTTGAGCAATTTATGGCTCTACGTTTTATTGGTGCTTTGGGTATTGGAGCACTCTATATGGCTTGTAATACCTTAATGGCTGAATATGTACCGACTACTTACCGTACAACGGTCTTGGGTACATTACAGACAGGTCAAACCGTAGGTTATATTGCTGCGACGTTATTAGCTGGCGCAATTATTCCAGATCATGGCTGGCGCGTTTTATTCTTCCTGACCGTGGTGCCTGCTTTTGTTAATATTTTCCTGCAACGATTTGTGCCAGAGCCAAAATCTTGGCAGCTCACCAAAATTGAAAGCTTACAAGGCAACAGACAACCTAAAGAAAGAGTGGTGGCTGAAAAGCCGAAAAGTGGCAGTATCTATAAGCAAATTTTTAATAACTTTAAGCACCGTAAGATGTTTTTGTTGTGGATGACCACAGCATTCTTCTTACAGTTTGGTTATTACGGCATTAACAACTGGATGCCAAGTTATTTAGAAACAGAAGTGCATATGAACTTTAAAAACTTAACCAGTTATATGGTGGGTTCATATACAGCAATGATTTTAGGCAAAATTTTAGCGGGTTATCTTGCAGATAAATTTAACCGCCGTGCTGTTTTTGTGTTTGGCACAATTGCCAGCGCCGTGTTTTTGCCAATCATTATTTTCTTCAATACCTCTGACAATATTTTGTATTTATTAATCACTTTTGGCTTTTTATATGGCATTCCATACGGTGTGAACGCGACTTATATGGCTGAAAGTTTTTCAACCGACGTGCGCGGAACAGCCATTGGCGGTGCCTATAACATTGGTCGTGTCGGAGCCGCTATTGCACCAGCTACCATTGGTTTCTTGGCATCGGGTGGTACGTTTACCATGGCCTTTATTGTGATGGGAGCTGCGTATTTTGTTGCGGGTGTATTGCCGGGCTTATTTATTAAAGATCGTCAGTACGATCCACAAAGACAATCATAAACAATGACAAGAAGGTGCGTTGAGTGCCTTCTAAAAGATAAGGGTATCGTTATGGGTGCATTACAAGGAATTCGGGTTTTAGATTTAAGTCGTGTGCTTGCTGGGCCTTGGTGTGGGCAAATTTTGGCAGACCTTGGCGCGGAAGTCATTAAAATTGAACGTCCTCGAGTAGGTGATGACACCCGTATGTGGGGTCCACCATGGATGCCCGATCAAGATGGAAACATGACCCGTGAATCTGGTTATTTCCAGTGTACCAACCGCAATAAATATTCGGTTGCGGTAGACATAACTACACCCGAAGGTCAGGCTTTAATTTATGAAATCGCCAAGACTGCCGACGTGGTCATTGAAAATTATAAGACAGGGTCTTTGGCTAAATATGGTTTGGACTACGCGTCATTAAGTGAGCTAAACCCAAATATTATTTATTGCTCGATTACGGGTTTTGGACAAGATGGTCCACGTGCAGAAGAACCCGGCTATGATTTTATTATTCAGGGTGTGTCTGGCTTAATGAGCATTACTGGTGAGCCTGATGATGTGGTAGGCGGTGGTGCACAAAAGGTTGGAGTGGCTGTGGTAGATATTCAAACTGGTCTATATTCCACCATTGCCATTCAAGCTGCCTTGATTGCACGTTCGCACACGGGACGCGGTCAGTATATTGATATGTCACTCCTTGATGTACAGGTCGCGGCACTAGCAAATCAGGGAATGAATTATTTAGCTTCGGGTAAAGCCCCACAGCGCATGGGTAATCAACACCCAAGTATTGTGCCATATCAAACTTTTAAGGCTAAAGATAAAGAATTTATTATTGCTTGCGGTAACGACAAACAGTTTAAAGATTTGTGTATTGGGATTGGTTATTCAGAGTTACTCGAAAATGAAAAGTTTGTGCGTAATCAAGATCGCGTCAAATATCGAGATGAACTAATTCCTTTATTGTCGGAGCACTTTTTGCAAAAAACTGCCAAAGAATGGGTTGAGATGATTCATGCGCTTAAAGTGCCAGTAGGTGTTATCAATTCTATTGAAGAAGCTTTGGCTGAACCACAAATCGTGCATCGCAACTTGGTGGTTAATATTCCTCATCGTTTAAATGAAAACTTCCAAACCATTGGCTCACCCATCAAACTGTCTGATACTCCAGTTGAATATCATCATGCACCGCCAGAACTTGGTGAACATACTGCTCAAATCTTATCGAGATTTAAAACAGCAGAGGAGCTGGCTACGTTAAAAGAGAAAGGCATTATTGATGGGAAAATTGCTTAAGCTATTGCCGCTTTTAATGTGATTCAATTTAAATGAAAACTGTGATTCGCAATAAATCACAGTTTCTCATTAGAAAATAAGACTCTTAATATTTAAAAATAAGCGGCAGCTCTGGTCTGAAATCATGAATCATTCCTTGAGGTTTATGATCAAAACTAATTTCCATTAAATGCTCCGGTCCATCGGTGACTTCAAAATTATCAAGTGTATTGAACAGTAATGAAGTAGGATGCTGCTTAAGGTTTGGAATAGAAACCTTAATCGCGGTGATTTCTGATAAATCTTTGCTATGCACAAGTGGTTGTTGTTTGTCTTTTACAGCAAGATCTGGTCGTGAAGCAAATGAAAGGAAGAACCACATCGGTTCAGATACAACAGCATCTTTGGCAACATTTACTTCTAAGCTGGCTGGTAAATAGCTTGGCTTGTAAACCCAATTAGGAAATTTTGCGCCGTTATCATCTTTATTTTTAGGTCTAAAGCAAATTCCAAAAGGGGATGCGATATTATCTTGAGCACTGAGTCGTTCAAAAAGCAGAGTTGGTTTGGTGAGATCGCTTGAGGCTTCTTCTGGATTATTTAAAAAGATTAACTCGATAAAACTGTTTTTAAAGAAAAAGCGTCTGTTTTCGGTACCTTGACCCGGGTGCTTGTTGGATGAACCTTCTGTTAGACCGAATTTTTTTAAAGTTTCAGCTTCGGGAGCGCCTGATTGTACACAAATAAAAATATGGTCCACTTCCATTTTAAGTTCTCATGCTAATGTTGATGAATATTAAATAATTGATTAATCGAATTTTTCATGTTTATCGCAAGTGTTTCATCGAAACCATCGACTAAAAAGCGGCTAATTAAGCCTTCAATCACCGTATAGATCAGCTCAGATAAAGCTTCACCATTCAGCATATTACAGTTTGCGGCTATGAGCTCTTTAATCCATTGTTTATGGGCTTTTGAAATCGAAATAATGTCTTGGTCATCTTGGTTAGATTCAGCGACAGCTCTTACAAATAAACAGCCCTTAAAAAAATCTTGCCTAAACCAGTTGGTGTGCCAATCCAGAATCTTATTGATGGCTTCTAACCCTGTTGTATCTCCTACATAGCCCAAAAGGCTTTGCTTGAATCGCTCATCACGTGCAACGAGCACAGACTTAACCAGTTGATTTTTATTTTTATAGTAGGTGTACATGGTGGTTTTAGAGCAGCCAGATTCATCGCGAATCAGATCGACACCAACTCCGACAAAACTATTTTCATTAAATAACTTCTCGGCTGTATCTAATATTTTTAAGGCAGATTTTGACATGTGTCTTTTCCAAACAATAAAATAGTACAGATCTGTACTATTTGAAATTTTATCTATATGCTTTTTAAAAAGCAACTTCTGTCTAAGGAATAAAAATCATGTTCTCTATTTTTTATGGCAAAGAAAAACTAGCACCATCGCCCAATAAAATTGATATTTTAAGAAGCCTTGTTGGGGGGACGGTCAGTATTTTTATACTGTTGTGGTTGAGTAAGATCACACACAATATCTTTATCATGGCGCCGTTTGGTGCGACCTGTGTATTGCTCTATACCGTGTCGCAATCACCTTTGGCACAGCCGAGAAATATTATATTTGGACATCTTATTTCAGCTTTTGTAGGTTTGTTTTTTCTAAAATTTGTCGGCGTTTCCATTTTTACAATTGCTTTTTCCGTGGGCTGTGCCATTGCGCTCATGCAGGTTTTTAAATGTGTTCATCCACCTGCTGGAGCTAATCCTTTGGTTATTTTGCTCACCGCAAGCAGCATACATTACGAGTGGAATTTCTTAATTTTCCCTGTTTTGGTCGGTGCAGTGTCTTTAGTTTTAGTGGCGATGCTGATTAATAATATTAAAGCGAGTACGAAATGGCCGATGTATGGCTTAGGAATTTTAAATAGTAAAAAGTAGAGACGGTATGAAATGTTTTGAGCTTAAAAATAATAAAAGTATTCACTATGCCAAGATAGTGAATACTTTTGAATGAAATTATGACTTCTTAGAAATACGTTCTTCGATGGCAAATTTGAGTAAAGAAGCACTGCGGTAAAAACCATGTGCGAACTTTCCAAATGGCATGGTAATAAAGAAAGTCATGACTGTAGCTAAATGGAAAATCAATAAAAGTGCCATGTAAGGGGTATTGCGAAATGCCATGAGTGCTAGCCCTGAAGCACTAACGATAAGTAGAAGGAAAATAAAGCCTCGATCTACAGGTTTTTGCTCACGGTCACCATGCAACGGATGACGTTTAAGATTTAAATAGAGTAAGCCAGCAGGCCCGACAACTAAGCCAATTCCACCTAAAGTGCCTAAAATCACAGGCAAACTTAGGTAAGGATAAGGCGCATGTAGGTCAAGAAAATAGTGATATAAAGTCGCTACACCTGTAGCTGCAAAGCAGAGCATAAAGCCATAAAAGGTGAGGTGATGGAATACGCGGCGGATTTGTGTGTAACGGTCATCTTGCTCATTACAGCCTTTACCATGCCCACCATCTAAATATTTAAGTGTTAAAACATTTTGGGTGGCTTGAACCAGATCGGGTTTCTCAACTTTGCCATGAATGACTTTAGAGGTTTGTCGCCAGAATTTGCTAATTCCAATGCCGAGCAGAACAATCGCAACTGTAAAGGTTGCTCCAAAAAGTAGGGCTAAAAAGTTATGCGGGAAAATCGCATAGAAATTACCTTGGTAGCCTGCAAACAGGTCGGTGCCTTTGTACCACACCACAGCTAACATGCAAAAAAAGAAAATAAGTGTTAAAGCCGAGACAAAAGGAATACCTACAGACTTATAAAGTCGACCTAAAGGCTGAGGGGTCGCAAACTCTTGGTAAGTTTCTAAACGTACTTGTGCCATCGCTTTTGGAATGTTTACGCCAAACTCATGCGGTGGGGCATATTGGCAAGCGTGTAAACAAGCACCACAGTTATGGCAGAGGTTTGCGAGGTAATGAATATCGGCTTGATTAAACTCAAGGCGTTTGGTCATGGCTGCAAAAACAGCGCAAAAAGACTCACAGTAGCGACAAGCATTACAAATCTGTAGGGCTCTTTGAACTTCTTGCTCATGGTCAGAGAGCTGAACAACTGGAATTAGGGCTTTGCTATTAGCATTCATGTTCAACTCCTTGTGAAAGTGCATAGTGGGCGGCATTTTTTCCGGCAATGCGTCCAAAGGTCGTGCCAATCGACATGCCAACGCCTGCGGTATAACCCTGACCAAGTACGTTGCCTGCCATCATTTCACCTGCGACAAACAGGTTGTGGCTTGGCTTATTGTTAAAACGTACAGCAGCATCGTCTTCGACTTTTAAACCTAAATAGGTAAAGGTAATGCCGGGTTTAAGGGCATAGGCATAGAAGGGTGGCTGGTCGAGATGAACGGCCCAATGAGTTTTGTTGGGAACAATATTTTCGGTGGTACAGTCATCTAAAACAGTATGATTAAAGGTGCCTTGCACACAGGCTTGATTAAATTCTTCTACGGTATGGCACAAGGTTTTGGCATCTAGCCCGATTTTTTCGGCTAACTCTTGAATGCTATTTGCTTTTACACCAGCAAATACAGGGGGCATAAAGCGACCAATGGCTTTTGAATCAATAATCGAATAAGCAATTTGCTGGGGTTGTTTAGCAACAAGACGGCCCCAAATCGCATAACGTTTTGGCCAGAAGTCTTCGCCTTCATCATAAAAACGTTCAGCTTTGTTATTGACCACAATTCCCAAGGAAACGCAGTCAATACGAGTACAAATACCACCGTCATATAACGGTGCACGTGCATCTACGGCGACACAGTGCGATTGCGATGGGTCACCAATAATATCGGCACCTTGATCTATCATAAATTTAAGCAAGTTGCCTTGATTAAAGCGGGTACCACGAATAATGAAATTATCGGCAGGCCATTCGCCGTTTTCATTTTGTCCCCATGCTTCTCTTAACCATTCAAGATTTGATTCAAAACCACCTGCGGCCAATACACAGCTTTTTGCTTTAAATACACGGCCATCTTCAGCAATTGCAGCTTCAAAATGTCCTTGATTTAACTTTAGATCTTTAATTTTTGTGTTGTATAAAATTTCGATACCAAGTTCTTGAGCACTACGGTAGTACGCATTAATGAGGGCTTTACCGCCACCCATAAAAAAGGCATTGGTACGTGCAACATGTAAAGCACCCGATAGTGGTGGCTGAAAATTCACACCATGTTTACGCATCCAGTCGCGGCAGGTGGCCGTACTACGAATAACCAGACGGGCTAAGTGCTCATTGGTTTTGCCCGCAGTCACTTTAAGTAGGTCTTGCCAATATTCTTCTTCGGGGTAGGCATCAACCAATACGTCTTGAGGAGCATCATGCATACAGCGAAGGTTACGAGTGTGTTGTGAATTACCACCACGCCATTCTTTAGGTGCTGCTTCTATGACAAGCACAGACGCGCCACTTTCTTTTGCCGTAAGCGCGGCACACAGTGCGGCATTCCCACCACCAATTACAATCACATCATGCATGGATTTCTCCCTTTCTCAGCTAGGGCTAATGTAGCTTTAAAAGGGAATATGAAGTGAGAGGCTAGGCTTGAATGGGTGTTTAGTAAAAATAAACACTAACAGCTTAAGTGTTTATGAGTTCCGCACCGGGCCAGCGTTTTTCATTAATCAAGTTTGCTACACATGCACGAATCACTACCTTCGTGGCTAAGGTGGCAGGCGAGATTTCTTCTTCAGAAAGGCTAATTAAATAGTTAATGCGTTCAATGGCAGGTTCTACAATGCGCAGTAAACATAGGTCTTGCCGTGAGTTTAATGATGCACCCGCAGGTTGGATGGTTGCCATTTCAAGTTGGTTAATGCTTTCCATTAACAAATGCAGCCCATCAATTTCATAGGCCACTTTAAGCTGATGAATTTTCTGTTCGAGCAATAAACGCAGTCCATGTCGTTGACTCGGTAAAATCAGAGGGAGTTCTTTAAGCTGTGAATGATTAATGGCTTGAGTATCGATACAGCTTTCAAGGTGGTACTGACTCAGTACTTCTTTAGGTGAGATTAAAAACATTTGTTCTTTGACTAAAGGCTGTATGGCCCATTGTGGGTCGACATCGTCACTAAAGATGATCGCGACATCGAGCTGCCTTGCATTAACCAAGGCTTTGAGGTCACCCGATAACCCTTCAATTAAACGGACTTTAATGTCGGGATAACGGTTTCTCATCAGTTTTAAAAAGTGCGTGCCAATAACAGCCGCAACACTTGGCGAAAAACCTACGGTGACGTGACCACTTAAACGTGAAGAATGCGCAGAGTCTACGGCATGGTCTAGGTGTCTAAGAGCCAGTTGCACTTGTTGAAAAAAAGCTAAACCCGCAGGGGTGGGAACCGTACCCAAAGCGGTACGTTGTAAAAGGCGAATGGAAAGTTCACTTTCTAATTTTGAGATTTGCTGGCTTAATGCAGAAGTTCCAATATCGAGATTTTTTGCAGCTTTACCCAAGCTTCCTGACTCGATCACTGCAATAAAATACTTTAATTGTTTGAGTTCCACGGCAAATACTACATTAACCTTTATGGATTAATTCTACACTGGTTTGTCGCTATAGTTTTTACTCTATTGCTTTGAGTAAACCACTAAAAGAGAAAAGGCAACATCACCTCAAGATGTTGCCTTTTAGAGCTTTTATTCTTTAACCTGCTCAAGACCCTGTTCTTCAATAATTTGGGTGGCTTGTGGCGATTTCACAAATTTAATTAACTCTTTTGCGACTTTTGCATGTTCCGAGTTTTTACCAATGCCCGCCGCAAACACGGTGACTTTTTGATAAGGTGCAGGAATTGGACCAACTAATTCAACTTGACCATATTTGCCAGTAAAAGGTTTGATTTCACTAATTTGCTGGAAACCAATATCAAACTGGCCTTCGGCGATACGTTTTGCAACACGGTCACCAACTACTTTTTCTGCCTTACTCGAAATTACTTTGTACTCGACAGGCGGGAAGCTTGGAAAAACATCTTTTTCAAGATGCGTACCGCTCGCACTTGCTGAATAGCCGATGTGTTTGGCATTTAATAAAACTTTTTCAAATTTTTCTGCAGAACTAATATCTGGCTTTGGTGCACCTTTAGGCACAGCCATGCCGATGCTTGAATTTACTAAAGGACTTTGTGAATTTGGGTCTACATAACCCTTTTCTGCGAGCTTGCTCAGTTCAGGTGCAGCCAAGACCACCACGTCAAAACGTTCACCACGGTCAAGACGGTTTGGAATTGCAGTCGGTGATGCACCCATTGATGAACCAGACGAGAGATGCACGGTATGGCCTGTTTGTTTTTCAAATAATGGAATGAGTTTTTCCATAGATGAATAAAAACCACCTGAGCTAATTACTTCTATAGTATCTGCGTTAGCAAGAGTTGAGCCTAAGCCAGCACTAGCTAGGCAAATGGTCATGAAGATAGGGGACTTTTTCATAGTATCTCGCTTTAATGACAGGAGAACACAGTACGGAGATTTAAGATCTGCCGTACTGTTCATTAAAATTTCAGGTTAAGTAGTAGTTGTTTTAAGCGCTAATTTTTGCAGGTTCAGCAATCGCGTCAGTATTTTTCTGTTTAGAACCGCGGCATAGATACAAGCTTGAGATGAGGCTACAGACCGCAGCAAGCATGAGCCAGAAAGCAGGGGTACTTGGGTTGCCTGTGTTTTCGACAAGGAAGGTACAAGCCATTGGTGTCATACCACCAAAAATAGCGGCTGCAAGGCTGAATGCTAGAGAGAAACCAACTGTACGTACACGTTTCGGCATCACTTCTGCAAGCGTTGCGACCATGGTTCCGTTGTACATACCAAAGAAGAACGAGAAGTAAGCAAGCGTAATTAGAAGGTTTGAGAAGCTAATGTTGCTCACTAACCAACTTAAAACCGGATAACTTGTAAAGAGAGCAAGTGTGGTAATGCCGACTAGAACTGGGCGGCGACCAATTTTGTCTGAAAGCAAACCACCCATTGGTAACCAGAAGAAATTAGACAAACCAACAAACACTGTTGCTAAAAGGCTATCTGTTACTGACATTTCTAAAGTACGTTTTGCATACACTGTGGTGTAAACCGTAATAAAGTAGAAAGTGGTCGTCGTCATGGCACTCATCATCATACCTGCAAGTACGATGCGCCAGTTGCTTGCCAGTGTGCTAAAAATTTCTTTTGTTGAAGGATGAGTCTTTTGCGATTTAAAGTCTTCAGTTTCCTCTAACGTACGACGGAACAAGAAGATTAAAGGAATAATCAAACAACCGATTAAGAACGGAATGCGCCAGCCCCATTCACCCACTTGAGCCGTAGTTAAGATGGTGTTGAGCCAGTAGCCAAGTAATGCGGCAAACACAACAGCAACTTGTTGGCTGCCAGACTGCCAGCTTGTGATAAATCCGCGATTTTTATCCGTTGCAATCTCTGCTAAATAAATAGAAACACCGCCAGATTCAACACCTGCCGAGAAGCCTTGTAATAGACGTCCAATCACCACCAAAATCGGCGCAATAATACCTATGGTTTCATAACCTGGTACAAAGGTAATTAAGATGGTTCCGATGGCCATAAGACTTAAAGTAACAATGAGACCTTTACGTCGACCAACTCTGTCGACATAAGCGCCCAAGAAAATAGCGCCGAGAGGACGCATAAGAAAGCCCGCAGCAAACACGGTAAATGTCATCATTAAAGAGACATATTCATTTTCAGAGTGGAAAAATTTTGCCGCGATATAAGTGGCATAGAAACCAAAAAGAAAAAAGTCGTACTGCTCTAAAAAGTTGCCACTCGTTACATTTAATATTTTTTTAAAAGTAGACCTACGGTTATTCACGACATCCATTGGAGACCTCCTTGGCCTGACAAAATGGAAACATTCACGATTTTCGAGGCTGGACCTAAATTGATTCAATCAATAAATCTAAAGAGCAAATAGGTTAGAGATGAGATTTAGCGAGGTCCTTTGCAGAAAATGTGATGCCTTGTTTCCAGTTCAAACTACACATCTGTATTTCGATAAGCAGAAAACCACTTATCATTCGGACGAAAATGTAATCTCAAAAAGCAAGAGGGAGTGAGAGGGCAAAATTAATTAGGTATTTAATAAAATTAATGACTCTTTATAAAATAATTTCAGAACATGGCCAAATCTGGTTTTGAATCAAATCTTTCACACAAGCCTTAATGGCTGACTTTGCAGCAAGTGCAGCAGGTGATAATTCTTCTTCGGCAAGGCTTACCAAGTAATTGATTCGTTCAACTTCAGGGTCTACTAACTTGAGTAATTGAAGCTTATGTTTGTACTCTTGCAGACAAGCGCTACCTGGGCGGACGCTGGCAAGGTCGAGGTGAATTAGACTGTCCATGAGTAAGTGTAGGCCATCAATTTCATAGACGACATTAAGCTGACCAATCTTGTGCTCAAGCAACTTTCTTAAACTATGGCGCTGGCGTGGTAATACTAAAGGAAGGTCTCCAATTTGTTGAGACTGAATCACACCACTTTTGATGCATTCGGCAAGGCCATATTCTTCTAGCACTTCCTTGCGTGCCATTAAATACATTTGCTCGCGTACCAAGGGTTGAATCGACCACTGTTTATCAATTTCATTGGTAAAAATAATCGCGATATCGAGCTGACGCGAGTTAATAGACTGAATTAGATTGCCCGATAGCGTTTCCACAATCTCTAAACGAATATCTGGGTAACGTTCAGACATTAGTTTCATTAAAGGGATACCAATCAAAGCAGTAATCGTCGGTGGAAAGCCAAGGCTGACATGCCCAGACAGTCGTGCAGAATGAGCAGCATCTACCGCGAAGTTTACTTGACGTAAAATAAGTTGAGAATGTTTTAAAAAGGCGAGACCTGCGGGAGTAGGAGTGACACCAAAGGCATTACGCTGTAATAGGCGAATGCTTAGCTCTTGTTCTAATTTACTAATTTGCTGGCTAATAGCAGAAGCACCCACATCAAGTTTTTGGGCAGCTTTACCAATACTGCCCGCTTCAACCACAGTCAAAAAATACTTTATTTGTTTGATTTCCATAATAAATGTGTTCGCTCATCATCCTTGATTTAATTTATACAGATATGAAGGATTGGGAAATCTATCATGCGCTTTAATATTAACAGCAATCCATAAAAAAGATCTTTAATTTGATATTCTAAAAACAATAAAACGATCTTTTTCAACTTTAATATTAAAATTTATTCTCTAACTTTTATTTATTATTACGATAAATTTACCGCTAGATTTTCAGTCTTTCACATTCCCTATTCTTAGAATTTTAACCTATTTAATTTTACTAATGCCCCCTTTAATTTATTGGTATCACGATGTTTTCTTGATCTGTGCTTTAATCTTTTCAAATGAAAAAAGGAGCACATTAAATGCATGATGCATTAGAAAATATGATGGATTTTCAAATTATGAAGAAGAGTAACTGATTCAATAACTATTGGAAAAATATATGAGTATTTAGCTCATTTGATCAGAAGGGAAAATTGGGTAAATAGGTTTATTTATTTAAATATTAACGTTACCCATAGCATGGATATGCAAAAGACAACTCAATAGATTACGTTTTTACTATCTTGTTGTTATTCATCAGTATTATTTAACCGAAGCATTTTTAGATATTTTTGCAAAGGTTTTAATTCTCATTATAGATCTGGTGATTGTCCTAACTTTCCCTCTCCTTAGCTATTCCTTTCAGTCGATTGATTCGTAATTTTTATAGTAACGCTGCATTTCTGAAATTCGCTGTAAAAAAGCGCATTTCAAAACATAAGACTAAAACTAAAAACCGATAAGCATGATCGTGCCAAGGAGGTCGATTATGGAGATTGGTAAAAATCAAAATATGAATAGAGCAAACGTTATAAGGATGTATGTAACATGAAAAATTTAACTTTACTCGCATTAACATGCGTCAGTGTGACAATGGCTGGGTGTGGCTCAGGAAATGCTTCTAAAGAGGCGGGTCAGCCAAAACGTCCGGAATGTATAGCCCCGGCTAAGCCGGGTGGCGGGTTTGATATGACCTGTAAATTAATCCAATCTGGCTTTAAACAAACAGACCAGCTCAAAGATCCAATACGCGTAACCTATATGCCGGGTGGGGTAGGTGCCGTAGCCTATAACAAAATCGTTAACAGTGACCCTGCGAATAATAATGCCGTGGTTGCATTTTCCACTGGTTCACTCTTGAACTTAGCACAAGGAAAATTCGGACACTTCACTGAAAAAGATGTGAAATGGTTGTCTGGCGTCGCCGTCGATTATGGTCTGGTTTCGGTACATAAAGACTCACCATTGAAAAACCTTGATGACTTGATGAAAGCACTCAGAGAAAACCCAAAAGCACTTAGTTTTGGTGGTGCCGGAAGTGTGGGCGGTCAAGACTGGATGCAAACAGCAATGTTGGCAAAAAAAGCAGGCATTAGTCCTTCCGATTTAAGATTTGTTGCACTTGAAGGTGGTGGGGAAGTGCTGACTTCATTACTTGGTCAGCATATTCAAGTTGGGGTCGGCAATATTAGTGAAGTCAGTTCATACCTAGAGTCTGGTGATATTCGGGTTTTGGCAGTTTTTGCTAACAAGCGGTTAGACGGAAAGTTCTCAAAATTACCTACTGCAAAAGAGCAAGGCTATGACATTGAGTGGCCGGTGATCCGTGGTTTCTATATGGGGCCAAAGGTCAGTGATGAAGCTTATGGTTGGTGGAAAAATGCCTTCGATAAAATGATGGCTAACCAGAAATTTGACGCAGTCCGTGAAAATCAGGATCTACTCCCATTTCAGCTGACAGGTGAAGAACTCAAAGCTTATGTTTATAAACAGACCGCGGAAATGCGGCAGTTATCGCAAGAATATAAATTATCACAATAACAAATCGGCTGGGTTGAGAAGCTATTTTTCAGCTCAGTTTTTTTCTGAGGATAGATGATGAAATCTGAACGGATTCTTACCGCCATTATTACGGTTTGTGGGTTATTTTTGTTGATTTATGCGAGCAATTTTGAAGCCCCAATTTCCTACGATCCAGTGGGTCCTAAAGCTTTTCCTATTTTATTAATGGGCTTAATTACAGCGAGTGCAGCGTATCTCACTATTCGACCGGCCATTATGTTTGAACCCGTTGAGTTGGGGTGGACAAAACATCTAGTCGTTAAGTTAGCGTTATGTGCGGTGGCTTTAACGCTATACGCATTAGTTTTTGAATGGCTAGGTTTTATTGTTGCAACCCTGTTGATGACCATTGCAGTGGGCAAACTTTTCCATGGCAAAACCATACCGGTTTTGGTGACAGGTTTGGTACTTAGCATGAGTACCTACTATATGTTTGACCGTTTCTTGGATGTGCCATTACCACTTGGATTTTTTGGTTAAGGATGACCCGATATGGATGTATTAAGTTTTTTAATGATGGGGTTTGAGGTTGCTTTGCAACCGCAGAATCTTTTAATTGCTTTGATTGGCGCATTTATTGGAACGATTGTTGGCTTATTACCGGGTTTAGGTCCAATTAATGGGGTGGCAATTTTATTGCCGTTTGCTTACGCCTTGGGTTTACCTGTAGATAGTGCCTTGATTTTATTGGCAGCAGTTTATTTGGGCTGTGAATATGGCGGACGTATTTCAGCGATTCTGTTAAACGTACCCGGAGATGCTGGAGCCATTATGACTACTTTAGATGGTTATCCATTGGCACAGCAAGGAAAGGCAGGAATTGCATTGTCTTTGTCATCGGTTAGTTCCTTTGTTGGGAGTACGGTCGCCTTTATTGGGATTGTGTTGTTTGCTCCTATATTGGCGAAATGGGCAATTGCGTTTGGTCCCGCTGAATATTTTGCTCTGATGGTTTTTGCCATTGTTTGTTTAACTGGTCTGGTCAGTACGCAGCCTTTTAAAACTTTAATTATGGCACTCATGGGCCTAGCACTTTCAACTGTGGGAATGGATACAATTACAGGTGTATATCGCTTTACCTTTAACAGTGTGGGTTTAAGTGACGGTATTGCTTTTACTACTTTGGTTATTGGCCTATTTAGTGTAAGCGAAATCCTATTAATGCTCGAACGCACGACAATTGGTCAAGTTGCCTTAAAACAAGGAAAGCGTTCTCTTTTTAATCTTAAAGAGTTCTTTTTCTCGTTGGTTGCTATTATCCGCAGTTCAGTGATTGGTTTCTTCTTGGGTATTCTTCCAGGAGCAGGTGCAACCGTTGCAAGTGCGATGGCCTATACCACTGAACGAAAAATGGCAAAAGATAGTAGCAAGTTTGGTAAAGGTGACTTACGTGGGCTTGCTGCACCAGAAAGTGCGAATAACGCAGCCGCTTGTGGTTCATTTGTACCTATGTTGACACTAGGTGTGCCGGGCTCGGGGACGACTGCGGTCATGATGGGCGCATTGCTTATGTACAACATCGCACCAGGTCCGCAGTTATTTGTTCAGCAACCTGTATTGGTGTGGTCGCTGATTGCATCGCTTATGGTGGGTAATATCATTCTGTTGGTATTAAACTTGCCATTGGTAGGCTTCTTTGCCCGCATGCTGAGTATTCCTAATTACATTCTGATCCCGATCATCGCAAGTGTGAGTTTTGTTGGTGTGTATGCTATTCATAGCAATATCTTTGACTTGCTGTTATGTATGGGCTTAGGTGTATGTGGATATATTCTCAGAAAATTTGATTTTCCCTTAGCTCCACTGATTCTTGGTTTTGTACTTGGCGAATTAATGGAATCGAATCTGCGCCGTGCACTTTCAATTTCTCAAGGGGAACTTGATGTCTTATGGAGCAGTAACATTAGTATAGGACTTTGGATCATGTCAGGATTATTATTGATCTTGCCAATCGCTCGTAAATACTTGTTTATCAAAAAGCAACAAGCTTAATAGGACAGCAATAATAGTCAGCATTGGTTGGCTATTATTGCTCTGAATTATGGAAAAAATAAGCTCAAATCTCAAAGGATTAGCAATTGCTCTGGTCGGAGCTTTAATTGCCAAATATTTGCATATTCCCTTGCCTTGGTTGCTTGGACCTTTATTGACGGCTTTATTGTTCGGTAGTGTTGGTCATTCACTTGCCTGTGATCCCCAGTGGCGACGCATAGGGCAGGTCATTATTGGTATGGCTTTAGGCCTATACTTTTCACCAGCTTTGGTACAGGCAGTGGCAGCATATTGGGGCTTTATCCTCATAGGTTTGGCATGGTCACTTGTGTTGGGTACATTACTGGCTGGATTGCAATATCGAGTTAATGCCTTGGATTGGGCAACTGCATGGTTTTCTTCTGCGATTGGTAGCGCCAGTGAAATGGTGAATATTGCAGAACGATATCAAGCTCAAGTCGATAAAGTCGTTGCTGCCCATAGTTTGAGAATTGTGATTTTGGTTGTGCTGGTTCCAATTTTTATGGAGCTTTATTTTCATGTCGAATGGACTGGTTTAAAGATACCAGTATCGGATCAATTTAGCTTTTTTCAGGTTGTGTTGCTGTTTTGTCTGGCTCTGTTTGTGGGTAAGGTCTTTCAATTTTTTAATCTTTTGAATGCTTGGATTTTGGGGCCACTTGCCATTATTGGGTTATTGTCATTTTGTGGAATACTTCAGATGAAATTGCCTGAATGGTTTACTGCCTTTGGTCAAGTCTGTATTGGCTGGTCATTAGGCAGCAAATTTCCATTTAGCTTTTTAAGGAAAAATAAAAAATTTATTGGAATCACACTGATATTCAATTTACTGGCTTTAGCGTTATCGATCAGTGTTGCTTTATTACTGGTTAATTTAAGTCATACAGAAAAACAAATCTTGATTTTAGGCCTTTCACCCGGAGGCATCGCAGAAATGTCACTGATGGCTAAAGCTCTTGGACTCGCAGTACCCATCGTCGTTTCCTTTCAACTCTCAAGATTAATTTTCGTAATTCTCACTACACGCTTTTTTTATCAATACAGTCTGCAATTGTTTTTTAAATCTAAAAAGTAAGACCCTTTTTAATATAAAAATTTTGTTCTGCTTACCGCTACACAAACCATAACTTTTCAATATGGCATCTACGATCAAATCATTGGCGTTTGGAGCTAAGCAGAAGCATTCAAATCTACATAAAGTGAGGAATCAAAATAAAAAATATCCAGGATGGATCCATGAGTTTTGTTGTGAATAAAAAAATATTGATCTTAGGAATAACTTCAATTTGCACAAGCACCTTACATGCGGCTGCATTTGATAAAACAGGGCAGTCTGTAGCGGCATTTTTACAACCGGGTAACTATTTTGAAGCAAGTTTAGGAATCACAGATGCCGATTTAAGTGGTGTAGAGTCGGGTACAAACCCGTCACATCATTCAATTTCAGATATAGCCAACACCGATTATCGACCTACCGCAGCTTTAAAACTACAGTTAGCACCGCAGTATTCATTTGGCTTGCTTTACGATCAACCATTTGGTGCCGACACAGAATATTCAGGCCTAAATGGCTTTGTCGCAACGCCAAAAGACACGGTTATGTTACCCGGCATTACAACAGCAGGACTTGCCAATGCTACTTCTGGTCAGGCTCCTACAGGAAATGCAAAATCAGAATTTGATATACAAAATTTAAGCTTTATTTTGGGATATCAACCCACAAAAAACTGGAATCTTTATGCGGGGCCAGTCTATCAAACCTTTAAAAGTCAGGTTGAATTAAGGGGTAATGTATTTAGTCTTTACAACGGCTATGACTTTCACACCAAAACTGTAGGTGACTTGGGATGGTTAGCAGGGCTTGCCTACCAGATTCCAGAAAAAGCTGTGAAAGTCTCATTAACCTACCGTTCAGCCATTACTCACAAACTAAACGCGACTGAAAATGCCCCACTCATTGAGATGTTAAGCACTCAACAAGGTCGTGATTTAGTTAATCAGCATCTAGACTACATGATTTCTATTGGTCAGATGACTCCACAAAAGAAAGCTTACTTAAACCAGATTATTGCCAATTTGCCAGAACAAGAAGATACAGGTACAACAAAATTTAAATCTCCTGATTCAGTGAATTTAGAGTTCCAGACCGGACTTCGTCAGGGAACGTTACTGTTTGGTGGTTTACGCTGGGTAAATTGGAGTGATCTTGCTTTGCAACCTTATCGCTTTGGTGAGATCTCAAAAGTTGTTGGCGTACTATCAACGCCAAGCCGTCCAGAAGGTTTTAATTTGGTTCGTTATTATGACGACCAATGGTCTTTAAATTTGGGGGTTGGACAACGCTTTTCACCTAAATGGTTAGGCTCTGTGTCGGTTGGATGGGACTCGGGAGCAGGTGATAAAGTCTCAACGGGTGGCCCAAGCAAGGGATATTACAACTTGGGCGTGGGTGCTCAATATAGCCCGACATCGCAATACTTTATTTCTGGTGGTATTAAATATTTTTGGTTAGGCGATGCAAAAGCTCAGCTTGGCGCACAGGCGGGTAGTGACTATTATGTAGGTGAGTTTAAGGATAACCACTCAGTCAGCTATGGCTTAAAAATTGGATATAAATTTTAAAATTAAATCAGTCATTTATAAGGTTTTAATTACATGAATAAAATGATCAAAAACGGTATATTTTTAGGTTTGTCGACTTTCATTGCAGGTTATGGAACTCTCCTTCATGCTGAAGCAAGTCCAACAACTTTGCCGGCGGTTTCGCAAAAAGCGTTAACCATTATTGATAGGCAAACAGAATGGTTAAGCAAGGTCTATAAAGACATTCATGAACACCCTGAACTTGGGTTTATGGAAACGCGTACTTCAGCAATTGTTGCCAAAGAGCTTAAGTCACTAGGTTTTGACGTTAAAACGGGAATAGCCAAAACAGGCGTGGTCGGCATTTTAAAAAATGGTGAAGGGCCAACAGTCATGTACCGTGCCGATATGGATGCCAACACTGTTGAAGAAGCGACTGGTTTACCATACGCGAGTAAAGTGCGTGTAAAACTTGATGATGGAACTGAAACACCTGTAGCACATATGTGCGGTCATGATGCACATGTGACATGGATGCTCAGCATGGCAAAAACATTAGTCGCTTTAAAAAAGGAATGGAGCGGAACTATTATTTTAGTCGCGCAACCTGCAGAAGAGCCGATCACAGGTGCAAAAGCTATGGTGACCGATGGCTTATGGACAAAATATAACTTGCCAAAACCTGATTATTTCTTTGCAGTGCATACCACACCTGCACCTGTGGGCGTGGTCATCAATGCACCGGGGCCACGTATGGCGGGAACCGATCAGCTTGATGTTTTATTTAAAGGTGTGGGTGGGCATGGTTCACTACCAATGCTCACCAAAAACCCAATTAGCATGGCGGCCAATGCAGTAAATCAATATCAAACTATTATGGGTAATGCAGTTGATCCGCAACAAGCGGCAGTATTATCGATAGGTTCAATTCAGGCTGGAAATTCGAATAACGTGATTCCTTCTACAGCATTGGTCAAAATGAACTTGCGCTGGTTTGATCCTAAAGTACGCGAAACCATGTTAAATAACATTAAGTCTATGAGTGAAGGTGCGGCCCAAATGCAGGGGATGGGTAAAGACCAAATGCCGACCTTTACTTTTAAAGGTTCAAGCACACCAGTAATTAATAATAAAGAATTTTCGGCACGTTTAAATGGGCCTTTAAAGGCACTATTGGGCGATAAACATGTTCTAACTGAGTATCCCGCGGTTATGGGATCAGAAGATGTTCATCATTTGTTAGGCGACCAAAAAGACATTCCTTTTAACTTTATGTTTATTGGTGTGGCAGACCCAGTTGTGTTTGCAAATGCAGTCAAGCAAGGCAAACCTGTGCCTTATATTCCACATAGTCCAAACTACATTGTTGACTTAAAAGCTTTACCAGTGGGAGCTAAAGTCACTACAGTTTCGATGCTAGAACTGCTTACTAAAAAGTAAGTTACTCATAAAAAAGATGCACTCACATGCATCTTTTTTATCTAAGTTTTCAAAAGTTAAGAGCAAGCCAAATATTTTTCTCGATAATGGATAGGTGATAAATCGGTCCAGCGGCGAAACGCACGGGTAAAACTACTGACATCGGTAAAGCCAAGAATATAAGCAATCTCAGTAATATTATGGTTTGAGTTTTTAATATAAGATAAGGCGAGTTCATGCCTAGTCTGATCCAGTAATTCACTATAAGAGGTGTTTTCGGCAGAAAGTTTGCGTTGCAGACTCCGTATGCTTAAGCCAAGACTTTTCGCAACGTCTTGTTGTTGAAAATCACCTGTAGATAATTTTTCGATTAATTTTACTTTCACACGTGCCAGTATATTTTCTTTATCGAACCGTGCCAGATAACGATTAATAATTTCATCATATTCTTGGGTAAGAGTAGGATTTGCACCTTCTAGTGGTTGTTCTATGGTTGCTGTATCAAACACAATCATATCTTTGGGTGCATTAAAAACAATCGGAGCTTTTAAAATACTCTGAAAAGTTTCTAAATCTTCAGGTTCTGAACGTCTAAGTTCAATGCGTAATGGCGAAAAAACAGAGCCTTGTAAAGCACGACTTGAACGAATAAAAACGGAAATAAATGCATCTATTGATTCGGGCTGAACTTCGTCGGGAACATGAATAACGAAATAATGGCTATTTCCTTGCCCATAAAACTCTAGCTCTGGAATATCTGTAACCACACGAAAATAACGAATAATTCTTAGAAACATCTCTTTTAGGGTGGTGCTGGTAATCAGTGAATGCCCTAACACATGAAAAGTATTTTGATTGACTTGGCTGGCAACTTTAAGGCCAAAACATGAATCTTGAGTTTTATGAACTGCTAATTTCCATAAATTTGCTGTTTGTTTTAATGAATATCGTGCATCAGGATTACTCAGAGCCTGAATATCTAAACCTGCTTTTTCTAATAAAGGCTGACTATCAACACCGGCTTTTTCAAGCGCTTTTTGAATCGCTTTTACCCAGCTAGCCAGTGCCGTTGCTGTCTGTGGCATGTTATGTCCTATAACTTGTGACTCATATTCCTGTGAACAGTATAAAAGATTCAAAACTAAAAAATCTTTTGTTTATTTTGAATCTTTTTATTTTGGCATCCATAGCCAATAAATTGGCGTTTCGAGCTAAGCACACTTAGGGTGATCTAAATAAAGTAGGGGCATGAAAAACTGAGGAATAACGGATGACCTATATTTATAAAAATCCTGCCGGAATGACCGATAGCGAAAAAACCGAACATATTAAAAAAGTAGTAACAGCAGAAGGCGTGGCTTTACGCAAATGCCATCCTATTTTGAACCATCAAAATGCCATTGGGGCGATGATTCTATTTATATCTTTGGTCAGCATGATAGCGACTGCCGTGCTCTATATAAATCATCAACTTTCAGCTTGGTTTGCAATTCCAATTATTGCTTTTTTTGCATCGCTCACCCATGAGTTAGAGCATGACCTGATTCACTGGATGTATTTTAGAAAGAAACCATGGGCACATCATTTAATGATGGGCTTAGTCTGGTTAGCTCGACCAAGTACCATTAACCCGTGGAAACGTCGTGAGCTGCATTTTAACCATCATAAAAACTCAGGCACCGAAGTTGATTTAGAAGAAAGAGCTTTAACCAATGGAGAGCAGTGGAGCATACGTCGACTCATCGCGATTGGTGATAACGGCTTGGCTGTCTTGTTCCGTATTATTTCTGCAAGCAATTGGACGGTTAGAAAAGTCATTTTTAAACGTGCATTTATGGCTTATTTTCCGCTAGGGATTATTCACTGGTCGCTGTGGTATATCTTTTTAGGTTTTCATACAGTTGATGCTGTTGCAGGTTGGGCGGATGCACCAATTGCTTGGTCAGCTACCACTTTAAATATCATGCATGTAGTTAATATTTTGACTGTTGTTTGGGTTGCGCCGAATGTGCTGCGTACCTTCTGCTTGCACTTTGTGACTAGCAATATGCATTACTACGGTGATGTTGAATTGGGTAATGTCATTCAACAAACTCAAGTATTAACGCCGTGGTGGATGATACCGTTCCAATTGTTTTGCTTTAACTTTGGTTCAACACATGCTATCCATCATTTTGTGGTGAAAGAACCATTCTACATTCGCCAAATGACGGCACCAGTTGCCCATAAAGTCATGCGTGATATGGGAGTGCGGTTTAACGATGTCGGAACCTTTAAAAGAGCAAACCGTTGGAACGTAAATGATTTATCAGAATCAAAAAGTTAAAACATAGCTTTTTATCTCACTCAAATGGACTGAGTTCTGTACGAAGCACTCAGTCCATTAACCATAATTTCACTATAGAGTTTCTTAAAAATTAAACGGCTCTACTGAAACTTAGTAAAAAGTAAAATCACGCCTAAGACACATAAAATTGAACCAATCACCTTATTAATTTGCACCTGCTTGGCTAACATTTTTTGCCTCAATAGCATGGATGAAAACAGCACAGCTACTAGTGAGAACCATACAAAATGGGCAAAAGACATAAAAAGGCCATAAGCTATAAGAACGCTTTCAGGTGTAGTTAAACTCACAATTTGCGTATAGGTACTAATTACAAATAGTGTGGTTTTAGGGTTGAGGGCATTGGTAAAAAAGCCGTATTTTATGGCTTGAAAACTGCCTATAGCGTTTAAAGCAACAGCGTCTAAAACAGGTTTTTGCGTAAAGGTTTTATAGCCAATATAGATCAGGTAAAGTGCACCAATGTACTTAACAATATTCAAAATTTGCGGCGTATAAGTCATTACAAAGGCAACGGCAACTAATGTGTAGGTCACATGCACCAACACGCCAAGTGATATTCCCAGTGAAGTGAACACACCTATTTTTCTACCGTACAGATAACTGTTTTTAGTCACAATCGCGAAGTCAGCGCCGGGGCTAACCACCGCCAAAATCGTAATAAGAATAACCGCAATAAACTCTGCCATTATCTTGCACTCTCACTGAAAACGAGGTAATTCATCTGTACTTTTTGGAATGTATTTGAGAGGTGAACTGTTTTGCTTAAAGCAGTTATTTTTTCCACGTAATAAGCTCTATCTATACGCCTGTGAAGATAGATATCGATATTCAATATGTTTTTCATCATCTAAAATGGGGTTTAATAAAGATGATTTTTATTTTGAACAGAAATCTAAAAATAAAAATCGATAAAAACGACTATATATCTATGAGTTTTTGGAATGATTGAAAGAATATCGCTGAATTCACTAAAATTTTTCTATTTTGTGGCGAAGTATGGCAGTGTGACTTTAGCTGCAAAGAAATTATTTGTGACGCAAAGTGCGGTCAGTAAACAGATTTATAATTTGGAAGAAGCTTTAAATACGACTTTATTCGATCGTAAAAATAAAACACTTGTGATGACCGAGCAGGGCGAAATTTTATTGAGTTGTTGCCATCAAGTTTTTGGTCAACTCGATGAATGTTTAATAGAACTCAGCCAGCCTAAAACTCACAACAAGCAACTGGTCTTGTCGTGTGAACCGACGCTTTCCATGAAATGGCTCATTCCTCGGTTATCAAAATTTAAAAAGCTCGGTCATGATTTTGAGGTTGTGTTACTTACCGCAGGTGGCGTGGTCGATTTTGAAAAAGATAATATTGATATCGCAATTCGCAGAAATGACTTTGATTGGGGAGAGCATATTTATAGCGAAAAGATTGCTGATGAATATATCGCTCTAGTTCAAGCAATCAAGCCATCGGAAACAAACGACTTACTCATTTCGACCTCTAGACCGAATTTTTTCAAAAGCATGAGTCGCATTGCTGAGTTAAAGCAAAATTTGAAAGGCTACACCAAAGTTGAACTCGAACATTTTTATCTATGTTTAGAAGGTTGTTTGGCAGGACTTGGCGCAACTGTGATCTCAATTTACATGATTGAAAAAGAGCTTGAATGGAACTTACTGAAAAGAATTTCACCTGTTGTGCAAGATAATTCAGCCTATTTTTTACTTTCTCATAGCGCTTTTGAGGAAGATTCACGTAAAACCATATTTTTAGAATGGCTAAAAGCAGAGATGAATGAGAGTCAGCACACATTACTTTAGTTTGATTCTTTTTAACTTAATTAATTGTTTATAAGTATTTGAAAAAATAATGAATATTTAAAATAATTAAGGTGCCGTGTGAGCGCTGTATATTGAATTTCTGCTGTCTAAAATTTCCTAAGATGAAAAATATTTAACTTCATACTTATTTGTTAAACCCTAAACATGAATTTCACTCAGTTTATAATGAGACTAAATCATTTTTATTCATGTTCTGATTGCGGTATAAATCTATTCATGCTCTGAAGCGCTCCAGTAATTCACTTTGATAAGACCATAAGGCACAAATCTGACAAGTCTGGAAAGTTTAAAAAGAGCAAAAAGTTTTTATTTAGGTTTTATCTCAGAAATTAGGGTACTGATCACAATGAGTAAAGAATTTACATTTACGATTAAGAGTATTTGTTTCGATGAGAACTATCGTCCAGCAGACAATACACGTATTACAACCAACTTTGCTAACTTGGCAAGAGGGATGAGCCGCGAAGAAAATTTGCGCAATACATTGCAGATGATCGACAATCGTTTCAATGCCTTAGCTCATTGGGACAACCCTAAAGGCGACCGCTATGGCGTTGAACTTGAAATCATTTCAGTTGAAATGAATATTGATGCCGAAAATCGTACCAGCGGGCTTCCTTTAATCGAAATATTGAAAACCAATATTGTTGATAAGAAAACCAATGAACGCATCGAAGGTATTGTGGGCAACAACTTCTCGTCTTATGTACGTGACTATGACTTTAGTGTGCTGTTGTTAGATCACAACAAGAACAAGTCTACGTTTAGCACGCCAGAAAAGTTTGGTGAGTTGCACGGTAACTTGTTTAAGAGCTTTATTAACTCTGAGACTTATAAAGCCAACTTTAAAAAGGCGCCTGTGATTTGCTTAAGCGTTTCGACGACTAAAGAGTATCACCGTACTGAAAACGAACATCCAGTTTTAGGTGTTGAATACAAGCAAGAAGACTATTCACTCACTGATGAATATTTCCAAAAAATGGGCTTAAAAGTTCGCTACTTTATGCCGCCAAATAGCGTTGCGCCGTTAGCGTTCTATTTTACAGGCGATTTGTTGAGTGATTACACCAACCTTGAGTTGATTAGTACCATTAGTACGATGGAAACATTCCAAAAGATTTACCGTCCTGAAATTTATAACGCAAATTCAGTGGCTGGAAAATCTTATCAACCAAGCTTGAAGCACGAAGATTATTCACTTACTCGAATTGTGTATGACCGTGAAGAACGTAGCCGTTTGGCTATTGAGCAGGGGAAGTTTGTTGAAGAGCAATTTATCAAACCATACCAAGCGATTCTTGAGCAGTGGTCTGCTAATTACGCTCCTAATTAATCAATATACGGGTCATTGATCATGAAAAAATTATTACCGACTTCAACTGCTGGCAGCTTACCAAAACCGTCTTGGCTTGCAGAACCTGAAAAGCTTTGGTCGCCTTGGAAACTTGAAAACGAAGGCTTAGCCGAAGGTAAAAAAGACGCGTTACGTTTGGCGTTGCACGAACAACAACTTGCTGGCATCGATATTGTGAGCGATGGCGAACAAACCCGCCAACACTTTGTGACCACGTTTATTGAACACTTAAATGGCGTAGATTTTGAGAAGCGCGAAACCGTTCGTATTCGTGATCGTTACGATGCAAGCGTACCGTCTGTGGTAGGTGCGGTGTCTCGTCAAAAGCCTGTGTTTGTTGAAGATGCAAAATTTTTACGTCAGCAAACCGATCAACCAATTAAGTGGGCATTACCTGGCCCAATGACCATGATTGATACGCTTTACGATGGCCACTACAAGAGCCGTGAAAAACTGGCTTGGGAATTTGCCAAAATCTTGAACCAAGAAGCACGTGAGTTAGAAGCTGCTGGTGTAGACATCATTCAGTTTGACGAACCTGCATTTAACGTATTCTTTGACGAAGTAAATGACTGGGGCATCGCGACTTTAGAGCGTGCAATTGAAGGTCTAAAATGTGAAACTGCGGTCCACATTTGCTACGGTTACGGCATTAAAGCCAACACTGACTGGAAAAAGACACTTGGTTCTGAATGGCGTCAATACGAAGAAGCTTTCCCGAAACTTCAAACGTCTAACATTGATATCATCTCGTTAGAATGTCACAACTCACATGTGCCTATCGATTTACTCGAACTCATTCGCGGTAAAAAAGTCATGGTCGGCGCAATTGATGTTGCATCTAACCAGATTGAAACACCAGAAGAAGTGGCTAACACACTACGTAAAGCGCTTCAGTTTGTAGATGCTGACAAGCTTTACCCTTGCACAAACTGCGGCATGGCACCTCTTTCTCGTGAAGTGGCACGTGGCAAGTTAAATGCTTTAAGTGCAGGTGCAGAAATCGTTCGCCGAGAACTGACTGGTTATGATCTTACTGCTTAATATTTACCAATAAGTGGTATAAAGGGTTACTTTTTTGATGGCAGTTGATAATCAAACAAGTAACCCTCATTTTACTTACTACATGTCGCTCTAATCAGATCGCATGTCGATAGTACCTTCCTGATGGAGTTGGGCGGTATAGCAAACACACAGGACAAGGTACGGTTCAATTTAGGAATAATGTCATGGTTCAAGCAACAGACTTTAGAAATGCAATGTCTTTACTCACAAGTGCAGTTAGTGTTGTGACCACGGCAGGCATGTCTGGCCGTTTTGGATTTACTGCCTCTGCTGTTTGTAGTGTGACTGACACACCGCCGACATTATTGGTGTGTATGAACCAATCTGCGAGTTCGCATGCACATTTCCTAGATAACAAAATCTTAACTGTGAATGTTTTAGGCGCGCATCACGAACATATTTCAAAAGCATTTTCATCTAAACTCACACCAGAAGAGCGCTTTAAACATGGCGCATGGATTGAGTTAGAAACGGGTTCACCTGTGTTAGATGATGCTTTGGTAAGTTTCGATTGTGAGATTGAGCAAATTCAACAAGTCGGTACACACACAATTTTTATATGTCCGATTGTAGCGATTAAACAAAGCCAACATGACCAAAGTTTGGTTTATTTTAACCGTGCTTATCACCAAGTGGGGCAGACCGAGATTGTCTAATCCCACCTGTTTTGTTGTTTCTGAAAGGATGAAATGAGGACCTAGGAACAAGCCTATTTACAAGTTGTTTCACCGGGTTCAGGCTCTCGAATTTCTAGCTTATTGTTATGTTCTACTACACAAATACGTGTATCGAAAGTTTTGTATGTATCCAAAGTAATGTCATAAACCACATTCTTTTCAAATTCTTTTAAAGGAATTTTTACACAATCCTTTTCTTCTATTGGTAACGGACCGCTTGGGTAAAACTTCTCATAAGAACTTGAATATGCGTTTCTATTGTCGATTTTCCCCATATAAATCAAAAAACTATTATCAACAGGATAAGTGGTTTTTGGAGGTTTATTGGTAAAGGCACATACATAATCTTGATGTAGTGTAACCTCTAATGGAAGAGGGCCTTGGCTACAACCATTCAATAAACACCCAGTTGTTAATATTAAAATGGACTTTGAAGATAGTCTTATCATTTATGTTCTCGTAAAGTTCTAAAAAATATTCAAAATCAAAAAGTAAAATTTATGAGGTTTAGCTTACCGTATCTGACTCTTTTTAAAAAATGAATAAATACAATTAAATATAATATCTAAAATAATAATTAAGTTAATCTAATGAAAAACAATAAGATATTTAATCATTTGTCCTAAAAGCTACATTGACACTTCTAAACTCTCAGATTATGCTTTGCGTGCTGGCCACATTGCCAGTCGGTTTTAGCAGACCGTTCTTTGAGGACATTGAAAAAATTCATTTTTTTGATGTAGACCCACTCGTCTCCCTTTTTGTAGCGGTAGGACGGAAGGGGGACACCTTCGGGTGTGCTGGGTTCTCGAAGCCAGTCTGCTAACCCTCTTTCGTTCTGCCACCATAATTCCAAATGAATGCTTTGGCAGAACTCCCAAAATCAGGAGTTGGCTATGCACATCCATCATTTTTTGGCCCTCAGTGCCAAAAGCTATAACGACACAGCTTAAAAATTTACAGCAGCTTGAACGCCATAAGGTTTTCAGGCTTTAAGTCATTTTTACTTAAAACTTAGCAACAACAAAACTTGAGATGTGCCAAGCACCGTCTTACGGCTTTGCTGTGCCTTTTTTTCTCCCAGAAAGGGCACAGGCTTTTTATCTCATTTAGAAACAACAAGAATTTATAAAGGTAAAACGATGCCAACTTTAGAAAGATCTTCCAAAAAATTACAGGTTGTTCAAACTGCCATCCAACTCTTTACCACGCATGGATTCCATAATGCAGGCGTAGACCTGATTATCAAAAAATCCAAAATTCAAAAAGCCACGTTTTATAACTACTTTCACTCAAAAGAACGGCTTGTTGAAATGTGCCTAATCTTTCAAAAAAGCCGACTTAAAGAAGAAGTTCTGGCAATTGTCTACTCACATCGCTACCCAACCGCAGCCGATAAACTTAAAGAAATTGTTCGTTTACATGTCGATGTAAATAGCCTTTACCATCTTTTGTTTAAAGCTATTTTTGAATTAAAACTGCTTTATCCACGGGCTTACCGCATGGCAGTTGAATATCGAAAATGGCTACTAAAAGAAATTTTTGATTTGGTCTTTAGTTTAGAAACCAACAAACTCAAACCCGATGCCAACATGGTTTTAAACTTAATTGATGGCTTGATGTTACAAGTTTTAAGCTCTAACAGTTTGAATGAACGGGATGTGGTGTTGGAGAGGTTTTGGGGGAGGGCTTAGAACCGATCTATATATGACTTCTTTACCTTATTGGTAGAAGTAGGTTGAAAAGCAAATTGAGCTAAACCTAATTCTGTTAGTCTAATTTTCATTGTTTCTTGGGAAACGTTAAAAATTTCAGTCAAAGGTAAAATGATTCTTCTATAATTTTCAAAGTTACATGGTTGTGAGTCAATGTAGAGTGGTGAGAATCCTCTATTTCTGATGCCATAATGTTGTAAATAATAGTTTAAAGTTGCTTTTAACCGATTTTCAGGCAGTAGTAAGCAACCTGCAAAATAATTTGCTTGAAATTCTAGTCGATCAATATTTTGGGTAATTTCTATATCTACAGAGTGAGATTCCATAGCTGGTGAAAAGTTCTCTGAAATTATATATTTGCTATGGTTAAGAAAAATATGTGCTATTTCATGTGCTTTTGCAAAATTAATCTGATGTTGAGAAAAGAAGGTAGTTCCCAAAATAGTAATAGTTTTTAATTTAGTTTCTAGCTTACCAATAATATTGGGGTGTTCGGGAGTATCAATCTCAATAAGTTTATAACCTAGAGTATTTATTATTTCATTTAAATCTATCTCATCGTTTTTATAAAATTTATCAAATAAGTTTTCTGCAAGGATGCTTAACTCTTTTTTAGATTTATAAGGGATAGTTTTAGAGTATGAATTTACACGGTGTTGTGTGAAGAATTCTTTTGGAGATACATCTTTCTGCAAAGAAAGGAAATCATAAATTAAATCTTTTGGAATGCTTGTAAAGCGTAGGGGTGTTTGAATAAAGATATTCGTAGCAGAAATATCTTGGAAATTTTCTGAAGTGAGTGCATTACTTATGATTTCATCATTATTCTTTATTCTATTAATTGTTCTATTAAAGATAACTTCATGATTATCATTAGTGGTGATTTTCCATAGTCCTATATTTCTATTTTTTGCAATTTTTAATGCTCCTTTTTGGAAGCCATTTTTAGTAATGCAGATAGCCTTAGTATTATGCTTTCCGACTTGACTAACTTTGGTTGAAAATTCCTCAATATCATCAACAGGTACTTTTTTACCATAATCTTTACATTCAATAAGAATAACTAGAAATGGATCTTCTTGTTCAAAGAAGGAAACTTCAATAGCTACATCAAAGATAATGTAGCCCTCTCTATCCTTTGAATAGTACTTTTTCTGTTTGTAAATTTTAGCTTGATTAGGGTTAATGCCTAAGTAACCCTTTCTGAGTAGGATCGAGAAATAATCAAAAACAAAATTTTCAAAAGCGTCGCCTTTCTTTTTAGTATTCATATATGAAAAAAGAATTGAATTTTTTTAATCATATATAAAAATCAGTAGCTTGGCTATGTACTTAGAACAGCCTAAGACCTGATTAAGTGGAACCAAAACTTTTATAAAGAACTTCCATACTCCACATACCCATCTTCAATTGCAGGAATAATCTCTACAAACTCAAAGTAGGGCACTGTACAAAATGCAGAGTCTCGAATCGCATCAATCACAAAATAATAATCTTGCAAAGATGTCGTCTCAAACACAGCAATATCACTGGCTTTAGTGCTAAACGCTTCAACGTCATACCACCGAACTTTTACAGTCGGGTACATATCAAAAATAGGTTCAAGTTTCTGTGCACTAAACTCAGCCCGCTTTTCACGAGCTAAAGCCAACCAAGCAGGAAAAGCTCTTAAATGAATAAAAAAAGTATAGGTTCAGGGTATAATTTGAGGATATTTTAGAGGTGACAGTTCGCATTAAAACATTTATGAAATACTTCTGCTAACAATATTATTTAGATTATTTTAATATTTAAAATAATTAATTAAAATGTATTTTTTTTAAGCGCTTTTGTGATTTTTTTAAATAATTTTTAATTTTAATTTGATAATAATTTTATTGTTTTTTATTTGTAATTAGTGTGGAGTGAGATATTTAATTATAGATTTGCTATGTTAATCTATTTTATATTGTGATGAGAATTATTTTATACTAATCATAATGATAAAGTTTAAAAAATCTAATCATAATAAATATCTTACTAATTATTAAAAGTATTATAGGAATAATATATGACAAACTTCGTTAATGTTCTAAGTGAAATGAAAGAGCACTACCAAAATAATATTAATAATGGTGTGGCAATACCATATTATCCTAATTTGGTTGAAGATTCTTTAGGTTTAATGGAGGCAACGAATAAGTATCTGGTCGCTGATGATAGTGAATTAGCAGATAATTCTGTTCAAAGTAAATTGAATGATTTACAAAATCAAGCAAAGGATTTGTCTACAAATACTGCTTCAACTATCGAAGAAGAATTAAAAAAATCTGCTAAAGAGCTGAAAGACAGTGGTAATTCTGATAGTTCACAATCAAAATTTAAAGATAAACTGAATAAAATTAAAGAGGATGCTAAGAAGAAAGCAAATGATAATATTGAGAAGATTTTTGCAGAAGCAGAAAAGATTGGTAATACTTTTCCTGTAGCTCAAAACCTTATCATCGTTGCAGCACAAAAAATTAGTGATTTAATCAATGATTTATTTACTAGGTTGGTTGATTATATTGTTAAAATTGTTTCAGATATTATTGTATGGATAAAAGGTGCTTGGGATTCTATTGTTAGTACTTTCAATAATATTAAAACATGGATTTTAAATTGGTTTAAGTAAAATAGATTATTTGTAATAACACCATGACCCTGAAGTGGTAATGGTGTTGTTTTTTTGAATATTTTTTTATTTTTAGTAGATTTAATTTTATATGTTCTTACAAATTTTAAAAATTTATTGTAATTGTTTGAAATTGATATGTAATATCTGTTTTTAATTAATTAGACTAATAGAGTTTATAAAGAACTTTTATACTCCACATATTCATCTTCAATTGCTGGAATAATCTCTACAAACTCAAAGTAGGGCACTGTACAAAATTCAGAGGCTCGAATTGCATCAATCACAAAATAATAATCTTGCAAAGATGTCGTCTCAAACACAGCAATATCACTGGCTTTAGTGCTAAACGCTTCAACGTCATACCACCGAACCTTTACAGTCGGGTACTTCTCAAAAATAGGTTCAAGCTTTTGTGTATTAAACTCAGCCCGCTTTTCACGAGCTAAAACCAACCAAGCGGGCAAGGCTCTTAAATGAATAAAAAAAGTATAGGTTCTAGACATAACCACTCCATGACTGAGGCGAGTTGTAGCTCAACTGAAAAGACAGCATTTGCTTGTCATATCAATATGACTCAGTCAGTATATGAGTGATTACTCACATTAAATACTCGCATTTCGGCTCATGTCAGAAACCCTCCCAGACCCACGAAAACGCCCGCGTCAAGCACGCTCAGTGGCTACATTTGAAGCTATTTTAGAGGCGGCTGCTCGCATTTTGGAGTCTTTAGGCTTTGCTGGATTTAACACAAATGCTGTGGCTGAACTTGCTGGTGTAAGCATTGGTAGCCTATATCAGTACTTTCCATCTAAAGATGCTTTAATCGTTGAGTTAATTCGACGTGAGCGCGCCAAGCTTTCAACCCATATTGTTGAAGCCATACAGCAACACGATGCCGCAGACTTAAAAGATAAACTAAAACTCATCATCCAAACTGCTGTGCAACATCAATTGAGCCGTCCGCAATTGGCACGAACTCTAGAATTTGCTTCTGAACTCATTGGAAAAGACATTGAGGAAAGTGAGCATCAACACGAGCTTGAAACCATAATTTCTGATCTGTTTATACGTTCTGATATTTCACATGCACAGATAGCCGCACAAGATGTAATTGCCTTAAGTAAAGGAATGATTAACGCGGCAGGTATAGCAGGGGAAAGTAATTTAAATGATTTGCAGCAGCGAGTTGAAAGGGCTGTGTTTGGGTATTTGGATTTGAGCTAGCGGACATAAGCCATGGTTTCTGTTTGTCATGTGACACATAAGTTGTCATTTTCTATTTCAGTAATTCAAAAGTTTAGTAACTCTTACGATATATGAAGGATTTAGATTAGATATTGATCAGCTTTAGACTAAGAGAGATTACATGAAATTGGGGGGAGTTGATCAATAAGTAATCCTGAAAGATGACAAATCATTAAAAAAGCCCAAGTACTATGAGTTGGGCTTTTGTTAAAAAATAAAACTATGATTTATATCAGATAAAAAATTAAATTTCGCATAAGGCGTATTATGTTAATTTTAGAAATACTTACAACTAGATAGTCCCTGTTAAGACTTTACTTCCGATTTTAATAATTTCATTTTCCAATTCTGGAGAAAAATTTTTCTCAAAAATTATATCGAGATGAGGAATTTCAATTTTATCCTTATTAAAACAACAGTCTTTGAATAAAACCATTTCTTCTTGACACGGACATATAGCTCCCTCACTAAGGTGGTTAAATTCAGATCTATTCAACGTTATTTTCGATTTAAAAGGTTCCCATCCATCAAAAGGGTGCTGAAGCCTTTCAGAAACATAATCTACAATAGAATAGTCATAATCTATATGTGGTATACAAATTTTCTGCATTGGTGTTTTTACAATAGAGATTTCTTTAATTTCCTCAATTTCCCCCCCAATATGGAAACATAGCTCTCCATTATAAAGCATACCTTTTTTATGCTTACACCTATTCCGTGGCTTTACTACTTCCGAACAAATTGAGCATAAATAATATTTTACAGTAAACCCCATACTGAAAAATATTTTATACGGAAATAAGGATTGCCAATTTTCTATCATTTTTTTATAAAAGAAAACTTTATATATTTTAGAAAAGTTATCGTCAATATTTTTTTCTAAAAAAACTATATCTGTTTCCAATTCAGCTAATAAGGCCCAAGCATCTAAGTATTCTTTATTCGGCGAATTCAAACATGAGGTGCGACAGTTTCAAAAGCCATATGATAATCAACAAGCTGAGCAAATTTCTCTAATGGTGTAAGCCAATCTAACGCCTTTCTAGGACGAGTATTCAGTGACATGGCAACTTGATTTAAATAATGCTGATCTGCCTGATTTAAATCAATCCCTTTAGGTAAATATTGCCTAATTAAACCATTCATATTTTCGCATGTGCCTTTTTGCCAAGGTGAATGTGGGTCACAGAAATATACATCTATGCC
>NZ_GG753600.1:1371450-1374415 GCF_000163635.1 Acinetobacter sp. SH024 | reverse complement strand
CGAAGGTGTTATCAGAAGCATATCGAGCTTGATAAACGTCATTGATGCTATTTCTTTTAAGCTCACGATAGATCGTACTAGGATGTCTTTTAATGAGTTCAGCAAATTTTCTGGCTGAAAAGCCTTCTTTTCTTGACTCAAGCATTAATGCAGTACGATCTTCAAAGTTAAGATGATGGTATGACAATTTTATATACTCCATAAACCCTTTAAATTAATTAGGTGGTTTATGTCGCACTTCAAGTTTTACTCTGCCTTCTTTATTCTTTATTAAAGAAAAGGTCTGTATATATCCTTTTTTAATTTGAAATATAGTTTTGAGTTTCCATAAAAAGTTAGATACTTCTTCTCTATTTTCTTTCTGATTCAGTAATAGATGATCATTAATTTGATCTAATGCCTTATCATATAACTCTAAATCTATTAAATCTTTACTTAACAGGAGCTGATTCAATACATCGTTCAGGTTCATTTCTTTTTCCATCTTCACTCAACTCCTTAACAGTATTTAAAACATCATTAACTTTTTCCACATCTCCTCGATATGAGACGATGATATTTTTTTCACTTTTTTTCTCAATAATTATACTGAAATCTACCTCATCACCATTTTTTGCTTGTAACTCGTTAGAAATATAATCACTGATAACATTTGTGAATATTGGAGTAGCTAAGCTCGTTACTAGAAATACTCCCAACCAATGAGCTCTAGAATGCAACGCTAACTCTTTATAGTCTTCATCAGTTGAAAATAACTCAACTTCTTCAGGGCTTATTTTTTCTTGTAAATAAGAGAAAATTTCAATAGTTCCATTATGAAAAGCATCTTTTTGAGTAAAACTAGGGAGTATAAGTACACTAATATCTCTATCTAAAATCAAAGGCTTTTCATTTTTAAAAAATGAAAAATCTAGATCTGTTTTTTCAACTCTAAGTGTTTCATCTCTAATCATTTATTTTCATCCTAAGAATTAGAGTTCATCATACCTATAATTTTTCAGATAGTCCATTTAACATAATGGGCGTTATCTGAAACCATATTTAAAAAGATTTTAAAATTAGAGTATTAAGAATTTTTATCTACTACAAAAAAATCAAAATTCAGATTTTGACAAAAATCGGCTTTTTTATGATTAGATTTGATAGCTCCCGCCAATTATTTTGACTAAAATTACTCTGTATAACTTGAGTGAGATATAACTCGGTTTAACTTAAAATTTCTTTTTGAATTCAAAATTAGAATAAAAGCTAATTTTTATCACAACACATATTCTTGTATTTTTTTGCTATTTACCTTAGCAAAACTATTAAAAAATTATGTAAAACAAGAAAGAATATGGATTGTAAATTTTCTTGTATGTGTCAGTACTTTTAGTACAGATGTTTTATTAGCTTCTGGCTTTTTTACTATTGTTTTATAGGGGGTAGTTGTGATTTACAAACTTAAAATGTGGATCTCTAGGGAAGTGATTGATCCATTTTTTTCATTATATTCGTACATTTATAAAAATTTTGTTCTTGTCCTTTCCTTAAGTTTGTGTGTGATTGTACTGCTTTGTACTCTTAACCCCAGTATAATTTTTACTCCTAGAAAAGAGAGTTTTGTTGTTTATGAGCCTGAATTTCATATCAAACATGGACGCATGACATCGTTGATAATAAAAGATAATAATAAAAAAAATATTATTAATTGCGCATATTTTAGAAATGAGAATGGTTCATTTTGTGAATTATATAAGCCTAGAAAACTACTTAAAGTTGAGGGAGGTTTTTTTCCTAATTCATCATTGTTTTTTAAAAATAAATATATTGTAGTCACTAGAATTCGTTTTGAAGATGAAAAAGGGGGTGTAATTAATTTTTCAACAAGTGAAGAAAAAATTGCTTCTTGGTGGAATTGGGTTATGTTCCCCACCTTATTGATGAGGTATTTAATTTTAATCTGGTTAGTGATAGTTGTTTTAATATTACTTTTAAAACTAATTAAGTATAAGAAAGAAATCTAATTTTATTTAAAAATGGTTTTACCTTTATTTTGAGTTGAGAGATAGATATGAAAAAGGGCTGCTATTAGCAACCCTTGTGATCTAAGTATTATATTGTGGATTACTGAAACTGGTCTAAAGCCTCTTTTGCGGGTTCATATCCATTATCAGCAGCTTTTTTGAACCAAAACTTTGCATTTTCATAATCTGAGTAAACATTAGCATACATATAAGCTAGATTGTTCTGAGCCTCAGGTATACCTTTCTCAGCTACTTGTGTGTATAGCTCCAGAGCTTTTTTATTATCTTGTTTAACTAAGCTACCATCTGAATAATATTTGCTAAGTTATATTGAGCTTCTGAAAGATTTTGATCCGCAGCTTTTTTATATAACTCTAAAGCTAAATTAATATCTTTTTGTACGCCATTTCCCGAAAGATAAGCATTTGCCAAATTATATTGAGCTTTAGCATAACCTTGGTGAGCAGCTAATTTGTAAAACTCTAAGGCTTTAGATCTGTTTTTGCTTACATAATAGCCATTATCATACATGAGCCCCATATTGTATTGGGCCTCCGGAAAGTCATTTTTCGCAGCTTTCTGATACCAATAGTAAGCTTTTTCTTCACTTTTTTGCGTCCCGATTCCCTTAAGGTACATTCCTGCTAAATCATTTTGTGCAATGGGCAGTCCTTTTTCGGCTGCCTTTTTAAAATATGAAAAAGCTTTTGAATAATCCTTAGGTACTTCTTTACCTAAGAAGTATTTCCCGCCTTGCTCATATATTTCACTTGATTCACTTTGAGTATTATTTAGTTGTGAAAGTGGTTTTGAGCAACATATAGTACTTAAAGTCGATAAACTTATGACGCTAGAAATTATTAAATATCTTATATTCATAATGTGTCTCTTATAATTTAATCTACTGCAATTCATACTAATAGTTATCTTAAATAAATATAAAAAATCCGACATATAGT
>NZ_GG753600.1:1318512-1371208 GCF_000163635.1 Acinetobacter sp. SH024 | reverse complement strand
TCCGACATATAGTCGGATTTTTTATAGCCTCAAATTACTTTGAGGAAGAATGCTTAAACTTACCAGCTTAACGCACCACCAGTTTGGTAGTCAGTTACGCGAGTTTCGAAGAAGTTCTTCTCTTTACGTAAGTCCATCATCTCAGACATCCACGCAAATGGGTTAGTTACACCCGCAAATTGCTCTGGTAAACCTAACTGAGATAAACGGCGGTTACAGATGAATTTCAAATATTCTTCCATCATGCTTGCATTCATACCCAATACACCGCGTGGCATCGTGTCACGTGCATATTCGATTTCAAGCATCGTACCTTCAACAATCATTTGAACCACTTCTTGTTGGAACTCAGCAGTCCAAAGGTGAGGGTTCTCAATCTTGATTTGGTTAATCATGTCGATACCAAAGTTCAAGTGCATAGATTCATCACGCAAGATGTATTGGAATTGCTCAGCAACACCGTTCATCTTGTTACGACGACCCATACTCAAAATTTGAGTAAAGCCACAGTAGAAGAAGATCCCTTCAAGTACACAGTAGAATGCGATCAAGTTACGAAGTAAACGCTGGTCGTTTTCAGGTGTGCCTGTGTGGAAATTAGGATCAGTTAAAGATTGAGTATATTTCAAGCCCCAAGCTGCTTTACGTGCAACAGATGGAACTTCACGGTACATGTTGAAGACTTCGCCTTCGTCCATGCCTAAAGACTCGATACAGTATTGGTAAGCGTGAGTGTGAATCGCTTCTTCAAACGCTTGACGCAAGATGTACTGACGGCATTCAGGGTTAGTAATGTGACGGTAAATCGCCAATACTAAGTTATTTGCAACCAAAGAGTCCGCAGTCGAGAAGAAACCTAAAGAACGCATAACAATAGTACGCTCATCTTCGGTCAAGCCATTTTCAGACTTCCAAAGCGCGATGTCATGGTTCATGTTAACTTCTTGAGGCATCCAGTGGTTTGCACACCCGTCAAGATATTTCTGCCAAGCCCACTCATATTTAAATGGTACAAGTTGGTTCAAGTCCGCACGACAGTTAATCATTGCTTTGTCGTCAACTTGAACACGTTGAGCACCCATTTCTAGCTCTTCAAGGCCAGGGGCAACGTCTAAATGTTCTAAGGCTTGAGCGGCTCTAGCCACTGTATCGGAGGCAACTGTTGGTCGCACGGAATGGGTTCCAGCGGATTGTGGAGCTGCCACGCTCGGCGATGATGGCTGCGCAGTAGATACATTCTGCGAATCTGACGCTTTTTCCGATTGGACGGGCGCAGACTTGTGTTCAGGTGTAGTCGGTTTTTGCGAATCATCTTCAAAATCGTCCCAACTAAGGATAGACATTTTTGTTCTCTCTTCGTTGTATATATCTATATTTGACATCTCTTAAACGAAGATGTCCCTACTATACGCTTTTAATGTGTAAACAAAATTAAGTTTTATTGATGCATGACCAAATTTTGGGCCTTTGGTCTCTACTCACTACAACTTATTTTGTTTACGCTGCTGCTTACGTATTGTGATAAATGCGTAAACCATCGGCATATAAAAGAAAATAAAGGCAAAGATTAAAACTCCAACACCAAGCATATAGTTATGGCTGAGATGAGAAAGCATAATCTTTACCTCTTTTAAGATTGCTCTTTAGTGAAAAAGAGCAACCTTATTGAATGTTATTGGCAAGCTTCACAATCAGGGTTGTCGATTGAACAAGCCATTGGTACAGGAGCTGCTTGAGTGAAGCCTTCTTCTTCAACTGCTGCTTCTGGTTTCTTCACTTCTACAACAGGGGCAGCAACAGCTGCTGCTTCAACAGTCGCAGGTTTAACTGCGTTTAAAGCACCTGTGTTGATTGTAGATTTTTCAGCAGAAGTTGCACCTAAAGCTCGGAGGTAATAAGTCGTCTTAAGACCACGTAACCATGCCATCTTGTAAGTGATGTCAAGTTTCTTACCATTTGCACCAGAGATGTAAAGGTTAAGCGACTGAGCTTGATCAATCCATTTTTGACGGCGTGATGCAGCATCAACGATCCAACGTGTATCCACTTCAAACGCAGTAGCAAAGATTGCTTTTAATTCTTCAGGAATACGAGCAATTTTTTGTACTGAACCTTCAAAATGTTTAAGGTCGTTAACCATTACTGTGTCCCAAAGACCACGTTCTTTTAATGCACGAACAAGGTATGGGTTAATAACAGTGAACTCACCAGACAAGTTGGATTTCACATATAAGTTTTGGAATGTTGGCTCAATAGACTGAGAAACACCACAAATATTAGAGATGGTTGCAGTTGGAGCAATTGCCATCACGTTTGAGTTACGCATACCGTCTTTTTGAACTTTGGCACGTAAAGTGTCCCAGTCTAAACGTTGAGTACGGTCAACTTCGAACATGCGCTCTGGACGAGATTTCGCAACAATTTCTAAAGAGTCGATTGGAAGGATGCCTTGATCCCACAATGAACCTTTGAATGTTGAGTAAGCACCACGTTCAACAGCCAAGTTGCTTGATGTTTCAATCGCGTAGTAGCTAATTACTTCCATTGATTCATCAGCAAAATCAACAGCAGCGTCTGAACCGTAAGCAATACCCATTTCGTATAGCGCATCTTGGAAGCCCATGATACCCATACCCACAGGGCGGTGTTTCAAGTTCGAGTTTTTCGCTTGTGGTACAGCGTAGTAGTTAATGTCGATCACGTTATCGAGCATACGTACTGCTGTTTTAATAGTGCGAGCTAACTTCTCACGGTCTAACACACCACCTTGAACGTGTTGTACAAGGTTGATCGAACCCAAGTTACATACTGCAATTTCGTCTTGATTTGTGTTCAAGGTAATTTCAGTACATAGGTTAGATGAGTGAACTACGCCAACATGTTGTTGTGGTGAACGTAAGTTACACACATCTTTGAATGTGATCCATGGGTGACCAGTTTCAAACAACATAGAAAGCATTTTGCGCCATAAGTCTTTAGCACGTACTTTCTTGTGTAGCATGTTAGTTTCTTTCGCTACAGACTCATAGTAAGCATAACGCTCAGCAAATTCAGCACCAGTTAAGTCGTGCAAGTCTGGAGTTTCAGAAGGGGTAAATAATGTCCATTCACCATCTTCAAATACACGTTGCATAAACAAGTCTGGAACCCAGTTCGCAGTGTTCATGTCGTGAGTACGGCGACGGTCATCACCCGTGTTTTTACGAAGCTCTAAGAACTCTTCAATGTCTAAGTGCCAAGTTTCTAGGTATGCACACACAGCACCTTTACGCTTACCACCTTGGTTTACTGCAACAGCTGTATCGTTCGCAACTTTCAAGAATGGAACAACACCCTGAGATTTACCGTTTGTACCTTTAATATAAGAGTTCAAGGCACGTACAGGTGTCCAGTCATTACCTAAACCACCAGCCCATTTAGAAAGCATCGCGTTGTCACGCATTGCGCCATAAATGTCATAAAGGTCATCGCCAATCGTTGTTAAGTAACAACTTGAAAGCTGTGGACGTAATGTACCTGAGTTAAACAGGGTAGGCGTAGAAGCCATGTAGTCGAAGCTAGACAATAAGTTATAGAACTCAATTGCACGCTCTTCTTTATCTTGCTCATTGAGTGCAAGACCCATCGACACACGCATAAAGAATAATTGTGGTAATTCGAAGCGAACGCCGTTTGAGTGAATGAAGTAACGGTCAAATAAAGTCTGTAAGCCTAAATAGGTAAACTGATTAGAACGTTCTGGCTGAATTGCTGCTGATAATTTTTCTAAGTCGAAGTCAAGCAAGTCAGGTGAAAGCAAATCAAGCTCAACACCTTTTTTCAAGAATGCTTCAAGTGCATTGTTTTCTGGTGTGTCTGTTGATAAGCCTAAGAACGTTAAACCTGTGCTCACTAATTCGTTACAAAGCAAACGTGCAGTCACGTAAGTGTAGTTTGGTTCTTGTTCAATACGGGTACGTGTTGCCATCATCATTGTCGTGGCAATATCACTTTCTTTTACGCCGTTATATAAGTTTTTAACGGTTTCATCGACAATCGCTTGAACGTCAATACCTTCCAAACCTTCAGCTGCCTTAGAAACAGTTGCTTGGAGTGCACTTAAATCAAGTGGCTGAAGCTGACCGTTTGTGTCGGTAACTTGTAAAGTAGGGTGGTGGTTTGAGTTCGTTTGCTGACGAGCGCTAGCACGTTGTTCACGGTAAATCACATAAGCGCGGGCAACCTTTTGTTCCCCAGTACGCATTAAAGCAAGTTCTACTTGATCTTGAATTTCTTCAATATGGATCGTACCGCCCGATGGTAAACGGCGAGTGAAAGTATTTAAGACCATTTCCGTCAACTGGGTAATACGGTCATGAATACGGCTAGAATCCGAACTCTGTTGACCTTCCACAGCAAGAAAAGCTTTACCAATCGCAACTGAAATTTTCTCTGCATCAAATGCAGCAACATCTCCAGTGCGCTTAATCACCTGAATTTGACCGGGAGTCGAAGTAATTACGCTCATGCCAGCATAGCTCCATTGTCACTTTTGTTATGTTCATAGACCGTTTGAACCGAGCAAAAAACATGCCACGATATTTGAGGGATAAACACAAGACTTAGTAGTTAAAGTTTATTTTCAACACAAGATACGGGATTTTTCATAGCAGATCAATCTTGACTTTTTAGTAATTTTTTATCTGTATGATTTGATGGGAGATAGCATAGCAAAGCTGTTAAAAAACACTTATAGATAACTTTGTGGATAACTCAAAAAACAAACACTTAAATAAATTTAAACTAAACAGAGAAATAATTTGTTTAATATTCATACATTGGAAATATGAATAGAATATGAAATTTAATAACAATAAATAAATCTTAAAAACACGTGAAAATTCAAAGGCTAATAAAATGCAACAAAATACGATGGTCATGTATCAGTTTGGTGAACGCCTACTTGTTTACAATGTAAACGTGTGTATATTGCAAATGATAAACGAATGTATCTGCAAGATTTTTAAGATGCATGAAACGAGATTTATAGGGGCAATGATATGAGCCAAGAAGAAAAGTTACCAAAGATTCTGATCGTTGAAGATGACGAGCGCTTAGCGCGATTAACTCAAGAATATTTAATTCGCAACGGCTTGGAAGTTGGTGTAGAAACTGATGGTAACCGTGCAATTCGTCGTATTATTAGTGAACAACCAGATCTAGTGGTCTTGGATGTCATGTTGCCGGGTGCCGATGGCTTAACAGTTTGCCGTGAAGTTCGTCCACATTACCATCAACCGATTCTGATGTTGACTGCACGTACAGAAGACATGGATCAGGTGCTTGGTTTGGAAATGGGCGCAGATGACTATGTTGCTAAACCGGTTCAACCACGTGTTCTTTTAGCGCGTATCCGTGCACTATTACGTCGCACAGATAAAACTGTAGAAGATGAAGTTGCTCAACGTATCGAGTTCGATGACCTTGTAATTGATAATGGCGGTCGTTCTGTAACGCTAAATGGTGAACTTGTTGACTTCACTAGCGCAGAATATGACCTATTATGGTTGCTTGCATCAAATGCTGGTCGTATCTTATCGCGTGAAGATATCTTCGAACGTTTACGTGGTATCGAATACGATGGTCAGGACCGTTCAATCGACGTCCGTATTTCACGTATTCGTCCAAAAATTGGTGATGATCCTGAAAATCCAAAACGTATTAAAACAGTACGTAGTAAAGGTTACTTGTTCGTTAAAGAAACCAATGGGTTATAAGATCTGAATAAACTTCCTATAAGGTTGGTCGAGTGTTTAAACACAGTATATTCCTGCGAATATATGCGGGACTGGTAATTCTTGTTGTTTTGGTTGCTGTCTTTGGTTATTTGCTTGTACAAATTATCAATTATCAACGGGCACAAGAATACCGAGAATCTTTAACTGATGGTATCTCTTATGTCATTAGTGAGGGAGTCGCTCGACAACCGGGGAAACAACAGAAAATAGACTGGGTTTCAGATGCGTCAGATTTATTGGAACTTCCAATTTATTATACTGATGCAAGTAAGGTTGAGTTATCTCGTACCGAGAAAAAACGAATCGAAGCTCAAAAATCTGTTGTCCGTTACGATGCCAGTAATAGTATTGCGTATATCATTATTGGCTTACGTGACGACCCTCAGCATTTTTTATCTATAAAAGTCGACAAAATTACGGAGCGCCAAATGAAGGCTCTCCCTATTTTTGTACTGGATTATCTAATGTTTTATCCGGGGCAAGAACAAGAATATCTTGCCAAGATTCAAAAGCATTTCTCTTACCCAATTAATATCTACAATATTCAAGACGTTAATCTGGACTCTGAACAAATTGGTCGTTTACGCCAAGACCAAAGCGTCATGTTGTACAAAGACAGTGCGACAGTCCGCGGTACAACCATTTCAATCGTCTCTCCAATTCCGAATCAGCCTACACGGGTTCTCGTGCTTGGACCAGTGCCGATGTTTAACTGGATGCCTTTGCAGCTTTCAGCAGGGATTACTTTATTTAGCTTATTTTTGCTGAGTCTAGGTGTCTATGGGTTGATCTTGCCGCTAGAGCGTAAAATTCGCCAAGTACGTTATGCATTAAACCGCATGAAGTCTGGTGATTTGTCATTGCGTGTTCCTATTGAAGGAAGTGACGAAATGGCAAACTTGGCATCAAGTTATAACAACATGTCTGACCATATTCAGCGTTTAATCGAGGCTCAGCGTGAGTTAATGAGAGCGGTATCTCATGAGCTTAGAACGCCTGTTGCCCGTATTCGCTTTGGTACAGAGATGTTGGCGGAAGAAGATGATTACAATCATCGTATGCATCAGGTCGATATGATTGATAAAGATATTGAAGCACTCAATACCTTAATTGATGAAATCATGACTTATGCAAAACTAGAGCAGGGTACACCTTCACTAGATTTTGATGAAATTACTTTATTTGATGTGTTAGATCAGGTTGCGGTCGAAACCGAAGCTTTAAAAACGCAAAAAGAAATTGAACTTGTTGCTCCTCCACTTTATGTAAAAGTAGATGCTGAGCGTCGTTACTTACATCGTGTTGTTCAAAACTTGGTGGGTAATGCGGTTCGTTATTGCGATAATAAAGTTCGGATTACCGGTGGTATCCACAGCGATGGCATGGCCTTTGTTTGTGTTGAAGATGATGGCACAGGTATTCCTGAACAAGACCGTAAAAGAGTATTTGAAGCTTTTGCCCGTCTAGACGATAGCCGTACGCGTGCGTCGGGCGGTTATGGTTTAGGGTTGTCTATCGTAAGCCGTATTGCCTATTGGTTTGGCGGTGAAATTAAAGTGGATGAAAGCCCAACCTTGGGTGGTGCTCGCTTTATCATGACATGGCCAGCAAAACGCTTTAAACAGCCTCCTTTAAAAGCCAATAAAAAAGCACCTTCATAAGGTGCTTTTTTATTGATCTATTTATAGTTGAGTCGCATCTGGTTCCAAAATAGGTTTTCCGCTTCTTAAGCTGGTTAACGCATCGGAATTAAAATCGATCAGTAACGAATTGTTTTTTGCATCAATCTGGTATTTTTGAATAAGAGGTTGATCTCCATTAAGTGTTTCTATTTTATATTCATCTGCAATATGCAAAATACCTTCTAGGTTTGTTGTCGTTGACGCAAAATCCTGTCTAAATATTTCATAGACATCCCGCAAGTCAAAAATTGCATTGTTGGCATCTGGATGTTTGTGAATATAGCTTTCTATATGTCGCACCAGTAATTGTGCAAACAAGTAGTAGTTTGGTTTATGCGTATATTCTAGAGTCATGCATTTTTCTCCTTATTATCTGTTATTAGCATACATGGCAAAACACAGGTTATTGTATAAAATTCATTACACTAGATGATGAAATGAAAAAATTATAAAGATATAAACACTCGATTACGTCCTTGGCGTTTTGCTTGATATAAAGCGTCATCTGCTTCTTTAAATAAACTTTCAATAGCTCGATGGGACGATGGGGAATATAAGCTTATCCCAATACTCACCTGTATAAAAATTGGTAATTTCCCATAAATATAAATCGGTTGCTGACTAATTTTAATTCGAATTTGTTCAGCCAGTTCAAATGCACTTTCCTTGGTGGTATCTGCAATAAAAATGGCAAACTCTTCACCTCCAAAGCGACCTAACAAATCATGAGGATGTAAAATATTTTGAATCGTGGTGACACAAGTTTGTAGCGCCCGATCACCGATTTGATGACCATAGTTGTCGTTAACTTGCTTAAAGTGGTCGACATCAAGCATGAAAAAAGCTGAGGTCTTATTTTCTTTTTGTACTTTTTCTTGAAGTAATCTGACCGACTGTAAAAACTGGCGTCGAGTCAGACTTGAAGTTAGCTCATCATGTGCAATGGCATGTTGAAGCTTTTGAATTAACTCTGAATGCAAAACACTAATACTAGAAACCGTAAGTGGGGCAATCGTCATCATAATTAACCCAATTCGGATTGAGATCGTATTACTGAAATATTCGTTTGGATAGAGCAAAAGGTAATGTCCAGAGACATGATAAATAATATAAGCACTGGTAAAGCTAGTAATGAGTGCAACAACAATAGGTTTATAGCGAATAGCACACCAGATCAGTGCAGCAATCGGGTAGAGGAGTGAACCCGGGCCAGAGTCATAATAGCTAGCAGCAATCGAAATAAGCACAGCGCCAAAAGGTAAAAGGTCGGTTGGTTGTAGGCCACGATTTCTTGAAAAGTAATGCTTAACCTGACTATATTGAGGAATGTTCAATATGATAGGTAAAAGAAGCAAGGCATTTTGCAGTTCTGAAGTGAACCAGTAACCAAACTCATCCAACAAGCCACCAATCATAAATTTGGTATTAAACATAGGCACGAAAGTTGCTGCAAACAATGCACCTACTACGCTACCTATTCCGCATAATCCAAATAAAAAAAGGTAGGAATAACCGCGATAGGCCGCCTTAATATGTTGATTAAAAAACATATAGAGCGCAAACGTAGTAACAACATAAAGAAAGTTTGATGTTGTTAAAACAAGTGTGAGAGCAAATGGAGTGCCTTGAAATAAGTCAGCAATCACATATCCTATATAGGCACCTAAAAATGCGCTTGGTCGGCGTGTGGTTGGAAAACGAATAAGCAATCCGAGCAAAACCGAATTGGCAGGCCAAAAGAATGCAAGAAAACTTAAAGGGCGAGATGCAATGCCAATGAAACAACATGTCGCAATAATGAAGCTAAATAGGAGAAAAAATCTTAAAAAGGAGAGAAATGAAAATTCACGAAGTGAGTATGGCATCAGCTGCCCTTAATGATAAATACTCTTATCCAAGAGTAATAAAATATTATGCATGATTAAACATTCATCATAATTCAGAGGAGAAGCTGAATACAATAAAAAACAAACTAATATTATAAAAAAGTAAGTTATAAAAAGTTATTAAGCGCTTCAACTGTGTAAATATTCTAAAATTAAAAAAATGAAAAAAATCATCATAAATAAAGAAACAATTAAATAAACCGATTATGTGCGGTGAAACCCCCCTTACAACACATAGATGAATAGTTTTGTCTAGAAAATCATCCGAAAGACTAAGACGCTTCAACTAGCATGGGAAATTAGAAATCAGGTACAATTGGCGGGATTAATTTTGTGTTTGGTGTATTTGAAGGCCAATACATACATTCTTTGTTAAATAATAGGCCTGCCAGGAGTTATCCCCGCATGAGTGCCATTACTCCATACGACTGGGCGATTATCGCCTTCGTGATCGGCGTTACATTTCTTTGCGTCTTTATGCTCACAGTTCCCTTACTCCTCGGGGGAAAATCGTGGGGACGTGCTAAGCAAGAGCAGTTTGAATCAGGTGTCGTGAGTGCTGGTGGCGCTCGCATTCGCCTGTCTGCAAAGTTCTATTTAGTTGCAATTTTCTTTGTTGTCTTCGACTTAGAGGCGCTTTACCTCTATGCATGGTCTACTTCTGTGCGTGAAGTAGGGTGGTTGGGATATACCACTGTAGTGATCTTTGTCGTTGATCTATTGATTGCGCTTGTTTATGCCTTCTCTGTAGGTGCTTTAAGTTGGTCACCAGCAGATCGCCGTAAATCAGCAGGTGAGGCGGTTAAAATCGGTTCACCAACAATGAACATTGCTGAAATTACACGCTTTAATTCTATTGAAGAGCTCGTAACTGACCCTACAGGTCAGATTCCAGCTCAATCATCAGGTCGTGTTAAGTCAAAAACTACACCTGCATTGTCATCTGAAAAGGAGTAAGTCGGGATGAAATATACTCTGACCCGCGCGAATCCGGATGCTGATCAATACCCATTGCAAGAACGTCAAATTGTGACGGATCCGCTTGAAGAGGAAGTGAATAAAAACGTATTCATGACTCGTTTAGAGGATGTCTTGCATACAGCAGTAAACTGGGGACGTAAAAACTCTTTGTGGCCATTTAACTTTGGTACCTCATGTTGTTACGTCGAATATGCAACGACCTTAACAGGTGTGCATGACTTGTCACGTTTCGGTGCAGAGGTTATCCGTGCTTCACCTCGTCAGGCTGACTTGATGATTGTTGCAGGTACCTGTTTCGTAAAAATGGCACCAGTTATTCAGCGTCTGTATGAACAGATGTTAGAGCCTAAATGGGTCATCTCGATGGGTGCTTGTGCAAACTCTGGAGGTATGTACGACATCTATTCAGTAGTACAAGGTGTAGACAAAATTATTCCTGTTGACGTGTACGTCCCAGGTTGTCCGCCTCGTCCTGAAGCATTAATTCAAGCTTTAATGCTTTTACAAGACCAGATTCAATTAGAGCGACGCCCGCTTTCTGCCGTGATCGGTGATGATCTTCAGCCAGTATATAAGCCAAAGATGATGCCAGAACGTGACCGTAAGAATGCAGAGCGTATTGCCGTTAAAAACTTACGCTCTATGGATGAGATTAAATAATTTTTTGACGGTGTTTTGACATATCTAACTGATATGTTCATCGAGAAAATTGACAGAATTTGTATTAAATAGGAAGCCAAGCCAATGGCTGAAACTGACATTGCTATGCCAGAGTCAACAGCAGTTGATTCACGCCCAGCATTTGCAATCGTAGAAGAGCTCAAAACCAAATTTGGTGAGAACTTTTACGTGCAGGCGACTTTTGAAGAGTTTCCAACAGTCTGGGTCGAGCGCGCACGCGTGCAAGAAGTCCTTATGTTCCTGCGTAAAGTGGAACGTCCGTATGTAATGCTGTTTGACTTATCTGCGATGGATGAACGTTTACGTGTTCATCGTGATGGTTTACCAGCATCTGACTTCACTGTGTTCTATCATTTATTATCGCTTGAGCGTAATAGTGACATTCGTATCAAGGTTGCCTTGAACGAAAATGATCTAAACATTCCGACAGCGACAAATATCTGGCCAAATGCCAACTGGTATGAACGTGAAGCTTACGATATGTTCGGTATCAATTTCGAAGGGCATCCAATGCTCCGTCGTATTTTGTTGCCAACCTATTGGGAAGGTCATCCGCTTCGTAAAGAATATTCAGCACGTGCGACAGAATATACGCCGTACATGCAAGACAAAGCGAAACAAGACTTTGAACAAGAGCACTTACGTTTTGTACCAGAAGACTGGGGTCTTAAGCGTGGTAACGCTGATGAAGACTTCATGTTCTTGAACTTGGGTCCTAACCATCCATCTGCACATGGTGCGTTCCGTGTTGTATTGCAGTTAGATGGCGAAGAAGTGAAGGACTGTGTACCTGATATCGGTTATCACCACCGTGGTGTGGAAAAGATGGCTGAACGTCAAACATGGCACTCTTTCATTCCTTATACTGACCGTGTTGACTACTTAGGTGGTTGTGCTCAAAACATGCCGTATGTGATGGCTGTCGAGCAAATGGCAGGTATTAAAGTTCCTGAACGTGCGCAAGTGATTCGTGTCATGTTGAACGAATTGTTCCGTATCAATAACCACTTGTTATTCTGTGGTACGGCAATTCAGGATGCCGGTGGTATGACACCAGTATTCTATATGTTCGCAGACCGTCAAAAAGTTTACGACATTGTTGAAGCAATTACGGGTTACCGTATGCATCCAGCATGGTTCCGTATTGGCGGTACAGCACACGATCTTCCAAACAACTGGCAAAAGCTTGTTAAAGAATTGCTAGAGTGGATGCCTAAACGCTTAAACGAATACTACACAGCGGCATTGAAAAACTCTGTGTTTATTGGACGTACGCGTAATGTTGCACAATACGATGCCAAATCTGCACTCGCATGGGGTGTAACTGGTACTGGTTTACGTGCAACAGGTATCGATTTTGACGTACGTAAATATCGTCCATACAGCGGCTATGAAAACTTCGATTTTGATGTGCCGGTTGAGTATGAAGGCGATGCATACGCACGTGTGCTTGTTCACTTCCGTGAAATTACCGAGTCGCTAAAAATTATTCAACAGTGCTTGGATAACATGCCTTCTGGTCCATACAAAGCGGATCATCCATTGGCTGTTCCACCACCGAAAGATAAGACATTACAAGATATTGAAACCTTGATTACGCACTTCTTGAGCGTTTCATGGGGTCCTGTCATGCCAGCGGGCGAGTCATCATTTATGACTGAAGTGGTTAAAGGTGCAAGTACTTACTACTTGACTTCAGATAAAGCGACCATGAGTTATCGTACTCGTATTCGTACACCGACGTTTACTCACTTACAGCAAATGCCTTCAGTGATTAACGGAAGTTTAGTGTCTGACTTAATCATTTATCTGGCGACCATTGACGTGGTTATGGCTGACGTGGATCGCTAAGAGGTAACACATAATGATGATTTTGACTGATAAAAAACCACGTGTGAATGTCGAAGGGATTTTGACTGCGGAAGAAATTCACGAAATCGAACATCACATTGGTCACTATCCATACCCTCGTGCAGCCTCTTTGGATGCATTGAAGTGTGTACAGCGCCGTAATGGTTGGGTAGATGACGCTCAAATGAATGCCATCGCACAGTTGTTGTCGATGAGTGTTGCTGATTTGGAAGGCGTTGCAACATTTTATAACCGTATCTATCGCCATCCGGTAGGTCGTCACGTAATTTTACTTTGCGACTCAATTGCTTGCTTCTTAATGGGTGCAGAAACTCTTGCTGAAGCATTCCAGCGTGAATTAGGAATTCAGTATGGTCAAACGACACCAGATGGTCGCTTTACTCTGCTTCCAATTTGCTGCCTAGGCAACTGCGACAAAGGCCCAACTTTAATGATTGATGAAGATACTCACGGTTTAGTCGAAGTGACATCAATTAAACAGTTATTGGAGAAGTATGTATGAATACTGAACCAAAACCAATTTATGGCGACGGTAATCCGGAAACTCATCCGCTCACTTGGCGTTTAAGCAAACAAGAAGCGGTACGTAGTGCTGATGATTACGAAGCACTTGAAGGCTATGCTGGCTTTAAAAAAGCTTTAGGCATGAAACCTGCTGAAGTGTTAGACGTCATTAAAGCTGCAACTGTAAAAGGTCGTGGTGGTGCGGGTTTCCCAGCGGGTATTAAATGGTCATTGATGGCACCAAATGATGGTGGTCCACGTTACTTGATCTGTAATGCCGACGAAATGGAACCGGGTACCTTTAAAGACCGTTTGTTGATGGAAAAACTTCCACATCAATTGATCGAAGGGATGTTAATTGCGGGTTATACCTTAGAAGCAACTCAAGGTTATATCTTTATCCGTGGTGAATACATCGAGGCTGCTCAATATCTAAATGAAGCGTTAGAACAGATTCGTGCTAAAGGTTATTTAGGCGAAAATATCTTAGGTTCTGGCTGGAATTTTGATCTACATGTACATACGGGTGCAGGGCGTTATATCTGTGGTGAAGAAACTGCATTGATTAACTCGCTTGAAGGCCGTCGTGCTAACCCACGTACTAAGCCACCGTTCCCGCAAGTTGCAGGAGCATGGGGCCGTCCGACGATTGTGAACAACGTTGAAACTTATAACAACTTGCCAGCAATCATGCTTCGTGGACCAGAGTGGTATATCGGTTTATCAGCGGGTAAATCAAAAGATCCGGGCACTAAAATTTATGGTGCATCGGGTAAAGTTAAATTCCCGGGTCTTTGGGAATTGCCATTTGGTACAACTGCGCGTGAAGTGATTGAAGATCATGCAGGTGGTATGCGTGAGGGCTTAAAGCTCAAAGCATGGTTGCCAGGTGGTGCTTCAACTGACTTTTTACCAGCAGATACCATTGATTTACCAATGGATGCAGACACGATTATGAAAGCAGGTTCTCGTTTGGGAACATGTTTGTTAATGGTGGTAGATGAAACTCAATGTATGGTATCGCTCACTCGTAACTTAGAAGAGTTCTTTGCGCGTGAATCATGTGGTTTCTGTACACCATGTCGTGATGGTTTGCCATGGGCTGTTAAAGCGCTTAAAGCACTTGAAGCAGGCGAAGGTAAGAAAGAAGATATCGACCATTTACAAGAACTAACTCGTAAATTATGGATTGGTAAAACTTTCTGTGCCCACGCACCAGGTGCGATGGAGCCGCTTATGGGCGCACTCAAACATTTCCGTGGTGAGTTTGAAGCGAAAGTGACGAATCGTCCTGTCGTGCAAACCAGCAACGTAGAACAAGCTTAAGGAATTCGACTATGGCTACAATTCATGTCGATGGAAAATCGTATGAAGTCAACGGCTCGGAAAACTTGCTACAAGCATGTTTGAGTCTGGGCATCGACATCCCATATTTTTGTTGGCATCCATCCTTAGGTTCGGTTGGTTCTTGCCGTCAATGTGCTGTTACGCAATATGCGAATCCAGAAGATACGCGTGGTCGTTTAGTCATGTCTTGCATGACACCAGCATCTGACAATACCTATATCTCAATTGAAGACAAAGAAGCAACGGATTTCCGTGCATCTATTGTTGAATTTTTGATGACGAATCACCCGCACGACTGTCCAGTTTGTGAAGAGGGTGGTCACTGTCATTTACAAGATATGACTGTAATGACGGGTCATGACCGTCGTCGCTACCGTTTTACAAAACGTACGCATTACAACCAAGAACTCGGCTCATTCATTGCGCATGAAATGAACCGCTGTATTGCTTGTTACCGTTGTGTTCGTTACTACAAAGACTATGCGGGCGGTACAGACTTTGGCGTATATGCCAATGCATCTCGTGTTTACTTTGGTCGTCCAGAATCAGGTACTTTAGAGTCTGAATTCTCTGGTAACTTGACTGAAGTATGTCCAACAGGTGTGTTTACTGATAAGACTCATTCAGAGCGTTATAACCGTAAGTGGGACATGCAGTATGCACCAAGCGTGTGTCAAGGCTGTTCTTCTGGCTGTAACATTTCTCCGGGTGAACGTTATGGTGAAATCCGTCGTGTAGAAAACCGTTTTAATGGTTCGGTTAACCAATACTTCCTTTGTGACAAAGGTCGTTTTGGCACAGGTTATGTAAACCGTGCAGACCGTCCACGTCAGCCTCAGTTCCGTAATGGTGAAACTGTTGCAACTGTTTCTGTCGACCAAGCTCTAGATCAAGCGATTGCTAAGCTTCAAGGCAAGAAAGTTTTGGGTATTGGTTCTCCTCGCGCAAGCTTGGAATCGAACTACGCATTACGTGAGCTTGTAGGTCAGGCAAATTATTCAACTGGTATTGCACAAAAAGAGCAAAAGCTTGTTGAACTTGCCGCATCTATCATGCAAACCGAGGGTATTTACAACCCGAATATGCGTGAAATTGAAAGCTATGATGCTGTTCTGATCTTAGGTGAAGACCTAACTCAAACTGCACCTCGTATGGCATTGTCTGTTCGCCAAGCTGCGAAAAACAAAGCGCGTGAAATGGCTGCAAAAACACGTACACCAGATTGGTTAGCTGAGCCTGTACAACGTATTGGCCAAGAAGCAAAATCTCCGGTTTACATTTTAGCTGCAACTCAAACTCGTCTTGCTGACGTTGCAACTGGTGAAGTGGTTGCTTCTCCAAATGACATCGCACGTCTAGGCTTTGCAGTTGCTGCGGCAGTGAATGGTGAAGTTGTAAGTGGTTTAGATGAAGATGCAAAAGCATTTGCTCAAACCATTGCTGACACTCTAAAGGCAGCAAACAAACCATTAATTATTGCGGGTACAAGCTTGCAAGATGCTTCTATTATGGAAGCTGCAGCACAGTTGACTCAGAACTTAGGTTCTAAAGCTGGTTTAAGTCTTGTAGTTCCTGAAGTGAACTCTATGGGCTTGGCATTGTTCGGTGGTTTAAGCCTTGAACAAGCATTTGCTCAAGACTACGACACGCTTGTTATTGTTGAAAATGACTTGTTCCGTCGCTTACCAGCTGCTCAAGTAAAAGCTGCATTAGATAAAGCTGAAACAGTAATCGTGCTTGATCACAGTGAAACTGAAACTGTGAAACAGGCTGATATCGTTCTTTCAGCAGCAAGCTTTGCAGAGGGTGATGGTACTGTTGTAAGCCAAGAAGGTCGTGCACAGCGTTTCTATCAAGTTTACGATCCAAGCTACTACAAACCTGAATATGCAATTAAAGAATCATGGCGTTGGTTACATGCCATTGAAACTGGCATTAAAGGTAAGGCTGTAGATTGGACATTACTTGACGATGTAATTGAAAGCATCGTGAAAAATGTACCAGTACTTGAAGCTATCCAAGATGTTGCGCCTGATGCAGGTTACCGTGTACATGGCTTGAAAATCGCGCGTGAACCACGTCGTTATTCAGGTCGTACAGCAATGCGTGCGCCGTTATCGGTTCATGAGCCTAAACAGCCTACTGATCCAGATTCAGCATTAACATTCTCAATGGAAGGTTATGTTGGTCCGCAAAAAGCATCATCATTAGTACCATTTGCATGGGCTCCGGGTTGGAACTCTCCACAATCTTGGAATAAATACCAAGATGAAGTCGGTGGTCACTTAAAAGGTGGTGATTCTGGTGTTCGTTTATTCGATCGCTTGGCAAAACGTCCTGCACGTAGCTACGTTGCTCCAGTGCCAGTAGTTGCAAATCCTGAAAGTTTCCGCTTAGTTCCAATGCACCATATTTTTGGTTCTGGCGAATTCACCATTAAAACACCTGCAATGGAAACTCGTATTCCTGAAGCTGTGTTTGCAGTGGGCGAACAAGATGCAACTCGTTTGAACCTTCAAGAAGGTCAACGCATTACAGTAAAAGCAGGCGAAACAACTGTAAGCTTGCCGGTACAAGTAATTGAATATTTACCTACAGGTTATATTGGTTACCCAGTTGGTTTAGCACCAATGGTGTCACTAGCTGAGCCTGTTTCAGTGGCTTTAGGAGTGTAATTCATGAATCAAGAAATTATACGTCAAACGCCACTTTGGGTTGAGAACTGGCCGATTGCCTATGCTGTCGTTCAAGCAGTTGTGATTTTGCTTGTTGTAGTTTTAGTTGCAGCGTTGATGTCTTTTATTGAGCGTCGTTTACTTGCTTGGTGGCAAGACCGTTATGGTCCAAACCGTGTTGGTCCTGGTGGTATGTTCCAGATCGTTGCCGACATGCTCAAAATCATGTTCAAAGAAGACTGGACACCAAAGTTTGCTGACAAACTTACATTCCGTTTAGCACCAGCTGTTGCAATGGCAACAGCGGTTCTTTCATTCATGGTAATCCCAGTGAGTCCTTCACTGGGTGTTGCCGACATGAGTATCGGTTTATTGTTCTTCATGGCAATGGCTGGTATTGCAGTCTATGCGGTTTTATTTGGTGGCTGGGCTTCAAATAACAAATACTCGTTGCTTGGTGGTTTACGTTCAGCAGCTCAAACTATTTCTTATGAAGTGTTCTTAGGTATTTCATTGATGGGTGTGGTTGCAATTGCAGGCTCATTTAACCTTCGTGAAATTGTTGAAGCACAACGTGATGTTTGGTTTGTCATTCCGCAATTCTTAGGTTTCTTGATTTTCGTAGTTGCTGGTGTTGCGGTAACTCACCGTCATCCATTTGACCAACCAGAAGCAGAACAAGAATTGGCAGAAGGTTACCATGTTGAATATGGCGGTATGAAATGGGGTATGTTCTTCGTTGCTGAATATGTCAACGTAGTACTGATCTCTGCATTGATCGTGACTTTATTCTTTGGTGGCTGGTTAACGCCATTCAATTTAGAAATTCCATTTGTTCCACCAGTATTCTGGTTTGTGATTAAAACAGCATTCTTTGTAATGATGTTTGTATTGGCACGTGGTTCTTTAATGCGTCCGCGTTATGACCAAGTCATGAACTTTGGTTGGAAAATTTGTTTGCCATTGGCGTTGGTCAACTTGTTAGTGACTGGTGCTGTGATTCTGATGAATCAGGCCTAGGACAGCAGGGAGTACAAAATGTATAAATTTCTAGCTGGATTCGGATCAATTGTACGTACGTTACTCATGGTGTTTAGCCATGCAACGCGTAAACGTGACACGATTTTATATCCAGAAGTTCCGGCTGAACAGATTGTGCCGCCACGCTTTCGTGGTCGTATCGTATTAACGCGTGACCCTGATGGGGAAGAGCGTTGCGTAGCATGTAACCTATGTGCGGTTGCATGTCCGGTTGGCTGTATCTCACTACAAAAAGCAGAAACAGAAGATGGTCGTTGGTACCCGGAGTTTTTCCGTATCAACTTCTCACGTTGTATTTTCTGCGGTATGTGTGAAGAAGCTTGTCCAACAACTGCGATTCAGCTCACACCAGACTTCGAGTTAGGCGAATATGTACGTCAAGACCTTGTTTATGAGAAAGAAAACTTACTCATTTCAGGTCCAGGCAAATACCCAGACTACAACTTCTACCGTGTAACGGGTATGGCAATTAACGGTAAAGAGAAAGGTCAAGCACAAAAAGAAAGTGCACCAATCGATGTACGGAGTCTATTACCATGATGTGGCCGTTTTATTTGATGGCACTCGTGGCCATCGTTTCTACGGTTCGTGTAGTGACTAACACGAACCCTGTACACGCTCTACTTAGTCTAATTGTTTCATTGCTTGCTGTTGCTGGTATTTTCATGATCGTGGGGGCGCCTTTTGCAGGTGCTCTTGAAATCATTGTTTATGCCGGAGCAATTATGGTTCTGTTTGTCTTCGTAGTGATGATGCTTAACTTAGGTCAACACACCGTTGAACAAGAACGTAAATGGCTTTCTTCAGATGCTTGGGCATATCCAGCACTCATGAGTTTCTTGCTCGGCTTGCTTTTAGTTTGGATGCTTGGTGGTGAATACACCACTATTTCAGCACCGCTTGGGGCACAAGTGATTGGACCAAAAGTAGTTGGTCAAGCACTCTTTACTCACTATTTATTATTGGTTGAAGTTGCCGCGATGTTATTGCTAGCAGCCCTTGTTGCAGCATATCACTTAGGTAAACGTGAACCAGGTGCAGAAGAGGAAAAAGAATAATGGGCCAGATTCCTTTAGAACATGGTTTGATTGTTGCAACCATCCTTTTTGCACTCGGTTTTTACGGTGTAATGGTGCGACGCAACCTATTATTTATGTTAATGAGCCTTGAAATCATGATGAATGCTGCAGCATTGGCATTTGTTCTTGCGGGTAGCGTATGGGCACAACCAGATGGGCAAGTGATGTTCATCTTGATTTTGACCCTTGCAGCAGCAGAGGCATGTATCGGTCTTGCGATTGTCCTTCAGTTCTATCATCGCTTCCATCATTTGGATGTAGATGCTGCTAGTGAGATGCGCGGATGAGTTATTTATATCTAACAGTATTATTTCCGCTAATCGGTTTTATTTTATTGGCGGCAGGACGAGACAAACTCTCTGAAAATGTTGCAGCAGTTATTGGCGTAGGTTCTGTAGGTTTATCTGCATTATTTGCACTCATTGCTGGAATGGCATTTACAACGAGTGGTCAGCAAGTTTTTGTTCAAAACTTGTGGACATGGTTCAATGTTGGCGGTTTTGCTCCGGGCATTAGCTTACATTTAGATGGCTTATCTTTACTCATGATGGGCATGATCACGGGTGTTGGTTTCTTAATCCACATCTTTGCATCATGGTACATGCGTGGTGAAGAGGGCTATGCGCGTTTCTTCTCTTATTTCAACCTGTTTGTTGCAAGCATGCTTGTGCTTGTATTGGGTGACAACTTGGCGTTGTTATTCTTGGGTTGGGAAGGCGTAGGTCTTTGCTCTTACTTGCTAATCGGTTTCTATTATGCAAACCCTGCAAATGGTTGGGCTGCGATCAAAGCGTTTACAGTGACCCGCGTTGGTGACGTATTCTTGCTTATTGCTTTATTCTTGCTTTACCAACAATTTGGTACGCTGAATACTCAGTACATCGTTGAACACGCAGCAGAAGTAATGACGAAGAGTTCGTCACTTACAATCTGGACTGCATTAATGTTGTTCTTGGGTGCTGCTGGTAAGTCTGCTCAAATTCCATTGCAAACATGGTTGGCAGATGCAATGGCAGGTCCAACACCTGTTTCTGCATTAATCCACGCTGCAACAATGGTAACGGCTGGTGTGTACTTATGCTGCCGTCTATTCAGCGTATTTGAACTTGCTCCTGAAGTGATGCAATTCATTTCAGTAACTGGCGCGGTAACTTTGTTAGTTGCAGGTTTTGCTGCACTCGTTCAAACAGACATCAAACGTATCTTGGCTTACTCAACAATGAGTCAGTTGGGTTATATGTTTATGGCTGTAGGTGCTGAAGCTTATCAAGCTGGCTTGTTCCACATGTTGGCTCACGCATTCTTTAAGGCATTATTATTCTTGTCTTCTGGTGCGGTGATTCTGGCTTATCACCACGAGCAAAACATTTTCAAAATGGGTGGTTTGTTCAAACGTAACAAATTCCTGTTTGCTTGTTTCGCGATTGGTGGCGGTGCATTAGCAGCTATTCCATTCTTGACTATTGGCTTCTTCTCTAAAGATGCGATTCTTGGTGAAGTTTGGGTACAAGGTCAATCAGTTGCTTTATATCACACCTTATATTGGGTGGGTGTAGCAGGTGCATTCCTGACTTCAATCTATACATTCCGTTTAATCTGGGTTGTATTCTTTGGTCAAGAAAACACGCCTTACCATGAAATTAAAGGTGCAACTTACTGGGCTCCATTGGGTATTTTAGCTGTATTGTCTACTTTTGTTGGTGCGGTATTAAAAGCACCGGTAGCAGGTATTCTGAATACTGCAAAAATTCCTGAATTCCATGTCGCTGAACAATTTGTAGAAGGCATGCATGGGGCAGAGCACTTAGCAGTAGGTATTGCACTAGTTGGTCTAGTTGTTGGTATAGCATTATTTACATTTGCTTATGGTGCAGTGAAATCATTCGCTCAAACAAGTTTGGGTTCAGGTCTGGCACATATTTGCCGTACTGCTTTTGGTTTTGATGCATTGTATGACATCGTTTTTGTTAAACCTTATTTATTCTTCGCCAAAATTTTTGGCCGTGATCCGATTGACGGTTTGTGGTTAGTTCTTCCTGCGCTCGTGAAAGGCGGAAACAGTTTTACAAGCTCACGTCAAACAGGTTCATTGCGTGAATACGCATCAAGCATGTCACTCGGTGTAGTGGTGTTATTGATGATCTTGATCGTTATTCAGGTAGTGGGGAAATAAAATGGAAAACAATTTAATTTTACCCGCGCTGATCCTTGTTCCGTTCATTGCCGGTTTTATTTGTTGGTTAGTCGATAAGCTCGACAAAACTTTGCCACGCTGGATTGCCTTAATTGGTATGCTCATTACTTTGGGCTTAGGTCTTGCACTTTGGCAAAGTGGAACTTATAGCTACGAGTTGGGTTCTAAAATCCCAACTTGGTCTGCTGAGTTCTATTTACCGTGGATTCAATCACTCGGTATTGGCATTCACTTAGCTGTGGATGGTTTATCTTTGCTCATGGTGTTATTAACAGCGTTACTTGGTGTGCTTGCTGTTGGTTGTTCATGGGGTGAGATTCAAAAGAACGTTGGTTTCTTCCACTTAAACCTATTATGGAGTTTAGGTGGCGTTATCGGTGTATTCTTAGCGATTGACTTGTTCTTGTTCTTCTTCTTCTGGGAGATGATGCTTGTACCAATCTACTTCTTGATTGCGTTATGGGGTCATAAAGGTTCAAACGGTCGTTCACGTGTTTACGCTGCTACTAAGTTCTTCCTTTACACACAGATTGCTGGTCTGGTGATGTTAATCGGTATCCTAGGTCTTGTAGTTTATGGCTACATGATGACGGGCATGATCGGTTTTGATTACAACTATTTATTAGCTGTAGCTAACCATTTACCTACAGGCTTAGCGTACGGTTTCATGATCTGTTTCTTCATCGGTTTTGCAGTGAAGTTACCAGTATTCCCATTACATGGTTGGTTACCAGATGCGCATGCTCAAGCACCTACAGCGGGTTCTGTAGACTTAGCGGGTATCTTGATTAAAACAGCTGCGTATGGCTTGCTTCGTTTTGTTATTCCATTTTTCCCGACAGCTTCTGCACAGTTTGCAGACATTGCGATTATTTTCGGTTTGATTGGTATTTTCTACGGCGCATGGTGTGCTTACCAGCAAACTGACATGAAACGTTTACTTGCGTATACGTCGATTTCACACATGGGCTTTATCTTACTTGCAATCTATGCAGGTAATATTTTGACCTTCCAAGGTCTAATGATCATGATGTTGGCACATGGTTTGTCATCAGCTGCATTGTTCATTATGTCTGGTCAAATCTACGAACGTTTACATACACGTGATTTACGTTTAATGGGTGGTCTTCGTGGCCAGCTTCAGTACTTGCCATTTTTCTTGATGTTCTTCGTTGCTGCTCTTGTAGGTGTACCAGGTTTAGGTAACTTTATTGGTGAATTCCTGATTTTGATGGGTTCATTTAATAAATATCCTGTCTTCACGATTCTTGCTTCTATCAGCCTTGTATTTGCAGGTTTATATGGCTTGATCTTGATTCACCGTGCTTTATTTGGTGAACCAAATCCTGAACAAAAGCAACATTACACTAGTCCATTGAAAGACTTATCTGCTCGTGAAGTTGGTATTTTGATGATTTGTGCGATTGGTCTCGTTTGGCTTGGTATCTACCCACAAACATTCTTGGATGTATCTCATTCAAGCATGCAGTGGTTGGTCAATAGTTATGTGCCAGTACAAGAAGTCGTTGAAACTGTTCAGCAAACAGCTACTCAACTTGACCATGTGGAGATCCAATAATCATGAACTTCACAGTATCATTTTCTACGCTTATGCCTTTAGCTCCGGTGATGATTGTTGCTTTGACAACAATCGTCGTCATGCTGTTAATTTCAATTAAGCGTAATCATAATTTAATCGCAACAGCTTCTGTTGTTGGTTTAAACCTTGCTGCACTTTATATTTTATTTGCAGTATTTGGCGGTAAGTTTGTACCGGCAAATGTGATGGGCATGTTTATGGTTGATCCATTTACCATGTTCTATCAATTTATGATTTTGATTGCGGCATTGGCATGTTGTACTTTGTCTCATGCTTACATCGAAACTTATAAAGACAACCGCGAAGAGTTATATCTTTTGTTACTTGCTTCAGTAGCAGGTGCAATGTTGATGGTTGCAAGCTCTCACTATGCATCGTTCTTCATTAGCCTTGAGTTAATGTCGATTCCTGTATATGGCTTACTTGCTTATACTTATCAACGTAGTAACTCACTTGAAGCGGGTATTAAGTACCTTGTACTTTCAGCGACAGCTTCTGCAATGTTGTTGATGGGTATGGCATATATCTATGCATATACAGGTTCGCTTTCATTCTATGATTCTGTACAAGCATTATTTGAAGCAATCAAACAGCCAATGGTGTTATTAGGTTTAGCACTTATTATCTTTGCTGTTGCATTTAAATTGTCGCTTGCGCCGTTCCATAAATGGACACCAGATGTATATGCAGGTGCACCAGCGCCAATGGCAACTTTCTTAGCGACTGCTGCTAAAGTTGCAACAATTGGTTTGTTCGTGCGCTACATGCTTGCTTCAGGCGCAATGATGGTGAACTCCTTAGTAACTATTTTGACGATCATTGCTGTATTGTCGATTTTAGTTGGTAACTTACTCGCTGTTCGTCAAGTTAACTTAAAACGTATTCTTGGTTATTCATCTATTGCTCACTTTGGTTATTTGTTAATTGCTTTAATTAGCATGACTTATGCGAGCTTGGGTAGCGTAACTGTATATGTAGTGTCTTATGTATTAACAACTATTGGTGCCTTTGGTGCAGTAGCGTTAATGTCTAGCCCATATAACAACGTAGATGAAGCACAAAGCCTTGCAGACTACCGTGGTTTGTTCTGGCGTCGTCCAGTACTTACAGCAACTTTAACAGTCATGATGTTATCTTTGGCTGGTATCCCATTAACAGCAGGCTTCATTGGTAAGTTCTTGGTGGTAATGGCTGCTGTAACAACTCAACACTGGTTCTTAGCTGCAATGATTATTGTGGGTAGTGGTATCGGTTTGTACTATTACTTACGTGTGATGGTTGTAATGTACATGACACCACCGGAAACTCCTCGTATTGATGCAGATGCTCATTGGGGACAAAAAGTGGGTGGTTTAATGGTATTAGCTGCTGCTGCATTAGTTATTATTTTGGGTGTTTACCCAGATCCAATGATTAATTTGGCATTAAAAGCAGAAATTTTATCTCCATTACATTTCATGCTTTCACAACAGTAATTCTGGTGTACAAAAAAGCCTCCAAATCTGGAGGCTTTTTTTTATTGAGCGTTAAAAAAAGATTATAATAAATACGTTTTTATATTTTTAGGTAACATCTGTGGCCATTCAAGAAATTCGTCACCCACTTATTCGTCATAAATTAGGTTTGTTACGCCGTGCTGATATCAGTACTAAGAACTTCCGTGAGCTTGCTCAGGAAGTGACTATGTTGTTGACTTATGAAGCAACAAAAGATTTACCAGTTGTGGATTGTGAAATTGATGGATGGGCTGGAACTGTTACTACTCAGCGTATTGCTGGTAAAAAAATAACGATTGTACCGATTTTACGTGCCGGAATTGGTATGTTGGATGGCGTACTTAACCTGATTCCAAGCGCAAAAGTGAGTGTTTTAGGTCTTGAGCGTAATGAAGAAACATTAGAAGTTCGCACATATTACAAAAAATTAGTTCCGGATGTGGCTAATCGTCTTGCGATGATTATTGACCCAATGTTAGCAACGGGTAATTCGTTAGTTGCTGCTATTGATGTGTTAAAGGCAAGTGGTTGTAAAGATATCCGTGTTATGGTGTTGGTTGCTGCACCTGAAGGCGTTGCTAAAGTTGAAGCAGCTCATCCGGATGTGCAAATTTATACGGCATCTATTGATAATGGCTTAAATGAACAAGGTTATATTGTTCCTGGCTTGGGTGATGCTGGCGATAAAATTTTTGGTAGTGTACAAAAAGATTAATTTTTTGAAATAGCATTAAAAAGAGACTTCATTCAACCGTATAATTTTAAAAACGGAATCGTGAGTCTCTTTTTTATTTACTGCAACGACTGGATTGGAAAAGTAGGGGAAAGATCATGAAGCAAGAGTTTTATACTGGATGGGTAAAACAATATAACCCTGATAAAGGGTTTGGTTTTATTGAAACTACTGAAGGAGATATTTTCTTTCATATTTCTGATTTCCCTGCATCAGAGGGCGAGCCGAAAAGAAATGAAAAAGTGAGATTTCTTGCCGCAGATAATCAGGGTAAATTTAAAGCGATCAAAATTGAGCGTGTTGACCCGAATCCTGCGAAAACCAAGAAAAATAAAATTGCGGATCACAATAAAGCGATCACAAGCGAACTGTTATCAAATTTTCGACGCTAATCAATGAAAAGATCAGGTTTTAAACCTGATCTTCACAGAATTGTAAGAATGCTTTGAGACCTGGACCCTGATACTTTTGACGGTGTACCAGCATATAAAGCGGACGGGTAAGCTGCCAGAATGGTGTATCTAAAATTACTAATTGTCCCTTTTCAATTAAAGGTTCAATGGCAAGTTTAGAAATACATGACATACCTAAACCACCAGCAACGATTTTTAAAATTGCTTCATTGTGACCTAGGGTTAAGCGAATATTCGCGTCTGGCAGATCTTGCAATATCGCATTATCAAATACTTCACGCGTTCCTGAACCTTCTTCACGTAAAATCCATTCGACTTGAAGAAAATCATGCGCTGTTAGAGGTCTATTTAAACGTGCTAAAGGGTGATTTGGGGCACAGCAAACTGCAAGCTCATCATCACGCCAATGAATACATTGGAGTTGAGGTAAGTGACATGAGCCTTCAATTAAAGCTAAATCAAGTTGGAATTGATTGACTGCTTCAATCATTTGGCGTGTATTGCCCACTTGTAATTGCAAATGTGCTTTAGGATGATGCTGTAAAAAGTTTGCCATTAAATCTGGCATGAGGTAATCACTAATCGTTAAAGTGGCCCCAATACGTAAATCAATGCTTTGCAATTCACCTTTTGCAGCTTGCTCAAAAGCTTCACAGCGACCTAATATTTCTAATGCTTGAGGCAATAGAAAACGACCTAAATCATTAAGCTGTAATCGTTTACCTAAACGATCAAATAGAGGAGCACCAAGACCATCCTCTAAATCGGCTAAAGCCATACTTGCTGCACTTTGCGTCAGTCTGACCGCATCACTCGCTTTGGTGACAGTTCCTTCTTGAGCGACTGCTACAAAAACAGCCAACTGGCGTAATGTCATGCGCATGTTTAAAAAGCCTTAACGTTTAAAAGTATTCATTATTTCGGCTGTCATGCTAACATGAGCGCACTATTTCATGCCACGTTGAAATCATGTCAATTGAAAAATTTAGCGTAGAAAAAGTTTTATCTGTACACCGCTGGACTCCAACTCTTTTTAGTTTCACCATGACCCGCCCTGCACATTTTAAATTTACTGCTGGGCAATTCGCACGTATTGGGCTAAAAGTTGGAGAGGAACTCGTTGTTCGTGCTTATTCGGTAGTCTCATCACCATTTGATGAAACGCTTGAGTTTTTTTCGATTGTAGTACCAGACGGTGCATTTACGTCAAATCTTCAACATTTAAAGGTAGGAGATGAGCTGTATTTAGAAAAAATACCTTATGGTTATTTGACTTTAGCTCGCTATCAACAACCTTTACCCCATGATTTATGGTTATTGGCAACGGGTACAGGATTAGCTCCATTTTTATCGATGCTACAAGACTTCGATACATGGTCTAAATATCAAAAAATTAATTTGGTCTACAGTGTCCGTACCGCAGCTGAGTTAGCTTACGTTGATCGTATTCAAGAGATTGCTGAAACTTTTGGGGAAGGACATAACGGATTTAAATTTATTCCGATTATTACTCGAGATCCATCTGCGCCATTGCATGATCGTTTGCCGATTCTAATTGAAAATGGTGAATTAGAAAAATCTGCTGGTATAGAGCTGAATCCTGCCACAAGCCACGTCATGCTTTGCGGAAATCCGCAAATGGTAGATGACACGAAAGAGGCTTTAAAACGCCGTGGTTTGACGATGAACCGTCGAGGTGAGGGAAATATTGCGGTAGAAAATTACTGGTAATAAATTGCGGTGAAAACAACTTTATAATTAATTTTATGGATATGTTTATTAGTGGACAAACATATCCATAAATTCGCGAATTTCTGAAATTGCGCTGTCTACATCGGTTGAAAGCCAAGTTGGCTCAAAAAGACCTGCATAATGTTCCAAACGATCTTGTGGAACGACTAAGCGAACAGGACAGTCTTCTTCTAGTAAGCGCCAAGGTAAAATCGGAACATCATTGTCTAGAAAAATATTGATATTACGAATATCAACAATCATGGCATTAATGCAGTCAGGAAATGGCATGACGGAAAATTCTTCAGTACGGCGACGAAAATACTCTAAATCACCCCATTTGAGTTCATAACTTGGTTTATTAAATTCAATAATACCAATGAGATGTTCGTCTCTCGTCTGATGTATATAACATTGATGTGTGACGTCAGTGTCGAGATCAAGTGTTACGTTTTGCTGACGATACATCATAAAATAGAGCAGCTTTAAAACAAGGGGGCTTATTATAGCCTATTTTATAAAAAGTAAGCGCTAAAACATATTGTATTACAAATAGAACCTTAAAGAAGCTCGAGCATAACTTGCCATTATTTTTTAATGGCTAAATATTTTTGCCTAAATTTTATACTGTTTTTATTGTTTTAATAGTAGAGTTTTGCAAACACAGACACCTTAGCATAATGCTTTTTCACACAATGCAACAAACCAAATTGCTATGATGATTATAAAGTTAATGATAAAAGAAGAGGGGAAAGAAGATGCATGATTTTTCAAAACCACCTCATGTGACGAGTCCTGAAGAAACTGCGAAAAAAAGAAGATTGCCAGTTTACATTTTAATTATTGTTGGGCTTTTTCTTATTGCACTCATCGTCTACATGGTTGCTGATCACAGCAAAACACCTAAAGAAGAAGCCGCTTTTCAACATGAGGCCACACCACATGTCATTAAGAGCACTTCAGATTTGAATATTTATAAAGGGTAATAAGCTAACCAGTATATCTTGATAGAAAGCCTTTGGGATGTGACCTGAAGGCTTTTTTTGCAACCTTTTGCATCAATTTGTTGTATTTATGCAGAAGTGTGTTGATTAGAAAATACTCAAAACATAAGGTGAGATAGACCGCATTTATCGTCATTTTTAACAACGAATGGTGTTTTTCATAATTGATGGCACTGAAAAGAACATAACAATTGAGGACATAACAATATGAATGAATTTTTTGATGGGCCTCGCGGCGCTCAGTTTGATGCGATGTATTACTGGGATCAGTTTCATCCTATTTTAGCTGCAATCGTCATCTTACTGGTTGGCTGGATAATCGCTTTATTAGTTGCGGCAGGTGTAAAAAAACTTCTACAAAAAGTAAATACCAATGCAAAATTATCTTCAGCAACTGGGCGTGCTCCAAACATAGAAGGTCTTATTTCAAAAGTCGTATTCTGGTTTATTCTAATCTTAGCTGTTGTCGCAGCTCTCAATGTACTTAACATTAGTGGAGTAAGTGGCCCGTTCAGCAATATGGTGAATCAGGTACTCGTCTATATTCCAAATATTATTGCTGCTGTTGTGGTGGGTTTTATTGGTTGGATCGTTGCTCGACTGGTGCGAGCGGGGGTGACCAATGTTTTATCCCGAACTCAACTCGATGATAAGTTAAGCAGTGAAGTGGGTGTAGGTGGAATTAGCCAGAATATTGGTGAAATTCTTTACTGGCTTGTATTGTTACTTTTCCTTCCGATTGTTCTTTCAATATTAGGATTAACAGGCTTACTGATTCCAGTTCAAAATATGGTAAATGATGCTGTAGCATTCTTACCAAATATCTTTATTGCTGGTGTTATCGTTTTTGTTGGTTATATCTTGGCAAAAATTGTACGCGGTATTGTTGAAGGTTTAGTAAATAGCTTAGGTGTTCAGGCTCAAGCTGAAAAAATTGGTCTTTTCAAAAGCTCTAACGTAGGCAAATTCTTAGGTTCATTTGTTTTTGCAATCATCATTATTACAACATTGATTGTAGCGTTTGAAGCTTTAGGCATTGAGACAATTTCTCAGCCAGCAACAGCTATGCTCAATGAGATCTTGCAGGCGATTCCAAACATTATTGCTGCTGGTTTAATTCTACTGGTTGCTTATATTGTTTCTCGTTTTGTTGGTCGCTTAGTTGCTGAATTAATTGCAGGTACAGGTGTTGATGAAATTCCTGCAAAGTTAGATGTACAACGCTTTTTAGGTCAAACTAAAGTTTCTAATGCAGTTGGCTGGCTAATTGTATTCTTTACTATGTTATTTGCAGTTTCTGAAGCTGCGGATCGTCTTGGTTTCGATCAAATTAGTGGTCTAATCGCAATGTTTATTCATTTCGGTGCAAACATTCTATTGGGCGCTGTAATCTTGGTTATTGGTTTCTGGCTTGCCAATGTTGTGGCGAACGTGGTTCAACGCGGCGAATATAATAGCTCGCGTTGGTTAGGTAGTTTAGTTCGTGTGTTAATTATTGGTCTCGTACTTGCGCTTGGTTTAAGAGCGATGGGTATTGCAGATTCAATCGTTAATCTTGCATTTGGCTTGACTCTAGGCGCAGTTGCAGTTGCTTTCGCTCTTGCATTTGGTTTAGGTGGTCGCCAACCAGCAGAAAGACTGTTGAGCGATTTGCTAGATAAAGCTAAAAAAGAAGCGAATGAACCAAATCCGCTTTATCAACCACCTTCTACTACGACCACAAGCAGTCCATCTACTGGTAGCTCATCTGCAACTACGAGTTCGTCAACATCTACAGTTGCACCAACGACTACAAACTCACCATCAACGGTTTCATCTGATGCAAAACCAGCTGATTCTGCACAAGTAAATCCAGCAGAACCACCAGTAAATAAACCGTTTGGATCTACTGGAGAAAATGACGAAATTTAGTAAGTAAAACTAATTTTCAGATAAACCGTACAAAAAATCTTTGATTTTTGTGATAAGTTCGACCACTCTATATTGAGTGGTCGTTCTTTTTAGACGTTATAAAAACAAATAAGTGAGGAAAATACGATGAAGAAACCAGGTCGTTTTTTAGCACCGATTGTCATTGCGGGAATTACGGTAGGTTTTTTAGCAAGTGCTTATAAATTTGTGTTTAATAAATCTAACTCATCAAAACAGGCAACAACTCATACTCGTAATTCTGAAAAATCATCAAATGATTCGAAAGCCTCAAATTAGCTTATTGATCATTTAAACGTATTGTGCTGCTGCATAAGCGGAAGACCAAGCCCATTGGAAGTTATAACCTCCTAAATGGCCAGTCACATCAAGTACTTCCCCAATAAAAAACAGTCCTTTCTGCTTTTTACTTTCCATTGTTTTGGAAGATACTTCACTTGTATCAACTCCACCTAAAGTAACTTCGGCAGTACGATAGCCTTCTGTGCCTGATGGTTTCACAGCAAAACCATGTAGTTGCTCGGCAATATGATCTAGCTGTGCATCACTGATATTACCAATTACTGTCTCGCTCTGCTCTGGCCATATAAGTTGTTGTAACTCTTGTACAATACTTTTTGCCGTAAATTCATTCAGAAGAGTACGCAATAAAACTTTAGGTTTGGCTTTCTTTTTGTCTTTTAAATAATTTGCTAAATCTTGGCTCGGGAAAAAGTCAATTTTAAAACTTTCACCGGTATTCCAATAGTTTGAAAGCTGTAAAGAACTTGGACCACTCAAACCACGATGCGTAAACAATAATGCTTCAGTAAAGCTATTCTTCGAGTTACTTAGAGTCACATCTAGAGCATTACCACTTAGGCGTGTAGTGACTTCTTTAATATGATCTGAAAAAGTAAATGGGACTAAACCTGCGCGAGTTGGGAAAACCTGATGTCCAAATTTTTGTGCCAGTTCATAGCCAAATCCAGAACCACCCAAAGTTGGAATGGATAAACCACCTGTAGCAACCACTAATGACTCACAGCTAAATCGGCCTTGGTTTGTGTGTACAGTAAAACCGCCTTTTTCTAATGGATCAATCTGTACAGCTTCACATTGAGTTTGGATATCAACGTTATTGGTTTTATCACATTCACTCACTAGCATCTCTAAAATTTCTTTAGCGCCGTTCAGCGTGAATAATTGCCCGTGTTTTCGTTCTTCATAAGCAATTTTATAATCACATACCAAACCGATAAAGTCCCAGTTGCTATAGCGTGATAGGGCAGAAATAACGAAGTGTGGATTATGAGAAATATAGTTGTCAGGCTCTACATACAGGTTGGTAAAGTTACACTTACCACCGCCCGACATTAAAATCTTTTTACCAATTTTATTGGCTTTTTCTAAAATTAAAACCGAGCGCCCTCGTTTAGCAGCATGTGCAGCCAACATGAGTCCAGAAGCACCTGCACCTAAGACAATGACATCGACATGACTGTTAGACATAAGAGATTCTCGATTAATCGTGAAAATTTTAAAGGGGCATATACTATCATGCCGAGCCTTAGTCATGCTAAAGACATTTACTGCTATGCAGAGTAATGTGCACTAAAAGCTAATAAGTTATTGATGTGATTTATTTCTTATATCTGCCTGTAAACCACCAGAATGAATTGCCAGAATGCGAGTTCCTTCAGAAAAGTAATTATTCTTTATAAGATCAAACAGACCGAACATCATCTTTCCCGTATAGATGGGTTCAAGTGGTACCGCATGCTGCTCTTCAAAACTGTCTACAAATGCCAATAATTCGGGTGAAGTTTTTGCATACCCACCACAGCAGTATGCATCTGTCACAGACCAGTTCTGTTTTTTGGTCCACTGCCGAATTTCTTGTTGTAAAAAGTCACCTTTTAAAGCCGAAAACCCTAAGACTTTTTGATCGGCTGAACTTCTTTCAATAAGACCCGAAACCGTTCCGCCAGTTCCTACTGCACAGCAAATCACGTCATATTGATTTAAATCACTTTGGCTGAGAATTTCCTGACAACCTTGAACTGCCAATTCATTGGTGCCGCCTTCAGGAATAATGAAAATTTCAGGAAATTGATGACGTAATTGTTGAAGATAGTTTGCATCATCTCGTAAGCGATATTCATTGCGTGAGACAAAATGTAGATGCATTCCTAAACTTTGAGCTTTTGCTAAGGTTGGATTCAGAGGTTTGTCAGCTAACTCTTCACCACGAATAATTCCAATACTTTTTAAGCCAAAAAGATGAGCGGCATAGGCAGTCGCGGCAATATGATTTGAATAGGCCCCTCCAAAAGTCAAAATGCTCGATAAACCTTGTTGTTTTGCGACAAGCAGATTGTATTTTAGTTTGAAAAATTTATTGCCCGAAATTTGAGGATGAACTAAATCTAATCGCTTAATGTCGAGATGAACTAGAGAGGAGAGTTCAATATGCTGATAGGAAACAGGTTGGGCAATGTGATCAAACATTAGAAATTGAGAAAAATAATGATTGATCACATTGTAGCTTTTTAAATAGAGCTTTAAAAAGCTGTTTACGAATTTGTATCGACAGAAGTAATTACTGACATGCCAGGGCGTAAGTGTTCCATTCCTTCTTGATTTGGATCAATGGTAATGCGTACGGCAATTCTTTGAACCACTTTGGTAAAGTTTCCTGTTGCATTGTCAGGCTTTAATACACTGAACTCAGAACCCGCAGCAGGTGAGATCTGCTCAACATGCCCTGTAAATTTTTTGTGTTTCATCGCATCGACTGTAAACCATGCTTTTTGCCCAATTCGCATATTGGCAATTTGGGTTTCTTTAAAGTTGGCAATCACCCAAGTTTGCTGTGGAATGAGGTAGAGTAATTGTGACCCTGCTGCTACATATTGCCCAACACGAGGGTTCACCTCACCAAGTTGTCCATCCATTGGAGCAACAATGACACTATAGTCTTTGGTAGTTTGTGCCTGATCTAGTTGTGCTTTAGCACTGGAAACTTGTGCTTCTAAGCCAGCTTCCGCGACCTGCGCCGTTTTAAGTGCTTCTTTGGCAACTAAAAGATTGGCTTCTGCCTGCTTCAGTGCTGCAAGGTTATTTTCAGCATCTGCTGCGGCTTTATCTTGCTCAGATTTAGAAGCTGCTCCACTATTACCTAACTGTTGATATCGTCTAAGCTGTGCTAAAGAAAGTTCATATTGAGCTTTAACTTGATCTACTTTTGCTTGTGCAGCCACAATATCAGCTTGTTTTTGAGCAATAGACTGTGTCTGATTGGCTAAAGTATTTTTAGCTTGTTCAACTCCAGAAGCCGCTTGCGTTACTTTTTGGTCGTAGGTGGTTGCATCAATATGCATTAATACTTGACCCTTTTTAACGTGGTCAAAGTCCTTAACTAATACATCTTTAACATAGCCATTAATTTGCGACGATAAAATCGTTGTTTTACCTTTAACATAACTATTGTCAGTTTGCTGAACGCTCGTTGCGAAGGGTCCGATTCTCCATGCCCACAAAATCACTAAAATACCGACAATGAGCACAACTAGCATCCATAATAAAGTTGAGCGTTTTGTTGGAATCAGTTTGCTCGCAGGTGCCGGTTCGTTAGATGGAGCGGGAGCTGCTTGAGGTGGAGCTTGTTCCGGTTTGTTTTGATCATCTGACATATATCAATCTCAATTTCTATTTCATCAATAAAGAAGCCGTTAAGGACGGCTAATTCCTCTACGTTGTAGATATTTACTTCGTGCAATATTAAAACCACCCCACAAGAGTAGTGCGACAGCAAAAATACCGTTTAATGCAATAACGTCATTGTAGGCACGCACTTGCGCTTCACGAGTGACCACTTGATTAAGTGAGTGCATGGATTGGGCTGTTTGTAATGCTGGGTCAGTAGTCGTAACTGATGCACTGCGTTGATATGTAGAGAGCCTTTGAGCAACTAGAGGATCTGCTTGTTCCAAATCTTTAATAATCTCGACTTGATAGTTTTGTGTGCGGTGTTGTTGATAGGTCGAGAAGAATGAAGACCCGACAAGGCCGCCAAATGTTTGAGTTGCAGAGAACAGCACAATAAAAGTCACCACATACGAAGGACCTTTAGCCAAAGTTTGCGCAAAGCCAATCAGGAGCAATGGCCCAATAAATAAACCACCTGCAAAGCCTACTAAAAACTGACTTGCAAAGAAGTTCACAGGTCGGACATCACTGGTTAAGTGATAATCTAGTCCACATGCGACTAAAATTAAAAATTCTGCAAAAAGTAAGTGGAAGATAATCCGTTCGCGTGAAAAAGTCAGTGCACTAAAAAGTGTTCCGCTTAAAATCCCTATCAATATGACCACATAGAGTGGAACAAATTGGTCTGGACCCATCCCCATTGTTTTTAAGAAGTTAACAGCTGCGTAGCTTTGTTCTGACATTAAAAGTCGAATAGCAAAAGCACCAAAAATGAAGCGTAGGGTCGAAGCGGCGCCTAACCAGCGTGTCATAATTAATGGATTGGCGCGATAGTGCTCATAGAGCAAACCAAGAACAACTAAGCTAAAACCTGCAATTAAGACGTAAGCAAGCCATTCACTGTTAAACCACCATAAAATTGGACCTTGTGTGAGTACAATACATAAGCAGGCAAAGCCAGGCGCTAATAAAGCAAAGGTAAAGAAATCTTGCTTCTCAAAAACATAAATTCTTAAGCTACGTGGTAACTTCAATGAAACGACCATGGCTAAACAACAAAGTGCTAAGCCGAGCTCAAAGGTATATAGAACAGACCAACTATCTGTATTTACGAGAAATGGAGAAATAATCCAAGCTAACGGCACACCAAGTTGCTGAAAACCAAAGGCAATATATATACCTTTTGCCATGTCTGCTTTTTTAAAAGCTTGCATGGTGTAATACATACCTAGTGAGCTTAATGGCGCACCAGCTAAACCAGCTACAACCCGCGCAAATAGGGCCATTTCATAAGTATGCACAAAAATATGTAATACCAGAACTGCAATAAAAATCACGAGTCCTATTTCCGAAAATACTCTCAGGCCATACTGTTGCCGGGCTTTAAATAAAATCAGGTTTGAACTGACATTTGCCATGACATAAGCAGCAGGCAACCAAGCCGCTTCGGAAGGAGTTAGTCCATACTCACCTTGGATTAAAGGTAGATTTGCCGTAATAAAACCATTACTTAAGCTTGCCGAAAGGGCGATAAATAAACCAATAAAAAAGTAAATAAACCGCTTAGGTACAGAGTGTGCAATAGCTGCTGGTGAACCAGGTAAAGTCGGTTGCTCTTCTGGGGTCCAGTCGGGTGGTGTTTCTAAGTAACGAGGCGTTTTACTCATTCTATCCCTCGAATTTTTTGTATTTGAATACCATGAAATAGTAATTCAATTGCTCGTTTTGCTAAGCGAGTCTGTTCTTCTGGTTCATGTCCTTGAAATGAAGAACCCAACATTGCTGTGACCATTGCATAGTCATCGGCGGTCAGATCAGCTCGGCACAATTTTTGTTTTATCGCATTTTCAATCAGTGGGTTAAGTGCATTATTTCGCCGTTCATAAATTTTTAACATAATTGGATCTTGTCGATCAATCACTCTCCAAAAATCTTGCAAAATTGCGAGCTTGGGAAGTTGCCCAATATGTCCTTCAATTAAACGAAATAAACCATCTTCGAATTGTTGAAAATGAGCTGCTTTTTGCTCTAGCTGTGTAATCGCGCGTTCTAAAAGTGCACTAATTAAAGCTTTTCGATCACAAAAATTACGATAGAACGTCGCTCTGCCTACACCAGCGTGGTCAATCACAACTTGTAAGGGAACATTAATGCCATGAATACGAAAACATTCTTCGGCTGCATTGAGTAATTCATCCCGATTATGGGCTGCAATTTTTTGACGTTTACTCATGTCATCGGTTTGGGGTGTTCTAAAGGTTATATATTTAACGGACATTTTTGTCCGTTGTGAAGATTTAAATTGTAAAAACATGAAAATTCAATTTTCATCATTTATATCTTCGCCATTTTTATATGTGTCACAAAAAGCTGTTAGAATACCTCGCAATTGCGTGATGCTAGGTCAATACAATGTTTGAGTCCCTTATTCCTCTTTTTTCAATTGCGATGGCATTGATGCTTGGAGCAATAAGTCCTGGGCCAAGCTTTATTTATGTTGCACAAAATTCAATTTCTAAATCACGTAAACATGGTTTGTTTACCGCTTTAGGGACGGGGACAGGTGCAGCGCTTTTTGGTCTATTAGCAGTTATGGGATTGCAAGCAGTTTTATTGGCGGTGCCTTCTGCTTATCTAATTTTAAAAATTGGTGGTGGTCTATATTTACTTTGGCTGGCCTTTAAAATTATTAAACATGCTAAAGAACCAATTGCGATGGAAAACGATGGCAAATCGAAAATGACTTATAAGCAGGCATATCGATATGGCTTAATTACCCAGTTAAGTAATCCAAAAATCGCAGTCGTGCTAGCGAGTGTATTTACTGCTTTGTTGCCAAAAGAAATCCCTAATTATTACTATGTCGCATTACCAGTGATTTGTTTTATGATTGATGCGGGTTGGTACTCATGTGTGGCAATGCTGCTCTCTTCAGAGAAGCCTAGAACAATGTACTTAAAAGCAAAAACTGCCGTTGACCGAGTAGCTGGAAGTATTGTGAGTGTATTAGGCTTAAAGTTAATTTTCTTCAAATGATAAGTCTTTAATTAAAATATCTAAAAAATCCAAAGCCAGCTATTTATAGTCTGGCTTTATTTTTTGCGTAAAATACATACAAATTGAAATATCTTTTTTAGCACTTAAACACTTTAAAAGTGGTAACTTAATAAATAAAACAAAAAGAAATGAGGATCACGTTATGAAAAAACTAATGGTGAGCATTTCTGTAGTTTTTCTCATCTTAACTACAGGATGTGAGATGAGAACGATGAGCAAGCAACAGCCAGCAAATGAGCGGACCATGAGTATTGTGGGTACTCCGGTTCATGAAAAGGATTATAAAATTTCCGATATACAAGTGAATAATCATGAGCAAGCTAACTATTAAGTTACTTGCTGGATGTGCAACTTACTGTATTTTGAATATGGTAAATGCGTGTGAGCCTGCTTCTTTAGATTGGGAGCTTTTTCAGGAAAAATATGATTTAAATCATGATGGCATGTATAGCCAAAAAGAATTTCAACGGGTTGAAGACTTTTATCCTTATAACTGGCCGAGTGATAAGCGTTTTCAAGGTGAAAACAAGCAGACAGAGCTATTTCATTATTTAGATGAAAATAAGAATGGCTATTTAACAAATGAAGAGTTGGGAAATATACACGTTTTATTTAATAACCCTTGCGAAGGGTGGCCGTGGTCATAATTTAGTAAGCTTTGTTTAAACTTATTCAAAGCCCTTAAAAAATAAAAAAGCTCCCAATTTAGGGAGCTTTTTTTGAAAGCAGATTAAGAAACTTTATCGCCAGGTTTTGCACCGCTGTCTGGAGAAATAATGAAAATACCTTCACCATTTCCAGCAGCAAGTACCATGCCATTTGAAATACCAAAACGCATTTTGCGTGGTGCAAGGTTAGCAACCATAACAACTAATTTACCCTTTAGGTCTTCTGGTGCGTATTGGCTACGAATGCCACTGAATACATTGCGTGGTTCAGCTTCACCAACGTCTAAAGTAAGTTGTAGTAGTTTATCTGAACCTTCAACTGTACCTGCTTCAATGACCTGAGCAACACGTAAGTCAACTTTTAAGAAATCTTCAATACCGATAATTTCAGCTTCACCAACTGCTGGAGTAGGCGCTGCTTTTTTCTCAGCTGCTTTGTCTTTTTTCACTGCCGCTTTTGTTGCTTCTGGAGCAGGAGCACCTAAAGACTCTTTAGAAGCATCAACCATAGCTGCAACAGCTTTTGGATCAACACGCTGCATAAGCGGTTGGAACTGCGCAATCTCATGGCTTACAAGAATTTGTTTGCGTGACTCGAAATCGAAGCTTTCAAGTTTTAAGAAATCTTGAACTTGTTGAGCTAAAGTTGGCAGAACTGGAGCTAAGTACACTGCGAGTTGACGGAATAAGTTGATACCCACAGAGCAGACGTCAAGAACTTGTTGCTCTTGACCTTCTTGTTTAGCAAGTGCCCAAGGCTTTTTCTCATCAATATATTGGTTTGCACGGTCAGCTAGCGCCATAATTTCACGGATCGCCGTAGAGAATTCACGTGCTTCATATGCAGCAGCGATTGAATCGCCAGCATCAATAAAACTTTGTACTAAATCAGTTTCTGCACATTGAGCAGATAACGTATTGTTAAAGCTGCTGTTGATGAATTTCGCACAACGGCTAGCAATATTAACGACTTTACCGACTAAGTCTGAATTTACTTTTTGAACAAAGTCATCAAGATTTAAGTCAGAGTCTTCAACTTTATCTGAAAGCTTAGATGCAAAGTAATAACGTAAATATTCTGGGTTTAAATGCTGTAAGTAAGTCTCGGCCTTAATGAAAGTACCACGTGACTTAGACATTTTTTGTCCATTTACAGTCAAGAAACCGTTTACAAATAATCCTGTTGGGGTGCGATAGTTCGCACCTTCAAGCATTGCAGGCCAGAATAAAGCATGGAAATAAACAATGTCTTTACCAATAAAATGATAAACATCATTTTGGCTATCTTTTTTCCAGAAATCATCAAAGTTCAAATCTGGGCGTTTAGCTTTGATATAGTTTTCAAAACTAGACATATAACCAATTGGGGCATCTACCCATACGTAGAAATATTTATTTGGTGCGTCTGGAATTTCAAAGCCAAAATATGGTGCATCACGAGAAATATCCCAGTCTGCTAAACCAGCTTCAAACCATTCATCTAACTTGTTCGCAATTGAAAGAGGTAAACGACCTTCATCACGCGTCCATTTTTGTAAATATTCAGAGAAGTTTGGAAGCTTGAAGAAATAGTGATCTGATGATTTTTCAACTGGTGTTGCACCACTTAAAGTCGAACGCGGGTTAAGTAACTCAGTTGCATTGTAAGTTGTACCGCACACTTCACATGAGTCGCCGTATTGATCTTCTGACTTACATTTTGGGCATGTACCTTTAATGAAACGGTCAGACAAGAACATCCCTTTTTCTGGGTCAAATAATTGAGTTACAGGACGAACTGCAATATTTCCAGCGTCACGGTTTTTAATATAGATATCTGTTGAACGTGCTTTGTTTGCATCGCTATGCGTTGAATCGTAGTGATCGAAATGTACGCCAAAACCGTCAAAATCACGGATGTGTTCTTTTTGAACATTCGCAATTTGCTCTTCTGGGCTAATACCATTTGCTTCGGCACGTAGCATAATTGCTGTACCGTGAGCATCATCCGCACATACATAAGCCACATCATGACCCATTGCTCGCATGGCACGAACCCAGATATCTGCCTGGATGTAACCGAGTAAATGACCCATATGAATTGGACCATTAGCATAAGGGAGGGCATTAGTGACTAAAATTTTACGCACGGATTTCATTCTCTCATTCGTATTTATAAGGTGGAAGATTTTAACTGATGCACGGAGATAAGCAAAGATTAATAATCTCCGGCTTGGCATAAGAGATTTCTATTAAAATGGATTTTGGCTAGAGGTGGTTTCTCTTTAGAACAGATAAACAAATCGAAAAATATTTGAATCTTCCTGTATTGTCTTTGTTTCAAATTGCAGTTACGGTCAGAAAATAAGCCATAACGATGTATAACTAATAACTTATTCAGGTAATTTTTTAATTAACTATGAGGATAACAACGATGACTACAGAAAATAAATTAGATGAACTAAAGGCAAAAGCGGCTGATGCAAAAGTACAAGGTGAAAAAGCTTTGGACGATTTAAAGGAAAATGTAAAAGAGAAGCAAGCTGCTGGTAAAGAAGCAGTTGAAGATAAGGTAGACCAATTAAAGGCAAAAGCAGCTGATGCGAAAGTACAAGGCGAAAAAGCTTTGGATGATTTAAAGGAAAATGTGAAAGAAAAACAAGCTTCTGGTAAAGAGGCTCTTGAAGAAAAAGCAACTGATTTAAAAGGTAAATTTGAGGATGCTCAGCATAGTCTACAAGACAAGTTTGATCACTTGCGTACAGAAGCAGCTCATAAACTTGACGATGCTAAAGCCAAAGCTGCGGAATTAAAGGAAGAGGCTGCTACAAAATTTGATGAGTTGAAAACGCAAGCAACAGCAAAACTTGATGAGTTGAAGAAAACTGCAACCGATAAACTCAATAAATTAAAGAATCATGATTCTGCTGAATAAGCTGATTTAAACTAAAATCTGCACTCCTTACCTAAAAGATGAGATCTGAAGTGAGTAATTATTCATCCCAAGGTGAGCGAGTGTGGAGCAATACTGTTACACTATCTCCATTAAGCTGTAATGATCTGTTTTTGGAGTAAACAATATGTCTTGGCTTTCTTCATTAAAGTCCGTTTTTTCACCCGCACAAGAGGTGAAAGAAGATGAAATCCAAACCGTACTCCAAAATTATTTATTACCGCATTCAAAAGATGCTTTAAAGGAGCGCATTAGTCAGCTTCAAGTTCAGGGTCGTGTATTACAACTTACGATTAATACATTTCCTGATGAAAAAGAGCATTTGCAGCAAATCCATGATGATTTAGCGGGTGCATTAGAAAAGTGCGGTATTGAAGAACTTAATTTACACGTGGTTCAACAAAAGCGCCCTACACAAGAAAGTTCAAATTTACCTCCTGTACTTGACGCCTCACCTAAATCAGAACCAGATCCAAATAATCCACCGATTCAAAAAGCCGCTCTGCAACAAAGAGATGTTCCACTTCACCCTCGCATTAAGAATGTTATTTTAGTTTCATCAGGAAAGGGCGGCGTTGGTAAATCGACAACTACGGTTAATTTGGCGCTTGCCTTGCAAAAAATGGGTCTTAAGGTTGGGGTATTAGATGCTGACATCTATGGTCCAAGTATTCCCACAATGCTAGGAAACGCTGGTAAAACCCCACTTATTGAAAGTGAAAATTTTGTACCTTTAGATGCTTATGGTATGGCTGTGCTTTCTATTGGACATTTAACTGGTGATAACAACACACCTGTTGCATGGCGTGGACCAAAGGCAACAGGCGCTCTAATGCAATTGTTTAATCAAACACTTTGGCCAGATTTAGATGTGCTCATGATTGATATGCCACCGGGTACTGGTGATATTCAACTTACGCTTGCACAGCGTATTCCGGTTACAGGCTCAATCATTGTGACTACTCCCCAAAATGTTGCCTTGCTTGATGCCACCAAAGGAATTGAATTATTTAATAAAGTGGGTATTCCAGTATTAGGTGTCGTTGAAAACATGTCGACTCATATTTGTTCAAACTGTGGTCATGAAGAGCAAATTTTTGGTATCGGTGGTGGTGATAAGCTTTCCGAGCAATACCATATTCCATTGCTAGGCCGTTTGCCTCTAAATGCTCAAATACGTGAACATGCTGATCAGGGTAAACCTAGTGTTGTGGCAATGGATGATGCAGCTGATAGTTATATTGAGATTGCTAAAGCAGTCTGGCAGCAGATTGAAAAAATCCCTCAACGCACACGTGATGATAAGCGTATTTTCTAATTTATTAAAACCCGGCTTTAAGTCGGGTTTTTTATCATCTGATTAAAATAAAAATTTAAATTACTGAATCCTAATAACAAAGCTGAACTTGAAATTGGCATGTAGATTGCTACCTTACACTTTTTAAAAAGAAAGGTTAAAAAATGCAATTTAAGTATAGTTTGGGCGTAATCAGTTTATGTAGCGCTTTATTTTTAGTTGGATGCAACGATGACAACTCATCTGCTTCACAAACCCCAACAGTTCAGGAACAAAAACAGAAGTTACAGCCGATCATTATTCAGGGTGCTTTGCCAGTAGAATCGGAAAAAATGGCTTCAAAATTAGAGAATAAGACTATTGAAGAAATTGGTGGGTGGAAATTCTGGAAGGGTACCTATAACGGTTATCCAATGATTATTTCTAAAACTCGCATGGGTATGAGTAACTCTGCTGCAGCAACTGCTCTAGCGATTGAGCGTTATAAACCGATTGCGATCATTAATCAGGGAACTTCAGGTGGACATGATCCTGATTTGCACGTTTACGATATTGTTTTAGGAAAATATACAACCAATATTGGTGCATTTAGAACACCTAAACAGCCAGTGGGCGGTGGTTCAGACTCACTCACATGGGTTGAGGCTTTTGATGTTTTGCCAACTCAAGAATCAAATCCAGAACCGATTGCAATACGCAAATTTGAAGGTGACCAAGAGTTGCTAATGGCAGCACATAAAGTCCGTTATGATAAAGGTGATGTGGTTGAAGGAACGATTGGTTCAGCAGATGTCTGGAATAATGAGCTAGATCGTATTCAATTTTTCCATCAACGTTATGGTACTTCTGTTGAAGAAATGGAAGCGGCATCTGTTGCGCAAATTGCAAGTCAATTTAACGTTCCTTTCCTCGGCATTCGAATCTTATCTAATAATATTACCAATAATGGAGCTTATGACCCTGGTACAGGAGAGGCTTGCCAAGAATATGTGCTTAATGTGGCCGAAGAATATATGAAATCAAAACTGCCAAAATAATGATTTAACCCTATGCGAGAAGAGTGAAGCTTTTATAAAACCTCTTCTTGCTTCTTTTGACGATGTCTACTTTTCCAGTTTTTAACGACCATCCAGCGCCAGAAAATTTCTGTACATATATATAAAATGACAGCAAATACAAAAGCTTCTACAACAAGTCCAGTCATCAAGATTTTCGCAAGACTAAAATCAATGTGGCCATGGCCGAAATGAGTAATCCAACGAGAAATCTGATGCAATACACCTAGCAACATTTCTTTGTTAATCATATGCACATGAAAAATATGAGAACCGAACCAAAATCCAATATATAGAATAGGAACTAATGTAAGCGGGTTACTTAACCACGCGAGCATCAAGCTAATTGGTAAATTTACTTCAAATAGCAATACAGCCATCACAATAAATACGCTGTGAAAAGGAATAGGCAGTAAACCAAAAAAAGTTCCGACAAAAACAGCTCGGGTGATTGATTTTCGATTGACATACCAAAGCACAGGATTAAGGGTCTTTTTACCAAAAATCCTTAGAAATTTCATATTTGAAACTTTCTCGGGGGAGGGAAGCCAAGATTGAAAAAAATGCTTTGCCATAATCATTAAGGGTAGTAAAGCGCGATGCTCTATATAAAAAAATCAGAAACAATATATGAATTGAAACTTATTAAAAGCTTAAAATTTAAACTTACCATTGCTATATATTTTTTATTATAAAGACTTTTGATGGAAAAATAGACTTAAAATAAAAATACTTATGTTACTTAACTCATAATCTATTTGAAAAGTATAACAACTGACCGTAAAGTTTTCTTCTCGACTTTATGTGATTTTTGTATAAATAATTGTTTTTATATACTTTATTTTTGTCTTAAAAATAATTTGAAATACTTTGTCTTACAATTACCTTTTGCCTTGTGACAGGATATCTATTAATCTGAGATGACTATATTGTGAGGTCATTCAATGATTTCATGGCTTTTTATTGGCTTAGTAGCCACAATTTTACTTACTCCTGGTCCAACCAATACTCTGCTCGCTTCTTCTGGGGTACAAGTGGGCTTAAGGAAGTCAGTAAAACTTATTCCAGCAGAAGTTTTGGGTTATGTCATCTCTATTTCTGCATGGGGAATGCTGATTGGAAAAGTGTCTAGCACACTACCAATGCTGCCGCCTATTCTAAAGCTATTGAGCGCTTGCTATATTATTTTCTTAGCCATCAAGTTATGGCATACAGCAAATCAAGAAGTTGAATTAAATCAGCCAACGATTCGTGCTCGTGAGTTATTCTGCGCCACTTTATTAAACCCAAAAGCATTACTCTTTGCCTCAGCAATTTTCCCAGTAGCTGCATGGAGTAATTTTCATATTTATTTAATTCATATGATGGCTTACTTGGCACTTATTACCCCAATTGCATTGTTCTGGATTTTTTTGGGATCGGTTTTAGCATCTAAGAAAGTGGGTTGGTTAAATCAAACTAACTTGCAAAAAACAGCTTCACTTGTATTGGTCAGCTTTTCAATTCCAATTAGTTATTCTGCTTTACTGAACCTCTAAATGTGCAGCTGAGCTATTCTTATTTATTTGAGTAGCTCTGTGTTGTTTTCATAATTGGTTTTTTAAGTTAAAGTACGTCGAAATCAATGAATTTACCTTTTGGATAGAAAATACATGGCCATTAAGTCTGATCGTTGGATTCGCGAGATGAGCGAAAAACACGGCATGATTGAACCTTATGCAGAGAATCAAGTCCGTTTTGATGAAAATGGTGAAAAGTTGATTTCCTACGGGGTCTCTAGCTATGGTTATGATGTACGCTGTGCCCGTGAATTCAAGGTTTTTACAAACGTACATTCTGCAATTGTCGATCCAAAGAATTTTGATGACAAAAGTTTTATCGATATTGAGTCTGATGTTTGTATTATTCCGCCAAACTCATTTGCCCTAGCACGTACAATTGAATATTTCCGTATACCTCGCAATGTGTTGACAGTGTGCTTAGGTAAATCGACCTACGCTCGTTGCGGTATTATTGTAAATGTGACTCCATTAGAACCTGAATGGGAAGGTCACGTTACTTTAGAATTTTCAAATACCACTAACTTACCTGCACGTATTTATGCTGGGGAAGGCGTAGCACAAATGCTATTCTTTGAAAGTGATGAAGTATGTGAAACCTCTTATAAAGATCGTGGTGGTAAATACCAAGGTCAAACAGGTGTTACACTTCCTAAAACTTAATGTTCCCTCGATGAAAAGATTTTAAAAATAATGGGTCACTGAGGTGGCCCAATTTTATACATAAAATTTTTATGAGAAGCGTTTATCGGAATTATGATAAACGACAGTTTCCTTTTGTAAAAAATGATATAAAATGATCAATGATTGATTTGTTTTTTGCTCTGTATCACAGAATTTAAAAGCAAATAAAGTGGATATAGGCTCTCTTTGATAATGTTTAGTTAAATACATGATCAAATGTATATAGGCCAAATAAAAAGAAATTAAACAGGATTATGCCCCCACGGATACGGAGGTCGGCCATGCGACAGTTTACGTCTCTTCGAGTAGCACTTTTGACACTCGGAAGCTTATGTTTTTCTTCAGCTTACGCTGCTTCTACACTGGTGCCTATGTCTGATGCTGAACTATCAGCGACGCGTGGTCAAGCTTTAATGGGTATGTCTTATATTGCGCCTACAGATTCTGCAAGTAACTCAAGTTCAAATGGAAATATGGGGTTTTACCGACTTGCACTAGATGCCCAATTAGAAATTAATGCCAATATTAAAAAATTACAGTTAGGTTGTGGTGGTGTAAATGGCGCTGGTGCCTGTGATATTGACATTGATTATCTGAGTTTAAGTGGTGGCACAGTAGATAGTACTAGTACTGAGCGTGCCTCTTCTTCCGCTATCATTACCAATCCATTTTTAGAATTTGCTGTTAAAAATCCAGACTCGGCTTCTACACGTGAGATCCAAGGTTTTCGATTAAGTGCTAAGTCACTTTCGGGGTTACTTACTTTTGGTTTAGAAAATGGTGATGCTGCTAGTGGTATTAATTCATTAAGTGGATATATGGTCACTAAACCAACAGGGGGGACCGTAACTACGAATCCTTACTACGGTATTACCCAAGATGAGACAAATACGGCAATTACTGGTCGAGCAACCGTTTTAGGTAATTTATATACTGTCCCGTTTACATCTACTGGTTATAACTTGAATTTGGGGGCAGGTAGTGGAACATTGTCTATGGGGCAACAAATTATTACAGGTAAACGTATTAATACAGCCAACTTAAATGCGACTGCAAGAGTTGGTGGGCTAGCTATTACTGGAACTCTAGATGCTACAGCCTCTGTATTAGGGCTTCCTATTCCTATTTCTGGTAATGTAACTGGAACAGTGAATAATCTTGATGTAAATGTAGCTATTAAACAAAGTTTAGGTTACTTCCATGCTGCGCAATTAAATGGATCTGCTGGTTACCTATCAGTGCAAGGTGTAAATATTCTATGGCCCGAGGCTGCATCTACTGCACAAACAGGATGGTGGTTAGAGCTTACAAATCCGATTGATATTGGTCAAATTACTCCTGCTGGTAGCGTTGATATTGCGCTCTCTACTATTGTGGATGCTTTAGGGCAGGTAAGCGCGTATTTAGACAAAAATCCTGTGGACTGTGGACTTTTGGCCAGTAGTTGTTTAATTGCAGGAAATCTTCCAGTTGGAACAGTCGATTTAACAGGGAAAACCCCTGCTTCTATGGCTTTAACTAATGTTGTGTTGCAGAAACAGAGTTTTTCTTCTAACTGTTATGGTTCTTTAAAATTCTGTTAAATGCATCTCTTATTTTTCGTTCATCGGAAAAATGAGTTTTTGTTTATTTAATTTTGCATTTGAGTAAATATTCAGCATAATGGGAATGTGGAAAGGTTGGCAATTTTAAAGTTTGCCCCTTGTGAGAAGAAAAAGGAAATAATTTCATCTCGCATCAAGGACTGTTAAAGAAAAATAAATATGGTGCGCGGCATCGTATAAAACAGGAAGGTCAAGATGACTACACTTAATTATACGGTAAGGTTTCAAAAAACCGTTTTAGCAAGTTTTATTGGACTTTTTTTAAGTCAGTCTAGCTTTGCTCTTGAAGAACTTTCTGATGCTGGTTTAAGTGAAACTACAGGCGAAGGTATTGCGATATTACCGCAAAATACATTCATGGTATTTCGTGGCGCTGGTCCAAATGAATCTGTAAATCAAATTATTACCTATCGTAGTAAAGATACTGGTTATATTAACTATGTACCTGTGGGGCCTTTGAGTGTTGCTGCAGCTGATACCAGTGGTAATGGTACTGTTGGGCCAGAAGACCGCGCAGTAGGTAAAGCAGATATATTTCTTTATGGATTAGCATTATCTAAGTCAGATGGCGATGCAAATTCGCGGATTGCTAACACCTCAGCCGCAGCAGCGATTTCGAGTTGGGGCACAGGAGCCAATCCTTGGATATTTAAGGTAAAAACTGCTACGAATGTTCCTAATTTTAGTACAACAGATAGCGGTGTTTACCCAGTAACGTATTTATCTTTAGAAGCTCCTCTATATCAACCATTAATTGATGGGGCAGAGGGAGCTGATGCATATAATTTAAAATTAGGGCTATGGGCTGATGCATTTGTACGGAATCCCAATGTTGTTGCTACAACAAATGGCTCTCTAGCCCAATTTCAATATGGTAATAGTAACGGGTTAATTGGTACCAGTATTGAAACAACTCGTGCTAACCGTTTACGTTTGCAAGGCATTCTAAATGGCTTTAGTTTAAATGGTAGCCAGATCAGTTTGTTTCAAACATTAGGTGGCGCAACTACTGCTGGAGGAATGAGCCCTTTTTATAATAATACTTTAGGAATGTCTGGACTAGTTCGCTTAAATACGGGTGATAGCAAAAATACCAGTATTGTGACTGAAAATGTTACGAGCCAGACCCAGACATACGCCACAAGTAGTAATAATGGATGGCAAACAGTACATGCAGGTGCAAACTCTACTTTAAGCACAAATACTACTGGAGATTGTGGTAACAGTGGTACTGGAAGTTTTAGTACATTACGTGGCTGCCGTTACTATGTAGAAAATCGAACCCGAACAGATACAAAAACATCAAATAAAACACGAATTGCCTTTAATGATACGAGCAAGGTATTACGTTTTAGTACACGTGAAACTTCAGACTCACCAAATGCCTCAAACAATTTATATACTCCTGCATTTGACTCTGCAGGCGCCGTAGCACCAAAGTTTGCTGATAGTGAAGGCTTATATCTCTATAACCCAAATATTAACTTGGTATTAGGTAATTTATATCAACCACTTATTTTAGGTTCCGACGGCAAAAACTTTAGTATTGAAATTGCACGAATTGCAAATAAACCAGAAATATATAAACAGATTTATACTGATTACACTGGTGCTGACACGACTTACAAAGGTTCTACATGTAACGTTTATTCGTGTGTTAACCCTACGCATAGTAGTATCACGATTGGTACCGTATATAGTCCTGATAATGGAAAAACCTTATTAGCAAATACTGGTGAAGGCGCAATTGGAGTTTCCTTTGGGCGTTTAATTTCAACTGGAACACAAGTTTCTGGAACTTCTGCTGGTAGTTTGGTATCACTGACTAATTCTGTTTCTGGTACCACTTCTGCCACAATGACAGAGGTCCGTTTTAAACAAAGACAACAGAATACCCAAATATGGAATCAAGAATATAGTTGTGGTTTATTTAATTCAAACTGTGGCTATAAAACAGCGGGTTATCTTTATCAGTGGGAGTATAACAAAGGGACTGGTGCTTGGGTCATTACAAATCCAACGCCAAAACCAGCTGATGCTCCGAAGTGCTCTGGTGCACTAGGATGTACGAGCACATCAGGTTCAACTCCAATGTATGGAGCTACTTCGAATCGTGATTGGACTAACTCCGCTATTCCATGGTTGACTTCAAGAAATGCTGTCGTCAACGATTTAATTGGTAGTAGTAATGGCACAACTGGGTACGTTATTCCTACAGCTAATCAAGCTCCAGCTTTGTCTAACATTAGTCCTTTAAATAACTTGGGATCTGCTTCAATCGACGGTGTTTTAATCCAGCACTTGAAACTTACAACTAAAGGTCTATAAGAGGAGGAGAATGCTATGAAAAAAATAAGTACTTTAATCCTCGCTCTGTGTGCAACGGTGACTCATGCAGAGCTACAAACTTTAGATAATGAAGCATTACAGGCGATTAATGGTCAGGCGGGTGCTGATTTATCTTTAATGCTCAATTTAAACCAGACAGCTAACGGTGTATTTGACAATAGTAGTGGTGGTGTCTGTGAGAACGTAGAGTTTTGCCATATTGGCTTGGCAATTAATAAGCGTTTTGTACAAGCAGATGCGACCAAACCAAGTGGTTGGGCCGAAAATAGTGATAGTGGTAATAAACTTTGGCTCGTATTTAAAGGCGTACAAGGTACTTTAAATATTCAAAAAATGGGTTTGGATGGCGCTGATTTAAAGTATTTGGATAAAAACAATACTGAAATGATTAAGCCTGCGATTCAACTGAGTTTTAGTGCAGCACAGCCAATTTTAATTCGTAACTTTGGTTTTAATGCTTTATCAATTGAGCAAGATAACTTTACCAGCTCAACGACAGCGCAAGGTTCGAGTGCAAATATGTATGATTATGCATATTTCAAAAAGCCAACTTATGCGGCCACTGCTAATAGTGCAAACCAGCAAGTTGCTACTGCAACACCATCGGTGTATGACCATGGACGTGAAACTGGTTTTATGGGCTTGATGATGAATGGGAATTTGGCTATCCAAGGAAAAGTCATGGTCTTTAGCTGTGATGGCAGCCATCCTCGTTGTTAAGGGGTAATGTAGATTTCAAAGGAACTGAAGTGATGAAAAAAAATAAAGAAAATCACAGCTCAAAGTTTATTTTAAACGCATTAACAACCAGCATGTTGTTAGTGAGCGGACATGTTTTTGCGTTAGAAGCTTTAACAGATGCTGACTTGAGTGCTGTTAATGGACAAGATGGGATTTCGATTCAAACGACGTTTAATGAAATCAATATTGATAATGCTTACTGGGATGACCATGCAGGTACACCTAGTAGTGCAGATCAGGTCTTAAGAGCTCAAGCGAGCGGGATAAAAGTTCAAAAAAGTAATGCATCTAGTCAGCCTTTAAGTACAAATTACCGTTTAGATGTAGGGAGTAACCCAACTACGGGTAAAACTGGACTCGACTTTTCTATGCAAAGCAGTCCATCACTTATTACCGTAAATAGCGTTAAAGTATGTAATACCTCTGCTACTTGTTCACCAACAATGGGCCAGCTGGCTATTCAAACAACTTCCCCACTAAATTTGGCACTTACAACCCAAGATGGCTTATTTAATGCAAATAGCCAGTCAAGCATGACACTTGGTATTAATAATGCCAATATTTATCTAGGGCAATTGGATGCTCGCAGCCAGTTAAATCAATTAATTTTAAGAAATTTTAACTTTAATTTTGTTGGTAAAGGAGCCATGTTGATTGACCCAACTCGTGGCTTGGTTTTACAGACAAATACTGGAACTAATGTTGCTGGTGTAGGACAAACTCCGAATACTACCTATGGCTATGTTGATTTTAACCGTGTAGCAGATTCAGCTTCTGGTTTAACTGCGGGTACTTATGTTGACAGTAGTGGCAAAGTAACCAATTCAGGCCTGAATATTGAGGTGATGCTCAGTTCGAATGTAGATAAAACTAATCCTTATGCTTTAGATGCAACTAATAGCCCACAGAATGCAAAAGGTTTGATTCGTTTAGGTGCTAGCGGACGTATGGTAAATAGTTATTTACAAGTCCGTGGTATGGATGGTACGGCGGATACCACCACTTTAGGCACTGCAAATACCGCTACGGGTACGGGCTCAAGTAATAGTATTTTAGGTAATTCTGGAATTGCCTTTCGTATGAAAGGTGAATTCACTAAAGACAATGACTCAATGCTAGGCTCAGATGGCAAAGCAACCACTTTAGAAATTGGTGGAGCAGGTCTGAATGCCTATGGTTTCGAATTTGGTAATTTAACAGGTCTTAACTCAGCTACACGCGGTTATTTTGACAGCGGAAATATTTATTTAAATCTTGCTGATACAAAAACATTATTAATGCCAAACAACGCGACTTTAAATGCAATTCGTTTAGGGTCGGGTACTTTAACAACAGCTGCTGATTATCAGCATAATATTCACCGTGATACGGTGACTAATCCGTTTAGCTTAATTCTTGCGATGCGTGGAGCAGAGTTTCAAGCATTTTCAAGACGCGGTCGTTTTACTACAAGTGCAAATGTTGCTGCTGCCAATCAGTTTGCAGATAATGGTGCAAATAACCAGTGGGGCTTAGCCTTACCTTTTTATAATTTAAATGCTAACGCTGCTGTATATGGTTTAGATGCACCGGCAAATAGTGCTTATTACTATACAAAAGATGCAAATGGTAAGCCTATTCGAAATGCTGTAGCTGCATCTGGAACGACTTCGCGTTTAGGTTTTGGTATTGCTGCTGGAACTACGGGACGTGATGCGACTGGAACTAAAACAACCTCAATTTTATTAATTGATGGTTCTCCAAATGCTAATAATGGTGGTAGTCCTACTGATTATTACATGGGCTTACGTAATATTGATATGTTCCTCAAAGGTAATGGAAGTATTGGTTTAGAAAATGGCAGTCTTAATATTAGTTTAAAAGAGATGCTACTTGCTTTATCAACAGAAATTGCAGCTGGTTATTTACCAGGGGCTAAATATAAAACTTGTCCAGCGACGGGTTCATGTTCTTCACCTATTGATAATTTTGCCAAAAATAATGATGTCTTATTTGGTCTAAAACTCCGTTTAGGTGGCGATCATAACTTATCAATTGTGCCAAATAGTTCAATTGCAGATGGTAGTGCTTTAACTGTACTCGGCGATTTCACAGTGCCTGCGACAGCAACTGGAAATACGGTTCAAATTAGTGATCCGATTGATGGTTCTGCAATTGGTTTTGACAATATTACAGGAAAGCTAGCGTTTAATACCGCTTTGGTTGTGGGTAAAGATACAACAAGTGGTTTAGGTAAAGTTGGGGTAAATACAGCGGTTTATTTCAACCCTGATAAGAGTATTGACGGCGCGTTACGTGTTAAAGATATTAATTTCTATCCGCCTTCAACAGGAGCGGGAGCACGTTTAGGTGAGCTTGCAATTACGGGTGGACGTTTAAATAGTAGCTTTAGTATTGTGCCTAGAAATGGGGCCTTTAACTAATATAAAAAANAG
>NZ_GG753600.1:1244836-1318266 GCF_000163635.1 Acinetobacter sp. SH024 | reverse complement strand
ATCGTCACTTTTTTATATAAATTTTATTTTAGTGTGATTGGATTTGCATTCGTCGGGTTATAGAGATAATTGCTTTGTACTTGAATATTATTCTGATAGTCTGAACAAATAATAAGCGTTTGTCTCTTAAGGATTAGAGCGACATGAAGAATAAAAATATAGGATTTTGGCTGCTACTTGTCAGTAGTTCAAGTGTTTTTGCAATGCAACCTTTGGATGATCAAAGCCTTGCAGCAACGACGGGCCAAAATGGTTTAACTTTAGGAATTCAGGCCGATAAAGTTAAATTTAATCAAGTCGCACTCATTGATACTAACGGTATTGCTTCAACTTCTTATAACAGCAAGGCTGGTTTTGTTATTGCTGGAAACTCTACTAATCCAGTTTCTGGTATAGAGTTTATTAAAGCCGCTGTATCGGGTAATCCTTCTTTTAATATTGCAATGGATACCGATGCTGGGGGGGAAATCCTTTTTTAAATTTAGCTATATCTATGGGGAATGATGTAAACGGAATTCGACTTCTACCTTTTTCAGTTTATTTAGCCCCAAGTACATCTTTATCTAGCCCATCCGATTATGCATTAACAAGTTATGCACCAAAATCAATTTTTAGTTCGGGAACGACAGTAAATACGGGTGTAAAAGAAATCATTCGCTCTACTGGAAATCTAGATATTAACTTTGTACAAGCCAATAAACCTCGTTTAAATATTCAACTGGGCCATGCTGCGCAGTCCGTCATGGTTAAATTTGGTGGGGCAATTCAATCTATTTGTTCTGCTGCTACGGGTTGTCCAATTACTTTAGTGTCCGATAATACGGGTGCTACATTTGGGTTTAAGTTTGCAGGAACAAATACCTCAACTGGTTTTGTATTAGATGGTTTTTATGCAGGAGTTGATCCAACTGGATTAACTTTTGGGAATACAGGCGCATCTAGTAAATTTGATGCTTCACTTAATAATGTCACTTTAGGGAATATGGGTACTCAAAATACAACAACGTTTAATAATTTACCTAATGGTTCTATGGGGAGTTTTGGTGTTACTGGCGTTTCTGTAACTGACTTTAAAATGAAAGTAAGCGGCTTTTAAAAAAGAATAATAGCTTAACCTGAAATACGAAAGAGGGCAGTTGTGAAAACAATCGCCCTCTTTTTTTTAAAGGCTATGCCGAGTTAAATAGTATCTGATCTGGTGTGTTCTAATTGTTGAACAATTTCATCTAAAGCTTTAATACGTTTCACCTGATCCCATAATTCTTTCGCTTGAGGATAGGCTTTGGTCATCATGCCTAACCACTGCTTATAACGACCAACCATCCCAATTTCTGTTTTTGCTTGACCGTTTAAAAAGCGAATTTGTAAGTCAACGAGTTGTTCCCAACTAAATAATGCTTCATCCATATTTTGGCGAATGCATTGGGTTAAATCTGGAGTCGTTACCGCACCACGGCCAATCATTAAGTCTTCACAGCCAGATTGTTGCTGACAGGCTCTAGCATCAGCATTGGTCCAGATTTCACCGTTAGCAATGACATTAATTTTTAAAGCTTCTTTAATAGGTAGAATTTTTTCCCAATAAGCTGGTGGTGTATAGCCATCTGCTTTAGTTCGAGCGTGTACAGTTAACCAGCTTGCACCTGCATCTTCGACAGCGTGGGCATTTTCCATTGTATGGTTTTCATCGAGGTAACCTAAACGCATTTTTGCTGAAACAGGAATATGAGCAGGTACAGCATCTCTCACTGCTTTAATCAGCAGATGTACCACGTCTGGTTCATCAAGAAGGACTGAACCACCACGATGTCGATTAACGGTTTTTGCAGGACAACCGAAATTAAGGTCGATTGCAGGTGCACCCAATTCAACAACTTTTGCTGCATTTGCTGCCAGCATATCTGGATTATTACCTAGGAACTGAACATGAACAGGGGTACCGGCTGCTGTTTTACCATCATTTTTTAGTTCAGGACAAAAACTATAATAGATGTGGTCTGGCAAAATACTGTCTGTAACGCGAATAAATTCGGTCACACACCAGTCGAAATCACCAACAGATGTGAGTGTATCCCGCATGATCGGGTCAGTTAAACCTTCCATTGGAGCGAGTATGAGTTTCACAGTCTGTGTCACCTGAGTAAAACGAAAACAGCGTTATACGGGATATGCATAACGCTGTCTAGTATCGATTAAATTATAATTTCTCTAGCGCCCTAAAATCATCTCAAGTACAAATTTACTGCCGATAAATCCAATCGCTAAAAGTACAAAACCCATTAAGGTAAAACGAATTGCTTTTTGGCCTCTCCAGCCAAGTTTGTAATGGCCGATCAGTAATGAGCCATAGATAAACCAAGAAATAATACTAAATACGGTTTTATGAGCGAGATGCTGAGCAAAGAAGCTATCAATTGTTAAAAAACCAAATGTAAGCGCAATCGTTAATAAAATGAAACCTGTAATGATTAGGTCAAATAATAAAGATTCCATCGCTTGAATTGGCGGGAGTAAGTTGACCCAGAAACGTTTTTTTTGTTTCTTTTTGAGTTCACGATTTTGGAACCACATCAAGATCGCATGTATGGTTGCCATCAGTAAAACTGCATAGGCAGAAAGCGAAAGAATGATATGAGTATCAAGTCCTAACGAATGCTGTTCAATAAATTGATCTGGTCGACTAAAGGCAAACCCTAAAATAAGACCAATAGCTGCGACAGGAATGCCTAACAAATTTAATGGCAGAATAGGGCGAAAAGTACTAAAAATTAAGCTTAACAATAACATAAGCCCTGATGTAAAAGACATCAGGTTAAATACATCGTAGTTAATTCCTGCTGGTGTAAGCATGGCATCGCATAAAACTGTGCCGTGCAGTACTAATGCCAAGATAGTAACAAAAGCAAATAACCATGAGTTTGGTTCACGTTTTGACATTAAACGAATAAACAGATACCAGAAAGAAGTGGTATATGCGATGAGTGCCAAAATTGTATAAACCAAGGGGAGGCTAATCATGTCAAACCTTTTTCAGGATTAATTCATCTATATAAGATATAAATTCGCTGCGAACTAAAGTATCCTATAGCATTCTATGCATAAATTTTCTATTTCGAGAAAGATTTTTTTGCAACTAGCCATTTTAAGCGGATTTTGCAATGTTTGATACCTTAACAGAACGACTCACACAGAGTTTAAGAAATGTTACTGGCTCAGGGCAGCTGACCGAAGACAATATTAAAGATACCTTACGTGAAGTACGTATGGCACTTCTTGAAGCCGATGTCGCGTTACCTGTAACTCGTGAATTTATCGCGAAAGTTAAGGAAGAGGCATTGGGCCAAGAAGTGATGACTCAGTTATCACCAGGCCAGGCATTTGTAAAAATTGTTTATGACGAACTCACCAAGATGATGGGTGAGGCGAATGAAACACTTGATTTAAGTGCGAAACCTCCTGTTGTAGTATTACTTGCTGGTTTACAAGGTGCAGGTAAAACCACAACTGCTGCCAAGCTGGCACGTTTCTTAAAAGAACGTCAAAAGAAAAAAGTAATGACTGTCTCTGCCGACGTTTACCGTCCGGCAGCGATTAAACAGTTAGAAACTGTTTCAAATGAAGTTGGTGCAGGCTTTATTCCTTCAGATCCTTCTGAAAAGCCAATTGATATTGTTAATCGTGCAATTGAACAGGCAAAAATCCAGTTTGCTGATGTATTGATTGTCGATACGGCAGGCCGTCTACATGTCGATGCAGACATGATGGATGAAATTAAAGAATTGCATGCAGCAGTTAAGCCGACTGAAACTTTGTTTGTGGTTGATGCCATGACAGGTCAGGATGCTGCAAATACAGCAAAAGCATTTAATGATGCTTTAGCACTTACCGGTGTGATTCTTACTAAAACTGATGGTGATGCACGTGGTGGTGCAGCGCTTTCTGTGCGTGCCATTACTGGTAAGCCAATCAAGTTCTTGGGTATGGGTGAGAAGCTTGACGCTTTAGAACCATTCCATCCAGACCGTGTTGCTCAACGTATTTTAGGCATGGGTGACGTACTTTCTTTAGTCGAAGAAGTTGAACGTAAAATCGACAAAGAAAAAGCCGAAAAAATGGCGAAAAAATTGCAAAAAGGCGGTAGCTTCAACTTTGAAGATATGCTGATGCAATTTGAGCAAATGAAAAAAATGGGCGGTATGATGGGCTTCTTAGACAAGTTGCCTGGCATGAGCGGTGCAGGAATTCAGCAAGCGATTGAGCAAGCGAACCCTGAAAAACAAGTCAAGAAGATGGAAGCGATTATCCAGTCAATGACTGTTAAAGAGCGCCGTAACCCAGACTTGATGAACCCAAGTCGTAAAAAGCGTATCGCGGCAGGTTGTGGTATGGATGTTGCTGAAGTGAATAAACTTATCAAGCAACAAGCACAAATGGCCAAAATGATGAAGAAGTTTGCCAATCCATCTGGTATGAGCAAAATGATGCGTTCATTAGGCAATATGCAAAAGCAATTTGGCGGTGGCGGTGGCGGAATGGGTCCACTGTTTGGTAACAACGACCAAAAGAAATAAATCCATAAAATAAAAGGCGCATATAGCGCCTTTTATTTTGTTGTGTATTTTAGTCTTTAGGATAATGAGCAATATATTGCTGTAGTCCTTTGAGTAAAAGGTCGGTTTCCACCACAGGCTCATATTTTTGTAAGAACTTGGCAAATAGTTTTGCATCACCACCAGTCAGCAGCAGCTTTTTAGGTGATTGCTGCATAATATTTTCAATGGTACTAATCAGGCCTAATAAAATACCGTGATGTACTGCATCTACAGTGTTATTACCCGGATTTAGATTGTCAAAAGCGGAGTCTGGAATTTTAATACCCTTGGTATTTTGAATAAGAGCATCTCGCTGCAAATACAAATTAGGCAGGATGTAACCTCCTAAATGCTGTTTACCTTGAGTTAGGTCAATTGTGAGCGCTGTTCCGCAACCAATAATGCAATAGTTTTCATCTGCTTGAGCTACAGCGAGTACTTGTAACCAGCGGTCAATTCCGAGCTGACTCGGGACTTCATAACCACACTGTAAACCTGCATATTCAGAATGAACTTTGGCAAAAATTACTGGAATTTCAAGCCATTTTAAAATCTGCTGAATACGTTGGTTATTTTCGGTATCGAGTACCGAAGAAATCCCGATTCGATGCAGGCCTTGATGCTTAAAGTGTTGAATTAAACCAAGTAATAAATCGGCAGGGGACTGTAAATGTAGCTCAGCTGCATGTTCAATAATTTGCTGATTTTCAGTAATCCAGTATTTTAAACGGGTGTTTCCGATATCAAGCCATAAACTTTTCATGGGGGAAATACCTGATTACTGAGTTGTTTGTGGTCTTAGGCGACCTTGATAAAACTGCTGTGGTTCTGGAGTTTCAAGAATTACTGCACCTTCATTGGAGATTCCAACGAAACGGCCATGTACCAGTCCCTGACTATGTTCAAACTGAACTAGCTGATTAATCCATGCCGCATGATGGTTAAAACGTCCCGCTAAATTGTAGCAGCCATGATCAAACCAGCGAGCAGCATTTTGAATGGCAACATAGAGCTCTGAAATTAACTCAAGACGACCCATTTGCTCTAGACCTAAATCCTCTAAAGAGGTAATTGGCTGATCACTATCAGTCACTGGTGGTGTTTTTAAATTAATACCTACACCTACAATAGCCTGATGCTGAGACAGTGGTTCGACTAAAATTCCACCCCATTTGCCCTGAGCACTATATAAATCGTTTGGCCATTTCACTTGCAAATTCAGCGCTTGTAACTGGGGGATTTGCAAAATATTCAGAGCAACTTCAAGTGCTAAGCGACCATCTAAGGGTGTTCGAGTTTGCACCAATGTGCTTAAATAAATGTTTCCTTCAGGTGAAATCCATTGCCGTTGATGTTGACCTCGCCCTTGAGTTTGTTGAGCACTGCAAACCAAGCCCGTTGTAATGCCTTTTTGGGCAATTTCACGAATATCATCATTGGTCGAAGTTGTGGTTGCTTTTAATAAAACCACTTCTGGAAGCTGGTTTTTTGCACTTAAAAGTTGTTGTAGTTGGCGAGTCTCTAAATCCATGTTGAATATGAGCAGAGTGGTAAAACATTTATGGAGTTAATCATATATTTACTCATTGGCGCAATTGCTGGTTTTACTGCCGGATTGTTTGGAGTTGGTGGCGGACTAATTATTGTACCAATCCTCTATGTCGTTTTTACCCAATTGCACTACGATCCCGCGGTAATCATGCATATTGCAGTCGGAACATCGCTTGCAACTATTATCGTAACGTCTTTTAGTTCTGTTTCAGCTCATCATAAAAAGGGGGCGGTACTTTGGCCTGTTTTTCGTAATTTAGCGCCTGGGTTAGTGATCGGCTCATTTTTAGGGGCGGGCATTGCCGACCTGATGTCTGGTCAGCATTTGCAACTTCTTATTGGTATTTTTGCAGTTGTGATGGCCTATAGGATGTTTAAAGGAGCACATGTAGTTGTTGATCCAAATCGTCAGCTTCCTTCAACACCTATGCAATTCATGGCGGGTGGTGGCATTGGTATTGCCTCTGCAATTTTTGGAATTGGGGGAGGAAGTTTAACCGTTCCATATTTAAACCGTCATGGCGTGATCATGCAAAAAGCAGTCGCGACTTCTGCCGCTTGCGGTTTACCAATTGCAGTTGCTGGAGCGATTGGCTTTATGTGGTTTGGTGCAAAAGAACAAATCTCAGTGCCTAACACGATTGGTTATGTACATATCTATGCGTTTATTGGCATTAGTGTCATGAGTTTTGTCACAGCGAAGTTTGGCGCAAAGGTTGCTCATGCGTTGTCGCCGCAGATGTTAAAAAAATGCTTTGCTTGCCTCTTAGTGGTGGTAGGCAGTTATTTTATTTATAAAGGTATTATGCACTAGAGACTAAAATCTTAAATTTATAAGACTGTGGTGTAAAAGCTTGAATTTTTAGGAATTTGAGCTTTTTTTATTTATAAAATATAAGAGCGTTCTAATCTTTTATTCATCTGATTTTGGTGTTGTTTTTAAATGAGTTGGCTTAAAATGCAATAAAATTGTCAGACAATGACATAGTTTTTAATCGATGGGATCAGTTAAAAACAAGGATGCGAAAGAAAAGCATGGATTAATGCATATAAAAAGTAGCGGGTGATTTATGAATCTCGAAGACACAGAAAGTCTTTCTGAGCAAATTGTCAAATATATTAGCGAACAGATCATTAGTGGCGAGCTAGTAGAAGGCGAACGTATTCAAGAACTACGTATTGCCAAAGAACTTGACGTTAGCCGAGGATCAGTTCGTGAAGCATTGTTATTATTAGAGCGTACTCATTTAATTGAGATATTTCCACGCCGTGGGGCAATTGTTTCAGAAATGTCTGCACAACAAGTTAAAGCGTTGTTTGATACAAATATGATGTTATTGGGGCATATTGTACAACGCATGAGCGAAACATGGCGTGCGCATGAAGCAGATCAATTACAGTTGTTATTAGAGCAACTTCTTGAGCATGTCAAAGCAGGTGATATCGAAAAATTTTATGATGGGGTCTTCCAATATTTAGCTGAACAGCAAGATATGGTGGGTAATCCTTATCTAATGAAATTTTATAAAGAGTTATTACCTTCATTACGTCGTAGTTATTTTTTGACCTTAAATACCTCTAAGCGGGAACTACAAGAAGCATTTGCATTATTTAAACTCGTGACTGATGCAATTTTAATCCGAAAATCACAACAAGCCGCTTTATTTATGGAAGATTTTTGTCGACACTTACGTAACCTTGTGTTGGAATCGCTGACACGAATGAAACAGATTGAATTGGCTTGGGCAAGACGCTCACGCCGCTAGTTAGGGCATTATGCGTTTAAGCAGTTTAAAACTTTCCGGCTTTAAATCTTTTGCAGATAGTACAACCTTAAATTTTAAGGCGAACCGCACAGCAGTGGTTGGCCCAAATGGTTGTGGCAAATCCAATGTAATTGATGCGATCCGCTGGGTGATGGGGGAGTCAAACGCTCGTCAGCTCCGTGGTGGTAGCATGCAAGATGTTATTTTTACGGGGACTTCCAAACGTAAGCCCGTTGGTGTGGCCAGTGTTGAGCTACGTTTTGATAATACTTATGGAAAGTTGGGCGGATCATATAATGCTTATAATGAGTTAGCTGTTCGCCGTCAGGTGACCCGTGAGGGTAAGTCAGAATATTTCTTGAATGGTACACGTTGTCGCCGCCGTGATATTACAGATATTTTCTTGGGAACAGGCTTAGGACCACGCTCATATGCGGTCATTGAGCAAGGCATGATTAACCGCTTGGTTGATGCCAAGCCTGAAGAAATGCGTGTGTTCATTGAGGAAGCCGCGGGCGTTTCTCGTTATCAGGCTCGTCGCCGTGAAACTTTGCAGCATCTTGAACATACAGAGCAAAACCTTTCACGCTTAGACGATATTGCACTAGAGTTAAAATCGCAGCTTAAAACGCTTAAGCGTCAGTCGGAAGCAGCGGTTCAATATAAAACTTTAGAAAGCCAGATTCGTACGCTCAAAATTGAAATTTTGTCTTTTCAGGCAGAGAAAAGTGTACGCCTACAAGAAGAATATACCGTTCAAATGAATGAATTGGGTGAAACCTTTAAATTGGTTCGCTCAGAATTAAGCACGATTGAACATGATTTAGAAGCAACCAGTGCTTTGTTTCAGCGACTTATTCAGCAATCTTCACCGCTACAACAAGAATGGCAACAAGCTGAAAAGAAACTATCTGAACTTAAAATGACTCTTGAACAAAAACAGAGTTTATACCAGCAAAATAGTACGACTCTCGTTCAGTTAGAGCAGCAAAGATTCCAAACTAAAGAACGTTTACAGCTTTCTGAATTGCAACTTGAAACACTGAATAATCAGCTAGAAGAACAAACAGAAGCTTTAACTGGAGTTGAGCATACAGCGACGGAGGCTGAACAAAACTTTGCTGATTTACAATCTCAGCAAAAACAAGCACAACAACAGTTTGAACAAGTAAAAGCTCAAGTTGAAAAACAACAGCAGCAAAAAATGCAGATGTCAGCTCAAATTGAACAGTTGGGTAAAAATGTTCAGCGCATTGAGCAGCAAAAAGAAACTTTGCAGCATCAAGCAAACCAAATTCAATCGCATGTTCATGAAGATGAGCAGAGTGAGCTTGAGCAACTGCAACAACAGTTGCATAGTCAAATTTCGATGCTTGAAACTGAAATTGAGCAGCAATTACTGCATTTAGAGCAATCTCAACAGCAATATCAATCAAGTAAAAATCAGCAGCAAACGCTGAAAACAGAAATCCAAGTTTTATTATCAGAGCAGAAAAACCTAAGCCAGCTTGTTGCAAAGCAAAGTCCAAAACAACATCAAGATACGCTACGTTTAATGCAGACTCTAGAGTTAACAGAGCAAGGTAAACCACATGCGCAGATTGTTGAGAAGTTTTTAGCAAAATGGTTACAAGCTCATATTCTTGAGACTGAACAAGTCTTTCAAGAAGGAGTTGCTCGCCAGCTAAAACCTTCAGAGCAAACAAGTAAATTTAAAGGGAACTTGGCTTGTTTGAATGAGTGGATTGCATCGCCACAGCTATCAATCTTTTCAAATGTAGCGATTGCACAAGATTTGACTCAAGCTTTAAATGAGCAAAAGCAGTTGCAACATGGCCAGTCTGTTTTGACTTTAGATGGCTATCATGTCGGGCAGGATTGGGTGATTGCCCTTATGTATGATGACGAAAGTCAAAGTGCACAAGGTATGCTGAGCCACCGTATTCGTCTAGATGAAATTGAACAAGCTCTTGAAAAGCAACAACCTCAATTACAAGCACTAGATGAAATTGTAGTTCAGCAAAAAGATGAATTAGCGCAATTACAGTCTGGTGTGCAGCACAAACAGCAAGTTGTGAAACAAAAGCAAAAAGACTTACAACAGCTTGATGTGCAAATTGCCAAGCAACAAACCGCAGCACAAGCATTTTTACTGCAAAAACAGCAATTAAAAGATCAACTTGGTCAGTTAGACATGCAGCTTGAAGAAGATGCAATGCAAAAAGATGATCTTGAAATTGATTTGCATGCATTAGCAATTAAGCTCGAAACCATTTTACCTGACTATAAAACTTTGCAATTTCGGGTAGAAGAATTAACAGAGCAGTTAGACGAGCAGCAACAAGCCTTGCAACATCAGCAACAAGAACGTGAAATTTTACGCCGTAATAGCACGCAGACAACTCAACAGATTGAGTTGCTTGAAAAAGATATCTCATTCTTGCAAAGTCAATATCAGCAAATTAATGTTCAAATGGAGCAAGCGAAAAAGTTTGTTGACCCTATTCAATTGGAGTTACCAAATCTTGAGTCAGAGTTTCAGCAACAATTTGCTCAAACTGAAAAGTTGCAAAAGAACTGGAATGAATGGCAGCTTGAACTCAATAGTGTGCAGGAAAAACAGCAGACTTTGACCGATCAGCGTCATCAATATCAACAAAAAGATGAGCAGCTTAGAGAACAACTTGAAGCGAAACGGTTGGCATGGCAAGCAGCCAAGTCAGATCGTGAGCATTATCAAGAGCAGCTTAAAGATCTAAATGCCGAACTCCAAAAAGGCTTACAAATAGATTTAGCCGAGCACCAGCAAAAACTGGAAAAAGTACAGAAACAGTTTGAAAAAATTGGAGCAGTTAACCTTGCCGCTTCACAAGAGTTTGAAGAAGTTTCTCAGCGTTTTGATGAGCTGAGTCACCAGATTCAAGATTTGGAAAATACGGTAACTCAATTAAAAGATGCGATGAAAAGCATTGACCAGGAAACCCGTAAGCTGTTTATGACAACTTTTGATCAAATCAATCAAGAGTTGCAAAACCTGTTTCCAAAGGTTTTTAATGGTGGTGAGGCGAGTTTAAGTCTTGAAGATGACTGGCAATCTGGTGTTAAACTGATGGCAAGGCCACCGGGTAAGAAAAATAGTTCTCTAGCATTACTTTCCGGTGGAGAAAAGGCTTTAACAGCGTTAGCATTAGTATTTGCGATTTTTAGATTAAATCCGGCACCGTTTTGTGTACTAGATGAAGTGGACGCACCACTTGATGATGCGAATGTTCAGAGATATTGTAATTTGGTAAAAGAACTTTCTGAACATGTACAATTCATTTACATTACACATAATAAGCTGGCGATGACCATGGCAACTGATTTATTGGGTGTGACCATGCCTGAACCGGGTACATCAAAATTAGTCACTGTCGATTTAGAACAGGCAAAAGAATACGGGTTAGTTTCGGAGTCATAGAATGGAAATCAATACGATTATTGGCATCGTTGTTGCCATTATAATTATGCTAATTGGCTTAAAAATGATTTTAAAAAAGCCAAACCATGCTGAACCCTCATTAGACAGTGATTTGCATATTAATCCTGATAGTAATCAACCGGTTATACCTAGGCACGTGAGAGATCAGCTTGAGAAAACTGAAGCTGAATCTGTAGCGGTGACTAGTGCAGAGCGAGTAGAACCGACTTTAAGCGAAGCTGCGCCGTCACAAGTACCTGAAACAAAACAGTCAGAAATTGAGACCGTAGAACCCGCTAAAGCAATTCAAACTGAACAAACTCAAGCAGTTGTTGAAAACGCTTCTGTAGAAGAAATTAAATCTGAACAAATAGTACCAAGCTCTACCATTCATAAAGATGGTTCAGTTGAGTTGGTTGATACAGTTTCTGTTAAACCGGAAGCTGAAGCTTTAGCAAAAGAAAATCTGGAAGCTGAAAGCGAAAAAACTGAGCCTGAGTTGAGTTTAAACCCGAATATTGAAACTGCCGAAATTGCTGAGTTTGAAGGCGAGAGTAATATTCTGGATGTGCATTTACATGAACAGCAACGTTATGATGATGAAAGTGCATTAGCGATGGCTGAACAGATTATTGCGCTAAATGTGTATCCAAACCCTCGTCGTGCATTGTCTGGCGATAAAGCGCTTAAAGTGCTGTTGAAATATGGTTTACGCTACGGTGAAATGTCTTGCTTCCATCGTTATGAAAATACCGATGAGCCGAGTGTACTCATGTTCTCTGTATTGCGTATGACAGACAATGGACCAGCTGGTTTTGATCTTGAAACTCTATCTACTGAACAAGTTCAAGGGTTAGCATTTTTCCTTGCCCTTCCAAACAGTAAAGCCGTGACTGGTTTTGACATGATGGCGAGTATTGCAGGTTTAATTGCTCGCGAAATTGATGGCAAAGTTTACGATGAGAATAATCTTGAATTTACGCCACAATTAAAAGAGCATTGGCGTCATCATGTGATTGATTATCGTCCGGCACAGGCGACCGCCTAGTTTTAATTTTTTACGTTCGTTGCGATAATTGCAACATATCTAGTCGCAGCTCAGGGTGGAGAAATTTCCACCCTTTTTTATGGTGAATAACATAATGGCAACAACTTCCGTGATCGAACAGATGCGTCAGCTTATTCAACTGATTGCAAAGCATAACCATGCCTACTATGTCATGGATCAGCCGACAATCTCGGACAGTGAATATGATCATTTATTTCACCAGTTAAAAGCTTTAGAAGAGCAATATCCTGATCTTGTTCAATCAGATTCACCAACAACAAAAGTAGGTGGACAAGCACTCTCTAAATTTCAAAGTGTGACTCATGTAGTTCCGATGCTTTCTTTGGGGAACGTTTTTAATCAGGAAGACTTGTTTGCATTTGCACGTCGTGTTGAAGAGCGTTTGCCTAATCAAAAAATACAATACGAAGTCGAACTAAAACTTGATGGTCTTGCGATTTCTCTCTGGTATGAAAATGGTGTGTTAATACGTGGCGTTACACGTGGTGACGGAGAAACTGGGGAGGACATTACGCAGAACATTAAAACGATTCGTAATTTGCCTAAAGTGTTACATTCAGATCACTTTGAAATTCCACGTTTGCTGGAAGTTCGTGGTGAAGTACTTATGCCAAAGTCTGGTTTTGAAAAACTCAATGCTGAACAGGAAGCCAAAGGCGATAAAACATTTGCAAACCCGCGTAATGCCGCAGCTGGTAGTTTAAGACAACTCGATCCTAATATTGCTGCGGCTCGACCTTTAGCATTTTATGCTTACGGCATCGCTCAATGTGAACCTAATCATGGCTTAACTACCATGCATGACAGTCTGCAATGGCTCATAAAACTTGGATTTGAAATTGCTGAACGTCAATATCTTTGTAATTCAATTCAAGAAGTACAGCAACGTTATGAGCAAATTCAGCAAGAACGTTCAGATTTACAAGTTGAAATTGATGGGATGGTTGTAAAGGTTGATGACTTAAAGCAACAGCAACAACTTGGTTTTTTAAGTCGTGAACCACGTTGGGCAACTGCTTATAAATTCCCTGCCCAAGCTGCATTAACTACGGTTGATCAGATTGATTGGCAAGTAGGGCGTACAGGTACTTTGACTCCAGTAGCGCGTTTAAACCCTGTGTTTGTAGGGGGAGTTACGGTTTCCAATGTAACTTTACACAACATTGGTGAGATCCATCGCCTAGATGTACGTGTTGGTGACACGGTGAGTGTTTATCGTACAGGCGATGTTATTCCTAAAGTAGAAAAAGTTTGGCCAGAGTTCCGTCCTGTTGATGCCGAAGTTGTACATTTACCTGAAAACTGTCCTGTTTGTGCTTCACCAGTTGTAATGCCTGAAGGGGAAGCTTTAGCACGTTGTTCTGGTGGACTGTACTGTGCTGCACAGCGTATTGAAGCGATTCGTCACTTCGTATCACGTAAAGCTCTGGATATTGAAGGCCTAGGCGATCGTTGGGTAGAGTCTTTATTACACCTCGATTTGCTCAAAGATGTTGCCGATATTTACCATTTGCACGAACACCGAGAAACTTTACTCGGGATTGAAAAAATGGGCGAAAAATCGGTACAAAATCTGATTGATGCGATTGAAGCTAGTAAAAAGACAACGCTTGCGCGTTTTATTTATGCTTTAGGAATTCGTGGAGTAGGTGAAACAACAGCTCGGATGTTAGCCAATACTTTCCAAACTTTGGAAGCGCTTAAAGCTGCTGATGTTGAAGCTTTAAAGAAAACACCAGATGTTGGTGATATTACTGCAGAATGGATTGCTGACTTTTTCTTGGCACCGCACAACATTGAAGTGCTTGATCGCTTAATTGCTGCGGGTATTCATTGGGATGCACCGACTGCACCAACACGACAGCCATTAAATGGCGAAAGCTGGGTGTTAACGGGCACATTAGAGCAAATGACGCGTGATCAGGCAACTCAAATGCTACAAGCATTAGGTGCGCGTGTAAGCGGTAGTGTATCGAGTAAAACCAAATGTGTTGTTGCGGGTGAGAAGGCTGGTTCGAAATTAGAAAAAGCAGCAAAACTAGGTATTGCTGTTATGAATGAGACTGATTTCTTATCACTTATGGCGAGCTACGGGCAGACTTTAAGCGAATAGATCTACCGAAATAAGAACCATTGATTTTAGTTACAAATTTATAAATTGATGGTTTGAGCCATATTTTAACGCTTGTCTGAACTTATAAATTGGACAAGCGTTTCTTTTTGCAGAGGAAATTTAAATAACTTAAACTGCAAATGCGTATGTTTCTCATTTTAATTTGATAAAAATCATAAACTTAACCATTTTTTGTTTTGCAATCACTTTTAAGATTGCCCATAATAGTTCTCATACGATAGGAGATTTATTATGCGTGGCAATCCAGAAGTCATAGACTATTTAAATATGCTCATTGGCGGAGAATTGGCTGCCCGTGATCAATATCTAATCCATTCTCGTATGTATGAAGATTGGGGTTTAAATAAAATTTATGAACGTATTGATCATGAGATGCAAGAAGAAGCTTCTCATGCTGATGCGATCATTCGCCGTGTATTGTTTTTAGGTGCTAAACCAAACATGCACCGTGAAGATATCAATGTTGGTACAGACGTTGTATCTTGTTTAAAAGCTGATTTGGCGCTTGAATATCATGTTCGTGAAAAGTTAGCGACAGGTATCAAACTTTGTGAAGAGAAGGGCGATTACATTAGCCGTGATATGTTGCGTCAACAATTATCAGATACTGAAGAAGACCATACATACTGGTTAGAAAAGCAATTACGTTTAATTGAGTTGATTGGATTACAAAACTATATTCAATCTCAAATTTAATAAAAAGACCCAGCTCAGGCTGGGTTTTTTATTGGCTCATTTTAATAAAATGAAGTCTTGACTTAGATGTTGATTTTGTCAAATTGAACATATTCAAAGCCTTACTATATAAGGCTTTGGCAGTTACAAAAAAGTCAGAAAAATTGTATCACACCCCCTGTTTTTTTTATGAAATTGTTTATAATTTCGCCAACAAAACCCTTGCCTAGAAATTTAATGAGGCAAGGGTTTTTCTATGGAAAATCGGTTGGTATGGATCGCCAATGATTTTATGGTGAGTTCGCGAAATATGTTATTTACCAAACCTGCTGTTTTAGATACAGCTACTCTCCTAAGTACACAGCGTCTTGCAACACGACTAAGCTTTTTTAGCTTAGGTTTTGCGACTGCAGCTTGGGCACCTCTTATTCCTTTTGCACAGCAGCGTTTAAACCTAAATCATGCCGATTTTGGTTTACTTTTGCTGTGTATGGGTATCGGGTCAATGATTGCTATGCCTGCGACTGGTGCTTTAGTAAAGCGCTGGGGATGTCGTCCGTTAATTGCTTTGGCATTGATGTTGTTAATGGTTTTATTGCCTAGCCTTACGATGTGGAGCAGCATTGTGACGATGGCCGTAGCATTGTTTATTTTTGGATCGGCAGCAGGATGTCTTGGAGTAGCTATCAATTTACAAGCAGTAGTTGTTGAAAAACATAGTGTGCGAGCTCTTATGTCTAGCTTCCATGGAATGTGCAGTCTTGGTGGCTTAACGGGCGCTATGCTTGTGACAGCATTATTGGCAGTAGGGCTTTCACCTCTAATGAGTACTTTATCAGTCGTTATGATTTTACTTGTTATTGGTGGCGTTGCGATTCCATCTTGTTTAACGTCTTTTGAACAGGATGAAAAGCCACTTGAAGATACCACTCAAGCGCCCAAAAAACTTTATCGTCCTGATGGCATTATTCTGCTTATTGGTATGATGTGTTTTATCGCCTTTTTATCAGAAGGTGCAGCAATGGACTGGGGTGGTATTTATTTAACAAGTAAATATCAGCTTAATCCTGCTTTTGCTGGTTTAGCTTACACTTTCTTTGCGCTTAGCATGACGACTGGTCGTTTTGCAGGTCATATCTTGCTTAAGCAATGGGGTGAAAAAAATATTGTGACTTATAGTGCAATTGGAGCCGCTATTGGTATGACTGTTATTGTAACTGCACCAGTGTGGCAAGTGGTTGTATTGGGTTATGCACTGTTAGGATTAGGCTGTTCTAATATTGTACCCGTGATGTTTTCTCGTGTTGGTCGACAAAACAATATGCCTAAAGCAGCAGCACTATCTTTAGTATCAACAATTGCCTATACCGGTTCATTAAGTGGACCAGCTTTAATCGGTTTAATTGGGGAATGGACTGGTTTAAGTACAGTTTTAACAGGCGTCGCTGTATTACTATTTATTATTGCTTTACTTAACCGCTTTACATTAGTAAAGACAAATTAATTTATAAATAATAATCACCAAATAGCGAACATCGAGAAATTGAATTTCTCGATGTTCTTTTATTTAGATTTATAAAACCTGATAAATAGATTGATAATTATCTTGTAATAATCGCTGAGGCTTCATTAGTAAAGTTGGTGTCTTTTCTAAATCATCCAAGAAGTTATTTCGCCAATGGGTCAGATCAGATGATGTTAATCCCTCTATCAATTGTTGATAACGATTAATACGCTCAGCTTTAGACATTTCTAAAGCCATTTTTAAAGCATCCATCATTGCCGCTCTATCTTGCGGGTCAACAATCAAGGCTTGAGACATCTGCTCAGCAGCACCAGCATATTTAGATAAAATGAGCACACCTGGATTTTCTGGGTCTTGAGCCGCAATATATTCTTTAGCTACTAGATTCATCCCATCACGTAGTGAACTGATCCAGCAAATATCTGAATGACGATAAATGTGCATGAGATTATGGTGTTGTACCGTGTCATAGCAGCAATCTACAGGTCTCCAGTCTTCATGCGCAAACTCTTCGTTAATTAACTCCAGCTTGGTTTTAAAACGTTGGAATAAACGCTGATAAGCTGGAATATCGGTACGAGAAGGGATCGCCACTTGAAGATGTCGAACTAAGCCATGATATTCAGGGCTGGTTTCCAAAAAGGTTGCAAATGCATTAAATCTTTCGAGTAAACCTTTTGAATAATCAATACGATCAACTCCAATAATAGTTTTTTGACGTGGAATTTCTTCAAAATTAAACACCGAAGAGGTCGCCAAATCTTGTTGAGCTTGCTTTTGTATAAGTTCAGGCTGAACACCAATTGGGTAAGATTTAATTAATATTTGACGTTTTTTATAGCTAATAATATTGCTTTGAATTTTTTGAGCTTCGAGTAAATTCAGACAAGTCTGCATGCAGGTATTTTGGTCAATCTGGGTTTGTAAGCCAATAACATCATATTGGCTCAAGTCTTGAATTAATTCTCGGCCCACTGGAATTTTGCGCCAGATATTGAGGCTAGCAAATGGTATATGTAAAAAGAAACCAATTTTATTTTGCATGCCTAATTCACGGCAGTAACGCGCTACACTAAAAAAGTGATAATCGTGTATCCAAATAAGATCTTCAGGTTGAGCAAGCTGTTTTAACTTTTCAGCAAACAAACGGTTGACCTTTTGGTAGGTGCTATATTCTTGCGCATCATATTCAATTAGATCTTCGCGACTATGCATGGCTGGCCAAAGAACCTTATTTGCAAAACCACAGTAATATTGCGCATATTGTTGATGAGTAAGAGGGCAGGTAATGTAATCAATCCCTTGAGAAGAGGCTTGTTCAAACTCTGGCGCTTCGCTATCGGTAATTTGCTGACCATTCCAGCCTAACCAAATACCATTACTATCATTCAAAGCGTCTTGTACAGCCACGGCGAGGCCACCAGCTGAAGCTTTACCTGATGGCATACTTATCCGGTTCGATAATACGATTAATTTAGACATATTTTTTCTCCATTCTGATTTTGGCTATTTTTGACATATAAGCTTTTTATTTTGTTTTGAAATAAAAAAAGAAAATTCGCGACATTATCAATATCTTTTAATCTATATTTAGCTTGTGTTTCACCGGAACCCACTTTAATCGTGAGGCCAGATTGCTGATTAATAAATACAAAACCTGATTCATCTGTTAAATCATCGCCTATAAAAATAGGTAATACGGAAGGTAAATTAAGATGATTTAATATGGTTTTTATTGCTTTACCTTTATCAGCTTGATTTGGAATTAACTCAATAACAAATTTTCCTTTATTTAATTTTAATTGAGGATAATTAGAGCTAATCTGTTGCATAATATTAATAGCATGATTTTCTAAATCAGGATTTTTTCGGTAATGTAAAGCAATAGAATAATTCTTATCCTCAATTAATAACTCAGGATATTTCTCGCAAGATTTTTGAATATCTTGTTTTAATTTTTTAAAATTAATTTGACTTAAATCTGGTCGAATATAGTTGTCTGAATCAAGACAAATATCTAAACCATGTAAACCAGCAATTGGAACTTCAATAGGATGTAGTAGTTTGCTTGCTGTATCTACATCACGGCCTGTTACAGCAATAACAGGTATATTTAATTTAGTAATTTTTTTTATAATTTCTAATGTAGTTTGTGGAATAAAACTATGCTCAGGGTTAATTTGAAAGGGTGCGAGTGTGCCATCGATATCCAAAAATAAGCAGTAATTTTTATCTAAAGATAAGTTGTTTATAATATCATTGGGTGTAACAAAAGATGTATTTTTTTCTCTCCCATCAGATATTGTGTTTTGACTGTTCATATTAGCCTTCCTAATACTTTTTGATCAATAATTAATCTTCTAACATTAAAATGAATTGGTGAGTCATTTTTTTTAATAAAAAAACATAAGTATTAACATTAATTACATTGCATAATGGATTTATAGGCGAAGTGTGGAGTATGTTGTTTTCTGATTGGCTTCAATGTTTAGATAATTAAATTTTTGTATATTTACTATGAATAATGCGGGTCTTACTTATCAATATATTTCAGAATATTAACTCATTATAAATGCTTAATCTTATGCTCTAAAATTTACTCTTTATATTGATTTTAAAAGATATTTTAAATCGATATTATTATATAATCTTTATAAAATCGGCTTTGGACAGGCATATGAAGTTACAAAATAAAATTTTATTAATTACAGGTTGGGGAGTAGGAGTGGAGCCTTTGCAGTCCCTTAAATTGCAATTGGAAAAAGCTGGCTATCAAACACAACTTATTAATATTTTTAATATTTTAGATGCTAACTATTGTGCCCAACTTGATTTAGTTGCTGAGGTTGATGTAGTAATAGGTTGGTCTTTAGGTGGACAGTTAGCAACTCAACTGGTTAATACTTTTTATGAACAAACAGGGCAAACTAAAACTTTAATTACGCTCGCTTCAAATCCTTGTTTTGTTACCAACGATAATTGGCAGACTGCTATGCCTGCTGATATGTTTAGTCAATTTAAAACTTCTTTTTTACAAAACCCGCAAGCCACTTTAAAGCGTTTTTATTATTTAATTACACTCGGTTCATCTCAGGCTAAACAAGACTGGATAAGCATGCAAAACATAGCAAATCCGCCTTCAAGTGAATTGCTATCAGAAGGTTTGCAAATGCTTGAGCAACTAAATTTGGTAAATAACTTAAAAAACTATCTAGGTCCGCAGCTTCATGTGTTTGCCGAGCAAGATAATGTCATTCCTTGCAAAATTAGTGAAAATTTCAAGGATATCGCGACAGAAAACATGAGTTATAAAGTATTAGAAGGCGCTACTCATGCTTTTCCATACCTAGAAGTAGATCGAACAATTGAAGAAATCTGCCAATTTTTAACAATTCATCAGCAAAGTTAATAAGCTTTGGTTGATCTCGCAATTTTCTTTCATTCTTAACAGGTTTAACATGTGCTAAATGAAAGATTTAATTGCTGTAAAAGGGTATAGAGGATGACCGATAATTTTGATTTGGAACATATTTGGCATCCATATACCTCAATGACCCAACCTTTACCAACGTTTAAAGTTAAACGTGCCTATGGGGCAACGATTGAACTAGATGATGGTAAGACTTTAATTGATGGTATGTCGTCATGGTGGTGTGCAATTCACGGCTATAACCACCCTGAACTCAATCAGGCAGTGACAGATCAATTACAGGACATGTCGCATATCATGTTTGGTGGTTTAACTCATGATCCTGCCATTGAACTTGGAAAAATTCTTTTAAAAATTACGTCGCCAAGTCTCGATAAAATTTTCTATGCAGATTCAGGTTCGGTTGCCGTTGAAGTTGCATTGAAAATGGCTGTGCAATTCTGGACAGCACAAGGCCAACCGCAAAAAACAAATTTTATTACTACACGTTCTGGTTATCACGGTGATACATGGAATGCGATGTCTGTTTGTGATCCAGTGACAGGCATGCATCAAATTTTTGGTACAAGTTTACCGAACCGTCTTTTTGTAGCAGCACCGCAAACCAAATTTCATGAAGAGTGGAACCAAGAAGATATTGCCGAGCTAGAAGAAGCTATTCAGCAAAATCATGAAAACCTTGCTGCACTGATTATTGAGCCGATTGTACAAGGTGCAGGGGGGATGCGTTTTTATCATCCTGAATATTTACGTCAGGCGAAAGCACTTTGTGAACAATATAATCTGTTATTAATTTTTGATGAAATTGCCACTGGTTTTGGTCGTACAGGTAAGCTTTTTGCTTGGGAACATGCACAAGTTGAGCCAGATATTATGTGCCTAGGTAAAGGGCTAACGGGCGGCTACATGACGTTATCTGCTACTTTAACGACAAAGTATGTAGCAGAAACCATTAGTCGCGGTGAGGCTGGGGTATTTATGCACGGCCCAACTTTTATGGCCAATCCACTTGCTTGCGCGGTCGCTTTAAAAAGTACCCAATTATTAATTGAGCAAGATTGGCAGGCTAATATTGAGCGAATTGAACAACAGCTTAGCCAATATTTAACGCCTTTAAGTCAGCTTGATTATGTTGCCGATGTGCGAGTGCTGGGTGCAATTGGTGTAGTAGAACTCACCTTTAATGTTGATATGAAAACTTTACAGCAACAATTTGTAGACCGCGGAATCTGGATCCGTCCTTTTGGAAAATTGGTTTATGTGATGCCACCGTATGTCATCACGCATCAAGAGTTAAGCGATTTGCTCGAACAATTGGTTGAAGTTGTTCAAACGATGCAGGGAGCGAATTAAGATGTCATTGCTTGATCATTTTTCTGCCGAATTAGATGAGTTAAAGCAACAAGGTAACTTTAGACAATTTACCCAAAATGTGCAGCACGGACGTTTTATTACGATTCAAAATAAAACGATGCTCAACTTAGCTTCAAATGACTATCTTGGGTTGGCTGCTGATATCAATCTTCGTCAAGAGTTTTTAGATAGCTTTCCAATCGAGCGTAGCTATTTTAGTTCATCATCTTCACGTCTATTAACGGGCAATTTTGATGAATATGAACAATTAGAAAATAGCCTAAGCCAAGCATTTGGTGGTCGCGCGGCACTATTATTTAATAGTGGCTACCATATGAATATTGGTATTTTGCCAGCTCTTGCTGATAGTAAAACTTTAATATTGGCGGATAAGTTAGTTCATGCCAGTATGATTGACGGTATACGTTTATCTGGCGCTCAGTATGTGCGTTATCGACATAACGATTTACAACACTTGGAACAACTCCTCCAGAAATATCATGATGATGACAAGATTGAACGAATCATTGTGGTCACAGAAAGTATTTTTAGTATGGACGGTGATGAGACGGATTTAGCCGCTTTAGTTCAGCTAAAAAAACGGTTTGCTAAAACTATGTTATATGTTGATGAAGCGCATTCAATTGGCGTTCGTGGTCAGCAAGGCTTAGGATGTGCTGAACAATATAATGTGATTCAGGAAATTGATTTTCTGGTTGGTACATTAGGTAAAGCATTAGCGGCGGTCGGTGGTTACATTATTTGCGATCCAATTATTAAAGATTATCTCATTAATAAAATGCGCCCACTTATTTTTAGTACTGCACAGCCTCCGATTGTTATGGCATGGGCAAACTTTATTTTTCAGAAAGTATTACTCGCTCAATCTCAACGTGAACACTTAAAAAATATTAGCCAATATCTTCAACAAGCTGTTGTACAGAAGGGCTACGATAGCCCATCCACCAGCCATATTATTCCAGTCATTGTTGGAGAAAGTCAGGCTGCTATCAATAAAGCGATGCAGGTTCAGGCAAGTGGTTTTTATGCCATGCCTGTGCGTCCACCAACAGTACCTAAAAACAGTTCGCGTTTGCGTATTTCTTTAACGTCAATGGTGCAGCAACATGAGCTTGAAGAATTGGTGAGTTTTCTGTGAGTTTGAATAAAAACTTAGTTGCCCAGCGTTTTGCCAAAGCAGGGCAAAGCTATTCAGAGCATGCAATTGTTCAAAAACAGATTTGCCAAAATTTAACAGGTTTAGTTCAGCAGTTCTGCCCGACTACGATGTCGTGTGTCTTTGAAATTGGTTGTGGTTCTGGCAATTTAACTCGTCTTCTTGCTACATCTTTTCAGTTTGAAGAGTTAATTTTGAATGATCTATATGCAGATGTGCAGCAGCACTTTAGTCATCAAGAAAATTTAAAATGGTTGATTGGGGATATTGAAACTTTAGATTTCCCTCAGCAGCTGGATATGATTGTTTCAGGTTCAGCTTTACAGTGGATGCAAGATTTACCGCATTTGCTCGAACGTTGTAATGAGGCTTTAACTGAGCGAGGTTGGTTATGCTTTTCAACATTTGGCTATAAAAACTTATTAGAGATTAAAGAATTAACAGGACAGGGTTTAAGTTACTGGTCAGTTGAAAATTGGAGTAGTGCCTTAACTCAGGCTGGTTTTGAGATTTTGCATTTGTCAGAATCAGAAACTCAACTCTATTTCGATTCACCTAAAGCTGTGTTGCAACATTTAAAAGCAACAGGTGTAACCGCAACGGCTCAGCATCGTTGGACTAAGCAAACTTTACAACAGTTTTATCAAGATTATGATCGGTTTAAGTGTGTCGAGGGATATTCCCTAACATATCATCCGATTTATTGTATTGCCCGGAGAGTGAAGTAAATGAGTGGTCAGATCTATTTTGTGAGTGGGATTGATACCGAAATTGGTAAAACCTACGCGACAGGTTTCTTAGCAAAATTATGGACTGAGCAGGGTAAAAAAGTGATTACCCAAAAACTCATTCAAACAGGTAACGCTGATGTTTCTGAGGATATTGAAAAGCATCGTGAAATTATGGGACAGGGCTGGTTTCAAGAAGATCATGACAAGCTAACCATGCCTGAAATCTTCAGTTATCCTGCTTCACCTCATCTTGCAACACGTCTTGATAACCGAGAAATTGATTTTCAAAAAATTGAAGATGCGATCCAAACATTGGCGGAGCGTTTTGAAATCGTATTGTTGGAAGGTGCTGGAGGCTTAATGGTGCCATTAACCACCAGTCTGCTGACCATTGATTATGTTGCTCAGCATCAGTTTCCCGTTATTTTAGTAACATCTGGTCGTTTAGGAAGTATTAACCATACTTTGCTTAGTCTTGAAGCGCTTAAGTCTCGTGGGTTGAAGTTGCATGCCTTGGTTTATAACCTAAAAGATGAATCAAAAGATCCATTAATTTCTCAAGATACTTCAAATTATTTGAAAGATTACTTAGCTATTCATTTTCCCGAAGCTGAATGGATTGAACTGGCAAAAATGAATTAAGTTAAACGGCTATAAAAAAACCGCTCAAATTTGAGCGGTTTTTACATCTTTTTAATAGCTTAGAATTTCTTCGAACCGCGGTTAAAACCAGTCGATTTACGTTGGTTCCCTGTGTTAACAGGAGCTTCTTTTTCATCATCACGACGTTGTTGACGTAAGTATCCGCCACGACGTGCTGCCATTGGTTTTTCAGTCATACGATCAGTACGGCGTTTTGCCATACCAAATAAACCTGTACCTTGACGTGGTTTTAACTCAACCGATTTGGCTAAGTTGTCGATGTCAGTTTTGTCGAGTTCCATCCAACGACCAGTACGTAATTCGCGCGGTAAAATAACTGTGCCGTAGCGTGTACGTAATAAACGGCTTACTTTAAGATCTTGCGATTCAAAAATACGACGTACTTCGCGGTTACGACCTTCTTTTACTACAACTTGGTACCAGCGGTTAATACCTTCACCACCAATTTCAGAGAATGATTCGAATTTGGCAGGGCCATCTTCGAGCTCTACTCCGTTGACCATGTTTTGGCGTAGTTTTGGCGTTACTTCACCCATTACTCGAACAGCATATTCACGTTCGATTTCATTAGATGGGTGCATTAAGCGGTTAGCAAGTTCACCATCATTTGTGAATAGTAATAAACCAGTACTGTTAATATCCAGACGACCTACCATTACCCAGCGGTCATTGGCAATTTGTGGTAAATGATCAAATACGGTTGGGCGTTTTTCAGGATCATTACGTGAACAGATTTCACCCTCAGGTTTATAATAAATCAGTACGCGACGACGAATTTCGTCTTCAATCTGAAACTGAACTTTACGGCCATCAATGCGTAATTCATCGCCTGGTTCAATGCGCTCACCCACTTGGGCAACACGACCGTTTACACTCACGCGTCCTGCGGCAATAACCTCTTCCATATATCGGCGGGAACCTAATCCGATTCGCGCTAATACTTTTTGCAATTTTTCACTCATGACAGCACAACCTTAGACATAATGATCAACAGTCCACCTCTTTATGATTTCGGTGCATTTGCATCGAGAGCCATAAAGGCTTCCTTGGCGTTCTGTAGGGGAGGCAATTGGCCTAGAGAGGCTAGACCAAAAGCATTCAGAAACTGAGGCGTTGTAATTAGCAACGCAGGTCTTCCGGGTAAATCTCTAAAACCGGCTTCTTTAATCCAGTTCCAGTCAAATAGTGCTCTAAGAATCTGACTATTATTAGATACACCACGAATTTGTTCAATATCAGCTCGGGTAACCGGTTGATGATAAGCAATGACAGCCAGGGTTTCTAGTAATGAAGGCGACAGTTTTGTTGGTCGCTCTGGCCAAATTTGCGCAATAATACTACGATATTTAGATCTTACCTGAAAGCGAAACCCTTGTGCTGTTTCAATCAGCTCAATAGATCGACCATGTTGTAATAGCGCGAGCTGTTGCAAGAGCTGACGAAGCTGTTGTTTATTATATTGATTGTTAAATGCTTCTTTTAAGCGGGCAATTGAAACAGGCGCTTCACTGGCAAAGATAATTGCTTCAAGTTGTAATAAGACTTCATGATGTATGTCAGCTAATGACAAATCACTATTATTTTGTTCAAAACTACTCATATTGAAGATCCTTGAATTGCTAACGGGGCTTCAATACCAGTGGCAATAATTTTAATTTTCTGTTGGCGAGTCAATTCTAAAACTGCCATAAAAGTAACAACCATTCCCATACGACCTTGCTGGGGATTGAGTAATTCTTTAAAACTTAACACATCACCAGACTCTAATTTCTCTTCAATATATGCAATACGTTCTTCGAGCAAAACAGGTTCTTGAGCGACAACATGGGTAATAGGTTCAGGGCGATTAAATACACAGAACAACGCATCATGTAGCGCTGAGATATCGTAACCTTCATAAACAGGAGAGATATGCCCTAAGCTTACATTGGCACTAAATGTATCGCGCTCAAGAATTGGCATTTGACCTAAACGCTCAGCTGCTTGCTTAATGCGTAGATAGCTTTCAAGACGATCAATAAGCTCCTGCTTAGGATCTTTTTCAATACTTATAATTGTAGGTTTTGGTAGAAGTAGGCGAGACTTCAAGTCAGCCAATAAAGCAGCCATCACCATATAATCTGCTGTCAACTCGATATTTAAAGATTTCATGCTATCCATATAGGCCAAATATTGAGTCGCTATAGGAGCAATATCGAGTTGAATTAAATCGAAACCGTTTTTCTGAATCAGATAAATTAAAAAATCTAATGGACCTTCAAACCGCTCGAGCAAAATCTCAAATGCAGCTGGAGGTATATAGAGATCTTCTGGAATTTTGTCATGCCACTCATCTAAAACACGGATGTGTGGAGCGTCTTCCATGGATTGATGAAGTGATTGATTCATTACGATTATAAGCCACGCGAATTTTCAAAAGCATGAGACTTGTTATTCAAGTCCTAGACAGCTGTAAGTAGAAGAACAGCAGATAGTGAAAATCATTCTAAATGAATTGTGTCTTTTAATAAATTACTTAACGACTAAAGTGTAAAAAAAATCCAAAATAAATAAAGAGTATTTTTTTGAGTGATAATACTTTTTTTTAAACTATTGGTAAAAAAGTAAGTGCTTATTCAAAAGCACTTACATCGCCAACACCACGGCGGATAATTTCAGGATGTTCGCCCGATAAATCAACGATACTTGTACTGGTCAAGGTACCAAAACCTCCGTCAATAAATACATCAATTCGTTTATCTAACTGATTTTCAATATCGTAAGGGTCATCTAGAGGGTCTTCTTGACCCGGTAAAATTAATGTACTGGTGAGTAGCGGCTCACCAAGTTCTTGTAATAAAGCCTGACAAATCGGGTTGCTTGGAATACGTAAACCAATCGTTTTCTTTTTAGGGTGCATCAATCTACGAGGAACTTCACTTGTTGCAGGTAAAATGAATGTAGTAATAGCTGGTGTATTCGCTTTCAATAAACGATATGTCGCATTATCAACTTTTGCATAAGTTGCAATATCAGATAAGTCACAGCACATAATGGCATATTGATGTTTAGGCCCTAAGCCACGAATCTGTGCAATACGTTCCATGGCATTTTTATTACCGATTTGACACCCAATCGCATAGGCAGCATCGGTAGGGTAGACCACAACATCTCCTGCTCGGATACGTTCAACCGCTTGGGCAATGAGGCGTTGCTGTGGATTTTCAGGATGTACATGTAAATGCATCATATTTTAGAGACTCCATCACGCCAGTGTTAAAAATAATTATTAGGCTTTTTAAATGGCCTAGGCAAGCAATTAACGTAGCTTTTTTGTCAATTAATCAAGGAGTTCACGTTTAAATTCATTTAATTGTAAAGGTGTACCCGAACGTGTACATTGGCAAATAAAACCAATAAATGCTGCTGCATCACGTGGCAACTTAGCTTCACCCGAAAAGTAACGTTGCACTTGAGCATAAACGTTATCTTTAAATAGTTTGCCATCACCGCTATCACCTGTAAGGTTATCGAGTGAAACTCTAAATTTTCGGCCAAAAGATTGCGCAAATAACCATTCAATTGCTTGTGGCTTAATTTCTACTTGTTCAAATAAACTTTGCTGTTCTTGGGTGCGACCATCAGGTGCATACCAATAACCTAAATCTGGTAATAGACGTCTTTTTTCACCTGCAATAGACCAGTGACTAATTTCATGCAAAGCACTATTAAAGAAACCGTGAGCAAATTGGATCTTGGCTGGTTCTTTATTTGTCGCTGGAAAATATTCAGGTTCAAAATCACCACGAACTAATGTCACATTATGGTGGGAAAACCAGTGATTAAAGTGTAAAATAAGCCAATCAACTTGCTCAGACTCCGATTTTGAGCTTGACCATGGTGAGAGTTGCACTAGGTCAGGTACAAAGGTTTTCTGATGAGTTGAATGGGTGCAAACGAGTAATGAAGTGTTAACTTCAGGTTGCGGCTGCAACAGGTGCATTGCTTAATTTACCCCGAGTTCTGTCTAAAGAAGTGCAAAATTGTATCTTAATCTTTGACAGAGTACCGATGAATTTGTAGAATTGCCGCCTTAATTATGTCAGCAAATACCTTTCCGGCACAGATTGAGCCGTTTAAATGGGCTGAACAAGGCTTTACATGGTCAGGTCAACTGCCCTTGTCTCGCTTTGCTCGTATCGCTCGTGAAGCTGTTGGATCAATTGATAACCAATTGATCAACATAGACTGTAAGCTATCAATGGATGCATATCATCGCATTGTGTGGATGGACGGTCACATGGACACGAAAGTTCCAATGGAGTGCCAACGTTGTTTGGAACCTGTTGAAATGCTTCTTGTCTTAGACTTCCATATTGCATTAGTGGATGATGAGTCACTGATAGAGCGCTTGGATGAGGATGCTGATTTCATCGTTTTAGGTGAAAGTGAGTCTTCGACGAAAGGCGATTATGATACGCCTGCCTCGATTAACTTACTCGCATTACTAGAAGATGAACTGTTATTGTTGATGCCTTTATCTCCCAAGCATGATGCTTGTGAACATAAACATCAACCTACCATTCAGAATGTTGTCGAAGAAAAACGGGATAATCCGTTTGATGTTTTGGCAGGTTTGAAGGGTAAACTTAACTCATAATTTGTGTTATAATTGTGAGATAAGACAACTGAATTTGTTCTGATCCATTTTTTCGATCTTTGTAAGGAGCCATCATGGCCGTTCAGCAAAACCGTAAAAGTCGCTCTCGCCGTGACATGCGCCGTTCACATGACGCTTTAACCGAGAATGCATTAACAGTAGACCAAGCAACTGGTGAAACTCATCGTCGTCACCACGTGACTAAAGACGGTTTCTACCGTGGTCGTCAATTATTCGCTAAAGCAGCTGATGCTGAATAATTGCATGATATGCATTAAGCGTGATGCTTAAGTATAGAAAAAATGGGAGCGAAAGCTCCCTTTTTTTGTTGTTTTTCGCAATTATAAATATATAAATAACATGTTAGATTTCCGCTCCAGAAATGAGTGAAAACCCAAAAAAGGATTTCTTATGTCTGCTAAACGTCTTGAACAAGTAGCTTTAGCCACAAAAACTGCATTTGTGTTTCCTGGTCAAGGTTCACAAAAAGTCGGTATGCTTGCTGAACTAGCAGAACAGTTTAGTGGGGTCGGGCAAACTTTTGCAGAAGCTTCAGATGCTCTTGGATTTGATCTTTGGCATATTGCGCAAAGTGGCGAAGGTCTCGACCAAACAGAAAATACCCAACCTGTGTTATTAACTGCCAGTATCGCTTTATGGCGTGTATGGCTTGATTTAGGTGGTCTGGCACCTAAATACCTTGCAGGACATTCACTAGGTGAATACAGTGCATTGGTAGCTGCAGGCTCTATGAGCTTGGCAGATGCAGTTAAATTAGTTAACTTGCGTGGCAAGCTCATGCAAAGTGCTGTACCTCAGGGTCAAGGGGCTATGGCTGCAATCCTTGGTTTGGCTGATGAAAAAGTGGTTGAACTTTGTCAAACCGTGAGTGCGTCAGGTGAAGGTTCTGTAGAAGCTGCAAACTATAATTCACAAGGTCAAGTTGTGATTGCAGGAAGTACAGCTTCTGTACAAGAAGTCATGGCTTTGGCAAAAGAGCAGTCAGCTAAAGCAATTGCTTTACCAGTGTCAGTTCCTTCTCATTGTTCGTTGATGAAACCTGCCGCTGAGAAATTTGCAGAAGCTTTGGAACAAACTGCCATTGAGCTACCTACCATTCCTGTAATACAAAATGTCAACGCGGGAATAGCTAACGATGTTGCTCAATTGCGTCAGGCATTAACTGCACAATTGTACCAATCAGTACAATGGACACGTACCATGCAGTCTCTACAAGACCAAGGTATTCAATACATTGTTGAGTGTGGTCCAGGTACAGTATTGAGTAACCTCGCAAAGCGTTTACCAAATATTGAAAAAGCTTTTTCTATTGATAGTAAGAGCAAAATGGAAGATGCCCTAAATGCTGTTTTAGTGGCAGAAGGAAAAATTGCATGACACAAGAACGCAAAGTTGCATTAGTAACGGGCGCGAGTCGGGGTATTGGCGCTGCCATTGCCCAGCAACTTATTCAAGACGGTTATTTTGTTGTAGGTACTGCGACTTCTGAATCTGGTGCACAAAAGTTAAGTGATAGCTTTGGTGAACAAGGTGCAGGTTTGGCGCTCGACGTGCGTAATCTCGATGAGATTGAAGCAGTCGTTTCTCATATTGAACAGAACTATGGTCCTGTACTTGTTCTAGTTAACAATGCAGGTATTACGAAAGACAATTTGTTGCTTCGTATGTCTGAAGATGATTGGGATGACATTCTCAACATTCACCTTAAAGCAGTTTATCGTTTATCTAAACGTGTGCTTAAGGGTATGACGAAGGCGCGTTTTGGTCGAATTATTAATATCAGTTCTGTTGTAGCTCATTTTGCAAACCCAGGCCAAGCGAACTATTCTGCTGCTAAAGCAGGTATTGAAGCATTCAGCCGTAGCCTTGCAAAAGAGATGGGTAGCCGCCAAATTACTGTAAACAGTGTGGCGCCAGGCTTTATTGCAACAGAAATGACAGATGCACTTAGTGAAGACATTCGCAAAAAAATGAGTGATCAAGTGGCTTTAAATCGCTTAGGTGAGCCACAAGATATCGCAAATGCGGTGAGTTTCCTTGCAAGTGATAAAGCAGGTTACATTACCGGTACGGTATTACATGTAAATGGTGGTTTATACATGGCCTAACGCCGATGTATAAACTTTTAAAAATTTTTATATTCAATTAAACTAGTGGCAAATTAAACGCCACAAGCAATGAGGAGAATTCCTGTGAGCGATATCGAACAACGCGTTAAACAAGCGGTTGCAGAACAACTTGGTCTTAAAGCTGAAGAGATTAAAAACGAAGCATCTTTTATGGATGACTTAGGTGCTGACTCTTTAGATTTAGTTGAACTTGTTATGTCTTTCGAAAATGACTTCGACATCACTATCCCTGATGAAGATTCTAACGAAATCACTACAGTTCAATCTGCAATTGACTATGTAACTAAAAAACTTGGTTAATTCGCATATTGCTGAATAAAAAGAAGGCCACCGTAAGGTGGCTTTTTTTATTTTAGAAAAAATTTAAGAGATACATATTTTTACAAGATCAACCTCAATTGATAGCAGAGGTATAACTTTTTTGAAGTATAACAATAAAGGTCAGTTTAATGACTTTACTATAAACAATAATATGAGGACTAAAAGATGGGTCTTTTTGATTTTGTAAAAGGTATTGGTAAGAAAAATACCGCACCAGCAGAACCACAACCAGCTCCAGCAACACCAGCAGAACCTTCTGCACAAGAAGTTGCAAATAAATTATTAGGTTTAATTAAAAGTTTGGGCTTAGGGGTAGAAGGCTTATCTGTAACCTATAACGGTACTACTGATACTGCAATTATTAAAGGGCAGGTAAAAAGCCAAGCAGATAAAGAGAAAATTATTCTTATTGTTGGAAACATTGATCATGTGGCTCAAGTAGATGACCAGATGACAGTGGCAACTCCTGAACCAGAAAGTAAATTTTATACAGTGAAATCTGGTGATAACCTTTCAAAAATTGCGAAAGAAGTTTACGGTGATGCAAATCAATATCCAAAAATCTTTGAAGCAAATAAACCAATGTTAAAAGATCCTGATGAGATTTTCCCGGGGCAAGTTTTACGTATTCCTCAATAATCGAGGTTAATAAAAAAAGGCGCTTTAAGCGCCTTTTTTGTGCTTTTAAAAACGCTTTGGAATCTTTTGTCCGTTTGGTACAGGGGTGTCTGCATTTTTTAAAACACCGAATAACCATGTTTCAGCATGCTGTACTGCAATTTTTAAAGAATCACCTAAAGCTAAACGGCCAGCGATAAAGCTAGCTAAAGAACAACCTGAGCCGTGATATTCACCTTCAAGGCGAGGACAGCTACTACTCGCTACTAGTTCACCATCGATATATAAACTATTTTTAATATGATTTGGTGTATCTTCATGTCCACCTTTCACTAGAACAGCTTTAGCACCCATTTCAAAAAGCTTTTGAGTGGCTTGATCTAAATCAGTAATACCTGTTAGAGCACGTAATTCAACGGTATTTGGAGTAATAATTGTAGCTAGAGGAATAAGTTCAACAAACGCTTTAACGAGAGTTGCTTGATCACCTAAAGAGCCGCCACTGTTTGCGACTAAAACAGGATCAAGTACATACTGATAGTCAGGATGAGCACGTAAAAATTCAGCTAGTGCAGCAATATTATCTGTTGTGCCAAGCATGCCTGACTTAACACATTTAATGGGTAAGTCACCTACAACTGCATTTGCTTGTGCTAATAAGAGTTCTTTTGAGGTTGCTTCGAAGCCAAATACTTGTTGTGAGTTCTGAATGGTGAGGGCAGTACATGCAATTGCTGCATGGGCACCACTTTGTCCAATTGCTTCGATATCGGCTTGTAAACCTGCACCACCTGAAGGGTCTAAACCCGAGAAACAAAGTACGGTTGGACGCACGGTTATTTCCTCTTCAATTTAAATTTACGTTAGTATAAGAGAGTTTGATTAAACTCTCGACCAATTGAATTAAATACTTTACTGGGTTAATGATTGAATGGCTATAAAACATATTTTGATTGATTTAGATGGAACCTTAACAGACCCAAAAGTTGGAATCCATACTTCAATTCGCTATGCAATGGAGAAATTAGGCTATCCATTGGCTGCTGATTTAGATATTGACTGGACAATTGGCCCACCATTAAAGCCATCACTCGCAAAATTATTGGCTACTCAAGATGATGCTTTAGCTGAACAAGCTTTACTTGCTTATCGCGAGCGTTTTTCGGTGGTTGGCCTGTTTGAAAATGAAGTATATCCATCTGTTGCAAAAACGCTTAGCGCTTTAAAAAAAGAAGGATATCGTTTATTTGTTGCAACTGCTAAACCAACGATTTATGCAAAACGTATCTTGGATCATTTTGAATTAAGCCAATACTTTGTACATATCTATGGGAGTGAGTTAACGGGTGAGCGCACTAATAAAGCTGACCTTATCCATTATATTCTTGAGCATGAGCAATTAAACCCAGAAGAGTGTTTAATGGTCGGTGATCGTCAATATGACATTTTGGGTGCTCGTCATAATGGTATTGAGGCGGTAGCGGTGACGTATGGTTATGGAATAGCAGAGGAACTTGCTCAAGCACAGCCAAAAGCAATGATTAAGCAATTTTCTGAGCTTTTGGACTATGTTGAAGAACTGGCAACACAAAAGAAAGTTTCTTAAATATACGTAAGTTTTAATTTGAAGGTTTGGCTTTGATCTAAAGCCAAACCTTTTTTATTTAAATACCGTGTTGCTGGCGGTATTGAACAAGTTCTTCAATCGTAATCACCGTTAAGTGATGAGTTTGAGCATATGCTAAAACTTGAATGCCCGATGCCATCGTGCCATCTGGATTGGTTAATTCACATAACACACCAGCAGGTTTTAAACCGGCTAATCTTGCTAGATCAATTGTTCCCTCGGTATGACCTCGACGAGTAAGGACTCCACCATTACGTGCACGTAATGGGAAAACGTGACCCGGACGATTTAAGTCACTTGCAACAGCGCCATCTTTAATAGCAGTTTGAATAGTTGTTACACGGTCTTTAGCAGAAACACCAGTGGTAACGCCTTGAGCTGCCTCAATGGTCACTGTAAAAGCGGTATGAAACTGGCTTGAGTTTTGAGAAACCATTGGAGGGAGTTCTAGATGATCTGCTAGCTCTTCTGTAAGGCATAAACATACGATCCCTGAACCATCACGAATCATACGTGCCATTGTTTCTACCGTTAAAGTTTCGGCTGCAACAATTAAATCTGCTTCATTTTCGCGATCAAAGTCGTCCATAACCAAGACAGGCTTGCCTTGACGGATATCTTCTAATGCTTGTTGAATGCGTTGCTCAGCAGGAGAGAGGGCTGAGAAAAAAAGTTCTGGTTGAATTAAGCTAGACATAATGAAACGCTCTCGTAAAAATACGGTTGAACATTTCAGGACTGATGTAAAAACAGGCTGGCACTGAAATAAAACGGATTTATCCCAGTTCGTCGTCTTCTTTCATCCGGACTATACCGTCGGCTTTGGAGTTTCACCAAATCTGCTCAAATTACACAATTTAAGCTCGTGGGCTTGTTAATCTATTTATAAAAATTAACTTTACCACCGGTGGGGAATTGCACCCCGCCCTGAAGCGATGGGTTTTATTATAGCGCGCTTGATAGAATTGGCTAGATGCTTTTATAGAATGCTAAGTTTCTTTATGAATAAGCATTTTCATAAATCGAAATAGGCTTTTTAACAAGAGCTTACTTGTTGATATGAAAATGGAATGCTATGTTTTTTATAGAAAATTATAAATAAAATAGGTGTTTCATGCAGATAAGAGACTATTATCCTCTAACCAATAGCTCATTTATTCAGCATCTCCATATTTTCAGTTATGTATTTATGGCAGTAAGTATCCTTTATTTAATTGCTGCCAACTGGTTTATGCTTCCAAACAGTATTCAACTCGCGATCCCGCCCGTTATATTAGTTGTTACAGCTTGGTTCAGCATAAAAGATACATTAAGTGATGGGGTTAGGCAGACCTTACATAGCGTTTGTGGTTTGATGATAGGTTTAAGCTTGGCTGTAATTGGACAGGTTTATCAAACTGGTGCAGACAGTTATTTGCTTTTTTTAATTTGGACATTGCTTTTATTGCCGTGGTTATATCGGCCGAATATTGGAATCTTTGCTTTAATTTGTATTACCAGCCAACTTACACTTTTTTTATTTTTTAAACAGACTTTCTGGTCTGAAAAGTTTCCTTATTTATATTTAATCGCTCTAAATCTATTAAGCCTTATTGAGTTTTGGGTATGTATAAAGAAATATCGTGCTTTAAGGTTTGTCTTTATCGCTTGGTTCGCCGTTATTTCGATTATTGGAATGATTCAATATTTATCGAATGAGAATATTCCTTATCTAATTTCTGCCTTCTTTTCAGGAATAATCGCTTTTTATTATTTCTTCAAAAAAGACGATCAGTTATGTGCCAGTTTAATGGCTGCTGTTCTGGGCGTGACCGCAACCATATGGCTTGTAGATGGGATTAATAACCTATTTAAAGACTCTAATGAGTTCATATTTTTATTGATTGCAGGCATTATTTTTATTTGGTTTGCGCTGATTAGCTATCTTTTAATAAAATTTTTTCGTCAAAGCCGCTTTTATATCATTCCATTGGCAATTGGTGCTTGGCTTGCTGGCTTGGCACTTGCAGCTTTTACGCTGGTGTTTTGGGAAGCTATTTCTTTAGTTATTGGAGTTGTTTTTGTTGGATTGGCGTTTATTCTTTTAAAGAAATCACAAAGCTATTTCTTTCGGCAATTTGCCTATTGTTTGTTTATCAGTGGGCAGACCGCTTTCTTATTTCATCTTGGTTCAGAAACAGATCAAATTCTATGGGTTTTAATTGCACAGATTTTTATTCTATGTATCAGTTGTTTTCTTAAACCACATTGGTTCTTCATTTTAATTCAAATGCTTGCTACGTATGGCATAGCTTTTATCTATTTGTTACAACTGGACCATTCATTGTGGTCGATACATTCTACTCAGACTTATTTAAATTTAACTTTGCTCAGTTACTTGGTTTTTAGTTTGGTACTCTTACCTAAGAAGAAATCAATAGCTCTATATGAGCGTAGTATTTTTTTATGCGTGCTGGTCGTAATTCTTGTAGCTTCTTTTTTCGATACTTTTATGGGGGTGGTACCAGAAAATTCGATAGATCAGCAGGTATGGGTTTTATATTTGCTACCTGCTATCTGGTTACTTTGCTTTAGTGTTCTTCATTTATATCGACAACTTAATACACTCACTTTTTGCGCCTTTTTAATATTTGGTGTGTTACTTATTGTGTTGGGATATTTTGAAATTTTCATCCTGCTTATTATTTTAACGTGGGCATTAAAAAAGAAAGATTATATTGTGTATGGAGTGAGCTTAACAGTATTCGTTTTTGTGTTCTGGCAGCTCTATTACAACCTACAAATAACTTTTCTAGCTAAGAGTGCATCTATTTTTATTTCGGGTATTGTTTTGTTGGCTCTGTCTTGGTTACTTCAACGTGAAAATAAAAATGATCTTGTTAAAGGAGAGAAAGAATGAAAAAGTATTTTTCTCTTATTCTTGCCTTTATTGCGCTATTATTTTTTGCAGGCTTAGTGGCGAAAAACGAATGGCATTTGCACCATAGTAAAAGTATTTTTATTGAGCTTAAACCAGTTGATCCTCGTTCAATTTTACAAGGTGACTATATGGCACTGGCTTATGAATTACATTTACAATCTCTTAAAGCTCTTGCAGGAAGTGAAGGTGAGGCTCTGGAACAGGTGATTTTTAATCGCTCTTCCGTTCCCGCAAAAGTTATTTTGGATTCACAAAATCGCGTAGTTCGTACCATTTTAGATATCAATAATTCATTTGCTGGGCAGAGGTTAATTTTAAAAAATCCTGAAAATCGTTTGCAGGCTTTATATCCTGCCTCTCGCAGTTTCTTGTTTGCAGAAGGCTTGGCTCAATGTTATGAAAAAGCCAAATATGCTGAATTTAAGGTAAATCCTGAAGGAGAGGCGATATTGTTCGAATTACGAGGAGAGCAGCTTCAACCATTAAATTGTGAAAAACAAAAGAACTGGTGGGAAGGAACTATTAAGGATTTATAAAATAATAAAAGCCCGTCAATGCGGGCTTTTTATTCTTAAAATAAATTAGGCAACTTGAACAGGAATGCAATTTGCTGTGTGGTTGACTGTATTATTTGGATTAGCATATACCAAACGTGGTTTATGAATATTTGCTTCAGCTTCAGTAAAATCACCAAATGTAGCAATAATTACTAAATCGCCAACGTCTGCTTGATGTGCAGCACCGCCGTTTACTGAAATAATTCCAGAGTTATCTTCACCACGAATCGCATAAGTTGTGAAGCGTTTGCCATTGGTTACATTCCAAACATGAATTTCTTCATATTCACGAATACCAGCTAAGTCCATCAATACGCCATCAATTGCACAAGAACCTTCATAGTGAAGTTCAGCATGGGTTACAACTGCACGGTGAATTTTGCATTTTAATAAACGAGATAGCATGGCTAGCGTCTCCTGAGTAGACCTAAGATGTAGATCTTATGGTGAAATCTTTAGCTTTTGCGGTTGGCAAAGTGGCTGATGCGCATTTTGCTCCTAAAAAAGCAAGATAGCAAGCATGATTGTTCAACAATTTAAGTGGGTTTATATGCATTAATTTGATTCATGGCCTGTGGAACTTGTCCTTGAACAAGTAGCTTCACTTTAGAAAGGGCATGATCAATTGCTGCATCCATCAGACTTTGTTCACTACTTGGTGCTTTTCCAAGTACGTGACCTGAAACTTTCTCTTTCGAGCCAGGATGTCCGATACCAATACGTAAACGGTGAAAATTTGGACCAATATGAGGGACAATGTCACGTAAACCGTTATGACCACCGTGTCCACCGCCTGTTTTAAGACGAATTACACCTGGGTTCATATCAAGTTCATCATGAGCAATCAAAATTGCTTCGGGAGCAATTTGATAAAATTTTGCAAATGGAACTACACTTTGTCCAGAACGGTTCATAAATGTAGTGGGTAGAAGTAGACGGACATCGTGTCCTTCTATATTACCACGTCCACTGATTCCGTGAAATTTCGGATCATTTTTTAATGTAATGCCATATTTGTCTGCAAGCTGTTCAATGAACCAAAAACCTGCATTATGGCGGGTTTGGGCATATTCTGAACCAGGATTGCCCAAACCAACAATTAGCGAAATATTTGACACTAATCTACGCCTTTAAACACTTATGCGCGTTTGAAGTCAGCGTGCATAGGAGTGTTTTTAGATGGGTGACGTTGTAACGCTTGGATTTTAACGTTTTCAACTTTGTCGCCCACTTTGATTTCTACAACTTCTTCAAAGAAAGCATTGCTTTCTAAAGCTTTTACAAGCTCACGAAGTTCTAAAGTAACAGTTACAGGCTCAGCGTTGCCACCATAAATGATAGCTGGAATTAAAGCTTCGCGACGAAGGCGGCGGCTCGCACCTTTCCCTTGTTTGTCTTCAGCACGCGCTTGAGCGTTTAATACGAAGTTTGCCATGAGTAAATCCTCATTAAAGTTTAAAAGACTAAACTTGCGACCAGTTTAGTGATAGAAAACCCCAGCCAAGGCTAGGGTTTATAAAAAGCTGCAATATTATAAACTATCGAACATTGCACTGATAGACTCTTCGTTATTAATACGACGAATCGTTTCAGCAACCATGCTAGCAACAGAAACCTGACGGATCTTGCCTAAGGTCAATGCTTCTTCAGAAAGAGGAATGGTATCAGTTACAACCAGTTCATCAATAACTGAATTACGTAAGTTTTCAATAGCCTTACCTGATAGTACAGGGTGAGTTGCGTATGCAACTACACGACGTGCACCAAATTGCTTAAGCGCATCAGCTGCTTTACACAATGTACCAGCAGTATCGACCATATCGTCTACGATAACGCAATCACGATCTTTTACGTCACCAATTAAGTGCATAACTTGCGACTCGTTGGCTTTTTGACGACGTTTATCAATAATTGCTAAATCGATGTCACCCATCTGTTTGGCAACAGCACGAGCACGTACTACACCACCAACGTCAGGAGAAACCACCATAAGGTTGTCATGTTGTTGTTGACGTAAGTCAGCAAGCAAAGCAGGAGTACCGTAGATGTTGTCGACTGGAATATCGAAGAAACCTTGAATTTGGTCAGCATGTAAGTCGATCATCACGACACGGTCAATACCAACAGTGGTAAGCATGTCTGCGACAACTTTAGCTGTAATCGGCACACGTGCAGAACGTGGACGACGGTCTTGGCGAGCATAACCAAAATAAGGGATAACAGCGGTAATACGACCAGCACTTGCACGACGCAAAGCATCTGCCATAACCAAGATTTCCATAAGGTTATCATTGGTAGGGGCACAAGTAGGCTGAACGATAAATACGTCTTTACCACGAACATTTTCAGTAATTTCTACTGAAATTTCTCCATCAGAAAAGTGACCGACTGATGCAGCACCTAGAGGGATATGTAAGTGACTTACGACTTTTTGAGCGAACTGTGGATGAGCATTTCCACTAAAAACGACAAGATTGGGCATGAAGCACCCTTGGCGGTTGGTATGTAATGAAATAGATGGCAGGGGCGGCTGGATTCGAACCAACGGATGCCGAGATCAAAACCCGGTGCCTTACCACTTGGCGACGCCCCTAATGCGGCAGAACTTTAATATTTTTGCAATGCAATGTCAAGATTAATCAACAAAAAGCATAGCAATTAAGTCTGTCTTTAAAATAAGAGAATGGCAGGGGCGGCTGGATTCGAACCAACGGATGCCGAGATCAAAACCCGGTGCCTTACCACTTGGCGACGCCCCTAAATTCGATGATATATATGATGGCAGGGGCGGCTGGATTCGAACCAACGGATGCCGAGATCAAAACCCGGTGCCTTACCACTTGGCGACGCCCCTAATATAATCATCATTACAGGTGAGGTTGGCAGGGGCGGCTGGATTCGAACCAACGGATGCCGAGATCAAAACCCGGTGCCTTACCACTTGGCGACGCCCCTAACGTGTAACCTTAAAATGATTAAGAGGAGATTCATTTAAACTATTTACCAAGTAAGATTTACATGGTGAATACTTAAGAATTTCATCAATATTCATTTCATTCGTTACTTCAATAAAAACACAAGCACCTGTACCTGTAAGCTTTGCTTGACCAAATTGATCTAAATATTGCATTGCTTCTTCTACTTCAGGGTATAACTGCCGAGCCAGTGGCTCAAAGTTATTTCCAAAATTAGAAGGTTCTAACTGATAGGCGCAAAATTTAGTGGTCTTAGAGTCTCTTGTCAATGTTTTTTGTGAAAAAAGCAATTGAGTGCTGATAAAACAATCAGGTTTTAAAATAATGAACTGTTTTTGATCTAAGTCTATGAATGATAAATGTTCACCGATGCCTTCAGCCCATGCATTTTTACCATAAATAAAAATTGGAACATCAGCACCGAGCTTTACACCGTAGTCCGCAAGTTGTTCTTGCTTTAGGCCACATTCCCATAATTGATTTAACACAATAAGCGTTGTGGCGGCATTAGATGAACCGCCACCTAGACCTGCACCCATTGGAATATTTTTTTCAATTTTGATGTGCAAGCCACAAAATTTTTTCGCATGTGGTTTTAGTATTTGAGCTGCCCGATAAATCAAGTTTTCTTCAGCACGAACTTCACTTAACCCATCGATTTTGATTTCTTCGCCCAAAGTCGGTGTAAATGTCATCCAATCATATAAATCAATCAGTTGGAAAATGGTTTGTAGCTCATGGTAACCATTCTCACGTCGGCCTGTAATATGTAAAAACAGGTTGAGCTTAGCAGGGGAAGGAACTCGAATCATAGATTTATATAATTAGACTTAGCGGTTTTGGATGACCATTGTAATACGGTTTTCTTTATCTTCAGCAAGAGCTTGCTTTAAAACCAGTTTGTTTGGCAAAGTTTGTTCACCATCGTAACTGAAATTAACTGTCCAGCCATCTTCAATCAGTTGACTCACTCGATTTGCAGCGTCTTTCGTAATTTGAGCATTTAGCGTTGCTGGTTTTGCTAAAATCCAGCTCGTTAAGTGTGTAATCGGGGCTTGCCAACCCGTTGCTCGCTCTAAAAGTTCTTCTGGAGAGGCTGCGCTAATAAGTCCTGTTTTAGAACTATTTAAAGTTACTTCGCCCGGTTTACCCTGAATTTGGGTTTTTCCAACGCCTAAAATACCGCTTAATTCGATATCAAAATTATCTTGCTGTTGAAGCCAAGTAAAAAAAGCACTACCAGTTTGCTGTGGTGTACTAACCCCAATCTTACCTTGCAAATTAAAGTGTTTTTCGTCTTGAACTTGTTGGGTAACCGCAGGTTTTGGTTGAGTAAAATGCTGACAACCGGTTAGAAATAATACACTTGATCCACAGATCGCTGTGCACAGTTGGGCAAATTTGCTCATATATTTAACTCTTTTTTGCAGATGTAGGTAAAATTAACGCATCAAGCTGTTGTAATTGTGGATCATTGGCATGTTTTTGTTTCAGTTGTTGTAACACTGCGCTAAATTGAGTGAGTGACCCTTGCATATACAAAGCTTTAGCATAACGAACGCCAATATTTATATTATGGCTAAGTTCATACGCTTTGCCTAAGGCTTCCGCCGCAGCTTCATAATCATTCTGTAAAAATGCAATATAACCTAGCGTATCAAGAATTGAAGCCTGTTCAGGCGCATATTCTAATGCTTGCTCTGCATACTGACGTGCTTCTTTTAAACGACGGTTTTGCAGTGCCAGTGTATAAGCATATGCATTTAGATACGTTGGGCTGTTGGGCTCAAGTTGTAATAATTGTTTTAAGGTTTTGTCCAGCTTGTCACGGTCCGTATATGGATCAAGTAATAAAACTTCCGCGTAAATTAGTTCTGGGTCGTCGGGTAGGTTTTTAATTGCTTCATCTAATAGATTTAGTGCAGCTTTTTTATTGCCCATTTTCTTTAAGATTTCAGCTTGGGCTTGATATAAGAAACTTGCATGTTGAGGATAATTTACTCGTTCTTGAGTAAGGAACCGTAAAGCATCGTGTAAATTTTCTTGTTTATCATATATTGCGATCAAGTTTCGTCTAGATACCACATATAAACTGCCATCAACTAAACGATAGTATGCTTTTGCAGTTTCATAATGCTGTTTACGCTCCGCATTAATAGCTAAGTAGTAATACGCTTCATTTTGATATTTTGCCGAGTTTCGTAGGTCAACAAGATATTGTTCTGCTTTGTCATATTGCTTTAAATCAATACTTGTTAAGCCTGCAATAAATAAGGCTTCTTCAGCTTTAGGGTTAGTTTCTATAATCTTTTCAAGTTTTTCTAACGCAAGCTGAGATTGGTTAATTTGTATGAGATAGCGGATTTCAGCTAATCGAATATCTAAATTTTTCTTATTTTTACGACTCGACTTTGCATACCATTTAAGCGCACCTTCTTGATCGCTGAGAGCAATAAGTAAGTTTGCTTTCATTAAAATAAAGCTCGTTACTTTAGGACGTCGACGTAATGCTTTGTTAATGTTGGTTAGCGCAGTTTGTAATTGGCCATTTTGAGCTTCTAAATTGGCGATGAGTGCCAAAATAGAAGGATTGTCTTTTTCTGCGCTAGAACGTAAAGCTGTTAATAGTACTTCTCGATCTTGCGCATTTTCTGGAGCAATGCTAGCTAAAATTTGTTCTAAATCGGCAGTGGGATCTATCTTTAAAATTTTATCTAATGTCTCAGCAGCAAGCTGATATTCGTGCGTTTTTAAAGCAATATGTGACAAATAAAATAAAGCTGGTACATCTTTAGGCTCTTGAGCTACCCAATGAGTAGCAATATTTAACGCAGCTTGTAAATCATTATATTCAAGTGCAACGTCTAAAGCTCTCTGCTTAATTGATGTAGAGTTGCTTTTAATTGCGAGCACTGTGTAATTATGCAAAGCGTTTGGAATATCGTCATAAGCTAGAGCAAATTCAGCGACCATTGTTTGCTCTAGGGCCTGATCAAATGAATGAACGGCATAGGTCTCTTGCACAGGACGTGCATAGACATACGAGGACATGCTACCTAACAACAAGAATGTGGTAGAATACTGTCTTATCGAAGCACCGTTAAAATTAATACGGCTATTCATTTGACGCAATTTTTATTGATCCAAAGTAATGCTTTTTATGACACCGATGTTGCACAATAGCATAAATTTAGCGAAATGATGATCTGATATGTCTTTCTTTGCATTGGGTGTCAACCATCAAACAGCTTCTGTAGAACTCCGCGAACAAATTGCTTTCAATGCAGAGCGATTAAGTCGTTTGCTTGCCGAACAACGCCATCACCAAAACTTAAAGGATTTGGTGGTCGTCTCGACCTGTAACCGTACAGAAGTTTATGCCATGGCAGAAAACGCCGAAAGCCTTCTAAAATGGTTAGCCGATGCCAATAATATTGATGTAAAGCAGTTAATTCATCATGTTTATCGTTACGAGAATACGCAGGCGATTACACATTTAATGCGAGTGGCGAGTGGTCTAGACTCTCTCATGCTTGGTGAGCCACAAATTTTAGGGCAGGTCAAAAGCGCTTTGGCATTGTCTAAAGAAGCGCAAACGGTCTCTCCTGAATTAAATAGTGTTTTTGAATACGCTTTCTATGCAGCTAAACGGGTACGTTCCGAAACAGCGGTAGGTAGTCATGCTGTTTCAATGGGTTATGCAGTTGCACAACTGGCCTTACAGGTTTTTAGTAAGCCTGAAAAGCTTACTGTTATGGTGGTTGCTGCGGGTGAAATGAATAGCTTGGTGGCTAAACATTTGGCTGAAATGGGTGTCGCGAAGATTATTATTTGTAATCGTAGCCGTGAGCGTGCTGACCAGCTGGCTCAGGAGATTGCACATCAGGTTGAAGTTGAAATTATTGAGTTTTCAGCATTAGCAGAAAATTTATATCGTGCTGATGTCGTGTCGAGCTGTACTGGTAGTTTATATCAAGTTATTGCTTATTCTGATGTTAAGGCCGCATTGAAGAAACGTCGCTACCAACAAATGTTAATGGTTGATTTAGCGGTACCACGTGATATAGATCCTAAAGTTGAAGCACTTGATGGGGTCTATTTATATGGTGTTGATGATTTACAAAGTGTGATTGATGAGAACCTTGCTCAACGTCGTCAGGCGGCTGTTGAAGCAGAGGTCATGGTTAATCAATTAGCTACTCAGCTTATTACGCATCAAAAGGTTAAAGAGGCGGGTAGTACAATTCATGCTTACCGCCAGCACAGTGAAGAGATTAGTCAACAAGAGCTTACACATGCGTTAGAAGCTTTGCATCATGGTGAGAATGCCGAACAGGTGTTACAGCAATTTGCTCACCGTTTGACGCAAAAACTTATGCATCCCACATCTATCTTGTTACGTGAAGCTGCTAAAGCAGAAAATCCTGATTATTTTGAATGGTTACAACAGCATTTACAGGATGTATTTGATCATGAGCGTAAGCCAAAACATTAAGACAACAGCTTTAAGCTAATTTGTTTTGTTAACTCATTGAGCTGTTGTCTTAGATTTCTTGATTCAATTAAAGAAATCGGTGATTTCAGTTTTTGACGTAAATATCTTTCTTGCAGACTTAGCGAATATTCCTTAGCTAACTTGTCAGCTACCTCAGGTGCCTGTGTTAATGCCTGAATATTGGTTCTTTGCATAATATCGGCGATTTCATGACAGTAACTACTACAAGCACCAAGCACATAATAAGTTGCCAGCTCTTGATCATCCGGTAAATCATCAAAAATACGGTTTAAGATTGCCAGTACTTTGGCCAATAATTCATCTTGCTGTATATAAGCCAGTAATCCTTCGAAATGAATATAAAGAAAAGGATGATGCATTAAAATTGCAATCGCAAAGTCTTCATCTTTTGTATGGATGTTAAATGAGAGCGAGGCATCGTGGCTGATTTGTGGGGTAAAACGTTTACCAAGTCCGAGTTTTTCACGGAAAGATTGAGTAAGTAAGTAACGGAAAGAACCTTGTTTTGGCAATAACTCGGTGAGTTCTCTGAGTTCTCCCATGACTAAGCTTTTCCCTTCAGGCGTACTGATATCGTGTTGACCTGTTAAGTGCGCAAACACGAAATCGGACAGAAGAGGGGCTTGTTGTAATAGTTTTTGGAAATTTTCGAGTCCTTCTCGACGGATGAGAGAGTCGGGGTCGTGATCATTGGGTAGAACAAAAAATTTAAGTTCACGACCATCATTAAGAAGTGGTAAAGCAATTTCTAAAGTTCTACGTGCAGCTTTTTGACCGGCTGCATCGCCATCAAAAGCAATCGTAATACGACTATTTTGTTTAAATAAAATATTAAGGTGTTCAGTATTACTTGCAGTCCCTAACGTTGCTACAGCTCCAGTAATGCCATATTGCTGAAGCGCAATGACATCCATATAACCTTCAACCATTAACCAATCACTGGATTTAAGCTTTCTTCCTTCATAAAGTCCGTAAAGTAGCTGATTTTTATGAAAGACTTCTGAATCTGGCGAGTTAATATATTTGGGCTTGATTTCATCATTTAATGCACGCCCACCAAAACCAACGACTCGACCTTTAGGGTCGCGAATTGGGAAAATAACGCGGTCACGTAATAGGTCAAAATCACGGCCATTATCGCTCGAGCGGATAAGCCCAAGTTGTTTTAAGCCGTCAATGTCATAGGGAAAGGCTTTCTCTAGGTGTTGCCAGTCTTCTGGGGCATAGCCTAAGCGCCAAAATTGAATCGTCTGATTGGTTAGTCCACGCTGTTTAAAGTAATTTTTTGCCTTTTGGCTATGAGGTAATTGTTGTTCATAGAACTGAGCAACATTTTCCAGTAAGTCATATAAATTACCTTCTTGAACTGGTTCATCAAAGCTAAACGGCTGTTCGAACTGAGCAAAAGGGTCATCAAAAAATACGGGTTCAAGTGTGTTGTAGCTTTCATCTGATGGCTGCTGTGAAGTTACAGGCTCAGCCGTATTTGTTTTAGTAACAGGTGGCTTTGTAACCTGACGGGTATAAGACAGTTTTTTATTTTCAGTATTATCTTTGGGTAATTCAATTCCAGTACTACTCGATAATTCTTTCATTACCTCAATAAAGTTTCGGTTATCAATATCCATAAGAAAACGGATTGCATTTCCGTTAGCCTGACAACCAAAGCAGTGATAATACTGCTTGTCACGGTAGACATGGAATGATGGCGTTTTTTCTTGATGAAAAGGGCAACAGCCGGAATATGTACGTCCGGTTTTTTTCAATTTCACACGCTGACCAATCAGATCGACAATATCTGTGCGATCTAGAATTTGATCAATCGTATGTTGTGGAATTGCCATAATTCAGATAACCGTATTAAAACTTGATGAGACAGTGAGTCAGAATATTCTGACATGATGAATCGAGATATGCCCAATAAATATTTTAATATTTTATAAAAACAAACAGGCAAGTGATATCACTTGCCTGTTTGTTGATGTTTTTTAAAGCTTAAACTTATTGAGCAGCGTCATCCGCACCTTGTGTTGCCTCATCTGCTTGAACATCAGTTGAAGCTTCAGTAGAGGTTACAGCTGGTGCAACAGTTGTATTTTCTGCTGCTTGTGACTCAGGTTTGTCTAATAAACCGAAGCTTAAACGGTTTGTCCAACTACGTTCAGACTTAGGAGCTTCAACAGGTGTTTGTTCTGGTGCTTCAGTTTCTTCTTTATCTGAATTACCAATTAAACCAAAACTAACACGGTTGAGGAAACCACGTTTTGGAGCTTCTGCTTCAGTTGTGCTCTCTGGCGTTGCAGCAGTCGATTCACGACCGAAAATACCTAAAGTTGCACGGTTGATCCAGTTACCTTCTTTACGAGCAGCACGCATGTTAACTGTGCCGTCTTTTTTCACAAGGCTTGGATAATTAAGTTTTAAAACTTCAATATATTGTTGCGAAGTAGCTTTATCACCTAACTTGTCATAGCTATATGCCAAAGTGGCTAAAGCTTCTGGAATTTGAGGTGTTTGTGGATAGTGTTCAATCACCCATTGCGAACGTTCTGCAGCTGCGATCCAAGCTTTACGTTTAACGTTGAAGCGGGCAGCAGTCATTTCATTTTCGGCAAGTTCTTGCCCAATGAATTTCATACGCTGAGCAGCATCGACAGAATATTGGCTACTTGGGAAACGACGAATTAAATCAACAAAGTTTTGATACGCAACTTTTAAATAACTCACATCACGATGTGACTGTTGCAAAGAGGTATAACGCATCAAACTGTCGTAGTTTTGCTCCATATTGGCAACAGCACGAACATAATAAGCATAATCCACATTTGGATGTTGAGGATTTAAACGAATAAAACGTTCTGCTAAGGCAATGGTGCCTTCATAATCTTTTTGTTTAAATTTCGAATATAGAAGTTCAAGTTGTGCTTGTTGAGCGTATTGTCCAGTCGGATAATAAGTATCGATTGCCTCTAAAGACTTGGTCGCATCAAGATATTGACCACGGTCAAGCGACTTTTGGGCCTTTTCGAAGTAAGCTTGTTCACTAGATTGAGGGCCAGTATTGACCACTTCTTTTTTACTTGGATTGCTGCTACAGCCCACAAATGCAGACGCTACGCCTAAAGATAAGGCAAGCATCGTAATTTTATAACGTGGTAGCGACATAAAAACTCCTCTGTTATGTTGGGCAATGAGCTACAATTGCGCTATTAAACCACTTTTATCTCAATGATCAAATGACTTCAGCACAATCTTCAAACACAAACTTCTCTGAAACCGACTTCAATTTACTTGAAGATTCTGAGGATGCAGATAACCATACTTCTGATACAACTGCAACACGTTTATCGTTGCAAGTTCAGCTAGATGAAACCTATCTGGGACAACGTATCGATCAGGTAGCAGCTTTGGTGTGGAGCGAGTTTTCGCGTGAAAAGCTCAAGCAATGGTTGAAGGATGGTCATCTGTTGGTGAATGGTAACATTGTCAAGCCTAAGCACCGTTGTGAAGGAACAGAGCTACTTACGCTTGAAGTAGAGCTCGAAGCCCAGACGACGAGTCAACCTGAAAATATTCCACTTAATATTGTCTATGAAGACGATGATATTTTAGTCATTAATAAGCCAGTGGGCATGGTGGTACATCCAGGAGCAGGCAATAGTTCTGGAACTTTAGTGAATGCTTTGCTTTACCATTTCCCAAAATTGGCAGAACTTTCGCGCGCTGGTTTAGTACACCGTATTGATAAAGATACCAGCGGTTTACTGGTTGTCGCTAAAAGCCTAGAAGCTCAATTTTCTTTAAGTAAACAGTTGGCAAATAAAACGGTTTACCGTGTATATGATTTGGTTGTTTATGGAAATATTATTGCTGGCGGTACGATTGATGAACAAATCAAACGCCACCCAGTTGACCGTGTGAAAATGGCAATTTTACCGGGTGGGCGAGATGCGGTAACTCACTACAATGTAAAAGAACGCTTTAAGGATTTTACTCGTGTACAAGCTCGTCTTGAAACAGGACGAACACATCAGATCCGTGTGCATTTTAGTTACATTGGTTATGGCTTGATTGGCGATCAGGTTTATATGAACCGTGTACGAGTGCCAGCTGGTGCATCTGAGTTGCTCATTGAAACTTTACGTGGTTTTAAACGTCAGGCATTGCACGCAGCGAAATTGGGCTTAAAACACCCTCGTACTGGTGAAGAAATGCTGTTTGAAGCGCCGTGGCCTGAAGATTTTACACATTTAGTGAATGTGTTGCGTTCAGAAAACGCTGCATATTAAGGACGTGCATATGGAATTTGTTCAAGGTTTACCTCAAGGCGTATTTGTAGGGCAGACACGTGTTCAACATCCTTTGGCATTACCAACGGATCAACTTGAATTATCTGGCTTTAATTTGGCTTTACATGTCAAAGATGAGGCACAACGTGTTCAACAGCATCGAATGATATTGTTAGATGAGTTTGCGAAATTTGGTGTTAAAAAAATGACATGGATGACTCAAACGCATAGTACGATTTGCCATACTGTAAATGAACAAATTCCTTTTAAAGCTTTAATTGGCGATGGTTTGGTCACCCAAACAAAAGGCCATGCTTTAATGATGATGACGGCTGATTGCTTACCTGTCGTGTTGGGAAATGCCGAAGGCAGTGAAGTTGCTAATTTGCATGCGGGTTGGCGTGGTTTAGCAGGTGGCATTATTGAAAATACAGTTACGGCTATGCAAAATCCTCCAACTTGGGCATGGTTAGGAGCTGCAATCAGTCAACCTTGTTTTGAAATTGGGGCCGAAGTAAAAACTGCTTTTTGTGATAAATATCCAGAGTTGGAAACAGCTTTTGTTGAGGGCGTGGCTCCAAATAAATTTCATGCAGACTTATATGCCATTGCTCGTTTTATTTTGCAAAGTCTAGGTGTACAGCAAGTCTTAGGTGGAGATCAATGTTCTTATCAACAGGGTGATGAGTATTTTTCTTATCGTCGTGATGCGAAGACAGGACGTATGGCTACGTTTGTTTTTATGTAAGTTTTGATAACTTCCTTAAATGACTCTCTTATTTTATATTTATTAAAAATAGGAGAGTTTTTTATTTAATTTGAAAATATTTCTATAGTATGTACTAGTGAAAACCTTATATTTCATATTTATAGATGAAGGTTTAGCAAGTGTTAATAAAATGATAAAATAGAAAAAATCGCTCAAAATTTTAATCTTATGTCTTTGCCTGAAAAACATCTCTCTATTGTCTACCACAGTCCATATGGTCATACCGCGAAGGTAGCTTCCGCTATTGCTGCTGGGGCAGAGGTGATGGGTGTAAAAGTACATTTAATGAATATTGAACATATTGATTGGGATGCGCTTGATGCATCGCATGGTATTATTTTTGGTTCGCCTACTTATATGGGAAGTATGACTGCCGACTTTAAAAAGTTTATGGACAGTACTTCTAAACGTTGGAAAGAGCGTTTGTGGCAAGGCAAACTTGCAGCTGGCTTTGCAAACTCAGGTGGTCTAAGCGGCGATAAATTAGCGGTATTACAACAATTAAATATTTTTGCGATGCAACATGGCATGCTTTGGTCAGGTTTACCTTTAATGACGACTGGGCATAGTGAAAAAGATTTAAATCGATTATCGAGTTGTTTAGGTTTAATGACGCAGTCAGATAATGCACCTGTTGAAATTACTCCTCCACAAGGTGATTTAGATACAGCTAAATGGTTTGGCGAATATATTGCTGGACTCTTATATAGATTAAATTAATAAATTCCGCGATATAAAAAAGCCTCTAAAAAGAGGCTTTTTATTTAATTACTTATGAAATATACGAGCTTTATCACGCTGCCAATCGCGATCTTTTTCAGTCGCACGTTTGTCGTGAAGCTGTTTACCTTTCACAAGCGCGATTTCAAGTTTAACCAAGTGACCTTTCCAGTAACATGCTAAAGGAACACATGAGTAACCTTTTTGGTTAACTGAACCTGTTAGCTTTTCTAGTTCTCGGCGTGATAATAATAATTTACGTGTACGTGTAGCTTCAGGTACTACATGAGTAGATGCTGAAAGGAGCGGTTGAATTTGTGCACCAAATAAAAACGCTTCACCATTCTTAAAAATGACATAACTTTCTGTCAAACTCATGCGACCAGCACGTAAAGACTTTACTTCCCAGCCGAGTAAAGACATACCAGCTTCAAATTTTTCTTCGATAAAATAATCATGGCGGGCACGTTTGTTTTGTGCGATGGTTCCACCATTATGTTTTTTCACTACTGTTGCTTTCGCCATAATTCAAACTTCCACAATTGCCCCTATTGTGCCGTAAACTGATGCTAAGGTGAAGTTTTTCCTGCACGTCAATATTTCGCCTCATGTATAACTTTTGCTAAAATAGGTTCACAATACAATTAGAGTACTAGCGGATGTCTAAAACGCGTGTAATTTATCCTGGAACATTTGACCCCATCACGAATGGACACGTTGATTTAGTTACTAGAGCATCAAGAATGTTTGATGAGGTTGTAGTAGCAATTGCAATTGGACATCATAAAAACCCTTTGTTCAGTCTAGAAGAGAGAGTTGAACTGGCCCAAACATCACTCAGCCATTTATCAAATGTTGAATTTGTCGGCTTTGATGGGTTGCTAGTTAATTTTTTCAAAGAGCAGAAGGCAACAGCAGTACTTCGTGGTTTAAGAGCAGTTTCTGATTTTGAATATGAATTTCAACTTGCCAATATGAACCGTCAACTTGACCCACATTTTGAAGCAGTATTTTTAACGCCATCTGAGCAGTATTCATTTATTTCTTCGACATTGATTCGGGAAATTGCTCGTTTAAAAGGGGATGTAACCAAGTTTGTTCCGCAAGCTGTGGTTGAGGCCTTTGAACGTAAACATCAACAAGGTTGGTAAAGTGTCGTTATATATCACCGATGAATGCATAAACTGTGATGTTTGTGAACCAGTTTGCCCAAATGAAGCTATTTTCATGGGTGAAGTGATTTATGAAATTCATCCGGATTTATGCACTGAATGCGTTGGTCATCATGACCAACCGCAATGTCAGTTATTTTGTCCAGTGGACTGTATTCCTAAAGATCCGCAGCATGTGGAGACGGAAGATGAGCTATTCGACAAATACAAAAAATTAATTGCTCAAAAAAGCACAAGCAATTAGTAAATAAATTTGTTAATATGCGCCCCTGAAGTGAGCTGGATGGTCGCTGCTGTGGAGGTCTTCGTGACTGAAGCAGGGGAGGAAAGTCCGGGCTTCATAGGGCAGGGTGCCAGGTAACGCCTGGGCGGTGAAAGCCGACGGAAAGTGCAGCAGAGAGTAGACCGCCTCATTCGTGAGGTAAGGGTGAAAGGGTGCGGTAAGAGCGCACCGCGTGTCTGGTAACAGTTCACGGCATGGTAAACCCCACCAGAAGCAAGACCAAATAGGAATCCTGAGGTACGGCCCGTACTGGATTCGGGTAGGTCGCTTGAGCGTATGAGTGATTGTGCGCCTAGAGGAATGACCATCCTCGACAGAACCCGGCTTATAGGCTCACTTCACCTCATTTTATTTAAAATTTTTCTTGACGTGCGTTAAAGAAGTTAAGATAATGCGCGCACAGTTTTCGGCTATGTAGCTCAGTTGGTTAGAGCACCGCACTCATAATGCGGGGGTCACAAGTTCAAGTCTCGTCATAGCCACCATTTTATAGACCACGCTCCTGCGTGGTCTTTTTTTATGCTCATTTTTTGATTAAACACAGTTTGTAAAGACCGACTTTATAGTTATGGCATTGTTTGTCTAGATCAATTTCTTCATGTTCTTATAACACTTAACAAGGATGTTGAAGACATGAAAAGGTCATTATTATTTTTAGGAATTTTAAGTTTAACGGCGGGAGTAGAGGCTTCTGCGGCTGATCTAAGTTGGGGAGATCCAACTTTAGATTCTGGTCAGTTTAAAATTTCTGGCGCAGTACGTTCCCGCTATTTGCATAAAGATTATGTAGTTGATGCAAATGAAGGTTCTCAAAATGATGATTGGCGATTAACTGATATTAAATTAGTGCTAGGTTATGAAAATCCAGATTGGATTGCAGGTGCGGATGCCCGTTGTTATCAATATGATCGCTTGTGTGATGCGATTTTTCTAAAAAAAGCTTGGGTAGGTTATAAATTATCTGATCAGCAGAGAATCACGGCAGGTTTACAACCCGTTGATTTTGGCTTTGGCGAATTTTGGGGAAGTAGCTATTACGAAACTCTTTTAAATACTGTCGGTTTAGAAGATATCGATAATCTGGGGATTAAATATAAATTTGCAGATGATAAATATAATTTGACCCTAGGATTCTATCCCACTGATGGCGGAAATTATAAGGGAACTTCAAAGGACTCAAGCAGATACAGTGGTAACTTTGTGGAAGCTGATGATTTAACCACAGGTACTAATATCGAAGAAAAGAATATGTGGATTGCTCGAGGATCTAGAAAATTTGAACTTGATAAAGCTCAAAAATTTTCGACCGAGTTAGGTGGTTCAGTTTGGTACTCTGATTTAGAAAATAAAAGAACAGACGAAGATGGACACCGCAAGTCATGGAACGTTTTTGCTCAAACACAATATCAAGCATGGCAATGGATGTTCTTAGCGGGCAAGCAAGATGTCACGAATGGCGACGATTTATTCCCTAATAGTTCAACGATTGGTGCGTTCGACTATCCATATCAAGTTGCTAATAAAGGCAAATATCTGGTCAATGAAATCAACTATACCTTTGCTCAGCCATTTCACAAACTTGAAAATATTAAACCTTATATCTCTCATAGCCGCTTCTTTAAAGATGAGAATGGTTATAAAGACTCTGAACGCTTAATTGCAGGGGTTTATTTTAATTACAAAGCCATTGGTATTCAGGGTGAATACATTATGAGTAAAAATGATCCAATGGTTGGTGGTGGGGCTGATGGCCTTGCACAAGGTAGCAGTAATGATTGGGATAAATTATTTTATCTTTCAATCGGATATTATTTTTAAAATTTAAAAGCGATTTATTGCCCTAAGTGAATACACTTCACTTAGGGCTTTTTTATAGAAAGACTTTTTCAGGTGGTGGATCTCGTTTGAAGGCTGGTGAAATGAGTTGTCCACGACTTAGGTTTTGTACATGCTGTAAACGATTGAGCAATTCGTTTTGAATAAACAAAATACAGGTTTGCAATTTAGATGAGCTTTTGAGTCGTGATGGATAAACTGCCCAAACATCTGCATCTTGCCAATATTCGGGCAAAATGTGTTGGAGTTGACCTGTAATTAATTCATCTGCAACATCCCAAATTGATCGGAAAATAATCCCGTGGCCTTCTATGGCAAGTTGATGAATAATTTCGCCGTTATTCGAAACAAAACGTGGTTTGATATGCACTGAGACATCTTCAGAAGCATGCCTAAATTTCCATAACACAGATGATTGATCGCGTTCACTAATTGTCAAACAATCATGTGTTTGCAAATCTTCAATGCTGTCTGGTACGCCGTGTTTAAGTAAATAACTCGGCGCCGCACATAAAATCCGAAAATTGGAAGCTAACTTCTTCGCAATCATGTTTGGTGCAATTTCATTACCAATTCTGATGTCTAAATCAATACTGTGTTGAATCAGGTCTTTGGTATTGTCGATGGTATCAAAATGAATCTGAAGTTTTGGATAAAGCATCATTAATTTAGACAGAATTGGTGCAATATGCTTTCTGCCAAAACCAAAGCTACTAATAATATCCATACGACCGGTAGGCGTACTGAGTGGGTTATTTACCAGTTCACAGACTTCATCAAATTCTTCAAGAATATTTGAAACTCTCTCAAGGATGAGTTTGCCATCTTCCGTCAGGCTAACATGACGTGTACTGCGATGAAAAAGTTTGCAGCTTAACGTGTTTTCTAAAATATTAATTCGCTTGCTAATAAAAGCTGGCGATGTCCCAAGTTCCTCAGCAGATTCGACAAAACTTTTTAGTTTGGCGACTGTGCAAAAAACCTTTAAATCCGATAGGTTAGGTAGATTGTTCACGATCCGTGTCCATTGGAGTGATAGTTCTGTTGTTGATCATTTTTGCTTAAAACATCATGTTTAAGCCATACAAGGATATTAGTCGAAGGTGTGAAGGAAGCTTATGGCAAAAAGATATAAAGTTGCCACGATTGCAGGCGATGGCATTGGTTTAGAAGTTCTACCAGAAGGCATTAAGGTTGTAAAGGCAGCAGCAGAGAAGCATGGTATTGAGCTTCAGTTAGATGCTTTCGATTGGGCAAGCTGCGATTACTACCTTGAGCACGGCAAAATGATGCCAGATGACTGGTTTGAAACTTTGCAGGGCTATGATGCAATTTATTTTGGCGCTGTAGGCTGGCCAGATAAAGTACCTGACCATATTTCACTATGGGGTTCGCTGCTCCAGTTCCGTCGCGGTTTTGACCAATATGTGAATTTACGTCCAGTGCGCTTAATGCCGGGTGTTAAATGTCCCCTAGTAGGTAAAAAACCGGGCGATATCGACTTCTACGTGGTCCGTGAAAACAGTGAAGGAGAATACTCAGCCATTGGTGGTAAGGCTTTTGAAGGAACAGATCGAGAGTTTGTTTTACAAGAAGCTGTATTTACACGTCATGGTGTAGATCGCATTTTGCGTTATGCATTTGAGTTTGCAAATCAGCGTGACGCGAAAAAAATTACAGCAGCGACCAAGTCTAATGGTATTGCGGTCAGCATGCCCTATTGGGATGAACGTGTGGATGCGATGGCAAAACAATATCCACAAATTCAGGCCGATAAACAGCACGTTGATATTTTAGCAGCTCGTTTTGTTTTACAACCTGAACGCTTTGATGTGGTTGTAGCATCAAATTTATTTGGTGATATTCTTTCCGATTTAGGCCCGGCATGTACAGGAACTATTGGTTTAGCTGCTTCGGCAAATTTAAACCCAGAAAGAAAATTCCCCTCATTGTTTGAACCTGTACATGGTTCGGCACCAGATATTTACGGTAAACAAATTGCCAACCCAATCGCTGCGATTTGGTCAGGTGCCATGATGTTCGAATTCTTTGGCGAAGATGATGAACGCTGCATTCAAGCAGGTCAGGACATTATGCAGGCGATTGAGAATGTATTAATTAATGGGCCAAAGACAGCCGATATCGGCGGTCAGGCAAAAACTTATGAGGTAGGAGATGCAATTGCATCATGTGTAGCCCAAATTAAAATGGACGTGTTCGCTATGGAATAACGCCATCCAAAAATGGATGTATGGATATGGATAATCAAAACACAAAAATTTATACGGATAAAGTTCTTGCCGTAACCAGTTTACTGTTTGTATTTATTTCAGTTGCTGGTTTGGCGATTTATTCGCAAGAGTCGATAAAGATTGCTGCAACATGGATGCAGTGGACGACATCGGTATTTACCACCCCAGTATTACTGTTTGCTTTTTTAGCTATTATTTTTACTTTTGGTCTAGCTTTTAGTAAATACGGCAAAATCAAACTAGGTGAAGGAAAGCCTCAATACACCACGATGTCATGGATTTTTATGTTCATCTTGTCGGGTATCGGGTCTTCTACATTGTACTGGGGCTTTCTGGACTGGGCTTATTATTATCAAACTCCGGGTTTGAGCTTACCGCCTGAGTCAGCAGAAGCATTGAAATATAGCGTGGCTTACTCGTTTTTTCACTCAGGTTTAAGTGCATGGGCAATTTATGCTTTGGCATCAATTTCTTTGTGCTACAGCTACCATGTTAGAAAAAACAAAGGCTTAAGTTTGGCTTCTGTGATTGAAGCTGTGACAGGCTTTAAATCAACTGGCGTGGTTGGACGTTTAGTCGATCTTATGTTCTTGCTTTGCATGTTTGGTGCATTGACGATTTCATTAGTACTCACTGCCGTGACATTTACCAATATTTTGTCTCAGCTCACGGGTATTCCAAATACCTTTATGACCAAGGTCATCATTATTTTGGGTGTTTCGGTTCTATTCGCACTAAGTTCGTATGTAGGTATGGACAAGGGCATGCAACGTTTAAGTCACATGGTGTGCTTAGGTGTGGTGTTATTTGCGATTTATGTACTTTGTTTTGGTCCAACGCAATTCATTTTGAATAACTCATTAATGAGTTTCGGGTTAATGGCAACCAACTTTGTTGATATGAGTCTGTTTACCGACCCAATGGGCGATGGCAAGTTTACTCGTGAATGGACTGTTTTCTACTGGTTATGGTGGATTTCATATGCACCGGGTGTGGCACTGTTTGTAACACGTGTTTCTAAAGGTCGTACTATTAAAGAAGTGATCTTTGCCATGGTGATTGGTGGCAGTGTTGGTCTTTGGTTCATCTTTGGTGTGTTTGAAAACTACAGTGTTTATAGCTTTATTCATGGGGCTGTAAATGTACCGCAAATCTTAAGCCAACAGGGTGGTGAGGTTGCAATTGGTCAATTGCTCAGCCTATTACCTGCTGGAAAGCTGATGATGTGGATTTTCCTCGGCATTATGGTGGTGTTCTTGGCAGCACATATGGATGCGGTTGGGTATGCGGTTTCAGCAACATGTACACGCGGTTTAAGTGAAGGGCAAGATCCATCGCCAAACGCACGTCTGTTCTGGTGTGTCATGCTGACTTTGGTTCCAATTGCCATGATCTTTAGTAAGGCACCTTTAGACACAATGAAAACAGCAACTATTGTGACGGCTTTACCATTCATTGTGATTATTCTGATTCAAACCTATGGTTTAGTGAAATGGTTGATTCAGGATTATGCCAAAGTCCCATCACATTTAATTGAGCAACAAGGTTATGATGATGTGGAAATTGGTTTAAACCAGACTCAAGATGAACATGCAAAACGGATGCAGCTTGAGCTTGCAAGCTCAATCAAACTGGACAGAAAAACCAGCTAGAGGGAACGGTAATGACTACATGTGAACAGACCACGTATGTTTTAAGTGAAGAAATGCAAAGCCTTGTGTATTGGAGCAGCATTTATTCACCAGCAGATGCAGATATTGACTCAGTCCGCGCGGCCTATGACGCGATGTGTCGACACTACACTTTGCCTCGTGATGGCAAGATCGAAGTAGAAGACCGAGTTGTTGCAAATGCAGAGCATCCTGTACCTGTTCGCATCTATTCACCAAAAACTAAACGACCTGAAGCTGGTTGGCCATGTGTGTTGTATTTACATGGTGGCGGTTGGATGGTCGGTGGACTCGATTCACATGAGTTTATTACCAGTTATTTATGTCAGGACCTAAATGCAGTTGTCATTGGTGTGGATTACCGCATGGCACCAGAGCATCGCTTTCCAGCAGCTTTTGAAGATTGTTTAGCAGTTTATCAATGGCTTAAACAACATGGTTCTGACTGGCAGATTGATAGTGAAAATATCGTTCTAGCAGGCGATAGCGCAGGCGGTAACTTAGCAGCAGCCCTTGCAGTGCATCTACAGCATAGTGGTTTACAAGCTCAAGGTCTGGCTTTGGTTTATCCGTGTTTAACTACAGCACTTGATACACCAGCCGCACAAAAGCATGCCCATGCGCCGTTACTCACAACGGAAGATATGCATTTTTATTTAAAGGAGTATGCACCGAATTCACAAGATTGGCAGGATTTACGTCTAGCACCTTTATTGGCAACTGATTTTTCAGATATGCCTACAAGTTTTGTGGCGGTTGCAGAATATGACCCTTTAAGTGATGACGGTTATTTCCTTACCCAAAAATTGGAACAAGTAGGTATCCCTAACGAGTTCCATTTAGGCAAAGGTTTATTACATGGCAGTTTACGTCTGATGCGTGACTGTCCTGAAGTTCAACAGTTATATCAAAACATGCTGAGTGCGATACGTCGCATGTTTGGCAGTGTCGAAAAGATATGAATTTAATATCGAGTCATTTGGACGAAAAGAATTTAATGGAGTAATAACATGAGTGCAGTTGAAAAATTACCTGAAGATTTTTGCGCAAACCCAGATGTTGCATGGACTTTCCCTAAAGTTTTCTATACTTCATCGCAAGTATTTGAGCATGAGAAAGAAGCAATCTTTGCTAAAAGCTGGATTTGTGTTGCACATGGCAGTGAATTGGCACAACCGAATGACTATATTACCCGTAAAGTAATTGGTGAAAATATTGTCATCATTCGTGGTAAAGATAGCGTTTTACGTGCGTTTTATAATGTGTGTCCACATCGTGGTCACGAGCTTTTAAGTGGCAGTGGTAAAGCAAAAAATGTAATTACTTGCCCATATCATGCTTGGACTTTTAAGCTAGACGGTAGCTTAGCCTTGGCGCGTAACTGTGACCATGTCGAATCTTTTGACAAAGAAAATTCAAGCATGGTGCCTTTAAAAGTTGAGGAATATGCAGGCTTTGTTTTCATTAATATGGATGAAAATGCGACTTGTGTAGAAGACCAACTTCCGGAATTTGCTGAGCGTTTAAATCAAGCATGTAGCGTAATTAAAGATTTGAAACTGGCAGCACGTTTTGTGACAGAAACTCCAGCAAACTGGAAAGTGATTGTTGATAACTATCTAGAGTGCTATCACTGTGGACCAGCGCATCCTGGTTTTGCTGACTCCGTACAAGTTGATAAATATTGGCATACCACACATCAGAACTGGACATTGCAATATGGCTTTGCTCGCTCATCTGAGAAGTCATTTAAGCTTGATCCATCAGTAACAGATCCTGAATTTCACGGTTTCTGGACTTGGCCTTGCACGATGTTCAATGTACCACCGGGCAGCAATTTCATGACTGTGATCTATGAGTTCCCAGTAGATGCAGAAACGACTTTGCAGCATTACGATATTTACTTCACGAACGAAGAACTCACTCAAGATCAGAAAGACTTAATTGAGTGGTATCGCAATGTATTCCGTCCTGAAGATTTGAACTTGGTCGAAAGCGTACAACGTGGTTTGAAATCACGTGGTTATCGTGGTCAAGGTCGTATTATGACCGACAAGCAACGCTCTGGTATCAGTGAGCATGGTATTGCTTACTTCCAGCATTTAGTGGCGCAGCATCACAAATAAAACAAATGGATTTATTCAGGTGTAAAGATGACTTACACCTGATTCTTCAGTTAGGAAGATAATATGTCGAGTTTACAAAGCACAGAATTATTTCAGCAACAAGCCTATATTAACGGACAATGGCTAGCTGCACAGTCCAATGCATCGGTTCCAGTGACTAACCCAGCAACAGGCGAAGAAATTGGCACAATTCCAAATATGGGAGCGGCTGAAGCTACACAAGCAGTTAAAGCTGCTTATACTGCTTTGCAAAGCTGGAAGGCTTTGACCGCTCAAAACCGTGCAGATATTTTATTAGCTTGGTACAAACTAGTTCTCGATCATACCGATGAACTTGCTTTAATTATGACTATTGAACAAGGAAAACCTCTGGCAGAAGCGAAAGGTGAGGTGCGTTATGCTGCATCATTTATTCAATGGTTTGCCGAAGAAGGCAAGCGTATTTATGGTGATGTGATTCCAACCGTCAATAACCAGCAGCGCTTTATTATCAGTAAAGAACCTGTGGGTGTGGTGGCTGCGATTACGCCGTGGAATTTCCCAATCGCCATGATTACCCGTAAAGCAGCACCGGCTTTAGCAGCTGGATGTACGGTCGTGATTAAGCCAGCGAATGAAACGCCTTATTGTGCTTTAGCGATTGCGAAGCTTGCAGAAAAAGCAGGTATTCCAGCGGGTGTGATTAACGTCGTTACTGGTAAGTCTCAAGAAATTGGCTCGGTATTTACTTCACATGAAAAAGTGAAAAAATTGACCTTCACTGGCTCAACTCCAGTGGGACGCCTACTGATGCAGCAGTGCTCAAGTACCATTAAAAAATTAGCGCTTGAGTTGGGCGGAAATGCTCCTCTGATTGTGTTTGATGACGCCGATTTAGATAAAGCTGTACAAGGTGCGATTTTTGCCAAGTTCCGTAATGCAGGCCAGACCTGTGTTTGTGCTAACCGCATTTATGTACACGACAATATTTATCAAGCTTTTGCCGAGAAGTTTGTACAAGAAGTACAAAAGTTTAAAGTTGGTAATGGGCTTGAAGATGGCGTGCAAATTGGCCCATTAATTAATGAAAAAGCAGTGTTAAAAGCACAGCAGTTGATTGATGATGCAGTGAGCAAAGGCGCTAAGGTGGCTTGCGGTGGTAAGCAGCATGCTTTAGGACAAACCTTTTATGAGCCATCGGTTCTAACGAACGTAGACCGTACAATGGAAATTGTCCAAGAAGAAATTTTTGGTCCAGTTGCGCCGCTTATTCGCTTTACAGATGAAGCAGACGTCGTTTCTCAAGCAAATGACACGATCTTTGGTTTGGCTGCTTATGTGTATAGTGAAAATATTTCACGTTTATGGCGAGTATCAGAACAGCTTGAATATGGAATGGTCGGTATGAATGCCACAGCAATTTCAAATGAAGTTGTACCATTTGGTGGTGTGAAACAATCAGGTGTTGGGCGTGAAGGCTCAAAGTATGGTCTTGAAGAATTCATGACCATTAAATACATGTGTTTAGGGCTTTAAGGATAAGCCCTAACAACAAGAATATGTGGTAAAAGAAGGATTCTAATATGGCTAGTCATTATGAAATGTTCCCAGCGGTTGTTACTCATGTGGAGCAACTAACCCCTTTAATCAAACGGTTTACGTTCAAACGTCAAGATGGGCAGAACTTTCCTCGATTTAGTGGGGGAAGCCATATTATTGTCAAAATGAATGAACAGCTTTCAAATGCATATTCATTGATGAGTTGTACACAAGACCTATCGACTTACCAAGTCTGCGTTCGTAAAGATGTGGAAGGTAAGGGTGGTTCAGTGTTTATGCATGATCAATGCAATGAAGGCTGTGAAATTCAGATTTCAGAACCAAAAAATTTATTTCCATTAGCCGAAACAGGGAATAAACATATTTTAATTGCAGGTGGAATTGGCATTACACCATTCTTGCCTCAAATGGATGAGCTTGCAGCACGCGGTGCAGATTTTGAGCTACATTATGCTTATCGCTCGCCTGAACATGCGGCTTTGTTAGATGAGTTAAAGCAGAAACATGCAGAACATGTATTTAGCTATGTTGACTCAGAAGGTTGCTCATTGAAGCTGGATGAACTGATTTCATCACAACCTAAAGGCACACATGTGTATGTTTGTGGACCGAAACCCATGATTGATGCTGTGATTGATTGCTGTAATAAGCACCGTTACCGCGATGAATACATTCACTGGGAACAATTTGCCTCAACAGTTCCTGAAGATGGTGAAGCATTTACAGTGGTACTTGCCAAATCTAATCAAGAAATTGAAGTACAAAGTAATCAGACGATTTTACAAGCTATTGAAACATTAAATATTGATGTGGAATGTCTATGCCGAGAAGGGGTTTGTGGTACATGTGAAACTGCTATTTTAGAAGGCGAAGCAGATCACTTTGATCAATACTTAAGTGATGCAGAAAAGGCTTCACAGAAGAGCATGATGATTTGTGTGTCGAGAGCTAAAGGTAAAAAACTAGTATTAGATCTTTAATATATTTCTGTGGCCGATCAATTGTTTAAAGCAAAAAATGCTAAAAAAAGAACAAATAATGATGATCTGAATCTTATTTGTTCAATTGATGGGCATTAAGGGTTTTTACCTATTGACCTGCTATACAGAACTATAGATAATGCGCACACAGTTTACGGCTATGTAGCTCAGTTGGTTAGAGCACCGCACTCATAATGCGGGGGTCACAAGTTCAAGTCTCGTCATAGCCACCATTTTAAAAACCACGCTCCTGCGTGGTTTCTTTTTATCTATTTTTTACTCATTAAAATGTTTTTCAATCATATCGAGTGTTTTTGAGCTTTGATAAAAAGGAGCTAAAAGCGCTTGAAGTAATGGTTCTAAAATACCGTGTTCATTAAAGGCATCCATAACCTTCGGATAAAAACGTAAAGCTTCTGTTTGTAAGTCGCTTTCGGTTAATCCAATCTCACTTAATACTTCAAATAAACTCTGATCTTTATAAAAGTCATAAAAAACTTCGACACCATACAAAATCAGATCTTGCATAAATTGCGATTGGCGTAATTCTTTCCAGTATTCGTAAATTAAAACAAAGAACTCTTCTACATCGAGAGGAGTGAGCTGTTTCATAAATTCATACATTTTTTTATGTCTAATATCTTCCCAAACATGACGTACTAGACTTTCTAAATCTTCACTCGATAAAAGACTTAATTCTGTAAGTTGCTCATGAATAAAACTGGCAATCCAAGTTTCAAGTTTATGCTCGAGGCGTTGTTGTTGTAAAAAAGAGAATTTTTTGAGCTTATGTTGCCATTCAAAATGGTAGTCATCTACTCTAGATGCAGTTAGAAGTTTTGGTAATTTTTGTTCTAGAGTCGAGGTTGCAATATATTGGCAAAGCTGTTGTACAGAAGGGCTAGTTCTTAAAAACTGATTAAGATAATGAGGAATATGTTCCATTTCTAAAAATTTAGAAAGCCACATTTCAAATTGGTGGTCAGAGACCAAGTCTTGTAACTGAATTGGAGACTTCATAGCAGATAAATAAATACGCTGCGCGATTTCCCCAATAAACTCAAGTAAACCAGCACCTAGCTGCATTTTAAAAGCATAGCGTTTCACAACGGCTTGTAGTTGCTCTAAATCAACAACTTCATGTAGCTTGATTTCGTCAGCATGTTGCATAAACAACTGAATGAACTGCTGGAAATAAATAGGTGAGTTTTCTATAGATAATTGTTTTTTGAAAAATTCCACCTGCTCAAGCAAAAGTGCTTGAGCAAGTGCTGTAGTTTTTGATGAGTTTTTCTGCTCAGTCATTCGCTGTCCAACCGTTGACAATCGGATAACGTCGTTCGCGACTAAATGCACGAGAGGTAATTCTCGGGCCAATCGCACCTTGACGACGTTTGTACTCATTACGATCAACTAAACGGATGACTTTTTCAACAACTTCTTTATCAAAACCTTTGGCAATAATGTCGGCCTGACCTAAATCTTCTTCAATGTATGCGTAAAGGATGGCATCCAATACATCATATGCTGGTAAAGAGTCTTGGTCTTTTTGATCTGGGCGAAGTTCTGCTGAAGGTGGGCGGGTAATCACACGCTCAGGAATCACAGGGGTTTCGCTTAAGCTGTTACGGTATTTTGCTAATTCAAATACGATAGTTTTATAAACATCTTTTAGAACCGCAAAGCCACCAACCATATCGCCATAAAGCGTACAGTAGCCAACTGAAAGTTCAGATTTATTCCCTGTAGCAAGGACTAAATTACCAAACTTGTTTGATAAACCCATAAGCAATGTGCCACGAGCACGCGCTTGTAAATTTTCTTCAGTTGCATCAGCTGGTGAATTACCAAAGAAAGGATACAGGGTTTGCATGAAGCTATTTACGATTGAGTGAATTTCAGCAATACCGAAAGTCACACCCATACGGCGAGCTTGTTCAGCCGCATCTTCTACACTAATTTGAGAAGTGTAAGTATAAGGCATCATTACAGCTTGCACTTTTTCTGCACCGATTGCATCAACAGCAATCGCAAGTGTAAGGGCAGAGTCGATACCACCAGAAAGACCCAGAATCACACCTGGGAAGCCTGAGCGCTCTACATAGTCACGAGTTGCCATGACTAAACCTTGATAGATTTCTGCAAATGTTTCTAATGCAGGAGCAGATTCAGTGACTTTATATAACTTTGTATCACGGTCAAATTCAGCAATATAAATGTCTTCTTTAAAGCTCGGTGCTTGTAAAGCAATCTCACCATTTTGATTACTGACAAAACTTGTACCATCAAAAATTAAATCGTCTTGTCCGCCCACTTGGTTAACGTAAACAATATTTAGATGAAGTTGTTTTGCAAGTTCACTTAAGGTCTGTATACGGTGTTGTGGTTTGCCGACTTCATATGGTGATGAGTTGAGTACAAGAACTGTATCAACATTTAATTGGCTCAACTGTTTGACCGTATTAATTGACCAGATATCTTCACAAATTAATACACCAAATTTATGTCCAAGATATTCAAACACCAAATGCTGATGGCCTTTTTGGAAATAGCGTTTTTCATCAAAGACGCCATAGTTTGGTAAATTGTGTTTGTTAAAAACACCCAAAACTTGACCGTCTTTCATGACAGCAGCAGAATTATAACGTTGACCATCTTCTGTCTGGTTTACAAATCCGAAAACCATAACAATATCTTTAACTTCGGCAAGTTGTGCAAAAGCCTTTTGCATACGTTTATTTAAATTTGGACGTAACAATAGATCTTCAGCTGGATAACCAATAACAGAAAGCTCGGGAAAAATAATCAGGTCAGCGTCTTGTTTTTTCGCCTGATTTACTTGCTCAATCATCTTTTGGGTGTTTGAGTCAATATTGCCAATATGCGGAGAAAACTGAGCAAGGGCAACTTTAAAACTTTTCATTCAAACCTAATCCTAGATCATAACGAATATAGATACACACAATGTTGATTTTTATGAATATAATTTTTCAACGATGTGTATGATACGATAGTAAACAATTAAAATAGTAAACAAAAATGTCAAGATCAATAATATATACCAATCCCATATTTTCTGCGTAAAAATAACGAGATTTTCTGTATAGAATAGAAACAGGCTTCATTATTTTTATTGTTTGTATACTGCCTTATCACAAGCTAATTTGGAATAAGTCTGTTCTATTTTTTTCAATAATTTGAATTGAATAAGCCCACTTTTATAGTTTAGATAAGTATTTCTGATTTATAAGAATTCTCATTTACATTACGCAAAAAATGTTACGTTCACAGCGGGATTGATTATTTAGTTACAAATGAAGTTGAGGTGAACAGATAATATTTGGGATTTTTCCAGAACAAATGTCGCGCGCAATTTCGCCTTGCTGTTCAATATTATACGTATTAAATGCCTTGTCAGGGTGATAGGTGTATTTGTAGGGATTGTAACTTTTAAAGCTTAGGTAATAGGCTGATTGTAATAAAGCACCTTTAAATAGTACATGAATGCCTTTTTGATATTGCATGACATGTGTGAGTTCGTGAATAAAAATACCCTGCATAAACTTAGACTCTAGAGCGTAATTTTCACTGTAATCAGCAGGATTGACATAAATATTCCCATTGGGGGCCATAAAAATACCGCAACTCTGCCAAGGGAGGTAGCGCGTAGCAATAATTTTAGGCCGTTCGCAATCAAGCATGTCACCGAAAACCATTTGCGCTAATATTTTTTCTTGAGCAGTCAAATGTCTAATCGGATAGTTTTTTAGGTGACGGAAAATAAAAAGTGTAATAAGAATAAATGGTGTATGGATTAAGCGTTTAAAGGCATTAAAAGTTAGCATAGCTTTGCCATTAAATGAGTTCATCTATTTCTTTAGCATAGTATAGATTAGGTATTGCTAAATAAAGAGGTAGGGAATTGATTAATTTTATAGTTCTGTTTTGAAAAATATAATTGTTTGAATAGATTGTGCATTTTATTAGGATGAATAAAAGAATTCTTGGATAAGAAAAGCAAAAGCCCCAGTTAAAACTGAGGTTTTACAACAACTAAAATCACAACAGCAAATAAAATTAAGGTTGGCATTTCATTAAAGAATCGCCAGAACTTATGTGATTTATAGTGAGCATTTCCGATGAGCTTTTTACGATAATAGCCACATACCAAATGATAAATCACTAATAAAGCCACTAATCCAACTTTGAGGTAAAACCAAGTCGCTTGATGGTAATGTCGAGTTGCATCACCCCACTCTACAAGGAAATGGGCGGTAATTAATGTAGCAATCATCGAAGGCCACATAATTCCACGATACAACTTGCGTTCCATTACCTCAAAGCGTTGATGACTTGCAGCATCTTCACTCATAGCATGATAAACATATAGACGTGGTAAGTAGAACAAAGCAGCGAACCAGCAAACCACGGCAATAATATGTAATGCTTTTACCCACAAAAAAGCATCAGAAGGTGCATCCATCGATAATCCTAGGTGGGATTATGCATCCCACTTCTTGAAAATAAGGCAAGCGTTAACACCGCCAAAGCCAAAACTGTTACTCATTACAGTATTCAATTTTGCATCACGTTTTTCAAGTACGATATCGAAAGGTTTTGCGCCTTCATCAAGTTCAGTCACGTTGATGTTTGGTGCAATAAAGTCATTTTGCATCATTAGCACAGAGTAAATAGCCTCCTGTACACCAGCTGCACCCAAGCTATGACCTGTCATAGATTTGGTTGAGCTAAGAGGAGGTACGTTACCTTCACCAAATGCACGTTCCATTGCTTTAAGTTCTGTAATGTCACCAGCTGGAGTAGAAGTACCATGTGTATTTACATAGTCAATTTTCTCTACACCATGTTGCTTAGCTTCTTCAAGTGCCATTAATACACAACGTGTAGCACCTTCACCACTTGGAGCAACCATGTCCGCGCCATCACTGTTCGCAGCATAACCTACTACTTCAGCTAAAATGTTCGCACCACGTGCTTGCGCGTGCTCAAGTGATTCAAGTACTACGAAACCACCACCGCCAGCAATAACGAAGCCGTCACGGTCTGCTGAATATGGGCGAGATGCTGTTTCTGGAGAGTCGTTATATTTCGAGCAAAGTGCGCCCATTGCATCAAACAATAAACTTTGAGACCAGTGATCTTCTTCACCGCCACCAGCAAGCATAAGGTCTTGTTTGCCAAGTTGAATTAAGTTGTACGCATAACCAATTGCATCTGCAGAAGTTGCGCAAGCACTTGTAATAGTATGTGAAATACCTTGTAGTTTAAATGCAACACCTACGTTTGCAGTAATGGTGTTTGACATGTTACGTGGTACGAAGAATGGACCCACTTTACGTGCGCCTTTAGTCTCTAATAATTCTGTCATTTCAACAACAGAAGCAGTTGAGCCACCACCTGAACCACCTGCAATACCATAACGTGGATTACCAGCAAGTTGTTCAGGAGTAAGGCCTGCATGTTCAACTGCAGCTACAGCAGCGTTGTATGCATGCATCGCACATACGCCCATGAAGCGTTTTAATTTACGGTCGATATTATCAAAGTCTTGTTCTGCAGCAGCGCTGACATGACTTTTAAAATTGAGTTCAGCATAAGTTGGGTTAAAACGTGTCCCGGAGATTCCATTTTGAAGTGAATGAGTAACTGCTTCTAAAGAGTTACCGATACATGAGTTAATACCCATACCAGTGATTACAACACGTTTCATCTACAGGTCCCTTTATGGTGATATTTAAGAGTCTATCGTGTTCAACAGCTATGAAAATGAATAGGAGAATATAGCTGTAAGAAAACGGGACTCATGTTTTTCGTTGTTAACATGATAGCAGAAAGGATTTTTATTTCTTATGGCAAATCTTTATGACAATTTTACATTTAAAAAAAATAACCAAATACATAGTATGTTGCATTTAGGGTTAACTAAAATACACACATTCAAGTTGAGATAAATCCACATTCCACCTAGTATTTATCTCTAATTAGATAAATTAAAAAATCGAGGTACTTGATGACAAAATTTAATAATAATCAATCTGACAATTTGTTTTCTCAGGTCTTCGGAGTGGCTAAAAAGCTCAGTTCTACAGGATTGAGTATCTTGCAACAGAACCAATCAGGTGACGTCAGTAAGGTAATTGAACCAATCCCAACTGGAAAAACTGTTGAAGGTAGATCGAGAACAAAAAGCCCATTTGAAGTTGAGCAATATGAAAGTCCTCAACAAATGCTAAGAGAACATTTACCAAAAGTCACACGTCAGGTATTTGGTCGACATTTTAAAAAAGTAAATGGTGTTGCTACATTTCTTTCGCCAGATTGGGATGAAAAAATCTCAGGCCATTTATTTAATTGGTTAAATGACTTTAGTTCAAAAAGTACCTTAACTGAAAAAATCCTAGAAGAAGCCGGTGCTAAAGATTTATTTGAATTAACTAAAGATACAGGTCGTTCTCAACGTCTAAGTCAGGCGCTTATAGAACAAAACAAGCTCATTGCGACTGTACAAGGTGCAATTACAGGTGTATCAGGCGTTGTTGGTGCAGCTGTAGATATTCCAGTTTCATTGGTTTTGGTTTTAAGAACTATTTACCAGACAGGAAGGTCACATGGCTTTGATCTGCTGGAGGTAGCAGACCAAGATGTTGTTGAGTTTATTTTTAAAGAAGTTGACATTAGCCTGATTGCAGAGAAACAAACTCTCTTGTTGGCTTTAAAAACATTGCGAAATATGTTGGAAACTCAAGATATTCATCAATTTCAGCAAGTATTAGGTTCAACCACAGATATAGATACTTTAAAGAGCTGGCTAACAGATGAAGAAGGGGAGTTTAAATGGGAATGGTTAAATCGTATTCCTAAACTTTCAGCTTTTGGTAAGTTTATTCCAGTTGCAGGGGCTGTTTTAAGTGCAGTATATAGCTGGAAATTACAAGAAGATGTAGGACATAAAGCTCAGGCAATTTTTGGAGCTGCAAGACATTATTTAAACGAACATCCAAGTGAGCATTTATCTCCACTACAGGCTTATTATGCTGCGGTTACACTCATTCAAAAAGCAAGCCCAAGACTTTTAAATGTAGGCGAAGATGGCAATATTCATGCTGCTCATCATCATAAAGTAGAAAATCACGAGGTAATCTCGAAAGTATCTATTGTGTTAAAACCTACAGAAAGCGAAAAAAGTGAAGAGAAAGTTCAGGAAAATGTTCATAAGGGCTTAGAAAAACTTGCTGACAAACATGTGACAGAACATGAGCATACTGAACAAAAGCCTGCTCTAACACCAGAGGATGATGACGAGATATTAGAAGATAAAAAATACTCTTAACAATACGCTTACAAAGTGAAGGTTTAAAAAGTAAAAATAGCCTCTATTTAAATTTGTAAATCGTGCTGTCAAACATTGATATGGTCAACATTTGGTAAGTATTGCCGTGTTGACCATTTTTGCATCTTGGCTTACAATTATGTGCCCTTAAAAAGAGGTATTTTCTTTTTAAGGTTTTTTAATAACGGGAGAATTGCCATATGGCAACAACGAATCAGTTGATCCGTAAGGGTCGTACGACTTTGGTTGAAAAATCCAAAGTTCCTGCGTTGAAGGCTTGTCCACAACGTCGTGGTGTTTGTACACGTGTTTATACAACTACACCTAAAAAACCTAACTCAGCTATGCGTAAGGTTTGCCGTGTTCGCTTAACTTCAGGTTTTGAAGTATCTAGCTACATCGGTGGTGAAGGCCATAACTTACAAGAGCACAGTGTTGTTCTTATCCGTGGTGGTCGTGTTAAAGACTTACCGGGTGTACGTTACCATACCGTTCGTGGTTCATTAGACTGTGCTGGTGTTAAAGATCGTAATCAATCACGTTCTAAATACGGTACTAAGCGTCCTAAGAAGTAATTCTAGGAAACTAGTCGAATAAGCCCTTTAGCGTTTCGCTTGTTTGAATTCTTCATAGATTTGTAATTCAAGCGACGTATAGTAAGGCCAGCGTCGTGTACATGACACTTGTACAAACTGCTGGATCATCCTGAAGTGTCATATTATTAGGTGTATTAAAATGCCAAGACGTCGCGTAGTCGCTGCTCGTGAGATCCTTCCAGATCCAAAATTTAGCAGCCAAACAATCGCTAAATTCATGAACCACGTAATGCAAGATGGTAAAAAATCTATTGCAGAAAGTATCGTTTACGGTGCTTTAGAACGCGTTCAAGAAAAAAACAAAGTAGACCCAGTTGAATTTTTCGAGACTACTCTTGAAAAAGTTCGTCCTATGGTTGAAGTAAAAGCACGCCGTGTTGGTGGTGCTACTTATCAAGTACCTATGGAAGTGCGCCCATCCCGTCGTACTGCCTTAGCTATGCGTTGGTTAGTAGATGCTGCTGCTAAGCGTTCTGAAAAAACGATGGCTTTACGTCTTGCTGGTGAGTTGCTTGATGCAGCTGAAGGTAAAGGTGCAGCAATCAAAAAACGTGAAGATGTGCACCGTATGGCTGAAGCTAACAAAGCCTTCTCTCACTACCGTTTCTAAGCGGATAAAACAGGCCTTATTCAGGAGAATATTCATGCGTACAGCAGCTCGATTCAACATTGCTCTCTATCAAAGTGGGGGCTTTGCAGGTATTTAAGTTGCCTGTTTGGATATTCGCGCGCATCAATTTAATTGGTGCGTCCTGTTTTAAATATAACATTTAGGAATGTAGACATCATGGCTCGCCAAACCCCAATTACTCGTTACCGTAACATCGGTATTTCTGCGCACATTGACGCAGGTAAAACAACTACAACTGAACGTATTTTGTTCTACACAGGTGTATCTCACAAAATTGGTGAAGTACACGACGGTGCAGCAACAATGGACTGGATGGAACAAGAGCAAGAGCGTGGTATTACAATTACCTCTGCTGCTACGACTTGTTTCTGGTCTGGTATGGGTAACCAATTCGAACAACACCGTATCAACGTAATTGACACCCCGGGACACGTAGACTTCACAATCGAAGTTGAACGTTCTATGCGTGTTCTTGACGGTGCGTGCATGGTTTACTGTGCTGTAGGTGGTGTACAACCTCAGTCTGAAACTGTATGGCGTCAAGCGAACAAATATAAAGTGCCTCGTTTAGCATTCGTGAACAAGATGGACCGTACTGGTGCAAACTTCTTCCGTGCTGTTGAGCAAGTTAAAACTCGTTTAGGTGGTAATCCTGTTCCTATCGTTGTGCCAATTGGTGCTGAAGATACATTCCAGGGTGTTGTTGACCTTATCGAAATGAAAGCGATTATCTGGGATGAAGCATCTCAAGGTATGAAGTTTGAATATGCTGATATCCCAGCTGACCTAGTTGATACGTCTAACGAATGGCGTACAAAAATGGTTGAAGCTGCGGCTGAAGCTTCTGAAGAATTAATGGACAAGTACCTAGAAGAAGGTGATCTTTCTAAAGAAGACATCATCGCTGGTTTACGTGCTCGTACATTAGCTTCTGAAATTCAAGTAATGCTTTGTGGTTCTGCGTTCAAGAACAAAGGTGTTCAACGTATGTTGGATGCTGTAATTGAATTCTTACCATCACCTACAGAAGTTAAAGCGATCGAAGGTATCCTTGACGACAAAGACGAAACTAAAGCGTCTCGTGAAGCATCTGACGAAGCTCCGTTCTCTGCACTTGCGTTCAAAATCATGAACGACAAATTCGTAGGTAACTTAACATTCGTACGTGTTTACTCTGGTGTTCTTAAACAAGGTGATCCGGTTTATAACCCAGTTAAAGCTAAGCGTGAACGTATCGGTCGTATCGTGCAAATGCATGCGAACGAACGTCAAGATCTTGATGAAATCCGTGCAGGTGATATCGCAGCGTGTGTAGGTCTTAAAGACGTTACAACTGGTGATACATTATGTGATGAGAAAAACATCATTACTCTTGAGCGTATGGAATTCCCAGAGCCAGTAATTTCATTGGCTGTTGAACCAAAAACTAAAGCAGACCAAGAAAAAATGTCTATCGCTTTAGGTCGTTTGGCTAAAGAAGATCCATCGTTCCGTGTTCGTACAGACGAAGAATCTGGTCAGACAATTATTGCTGGTATGGGTGAACTTCACCTTGACATCATTGTTGACCGTATGAAGCGTGAATTCGGTGTTGAAGCTAACATTGGTAAACCAATGGTTGCTTACCGTGAAACGATCAAAAAGTCTGTTGAACAAGAAGGTAAGTTCGTACGTCAAACTGGTGGTAAAGGTAAGTTTGGTCACGTATATGTACGTCTTGAACCGCTTGATGTTGAAGAAGCTGGTAAAGAATACCAATTCGTTGAAGAAGTTGTTGGTGGTGTAGTACCTAAAGAATTCTTTGGCGCGGTTGACAAAGGTATTCAAGAACGTATGAAGAATGGTGTATTAGCTGGTTACCCTGTTGTTGGTATTAAAGCGACATTATTCGACGGTTCTTACCATGACGTCGACTCTGACGAATTATCGTTCAAAATGGCAGGTTCTTATGCCTTCCGTGATGGTTTCATGAAAGCGGATCCTATCCTTCTTGAACCTATCATGAAAGTTGAAGTAGAAACTCCAGAAGACTACATGGGCGATATCATGGGTGACTTAAACCGTCGTCGTGGTATGGTTCAAGGTATGGACGATCTTCCTGGTGGAACAAAAGCAATTCGTGCAGAAGTTCCTCTTGCTGAGATGTTTGGTTACGCGACTCAAATGCGTTCTATGTCTCAAGGTCGTGCGACTTACTCTATGGAATTTGCTAAATATGCTGAAACTCCACGTAACGTGGCTGAAGGCATCATCGCTAAATTCCAAGCTGGCGGTAAAAAAGGTGACGACGAGTAATCTTTCGATTACTATAAGCCCAAACTAATTTCTTAGTTAAAAACCAAGTGCTCATGGGGTGACCCTCCATGAGTAGTTTATAAAGGAAGATCATCATGGCTAAAGCCAAGTTTGAACGTAATAAGCCACACGTAAACGTGGGCACAATCGGTCACGTTGACCATGGTAAAACAACTTTAACTGCTGCGATTGCAACTATCTGTGCAAAAACTTACGGCGGTGAAGCGAAAGATTACTCACAAATCGACTCAGCACCTGAAGAAAAAGCACGTGGTATTACAATTAATACTTCACACGTAGAATACGATTCTCCAATTCGTCACTACGCGCACGTTGACTGCCCGGGCCACGCCGATTACGTTAAAAACATGATTACTGGTGCTGCTCAGATGGACGGCGCGATCCTTGTGTGTGCTGCGACTGACGGTCCAATGCCACAAACTCGTGAACACATCCTTCTTTCTCGTCAGGT
>NZ_GG753600.1:1144499-1244105 GCF_000163635.1 Acinetobacter sp. SH024 | reverse complement strand
CTAAATTCGACGCAGAAGTATACGTACTTTCTAAAGAAGAAGGTGGTCGTCACACTCCATTCTTAAATGGTTATCGTCCACAGTTCTACTTCCGTACAACTGATGTAACTGGTGCAATCCAATTACAAGACGGCGTTGAAATGGTTATGCCAGGCGACAACGTTGAAATGTCAGTAGAATTAATCCACCCAATCGCAATGGACCCAGGTCTACGTTTTGCGATCCGTGAAGGTGGTCGTACTGTAGGTGCTGGTGTTGTTGCGAAAGTAACTGCATAATCACTTTCAGTGAAAAAAAGCGCTCTTTTTAGAGCGCTTTTTTTATATTTAATTGTCTAACAATCACTATAAAGGCTGGCCCTAACTGATATTTCAATGTCCTTATTTCGCCTTAATCCTTTTTATTAACTTTGTATGATAAGAATCAAGAAAACGAACAATAAAGTTTGAGTAACCAGGGTTACTTACTAAGGAGTTTTGGGTATGAATGCTAAAGTGAATATTACGAATCGTGCAGGCGCAAGCTTTCCAGTACGTCGTATGAATTTTGACTTTAATGATGTACCAGAATATTGGATGAATGGTTCTGCTGGACTCACACATTTTATGACTGCATTGTCAGCATTGTTTCCGGCTGGTGAGAAATTCTTTATAGATAGTGTACGAGCAGTACGTTATCACCCAGCTATTAAAGATGATGAAGCGCTCCAAAAAGAGATTAGTGCTTTCATAGGGCAAGAAGCAATGCATACTCAAGAGCATGTAAACTTCAACGCTTCTGCTCAAAAGTTTGGTCATGATGTAGAAACGTTAGAGAAATTTACCGATACGGCAATTCAAACAGCAATTAAAACTTTTGTAAAAATTGTCAAACCTTTCGGTATGACAAAAGAAATGGTTGATTTGACTGCTACAACGGCTCTTGAGCATTTTACCGCTACTATTGCTTCGCAATTATTGGTCAATAAGCACATTCAAGAGCTTATGACAGATGAGACAATGTCAACAATGTGGTATTGGCATGCGATTGAAGAAAATGAGCATAAAGCCGTAGCTTATGATGTGTACGAAGGTGTGTTTGGTAAAGGCATAAAAGCTTATGCGTTACGAACCAGTTCTTTGGTATTTGCTATGACTTTAATCTTTTTAATCCAGTCATCCTTTGTGCTTCGTTTATTAAAGCAAGACAACAAGTTGAATTTAGATGAACTATCAGTAATTTATAAATACGGATATAGCCCATCTAAAGGTATTATTAGTGGTATGGCTAAAGAAATGTTAGCTTACTTTAAACCTGGCTTTCATCCAAATGACCTAGATACTGTTGGGCTATTGAAAACATGGAAAGCAAAATTAGGTTTATAGATTTAATTCATGATTTATAAAGAGCCCGATAGTGGCCCTTTTTATTTTTCTATAACTATTTTAAAGAGATCATGGAGCAGATATTGCACCTTTATGTGTCTATGAATGACCTCATCTGATATTTCTCTGTCCTCATCTGCACTTAATTGGTACATCGAAAGACGTATGATTATAAATATTAAGAAAATAAATAAAGTTATATGTGAATTAGCTATTCACTTAAAAGGAGTCTGAGATGAATGCTAAGGTAAATATTTCCAATCGTGCTGGCGCTAGTTTCCCTGTGCGTCGTATGGATTTTGAATTTGCTCAGGTCCCACGTTATTGGGCAAATTATGATGCAGCATTAACACATTTTATGACAGCATTATCGGCCCTTTTTCCAGAAGGTGAGCAGTTCTTTGTAAATAGTACGCGTGCTGTTCGAAATGATCCAAAGCTTGCTGATCCAGATCTTCAAAAAGAAATTAGTGCTTTTATTGGTCAAGAAGCGATGCACTCCAAAGAGCATTTAGCATTTAATGCTTCAGCACAGGCTTATGGTTATGATGTGCGCCATATGGAAAAGCAAACAGGAAAAGTCATTAAGATGGGTACAGCTGTTGTAACCAAATTAATGAAACCTTTTGGCTATACCAAAGAAATGATTGATTTGACTGGAACCTGTGCTCTAGAGCATTTCACATCGACCATTGCAGCTGAACTTTTACAAAACCCTGAAATTCAGGCCATGTTCCAAGATGACACCATGTATCATTTGTGGATGTGGCACGCAGTTGAAGAAAATGAACATAAAGCTGTGGCATTTGATGTGTATACAAGTATGTACGGACAAGGTCCGAAAGCTTATTTTATGCGTTCAACAGCCTTGATTATTGCAATGGCATTAATCTTTGCAACGCAGTCTTATTTTACTGCTAAGTTACTTAAGACTGATGATAAATTAACTTGGAAAGATACGAAATACATGCTTAAGTTCATGTATGGTCGTAAAGGTTTTATGACTCGTCAAATTCCAGAGTTACTTGATTTTTTAAGACCAAAATTTCATCCAAATGATTCTGATACCACAGCATTGTTGGCAACTTGGCGTGAAAAATTAGGTCTTTAACAAATACTGAAAAAAGGGACAATTCAATTGTCCTTTTTTTTTTGCTCGTTTTTTCTTGGGAAGTTTTTATAATACGCACTACTTTAGAATCTTCATTGCGTTGAAACTCATGATTCGTATTATGCAAAACACTGATGTGGATATTGTTGTTCAAATTGAAAAATCAGTTCAGACCCATCCGTGGTCAAGACAGCAATTTATTGAATCTTTGAATTCTTATCAATGTACAGTGATTGAGTCACAAAACAGAGTGGTTGGGTTTTGTATTTTACAGCCTGTTTTAGATGAAGCTAATTTGTTACTCATGGCAGTTGATCCTAAAATGCAAGGGCAGGGTTTAGGATATGAGTTATTAAGTGCATCAATTGAAAAATTGGAAAATCAGCCAGTACAAATCTTTTTAGAAGTTCGTGAAAGTAATAAAGCCGCTATTGGTTTATATGAAAAAACAGGCTTTCACCAAATTGATCTGCGTCGCAATTATTATCCTACCCAAGATGGTGGGCGGGAAGATGCGGTCATTATGGTAAAAACCTGTACAGATGATTTCGCATCTTTATTTAATGATTAAATTATTCCATTCAGAAGGTAACGTTGTCATAAGAGAAGTACCTAGCTGTTGAATTTCCTCTGGTGACAATGATCGGTTTAAACGACGCCATTGTCCATCAAGTAGAAGTTCTAAAGGTGTATATTGCGATTTATAGTTCATTTTAGCTGAATGAGGCACCCAATAGCCTAAATAAAGGTACTCTAAACCGAGCGATTTCACATATTCAATTTGGTTAAGAATAGAGTAAACACCAAGTGATCTGCGATGCTCATCGGGATCAAAAAATGTATAGACAGCTGATAGTCCATCATCCATTAAATCACAAGTAGAAACGCTAATGAGCCGATTGTCTTTCCAAAGCTCAAGAAAAAAACTATCTGTGCAGCTATGTACTAAAAACTTTTCAAACTGGTCTAAGCTCGGCGGAAACATATCACCATCTGCATGGCGTTCATTAATATAGCGTTCGTATAAATCATAATGAATTTGTGCTGCTTGCCGCGTAGGTAGAACAGTCATGGTGAGATCTTGATTTCGTTTCCATGCTTTTTTTTGCATGCTGTTCATTTGAAAATCGGCAACTGGAACACGACAAGACAGACATTGTCTACATAAATGACATTCAGGGCGATAAACAAAGTCACCACTACGGCGAAAGCCTAAACGAGAAAGTTCTGAAAGAGTGACCACATCAATTCGATGGATGGGATCTAAAAACACCATGCGTGCTGATTTATTTTCTAGATAGCTGCAATCATGAGGTGGAGTAATATAATACTGCAGATCATTTAAAAGGGACTTCGGGTGATATGATTTCATGATTGGTCCCTCCTGTTATCATTCCATTAATTTTGCATCTAATGCTATTGTTTTACTTGAAAATACACGTTCTTGATACTTTTTCCAATTGATAGAGGGGTGAATAATTACATCTTGTAACGATTTTAAGTAGTCTTGACGAGAAAGTGTACTGGCTCCCAGACTAATTAAGTGACTGTTTACGAGTTGGCAGTCTATCCATGGTAGCTGATTTTCTTGTCCTATGAGCATTAATGTATAAAAAGCCATTTTTGAAACATCCGTTTCGTTGCTAAACATTGACTCACCAAAACATCCTTTACCAATCGTAACACCATATAAACCTCCTACAAGCTCCTCTTGTTGCCATACTTCAATACTGTAACCATAACCAGCATTAAACATCTCACAGTAGCCTTGAATAATATCTTCACTAATCCATGTTTCGTCTGCATAACTTCTTGGCAAAGAGCAAGAGCGAATAACTTGTTCAAAGGCATGATTAACCGTAATTGCATAACCATGTTTTTTCATATTTCTTAGTAATGACTTGCTGGGCTTGTAGTTTTGGGGGTAAATCACACAACGAGGTTCTGGGCTCCACCAACAAATAGGCTCATCTTCATTAAACCAAGGAAAGAGACCATGGGTGTATGCTTCATATAGGGTAGAAGGGGAGAGGTCCGCTCCAATACAAATTAAACCATGACCCTCTGGATCGGCTTCAATCGGGTCAGGAAAAATGAATTGGGAAAGTGGAAGTGTATTCATAAAAATAAAATAAGATGAGCTTTAAGGTTATGCTATAAAAATTAATATATGTCAGCTAGTCATTATTCTAAAAAAAACAGCCGTTATAAGAACGGCTGTTTTAAAACTCTAGAAATCTATTAATTAAAGATTATCTAGATATTTTTCAGCATCTAGAGCCGCCATACAGCCAGACCCAGCAGAAGTAATCGCTTGGCGATAAATGCTGTCAGCGACATCACCAGCAGCAAAAACACCAGCTACAGAAGTCGCTGTTGCATTACCAGAGGTACCGCTTTGCACTTGGATGTAGCCATCACGTAGGTTTAACTGGCCTTCAAACATTCCAGTGTTTGGCTTGTGACCAATTGCTACGAACAGACCATGAACCTCTACGTCTTGCTTAGAATCATCTTGAGTTGATTTAAGGCGAACACTGGTTACGCCAGTATTGTCACCCAATACTTCTTCAACTTCGTGGTTCCAGATAATGCTGATTTTGCCTTCTTTTTCTTTGGCAAATAAATGATCTTGCAAAATCTTTTCAGAACGTAAAGTATCACGGCGATGTACTAACGTTACATGTGAAGCAATATTTGATAAATAAAGTGCTTCTTCAACAGCGGTGTTACCACCACCAACAACCATTACTTTTTGGTTTTTGTAGAAGAAACCATCACATGTTGCACATGCGCTTACACCTTGACCCATAAAGTTTTGTTCAGACTCTAGACCAAGATATTGAGCTGTAGCGCCAGTTGCAATAATTAAAGCGTCACATGTGTACTCTTCCATATCACCTTTTAAAACAAAAGGACGTACACTTAAGTCCACTTCGTTAATATGGTCATAGACGAGTTCTGTACCAAAGCGTTCAGCATGTGCTTGCATACGATCCATTAATGCAGGACCTGTTAAACCTTCAGGATCGCCCGGCCAGTTGTCAACTTCGGTTGTTGTTGTAAGTTGCCCACCTAGTTGTAAACCTGCAATTAAAGTAGGTTTAAGGTTTGCACGCGCTGCATATACTGCTGCACTATAGCCCGCAGGGCCAGAACCGAGAATAATTAACCGAGAATGACGAGCACTCATTGAGGGTATCCTTATTTATTTCGAGAATTTTGAAAATTATACGTGAATTTGCCGATCAATAGCGTTAAATCAATGTGGATAATATTGATCAGGTCAATCGAATTAAGTTATATAACAATATAGAAGTGCCTTATGTTAACAACAACTGTAAAGAATCATGCACCTTTTTTGTAAGAACAGGTGCATAATATAAAGTTCATTCGTTGAAGATCTAAAATGTAGTTCTTCACATCTCTAAACCAATAATTAAATGGGTTACAGGACAGTATATGACTGCGGTGTCAAGTGTTTATGCACAGCGCTTATTGATGACATTATTCTTGGTTTCTTTTGGTATTTATATGTTTCTGGCAACAGTAACATATACACCATTTGACCCGGGCTGGATGCATATTTCCAGTGATACTCAGCAAGTATCCAATGCAAGTGGTATTGCTGGCGCATGGATTGCAGATTTGCTGTTTGGTTTTTTAGGATGGGCAAGTTTGCTTATTCCAATTTTCCTTTTCATTGAAGCAATTCAGGTTTGGTGGCCACGTAGTTTCCTAAACCGCCCATTTCGTTATGCTGCACAATTCTTCTTAATTCTAGTTGTATCTAGCTTACTTTATTTACATTGGAATGTGCCGGCAGATACTTTAGATAATGCAGCTGGGGGAATTATTGGTTATGAGTTAGGTCAAAGCCTATCTCAATTGTTAACAATTTACGGTGCGACCTTATTTTTGCTGGTTTTCGGGGTAGTCTTGTTTACACTTGCATTTGGGGTGCAATGGAGTAAAACATGGGTTACGCTCAAAGCGACACCAAGTTATTTACAAGATTTATTTTATAAGAACGTATCTCCGAATGAATCGGATTATGACTTAACAACTCAACCTGCCAACAAAGCAGCCGCGGTTAAAGTTGCTGATAATGCAGAGACGAATGCGAATGCTTCAGATGAGAAAGAAGCATCAGTTCAATCTGAATCAACTCAACCGCAATCTACCACAACGCGACATGATGCGGTTGCTGAGCGCTTATTTGCAGATGTGCTAGCGAAAGAGCAGAGCCGACCTGAACCTGTTGCAGATACACCAGTTGCAAATACTCAGAACTTTGAGCATACGCTTGAACAGGCCCATAAACTTGAACGAGATAGCCAACGTTTAGTTGCGACTGGCGAAGTATGGCGTGCTTTACAGCGTGATGATGCGAGTCATAAGCAAGAAATTGATGCGCTTTTAAGAGCTGCTGATGATTCGACAGAGATAGAACAAGTTCCTACTCATGAGCAATTTCAGCAAACAATTTCTCAAGTAAATCAAAATCAACCATCATCTAAACAAGACTTACATGGTCTTGATTGGAATGATGATGAGATTTTTGATGAGTTGCTTGCCGCGGTTCCAAACAGTAAAACTGCAACAGATGTGCATACACCATTTGTTCAAGATCACCATATAGAGACGGAACCAACTTCGCAATCTGTTAATATTGCGAACGAAACATCTTCAAATATTTCAAATTTAAATCAATCACCTAAAAATTTAGCAAACGAACAAGTCTTTGAAGATTTTGATGATTTATTAATAGATGAAGACATTGCTCCAGCTGAACCTGTAAGAGCAAGTAGTTATGCGCAATCTTCAGCATTTGTAAAAGCTCCTATCCAAACGACTATACAGGCCGACAAACTTTCAAAAGAAGAGTTTATTGAGGCTTGGCAGGAGACTGCTGGGAAACCGCAGGAAAATTCTGATTTTGATGAAGACGATTTCGATTTTGATGCGCCGTTAACAGATGCATCAGGCCGCCCAATGTCTCGTGCAATGCAAGTTGCCAAAAAGCGTTTGGATTTGCCAACTTTACCAGGTCTTGATTTACTCGATAAGGTTGATCCAAATAAGAAAGTCAACTTTACTGAAGAGCAACTTTCACGTTTGTCTGAATTGCTTGAAATTAAATTGCAAGAATTTAACGTAAAAGCTCAAGTAGTAGAGGCTCAACCAGGACCAGTTGTAACTCGCTTTGAGTTAGATTTGGCACCCGGTGTTAAAGCTTCTAAGGTCACGAATATCTCGCGTGACTTGGCGCGTTCAATGTCGATGGCATCTGTACGTGTGGTCGAAGTCATTCCTGGTAAACCATATATTGGTATTGAAGTGCCAAACAGTGCCCGTGAAATGGTACGTTTGATTGAGTTATTGGAAACACCAACATATCGCGACCCAAGTGCATTAATTAGTATGGCGATGGGTAAAGATATTTCGGGTAACCCTGTACTCACTGATTTGGCGAAAGCACCGCATATGTTGGTTGCTGGTACGACAGGTTCTGGTAAGTCAGTTGCAGTAAACTCGATGATTTTATCGATGTTGCTTAAATATACGCCTGACCAACTACGTTTAATTCTAATCGATCCAAAACAGCTCGAACTTGCAAACTATAATGATATTCCACATTTATTAACTCCAGTCGTTACTGACATGAAAGATGCGGTAAGTGCGTTAAACTGGTGTGTGAATGAAATGGAACGTCGTTATAAACTTATGTCGTTCTTAAAAATTCGTAAATTAAGTGACTATAACCGTAAAGTTGAAGAAGCGATTGCGAATGGTGAAGACTTAATTGATCCGACTTGGAAGCCAAGTGATTCAGCGACACAAGAACGTGCACCTCGTTTAACGCCATTACCATCTATTGTCATTGTTGCGGATGAGTTCGCCGACATGATTATGCAAGTGGGTAAAAAAGCAGAAGAAATGATTACCCGTTTGGCGCAAAAATCTCGTGCTGCTGGTATTCACCTATTGCTTGCAACTCAACGTCCATCTGTTGATGTTATTACCGGTTTGATTAAAGCCAATATTCCAACGCGTGTAGCACTACGTGTAAATAGTAAAATTGACTCGCGTACTATTTTGGATGCTGGTGGAGCAGAAGACTTGTTAGGTCATGGTGATATGCTGTTCTTAGGACCAGGTAAAATTGAGCCGGAACGTGTGCATGGTGCTTTCATTAGTGATGATGAAGTAAACCGTATCTGTGATGCTTGGCGTGAGCGTGGCGAACCAGATTATATTGATGAAATCTTGACACCATTTGATGAAGAGCCAGCGTCACGTGGCTTTGAAGAGGGTGAAGGCGGTTCTGACCGAGATGCACTTTATGATCAATGTGTGTCATTCGTATTAGAAACTCGAAAAGCATCTACATCTTCGCTACAGCGCAAATTTAGTCTTGGTTATAACCGTGCTGCTCGTATTATTGATCAAATGGAAGAGAACGGCATTGTGAGCTCAATGGGTCCTAATGGTAAGCGGGATATTCTAGTTTAAGACAATACAATTTAAGCCTCTTCGGAGGCTTTTTTATAACTTAAATAAAGTGAACCTATTTATAAATGACTTAAAGATTTTATCGTCTAGTAAAAAAATGCTAATGTATTTTCCCTAAATAAATAACAATGAATTAAATTAGGAGAAAGACATGCTATTAGCTCTGATTACTTTAGCCTTTATTCACTTTTGCGCACTTATTACTCCCGGGCCTGATTTTTTCCTTGTATCTCAAACTGCCATTAGCCGGTCTCGTAAAGACGCTATGCTGGTCGTTGCTGGTATAACGGCGGGTGTTATGTTTTGGGCGTGCTTGGCACTGATGGGATTAAATCTTATATTTGAGAAAATGGCTTGGTTAAAGCAAGGATTGCTCATTGCTGGTGGCTTATATCTATGTTGGTTGGGCTATCAGATGCTACGTTCGGCTTTTTCAAAAAATGAGCAAGAGGGCAATGTTGCTGTTGAGCTCCCAAAAGCACCTTACTTATTTTTTATTAAAGGTTTGATAACCAATTTATCAAATCCAAAAGCTGTTATTTATTTTGGTAGTGTTTTCTCTTTATTTTTAGCTAATCCTCAACTTGATCAAGTTCACTGGCTACTCTTTATTATTGTAACAGTCGAGACAATTTTATGGTTCTGCTTTGTGACTTTTATTTTCTCGTTACCAAGTTTTAGAGCAGCTTATCGTAATTTTTCAAAATGGATTGATGGTATTTCGGGTGGTATTTTTACCGTATTTGGTATTTTCCTGATTGGTAATCGATAAGTCTAGATAAGAAAAAAGCCTCTTTTAGAGGCTTTTTTAATTGCTAAATTTTAGATCATTGATATAGGAATAATATAATAAAACTGAAAAGAATCAGCAGCCACATGATAGATCCTATAATAATTAAAATGATTTGAGGTGTATTGAATTTTTCTTGCTCAATTGTCGTATTTAGTTGTTTTTGTGCATAGTTCAACGCTTTAAAGGCTGGGATTAAAAATATAATGCTGCAGAGCGAGATAAGCCAGTAAGGATCAGGTAAGCCAACCAGTAAAGATGTAATGAGATATCCTAGATACATCCAACCTGAAGAGAAATCATTAGTATACCCTTGTTCTTTTGCGTATTTTTTTATGTGATTAAATAGTGAATATAAAAAGAATATAGAAAAAATTGCACGAGCAGCAGGCATAATATTTAACTTATCTTTGATTAGAAAAAATCGCCATGCTTTAAACATCCACCAAATTGGGTATAAGCCAAACGAAATTAAGGATAGAAAGATAAACTTATTAACACTAATAATTTTTAAATTTTCTATATGATTTGACTGGATGGATTGTGTTTGTTTTAAATTAATATGTTCTGGGTTCATAAATTTATATTTAGAATTAAATGGTATTGATGACTTTAAGATTATTTGTAATAAATGTAAATAATTTAGGTAATTGAATAAACCACATAATCTATCTCTTAAGTTTTTCTAGGATAGATTATGCAGTGTTATTCAAATAGAAAAGCTAGGCAAACTTTGCTAGAACTTCTAAAAATGGTGCTGATTGACGCGGAAACTTAGCAATTACATCATGGATGCGTTGGCCTTCAGGGTCTTTGGCATTAATATCACGCCCATCCGCAATAAATTGCGTTAAAAGACGCTCATAGTCTGTTGGGCGCATATGTTTGAATGCATGGTAGAGCACATGAAAATCTGCATTCACACCACTTGGAGGAAGTTGGTTGAGGTAGGCAAAAACACGCTCATCGGACCATTCTTCATTGAAAGTTGCTGGCTGTGATAATGCCATGACAATCTCCTCATTTTAAAAAAGGCAAAATAACTTGCGTTATTTTGCCTTGATTCTGATTTATTGAATAGTCAGAAATAGAATTATCGTTCTTCAGGTAAATTGATATTCATTTCTAACATTTCGATATTAGCTTCAGAGCGAACTTGCATTTGGATATGCTGTTCACCTACACCGCTAACATAACGACTAACCACTTGCATGATTTCTTTTTTCATCTGATCAATTTTGTCTTGGCTTAAACGGCGGCCTAAACCTTGTTCAGAAGCAACAATAACTTTCAAACGATCTTTGGCAGTTTGAGCACTTGATGGTTTTTCTTCGCTGCTAAATAATTTACTCCAGAATCCTGCCATATCTACGCTCCAAATAGTCGTGCTAACCAGCCTTTAGGTTGAGCTGTGATGTGTCGATAAGGACGGTCTTCGCCAAGGAAGCGTGCAACCAAATCATCATACCCCTGACCAGCTTTAGTTTCTGAATACAGAATAACTGGCTTACCTTCGTTTGATGCTTGTAATACACTTGGACATTCTGGAATAACACCTAATGTCGGTACGCGTAAAATATCTTTAGAAATATCATCAATTGTCAGCATTTCCTGACGGTCAGCACGTTCCGGGTTAAAACGTGTAATACATAAATGTTTACGTATACGCCCTTCGTTGTGTTCAACTTTCTTGGTTTTGCTATCTAACATACCAATAATACGGTCAGAGTCACGTACTGAAGAGATTTCAGGGTTTGTTACAATGATTGCTTCATCTGCATGATACATGGCTAAAATCGCGCCACGCTCGATCCCAGCAGGTGAGTCACAAATGATGTAATCAAACTCTTGAGATAACTCATCAATAACTCGAGCAACACCTTCGTCGCTCAACGCATCTTTATCACGTGTTTGTGAAGCCGGTAAAATATAAAGGTTTTCGATATCTTTATCGCGAATAAGGGCTTGTTGCAGACGTGCTTCATTATTAATAACATTAACGAAATCATATACAACACGACGCTCACAACCCATAATCAAATCAAGGTTACGTAAGCCTACATCAAAATCAATCACAACAGTTTTATGACCACGAAGGGCTAAACCTGTTGCAAAAGATGCGCTCGTTGTAGTTTTACCTACACCACCTTTGCCTGATGTTACGACAACAATTTTGGCCACCGAATCCACTCCTATTATGGTCATACACCCTTAAAAGGGCTGTTTTTTGGTGATTTGCTTAATAAATTAAAGTTCTAGAGCTTCAAATTCAAGCTCTTGCTTTTCATTTAAATAAATATGTACTGGTTTTTTTACCACATGTTTAGGGATATCATCTGCGACACAATACGTTCCGGCAATGGAAACGAGCTCAGCCTCTAAAGATTGGCAAAAAATGCGTGCAGCTGCGTGCCCGCCCGCACCAGCAATGACTCTACCACGAACTGTGCCATAAATATGTATATTTCCTGAAGCGATCACCTCGGAACCACTATTCATGCCAGCCTTTAAAATAATATCGCCGTTATCTTGTACAAGGGATTGGCCTGTACGCAAAATTTCATCATGATAAGAGGTAATATGAGCGACCGCTATCTTGTTTAGTGGTTTTTTTGTTTCTGCTGAAGACGAGGCAGGAGCTGTAGCAGGTTTTTCCACAATAGCCACTTGTTCAGCTGTCGCTTTAATGCGCTGTAAGGGTTGATCTGCCGGTAAAACAGGGAATTGAATAGCGCGAGCCTCATCTCCTAAAATACCGTCGATTACCGCCATTGGTTGTAAACCCAAGCTCACCAGAAGTTGAATCAATGCAATTAACTCTTGCTCAACTGTACTGTCAATAATCACTAAAGTTCCTTGATAGGAACCTTCATTTAAAATATTTGATAATTGCTGGCGGATCACATCATGATCATTGGTATCGAAGGTTATCCTGCTAAAGTTAACCATTCTGCCGGTAATCCGTATATCAGCCATAAGTCTTCCTTCAAGGCGTTAAACGAGCTGTAATATCGTTAAGTTTATTGTAAATAGGGCAAATGCTAGAACAATTCGTGCCAATTCTCTAGCGTGATTCATAAAAAATTAAATAAATGCTTATTCTTTGATTCGATCATACTCCGCAAGGGTTTGTTGCCATTGTTTGACCTTGACTTGTTTACGTACAGACTCCAGTGTCTCGAACACGACAGATTCAACCAATTGCTCAAGCTGACGATTATTAATATTGATTTCACTTACTCTTTGAGAAATTAATTGATAAGTAGGATTTGGAGCATCTTGAGATCCCTCAATTAAAGGTTCAATTAAACCTGCACTAATATTTTCACCTAATCTTTGACCAATGCTTTGAATTTGCTGTTCAATGCGGCCACCGACTAAAGGAATTAAGCGTAATAATTGAGTTAGCTCAGGCGTATCAATAATGGCTTGATCTACAATTTTGCCCACACCTTTTGTAATGGCAGGCTTTTGTTCTTTTAAAGCGGTGGCTAAAGATTCTTGTAATAATGCGGTTAGAGCGACAGTAAATTGCTCACGATGATGATTAACCAAGTCATGAATAATCTGTTTATGGCTAGAACTGGTTTCAAGTTCATATCTAATGCCATCAATCACGGTAATTACAACGCGGTCAGATAATTCCTCCATTACGACGCGATAATAAAATAGCCCAGTTTTTCGCCAGCTTTCAGGAACAACTGGATAGCCCAACTCATGTAAGCGATAAGCAATAATCCCAGCGCGGAATAAGCGTAAAAAACGGAGCTGAGGAATAATAGCTAAAATTTCATACCAGTGAATAAACGGGAAAAAGAACCAACGCTTATGGTGCTTGTTGATGATCGCAATAGCCCAGCGTACAAGCAGCTCAATAATTAAAAAACCAATAAACCAAGCTTCTGATGTAATCACCCACGGATGTAGTGAAGTACGATAAAAGCTGAGTACTTGGGGCAAGTGAATATGTTCGAAGAACCATGCCCCAATACTGCTCATTAAAAAGAAATTAGTCGCAAGACAGAACAAGTTAAAAATGATAATAAACACCATAAAGATGTCGTAGACCAAAAACAGCTTAAATGAAAGGCTGTTTGGGTCTACATGATGGTATTTCGTTTTTTTCCCAGAACTGTTTTGCATAATAACGGGTGCTTTCTTAAATATTTGCAGTGGTATATTGAGATTTCATTTGCTCAATAAGTTGATCTTTTTCGGTCCAAATGTCATGAACCCATTGCTGGAAACGTTCACGATAAGCCGCGTCATCTTCATAGTTGCCGCCAAGTACCCAGTCTGGAATTTCAATTTTACGTAAGTTAACCGCAATTTTAGAAACATCCCCAAGCCAGAAATCGCTATATCCCGGTACGCCATCAGGATAGACGATGGTCATATCAACTAGGGCATCGATTTTGTCACCCAAGATGTTTAATGCAAGCGCCAAGCCACCTGCTTTGGGTTTTAGCAAATGCTTATAAGGGGATTTTTGCTGGTCATGTTTTTCTTGAGTAAAACGAGTACCTTCCAAATAATTTAATAGAGTGAAGGGCTGACTTAAAAGCTGCTCACAAGCTTTACGTGCTTCCATCATGTCACGGTCTTTAAGTTCAGGATTCTTAGCGATCTGTTCTTTAGTGTGACGCTTCATCATTGGGAAGCCTAAAATTTTAAATGCTTGCCCAACAAAAGGAATAAAGATGAGTTCCCATTTAGTAAAGAAACGGGTAAGGGGCATACGGGTTAAACCGAAATATTGATTTACAGTCGTGTCTACCCAACTTTGATGATTACAGGTCATGAGATAACGACCTTGCATATTCAGATCAAGTCCTTCATCAATGGTAATGTCCCATTTTAGATTGGGTAGAACATGGTCAATTAACCAATTATTTACCCCTAACCAGCTATTTGTAATTTGAATATTAGTTTCATCTATTTTTGATGATTTTTTTAAAAGCTTGGTCAGACCTAATGCAAGAACAGGAGGACCATGAAAAAAAGTACTTCCTGTAATGACTGTACCTACAGTGAGTCCACGTGTAATTTTTTTTAGCGCAGATTGTTTATTGGGTGCAGTTGACATATAAAAGACCCCGAATGTCTCAAATCCATAGAAAAGTTGTTCAACTATAACTGTCATAATATGAAATACAACGTTATCTTAGACAACAATGAAGAAATTGTGATGAGCTAGCATCTTAAAGTGCATCAAAATATTACAAAAACATAACTAAACTGTTTATTATTAACAAAATATCAATGTTTTATACTTCCTTTTTGTTTCATTATTCATTCAGACAACAAAACACACAAAGTGAGGAGGCATGCAATGCGTGCATTAGTTATTTCAACAGTGGTAGGGGCAGCAGTAGTTCTTTCTGGTTGTCAAACAACTGGTAATAATCTTGGTGGCGTTGAATACGATAAAGCCGCATTAGGTACTTTAATTGGTGCAGCAGCTGGTTATGGTATTTCTAAATCAAATGCAAACTCTAGCCGTCAAAACAACCGTGCTGCGGCAATTGGTGCAGTTCTTGGTGCTGGTGGTGGTGTATATCTTGACCAGAAAGAGAAAAAACTTCGTCAACAAATGGCGGGTACTGGTGTAGACGTTGGCCGTAACCCAGATGGTTCTGTTCAATTGATCATGCCTGGTAGCATTACTTTTGATACAAACAAATCAAACATCAAGCCAAACTTCTACGCAACTTTGAACAAAGTGGCTCAAACTTTGGCTGAAGATAACAAGAGTGCAATTCTTGTAACTGGTTATACTGATAACACTGGTAATGACTCTATCAACATTCCATTATCACAAGCACGCGCTCAATCAGTACGTAGTTATTTAGCTAGCCAAGGCGTATCTGCTAGCCGTATCGACGCGCAAGGTTATGGTTCATCTAACCCGATCGCAGATAACTCAACTGCATCTGGCCGTGAACAAAACCGCCGTGTAGAAATCAGCATTTATGCTAAACAATAAGATTTAGTTTATTGTTTCAAAAACCACCTTCGGGTGGTTTTTTTATGGGTGCAGTACAAGAAATAATCACGACATTCTGCGGCGCATAAATTGCATTATTAGACATCATTTATACATATCCGTAGATTTACTATTGGGATTCTAAAAAAGAGATGACTATAATCATGCTCGAAAAATCAAGAGGTAATACACGATGTCATCTGCCAGTCAATTGAACAACAAGCAAGAAGAAGCCATGAAATATACTCAGGGCCCTTTATTGGTGCTTGCTGGCGCTGGTTCAGGTAAAACATCGGTAATTACGCGTAAAATTGCCTATTTGGTGCAACATTGCCGTATTCCTGCGCATCGTATAACCGCGATGACCTTCACAAACAAAGCTGCACGTGAAATGAAAGAACGTGTGACCAAGCTTTTGTCGCGTGAAGAAGCAAAAGGTTTATCTGTTTCTACCTTCCATACTTTTGGTTTAAATCTTTTACGTTTAGAACTTAAAAATTTACCTTTAAAAGCTAATTTTTCGATTTTAGATGCAGACGACTGTAAACGTATTTTGATGGATTTGATGCATCGCGACAATTTATCGGGTGCAGAGAGTAAAGAATTAATTGCCAAGGCAATGAAGAAAATTTCAGATTGGAAAAACGATCTGATTTTGCCTGAACAAGCGCATTCGACTTGTGAAACACCAGAAGATGTCCAGTTTGCTCATCTTTATCAACTTTATGAACGTAATTTACGTGCCTACAATGCTGTCGATTTTGATGACTTGATTGTTATGCCAACACGCTTATTGCAAGAAAATGCAGAAGTACGTGACAAGTGGCAAAACCGTGTCCGTTATTTATTAGTCGATGAATATCAAGATACCAACACCGCGCAGTATATTTTGGTCAAACTTTTAGTTGGGGTAATGGGGCAGTTCACCGCGGTAGGTGATGATGACCAGTCAATCTACGCATGGCGTGGTGCTAAGCCCGAAAATATGGCTTTGCTTAAACAGGATTTCCCAAATCTACATATTATTAAACTTGAACAAAATTATCGTTCGACCAGCCGTATTTTAAAAGCAGCGAACTGTGTGATTCAAAATAACCCACATATTTTTGACAAGAAATTATGGAGTGATAAAGGGCATGGGGAAGTCATCCGAATCATTACATGTCGTAATGATGATGATGAAGCAGAGCGCGTGGTCAAAGACCTACTGACTCATAAACTGATGAACGGTAAGAACTGGAAAGATTATGCTGTGTTATATCGCGGAAACTTTCAGGCACGTGTGTTAGAAACCCAGCTTCGTCAAATGCAAATTCCGTATAAACTCTCTGGCGGTACATCGTTCTTCGCCCGTGCAGAAATTAAAGACGTGATGAGTTACTTACGTCTTATTATTAATCCAGAAGATGACAGTGCTTTCTTACGAATTATTAATACGCCTAAACGTGCGATTGGCCCTGTTACTCTAGAGAAACTAGGTTTGTTTTCACAAGAAAATAATTTGTCTTTACTCGGTGCTTCTGCTGACCAGCGTTTAAGCATGGTGCTTCCTAAAAAGGCAGAAACACAGCTTCATGAGTTTGCTGACTTTATCGCGACATTTACTCGTGAACTCTTAGAAGATGATGAGCCTGTGCCTAAAGTTCGTCAAATGATGAATGAAGCGGGTTATATGGATTACGTTCGAGAACAGTCAGCAACACCTGCACAAGAGAAAAGTAAACTCGATAATATCGAGAACTTATTTACCAGTATTCAAAATCTGATTAATCGTGCTGAAGATGTTGATGAAAAGAATATTGAAAGTGTCATCCGAAAACTAGTTTTGCTCGATCTGTTAGAACAGCAGCAGGAAGAAGAAGATACAGATAAAGTTAACCTTCTTACTTTGCATGCAGCAAAAGGTCTGGAATTCCCATATGTATACATTATGGGACTTGAAGAAGAACTATTGCCTCACAAAAACTCGATTGCAGCAGAAACCATTGAGGAAGAGCGCCGTCTCATGTACGTGGGAATTACACGTGCACGCCAAGGTTTAACTTTAACTCTAGCGGAACAGCGTAAAAATGGTGGACAGATGAAACAAATGACGCCTAGCCGTTTCCTTGATGAGCTTCCGCAAGATGAGCTTGAGTGGTTAGGGCGTAAAAAGAAAATTGCGGCTAATGTTGACCCTAAAGAACAGGCTCAACAATATCTGGCAAATTTAAAAGCTTTATTAAAGCGTTAATTTTTTTAATTTTTAGGAAATCCCATGAAAGTTCAAGTGAAATTGCTCGATCCGCGTTTAGGTAAAGAATGGCCTTTACCTTCATATGCAACAGCAGGTTCAGCGGGTTTAGATTTACGTGCCTGTTTAGATGAAGCAATTGATATTGAACCAGGACAAACTGTTTTAGTTAAAACAGGTATGGCAATTTATATTCATGATGTAAATTTTGCTGGTTTAATTTTACCGCGTTCAGGTTTAGGTCATAAACACGGTATCGTGCTTGGCAACTTAGTTGGTTTGATTGATTCGGATTATCAAGGTGAATTGATGGTTTCAGTTTGGAACCGTGGTCAAACCACATTCCGTTTAGAACCAGGTGAGCGTTTGGCACAATATGTTTTAGTGCCAGTCGTACAAGCTGAATTTGAGCAAGTAGAAGAGTTTGAAGAAACTTTACGTGGCGCTGGTGGCTTTGGCCATACAGGTAAACAATAAGTTTTTTTAAATATTAACGAAAATCAAACGCCTGTTGAACAGGCGTTTCTTTTTACATCTTGAATGTTACAAAGGATTATATTACAACACGCTTTACTCATATTCTTTTAACTTTTTTAGCAAACAAACCTTTCAAAAATTTTGAATAATCTATGTTTTTGCGATAGATCGAATTGATCTTTAAATAGAAGATACGCTATGAATGTAAGACACTCATTTCCAAAAAGTATTTTTCGTGCTTACGATATTAGAGGCAAACTTTCTTTCTTAACCACGGACGTTGTCCGTTCAATTGCCTACGGATTGGCACAACAATACAAACAAGCAAAACAAACTCAATTAGTAATTGGCTATGATGCCCGGCTCACAAGCCCAGCCTATGCACACTTAATTGAAGAAATTTTAATAGAACAAGGTTTAAAAGTGACCAATATTGGTTGCTGTTCATCACCAATGATGTACTACATTGCACGAGATTTTGGTGGCAATGGCATTATGGTGACAGCAAGCCATAACCCAAAATCTGATAATGGTATTAAGTGGATTTTAAAAGGCGAACCGCCGTCTCCGGAAATGATTCAGCAGGTGGGTGAAGAAGCCCAAACTTATGTACCAAGCCATTCAATTTCTGTACTTGAGTTAACCTTACCGCAATTTAAAGCTGAATTTTGCCAGCAATACCAACAAGCCATTTTTAAAGATATTCAGTTAAAACATCCTTTAAAAGTTGTTTTAGATGGTTTGCATGGTTCAGCTGGGCATTGTTCAAAACTAATCTTAGAAAAAATGGGTTGTGAAGTCATTGCTTTACGCACTAATCCAAATGGAGAGTTTCCAGATCACGCACCAGATCCATCACATGCAGCTCATTTAATTAGCTTGCGTAAAGCCGTGGTCGAGCAGCAGGCGGATATCGGCATCGCTCTTGATGGCGATGGAGACCGTGTTGTTTTAGTCGATGAAAAAGCACAGATATTGACAGCGGACCGCTTATTGTCGCTTTTTGCGCAAATGTGCCTTGAGCAGCATCCAGAGCAAGAAATTGTTTTTGATGTGAAATGTTCACGTATGGTTCAAGAGACCGTCGAGAAACTCGGCGGAAAAGCAAAAATGATCCGCACGGGAAGTAGTTTCCTAAGGGCTTATTTATCTCAATCGAATGGACGTGCCATTTTTGGTGGAGAATATGCAGGTCATTATGTGTTTAATGATGGCCGTGGTTTTGGCTACGACGATGGTTTATATGCTGCATTACGAGTAATGGAGTATTTTACCCAATCTGATGCCGCTACAATTTCTGAATTATTTGCTCCATATCCAGAAAGATGTTGTACAGAAGATACCTATATTGGTACTTATCAGTCTGATCCAAAGTATGTATTACAAGATATTGAGATTTTAAGTCATCGCTTAGGGGCACGTATTAGTAAAATTGATGGCGTACGTCTTGATTTTGATGATGGTTTTGGCATTATTCGAGCATCAAATACTGGTGAATACTTTACAGTACGATTTGATGCGGATAATCCTTTACGATTAAAGGAAATCCAGCAAAAATTTGTAGATATGTTGCAAGAACACTATCCGCAAATTGCACAAGAACTTTCAGAGGCCTAAGTAAGGAGAGGCGTAATGCCACAACATCAGCATATCGGTGTCGACAAAGCAAAAATCTTGATTGAAGCTTTGCCGTATATTCAACGCTTTACTGGTAAAACGCTGGTGGTGAAATACGGTGGCAACGCAATGACTGATCCGGAGCTTGAAAGTTCATTTGCCCGAGACATCGTTTTACTTAAAACTGTAGGATTAAATCCGATTGTTGTTCACGGTGGTGGGCCGCAAGTGGATTCATTCTTAAAGCAGTTAGGCCGTGAATCTGACCGTATTGACGGTATGCGTGTAACTGATGCTGCAACCATGGAAGTGGTTGAAATGGTGTTGGGCGGCAGTGTAAATAAATCAATCGTTAACCTGATTAATAAACACGGTGGACGTGCGATTGGTTTAACGGGTAAAGATGGTAATTTACTTCGTGCCCGCAAATTGCTTATGGAAAAGCAAGAAGAAGATGGTTCTATCAAACATATCGACTTGGGTATGGTTGGTGAAGTGACAGGCGTTAAAACAGATGTATTGGAAATGTTCACCCAAAGTGACTTTATTCCAGTTATTGCGCCATTAGGTGTAGATGAAGAAGGCAATACTTATAATATTAATGCTGATTTAGTTGCAGGCAAGGTTGCAGAAGCGTTAGGCGCTGAAAAATTAATTTTGCTCACTAATATTAGCGGTGTGCTTGATGAAAATAAAAATCTGTTAACTGGCCTTACGACACAAGAAGTTGATCGCCTCATTGAAACAGGTGTGATCTATGGCGGTATGATTCCTAAAGTAGGCTGTGCGCTTGATGCTGTTAAAGGCGGCGTTGTGAGTGCACATATTGTTGATGGTCGCGTGCCACATGCAACATTACTTGAAATCTTCACTGATCATGGTGTTGGAACGCTGATTTCTAACCGCACTAAAACAGCTTAAGAAATCCGTTATTCTCAATAAAAAGATCACCCTAGGTGGTCTTTTTTATACCATTTTGATTTGGTCATTTTTTTGTCATGAGCTTTGACTAGTGTAGGGGGTGTCACTAGGAGCGTTCATTATGCTGGAAAAATTTAATCAATATCGCCAAACCTGGACTTTACCTTTAAATCGTCATAAAGCAATAAATCAGACGCAATTTCGTTTTGAGTGGGTTGATAATTTAAAAGAATTACAAGATGTACAACGGTTTCGTGCACAACAATTTAGTCAACAATTCGGAATCAAGTTTGAAGATAACTTAGACCAAGATATTTACGATTTTGGTTGTGAACATGCGGTCTTGCGTGAAAAGTGGACTGGAGAAATTGTAGCGTATACGCGTCTAAAACTATTTCAAGGCCATGAAATAGCACAGAGTTATAGTGCACATGAGTTTGATATTGTTCCTCAATTATCCCATCTTCCAAATGTGTTAGAAATAGGCCGTACTTGTGTACATCCTCGCTTTCGTAATGGTAAAGCATTATCAATGTTATGGTTAAACCTTGCACCGAAAGTACTCTGGTCAATGCGCGCTAAATATTTAATGGGCTGTGTCAGTATTCATTTGCAAGATAATTTGGCTAGAGCGTACTACACACATCGTCAGATTCAGCAGTTACCAGAAAGCAAAACGATTGATATCCGTTCGAAAAAAATCTATGAACCTGAATATCCTGAGTTTAGCTTCCCACAAGATGAACGTATGCCAAAGCTATTCCAAATGTATCTGAGCATGCAATCAAAACTATCGAAACAGGCTTTTTTTGATGAAGAGTTTAACTGTTTGGATTATTTTGTATTTCTTGAGGTGAATAAAGTCGCGACCTCGTTTGTCATGAATAAAATGGTGCAGCGTTAATCATATTTCCTATTTTGTAATAGCCAGCACATATTGAGATTTGCAAGCACTTTTACTCTCATGCACAATAGAGCAGATGGGGTAATTAGAAGTAGTTTAAAAAGCGATATGTGCCAGCTATTAGGAATGAATTGTGCAACACCAACGGATATCACTTTTTCCTTCCGTGGTTTTTCACAGCGTGCAGGAATTACCTCAGACCATAGTGATGGATTTGGTATTGCATTTTTCGAAGATAAGGCGTGCCGTTTATTCGTTGATAACCAATCAGCAGTTGAGTCTCCAATTGCCGATCTTATTCGTAATTATCCTATTAAATCACGCAACGTGATCGCTCATATCCGCAAAGCTACTCAAGGCAAAATCACTTTAGAAAACTCTCATCCCTTTATTCGTGAGTTGTGGGGGAGACACTGGATTTTTGCTCATAATGGCGATTTACATGACTTTAATCCGCCGTTAAGTGGACGTTTCACACCAGTAGGTAATACCGATAGTGAGCGGGCATTTTGTTATTTGCTCGATCAACTCGTTGAAGTATTTGGTTATGAAGAGCCAAGTCTTGAACAAATCTTTGAAGTATTAGAAAAGATTTCTCCGCAAATTGCAGAATATGGCACATTTAATTATTGCCTATCTAATGGCAAAGCATTATTTAGTTATGCCATTACTAAATTACATTGGCTCGTTCGCGAATATCCATTTAATCATGCTCATTTAATTGACTTAGATGTCGCAGTTGATTTTAGCCAGGTAACAACACCTGACGATCGTGTGGCAGTAATAACCACTGAACCTTTAACACATAATGAAAATTGGACAGCGTACCAACCTGGTGAAATGATTTTATTTCAACATGGTCAACCAATTAAAAAGGCGATTACCTTTGTAGAAAGATTAAAGCGCGAACAGGAAAATCCTGAACTTAAACGTATTACGCGTGCAGATCAGTATTAATATAAAATACATTTAAAATATATGAATAAGGGTATTTATATATTTTTATCATTTAATAATTAAATAGTTTGTTTAAAAAATACTTTATTATTTTAGTTGGTTAATTTTAATTAAATATTTTAAAAACAATAACTTGGGTTGAATATAATTTTTATATGCTAAAGCCGACAAAATAGGTTTGTTTTTATTTATATTCTTTAAATATATCATGGAGTTTATGCAACGATCATTAATCATCATTGGGGAGATGTATGAAAATGAAATGGGCTTCAGAATATAATACGGGTATTGATGTTATTGATGAGCAACATAAACGAATACTTGATTATATTAATGAGATTGATGATGTAAAAGATGAAGAGGATAGACGTCGTATTAAAGATGTTCTAGACAATATTATCGATTATACGCAATCACATTTTACTTTCGAAGAAAGTTTGCAAGAGGAAGCTGATTATAAATATCGTGTACCTCATAAACGTGTACATGATTTATTTATTAAAAAAATAGAGTTATATCGTGAACGTTTTGAAATGGGGCACACGATTGAAGCAGAATTACAAGAAATTTTGGCTAAATGGTTAATTAACCATATTCAACATGATGATGCCGATTATGTAGGAGCAGTAAAAGAAAATATGATGGGAATTATTAGAGAAAAAGAAAAGAAAAAAGGGAAAAACTGGTTTGCTCGGTTTTTCTCATAACCTGAAATAAAAAGAACTCATAATTTCAGTTAGCGCGGCAAACTATCGATTCGGTAGTTTGCTTTTTTTATTGAGCAAACTTTGATTTTCAAGCATGACACGGGCAAAATATCTCTAGTCTTTTTCAAGGAATGCATAATGCAGGACATACCTATGTCACGATGGTTATCGCCCCTGATGGCGTTTTGCTTATCTTTCATCATTATGGCGACATTGGCACCCACAATGGGAATCCAGATTGATCGTCAACTCGATTTCTGGTTATTGTGGTTAGGCACAATGTTGTTATTGGCACTACCAGTTTGTTATTTGGAAATTGCTTTAGCAAAACGGTCGAAGACTACAGCCTTAAATGCTTTATCAAGTTTAACTCGTGAAGCAGATAGTTCCCCAAAATGGCGTTTGGTTGGCTGGCTTGCAGTTATTTTTATTCCATTTTTAGCAGGTAATGTATTAAGTACCGCTGGTAATTTACTGAATACACAACTTAATAATAGTGTTTCAGGACAACTTGTTTTTGCTGGCCTTGCTGTTGTGGCCCTCATTTTATCCTTTATTCCACGTCAAATTTTAATTTTACTGATGACGGTTGGTGTAATTGTTTCTCTTGTTTTAGCTAACACGATGGGAACGACTTTACAGCCTTGGCATTGGACCAATGTTGAGTTTAAAGAATGGGGGAATGCGACTGTACTTGCACTTGTTGCGAGTGGATTGGGCTTAGGGCTTTATTGGCAAAATAGTGTAGGTGCGGTTCAGTCGCAAGAAGGTGCAACGAAAACAGTTCTTCCAATTTGGTTAGCTCAGTTAATTGCTGTGATCGCCTTTGGTTTCTTTTCTTTACAAGCACAGCTTCCTGTTTTTACTTGGATCTTTACCGCAGTAATGACAACAGCGTTATTTGTGCAATTGGCTAGAGAGCAGCTTGCTCAGCGTCAGCTTATGCCTATTTTACAGTGGGTGATTATTGTTGTAGCGATTGCTGTTTGGGCTGTGCCTGAGCTTCATAACATCTTTACGCTGATTTTGATGCTTTGGGGATTACTCATTTGCTTGATCTATGCCATTTTTGCTGGCTGGATTATGAAAATTAGCCATTTGCGTAAATCTATGAATTTTAGCAATGAGTTGTTTTATAACTTATGGCGCATTGCGGTACGTATTGTATTGCCGCTTTCAATTGTCATTGCCATGATTGCGGTGATTGGACAAATTATCTGATGGAAAAAGCTCAGCAAGTGTGGGTTGCTTATGCAGCCCCAGAGCAACAGTTTTTAGTTGCTATTCCATTTGAAGCTGGTATGACTGCATTACAAGCAGTTGAGGCGAGTGGCTTGCAGACACAGGTCAGTTTGCCTGAGCCATTACAACTTGGCATCTTTGGCGCAAAAGTTGAAGCACATGCGATTTTGCAAGCTGGTGATCGAGTTGAGATTTATCGACCTTTAACGATTAACCCTAAAGATATACGTCGTAAACGCGCCGAGAAAAACCCTGTGGGGCGATATATTAAAAGTAATCGCTTTAAGCAATAAGCCCCATAAACAAAACCCCTCAAAGTATTTCACTTGAGGGGTTTATTTTTATTAGAAAAAACGATTATAGTGGTGGTGCAGTTAAAATCGCTTCTTTAGAAGCAGGTAAACCTGGTTGCGATTCTGGAATAGTTTCTAAACCTTCAATTTTAGTTACTGTGCCAGTGCCATCAAAGTAAATTTTTAAATGCTGACCATGTGCTGCGGGGATTTTTGCTTTTTTAGCATAAGTTCCCGGGATATAGTTGTAAATGTAGTCCCAACGTAGAGGATTGAGGGGATCAGTCACAGTTGGACTACCAAGCAAAAAACGCACTTGCTGGAAATTCATGCCGACTTGTACTTGAGAGGCTTGAGCTTTGGTCAATGGAGTCCCTTGAGGAATATCAACCTTATATACACCAAAGATTGAACAACCAGCAAGGAGTGAAGTGACTAATAACGTCAGCACGAGTTTTTGCATTTTGCTACACTATCCCAATAAATTATGATGCATTTGATCAAAGGATAGATCATACTTCATCTAAATTCTATTGCCTATTCCAACTTGAGATTTGTTGAGAGACCTTTTTTCATGCCTATTTCCAATCAAGATTTGCGCAAAGCTGGACTTAAAGTTACCCTTCCTCGAATTAAGATTTTGGAATTATTAGAAAATTCAAAACAACATCATCTTAGTGCTGAAGATATTTACAAGACTTTGTTAGAACAAGGGGAAGATGTCGGTCTTGCGACAGTTTACCGTGTGTTAACACAATTTGAAGCTGCAGGTATCATTCAGCGCCACCATTTCGAAAATAATCATTCTGTTTTCGAAATTATGCAAGAAGATCATCACGATCATTTGGTTTGCCATAATTGCAACAAAGTTATTGAATTTACTAATGATGTTATCGAGAAAGAACAGCATGCTGTAGCTGAGCAACATGGGTTTACCTTAACGGGTCACTCATTAAACCTCTACGGTTACTGTAACGAACCTGAATGTCAGGAAGTACTGCGCAAGAAATAATCGTTTTCACACAAAGAAAACAAATAAAAAAGGAAGGTTACGTTTAACCTTCCTTTTTTTATGAAGAAATTACTGTCGGTCGAAGGTTAAATGCTGATTTGTGCCTGCAATTTGATCTGGACCTTCTTCGGCAAGCTTAATTGTTAAACGCAAATCGTTTGGTGAGTCGGCATGTTTTAATGCATCTTTGTAGGTAATTTGGCCTGACTTATAAAGATCAAACAGTGCTTGGTCAAAAGTTTGCATACCGAGTTCACGTGAGCGTTTCATTAAATCTTTAATTTCATGAATTTCGCCTTTACGAATATAGTCTGAAATTAATGGTGAGTTAATGAGAATCTCAATCGCTGCACGGCGCGAATTACCATCTGGAGTCGGAATAAGTTGCTGTGCAATCATGGCCTTTAAGTTAAGTGATAAATCCATGTAGAGCTGGCTATGACGGTCACTTTCAAAGAAGTGAATAATACGGTCAAGTGCTTGGTTGGCATTGTTCGCATGCATTGTGGCTAATACAAGGTGACCTGTTTCGGCGAAGCCAATCGCGTAGTCCATAACTTCACGAGAGCGAATCTCACCAATCAAGATTACATCGGGTGCTTGTCGCAACGTATTCTTTAAAGCAATTTCAAATGAGTCTGTATCGATCCCGACTTCACGTTGGGTAATGATGCAGCCAGCGTGTTCATGAATAAACTCGATAGGGTCTTCAATGGTAATGATATGACCTTTAGAGTTATGGTTACGATAGCTAATCATTGAAGCCAATGATGTCGATTTACCTGTACCTGTTGCCCCTACAAAAATAATGATGCCACGTTTGGTCATCGATAAATCTTTAAGCACTGGCGGTAATTGTAAGTCGTCAATTGAAGGAATTTTGGTTTCAATTCGACGTAGTACCATGCCTGGCATGTCGCGTTGCTGAAAAGCACTTACACGAAAGCGCGCACTTTTATCGCGGTTCATAATCGCAAAGTTACATTCACGAGTCTCTGCAAATTCTTTGCGTTGTTTTTCACTCATGATGGAGTGTAATAGTTGCCCGATAATTTCGCCTGAAAGACTATTTTTTGAAATGGGAACAATTTGCCCGTTAATCTTCATCGATGGTGCAACGCCATCTGTAATAAAGAGGTCGGATGATTTTTTTTCAACCATCAGGTTGAGCAGGTCATTAAAATCCATATTTATTCTCTAATTATTTTTATAGAAAGGATTCAGGCTGTTTAGCAGCAGTACGAGCCGTTTGCGGGCTGATCACACCGCGAGACACCAAATTTTTTAAGCTTTGGTCGAGGGTGGTCATGCCATGATTTGCGCCAGTCTGAATAGCTGAGTACATTTGCGCGACTTTATTTTCACGAATTAAGTTACGAATAGCAGGAATACCAATCATGATTTCATGAGCTGCGACACGGCCACCGCCATTCTTTTTAAGCAGGGTTTGTGAAATAACAGCCTGTAAAGATTCAGAGAGCATGGCACGAACCATGTCTTTTTCTTCGGCAGGGAATACGTCAATCACACGGTCGATGGTTTTCGCAGCAGAAGTGGTATGCAGTGTGCCAAACACCAAATGACCTGTTTCGGCAGCAGTAAGTGCTAAACGAATAGTCTCAAGGTCACGCATCTCACCGACCAAAATAATATCTGGGTCTTCACGCAGTGCTGAACGTAGTGCCTCATTAAAGCCGTGTGTATCACGATGCACTTCACGTTGGTTAATCAGGCATTTCTTTGACTGATGTACAAATTCGATAGGGTCTTCAACCGTTAAAATATGGTCATAACGGTTTTCATTAATGTAGTCCATCATCGCTGCAAGTGTGGTGGATTTACCCGAACCTGTTGGGCCTGTCACCAGTACAATGCCGCGTGGATAGTCACAAATATCTTTAAAGATTTGACCTAAGCCTAAATCTTCCATGGTGAGTACTTTGGACGGAATGGTACGAAACACTGCACCTGCACCACGGTTTTGATTAAATGCGTTAACACGGAAACGAGCAACGTTGGGTACTTCAAAAGAAAAGTCGGTTTCGAGTTTTTCTTCGTAGTCACGACGCTGTTTATCATTCATGATGTCGTAGACCAGACGATGAACATCTTTATGATCTAGAGCAGGTAAGTTAATGCGACGGACTTCGCCATCCACGCGAATCATTGGTGGCATGCCAGCAGATAGGTGTAAATCGGACGCGCCATTTTTCACAGAGAAGGCGAGTAGCTCTGTAATATCCATAATTTCCCCAAGTAAATCAAAATATGTCATTATTTTGTAGAATAATATACGGCTTTCACCGAGGCTTACCAACACCTCGCTTTAAGTGAAAAGCAAAAAAGTTTTTTGAAAATGAGAACCTTGTCAATGAATTACCTGCAAGATGCGCGGCAGCACGTATTACAGCAAATCCAAACTGCTTGTGAACATGCTCAACGTGTGCCTGAAACCGTACAACTTTTAGCCGTATCGAAAACACATCCAAGTGAAAGTTTGCGTGAAATGTATGCAGCAGGGCAAAGAGCATTTGGCGAAAACTATTTGCAAGAAGCTTTAGAAAAAATCGAAGCTTTGCACGATTTAGACATTGAATGGCATTTCATTGGTCATGTTCAACGCAACAAGACGAAGCATGTGGCCGAGAAATTTGATTGGGTACATGGTGTAGATCGTTTAATTATTGCCGAGCGATTATCTAATCAACGGGGTGATGATCAATCAGCCCTTAATATTTGTTTGCAAGTCAATATTGATGGGCAAGACAGTAAAGATGGTTGTGCACCAGAAGACGTTGCCGAGCTGGTTGCTCAAATTAGTCAATTACCAAAAATCAAGTTACGTGGCTTAATGGTCATTCCAGCACCTGACAATACTGCTGCATTTGCAGATGCTAAAGCCTTGTTTGATGCTGTGAAAGACCAACATGCCCACCCACAAGATTGGGATACTTTAAGTATGGGAATGTCGAGTGATTTAGAAGCTGCAATTGCTGCTGGTTCAACCATGGTTCGTGTAGGAACAGCCTTATTTGGTGCTAGAGACTATTCGCAAAAAGGCTGATGTAAGCTTTATCTTACAGAAACTGCGGCCTTTTGCGGCTATGGCAGACAACGTTTTTTTCGTACTATGAACTCATCAGGAAACAGGATGTTTCTAAAAATAACAATAAACAGTGATGAATGGATGCATACAGGTACGACAGGAGTTATACCAACGCAGAATCTAAAAAAGCCCCGACAGGATGTCGGGGCTTTTTAGTTTTAACCTACTACTTCTATGGTACTTGCACCTGCGCCGAGTGGTTTTACCTGAATTTGTACAGGAATACGCTCATGCATTTCTTGAATGTGTGAGATGAGAATGACCTGACGACCCTGATTTTGCAATTGGTCTAAAGCATTCATCACCATGTGCAAAGATGAGGCGTCTAAAGTACCAAAGCCTTCATCAATAAACAGCGATTCAATTTTCATTGAGCCCGAGGCCATATTGGCAATCGCTAAAGACAAGGCAAGGGCAGTTAAGAACGACTCACCGCCAGACAAAGATGCAACAGAACGGGTTTCTCCATCCATGTCATGGTCAATAATCGCAAGACTTAGAGACTGATCTAGGCGTTTTAACGTATAACGTTGAGACAGCATTGCCAGTTGCTGGTTGGCATGTTCCACTAAAATATCTAGGTGATATTGCTGAGCGTAGTCGCGGAACTCTTTACCTTTTGCATCACCAATCAAGCCTGAAATTTTGCTCCAGCGATGTTCTTCTTGCTGAATATTTTGAATTTGCTCAGCGTATTGTTGCTGCTTAGCCAGATTTTGCTGATGGACTTCAAGTTTAAGTTTAAGCCGATCACGTACTTCAAGCTGGGCTTTGAGCTCTGCAATATTGTCTTGAATAAGGCTAACAAGCTTTTCATATTCAATATCTGGCTGAGTTTGTAAGTGCTCGCTCAATTGCTCTTGCATGGTCTTAAGGGCAGAAGAGGCTTCACTTAATAAACGCTCGGCATGATTAAGACGGTTACGAATGTCTTGCTCTTGGGCGGAATTGATTTGCATGAGCGCCGTAAGATCAGATGCCTGAAAATCAGCATGGGCTTTTAACCAGTTTTGAATTTGCCCATCAATCTGCTGCTGATGCCCCGCAGTGTGTTGATGTTGATGCTTGAGCTGATCGAGCGCTTGTTTTTGCTGCTCAAAGTGCTGTCTGGTTTGCTCGAAACGCTGTTTAGCCTCGTGATAAGCGGTTTGTTGTTGCTGACGTTTAACGTCATGCTCAATTAGCCATTCGTGCGGTTTAATATCAGAGAGGCCCGTCATTTGCTGAATGAGCGACACCGCTTTTTCATTATTTTGCTGACCTTTAAGCGTAATCTCTTTGAGATTTTGATCGATCTCATCAATTTGCTTGGCCATTTGTTCAAAGTTAGCAGTCAACATTTTAAGTTCCTGTTGCTGCTGTTCAAAACGCTGTGAAAGCTGTTCTTGTTGCTCAAGTTGCTTAGCACGTACGTCTAAAATTGACCAAGTCTGCTTAGCTGTTTGGCTACTTGCTTGCTGCCATGCATGCTGTTCGGCTTCAGATAAACACTCAACAATATGTTGAACTTGTTGTTGCCATTGCTGTGCTGTATTAAGCAAACTTTCATTACGCTGAATCGTTTGAACAAGCTGATTGTGTTGTTTAATGGCTTGGGCTAAACGCACGTTTTCTGAGTCAAATGAATTTATGGCAGTTTGTGCCGCTTGTCTGAGTTCGTTCAGCATTAGCAAGATTTGTTCAGGAGCTTGATTAAGCTCAATATGTAAGTGATTGAGGCTAAATTGTTGCTCAAGTTCTTGTTGCAAGCTTGATTGTTTTGTTTGAAGTTGGGCTAGATATTTCTGAACTTGCTCAAGCTCGGCACGACACTGGGTAAGTGCATGTTGCTGGGTTTGCCATGCATTAAATTTAGTTTGCTCGAGTGCAACAGCTTGCTGCTCTTGTTGTTGCTGCAAATCGAATAAAGCTTTGGAAACTGCACTATCATCAATACGGTAAGGGTGGTGGGTACTTCCACAGACTAAACACGCTTCACCTTCTTTAAGATTGGCACGTAACTGCTCAATATTTTCGGTGTGTAATAAACGCTGCTGTTGCAGGATGTGCTGTAACTTTTCACGTTCAGCTTTTGTTGTTTGGTAGTCTTGTTCAGCTAACTGGCAAACGGTTTTAAGCTGTTCTTCTTGCGCGGAGGCTTGAGTATGTTTTTCGTTGAATTGTTGAAGCTCAGCATATAGCTCATGATAAATTTTTATTTTTTGCTGAATCAGATCTAACTGAGTGATTTGAGCAAGTTTCTGATCTTTATCTTTACGCTGTTGCTCAAGTTTTAACTCAATTTGTTCAACTGTACCTAGTGAAGCTGCGAGTTGTTCAACTTCACTTTTAGCTTCCGATAGCTTTTGGCGGGCAAGGGTAGGATTGCCAAGCTGTTGTTCAATTGTTTGGTAATTTTGAATAAATTGCCCGAGCTGATGCAGATGCGCTGAAAGGCCTTTGTCCAATACAGCATATTGCTGAGTATGGGTAAGCTGTTGTTGCAGATAAATTTGATTCTGCTCAAGCTGTGCAATGTGCTGTTGCACAGTGTTTTGCTGTTGGTGCAGTGGACTGAGTTTCTGCTCGAGTACGCTTCTTTTTTCTTTGCACTTTTTATATTCATCGGCAATAAAAGCGCGTTCTTGAATGGACTGTCGAACTTGATTTAAGGCTTGTTGATGCTGTTGCTCAAAATCGAGGGTCTGTTTGAGCTCTTGTTCTGCAAGTTGATATTGTTTTTGTCCTTTTTCAAAAATTTGCACCAACTCATTAAACTTGGTTTGCGCTTGCTGAATTTGCGGCTCAAGCTGTTGCAATGTTTGTAAAATTTGAGATTTCTGAAAAACTTGTGGGCGTATTTCAGAGAAAACTTCGAGTCGTTTTAATTGCTCACGCTCACCAGCCAATTGTTGATGATGATTTTGCTGTGCTTGAAACTGTTGCTGTTTAGCTTGAACTTCTTGCTCAAGTTTCGCTTTACGCTCAAACCATTGTTGTTGTTTGTCTAAGATATTTTTTTGTTGTTCTAACTGTTGATGATTTTGTTCGGCTTGCTGGTATTGTTCGGTAAATCCAGCAATATCTTCATCAGACAAAATTTCAATGTGGCCTAAGAACTCTTCAAGCTGTTTACGCTGCTTTGCTATATCTGCGGTTTTACGAAAAGCCAGCTCACCAATTTTGGCGAAAATGCTGGAGTTGGTCAGGTACTCGAGTAACTCTCCACGTTCGCTGTCTCGTGCTTTTAAAAACGCGGTCACTTCTGACTGAGCAAGTAGTACAGCACGAGTAAACTGTTCAAAAGAAAGCTGGGTAATTTGTTTAACTTTTTCATCAACCGCTTTGGCTTTGTCTGCAAGTACCACGCCATCGGTCAGGCATTTTAAATGCCGTTGTACGCTTTGTAATTTACCATTTGGGTTTTCACGTGCCCGCTTAATTTCCCAGCGTGCCGAATAGCGCTTTTGATCTTGCGCAATAAAGCAAAGCTCAGCAAACCCATGTCCTGTACCACGGCGTAAGACAGTTAAAGGTGAATTGGTCAGTAACTCTGAACCATCAACATCTTTTAATTTACCATCACTGTCTTTTAGACGTGGAACCCGATTAAACAAAGCCAGGCACATGGCATCTAAAATGGTCGACTTACCTGCACCAGTTTTTCCCACAATCGCAATGAGACCTGCATGGGCGAGAGGTGCACTTTCAAAATCAATAAAGTGTTCATCAGAAAGAGATGCCAGATTTTTTATTCGAATGGATAAAATTTTCATGACATATCCTTAAGGTGTTGCATCATTTTCAAGATGTTTTTGTGCTTCTTGTACTAGGCTTAGAAAATCTTTTAAGACGGCATCATCTGCGTTGTAACCTTGTTTTTCCCAGATATTTTGAAAGAGTTTTTCTGGTGTTGGTGGTTCAAGTGCGATTTGCTGAGTAGTATTTGAATCGGTGGTGTCTTTATTTACATATTGACGTGAAATACGTACTAAACGATAGCGGTCAGGTGGTAGGGCTGCTTCAAACTGCTGACGTAAATTCGGCTGTGGCGGCGTTAAACTATAATATTCAATATCGACATATTCACGGTGGTCAATATTTTCAATCACGCCGTGAGGCAAGGCTTTGAGTTGTTGCAGCACCTCGTTTAGCTCACCACGAATGCGGTGCAATTGTATGCAACGTGGAATTTCTACAGCGTCAAATTGCAAACGGCTGTCTGTATCTTGAGTCGGATCAACTTTGACCTCAACCACTTGATGCTTATAATTAATTTCACTAAAAGAAAGTGGAATGGGCGAACCACTATAACGAATGTGTGGCTGACCTACTTTTTGTGGTTTATGCAAATGCCCTAAAGCCACATAGTCGACAGCATCTTCAAATAAAGTTGTTGAAAGTGCCTCTTCATTACCAATAATAATTGGGCGTTCAGAGTCGGATGTTTCCCCACCTTGCATATGCGCATGCGACATCAAAATAAGTGCTTGGTCTGGTGTCTTGCGACGTTTGGCTTCTGCTATGAGTTGCTGGTGCAAATAGGCAATTGCGTTTTTGCTATTGGTGGTATGTTCGTTAAAACCCGTAATTTCGGCCGAACGTAAAAAAGGCAGGGCAAGGCACCACGCCACAATATCCTGATTTTGATTATAAATAGGCAAAAGTAGTCGATCGAGATCTAGAGTTTTATCTTCATTCCAGCGAACCACGCCCACGGTTTTTGCATTGTATTTTTCTAAAAGTGGTTCGACCTGTTCAATACGATAGCCTGAGTCATGGTTACCCGCAATCATGAGTGTTTGCATGTGCGGCGCAAGCCGATGAGCATCTGCTAAAAATTGGTAGAGTTGTTTTTGTGCTTGAGATCCTGGGTTAATAACATCAAAAATATCGCCAGCGATGAGTAGGGCGTGTGGCTGTTTTTCTTGAATTTGAGTGAGTAACCAGCTTAAAAATTGTTGGTGTTCGTAGTGGCGTGAATGATTATAAAAAAACTGTCCCAAATGCCAGTCAGAAGTATGTAGAAAATGTACGGACATAGAAACAGACATCAAGCCAAAATAAACACAGATACGTTAGCATAAATTGGCAGGAGATTTTATCAAGACATTTTAAAGTGCTCGTTATTTAAGCCCATAGTGAAACTTGAATTAAATTTTTCACTTTAAACGCTGCTTTGTTACTATCAGGGCAAACCATGAACTTTGAGAACAAAATGACCATTCACGAATACGAAGTAAAAATACAGTGGGAAGGCAATACGGGTACAGGCACTTCATCTTATCGTTCTTATAAACGCGATTTTAGTATTCAGCATCCGCAAAAGACCACTATTCAAGGTTCATCAGACCCTGCTTATTTGGGCGATGTGACCAGGTGGAACCCTGAAGATTTATTGGTCGCGTCAGCTTCTGCTTGTCATAAACTTTGGTATTTACACCTTTGTGCAGTCAACCATATTCACGTTGTGAGTTATCTCGATCATGCACTTGGTTTTATGGAAGATACAGATCCGGTCAAACGTGGTCACTTTACCCAAATTATTTTAAGACCAGAAGTTATTTTAGAAAAAGGTGCCGATCAAGAGCTTGCTGCAAAACTGCATGAAAAAGCACATCACGAATGTATGATTGCCAATTCGGTGAATTTCCCAATTACATGTGAAGCCAGCTTTAGCTTTGCTGAGTAAACTATATGAAATAGCCACCGTTAAAAAGGCGGTGGCTATACATTAAAAAAATAAATAGAGTCGTTAAATAAAATCTTTAAGCTGCGTTTTCATCGACTTGAAAAATACCAAAAACGTTGTGGTCTAAATCGACAAAATAGCCATGCCAAGCGCGGCCTGGAATAGCAAATTTATCCATTGCGACAATACCACCTTGCGCTAAAATTTTTGCAGCTACCTCATCGAAGTTTTCGACCTGAACCGAACAGGTAAATGCATTGGTGCCATATTCCATTGGAGGTGTTTGAGCAGGGCGCTTTAATAGCCCTCCAATAATTGAAGGTGTCTCTATGCGGTAATATTCAATTGGTAAGTTTTCATCGAGTTTAAATTGCCAGCCGAACACAGCTTGATAAAACTGCGCATCGCGGGCAGGGTTTGAAGACTGGATTTCAAAATAGGCAATAGTGTTCATATTATTTAAATCATATTTTTATGGTGTAAAAAGTATACGCATAGCCTTTATAGCCACGAAAGGACTATTGTGTATGCTGAGCGTAAAATAAATGAAAGTGCTAGAAAATAAAAACCGACGATTCGAGTGATGAGAGAATCGTCGGTCAAAAACTTCATCAAGGGTTTCGGCTGCTAACAAAACCTAATCCGAAGGAAGGAAAGAGTCGTAATGAAAGGTCACCGAAACAATTTTGCGGATGCCGTGCAAAGGAAGTATTCGGTTGCTGCGACCTTATTACCCTATATAACGTCAAGAGATCAGGATTGGTTGACAGAAAAATGAAAAAAAATCGAAAAAAATTTATAATTATTTTTTGAACCCATAAATTAGGCAAAAATATGACCAAATTACGTTCTTACTTTCTCTGGTTTTTTGGTTTATGCATCGTACTTACCTTAATTGTAGGTGTGGTTGCAGCACTATTACCAGCGAGTGTAGGTGGTATTTTAACAGCCGTTCCATATTTAGGCGCAATGATTTTTGTCTTATTTAAATTTTTAAAGAAAGAACGCCGTGCACCGACTGTACAAGAAAAAAAGAAATTTACTTTAGGTTTTAGTCTGATTTTTTGGGGCTATAACTTGTGTGGTGTTTTATTTGGCCTGTTTTTATTTGCCAGAAAAGACCCTGAGATTTTGCAGAACTTTATGCTTTACCTCAAACAACCTCAGTTCTTAAGTATTATGGTGATTATGCTTTTAATGTTAGCTATTCCACTTTATTTAATTACCTACTGGTTTTATGGTAAACAAGCACAGCGCATGGCTGACAAAATGTTTAACGTGCAATAGATCACTATGAAAACTCATACGTTTAAATATAAATGAGTCTTATACAATTAAATAAAACTTGAATCCTCAGCTTAGGAGGAAATATGAATAAGAATGTATTAATTACAGGTGCAAGTGGTTTTATCGGAACGCATTTAATTAAGTTCCTCTTACAGAAAAATTATAACGTGATTGCGGTGACACGGCAGGCTGGAAAGGAATCTGACCATCCTGCCTTGCAATGGGTGCAAAAGTTTGAAGATATTTCGACACGTCAAATTGACTATGTGGTGAATTTGGCAGGCGCAAATATTGGCGAGAAACGCTGGACCGAGTCACGTAAAAAACAACTCATTGAAAGCCGAGTAAATACGACCCGAAAATTGTATGCATGGCTCAAGCAATCTCAAATTTTTCCGGAAGTAATTGTGTCTGGTTCTGCGATTGGTTATTACGGAATAGATGATCAAGAAAAGTGGGCAGAAGTGTGCACTGAACAAAGCCCGCCACAGCCTATTTTTATGTCCGAGCTTTGCCAAGAATGGGAACGAGCAGCGTTAGCAGATACTCAGCAAAATACTAAAATTATTCGTTTAGGCGTTGTGTTTGGGCAGGGTGGCGGCATCTTGCCTAAAATGTTATTTCCTATTCGACTCAATTTAGTGGGTCAAATTGGTCATGGTCGTCAGCCTGTAGTGTGGGTACATATTGAAGACGTATTAAACGCAATTGAGTTTATATTTCAGCATCCTCAATCTGCTCAAATTCACAATGTCGTGGCGCCAGAAAATGTGACTCAAAAGGTATTTGTTGAACAAACTGCTGCGGTACTCAATAAGAAACCACTGTTGTCAGCACCGAGCACGGTTTTCCGTTGTTTGTTAGGGGAACAGTCGCAATTGATTTTGAATGGGCAATACGTTAAACCCGCTGCCTTGCAAGCAGAAGGATTTGAGTTTACTTATCCTCAATTAAAAATGGCTTTAGAGAATATATTGGCATCAGGCTAAGATTTTATTTTGCAAACGCTCTGGGGAATATGCTTTGGCATCAACTAATGTCGGTTGATCCAGCATAAGCTGACGGAGCAATTGCGCAGAACCTGCGCCCATACACAATCCATTTCTAAAGTGACCAAAGTTTGCCCAGAGGTTATCCATTTCAGGCATTTTGCCAATGTATGGAACGCCATTTGGTGAACTTGGTCTGAGGCCTGCCCAGCGATGTACAATCGGGAAATCGGCCAGTTCAGGCACCATTTCTAAACATGCTTCTAAAATATTGTGCTGAGTGGTTTCGTCGGTAGAGTTGTCAAAACCACGATGTGCCATGCTTGACCCGCACACGATATGACCGTCCATACGTGGAATCAAATACATGACTCGATTCATACACATGGTCGGTAGCCAGTGAGCAGGGGTTTTAAATAACAGCATTTGACCTTGAACAGGTTCGACTGGAATTTCGAGTTGTAATTGTGAGTTCCAGTAATGGCTCCAAGCACCCGAAGTTATTACAAAATGGTCTGCTGTATGTTTGCGACCGTCTTCGGTTTGTAGCGCTTGTATAATATCGCCATTTTGAATCAGTTTTTTAACAGCAGCGTGTTCAAAAAACTCAACATTTGGATGTTGTTTTAAATAGCTAATCAGGGACTGTAATACGCGTGGGTTGCGAATATTAGACAGTTCAGGGAAATAAATGGCTTCTTGAAACTGATCGGAAATATGCGGGTTTACTTGTTCTAGCGCATCTCGCTGTAAATATTCACAGCGTTGCATCGGCTCTTGATGCTGCTCGGCGTAGGAAAGTCCAACGTCAAAATCTTCTTCATCAAAAATCAGCATGCCTGTGTCATGTATTTCAAAATCAATCCCTGTAACAGGGTAGAGCTTTTGGTTCCATGCTTGATAAGAGGCTTTGCCAAATTGAGCAAGTTGGTTCACTGCATGCACATAGCGCCACGGGTACATCGGAGAGAGAATGCCTCCGCCAGCCCAAGAGGCTGCTTGTCCCGCTTGTTGTTGATCAAAAATGCTGACTTTACAGCCTTGTTCAACCAACTCCAGCGCAGACATTAATCCACTTATGCCCGCGCCAATGATTGCAATATGCATGCAGTGTTATCCTTTCTCTGCGAACTTAGTTCATTTCCTTGAGTTTTTCAGCAGCGGTTTCTGCAAAGTAAGTCCAGATTCCGTCTGCACCAGCGCGGCGGCAGCACATCAGTGATTCTAAAATGACTGAATCTGATAACCAACCATTTTGAATTGCGCCAGCTAACATTGCGTATTCGCCACTCACTTGGTAAATGAATGTCGGAACACCAAAGGTATCTTTCACTTCACGTACCACATCCAGATATGGCATGCCCGGTTTTACAATCACCATGTCGGCGCCTTCTTGAATATCAAGCGCGATTTCATGTAATGCTTCGGCACGGTTGGCAAAGTCCATCTGGTAGTTATATTTATTACCACCTTTTAGGTTGGATGCAGAGCCAACAGCATCACGGAATGGACCATAGAAGCTTGATGCATATTTCGCAGAGTAGGCCATGATGTTGGTGTAGATATGGCCATTGGCTTCTAAAGCCTGACGAATTGCGCCAATACGGCCATCCATCATGTCACTTGGAGCAATCACTTCGGCACCTGCTTCTGCGTGACTTAAGGCTTGTTTAATCAAGCACTCTACAGTCTCATCATTCAGCACATAGCCTGTTTCATCAATAATGCCGTCTTGACCATGAGTCGTGTAAGGGTCGAGGGCACCATCGGTAATTAACACCATTTCTGGTAATTCTTTTTTAAGCAGACGGCAGGTGGTTTGTACTAAACCATCTTCACGCCATGCAGCTTCTGCGGTCAGGCTTTTATCTTCTTGCGGGGTAACTGGAAAAAGAGCCAGTTTTGATACGCCCAATTCCAGAAGTCTTTCAGCTTTTTTCAGTAACAAATCTGCCGACAAACGCTGAATGTTTGGCATACTTGGAATATCTTGGGTCTGATTTTGTCCCGGTAATACAAATACTGGATAAATCAAGTGATTGGTAGTGAGCTGTGTTTCGCTGACCATCGCACGCAACTGGTCATTTTTACGGATACGGCGCATGCGAGTGGCTGGAAATGCAGGACGATTGAACGTATAAGTCATAACAATCTCGATGTTCGGTATTACACTAGGATAGGTTGGCGGATATTCCATTACTGTCAACCGACTGCTGTATTGTAGCCCCATAATGCTGGATTTGTACAAAATTATGGGTGTTTATCATGCTTTTAAATTTAGGCAACATATGAGTGAAGAAAAGAAAAATTGGACTGGGAACATCCACTTAGGTGCAAAAACTGACCTAACTGTGGTTCTCAACCAATTATGTAAGGCGTTTAATAGCTCTCCTTTTTTTAAGCATAGTGGAATGATTATGCGTGTGGTGGACGGGCACATTGAAGGCTATATCGAGATGCAACCCAACCTGATTGGCAATTTGGCATTTCAGATTTTACATGGCGGTGTTGCTGCAACTTTGCTCGATAGTATTGGCGGAATTGTAGCAATGGAACACCTATACCGCCGTTCAACTCCCGAAACTTTAACTGAAACCATCAAGCAAGTGTCGCGTTTGGCAACCGTCGACATGCGTGTAGATTATTTAGCACCGGGGCGTGGTAAATATTTTATTGCACGTGCCGAAGTACTACGTTTAGGTCGTAAGGGCTGCACCATGCGTATGACCATGGTCAATGATGAAGAGAAAGCCATTGCTGCCGGCATTGCTTCATATGCCTATTAAGCAATGAATTGAATCATTTAAAAGCGCCAAGTGCGCTTTTTTTAGTGTTTGAAAAGCTAAAATTTTCATAAAAACTTTGAGATAAACATTAATTTAATTAGAACGAACGCATGAGTTATAAATTTTTATTCTCATATTATGAGGTTTTAGCGTTAAAATTAGCTCCTTTGACAATGCGGTATGTCTTGTTTATAGAAAAATAAAAACTCTATAACAAGGTGTAGTGCGAGATTGATGGCAAAGCCAACTCATCTTTAGGAACATACCATGACTGATGCACAAAGCAATGTACAAGAAACAGTGCCAACAACATCTGCCTCGGATGAAAACAATCAAAACAAGCGCAAAAAATTTCTTGGTTTTTTTGCGCTGATTTTATTGATCGCCGCTATTTTGTATGCAATCTGGGCATTATTTTTAAATAATTCCGTGAGTACGGATAATGCCTATGTCGGTGCAGAAACCGCGCAAATTACTTCAATGGTAAGCGGACAGGTCGCTCAGGTTGTCGTAAAAGATACCCAAACGGTACATCGTGGTGACGTGCTGGTTCGTATTGATGATCGTGATGCCAAAATTGCATTGGCACAAGCCGAGGCAGAGCTTGCCAAAGCAAAACGCCAATACAAACAAACCGCGGCAAACAGTAGTTCTTTAAACTCTCAAGTGGTGGTTCGTGCTGATGAAATTAACAGTGCTAAAGCACAAGTTGCACAAGCACAGGCAGACTACGACAAAGCAACTTTAGAACTGAACCGCCGTGCGCAGCTTGCTGCCTCTGGTGCAGTGTCTAAAGAAGAGCTCACTAAAGCACAAAGTGCAGTCGAAACAGCTAAAGCAGGACTAGAACTTGCTAAAGCTGGTTTAGCGCAAGCTTCTTCGAGCCGTAAAGCTGCTGAAAGTACCTTAGCTGCAAATGAAGCGTTAATTCAGGGTGTAAGCGAGACTTCAACACCTGATGTACAAGTTGCACAAGCACATGTTGAACAAGCTCAGCTTGATTTGGAACGTACCGTGATTCGTGCGCCAGTCGATGGTGTGGTTACGCGTCGTAATATTCAAGTCGGTCAACGCGTTGCACCGGGCACCAGCATGATGATGATTGTGCCGCTCAATGATTTATATGTAGATGCGAACTTTAAAGAAAGTCAGTTGAAAAAAGTCCGTCCGGGTCAGGCGGTCACGCTTACTTCAGATTTATATGGCGATGACGTTGAATATCACGGCAAAGTGATGGGCTTCTCTGGTGGTACTGGCTCTGCCTTTGCCTTAATTCCGGCTCAAAACGCAACAGGTAACTGGATTAAAGTGGTTCAACGCTTACCGGTTCGTATTGCACTTGACCCAAAAGAACTTGCTGAACACCCACTGCGTGTTGGCTTGTCGATGGAAGCAAAAGTCGACTTATCTGCGAAGTAAACGCTTATGAAAACGCAAACACCTTTTGCCGAACTAAGCGGTGGCCGTTTAATACTGGCAGCGTTTGTTATTGCCTTGTCGAACTTTATGGTCGTGCTCGATACGACCATTGCTAACGTATCTGTACCGCATATTACCGGTAACCTTGCCGTTTCAAGTACACAAGGCACATGGGTTGTTACGTCGTACGCCGTTGCAGAAGCGATTTGTGTACCTTTAACAGGTTGGCTTGCAGGTCGCTTTGGAACTGTTCGGGTTTTTATTTTTGGCCTGATTGGTTTTACCATTTTTTCTTTTTTGTGCGGCCTAGCAAACTCATTAGGCATGCTGGTGTTTTTCCGTATTGGCCAAGGTCTATGCGGTGGCCCACTTATGCCACTCAGTCAAACCTTGCTGATGCGTATTTTCCCTCAAGAAAAGCATGCACAGGCGATGGGTCTATGGGCCATGACTACCGTCGTTGGGCCAATTTTAGGGCCAATTTTGGGTGGTCTGATTAGTGATAACCTGTCTTGGCACTGGATTTTCTTTATTAACATACCAGTCGGGATTATTTGTGTTTTAGCGGCAATCCGTTTGCTTAAACCAGCCGAAACAGAAACGATTTCTTTAAGAATCGACACGGTCGGTTTAGGTTTGTTAATTCTCTGGATTGGTGCGCTACAGCTCATGCTCGATTTGGGGCACGAACGCGACTGGTTTAATAGCACCAGCATTATCGTTTTAGCTTTAACTGCCGCCATTGGCTTTGTGGTGTTCCTCATATGGGAACTCACCGACAAACATCCCGTCGTGGATGTCAAAGTCTTTAGGCATAGGGGCTTTGCCATATCGGTGCTGGCTTTGTCGCTTGGCTTTGGCGCGTTCTTTGGCAGTATTGTACTGATTCCCCAGTGGCTGCAAATGAACCTTTCCTACACCGCGACTTGGGCCGGCTATTTAACTGCAACCATGGGCTTTGGTAGTTTGACCATGTCACCAATTGTGGCAAAGCTTTCGACCAAACATGACCCGCGCGCACTGGCAAGTTTCGGTTTGATTTTGCTGGGTGCTGTGACCTTAATGCGGGCATTCTGGACGACAGACGCCGACTTTATGGCGTTGGCTTGGCCACAAATCCTGCAAGGTTTTGCTGTACCGTTCTTCTTTATTCCACTGTCAAACATTGCACTGGGTTCGGTACTCCAGCAAGAAATTGCATCTGCTGCGGGCCTCATGAACTTTTTAAGAACCATGGCAGGGGCGATTGGTGCTTCAATTGCAGTCACCGTATGGGACGACCACGCCAAAGTTGCACGCAGTGAAATGGTTTCAAACCTTCATACAACTGAAGTACAAAACACACTTTTGCAAAATGGTTTTACGGCTGACTCGACGCTTGGAATTATTTCAAACCTTGTCGATAAAGAAGCCATTACCATGTCGGCAAACCATGTATTTTTACTGTTTGCGATTGTATTTGTCTTTGCAGGACTGGTGATTTGGCTGTGCCCAAAACCCAAACAGGTCAGCGGCATGCCTTCTCACTAAACATCAAAAAGCATCTCTTCGGAGGTGCTTTTTTTAGGCCAACTACAAAATGAGTGAATTTATAAATAGCAGATTTTGCCTTTATTTAAAGAAATAAAGCATGCCAGAATTGGGCAAATCAGTTATAAAAGAGTGTGATAACAAACAAGGAGACATCACACAGAGCACAAAATAACCATCCTTAATCATTTAATATTATTAAAACTTTATTTTTATCAAAGATTAAAAAACTGAAGACCTGAAAACAAAGAAGCTTGCATGGCAATTGCATGGATAGGCAGGCGTATATATTGGAGTTATCACGTGAATAAAAGATATTCATTTTTGTTCAGTAGTTTATTAGCAGTCGGTTTATTACAAGGATGTGGAGATGACTCCTCGTCAGATCAGCCCAAGGATGATTCAAATACAACCCCGCCCAATTTAATTGTAGATAATGACCCGACCAGTTGTAGCAAGCTGGCCCAAGACGGTTCAAGTGTGGTGGTCGGTTCAAACCAAAATGGTGACCCAGCAGCGCCTGAGGGTGCTTCGGGTTATAGACTCGGTAACACGGTTAAATACGCAGATAAATATATGGTGGTGGCAAACACGCCACTTGCGGTAAAAGCAGGTTGTGATGTTTTAAGAGCAGGCGGTAGTGCAGTCGATGCTGCCGTTGCGGTACAAGCCGTGCTTGGTTTAGTCGAACCACAGTCGAGTACCATTGCCGGTAGTGGCTTTATGATGTATTACGATGCCAAAACCAAACAGGTCACTGCCTATGATGGCCGTGAAACCGCACCAGCGGCAGCTAACGAATTTTATTTAATTCGCCAAAATATATATGACCCAAATTCACCTGCGCCTGTACCAAGTGCGCGCCGTAGTGGTCGCTCGATTGGTGTGCCGGGTGTGATGCGTTTGCTTGAACAAGCACAAAAAGAGCATGGCAAACTCAAGTGGAACCAACTTTTTGGTGAAGCGATTGGTTTGGCTGACAATGGTTTCCGCCTACCGGGACGTTTGGCAGATGCAATTGCAAGTAATGCAAACAGCTTAGCGCTTGATGCAAATGCAATGGCAACCTATTTTCATTCAGATGGTTCACCACGTAAAGTCGGTGAGACCATGACCAATAAGGCTTATGCAAAAACCCTAGAAGCACTTGTTGCAAAGGGAGCAAATGCAATGTACAGCGGTCCAATTGCTCAAGCGATTGTAGAAAAAGCTGCACAACCATTTGGGGATGACCCAGCAAAAACTCCAATTACTCCAAGTTTGATGACCTTGCAGGATTTATCGAACTATCAGGTTAAAAAGCGCGACCCGATTTGTACGACGTATCGTGACCGTTACTATGTTTGCACCATGCCACCTCCATCTTCGGGAGGGATTGCGGTTGCGCAAACGCTAGGTATTTTAGAAAACTTTGATATGTCGCTGTATCCACCTAAGAACCCTGAAAATGAAGGCGGTGTGCCCGATGTCATGGGTGTGCATTTAGTGTCTGAAGCAGAGCGTTTGGCCTATGCTGACCGTGACAAATATGTCGCAGATACCGACTTTGTTCGTTTGCCTGCACAGGGTATTCCAAGTTTTATTGATAAAAATTACTTGAAACAACGTGCCGCACTGATTAACCCGAACCAAAGTATGGGCGTTGCACCAGCGGGTAATTTCAACCCAGCTTCGGGTGTCGACACGACTGTTGAACATGGCACGACTCAGTTCACCATTGTAGATGCCTATGGCAATGTGGTTTCAATGACATCGACTGTTGAATCGAGCATGGGTTCATTCCACATGGTGGATGGTTTCTTGCTGTCGAATCAGTTAACTGACTTTAGCGCGAACCCTTATGATAGCACTGGGGCACTGGTTGCCAACCGTGTAGAAGGCGGCAAACGCCCACGTAGTACTATGGCGCCAACCTTAGTATTTAAAGGCACTACGCCAGATGAGTTTTATATGGCAACAGGTTCACCAGGTGGCGGTACCATCATTCAATATGTGGTTAAAACATTGGTGGGAGCATTGGACTGGAACTTAAATGCACAGCAGGCCACTTCACTTGTTAACTTTGGTGCGACCAATAGCAAAAACACCAATATTGATAGCTCGAATGTACAGCTTTCCTTAGTTGACCTAATTGAAGGCTTAAAAGCAAAAGGGCATGGCATATCGAACACTGCGCAAACCAGTGGTATTTCCACGATTATGAAAGTAAATATAAATAATCAAAGTAAATACGCAGGTGGGGTAGACCCACGCCGTGAAGGTATTGTGCTAGGCAATGGTGCTTTATAGACCCAACTTAAAAAAAGCTGTCATTTTTGGCAGCTTTTTTATGAGGGGCCTTGAAAAAAACAAAAGGCTCTCCATTATGTAAATATGTTCATCAGTAGCAGACTGTTGATAAATTGCACAGCATTTTATTTTAGTTATGCTATGATGTTCAGACATTCATGGGGATGTTATTGGCTTCGACGCCGGTGATGAAACTCATAGATGCATGCCGAGAGCGCATTTTCTCTCGTAAATAAAATTTGCATTTTAATAGTCGCAAACGACGAAACTTACGCTCTAGCTGCCTAAGGGCAGTTTGTCCGCTTCCTAGAATACTTGTGGTTTAGGAACCCGACCGTAGCGCACGCACACAAGTCCGTATAGAGTCAAGCCTCGGGGCTTTATACCAAACTTAGAGGATCGCACCTTGTACCCTGTTCGTCGGGTCACTTGGTGTTAAAACAATAGACGATATCTAAGCATGTAGTATTCTCGAGCGTAGTGCTGGCGGACGCGGGTTCAACTCCCGCCATCTCCACCAAAATTCGTGAAAAGCCCTGAAACGAAAGTTTCGGGGTTTTTTTATTAAGTTAAATATGAAGCGAAATATTTATAAAATGGTCTTCTATTGATTCATGGATATAGGAAATTGACACCTTTATTTCATAACGTACAATAGCGGATCGACATTAGTTTCACATTTCAAAGGCTATTAAAATGGCAAAGAAAACAGTACAGTCAATAGAACCTAATATTGCTGATTTAGCTAATGGCTGGCTTAAATCTTTCAAATTAGATTATAAATTAGAACAAAAATCTTTAAACGATGAGATAGATAAAGCTCTTTTTGATTATTTTACTAAAAATGGTGGAAGTGGTACTAATAGGCCTGATGTAAAACTGTTATTACAAGACAAAAATCTAAACTTTTATCCTATACTTATTGAGTATAAAGGCTATAAAGATAAATTAGTTAAGTTGGACGAAAATGGTCAAGTTGAAAATAAAAATTCAAAAAATGAACCCAACTTTAAAAATATAAATTCATTTGCGGTAAATGGTGCTGTGCACTATGCAAATGCTCTGTTACATCATACAAGCTATACGGATATTATTGCTATTGGTATGACTGGGTATAGGAATGAAAGTGGAAAAATTATTCATGAAATAGGTGTTTATTATGTTTCTAAATCCAATTTAGGTGCAGGACAAAAAGTAGGTGTATATTCAGATTTTTCTTTTTTAGCTCCACAGCATTTTGATGATTTTATTGAAAAAGTCAAAACACTAAGTTTATCTCAAGAGGATTTAGATCGGCTTAAAGCACAACGTGAACGTGAAATTGATATTAGTCTGGTTAAATTAAATAATGATATTTATCATAATGAAAAAGGGCTTGGAGAGAATGACCGCGTTTATCTTGTTGCAGCATCTATTATTGCTACACTTGGTATACCAGGAAAAGTTGCACCTTTAGAAAAGTCAGATTTGAAATCTTTAAATGAAGTAGGTAACCGTGATGGTGATATTATAATAAGAAAAATAAAAGCTTTTTTGAAAGAAAAAGAAATTCCGGAAGAAAAGAAAAATTTAATTGTTAGGACATTGGAGAACACGCTTACAACAGAAAACATTAATAAAGTTCAAAGTGGAGAGAGTCAGCTTAAACGTGTCTTTTCTAAAATTGTAGATGATTTAGGTATATATTATAAGATTGGTTTAACAACTGATTTCACTGGTAAGCTCTTCAATGAAATGTATGGGTGGTTGGGTTTTTCTCAAGATAAACTAAATGATGTAGTATTAACACCCTCTTATATAGCAACTTTACTTGTAAGATTAGCTAGAGTTAATAAAGACTCGTATGTATGGGATTTTGCTACTGGTTCAGCTGGCCTATTAGTTGCAGCAATGAATGAAATGTTAGTTGATGCAAAAAAGAAAATTACCTCCCCAGATGAACTTTATCAAAAAGAGATAGAAATTAAAGCTGAACAACTTCTAGGTCTAGAACTGCTTTCAAGTGTTTATATGTTGGCAATTTTAAATATGATTTTAATGGGAGATGGTAGCTCTAATATTTTAAATAAAGACTCATTAAATGATTTTGATGGGAAATATGGATTTGGTGATACAGATAAAAAGTTTCCGGCCGATGCGTTTGTACTAAACCCGCCTTATTCAGTTAATGGCAATGGAATGAATTTTGTGGAAAAAGCACTGGGTATGATGGAAAAAGGCTATGCAGCTATTATCATACAAGGCTCAGCAGGTTCTGGTAAAGCTATTGAATATAATAAAAGAATTTTGAAAAAAATACCCTAGTAGCAAGTATAAAAATGCCAATAGATTTATTTATAGGTAAAGCAAACGTTCAGACTTATATATATGTTTTTAAAGTTAATGAACCTCATCATCCAGATGAAATGGTAAAATTTATTGATTTTTCCAATGATGGGTATACGAGAACTAACCGTAAAAAGGCGAGTAATAATCTTAAAGATACTGATAATGCCAGAGAACGTTATGATGAGTTGGTGAAATTAGTCCGTTTTGGGAGAAGTCAACTTAAAATTTTGAGTAATAATGAATATCATGAAAATACTATAGATCCTGAAAATGGAGCGGATTGGAATCAAATAGCACCTATAGATACTAAGCCAACAATTGAGGATTTCAAAAAAACTGTTGGAGATTACTTAGCATGGGAAATTAGTAGTCTTATTAAAGGAAATATTAAGGAGAATAGTAAACTGGGAAAGTAGATACCTTGCTTAACCATAAACTAGCTGGGGTTAAGTGGGGAGAGTTTAAAATAGGTGAGCTGTTTGAAATAGGGACAGGTTCCCTTTTATCAAATAATGAATTAAAGATAGGCATGATACCAAGAATTTCAGCTAAGTCTGATAATAATGGAATATTAGGTTATTTTGATACAACTAATATTGAACATGCAAGACACTTTCAAAATTTTATAACAGTGAATTTTTTTGGTTCTGATGGAGGTATTTTTTTTCATCCATATATTGCTAGTGTTGAGATGAAAGTACATACTTTAAAAATTAATCATGTAGATATGAATAAAAAAAGTGGAAACTTTATAGCTTGTGCATTAAAACCAGCTTTAAAAGGGTTTGGATATGGGACTCAATTATCAAGCTCTAAACTTAGAAACTCAAATTTTAAGATTCAATTACCAATAAAGGATAGTCAGATAGATTTTGAATTTATAGAAAGTTTTATTTCAGATCTAAGAAAAATATATATTGATGATCTTGAGGATTATTTAAATTTAAATGATTTTAAAGATTGTGATTTAACTAGTGAAGAAAAAGAAGCTCTCAAAGATTTTGAAAATTTAAAATTTGAAGATTTTAATATAATAGATATTTTTAATATCAAGAATACTAGTAATATTTTATCGAGAGATATTATTCAAGATAGTGGCATTATTCCGTACTTATGTGCTAGTAGTGAAAATAATGGTGTAAGTAGTTATATTTCTTATGATTTAAAGTATCTGGAAGAAGGCGGATGTATTTTTATAGGGGGGAAAACATTTGTTGTTACGTATCAAGAGAAAGACTTTTTTTCAAATGATAGTCATAACTTAACTTTAAAACTAAAGCAAAATTCATATAGAGATAAATTAAATTATTTATTTATCGCGACTTGTATTAAAAAAAGCTTAGGGTATAAATACTCATGGGGTGATAGTATTAGTCATAAAAAAATACAAAAAGATAAAATCTCACTTCCTGTGATTAATCAACAGATAGATTATAATTTTATGAGAAATTTTATTGGTGCGATTCAAAAAATGATAGTGAAAGATATTTTGGTTTATATTAATAATCTTAAAAATGATAATTGGTAATCTAGAACCTCCCCTATATTTTATTTAAATAAAATATAGGGGCTTATAAGGAAAATAAGTATATAAAATTTTTTAAAATGATGTAGGGATAAGTTATAGTAATTTTTTTTAATAGAGTCCTATAACATATGACTTCAATTTTGTCTTTTAAAAAGTGCAATATTATGTGTATATACGCAAGGGAATAACTAGCTAAACAGTATGCAGGGACATACTCTGAAATTTGGGGAAATTTCAAAACATGATTACTCCGCTGGGGAGCGATTTAAGAAAGGGTAATCATTGATTTTTGAATAAATTTATAAAATTTGGTTAGATCAAATGAACAACTTAATAACGAGATTTTTAAGTAATCTGGGGCAGTGGCATGAAGTTGCGCTGACAATGACTAAAGCGATAATTGCAATAGGAGTGTTGTGCTTAGTTGCATACCTTTTAACAATTGGCTATATCCCTTCAGAAATTAGCTTTGGCGATACATTCATTTTCTTACTGATTTTTACCGCGTTCTCTATTGCTTATACTGTATTAGGATTTATGCTTTTTATCTTTGGCGCATCCTTAGCACCAGTAACATATCTTGTCTTAAGCTGGGTTGATAAGTATTTACCACCACATATTAAAATTGGGAAAAAACTTCCTTTTCCAAAGATTAATATTATTACATTATTTGGCTCTCTTTATCTTTTATACGTTATTCATGGCATATTTTTATTGCATTGGAAAGTCAATCTATACATAGGTATTACCGTATTTTTTATTGCCTTTGCGTATTACCCTTTTTATATCAATCGGCTGAAGATTAAAGAATGTAATATAAAATTTGAAAATCTAGCAGATATTGTTGATGATCCTGATGTAAGTGAGCATCTTAAAACATTTGCAATAAAAAAATTAAAGAGATTAGAAACGCATATTAAAGATAGCTTAGAAATAGTGTTTTTTATTAGCTTAACTCCGCTTGTACCCCTGATTCTTATTGGTGATGTTGGTAAAGTATTTCTTAATACCACTATGCAAAATACTGGGGTAAGAATAGAAAAAGCGACTTTATATATCAAAGAACCTTATGCCAATTTAATTGAATTACCAAAAACGACTACTAAAGAACTGAGCCAGTATCAAACCTTTATTTTTAAAGATGTTAAAGTATTATTTCAAGGCATTGGTAAAAGCACTTTAATTTCTTATAAGGTGAAGGATATTGAAAAGCAGCTAGTCATTCCTAATGAATACATTACTGTAGAACGAACTCAGAAGGCCGATAAGTAAAGTTATATATCACTCGTTATTAATTAGTTATTTGGGTATCCCCAAGGCCCCGTGCCACAACAGAACTTTAATTCTCTCTAGAAAAAGCCCTGAATAATCAGGGCTTTTTCTAGCTTAGATCAATTTTTTACATTCAATATCATTTAACGGCGAATCAGTTTTCATAATGATTTTTTCAATTTTGGGTTGAAGTAACAAAGCCTCTTTTGAAAGTTCTTTCGCTTTAGCTGATATCTCACTTCCGCTTTTTTCTTTAAGTTTTATATATTTTTCAATATATTTATTACTTACACATAATGAATCTAATGCATCAATTGACATCTTACTTTTTTGACCCGAAGCCATCAAATCTAGGTCATCATTAAGCTTTATGTCTAAAGAATCGTAAGTTGTATTGACTGCATACATTAAAAAAGTGGCATAACTTAGCAACTGATCATTAGTTTGAGTTACCTTGTTAGCTTCATTGTATGCTGCTTTATATAAGAATTTTGTGTAATAAAGCTGATTAAACTGGGCATAGAGTGATGCTTCATATGCTTGGGTTATATCAGCTTCAGTAATTCCAAGTTTTTGAGGGCGGACTTGGCTACATGCTACCGTTAAAAGAGACAATAAAATAATACAAAGTTTAGATTTCACAATTAATTAACCATTTCTTATTCAGGCAGGGAATAACTAGATTTAGCTATAACTAATTTATAAAATTAGCTATATAAAGCTCCTATTAATTGGAGCTTTATATAGTAATATTTGATTAATATTTTCAATTATTTACAAACTTGTTGAAAAGTTGCTAGAGATTTGTCTTTGCTATCTCTTAGCTTGATAATTTCATTTCTTGCTTCATATAGTTGCTTAACACTTTTCTTGGTGTCTTCGGTGATATTGGCTTTATATCGCTCATCCATATTATTTATATAGTTTTGCATGTAGACGGTCAGCCAACAGACATCGTTGAGATCGGTATAGTCAAACTTATTTTTATCTAAGCCAGTTAACCAATTACCATACTCATCATTCAGTAGACTTTGTGCAGTTCTTACTTTTACAAAAGTATTTTTGAAAATGATCTCTTTTAGAGCTGGTTCTTGTTTTATGTCTTTATTGGCTTCCAAAATCAACTTTCTATTATCAGTAACGTAATTCTTGAAGTCCTTTTGAATAAATGTATCTACATCCTCTTTTTCAGATGCTTTACATCCATTGAAGCCAACCAAAAGAAGCGGTGCTAAAAATATTAATATCGTTTTCTTCATATTATTACTCGTGACTAGAAACTACTGAGCGGCGGTGTATATTGATATTGTCGTATAAACTGCGATACGGTAGCACTATCATACGGATAATTAAATACTTTTTTATATATCCTCATTAATAGGCATGGTCGATTATTAACATGAATAGGCTAAACTAATTAAAAGATATCTCTTAAAAGAGGAGTCTTTCATAAAGAAATCTTCTATTGACATAAAGATGACTTACTCTGAAATTTTAAATAACTTTCTAAGATATTAACCCTATATGGTTACATATAACTTATTTTTTAGTTTAAGTAAGTTTTGATATTATTGTATTGAAAATTAGAGCAGGAACTATAATGACAAGTCCTATTTTTTTACAAGACCTTCCTATTGAACAATTAGAAAAGCTTTCAAAAAATGATATTCAAAAGATTTCTAATGCTGAAAAACTCTATTGGGATAATAAACCTCATATTATTTACTACGTGGCTGTACATGGTGCTAAAACTCAGAACGATGGTTTAGTTAATGTATCTTCTACTAATACAAAAATTAAAGGATTATCTATTGCCCGTGTTGGAGATGAAGTTATTTATGCAGATGGCACAACCTCCAAAATCATCTCTGGTGCTGGTACAGCATGTATTGTTGATGGATCACCGGTAGCTCTAGTGGGCAGTCGATTAGAAAATGGGGATGAAATTATTGAGATTCCGAATAATACTATTGCGATTAGAATTTACAAAGATCAGGCCTTACCTCAAAACTTTTTGAGTCATGACTAATTTTTAAGGGGTAGGCTATGGCTAAAGGTTTTGCGATTCACAACGCTATTACTGATCATGGTGGAGTTGTTCCATCTACACAATCGAGAAGTTCTCAGATGGGAAACTTGTTTGTTAGAGCTGGTGATGGTCATATGTGCCCTAAATGCAGGTGTTGGTCAGTAGTTATTAAAAGTCATGACCATGTGATTTTTGATGGTAAACCAGTAGCATATGTGGGTGATAAATTATCATGTGGTGCAACGATTCAACCACAACAGTCTCATGTTGTAGGAGAGAGTGGTAGTCCTTATTCTGGAAAGGACAACCAAAAAGATTCATCTATTAATAAAAAATTTGATGAGCAAGTTCAAGTAGAAATCAATAACAGTTTTTCAGAGCTTTTTGCAGGATTAGGCTATAGACTTAAAGTTGGAGAAAAGGTCATTGAGGGAACTTTAGATTCTAATGGCAAAACAGAAAGATTTGAAACTCAGAATGCTGCACAGGTTTCTGAATTTGAAATCTTTTTTAAAGACAAAATTAAATATTTCTCAGATTTAGATGGAGAAGAGTAAAATGGGCTTTAGTATTCTTGAAAATAATTTAGATAAAATAATTACTAATAATAAGAAAGATAGCTTAGCCAAATTGAAATTAAGGACGAGAACTTTAACAGCAGGGGAAATTGAGTTATGCCAATTAGTCTATAAAAATACAATAGATTATTCTAAAGTTACAATTATAGAAGGTAGTTTTTTTCCATTTGATTTACAGAATGAAGATACTTTTGTGACTCCAAATGGACATATTTTCATTCCAACCAAACATTTTTTATTGGATTATAGTAAGGAAGATATAAGCTATAAACATTTATTTATTCACGAAATGGGGCATGTTTGGCAACATCAAAGAAAGAATAGAGTACTTATAAGTGCGGGAATAGCACAGGCATGTACAGTTTTTAAGGACCCATATAAATATAATATACATAATGCCGACACTGTGGCTGACTATGTCAGATATAAGAGTAATAAGAAATTTGTAAATTACAACCTAGAGTCACAAGCAGAAATTTTTGCAGATTACTGGGCATTAAAAACAAATAATTTACAGGCTATTAGTAGAAAAAACTTAATCAATATAGATAGAAATAACTTACAGGCTACAATAGCAGTCTATGAAGCAAAAATAAGAGAAGTAATTAAGTAGATCGATATGAAAGAGAAAAAAATTGTTGGATATGTCTTAGTAACATTATTTTTAATTTCAATTATTTTTATGCTCAATAAAAATAAGAATGAAGAATTTAAAATAAGCTTGATACATGATAGCTTAGTTATCAATTTCCCAAATAAAATCTTTGTTAAAAATTATGCAATTAAAGATTTTGAAAAAGATAATTTTTCAACTCCAAATGGACCAACAGAGTATAGAAAAGTATTAGAAAACTCATACTACAAAGAAGTTGATCATATAAAAATAGAAAATATTTCAAAATACAACATTATACCAGATCATGCTTATTTTTATGTTATGACTCAAGAAAATGATCATGATTTAAATGCTAGACTAAAATCTCTAGGTTTCTGTATAAAAGGAAATAGTGTGCTATTACAAAGTAGCCGAGAGAAGGATTCAGATTTTATAGAAAAATGTCATGCTAAAGATAAATAAAATTTTAACCCTGATAGTAATCATTTATTATTAACAAGATAAAATTTTAATGAAACTATTATATTTATTACTTTTTATTAGTAGTACTGTTAACGCCTCTCCATATGCCACCCTATATGTAAAAATTAAAGACAATGATGTCTGTGTATTTACAAAAGGAGATTACGATAAAACACCGGATGACAAAACTTTGATTTACATGGGAAAAGTGGATGGAATTAATACTTTTCATGATTCTTATTCAAAGACTTATTTGAATCTTAAAATGCCTATTATTGAAGAGAACTGTATTAAAATTAATAAATCAGAGTTTAAAGAGAATTTGCCCTATTCGATTTGGCTTGAAACTGATCAAGAGTATAATCAACGAATATGTGTAAATCAAAATTCCGAAGGAAAAACTGTATTATTAGATGCTAAAGCAGATCTAGAAAAAGGTACATATTGTGGCACAAACCAATATGATTACTCTAGCAATAGCCTTTGGACTAAATTAAAAAATCTTTATTATTGGTTAGTTAGCTTATTTTAGAGCTTTAAAATTCAAAGTATTTTATATGAAATCACTTAATAAGTTTCTTATTTTATTTATTCCTTTTCTAGTTATGGGTTGTACAAGCTATAACAGAACAAGAACCGATATTGTTATTTATAAAAATGAAGGAAATCTCTATTTCTCATTCCCGATAGATAAAAAAGTTTTGGTATATCATTATGAAATTAATGACTATGAAAACTTTGAATCAGATGGTATGACTTACAAACGACTATTTGTTTCTCAAGAAATTGACAAAGAAATGAAAGAGATTATTTTGGAGAACTATAAATCAAATGAAATTGTAGAAAAACATGCTTACTATATGTTGCTAGGAGAACAAGGATTAAATAACACTAGTGTTGGATTCACTACTATAGGTTTTTGTTTGTATAAAGATAAGGTTCTTACCGAACAGAAAAGTGAGAACACTAATACATTTATTCAAAAATGCCATGATTTATAATGCTGTAAATAAAACTACGCAGATGCTTAACCTCAGACCTAGTAGTGGGGGGATTACATTAAAAGTACTTTGCATTAAATTATTGTATTTACTGATTTTTATGAGTGGTTCTGTTAGTGCTTCTCCCAGTTCAACATTATATGTAAAAATTAAAAACAATAATGTGTGTGTATTTACAAAAGGGGGTTATGATAAAGCATATGGAAACCAGACTTTAATTTATATGGGTAAAGTAGATGGAATTAATGCTTTTCACTCTTCATATTCAAAAACTTATTTGAATCTTAAAATGCCTATTATTGAAGAAAACTGTATTAAAATTAAATCTTCTGAATTTAAAGAGCCTTTTCCATATGATGTTGTTCTTGAAACAGACCAATCATATACACAAAGAATTTGCGCAAATAAGACTTCAGAAGGTCACATAACATTATTAGAAGCTGAAGCAGACCTTGATAAAGGTATATATTGTGGCATTAATCAATATGATTACTCTAGTAATGGCCTTTGGACTAAATTAAAAAATCTCTTTTATTGGGTAATTAATTTTTTAAATTAAAACACTTAAAGAGATCATAGATGATTTTGGATACTATATATGTATTCAGTTATAGCTCTTCATTTCCACAAGTGAAGAGTTTTTTATTCTATAGTCTGACACACAATTGATCGAATCTAGTTCATTTCGAGTAGTCGAAATGGGAGAAAGATACAATTGAACCAAACTCTCTTATAAGCAGGCCCCCGTGCCACAACAGAACTTTAATTTTTTGCGCTGATTTAAAGTCATTTACCATTGCGACACAGAGATAAGGGAGCTAAGCCAAATGCTTAGCCCATGTCTTCTTTATCGCACCGCCGCATCACGCTAAAAAAAGTAGGGGCAAAGTCCTGTGGGAGAGCAGGACTTTGCAAACTGACATGTTCTAGACGTTGCATGAGCTTAGGCGAATACACTTGTTCAAGCCGTTGGTAAATACAGTTGCAACTGGCTTGGCTGTGCCCACCAGACAGGCAAATTTTTTCAAAATCCTGTTGAGTGTGGAGGTCACAACCCGAAACACTGTAATCACCGATCACAAGGCCTAAAACCAAAATAGTTTTATAAAATTTCATATTATTCTCGTAATGATTGGGGATATATCAATGAGAAAAAATAAACCGCTAAATTTAAGTTTTAAAATCATTTTTTAAAGGCAATAGTTAACCTGCCTATAAAAGCAATAAAATAAAATGACTTAAATTTTAAAATAAAAATAATTTATAAATTTGAAAATTTAGATAATAGAAAACCCAAATTTTAAATAAATAAAAAGTTTATAAGGGAGAGGGGATTAATCTAAAAAAGGTCATGGTTAACTCCTAAAAATTTATGGAGCTCTACCACCAAAAATCACCGTCAATTGATTTGGGTGGTAGAACGAGAAGGGGTTGACAGACTGGGTATACACCAGCACGCGCAAGCGCGTCCCCCTCCCGTCCTACCGCAACGGTAAGGGGGAGGTGCAGGTTGCGCACAAGTCTGATACTCAGGAAGTATAAACCTGATACGCTGTATACTCGGTCTGTCAAAACCGACTGGCAATGTAGGCCAGCGGGACCATAATAATCATAAGTTTTTAACAGGTCAATTCAATTTAAATAAAATATTATAAAAATTTTAAATATAAATTTATATTTTAATTAAACTCAAAAGTTAATATATTTAAAGCCGTAAATTAATAAAAATAATAAAGCTAAACTAAACGTTTAGCCTGCTCTTAAAATGTATAACGGTAATTAATAAATACACGGTGCTGGTCCCAATCTTTCCGAGACATACCATTTATTTTTTCACCTAGGTTTGCATTTTCAAACTTTGACTCATAATGTAAAAATGAATAACGCACATCTAAGTTTTTCACCCACGGCAAGGCATAACTTAATGTTAAGTCAAAGTAACGCTCTTTACCCTCAATATCACTGCTGATGTTACTTTGGTGAGCGCCAAAGCCATAAATATACTTCGCTTCGGTTTTTAAACCTTTCACATAGTCTTTCCAGTTATATTTCAACCGAAGGGCAACGGCGGTTTCATCGTTATTGGTAAAGTCAGGGCCAATGGTAGCAGAGGTCGGAAACGGGTTGGTGCCGTGGTCTTGCGTTAAAACCGAGTTGCGGGCGGAGTGCACGGCAAAGTTATCTTCAATCCAAAAACCATCAAACTTTGAAACGGCAATGCCCCCTTCAATATTATTCTTGGCCACATTTACATCTACAAAATAACCATTACCACGGTTGTTAACGTCTTGGCCTTTTACACAGTCCAACTCGGTTTCGGCACCGCATTTAAACAGCTTGCCATCGTCACGCGAGAAAAGAGCACCCGTGTTAAATGTCCACACCAAGCCATGCAAGGGCAATTTATATTGAGCAATCGCCCCGTACTTTTTTAAATAATCTTTGCTATTTAAATACTCAGCATTTACGCTCCAGTTTTTGTATTGATACTTGGCACCAAGCAAACCGACATAATCAATGCGCTCATCATTTTCAGTCACCAGTTTTTCAAAAGAGTCCATGCTGCGCGGTTTCCAGCGGTCATAGTAAGCCATGTAAGTTTGTAGCTGATCATTCAGTTGAAACTGACCACTCGCACCCGAAAAAGTGTCGGGCACCGCGCGGTTATTGGTGCTTTTAAGCAAGAGTGAGTCTTGTAACTGGCGGCCTAATTTAATTTCGCCTTTATCGCCTAGTTTTGCTTTGATGTAGAACTGGCCTAAAGTTGCAAAGTTTTGGTCGAGTTTGCCGTTATTTTCGACCTCTAAAAGCTGAGCGCTCGGCTTGCCAGAGTCAAACAACTTGGTGACTGCATAGAGTGAGCCATCTACCCCAAGCCAGTCCCACAAGTAAGGTGACTGATAATTTAACTCAAGCCCTAAGGCACTTTGTTCATATTCACTCGATGAAGGCGAAGGGTTGGCAAGCGTGGGGTGGGCAGTGCCTTCATCGTTCCAGTAACGGGTATTAAGTTTTAATTCTAACTTGCCAAATTCTTGAGGAAGCTCTGCATATGCGTTGCTCACGCTGCTTAAACCAATACAGCCCCATAGCAAATATTTATTCATTTTAAATTCCTTTTTTAAGCATGAATAAGCCCTTTGCCTAACGCTGAGGTTAGGCAAGCTTTTTATGAAATGGATGAATTAAGGAGAGAGTTTTTCGAGCACTTGGCCTTTGGTTTCAATGGCAAACAAGAAGGTCACAAGGCCACCAATGAGTGCCACAACGGCAAGCACACTAAACACATATTGAATGCCATAGCCACCAACTACGAGACCCACCATAACAGGCCCAATTGCAGAGCCGGCACGTAGCCAAGCAGTACTAAACCCGATGCCCATCGCACGTAGGCGAGTTGGGTAAAGTTCGGCAGCGTAAAGGTATAAAGAGAATGAAATGGTCTGCAAAATGGCATAGCTAATCGTTGCGAAAATTACAACTTCCATGGCCGATTTAGCGCCTAAAACCGAGAGGCTCATGAGTGGAATAATCGCCAAGAAAAACGCTGCACTGTACCAAGGGCGGCGGCCGACTTTATCAATCATTAACGCACAGATAATAGAGGCAATCACACCCACGCCCGAGGTAATCCAGCCATAACCTAAGCTGGTTTGCAGCGACAGACCAAAGTGTTGTTTGTAGAGAGATGGCAGCCAAGTCACCATGGCATTGTTCACCATATACACGCAAAACCACATGCCCCACAGGGTAAAGGTACGTTTGCGGTAAATGCCACGGAACAGCTCGCGCCAGTCGGTTTTTGCCATGCCTTGCGGGTTAATTTCTTTAACCACAGGTTCAGGCAAAGTTTTACCGCTTTTGATGGCACCGTCTTCAAAGCTTTTGACGACTTGATCGGCTTCTTTAAAGCGGCCTTTGGAAGCAAGCCAACGTGGTGACTCAGGCAAGAAAAACCGTAAAGGAATGACCAGTAAAGATGGAATTAGTCCCACAATAAACATGACTTTCCAGCCGTAAATTGGCATCAGGAAAAATGCCGCCATGCCTGCAAACATAAGACCAAGTGGGAACAAAACTTCATAGAGCAAGAAAAACTTACCGCGCTTTTCTGCACCAATAAACTCGTTAATGTAGGCACTCGCAACAGGCACTTCGCCACCTGTTCCAACACCTTGTAAGAAACGGAAAATTAACAGCGACATTCCGCTCCACGCAAACAGACAGGAAATGTCCATTGCCACAAACAGTAAAATGGTAAAAGACAGTACTTTTAAACGACCGACTTTTTCGGCAAGAGAACCAAAAAAGATTGCACCGACCAGTTGCCCGACATAGCCCGCAGCAATGATCGCACCGACATAGGCAGGCGTCAGGTGCCATTCGGTAATGAGTTGGGGTAAAGCAAAGGCAATTGCTAGAACAGTATAAGCGTCAAAAAAAGTCGCTATACCAATGGTAATTCGCATAAATTGCAACCGACCAGTGACGGGTAACCGTTCAAGTCTTGCAATAATTTCCGCATTTTTTTGATGATGACTAATTTGTTCTACATCCGCTAGATTTGTCATCTTCTATCTCCTTATTACTACATTCCTCGTAGTTTTTTTGTTCTATTTCGCACTACCTGTTCACCACAGTTTGCATGCTTTTTATTATTGTTTTTAAGAGACATGCCCGATGTTTGGCCTCAGGCAGCGTACAGGAAAAAAAGGCTAGCGTACATGCTAGCCCGAATAGAATTTAAGCAACGGCTTGGGTTAAATCGACCTTGCCAATTCCAGCTTGACGCATTGCATCATGAATTTCTTGCTCAGCACCATCTGCCAGTGGAAGCAGAGGCGAACGCACAGTGGCATGGTCCAAAATTCCGCGAGCAACCAGTGCATGTTTAAGCGCGACTGTGCCTTCCATGTGTGAACCGCGGTGATAGACATTGCGAGTCACTGGTAATAATTGGTCGTGAATAGCACGTGCTTTGGCGTAATCTTTGGCTTTGCCTGCTTTAATCATTTCAATTAAAAGTTCAGGGGCAATGTTGCCGTAGCCAACCAAAGCGCCGTCTACATCAAACATGGTGTGAAGCAAATATTCATCGTGGCATGTCAACACCTGTAAGTCTGGACGTTCACGGCGAATAATCGGAATTTCGACATCCCAGCGGCGCATGTTACGTACACCATTTTTCATGGCAAACACACCTGGCTGTGCAGAAATATCGAGTAGAGTCTCTAGGTCGTAAGTGGCCTTCGTTGCATCTGGATATTGGAATAAAATAGATGGCAAACCACTTTCTTCATAAATCGCTTTATAGCGGTCTTGCGGTGCGCCTTTTTGATAGCCAAAACGCAACCAGCCGTGTGAAGGGTAAATCAAACCTGCCGAAGCACCCGCGCTGACTGCACGTTTTGCTTCTTCTGCTGCAACCGAAGTACCTTCGAGTGTAATCCCTGCGATTACCGGAATTTTGTCATCTACCGATTTAACAAAGCTTTCGATGACCTGCATTTGTTCTTTTTGCGACAAGAATGTTCCTTCACCTGCATGCCCAAGAACAACCAAGCCTTTCACACCATCAATACTGCCTAACCATGAACCTAAACGTTGAATTGCATTATGGTCTACTTGTCCATCACGGGTAAAAGGAGTCACAGGTGCTGGGGTTAATCCACGTAAATCTAAACTCATAATCGTACTTCCTATATAGTGTAATTAAATATTCTCTGGTTCTTAATCTGACTTAAATCGTGTTGTAGAGAACATGATTGGAGTATAGAAATAGGTGAGCTATGTAGGAATTACCAATTCTTGAATTTCAGTTATACTCAAAATGTATGGCTCAAAATACTGCCTATTTACGATTTAGGAAGAATCGATGAATTATGAATTATGGAAAATATTTTTAGACGCGGTGGAACTCGGTAGCTTAAGCAAAGTCGCGATGCTGCATAACACCAACCAACCGCAAATCAGTCGGCAAATGAACGAGCTTGAAGCGCAATGTGGTGGTCGTTTATTTAACCGAACTGGACGCGGCGTTGAACTCACCGATTTAGGTCAGCATTTACTTCCTAAAATTCGTTCATGGCTAAACGTAACCGACCAACTCAATAATGAAATTTTACATTCGACCGATACACCGATCGGGACGGTTCGCATTGCCAGTTTGCCGTCTACTGCACATCCATTGTTATCAACGTTGTATAAAGTGCTTCAAGAGAAATATCCCTTAATTAAACTGTCGGTGCGTGAAGGGCAAGGGGTGCATTTGGAAAAATGGCTTGAAGATGGCAGCGTCGATTTAGCCATACTTTATCCCTTTAATCCAACGCCTAAACAAGGCGATGTTTACCTTACCGAAGCCGATACTTATTTGGTTGGATGCGAAGGTGATGAGTTAACTCAGGCCAATGAAGTCGACTTTAAAGAGGTAAGTAAGTTACCACTGGTCACGTTTTGCAGGCCAAGTAACTGGCGCAATTTTTTAGACCACATGGCTTATGAAAATGGGGTAGAGCTAAATATTGTGTTTGAGGCCGACTCGATTAGTTTACAAACGCATTTGGTTTCCGAATCTCGCATGTACACCATGCTGGGGCCGCAAGCTTTAAAAAAAGCCAGCCAATACACCTCAATTCAAGCCGCAAAAATTATTAACCCCGCACTCAAGCGCTACATTTCTTTGTCTATTTCTAAGCACGGCTATTTAACACCTGCGTGTAAGGCGGTAATGGAAGAAATTAGAAATCTTGCCGATTTGCTTTAAGAAAAGTGCAGCAAAGCGAGCGGATAATTAATTCAATTTATTAAACAGTGATTTAAGTTTTACTTGAATTATTGCTTGACTTGTTTAAATGATAATTATTATCATTTGTGGGTTCCTTGTTTTGAGTCCAATTGCTGTGAACAAAACTTCTTTGCTTGTAGATCAGTTATATAGAAGTCACCAAAGCTGGCTTCACCAATGGTTGAGACAAAAATTAGGTAATACTGATCAGGCCGCAGATCTGGTTCAGGACATATTTATTAAACTGCTACAAACCCGAGACGAGCTATTCGGCATTAAGGAACCGCGTGCTTATTTAACCTCGATTGCTAAAAATCTGCTCATTGACCAAGTGCGCCGTAAACGCATTGAACAAGCTTATTTAGATGGCTTGAGTCAAATGGAATATATGCTTGATGCAGTGGCGTCACCCGAAGACCAAATGCAAATTATTCAAGCGATTAACCAGCTTTGTAAAGCACTCGAAGGAGTTTCTGATAAAGCACAGCAAGCTTTTATTTTGCATTATCTCGAAGGCTATACCCATAAAGAAATTGCCGAGCGTTTAAATGTGTCGACCAAAATGATTCAAAAATATTTGGCGAGCTGTTTAATTCAGTGCTACCAAAACCGACAAGACATGGACGCTTGCATTTAAATGGCCATGGATAAAAGCAAACATCACCAGTTGGTTGAAGAAGCCGCGCATTGGATTGTTCAACTGAGTTCGGATGATGAAAGCTCACGAAAAAACGCCAAGCAAAAATTTGAAGAGTGGAAAAAAACCAGTGAGCAACACCGTCAAGTGGCTGCCGATATTGAACAGTGCATTGGGTCAATTCAAAAACTTTCCCAAACCAGCGGACATAAAAAAGTCACTAAAGTTGCCCTTAAAGCTGGCCTAAACTCAGGCAAAGCCTATAAACATTTGCGGGCAGGAACAGCTTTTGCCGTTGTGTTTGTTGCCATGAGTGGGGCGTTATTTTATTTAACTGACACCACTGTGGCCTATGTGACTGCCGATATTCAAGGACAATCGGGGCAGTGGACCACGCAAACCTTACCAGATGGTTCACGTTTAATTTTACGTGGTAAAAGCGCAGTCAATCTTGATTTTAAAACCAACCAGCGAGTGGTTGAGTTGGTGCAAGGTCAAATTTATGTCGATGTTGCCAAAGATAAAACTAGACCGTTTTTGGTCAAAACCAGTCATGGACAAATTCAGGCACTCGGCACAGCTTTTAGCGTCAGTTATGACCCTTCGGCAACCGAACTCAACATGTTGCACTCGAAGGTAAAAGTAGAAGCCACGCAAGTTAAAACCACTCAATTGCACGCTACTCGTCAGGCTATTGTCGAGGCAGGTCAAGCCATTAAAATGGACCAAAATGGCGTACAAAAATTGCCTGAACTGAATGTTTATAACGAACAACAAAAATGGCAAAAGCATCAGCTTATGGTAGAAAACCTGCCGCTGAATCAAGTGTTACAAGAGCTAGACCGCAACTACAAAGGCAAAATTATTTTTAATGATGCGGCACTGCAACACGTGCGGGTCAATGCGGTATTACCTTTAGACCAAACCACAGAATCGCTTAAGCTTTTGGCTACGGTTTTTCCAGACCTGAAAATTAAGCAAATCACGCCGTTTGTGGTCATGGTTTCTTTAAAATAATAAAAAATTAAATTTATTTTCGATTTTAGGTTCCACTTTTTTGAAAGTCGTTCGTCATAGTAAGTAGAAGCAATAAATATGGATCATTTTAATTTGTTGTATTGAATGATTCTTATTACGATTTACTGGGGCGGGGCAAATGAAAAAAGCGGGAACAGGGCAAAAGCGGAATCGATCGATTTTTCGATTCTCAACACTGGCGTTTGCAATACATGCTGTGTCGATGGGTGGGCTTGTTGTACTTCCTATGCAGCAGGCTTATGCAGAAACAGCTGGGGTTAAAAGCTATAACATTCCTGCGGGCCGTCTTGCTAACGTACTGAATCAGTTTGCCGAACAATCGGGTACTTCAATTGCAATGGATGCCCAACAACTCCAAGGGCTACATAGCCTAGGCTTAAAAGGTAACTTTGCAGTCGAACAAGGTTTTGAGCAGCTTTTAAAAGCAACCGAATTTAATGCTGTAAAAGTTGGGCAGGGCTACACACTCACCAAAAAATCTATGCCGCGAGTCACTCCCGCTAAGGTCCAGACCGCTAGTCTGCCGCCAAGTAGTGCTGTAATTGAAGAAGATGCGTCGGTACGACTTACGCCAATTGTGGTGTACGGCAAAGAAGACCGTGACACAGAAGGCTATAACAAAGTTTATGACGCAAACCGTTCTTCGGTCTATGCGGGCAAAGACTATGTCGAACGCTTTAAAGGAACCAACCCAGCCGATGTTTTACAAGGTATGGTGGGAGTCTATAGCGGTGATGCCCGTAACAGTGGCGCACTCGACCCAAGTGTACGTGGTGTGCAGGGTGTTGGTCGTGTGCCTTTAACTATTGATGGCACTGAACAGTCGATTGCCGTGTGGCGTGGCTACAACGGGGTAAATAACAGAAACTATATCGACCCCAATCTCATTGCGGGCATTGAAGTCATTAAAGGCCCATCTTTAGAGCGCAATACGACAACTTCTGTAGGTGGTGGTGTGGTAGTTAAAACGCTAGAGGCCGATGACATTGTTCGTCCGGGTAAGTCTTTTGGTGCAGAGTTAAAAGTAGAAGGCTCAACTAACTCAATCGATCCATCTTTGCCAGATATGAGTAAAGTGGGCCAAAACTACGATGCCACAACGCCTTGGATCGACATGAACGGGTCAAAATATGACCCCGATATTTATAAAAAGAACCGGACCAGAAGTGATAACTCTCATTTTTCGGGCGATGACTTAGCGGGCCGACTGGCAATTGCCACCAAGCAAGACAAATTCGATTTACTGGCAGTTTATGCAGTACGTGAGCGCGGCAACTATTTTTCGGGTACACATGGCGCGGGCTACTATAAACGAGCGACGCCAGACAGTAGCCTCGATTTTATTCCTTACTTTGCCTATGCCTATCAACCGGGAGATGAAGTTCCCAACACTTCAAGCCATATGGAGTCGTGGTTGTTAAAAGGGACCTATCGCCCAACCGATAACCAGACTCTTAAACTGACCTACCGAGATACCAAAAATATTTTTGGTGAAATTATGCCATCTCGAATTGTTTGGGGCATTACGCCTGACTTGGGTGTTCCGCAGTGGCCTTTAAGCAATATTCACTTTAAAGCTTATAGCTTCGAATATAAGTTTAAGCCTGAGAATAATCGCTGGATTGATTTCTACGCCAACATTTGGCAAACCGACACCGAAAGCCAGACCTACACACGTGGTGGATGGCCAACCACAATCGATTTTCGAGATAACACCATTATTAACACGGCGATAAGCCATTCTGACAATACGCGTAAAGGCATTACGGTCAGCAATAAAACCCGTTTGTTAGACCAGCTTGATTTGACACTCGGTGGAAGTTTCTTAAAAGAAAAGCTGACATCTGACGATATATATGGCGAATTTGGCCCAAGTTATTCGCTCTATCAAGCATTGCCACGAGCAGGGCGCCGTGAGGAAAAAACATTCGACTTTAACTTTAATTATAGACCGCTATCTTGGTTAAGTTTTGATGCGGGCATGCGTTATCGTTCATATTGGGCTGTTGATGACTTTTTAAATAAGTCTTTGCAGAGCGAGATTGACCCGAGTTTAAATCCGCTGTTTACCAAAAAAAGTAGGCTTAAAGAATATACCTTTGAATATCAGACCATGCCTGAGAGTTACACCTCGACTCAGCAGCGTTTAATCAATGTTTTAAAACAGCGTTATGCCACAAAAAATCCTGATTGGGATGGGCAGCTCGACACTGTACCTGCATCTGAGAGCACTTTATATAACATGATCTGGTCACAGAAAAATACGCTGACCTGGAAAGCCGATGCGAATGGGCAATTGTCGCTTGCCGATAATCCTTTAAACCAGCTCAATGCCTCTGGCCAAAAGTACGTCGTAACTGGCGGGAATTTTATGTCGGTGGTAGACCAAGTTCCAGTTGAGTCTGCCGACAAAGTTAAAGATAGCGGCTGGGCACCGCAGTTAGGTGCCTCAATTCACCTTACGCCAAACAGCAGAATCTATGCACGCTATGCAGAGGAATATCGCTTACCAAGTTTGTTTGAAAGCACTGTCGGTTTTTCTGCCATGTTGCCATATCAAGCAATCAAACCTGAACACGCTTTTAACTACGAAGTAGGGTATGTCTATGACATGCGTGATTGGTTTAGCACAGCGCGCAATGCCGACATTAAGCTCGCCTATTACTACAACAAAACCAAAAATGTGATTGAGCGTGACCAAAACCTTATTTTTACCAATATGGATGAGCAAAAGCTATCAGGTCTAGAGTTACAAAGTCGTTTTGATAATGGCGGTTTTTTCACAGACTTGAGCGTGGCCTATAACTTAAAAAATGAAGTATGTGACACCAATAGTGCCATTAACAAAATGATTTTAGGCGGCACGGTTCAAACCGAGCAGGGCCTTGAGTTCCGCGAACCGTATCAGCGTTGTGTCGATGACGGTTTCCCAAATGGCTACTTGGTAACAATGGCCACTCCTGAACTGAGTTTCCACGGTTTGCTTGGCGCACGCTTTTTTGATGAAAAGTTAGAGCTCGGTGCACGCGCAACATTCTATAAAGCTTATGAAAGCCCGCTACGCAAAAACAATGATGCTAGCGTCAATAAAGGCTATTACCTCAATGTGCCTTTGGCTTGGGATGACACGTGGATTTTTGATGCCTATGCGCGTTATCAGTTCGATAACTACAACACGGTTGAGTTTGTCGGCAGTAATCTTTCTAACCAGTTTTATATCGATCCTTTAACTCGTAGTGCCATGGCCGCACCCGGCCGAACGATGAAAATTAGTTGGACCACCAAATTTTAAACAGAATTTGATTCCCTCTACACATACATAAAAGGGAGTCAGGTAACGGTAAATAATAAGTTTGAATGATTATTATTTACAAGAAGAGAGTAGGTTTGCAGCTGGGCCTACTCAATAAACTAAAAAATAGCGAAATCGTTATTTTAAATTAAACAATAACTTAGTTTTAAAAAAGATGGAGTAACAACAAATGAAAATCTCTCAATTGTTCTTGGGTCTCGTTGCTTGTTCAACTGCATTTGCTTATGCAGGAATTGATGGTATTTCGAGTAATGAAAGTAACATCAAAATCGGTGCTGCTGCCAATGCAAGCCATCCGGGTGGTGTAGCAGCGGTGTCGGTTCAAGCTGCGGGTGCACCATATAACGCTTTTACAGGTTTTAGTTCGTTAAAAGGTTTGGCTCAGGCTTTTGCTGCTCAGGGAACGAGTAACACCAATGTAACGGTTGGCAGCAAAACCTTTAATATTTCACATATTCCAGTGTCTGCAATGCCACCTTCACACAGTGCATTAGGTAATTTTAACTTTGGTCAGGTGGGCACACAGGAAGTCTATTTTGGTGAATGGTGGAAAGCGGGCGACACGCCGGCAAGCGCGAGCCATACCGTTTACTACGCGGGTGATAACACCAATACCACTGTTCCAACCGCGGGTACTGCAACCTATACCGTTGCAGGGATTAACGGTTCTGGAAGCAATCTGTTAAGTGGTACGTTCACGGCAAATTATGGCGCTGGTACACTTGAAGGAACGCTTACAGGAACTGGTACGGCTGTTTCATCATTAAGCCTAGATGGTGTGGCATTTAACCCAGGTACTGCTGCGTTTGCAGGTTTGGCAACGGCTAATGGTACGGCTGGTGTCGACAACTCTGGTGTAGTTCAAGGTCAATTCTTCGGTGCAAATGCTTCGGCTTTAGCGGGTATTGCCCAGTTTGATAACGTGTCTTACAACACTGCATTTGGCGGTGCTAAAAATTAATCAATGCAAAAGGAATCTAAATATGTAGGTTCCTTTTGTTTTTGGGCTTTTGCTTGGTTGCTTCAGGTTTATTGTTTTATGAAACGAACGCTTTTGTGCTGTCTGACATTGTTGAGTTGTCCATTTTTATATGCCGACGAAGACACACAGCTTCGTCTCAATCAAAGCTTGGACCAAACACTTTTACAAGAACAGCGCCAGTTTCACGAGCAGGGAACCATTCGTAGTACCGAGCAATTACCAAAACTTCAAATTAATGGACAAGAATATAGTGTTGAGCAAAATCCGAATGATCTTGCCAAGGCGTTATATTTGGCAGTCATGCAAAAACAGTGGCTCAAAGCCACGGTTTATTTAGAACATTATAAAAAATATGTTGGCTACGATCGGGCTTTAACCGACTTTGCCGAAGGGGCAGTTGCACGTTCTCAGGGTCAACTGAAATTGGCTGAACAAAAATTTCAAAGCAGCTTAAAACAACAACCTCATAATTTAATTTGTGAACTTGAGTTAGCGCGCGTGCTGTTTGAACAACAGAAAAATAAGGAAGCAGCACGCCTTTTTATTTCCATTCAAGACCAACTGAAACAAAGTGATCCCGCTGTTATTCCTTCTGGGGTTTTAACAACAGTGAATACCTTTGTCCAAGCATTAAAAAAACGAGACTCTTGGCAAGGCTCGATTTCAGCGGGTTATACCTATGTTAGTAATTTAAATAGTTCGTCTGAACAAAGCAAAACATGGACGCTTTATGGCAAAGATAGTGACGGTAATATTATCCCAATTGAGCAAGTTACCCGTGGGACCCCTAAAGCTGAATCGGCAACGGGGTTAGATTACGAAGCCAGTCTGATTAAACGCTATGCGATTAAGGGGCATCATGGCATGGCTTTACGTGCACTGGCGTTTGGACAGTCCTATAACGACCACGCGGCATTTAATGAATCTACCATTAACATTAATGCAGGCTACAGCTACTTTGACTTAAAAAATCAAATTGGGGTGAGTCCGCTATTTGAACATAAACGTTATGGCAATGATGGTCTTTACAATGCCTGGGGTGCGCGTGCCGAGTGGATGCATTTTATCTCTGCAGATAAAGCTTTCAAGCTTGAGGCTGAGAGTAAAGATTTAAATTATCAGAAATATAAAACCCTAGATGGGGTAGAAAGCTCAGCTTTTGCTACTTTCTGGAAGATTTTTCCAGACCAGTGGACTTTTTTTGGTGGTCTAGATGTGCTCGACCATTCGACCCAAGAAAAATACATGGCTGCCTACCAACAGCAAGGTGTGCGATTGGGCTTAAGCAAATCTTGGAGTACAGGATTTAATACCACTTTGCTGAGTTCTTATCGTTGGCGCCTGTTTGATAAATACGCAGAAACTTTCTTAGCTCGTCGTCATGATTTTGAACAAAACTATACCCTTGTTGTGCAAATGCCGCGCTTTGAGTTTTATGGCATGACGCCTAATTTAACCTATCGCTATAACCATAATAAAAGCAATGTTGATTGGCTGTATTCCTACGATAAACACAACATTAGTCTCAAGCTTGAGCATCGTTTTTAGGGAATAAGCCATGAAATCAAAATCTTTATTCCCTACACATAAGCCGATGGTTATGTTGCCTTTACCACAAGGGCCGAAGCACTTTTATAAGTGCTTAACCGTAGTGGTGGTGATTGGACTGCATGTATTTGCTGTCTGGATGCTGAGTCATTTAATTGAACCTTATACTTTTAAAGCAACACCCAAAGTAGATGCCTTAAAAGTAAGTTTTGTGTCATTGGCGCCTGCTAAAAAGCCATCGGCTGAAAAGATCGAAAGCCAACCTAAAAAAAGTGTAACGCCTCAATCTACGTTAAACAGTTCAGTCTCTTCAGTACCTGAAGAATCAAAAAAATCGCCTACCAATGTCCAAACATTAGTGTCAAAAGCTGCCCCTAAAGAGGTTGTGCAAAATAATTTAAATGACAAACAGCAAGTACAACCCAAAATGACTTTAAACAATCTAGCTTCGTCTCAAGCAGCGCAGCCTACAGAAAGGCGAGTGGCTCATAACGATAAAAAACTGAGTTCGACAGACCTTGAACAAACGCAAACTGAGCATTTGCTACAAAACACCAATAGCGAAACCAAAAGTGGCGGTATCAAAACACCCGCAATGCAGCAAGAATATTCCAAAGCACCGAGCACTCAAGTTGAACACGATGATGTTGTTCAGGTGAGTAGTGTGGATGTGCTGAGTTTTGGCGGGCTTGACTACGATGACCGCGAGTTAAAACAACAAAATCGTTTGGTTGAGCTTCGAATTCGCATTAATGAAAAAGGGCAGTCAATTGACATCCAATTACGTCAAAGTTCAGGCATTCAAAGCCTTGATGAACGGGTCATGCAAGCTACACGTAAATCCAGATTTAAACCCCACAAAATTAACGGTCGAGCCGTGACCATTGTTGTGGATTTTCCAGTCCAACTCAAACTCAATCGGGGCCGTTAACCGATGAGCGATATCCATTTTGCAGGAGAAAGATGATGAACTCATCTACAGACCAAATCATTAGCAACAGCTTGTCTTTACGTTTGAAACAAGAAACTGCTGCTGAACACGAACGTATGCATCAATTAATGTCAGAGGCAAAGGTGTTTTCAAGTAAAGAAAAATACGCGCAATTTACGTTGTCTCAATATTACTTTCAGCGTGAAATTGAACATCTTTTTGAGAAAGAAGGGGTAGCAGGCCTGATTCCAGACTTAGACATTCGTGGCCGCTCAAAACAAGCACTTGCCGATTTAAATGATTTGGGTATTCAACCCAACGGGCAGCAATTACAGAGTGAAAACGTACAGCTACCCGAAGCTTTAGGCTGGATTTATGTGTCTGAAGGTTCAACTTTAGGGGCTGCATTTTTATTTAAAGAAGCTCAAAAGCATTTAGGTTTTTCTGAAACGTTTGCTGCGCGTAATTTAGCGGCCTATCCCGAAGGGCGCGCTAAAGTTTGGAAACGTTTTGTACAAGCACTTGATGAAGCAGGCTTTGACCAAACCCAGCAAGACCGAGTTGTTCAAGGAGCGTTAGATGCCTTTGGATATTTTGGTCAAGCGCTTGATCAGCTTGATGAATTGAAATAATAAAAAGTGGATAAAGGGAATACCCGATATGGATAAACTCAATCAAGTAAATGTAATCGTAAAACATGAGCAGTCGTTAGCACCCGCTCAACCAGTCAGTAAGCTTTCCCGTTCTGTTTGGGCACGTTGGGTGTTTATTGGTTTGGCTTGGTTGTGTATTGCGCTTGGCATATTGGGTATTTTTATTCCGGGTTTACCCACTGTCGACTTTATGATTTTGGCGGTTTTCTTTGCTGCTCGAGGTTCTGAAAAACTCCATCAATGGTTTCGAAATCATCGCTATATCGGCCCACTCATTCGTGAGTGGCAAGAACATCGTCGTATTCCCAAAAAGGCGAAATACATCTCGACCTTAAGTATGAGTCTGGCTGCGGGACTGATGATTTGGACCATTCCGCATCCGTGGTTTGTCTATCCAGCAATTTTATGTATGGCTGGGGTATTGGCGTGGATGTGGCTTAAAAAATAAAATTATGACTGGCATTTTTGCATGGTACGCATCATGGATTTTACAAAATCACGCGGTATTTCAGGACTTTGTAAACTCAAACTTCCAAGTTTATGCATGAGCTTAGGGGAGTATTGGCGTTCTAAACGATGATAAATGCATGTACAGCTTGCACGGCTGTGACCAGCAGCAATACATTTCAAATAGAAATCACGATGAGGACTGTTTTTTTGACCCGCGAAGGCAACAGATACAAATAATAATCCCCCTAAAAAAACTGAAAAATTATAAAGTGACATATATCTACTCGTGATTGTTGTTATTGATTATCCATATTTTGGCATAACTTTTTCAGGTCCAAAACCAGTTGATGTCAACTAGCGGCTTCATCATAGTTAGAACAGTTTTGGAGGTCAAATTGATTTGAGGAGGAGAACAGTTTAGTGTTTTAAAAATAGTCAATTTTGATTGTTGCCATTTTAAAGACAGTGTTACGACATTACGCACCCTATTTTTTTACATGATTTTTTGCTTTCATAAACGCTTTAGTATTATTCATTTTTAAATCATTTATATACAACTTGCTTACTTTAAAGTTTTAATTTAACAGGATATTTTTTATGACAGATACCCCAATTAAAAAAGACACAGAAAGTACCTGGGCAATATGTCGAGATCCTGTTTTACTTACCATGGTGGGTGGAGCAATTGATACTATTGGCTTTATTGCATTGTTTGGCTTTTTCACCGCGCATGTGACGGGAAACTTAGTGTTGGCAGGGGCAGCATGGGTTAAAGGTGGCTCTGGTTTATGGATAAAGCTCGCAGCAATTCCACTATTTATTTTGACTGTTGTCATTACCAAACTGTTGATTGACCGCAGTCAGGTCAAGCACAAAACGCTGTCTTATTTATTTTTATTTGAAGCTATTTTTCTATGTGCCTTTATGGTGGCAGGGCTTTACTTCGAGCCATTTAAAGATCCGGATGCGCTAACAGTTGCAGTAACAGGAGGACTGGGTTTAATTGCTTTGGCTATTCGTAATACTTCAAGCAAAACCCTTATTAAAAATATTAGCCCAAGCACTATGATGACAGGCAACACTACCCAGCTTGGGATTGATATTGCCAACTTACTTAAAAACAATAATGCAGCCAATCGGGCCAGCTTTCTAAAAAGTGCCAGTATTGTAATTGGTTTTGTGATTGGTGCTTTCTTGGGAGCGATCCTCTATGTCTATTTTGATTTCTGGAGTGTAGCGCCGTTTATCTTACCAATTTTGTATTTCTCTTATTTAGCTTCAAAGCAAAAGTTCAACCAAGCTTGATTTGAAAAAATAACAAAAAGCCTGAATTAAAATGAGTTCAGGCTTTTTTTTGAAATAAAGGAAGACGGAAGCGGAGTCGAAATTGTTCGTTCATTGCTTTACAGGCATAATGACCAGATGGGGAATACATTCGATTAAGGAAGGCAGAATGACAAAGTCTTACCATTATTCAATCATAACAATAATGGCTTTGCTCAGTGGTTGTCAGGTCATTCATTTAAAAGAAAGTAATTTAAGCAATGCTTTAAAAAGTAAGAATGAAAGTATTTTGACCGACGGCACCTTAAGTCATCAAACCCAAAACTTACTGTATTTGGTCAAAGAAGATGAAAAAACTTGCCTGCAAAATTTTGATGATTGTTTAAAGAAAATTCAGAGCTTGTCCGAAAATAGTAGCCGAGAAGAACGCTATGCTGCGCTGAGTGAAATTTACTTGGCAAAAGCTTTAGATGTCGGGCGTAGTAGCCAGTGTCATGTTATTAATAAAAGTAAGAGTTGCGTTGAGCAAGAGTTAGCGCTGTTCGATAAAAGCTTGCGCTATAGTTATGTCTATTTATTTGATTCTGAAGAGTCGCCGTTTGATCGGGTGTTTGACCATCGCCAAAATCAGGTACGTATTTTTTATAACGTCGCCTTGTCAAAGCTTATGACCACGTATTTTAATCATTTAAATACACATCGTTTTCCGCCATTGCTGAAAGCAAATGGGCATGAGTACCACGTCAATTTTGACCACGCGTTAGATGTACAAAAAATAGAAGTCGATACTTTTCGCTCAAGCTATAACATGAACTTTTCTGGTTTTAATACCGTTAACCGTAAGGATGGTTTGGGGGCAGAGTTTATTGTTGGGCGTAAAGAAAATGATGTGAATCACGGCTTCATTTTAGACCCCGATAATTTTTATGCTCACCAAGCCAATCCTAATATTCACTTACCACGCTTCTTTCCAGCTACTGCCATTGCATATCCAAAACAAAAAGCCACAGCCGATCAGGTCATTGCTGGGGCAGAGTTAGAAATTTCAATGTTCGATCCATATCGACAAGACCGTGTAAAAATTGAAGGTGTGGACTATCCACTGACTGCAAACTATTCGGCTCCTTATGGGCTTTGGTTGTCGAAATATAATTTAGGTGCGGCAGGTTATTGGTCTTTAATTAATAAAGAAGCCAATTTAATCATGCCGCATTTATATATGCTGGAACCTTTTAACCCAAATAAGAAAATTATTGTGTTTGTTCATGGTTTAGCAAGTAGCCCAGAGGCATGGGTGAGCCTAACCAATGACATTATGGGCGATGCTGAATTAAGGAAAAACTATCAGGTTTGGCAGGTGTTTTATTCAACCAATATGCCGATTTTTGAAAGTCGTTTTCAGATTTATTCATTGTTGAATCAGGCTTTTCAAAACATTGCGAAAGACAGTTATGCGGCACACGATGCAGTGTTGGTCGGGCATAGTATGGGCGGTGTGATTAGCCGTTTACTGGTGAGTAATGCCGATATTTCAGAGCAAGCCATACAAAAAATGAATGAAGCGCAGTTAAATCGTTTAAAAGAAAATCCGGTAATTCGTGAGCGTTTTCAGTTCAAGGCTTTGCCATATTTTAATCGAGTTGTTTTTGTTTCGGCACCGCATCATGGTACAGACTACGCTGATCGATGGTTTACCCAAATTGCCCGCCGTATCATTCGTTTGCCAGCTGATTTTTTTATTGCAGTTGAAATGAGAGATGAGAAAAATACAAAACTCAGAAAAGGCTTAATTGAAAATGGGGCGAGTAATTTAAGTCGCTCTTCTAACTTCATGCAGTTGACTCAAGCCATTCAACCATCGCCACAAGTGGTCTATCACTCAATTATGGGTAATATTAATCGGACAACTGATAAGTTAAAAAGCAGTGATGGGATTGTACCGTATCAAAGTTCGCATTTGGGTGGGGAGCAGTCTGAGTTGATCATTAAAGGTGGCCATTCGATTCAAACTAGCCCTGAGGCAATTTTAGAATTACGCCGTATTTTACGATTGCATTTAAAGCAGTCGCAGTCTTCAAAGTAGAGAGTTTTATTCTTAGAAAACCACTGCTGAACTGGGTCAACAGTGGTTGAAATAATTAATTTAGCTGATTTTGTTTGAGCGATTTTTTATGCTCAAAGTAGCTGATTGAAAAAATAACCAAACCGACCAAATACAACACACCAGACAAGAGTAGTAAGTCTAGTCCTGCGGCATAGAGCAACCAAAGCGCATAGATTGAAGCAACGCTTGCAATCGCAATATGAGGTGTACGTTTATGGCGAATGGATTCTTTAAGGTAAAAAGCCGACACCAGAAAATAAGGCAGCAAAATCATGACCGATGAAATCAATAAAAGCTGAGTGTAGTTTTTATTGAAAAAATACACGGCAATGAGTGAGCCTTGCACCACAAGCGTCGTCAGCCAAAGTGATGAGATTGGTACATTATTTTGATTATTCTTTAAAAAAAATTTCGGGAAAGCACCATTTTTTGCAGCCAGAAATGGAATTTCAGTGGCAAATAAAGTCCAACTTAAATAAGAGGATGCAACAGAAATAATGAGTCCAATGGTAATAATGATGGTACCCGGCAAGCCGATCAGTTGCTGCAAAATGGTCGCCATTGATGGGTTATGCATGCCTGCAAGCGCTTCACGACTTGCCACACCATAAGCCAATACGGTCACCATCACGTAAAAACTTAATGCCAGCAAAACACCTAAAATAGTTGCTTTACCAATATCATGACGTTTTTTTGCACGTGATGATAAAACTACAGCACCTTCAATACCGGTAAATACCCAAAGGGTAATCAACATCAGGTCTTTCACTTGCTGCCAAAGTGGAACTTGCAAAGAAAAGTCATGTAAGTTGAGTTTGAACAAATCAAACTTAAAGGCAATGAAGGTAAAGAAGATGAAAACTACCATTGGAATAATTTTGGCAATGGTCGCCAGTAAATTCACAATCGCAGCTTCTTTAATGCCTCGACTTACTAACCAGTGCACCAGCCACACAAAAATGCTTGAGCCAATCAGTGAATAGAGCGTATTACCTTCACCAAAAATAATATGGTCTTTGTTATCGGTAAACATGCCGACGCCTGAAAAGGCAATCACCACATAACCGACAATACCAATGGTAGTACACAACCAATAGCCCCACGCTGAGCAAAACCCGATCAGGTCTCCAAAGCCTTCTCGTGCATAGTTATAAATACCGCCGTCAAGATCTGGTCGTTGACGCGTTAAATGCAACAATGAGAGGGCCAAGAAAATAATACCGACCCCAGTAATGAGCCATGCGACTAGAAGGGCAGAACCATTGGCAACCTGAGCCATATTTTGGGGGAGGCTAAAGACGCCTGACCCCACCATAGAACTAAAGACCAGCGCTGTAAGAGACAATAATCCGATTTTGGCAGCAGACATGGTATTTATTCTTTAAAAAATTGAGAAAGTTCAGCAATGTGTTCTGGCCCGATACCACAGCAACCACCCACTAAACTTGCACCTGCTTGCTGCCATTGTTTAGCAAAACCTAGATAAGCTGGAGCATCTAAGTCTTTACGAATTTCATCCAGACCATCGTTGGCAGTAGCGCTTTCATCTTGCGGTGGGAAAGCATTGGCATAAGCACCAATTTGCACAGACTCTGGAATAAGACCTTTAATTTCATTAATTGCTTGCAAGATCACTTCAGGTTGGCAGCAGTTAAACAACACTGCTTTGGCATTTGATTGTTTGATGAACTCAGCCACTTGCTGCATATTTTCACCAGAACGAAGGAGTGCTTGTTCTTGTTTAATCTCATCTTGCAGCGTAAATGATACCCAATAGTCTTTACCATCTTGTGGTAATAACGCATGTACTGTTTCAACTTCTTTTAAGCACGATTGAGTTTCAGCGAGCCAGAAATCTACTTCTGGTGCCAATGTGTTAATGATCGGCTCAGCAAGGCTTTTAGCTTGTTCAGGTTGGAACAGGTCGGCACGATAAGAACCAAATAACGGTGGTAAGCAGCCTGCGATTTTGACATTTTTACCGCTTTCTTTAACTGCATTTTTTGCCTGTTCAATTGCAACTTTAATTAAACGCACACCGTCAGTTTCAAAGCGTTCTTGTCCAATATGAAATGGCACAACAGCATAGTTATTGGTGGTAATCACTTCTGAACCAGCATTGATAAAATCAAGATGTACTTCTTTTACTGTTTCTGGAGCTTCAATGAGTGCAAGTGCAGACCACTCTGGTTGACGAAACGGAGCGCCACGACGGGCCAATTCACGGCCTAAACCGCCATCTAAAATCTTCATAAATTACAACATAAAGGGAGAAAAAATATTTGATTAATCTAGCGTGTAGATGGATTGTGTTCAATCGCGAATATGCTCGATATATTTCTAAATAAATTAGATTGTTATGAATATTTTTTCTTAAGAGGATTTCTGTAGACGATGTTCAGTTTTACTGATGAACTTCACGTGAAAAAGATGAGGTATTTATTTGAACACATTGAATAAAAAATGATCTTATAACGCGCCAAATTGCTGCCAACTTTCGCCAGTGTGCTGCGTTTTATAATACGCTTTAAGTTGTTCAAGTTGCATAAAATGTATGCCTGACCAAATCAATAAACTAATGAATAATAAAACCTTAGATAAGCTGCGAACTTTTTCTAGGCGAGCAAAAGCTAACAGTACAAAAAATAAGGCAGGTAAAAATATAAAGAATTGAACAGGGGAGAAAAATAAATGAGCAGTACTGAAATATAACGCCGCTGCACTGATGAGCAGATTTAAAACAGAACATAGCTTTTGATATTTACCGAGCTTAAATGCATAAGCGGTGATGGCAAGTAGTACGGCTGAGCTGATGTAAATTGCTGTACCACCAATCATCCATATATAAAAACCGCTTACCAAAAGATAAGCCAGCAGCAAAAAAAGCACGAGCTTAAAACCAGATGACAAAAGGCGAGGTGATGATTTTAAAGGCGTCATAGCGAATCTAAATATCTCAGCTGAGGTCTTAAAAACAAAAGGACGAATCGAAATTCATCCTTTTGGAATTTTATTTATACATCGTCAAACTTAATTTGCTTTTGCAACTGGGGCAGCAGCAGTTTCATCGTTTGCAGCCTTGAACGGAGATGTATAGTTCAAGCCAAGTGTAGAACTTGTGTACTGGCGAACTTTGTCGAGTAACACAGGATCTTTGCTTAAGTCTTGTTTATAAGACACTACAATTTCATGAAGCTTCTGGTTCCACTTACCTTCAGTTTGCTCAGGGAAAGCTTTTTCAAGTAAGTTAAGCATGATGTATGGAGAAGTCGAAGCACCCGGAGACGCACCTAACAATGCAGTTACAGCACCATCTTTAGACGCAAAGATTTCTGTACCGAATTGAAGCGTTGCTGGTTTACCCGGTTCTTTCTTGATGATCTGAACACGTTGACCACCTTGGCTTAAACGCCAGTCTTCAGCTTTCGCATCTGGGTAGTATTTACGAAGTTCATTTAGACGGTCTTCATCTGACATCATGACTTGGCTCACCAAGTATTTAACAAGATCAAGGTTTTCCAAGCCAACAGTGGTCATTGGTAAAACGTTGTTTTTGTTGGTTGATGCAAGTAAATCAAGCTGAGAACCATTTTTCAGGAACTTGTTTGAATACGTTGCAAATGGGCCAAACAATACATATTTTTTACCGTCGATATAACGTGTATCAATATGCGGTACAGACATTGGAGGCGCACCAAGTTCAGCACGGCCATACACTTTTGCTGTGTGTTCAGCAGTAATTTTTGGGTTGTCAGTAATTAAGAACTCACCACCAACAGGGAAGCCAGCATATTGTTTCGCTTCTGGTAAACCAGTAAGTTGCAATAATTTAACTGCTGCACCGCCTGCACCGATAAATACAAAACGTGTTTTAACGTGATCTACTTTACCAGTTTTCAAATTTTTGAAAGACACAGTCCAAGTTTTGTCATCATTTTGGCTGATGCCTGTCACTTCAGTTGATGTCTGTAATTTGAAATTCGGGTTTTGATTTAAATGACCTACTAATTGTTTAGTGATTGAACCATAGTTCACGTCAGAGCCAACATCCATACGGGTCGCGGCAACTTTTTGACTTGGATCACGGTCATTCATGACTAAAGGTGCCCATTGTTTAATCACAGCAGGGTCTTCAGTAAATTTCATACCTTTGAACAACGGGCTTTGAATCATGGCAGCATAACGTTTTTCTAAGAATTGAACGTTATCGCCCCAAACGAAAGCAATATGCGGAACTGGATTAATGAATGATTTCGGTTCAGCTAAAACGCCTTGTTTTACCTGATATGACCAGAACTGTTTAGCAACTTCAAATTGAGAAGCAACTTTTTCAGCTTTGGCAATTTCCATTTTACCGTTTTTCTCTTCGGTATAGTTCATTTCCATAAAGCCAGAGTGGCCTGTTCCGGCATTGTTAAAGCCGTTTGAGCTTTCTTGAGCAACTTGATCAAGACGCTCAAACATACGAATTTGCCAGTTTGGTTCAAGCTCAGTTAAATAAGTACCAAGAGTAGCACTCATGATGCCGCCGCCAACAAGAACAGCATCAACAACTGGCTCATCTTTTGCAGTTTCAACTTGTTTTGACGTTGTTGGTCTAAACAAGAATGCAATACCTGCAATTAGAATAAGAATGATTAATACCAGAAGGTATTTCAAAAACTTTTTCATGTAAGGGGGACCTTAAAATAAGTTATTTGAGTCACTTAAGGTGTGAGGAAACCTAGACAGCGTATCCAGACAAAACGGATATAAATGCGAAAGTAAATTCTCAAAATTAGAGAACTTCGAAAAAAATAAAAATTACTTGGGATTATCGCAAACACTCTATATTTTAGACTAATTTTGCATTGACAAGACAATTTTTATAATAAATGGGGTTCATCAAAATCATAAATATGATTTATATTTAATCAAATTGAGCTTTGAAAAGATAATTTAAGCCAAATATTTTTATTTAAATATTTGAAATCAAATTAATAATTTTAATTTGATTAAAGTTAAATCATTTGAAGAATATTTGCCTATAAAAATCGATTAATTTTTATTTCATATCATATTTATGTAAATAAGCTGCTCGTAAGCGCTCATTTTCTGTCATACATTGTTATTATTAATATTGGTTATATAAAGATTAAATTAAGGGCATATCTCTGCATAAGAAATATGCCCTTTCAGATTTTATGATGCTACATAGAATGGTGCAGTTGAACGTGGTAACGCTTCACGTCCACGAATTTGGTCTGCAATTTTCTCGGCAATCATAATGGTAGTTGCATTTAAGTTACCGGTAATAATGAGCGGCATGATAGAGGCATCGACAACACGTAAACCACGCATACCGTGTACACGACCTTGACCATCTACAACAGCCATTTCATCTTCACCCATCTTGCAGCTACAAGATGGATGGTAAGCTGTTTCTGCATGGTTACGAACAAAGTCATCAAGCTCTGCATCGGTTTGCAAATGTTTGCCCGGACTAATTTCTTCACCACGATATGGGTCAAGTGCAGGTTGCTGCATGATTTCACGAGTAATACGAATTGCATCGCGGAACTCGCGCCAGTCTTGTTCAGTCGACATGTAGTTAAACAAGATACTTGGATGCTCAAATGGATCTTTCGATTTAAGTTTGATACGGCCGCGTGAAGGTGAACGCATTGAACCTACATGAGCCTGGAAACCATGTTCTTTCACTGCATTACTACCGTTGTAGTTAATAGCAACTGGCAAGAAATGATACTGGATATTTGGCCATGTAAATTCATCCGAACTACGGATAAATCCGCCTGCTTCAAACTGGTTACTTGCACCAATACCTGTACCGTTAAATAACCACTCGGCACCAATTGCAGGTTGGTTATACCATTTCAAGGCAGGGTATAAAGAAACAGGTTGCTTACATTTATATTGTAAGTACATTTCTAGATGGTCTTGCAGGTTTTCACCTACGCCCGGCAAATCATGAACCACATCAATGTCCATTGATTTTAAGAAGGTACTTTGACCCACACCTGAACGTTGTAAAATTTGTGGTGACGCAATTGCGCCTGCGCATAGTAAGACTTCGCGTTTAACCAATGCGCGTTGCAAGTTGTTTTGGTCAGCACCAATAATGTATTCAACACCAATGGCTTGCTTTTGATTAAACAATATTTTATTGGTTGTAGCGTGAGTCAGAATGGTCAGGTTTGGACGACCTTTTGCCATATCCAAATAACCACGTGCAGTACTTGAACGGCGACCTTTTGGGGTAACTGTACGGTCCATTGGACCAAAGCCTTCTTGCTGGTAACCATTTAAGTCATCAGTACGCGGGTAACCGGCTTGTACACCAGCTTCAACCATGGCATGGAACAACACATTGTTGCCATTTTTAGGAGTAGCAACGGACACAGGACCATTGCCGCCATGGTAGTCATTTTCACCAATGTCACGGGTTTCGGCTTTTTTGTAGTATGGCAAACAGTCGGCATAAGACCAGTTTTCAAGGCCCTTATGTGTTGCCCATTGTTCTAGATCCATTGCATTACCGCGGATATAGCACATGCCGTTAATTAAAGATGAACCCCCTAAACCTTTACCACGACCACATTCCATACGGCGGTTATTCATGTGTGGCTCAGGATCAGTTAAATAAGCCCAGTTATAGCGACGGCCTTGAAGAGGGTAGGCCAAAGCTGCCGGCATTTGTGTACGGAAATCCAAGCGATAATCTGGTCCACCCGCTTCTAATAATAAAACGGTGGTATCTTTGTCTTCAGTAAGACGCGCAGCGAGTACATTTCCGGCAGATCCTGCGCCAATAATAATGTAATCATATTCTTTAATATTCATAACTATCCTTTTTTTACTAACAGTTTGCCTGAGCAATCTATAAAGACTGCTCGGCATATGTGATTTAGGTTGAAGTGTTTAAAGCGATGGAGGCATTAAAAAATGCTTTGATAATCGCCAAGTTCAACTTGAATAGATTTGATACGAGTATAGTGCCCAAGCGTAGTTAAGCCATTTTCGCGGCCTACACCAGATTGTTTATAGCCACCGACTGGCATCTCGGCAGGCGATTCACCCCACGTGTTAATCCAGCAAATACCTGCTTCAATTTGGTGAATAATGCGATGAGCACGGCTGATGTCTTGAGTAACCACGCCGGCAGCTAAACCAAAGGTGGTATCGTTGGCACGACGGATGACTTCTTCTTCGGTTTCATAGCTTAAAATGCTCATGACAGGTCCAAAAATTTCTTCTTGAACAATCGCCATCTGGTCAGTGCAGTCGCTAAATACCGTCGGTAGTACATAAGCGCCTTTTGCAAGTTCGCCTTCTGTTGCGCGGCAACCGCCAATTAACACTTTAGCGCCTTGTTGTTTGCCTGACTCAATGAAAGACAACACTTTTTCCATGTGAGGGAAGCTAGTGAGTGGACCGAAGTTGGTGTCTTCAGCCATTGGGTCGCCAATGCGAATACGTTTTACACGCTCTACAACGGCTTTTTCAAAGTCGGCTAGAAGTGATTTTGGAACAAATACACGCGTACCGTTGGTACATACTTGACCTGAGCTAAAGAAGTTCGCCATGACTGCAATATCTGCTGCACGGTTCAGGTCGGCATCTTCACAAATAATCAGTGGAGATTTACCACCGAGTTCCATGGTCACTTCTTTAAGCGTAGAACCAGCAGCACTTGCCATGACTTTTTTGCCAGTTTCCACACCGCCAGTGAATGAGATTTTTTCAATCACAGGATGTTCAGTGAGCCACTGACCAATTTCACGACCAGGACCTTGCACCACGTTAAATACGCCGTCTGGAACGCCAGCTTCTGTATAGATTTCTGCAAGTTTAAATGCAGTGAGTGGAGTGGTTTCGCTTGGCTTGAAAATCATGGCATTACCCGCAGCAAGGGCAGGGGCAGATTTCCATAAAGCAATTTGAATTGGATAGTTCCAAGCACCAATACCAGCAACCACACCTAACGGTTCACGGCGTGTATAAAAGAAACTTGATTCGCGAAGTGGAACTTGTTCACCTTGAATGGCTGTTGCAAGTCCTGCGTAGTATTCGAGTACATCTGCGCCAGTCACAATGTCGACTGTAGATGTTTCGCTAAAAGCTTTACCTGTGTCGAGTGTTTCAAGACGGGCAAGCTCATCATTACGTTCACGAAGAATGTCGACAGCACGACGTAAAATACGCGAACGTTCCATGGCAGTCATGGCAGCCCAGATTTTTTGTCCTTGTTGGGCACTTTGTACAGCAGCTTCAATATCTTGTTCAGAAGCTTGCTGAAGAGTCGCGATTGTCTCGCCGTTGGCAGGGTTAATACTATTAAATGTTTTACCACTGGTTGCTTTAACGTAGCGTCCATGGATATACAATTGATGAACTTGTACATCACTCATTTTGTCTCTCCTGCAAAGGCTTGTTCGCAAATTGCAATTGCGTTTGTACATAATCGTAAGCAATGGAACGAGCAAGATTGCTGTCAAATTCGTTATGACGGCTTAAACTGCCTCGTAACCATAATCCATCAATCAATGCTGCCAAACCTCTAGCGGCAACACTGGCCTGTTGTTCATCCATTAACTTAAGAAAATAAAACTTTAAGTTGGAGTACAGGCGTTGATCATTAATCTTTTGTAAGCGGCTTAAGTCTGGTACATGCATACTTGCTGACCAAAAGTCCAACCAGACCCGCATTGCTTTTTCATTGACCTGACTAATGTCAAAGTTAGAGTCGATAATGGCCTTAATCTGGCTCTCTGGATGCGAATCTGCTTCTGCTCTGTACTGTTCGGTTTTACGACGCAGAACATTTAACATTTCTTGCATGCAGGTATTTATCAACCCTTGTTTGTCGCCAAAATAATGGCTAACAATGCCGGTCGACAGCTCGGCTTTTTTTGCAATTTGTGCAATGGTGGTATTAGATAACCCCACTTCATAAATTACGTCGAGTGCAGCGTTCATGATTTCTTCACGTCGCACATGTTCTGGTTTTACTCTGCGTTTTGTCATGGTTGTCCACATCAGCACTTTTAGTGGTGCTTAAAATTCAACATGTTAACTTGCAGAGCATCATAGCACTTTTTTATCATACTTGTTATTGATTGAACGTTCAATCAATAACAAGTATGATATGTAAAAATCAATGAATTTTTGAACAAGCTTCTAAAAATAAAGAGGTGAAATCAAAGGTTCTTAAGGATAGGATGATGCGCATAAGTACATTACTTATCACGTTATTTTGAGAAAAATACACCGATTGCAAGGAGCAATAAGATGGTGTTGAAAAGTGATGGATATTCTTCAGACCATATTCGGTTAAATCGTTTCGTATTTTGGAGTTCAGCAATCAGTATCGGTATTTTTGGCCTGCTTTTTGTGCTGTTTCCAGAAAAAAGTCAGTTTTGGCTGACCTATGTACAAGTGCAAGTAAATCACTTTTTTGGGTGGTATTACATGCTGGTTATTGTGCTGTGTCTGGGTTTTGTTGGTTGGCTCGCTTTTTCAAAAGTAGGGCAGATTCCTTTGGGAAAAGATGACGACAAACCAGAGTTTAGTTATTTGGCTTGGACTTCAATGCTGTTTTCGGCAGGGATTGGTATTGCGCTACTTTATTATGGTGTGGCCGAACCGGTTGACCATTTTTTAAGACCGCCAGAAGGCGAGGCAGGAACGATTCAGGCAGCCCGTAATGCGATGACTTATAGCTTTTTGCATTGGGGGATTCATGGCTGGGTGCTCTATGCATTGCTCGGAGTTACTTTAGGCTACTTTGCTTTTAGACAAAACTTGCCATTAGCACTTCGCTCGGCGCTTTACCCAATTTTTGGAGAGCGAGTACATGGCTTGGTGGGTGATTTTGTCGATGGTTTTGGAATTTTAGCGACGGTTATTTCCTTAGTCACCAACTTGGGAATCGGAGCATTAGTGCTGGTATCGGGCATTTGTTACTTACTGCCGCAAATTCCGGATAACTCAGCGACCTTAATTACTGCCGTGCTCATCATGATGTTCGTTGCGACGATTACGACAGTGGTTGGTATTGAAAAAGGTTTAGCATGGTTGTCGCGTATTAATTTACGTCTGCTGTATGCCTTACTTTTATTTGTATTTTTAACGGGTCCGACTAACCATTTATTAAATGGTCTGGTACAAAATACGGGCGATTATCTCAATAATTTTATTGGTAAAAGTTTTGATATGTATTTGTACAATCAAAAAGCCAGTGGCTGGTTGGGTTCGTGGACCGTATTTTATTGGGCTTGGTGGATTGCTTGGGCGCCTTTTGTCGGTATGTTTATTGCCCGTATTTCAAAAGGACGTACCATTCGTGAAGTTGTATTGGGTGTATGCCTGATTCCACTAGGCTTTACATTGGCTTGGATTTCAGTTTTTGGAAACACTGCAATTTATTTTATCTTGCAGCAAAAACAGAAAGTATTAGGTGATATGGTCTTAACTGATCCAGCATTATCTTTATTTAAATTACTCGAATATCTGCCGTTTAATCCGTACGTTGCGGGTATTGTTGTTGTAATTTGTTTCGTTTTATTTTTGACACCAGTTGGCTCTGGTACACTAATGATCGCTAATTTGTCCTCAAAAGGGGGCACCAATGATAGTGATTCACCGATCTGGTTACGCGTCTTTTGGTCTGTGGTAATTACCATTGTAAGTATTGGCTTGCTATTAGCCGGTAGTTTTAACTCCATGCAAAGTGCTGTGGTGTTATGTGGTTTACCATTTTCAGTCATTATTTTGCTCTATATGTTTGGTTTAGCCAAAGCGTTAAAGCAAGATGATTTTGACCCTCAATTAGTGAAAAAACAGTTAGCTGTTTCAAAAGACATTTCAGTCCCATCGAACTGTGGACAGAATAAAGTGACCGAGGTTTTATAACCTCAATCGATCACATCTATATATTATTTTTTTGCGTTTAAAGTCGTCTTTTCATTGTTTTAAATAAGAGTGAAAAGACGAAATTAAATATTTTGTTTTTATTTTATTCCTTGAGGATTGTATGGCAACAGATAATCCAAGAGCAGTTGATGATTTAACATTATCTAAATCTAAAAAAGACCCGCTCAACCGTGTGGTTTTTTATTTTTCAGCTGTACTTATTTTAATTTTTTCTCTCGTCACGTTTTTGTTCAACGATTTTGCAAATCGAGTCATGAATGCCGTGCTTCAGTGGGTGACTTCAACCTTTGGTTGGTATTATCTGCTCGCCGCAACATTATATATGGCCTTCGTGATTTTTATTGCCTGCTCAAGATATGGCAGTATCAAATTAGGACCTAAGCATTCAAAGCCTGAGTTTAGTTTACTGAGTTGGTCTGCCATGCTGTTCTCTGCTGGTATTGGTATCGACCTCATGTTCTTCTCGGTCGCTGAACCACTATCTCATTATATGCAACCTCCGGTCGGAGCAGGTCAAACCTATGAAGCAGCACGCCAAAGTATGGTTTGGACATTGTTTCACTATGGTTTAACAGGCTGGTGTATGTATGCCTTGATTGGTATGTCATTGGGATACTTTAGCTATCGTTATAATTTGCCGCTTACCATTCGTTCTGCACTTTACCCAATTTTCGGGAACAGAATTAATGGTGCGATTGGGCATAGTGTTGATACAGCTGCCGTGATCGGGACAATTTTTGGTATTGCAACAACCTGCGGGATTGGAGTAGTACAGCTGAATTACGGCCTACATGTGTTATTGGGGTTACCAGAAAATATCTGGATGCAATTTATCCTGATTGCTGTTGCAGTGGGTATTAGTATTATTTCGGTGACATCTGGGGTTAATAAAGGCCTGCGGATTTTATCTGAAATCAATATTTATGTTTCGGTCGGGTTATTGCTGTTTATTTTATTCTTGGGAAATACTGAGTTTTTACTCAATGCCCTTGTCCAAAATATTGGTGACTATTTAACTCGTTTCCCTGCTTTAGCATTACAAAGTTTTGCTTTTGAACAGCCTAAAGAGTGGATGAGTAGTTGGACTTTCTTCTTCTGGGCGTGGTGGATTGCGTGGTCTCCATTTGTAGGACTCTTTTTGGCACGTATCTCAAGAGGACGTACCATTCGTGAGTTTGTATGCGGTACCTTAATTATTCCACTTCTATTTACACTTACGTGGTTATCTATTTTTGGTAATAGTGCTCTGCATAGCGTTATTTTTGAAGGCAATCAAACCTTAGCAGCGACTGTGTTAGCAAATCCGGCTCATGGTTTTTATGACCTGTTAGCGCAATATCCGGGCTTTACCTTTATCGCTTCAATTGCCACCGTAACAGGACTTTTGTTCTACGTGACTTCTGCCGATTCAGGAGCTCTGGTTTTAGGTAACTTCACCACTAAACTCACGAATATCGATAATGATGCTCCACGTTGGTTAAGCGTGTTTTGGGCAGTGGCGATTGGTTTACTCACATTAGCCATGCTCATGACCAACGGCATTACAGCCTTGCAAAACGCAACTATTATTATGGGTTTGCCGTTTAGTTTTGTGATGTTCCTTGTGATGGCAGGGCTTTATAAGTCACTCAGACTTGAAGATTACAGGCATGCTAGTCGCAGTATGAATGCGGCACCAGTGGTAGGGAACGTTGATATTCTGAACTGGAAACAGCGTTTAACTCGAGTCATGCATCATCCGGGAACCACTGAAACACAGCGCATGCTAGATACGGTGTGTTTGCCAGCTGTTCAGGCTGTTGCTGATGAGTTGATTAAGCAGGGTATGAATGTGGACGTGCAGCAAACCCCGCTTGAAGATGAAGATACGCTTTACCATTTAGATCTGACTATCCATTTGGAAGAAGAGCAAAACTTTGTTTATCAGATCTGGCCTGTACGCTATAGCGCGCCGAACTTCAGTCAGCGTGTAAAACGAGGCAAACAGTTCTATTTCCGACTTGAAACCTATCTTTATGACGGCTCGCAAGATAACGATCTGGTTGGCTACAGTAAAGAACAGGTCATTAACGATATTTTAGATAAATATGAAAGACATATGACGTTCTTACATATTAATCGTATTAGCCCCGGGAATCGTCCATTGTTCCCAGATCCACAAGCTTAAGAGGAAAATGCATGGCTTCTCCTTATCTACATTCTTTTGCTTTATTTTTCTCGTTGCTCAATCCATTTTTAATGAGCATTTATATGATTGGCCTGATCCGCCATTCAGAAGCCAAGGTGTTTAATAAAGCACTGATTCAGGGAAGTTTGATTGCTTTTGTCGTATTCATGCTATTTGCATGGGGCGGCGAAACAATTTTTAGTAAATATCTGAATGTACGTTTTGAAGCCTTTCAGATTTTTGGAGGCCTTATCTTTTTGGTGATTGGCTACCGCTATGTGTTTCAGGGTGCCGACACCATTGGAGAAATGCGTGGTGCTCCAGAACATCTGGCTGGCACCATTGCCATGCCGTTTATGATCGGTCCAGGGACTATTAGCGCTGCGGTAGTCACAGGAATTGAAATGTCAATTGGTGAAGCAGCCCTAGTGATTGCCTTCACTTTGTTTTTAACTTGCAGTATTTTGATTTTAATGAAATTTTCACATGATCATTTACGCTATAAACATGCCAAGCATATCGACCGCTATTTTGATATTGTTGGGCGTTTATCTGCTTTATTAATTGGTACGATCGCCATTGATATGATCATTAATGGTGTGACAGGCGTCATTAATAAAGTTTAGCAAGTCACTCATAACAACCTGCTATGCCATTGAACATGGAATAAAATGGCATAGCATCTTCTAAAAAATTCTAAGATAAATAAAACAGCTTTAAAAAATAACTTTAAAAATAGTGTCTTAAAAAATTAAATTTTAAAAAACAATCAAAGATATTAAAAAATACAATGCTATGTTGTGGATTTAAGCATGTTTTTTTTGTGAATTATCAACCATAATGTTGACTGAGCTTGTTTTAAGACAGAGTTGAGCTATGCCTACATTAGATGAAATGACCACAGCAACTGATGATCAGTCTGAATTGACGATGTCAGTTTTGATGACGCCTGATATGGCAAATTTTTCAGGTAATGTTCATGGTGGTACGATTCTAAAACTACTAGACCAAGTCGCTTATGCTTGCGCAAGTCGTTATTCGGGTGGCTACGTGGTGACTTTATCTGTAGATAAAGTAAATTTTAAAGAACCTATTTATGTAGGTGAGCTGGTGACCTTCTTGGCAAGTGTGAACCATGTAGGTCGTACTTCAATGGAAGTCGGAATCCGTGTTGAAGCGCAAAATATCCAGAAGCGGACAGTGCGCCATACCAATAGCTGTTATTTCACGATGGTTGCTGTTGATGAACAGGGCAAGCCATGTGAAGTACCTCAATTAAATCTCAATACAGAATGGAAGCGTTGCCGCTTTGAAGCTGCTGAGCATCGTAAGGTTTTACGTCTGCAAGAAAACCACAACCCATCTTGTAGCATGTATAAGAAAACTTCTTAAAAAAAATACATCGAATTAAAAAAGGATCGAACCGCAGCATGGTTCGATCCTTTTCTTCTTTACCAAAATTCAGCGTCCATTTTTCATTTCAGTAAAATTATCTCTGAGCTTGGAGGAGAATGCTGAGAGAATTAACGAGCTGCAGGAGCAGCTTCAGAAGCAGAACCTACAGCATCAGATGCAGCATTTGCAGTGTTTGCTTGTTCTTGAGTTGAAACAACAACTTTTTCTTCACCAGCAGTGTTATGTGCTTGGTCGTGCTTAGAAGCAGCAAAAGTTGAAGCAGCAGTTAAAGCAAGTGTAGTAGCGAGTAAAGTTTTAGCTAATTTCATTTTATGGCATCCTTAAATTTCATTTAAAAATAAATTAAACCTAATCGTTCATACATACCTGAAACCTGTATGGCTGAATGACTAAGCTAGGACACATGCTAAGCCGAGCTTGGTATTACATCAATTAACTTAACAATCTATTACGGCTATCTTAACAATATGAAATATACGGGTCATTTATGTGAGCAATCTGTAAAATAAAAGGGCTTAAATAAACCTTAAAATGTGAAAAAATATTTCTTATCGAATGAAAAAAGATCAACTTTGTTACGTAAACCTAACACTCTGGCATGAATTGTGAATGCGCCTAAATAGAATATTCCGTTTGAATTATAATTATCCAGAGTTAATATAGATTTTAAATGAGATGTATGTCACATATTAACTATTTTGGCCTGATAATTGAAAAGTATATCTTCAAAGTGAAAAATCATTTTCATGCTACTTAAACAGTGATATATCTTTCTTAGTTTTTTGAACCTTGTTGATTTGAGCCGCTTGTGAAACTGATTGCCCCAAAAACTGTTCCTACCCATATTATTTCCGGTTTTTTAGGGGCAGGAAAAACCACATTATTACAGCATTTATTAAGCCAAAAGCCTAAAGATGAGGTTTGGGCTGTATTAATGAATGAGTTTGGACAAATTGGAGTAGACCAACAACTCTTACCTCAAGATGAAGGATATGCAGTCAAAGAACTATTAGGCGGTTGTTTATGTTGTAGCAGTCAATTGCCGATGCATATTGCTTTAGCCCGTCTATTGAGTGAACAAAAGCCAGATCGACTCTTTATTGAACCGACTGGACTTGGACATCCTTCTCAGTTATTTGACCAACTGACTGAGCCTCATTGGCAAAGTAGTTTAGCCATGCGAGCACTGATTACGGTGGTAGATGGCAGTCGTTTACACGATACCAATTGGGTTAAACAAAACCTTTATGAAGATCAGTTAAAAGCTGCCCAAATTGTGGTGGTGTCACATACCGATGTGATGACTTTTGAAGATGATCAAGCGCTTGAGTTATTAAAAGACGAATACCAGCCTTATCACCAAGAGTGGATTAAAACTGAACATGGTCAGTTAGCGTTAAATAAAATTGATGTAGCTGCTCGTTTAACTGAGCGATTTATACAACCTTTACTTAAACTTCAAAAACAAATGACTGAAACCGAGGTTAAGAAGGAAATTCAGCAATTACCTTATCATTATGTCGAGTCGGCACAAGGCTATATTGTGGCAGGTTGGAAATTACCTAAACGCTGGAAATTCGATTTTTATAATTTGCTAGATTTATTATGTGCGCAGCAAGACTGGCTTCGAATTAAGGGAATTTTTAACACAGATCAAGGGTGGAAAGTTTTTAACTTTAATCCTGATCAGTTTAATTATAAGTCTGGTGAAGAGGGCATTGATAACCGTATTGAAATCATTAGCGAACATAACCATGATTGGTTAGCTTTTGAAACAGCATTACTTGCCTGTCAGCTTGAAGAATAGAGAACATTAAACCAAAAGTAATTCAATGTTCTCTGAAGAGTGGGATTAAGGTTTGCTATCTAACACAGCTTTAGCTTGCGCATGGTCAATATCTTTTTCCCAGTGAGCAATCACTACGGTCGCGACACAGTTACCAATTAAGTTGGTACAGGCACGAATAATTCCGATAAACCAGTCGACTGAAAGTAGAAGCACTAAGCCAATTGCAGGGAGACTTGGTATCACTGAAAGCGTGGCTGCAAGAATAACTAAAGCCGAGCCGGGAATGCCGTGCGCCCCTTTAGATGTGATGAGTGAAACCAGCAAAATAGCCAGTAAGTCATGCATAGACAAATTAATATTGCAGGCCTGTGCAATAAAGATCACGCCTAAAGTTAAGTAAATTGAAAAGCCATCTAGATTAAATGAATAACCAGTTGGAATAACCAGACCGACAGTTGAATCTTTAATTCCCAAATTTTTGAGTTTTTTCATAATTTGAGGAAGAACAGAGTCAGAAGAAGCGGTACCTAAAACAATAGCGAGTTCATCTTTAAAATAGCCCACAAATTTGAAAATGTTGAGACCGGCAAGTTTTAAAATCGAACCTAAAACAATAACGACAAATAAAATGCAGGTTGCATAAAACAGTAAAATTAAATAACCCAATTGTAAGAGTGAATCTAAACCAAATTTAGCAGTGGTATAGGCGACTGAACCGAATACACCAATTGGAGCTAAACGAATAATAAGTCCCATAATTTTAAAGAAGACTTCCGAAAAAGCTTCAAGCGCTTGACGTACCAGCTCTGCTAAATGTTTAGGAATTAAAAGTAGGGAAACACCAAATAAAATAGCGATCAATAAAACCTGTAAAATATCGCCGTTTGCAAAAGCAGCAGTGAAGGTCTTCGGAATAATATTGAGTAGAAATTCCGAACCCGTATGCATCTCGTGGGCACGTTCGGTATACGTACTTAAATCTTTTGCATCTAAATGGCTAATATCGATATTCATACCGACGCCCGGTTTAAATACATAAGCCACAATAATGCCTAAAATTAAGGCAATACTGGTGACCACTTCAAAATAAAGAATGGTTTTTGCACCGACTTTGCCCATTTTTTTAATGTCGTTTGCACCATAGATTCCCAGTACAACCACACAAAACACAATTGGTGCAATCAGCATCTTAATTAAAGAAATAAAACCATCACCTAATGGCTTTAGAGAAAGGGAGAAATCATGAAAGCCGATTCCAACTGCAACCCCAAGAAAGAGAGCACAAAGAACCTGTAAAAATAAACTACGCTTGAGCTTTAGCCACATAAGTCATCAATTTTAGCAAGAGGAAAATATCTCTCTCTAAAGCAAAAAGCCGGCCAACTATAAAATAAGCTGAGTGTTTTGGAAGAATATGCAAATTTCACATGACTATGCTTTGGATTGTTCAGTTTTTTTATAATTTCTTATCCAAAATCGAGTATCCTTAGCGCCAAATTTTGGGACATATTAATCATGGCGCTTAAAGCAACAATTTATAAGGCAGACTTGAATATTGCCAATATGGATTACCATATTTATGGTGATTATCAACTGACGCTTGCCTTGCATCCTTCGGAAACTTTAGAACGCTTAATGGTTCGTTTGATGGCCTTTGCTCGTTTCGCAAGTGATGAGCTTGAGTTTACTAAAGACCTTTTTGAAACTGACGAGCCAGCGTTATGGCAAAAAGATTTAACGGGTCAGTTAGAAACATGGATTGAAGTTGGTTTGCCATCTGAAGATAAAGTCAAAAAAGCCAGTGCACGTTGTAAAACAGTGGCGATTGTTGTTTATGGCACACAAGTCGAAGACTGGTGGAAACGAAACAGTAAAATTAAAACGTTAAGTAACGTTCAGGTTTGGCAAATTGCCCCTCAAAGTACAGTAGAGCTAGAGCAACTGTGTGAACGTACGATGCAGCTTCAATTAAATGTCATGGACAACGAGTGGACGCTTTTAGGTGAAAAGGGCCAGGCAACTGTTGTGTGGACACAGTTACAGTAACACAGAAAAGCGCAACAAATTCTACAGATTCAGTTGGTACACTAATGTACCAACTGCGATTTTAAAGATTCAGATTAAGGGGTAAACCATGTCAAATGAATTGGAAATTATCGATTTAAAAGTAGGCGAGGGTAAAGAGGCTGTTAAAGGCGCTTTAATCACGACTCACTATACAGGTTGGTTAGAAGATGGCACAAAATTCGATTCTTCAATTGACCGCGGTAATTATTTTGAATGTGTGATTGGAACAGGCCGTGTAATTAAAGGCTGGGACCAAGGCATTATGGGAATGAAAGTTGGCGGCAAGCGTAAATTAATCGTACCTGCTCATTTAGCTTATGGCGAGCGTAAAATGGGTAAGATTATCCCAGCTAATTCTAATTTAATTTTTGAAATTGAATTATTCGATGTCAAAACTCGTGACTAGTGAAGAACTTAAAGCCCTTTAGAGGGCTTTCTTGTTTATATGAGCTTTAAATATAAATACATTATTAATTTATATTTTAGCTTTATGAATATTTAAGATTATTTTCAGATTATTTGATTATAAATGCTAACTGAAAAACTGTTCATTTGTGGGCAGGATGATATTAAGACCAAATTTCAAAAAAGTTTGCGTTCTAAAAATCAAACTTCGCATAAATAATCTATATTGTTATTGAGACGCTATTTCATGATTATCCGCTTTGCATCTCCTTTGTTGAACATATCACTTGGCTTGGCTTTGGCTGGCTTGTCGGGTATGGCATTAGCCAAACCACCTAAACTGGACGCATCAACACTTACGGTGATTGGTTATCATGAAATTACCGATACTAAAAATGCATTAATTCCTCAATATGCAGTAACGACGCAACAATTTACACAGCATGTTGAATGGCTGCAAAAAAATGGATTCCATTTTATTACGGTTGATCAGTTGATCCGTGCTCATCAAGGTAAATTTCAACTACCTACAAAACCTGTTCTATTAACTGTAGACGATGGTTATCAATCTTTTTATCAAAATGCTTATCCTATTATTAAAGCTAAAAAAATTCCGGTTGTTCTAGCTGTCGTAGGTTCATGGTTAGAGCCAAAAGCAGGGCAGAAAGTCGATTTTTCAGGGGAAGAAATTCCACGTGACAAAATCTTAAGCTGGCCTGAGCTGAAAGAGATGCAAGATAGTGGCTTTGTTGAGATCGCAAGCCATAGCTATCATTTGCACCGTGGTATTACAGGCAACCCACAAGGCAACTCTGAACCTGCTGCAACAACTCGTTTTTATGATGTAAAAACTCAAACTTACGAGAACGATGCACAATATCAGTCACGTATCTATAACGACTTAAAGAAAAATAACGAACTACTAAAAGCACACGGCTTACGTTCACCACGTATTATGGTCTGGCCTTATGGTCGCTATAATATGCAAACTGTTCAAATTGCTAAAAAGCTGGGTATGCCAATTACCATTACACTTGATGATGGGGCTGATCACGCAAAACAATCTCTACAAAATATGAGCCGTATTTTGGTAGAAGGCGATATGACGACTGATGATTTGGCTCAAGAAATTAAAAATCGTGAATTGAATTTAACGGATAACAATCGTCCGCAAAAAATTATGCATATCGATCTGGACTATATTTATGATCCAGACCCGAAACAGCAAGAGCGTAATCTAGGTCACTTATTAGACCGAATTAATGCGATGGGTGTAAATACTGTCTATTTACAAGCATTTTCAGATCCAGATGCCAATGGCTCTGCCGATATGGTTTATTTCCCGAACCGTCACCTTCCAATGCGTGCCGACTTGTTTAACCGTGTAGCATGGCAAATTCAAACCCGTACGCCTGTAAGTCGTATTTATGCATGGATGCCTTTATTGGCATGGGAACTACCAAAAACTGATCCAGTTTCTAAAGATTTGGTAGTGACTCAGCAGGCAAAATCTGGTGAACACCTCAACATGGGGTATATCCGTTTAAGTCCGTTCTCAGCAGACGCACGCCAAACTATTCGTGAGATTTATCAAGATTTGGCTAAGTCATCTTCATTTAACGGAATTTTATTCCATGACGACGTCACCTTATCTGACTATGAAGATGCAAGCCCAGATGCCTTAAAAGCTTATGCGAAACAAGGTTTACCTACAGATTTGGCAAAAATTCGCGATAACGATCAAGATTTGCAAAAGTGGACTGCATATAAGACAAAATATCTAGATGATTTTGCAATGCAACTTGTTGATGACGTGCGACAATATGAACCGTTCTTGCTCACCGCACGTAACTTATATGCGCAAGTTGCTTTAAAACCATATGCAGAAAACTGGTATTCACAATCGCTTGAAGAGTCGTTAAAACGCTATGACTTTACGGCTATTATGGCAATGCCGTATATGGAACAGGTCGATAACTCTGATCAATTCTATAAAGACATGATTGATCGTGTGAAACAATATCCAAATGGCATTAAGAAAACTGTTTTTGAATTACAGGCAACCGACTGGCGTAAAAACGAAAAGGTACCTTCAACTGAAATGGCCGCAACAATTCATTCTCTTTATCAGCAAGGTGTAATGCATGTCGGATATTACCCAGATGACCCAATTAAAGATCAACCGGATGTGGACACTATGCATAAAGCATTTGCTGAAAAATCATCTCGTCTTGTGCCGTAGTTGAGGCTAAAACATGACAATCTTTGCTGCAATATGGTCGCATGCCTTAAAATTCGTTTTCTATTATCCATTATTCATGTCGTATTTATGGATGATTGGCGCGATCATTTTCTATTGGAAAGAACGTCAGGCTCCGCCTTACGATCAACCTGCTCCATTAGAGAGTTATCCAAAAGTCGCTGTGTTAATTCCTTGTTTTAATGAAGGGGATAATGCAGAAGAAACCATTAGCCATGCGTTAAAACTGGACTATCCTCATTTTGAAGTGATTGCGATTAATGATGGTAGCTCGGACAATACAGGCGAGGTACTCGACCGTTTAGCAGCACAACATGAAAAACTCCGTATTGTTCATTTGGCTCAAAACCAAGGTAAAGCCATGGGGTTGCAAGCCGGAAGCTTAATGACCGATGCCGAGTTTTTAATTGGTATTGATGGGGATGCTTTACTTGATCCTCATGCAGCAAAGTGGATGATTCGTCATTTTCAGGAAAATCCAACAGTTGCAGCTGTGACGGGTAACCCACGTATCCGTACTCGCTCAACTTTATTAGGGCGTATTCAGGTCGGTGAGTTTTCTTCGATTGTCGGCATGATTAAACGTGCACAACGTACCTTTGGACGCTTATTTACCGTATCGGGTGTAATTACCGCTTTTCGTAAGAGCGCTGTTCACCAAGTGGACTATTGGTCACCAAATATGTTGACTGAAGATATCGATATTACGTGGAAATTGCAGCGTGCAGGCTGGGACATTCGTTTTGAACCGAATGCCTTAGTCTGGATTTTAATGCCTGAAACTTTAAACGGTTTGTGGAAACAACGTTTACGTTGGGCTATGGGTGGAGCACAAGTATTAATTAAAAATATTGATGTGTTCACTAAGCCAAAATTAAATTTTTTATGGCCATTAATGTTTGAGCTGTGCTTAACCTTAGTTTGGTCATATTTAATGCTCGCGATGGCTTTATTATGGTTGGTACATTTTATTTTACCAGTCCCTGCTTTAGCCGTTGTGAGCTCTCCATTTTTACCGTATGGTAGCGGTATTTTATTGGGGGCGACTTGTCTCATTCAGTTTGCTTTAAGCAAATGGATGGATAGTCGTTATGAACCACATCTAGGAAAAAACTATTTCTGGATGATCTGGTATCCATTGGTCTTTTGGCTAATCACCATCTCGGCAACTATTGTGGCATTTCCGAAAGTTTTAAAACGTGGAGATGAGAAACGTGCGCGTTGGGTGAGCCCGGATCGGGGCATTCGTGGATGAAATGCAAGAGTCATGAGATTTTAAAGATCGTGCTGTATTGATGTCTGGGGAAAACCGCAGCACTTCGTTAGGTAAAGAGAGAAATGAAGACAAATTCGTTGATTATTGATTTACGCCGTCAATTACCATGGCATAAACGCTATGCTTCTACAACAAGCACGGCCATGATGTGGGCGGTTTGGTTGTTGCTGTGGCGTCCATTTGTACTGATCTGGGTATTGGCTGAACTCCAAAAAACACATTTAGTTCACCGTTTGTTTAGTGCCTTTGGTTTGGGCATTGAACATGGCATTACTGCGTTAATTGCTTGTGCAATTTGCTTATTGTTGTGGAGTCATGTGCTGCCTGAGCATCGTGTTGGCGGTAATGCGCTTAAAGCAAAACAGACAGATGATTATGCGCGCTATTTTGATTTACCTGAACATGAAATTGAGCAGGGACGTAGTCAGAAAATTACAGTCGTTCACCATGATGAATTAGGTAAAATCGTTAGAGTTGAATAAAGAAGATTAATGAAAATTAATGAAAAAAGCCCGCATCATGTGGGCTTTTTTTACGCTAATTTCAGTATATCCATAAGTTTTAAACTGTAGAGTGCAGTGCTTGTGCGGGTATTATTTACCTTTGAAAACAGGCGGTCTTTTTTGCAACATGGCAAACACACCTTCTTGAACATCTTCTGTGGTGAGTAAAGGCTGAAGATGACCCTGTAATTGGCTAAAAGCAGTTTCATAACCTTCATTAATGGCTTCGCGAGCAGAGGCGAGAGTCGCTTTTACAGCAAGAGGAGCAGCTTGCGAAACATATTCAGCAAGTTCTATTGCACGGTTGAGCTGAGAGCCTTCTGGGCATATTTCGGTAATCAGGTTCATGTCAAATGCTGCTTTTGCATCGAAAAAGTCACCAGTGAGTAAATAACGCATGGCTTTGGCCCAGCCTGCGGCTTGAGTAAAACGTGCAGTAGCTCCGCCAAAAGGTAAGATGCCACGTTGAACTTCCATTTGAGCAAATTGTGTATTTTCACTCGCAATCGTAATATCTGCGTTAAGAAATAGTTCTATACCAGCGGTATAACAATAACCTTGTACCGCTACTATCAAAGGTTTACTGAGCTTTTGGCCGATTGTGCCCCAAGGGTTAATCTCATTTTCACTAAAATCAAAAACACCTGTAGCGAGTTTAGGTTGTAACTCAACTAGGTCTAAACCAGCTGTAAAATGATCGCCATGAGCAAAAATAACCGCGCAGCGCAGGGCATCATTATTTTCATATTCAGTGAGTGCTAGTGATAAGTCTTTGATCATGTGACTATCAAAAGCATTACGTTTTGCTGCCCGATCTAGACCAATTAAAAAAATATGCCCGCGAGTTTCACGGCTGACTTTTCCTTCTTGATTTGACATATTGTCATGCTCTTTATTTGTCTTTAATCATGTTTTAAACAATCATTTAAAAACTAGCAAATATAATTTGTTGATGACTCGATCAGTATTTCTTTTGTCTATGTATTGAAGTAAATCAAATTCATGCGAAAGGACCAATCCTAAGATAACTTTAATTTCCATCATTTATTTAAATTAGCAGTTTGCTTAGCTTTATATTTTTCTCATAATACCTCGTCAAATTGATCTCAATAAGCAGCTGTTTTATGTCACCTCTAGAAATCTTTGCGGTCTTGATTAGCCTGATTGGAGTCGGATTAACGGTAATCCGTAATATGTGGTGTTGGCTGTTTAATTTCTTTGCCTTTGTTTTATATGCGTATTTGTTTTACGAATTTAAGCTATATGGCGAAACGATTTTGCAGTTCTTTTTTATGGTGGTAAATTTTTATGGCTTTTACTACTGGCTTAAAGGAAAGCAGCAAGATCACGATATTCGAATTGAACCGATTGCAGTTCAAACCGCTATCATCCAAATGATTATTGCTGCGGTAGGTGGTTTGCTTTTTGGCTTAATTCTTAAAAACTTTACCGATGCAGCAGTTCCTATGCTCGACTCACAACTTGCCGCATTTAGTTTGCTCGCAACGTATTGGACTAGCCGAAAACATATTGCGACTTGGATACTTTGGGTATTTGTCGATATTATTTATGTCGGGATGTTCATCTATAAAGATTTATTTTTAACAGCTGCGTTATATGCAGCATTTGTTATGATGGCCGCTTATGGTTGGTATCAATGGGAAAAAGTTAAAAAGAAACAGCTTTTAGCCTCAAACCAGCTTTAATTTGGAGAGCGATCATGTTGTTGAGCTTAGAGGTTTATAAACAACAACAGTTTGATCAAATGGCTGCAAAAATAATGGCCAAGCCAAAAGAATATTGTGAATTTAATTCTGTATCTGATTTTTATAACGCTGCATGGCTCAACGGTTTTCCACAAGGTAGCCAGATTTCAGCTACTGGTTTAGATGATGGTGCTGAAGAGTTTTATGCAGTTATTCAGTTTAAACAACAGTATTTGAAATTTGATATTAAAGAAAATAATTCGACAATTATCTTTCAGGATATGAATGGGAATGTTTTAAAAAGTAATTTTTGATTTATAAAATAAAATCTAAAAAA
>NZ_GG753600.1:1009748-1144102 GCF_000163635.1 Acinetobacter sp. SH024 | reverse complement strand
TNTTTTTTAATAAATAAATTTGGAAATTTTATTCGCTGTTTCAACAACTAGGTTTGCGATATCTTCTTTAAATGTTCTTTCATCGTAAGTGGTAATTGGACAACTTACAGAGATAACAGCGACCATTTTACCATTTGACTGTTTAAAAATAGGCGCCGCGCAGGCTGCCATATCGTGATTGTAATGACCCCAGCTCACCATGGTTTTTTGAGTTTTTACGTATGAAAGCCTTTGCAATAACGCTTTTAAATTGGTTGGCGTCAGTTCAGAGAAACTGTCCCAATCGCTAAAATTGCGGTAACGCTGACGTACTTCAGTTTCAGGTAAATCAGATAAAAGCATTTGACCAATCACGGTTGCATGGGCAGGCCAGCGAGTTCCTAAACTAATGTTGCTCGTGAAGGTTCCCATCGACTGGATATTATTTACAAAGACAATATGAGTGCCTTCTAAAATAGAAAGATGTACCGCGAGTTTGGTCTGGTCACGTAGTTCTTTCATTAAAGGTGTCGATAAATCAAGTAATGAAAGTTTAGATAAACTGTTAAAACCAAGTTCCATGACTTTGGAATCGAGAGCATAAGTTTTTTGAGATGCTTTTCTTAAATAACCGCAAGATTCGAGTGTATAAATCAAACGAAATGCACTAGAACGGTTCACTTCTAAAATTTCAGCAATTTCTGTAATGGTCATTTCTTGCGCTTGTTGATTAAATGCTTGCAAGATAGCTAAACCCCGTACAAGTCCGGGAACTAAATATCGGTCATCATTTTTTGTTGTTTCCGATTCGTGCGAATCTTCTTCAATTGCTATGCTCATTCGTGTCATTTTCCTATAAATAAAACATGATTCAATTTGGGGCATGCTGCTTTATTTTATAACTATTGTAATTGTTAAAAATGCATAAAACAATTTTTATATTTAAAACTTTGTTTCCTTCTTGAAACGTAACAAAATATTTAAAAATTAGTAAGCTAATGAATTTTATAATTATTTTTACTTTGACAAAAAATGATCAAGGGGATTATGCTTAGCTTGTGTTTTGAAAATCAAATTATGTTTTGTATATAAAACAAAATGAGGACGCAAGGTATGAGTTGGATCTCAGTTTGTCAGCAGGGTGACGTTAGCGAAGATGAGCCGAAAGCCATCGAAATTGAAGGGAAAAAAATAGGCGTATTTTTCGTCGATGAAAATTACTTTGCTATCGAAAATGTTTGCCCTCATGCGTATGCCTTATTAACCGAAGGATTTATCGAAGATCAGACTGTTGAATGTCCATTGCACGAAGCAATTTTTGACATTCAAACAGGTGAGCTAAAAAGTGGGCCAGGGTGTAGAAACCTATGTACGTACCCAGTTCGTGTTGAAGGACAGGATATTCAAATTCAACTCTAGTCCTCACATGTACAAGGAAGCAGAACAATGAAGACATTTAATGAAAAGTTGGCAAGCTGGATTCATGCAACGCCGGCAACCGAAGCAGGTATCAACAATATTCAAATTCCAGGTCAATCTGAATTGTTGGTTTGGCAGACACGTTATAAAGAGCCAACTCTCTATGAACAGGATTTTGTAAAAAACTTGATTCAGGCATTTTCTGCGGGCGCAACAGAGTTAGATGACGTTGTTTCTGCACTTAATCAACAGGGTTTCCGCTGTGAATCTGGTGATGAATGGACTTCTGCAAGCTTTACAGAAGAAATGCAACGTTTAGGTTATTGATTCAGGGAAGAATAAAATGAACGCAATCGTATCAACTTCACAAAGCGCTGAAGAATATTTAGAACTTGGTTTACGTGACCAATGGCATCCGGTTTTGGCAAGTTGGGAAGTCGCTGCTAATCCAGTCGGTATTACCCGTTTAGGCGAAAATATCGTGGTTTGGCGTGATGCCGAAGGTCAGGTTCATGCACTTGAAGATCGCTGTCCACACCGCGGTGCTCGTCTTTCCCTAGGTTGGAACTTGGGTGACCGAGTTGCTTGCTGGTATCACGGTGTTGAAGTTCGTGCTGATGGTGTAGTTGCTGATGTGCCAGCGGTTCATGAATGTCCAATGACCGGCACTAAATGTTTAAAGAACTATCCTGTCATTGAGCAACATGGCGCAATCTTTATCTGGTTTGGTATTGATGCAAATGAACAACCAGCACCGCTTGAGTTCCCAGAGCAACTTGCAAGTGAAGAGTGGAGTGCGTTCCTTTGCCAAGCAGACTGGAAAGTAAACCATCAATACGCGATTGATAATGTGATGGACCCAATGCACGGGACCTATTTACATGCGACATCGCACTCGATGGCAGATGGTGAACGTACTGCAGAGATGAAGCACCGCACGACCGATAATGGCTTTGTTTTTGAAAAAGAAGGTCAAACAGGTGTGAACTTTGACTGGGTTGAATATGGTTCAACAGGTGCAAGCTGGTTACGTCTTTCAATTCCATACCGTAAACAATTTGGCCCAGGTGGTGAATTCTGGATTGTGGGTTATGCAACGCCAATTGATGCCAACAATACTCGCGTATTTTTCTGGCGCTGCCGTAAGGTGAGTGGTTGGCAACGTAATGTATGGCGTTTCTTATATCGCAATCACTTAGAACAATTGCATTGGGATGTATTGGAACAAGACCGAATTATTTTAGAAAATCTTGCGCCAAATGCGCGTGAAAAAGAGTTTCTCTATCAACACGATGTTGGTCTTGCACGTTTACGCCGTTTAATGAAAAAAGAAGCTGAGAAGCAATTAAAGAAAATTGCTGCACTAAATGCATCAAACCGTATCGAGATGCAGGAAGAAGCTCATGGCTAATGTAGCGTTGTTGCAAGGCAAAAAAGTTTTAGTGACTGGTGCTGCGCGTGGTTTAGGTAGAGATTTCGCTCAAGCGATTGCCGAGGCAGGTGCTGAAGTTGTGATGGCAGATATTTTGTCTGACTTGGTGCAACAAGAAGCACAGGCGTTACAGCAACAAGGGCTAAACGTTCATGCTGTCACCGTTGACCTTGCCAATGCAGACTCTATTGAAAATGCGGTTGCAAAAAGTGTGGAAGTATTACAAGGACTAGATGGCCTTGTGAACTGTGCGGCACTGGCAACCAATGTCGGTGGAAAAAATATGATTGATTATGATCCTGAACTTTGGGATCGGGTCATGAATATTAATGTGAAAGGCACATGGCTCATCAGTAAGACATGCGTTCCCCATTTAAAGCAATCGGCTGCAGGCAAGATCATTAATGTTGCTTCCGATACAGCACTTTGGGGCGCACCGAACCTGATGGCTTATGTTGCTAGTAAAGGTGCAATTGTTGCCATGACGCGTTCAATGGCAAGAGAGTTGGGACAATCTAATATCTGTGTCAACACATTGTCACCGGGCCTTACTCTGGTTGAAGCAACCGAGTATGTGCCTCAAGAACGTCACGATTTATATGTCAACGGAAGAGCGATTCAACGTCAGCAACTTCCACAAGATTTAAATGGAACAGCATTGTATCTACTGTCGGATTTGTCCTCTTTTGTGACAGGTCAAAATATTCCGGTCAATGGCGGTTTTGTCTTTAACTAAGGAGTAGTCAAATGATTACAGGGATCGAGATTTTAAAGTTTGGAGTTGAAGATAGAGCCGCTTCAAACAAGTTTTTGGCAGATTTTGGTTTAAGCAAAAGTACTTCGGATATTGAAGGCACTGATCTTTACCAAACCCAAAATGGTAGCAAGATTTATCTATTTAATTGTGATGATGAGCGTTTGCCGACTGCTATTGAACAAGGTTCAACTTTACGTGAAGTGACTTGGGGCGTTGATAGTGCTCAAGACCTTGATGACTTGGCAGCTCGTTTGGCCGATGTAGAAGGTTTTAAACGTACTGAAAATACAGTTGAGTGTATTGACCCAAATGGCATGACCATTCGTTTTGAACAAAGTTTTGTTAAAGAAGTACCTGAACTTAAAACGGAAGGTATTAACCAATACGGCAACATTCAACGTGTGAATGCAGCAAGTCCTGTCTATGAAAAAGGTCAACCTGTTGCGATTGGACATGTGGTGTTCTTCACACCGGATTTGGCAACAACTGAAAACTTCTATATTGAAAAAGTAGGTTTCCATTTATCTGATGCTTACAAAAATCGCGGTGCATTCTTACGTTGCCGCGGTGAAGGTTATCACCATGATTTATTCTTGCTCAGTGTTCCAAATAAACCTGCTGGCTTAAATCACGTTGCGTTTGTAGTACGTGATATCCATGAGGTGATTGGGGGCGGTTTAAATATGAATCGTTCGGAGTGGTCAACCTTTATTGGACCAGGACGTCATCCAATTTCTTCTGCTTATTTCTGGTACGTCAACTCACCATTAGGTGGTGCATTTGAATACTACACCAACGATGATTATTTGACAGAAGAATGGCAACCACGTGTAGAAGAACATCGTCTAGAGCTTTTCACTGAATGGGCGATTGAGGGTGGTCTTGATGACACAACCCGCCGTCAGGTGAAGCCTGTTTAACAGGTATTGCTTTACAAGGAAGATGGCTATGGAAAAGATCGTAATTGTAGGTGCCGGACAGGCAGCGGGTTGGGCAGTAAGTACCTTGCGTCAAAATGGGTATGTGGGTGAAATTCACGTGGTTTCAAATGAAGATCAAGTGTTTTATGAACGTCCGCCATTGTCTAAGCAAGTACTTTCAAAAGAAGCAACGTATGAAAGTTTGAATCTGTTCTCTCCTGAACAGGTTCAAGAGTTCAACGTTCAATGGCATAAACCGGAAATTGCGACAAAAGTCGATCGTGAGCAAAAACAGGTTCATTTAGAAAGTGGTCAGGTTTTGCCGTATGACAAATTGCTGATTGCAACTGGAAGCCGTGCGCGTGTACCCGTCAATACATGGCAGTTCATTCCAAATGTTGTGACTTTACGCAATGTGCATGACTGTGAACGTTTGGCTGAAATTTTAAAGAATGCAAAAAATGTCGCTGTGATTGGCGGTGGCTGGATTGGTTTAGAAATTGCTGCAACTGCACGTAAGCAAGGTAAAGATGTTCATATATTTGAATATGGCGATCGTTTATGTGCAAGAAGCGTGAGTCCGGAAGTTTCTGCATTTTTAAAAAATATGCATGAAACTCAAGGTACAAAAATTCATTTAGACAGCAAGAGTCTTCATTTAGTTGAAGCGCCAAATCAAAAAGTTGAAGTGGTGAATCACCCACAAAATAGCCAGTTATTTGACTGTGTCGTAGTAGGTGCAGGCGCTGAGATTGCCAAAGAGTTAGGTGTACATGCTGGTCTCGATGTGAAAGATGGCATTGTAGTGAATTGTTTTGGGCAAACTTCAGATCAAAACATTTATGCCGCAGGTGATGTTGCGATTCATCCGGGCTTGGGTTATTGCATTCAGTCATGGGCAAATGCACAAAATCAGGCGATTGCAGCTGCGAAGTCAATGCTCGGCATTGAAACCGAATATAGCGATATTCCATGGCTTTGGTCAGATCAATATCACTTTAATATCCAGATTTTAGGTACGTATCAACCTGAAAAAACTAAGGAAGTAGTCATTCGCCAAGGTGGGGAAGATCAGGTGAGCTATTTATATCTGGACCATGAAAATCGTTTGCTCAATATGATTGCCATTAATGATTCTAAACTGATCAAACTGGCAAAACGTTGGATGCAAGCCAACACCGTTTTAGATCCAAAACTATTAGCAGATGCTGAATTTAATGTCATGAAGTTAAAACCGTAAACATTAAATCTGGTTCTCATTACCAAATCGAAGGAATGACACATGAGTAATGAAGAAAAAAGTGGATTGAAGCATTGGGTACCTGCTTTTGTCCTTATGGTGTGTGTGGTACTGGCGTTTTTCGACAAGATTAGTATTGCGGTTTTATTTTCAGATCCTCATTTTCAAAGTGCAATGGGAATTGCTGAAGATAAGGCCAAGCTCGGATGGCTCATGACAAGTTTCTTACTTGCTTATGGTTTTTCATCAGTCTTTCTAAGCTTTTTGGGTGACATCTTTAACCCAAAGAAAATGCTGTTCTGGAGCGTAACGTCGTGGGGCGTACTCATGTTCTGTATGGGGTTCACCACCAGTTATTCAGGCATGTTGGTTTTACGTGTACTGCTTGGTTTAGCAGAAGGCCCGTTATTTGCCTTGGCATACACCATTGTTAAGCAGACTTATACGGACCGTCAGCAGGCACGTGCTTCTACCATGTTCTTACTTGGAACACCGATTGGTGCATTCCTTGGGTTCCCGATCACTGCAAATGTTTTAGCTCACCACGACTGGCATACCACTTTTTTTGTGATGGCTGCGCTAACCCTGATTGCGATTTTTAGCATTGTTTTTGGTCTGCGTAACTTGCAGCTCAAGAAAACTGTCGAAATTGAGGGCGAGAGTAAACGCACTAATTTCAAAGGTCACATTGCCAATACTAAATTGCTGCTCAGCAACAGCGCATTCTGGTTGGTTTGTCTCTTTAACATTGCGTTGATGACGTATTTGTGGGGCTTAAACAGCTGGGTTCCTTCTTACCTAATGCAAGACAAAGGATTCAATCTCAAAGAGTTTGGGATGTATTCAAGCTTTCCATTCATTGCCATGTTAATTGGCGAAATTATCGGTGCGTTTTTATCTGACAAGTTAGGCCGCCGCGCAATTCAAGTATTTAGCGGTTTATTACTCGCGGGCATCTTCATGTATGTGATGGTCATTATGACTGAGCCATTATTGATTATTGCTGCCATGTCTTTAAGTGCTATGGCATGGGGTTTTGGAGTAGCAGCTGTATTTGCTCTGCTTGCAAGAGTCACGACCTCAAATGTAGGGGCGACTGCGGGTGGAATATTTAACGGTTTAGGTAATTTTGCAAGTGCAATTGCGCCTGTTCTTATCGGTTACATCGTGATGCAAACACACAGTTTTAATTTAGGAATTACCTTCTTGGCTGCTGTCGCTGTCATTGGGTCGTTGTTCTTGGTTCCTCTTTTAAAACGTTATTAATTCACTGTATAGGAGTTTAAAAAATGACTACACAACAATTCGAATCGTGGGCACAACCAGAGGGTGCTTCTTTAGAAGATTGGTTAAACACACGTATTGCTCGCTTTGAGACACGTAAATACGATTTCGATGCTTTGAAGTTCCAAGCAGATTACGACCCGAAATATCGCCGTGCACAAATGCGTTACATGGGTACGGGTGCAACAGGTGTTGCAAATGACGGTAACACCGTTCCAGCAGAAAACTTCACGTTTTCAACCATGGTTCTACCACCACAGTGTGAAGGTCCTTTGCACATTCACCACGATGTTGAAGAAGTTTTCTTTATGCTTCGCGGCGAAATTGATTTGTTCATTGAGCACAACGGCGAAAAATTTGAAACCCGTTTAAAAGAGCGTGATCTGATTTCAATTCCACCGGGAATTTACCGTGGTCTGTTTAACCCAGGTCAAGAAGATGCCTTGATGTGTGTGATGTTAGGAACAGGTAAACCAACCATTCCGAACTATCCACCAGAGCATCCATTGTCTCAAATCAAACGTTAATTGTTTGATGAAGTGAATGAAGGAAAGAATTGAAAATGATGACACTCATTGAAAAGTTAGCAGAATTTCCGGTGAAAACCGTTACTGTTCAAGGCCAACAGCAAGCCTATCGGGAAGCCGGTCAGGGTGAGTACCTTGTGCTGTTGCATGGCATTAGTTCAGGTTCTGCTTCATGGGTAAACCAACTTGAAGTGCTGTCTCATCATTTTCATGTCATTGCCTGGGACGCACCGGGCTATGGCAAATCAGATGAACTTTTAACTGATCAGCCCAATGCTACTGACTACGCAAAGCGTTTGGCAGCATTGTTAGATGTTTTAAAAATTGAAAAAGCAATTGTGGTCGGACACTCATTAGGTGCCTTACAGGCCAGTGCATTTGCTGCACTTTACCCAGAGCGAGTGGAACATTTAGTTGTTGCTAACTTGGCACAAGGCTATCAACGCCACGATGAACAAACACAAATTCAGGTTTTTGAAAAAAGACCAAAAATGTTGAAAGAACTCGGTGCTAAAGGAATGGCTGAAAGCCGTGGACCTCATTTGATTTATAAACAAGAGCCACAAGCCTTAGCTTTAGTTTCAGAGGTGATGCAGCAGTTGACTCTAAAAGGTTTCACCCATGCATCGTACTTACTGGCATATGACGAAATACGTAATTACTTAACCCATTTAAAAGTCCCATGCACAGTCATTGCAGGGCAGCAAGATCAAATCACTCCTGCGTTAGGTATACAAGAGCTTGCTCAGGAATTGCAGTTGGAACAGCGCTTCGTCATAGAAGATGCAGGACATTTAAGTTATGTCGACCAACCGCAAGCATTTAACCAAATTATGTTGACGATTCAGGAACAATCGTAAGAGAGATTAAGGATTATGAGCTTCCAAGTTGAAGGAAAAGTTGCAGTTGTTACCGGTGGCTCATCTGGGATTGGGCTGGCTGCTGTTGAAATACTGGTTGCAGAGGGTGCAAAAGTTGCTTGGTGTGGTCGCGATGAAGAACGTTTAAATGCTTCAAAGCACTATATTTTAGAAAAATATCCGCATGCCAATATTTTTACTAAAGCATGCAATGTATTGAAAAAAGAAGAAGTTCAGCAATTTGCCAAAGACGTCAAACTCAATTTGGGCAATGTGGACATGCTCATTAACAATGCTGGGCAAGGTCGTGTTTCAAATTTTGAAAACACACAAGATGAAGACTGGATGAAAGAAATTGAGCTGAAATATTTCAGTGTTTTACATCCGGTACGGGCTTTTCTCGACGACTTAAAACAATCGGCAAATGCCTCTATTACCAATGTGAACTCGTTACTGGCATTGCAACCTGAACCGCACATGATTGCAACTTCATCTGCACGTGCTGCGCTGTTGAATTTAACCCATTCGTTGGCACATGAGTTTACTCAATATGGCGTTCGCGTGAACTCGATTTTACTCGGAATGGTCGAATCTGCACAGTGGAAACGCCGTTATGAAACCCGTTCAGATTTAAATCTGTCATGGGAAGAATGGACCGGCAATATCGCAAAAAACCGCGGTATTCCAATGCAGCGTTTAGGCCGTCCAGAAGAGCCTGCACGTGCTTTAGTTTTCTTGGCATCACCATTGGCATCTTACACCACAGGTTCGGCAATAGATGTCTCGGGTGGTTTTAACAAACATTTATAAATATCAGGTGCTGTCATGAAAAAGTTGATGATGATTGGTTTCGGCGCAATGGCAGCAGAAGTGTATGCCCATTTGCCCCAAGATCTGCAACTCAAATGGATTGTTGTGCCATCTCGCAGTATTGAAAAAGTGCAATCACAAGTTTCTTCAGAGATTCAGGTGATTTCAGATATTGAGCAATGTGATGGTACGCCAGACTATGTCATTGAAGTGGCAGGTCAAGCAGCAGTGAAAGAGCATGCTCAAAAAGTTTTGGCGAAAGGCTGGACTATAGGTCTGATCTCGGTGGGTACTTTGGCTGATAGTGAGTTTCTGATTCAGCTTAAACAAACTGCCGAAAAAAATGATGCACATCTGCATTTACTTGCAGGGGCAATTGCAGGCATTGATGGTATTTCTGCGGCCAAAGAAGGTGGTTTGCAAAAAGTCACTTACAAAGGCTGCAAAAGTCCAAAAAGCTGGAAGGGCAGTTATGCAGAGCAATTGGTCGATCTAGACCATGTTGTTGAAGCTACAGTCTTTTTTACAGGAACTGCCCGTGAAGCTGCGACCAAATTTCCAGCGAATGCCAACGTTGCAGCAACCATTGCACTTGCAGGGCTTGGAATGGATGAAACCATGGTTGAGTTAACTGTTGATCCAACCATCAACAAAAACAAACACACCATTGTGGCAGAAGGTGGTTTTGGGCAAATGACCATTGAACTGGTTGGCGTGCCGTTACCAAGTAACCCAAAAACATCAACTTTGGCTGCGCTTAGCGTGATTCGTGCTTGTCGCAACAGTGTAGAAGCAATACAGATTTAAGAAGGATTTGATCATGGCAAAGGAAATTTATATTGCAGGTGAATGGCGATTAGGCCGTGGTGCAGTCATTCAAAGCCTGTTTCCGGCAGATCAGTCGGTAAACGCTGAGCTTTCAACAGCAACGCTTGAAGATGTAAATGAAGCAATTGAAAAAGCGGATCAGGCTTGGCGTCAACCGAGCTGGAGAAACAGTTTGCCGCATGAGCGCGCACGTATTCTCTACAAAGTTGCAGACATTATTGAAGCGCGTGTAGATGAGTTAGCAAAATTACAAACACGTGATAATGGTAAGCCTTTAACCGAAACTCGTGGCTTGGTGATGAGCGCGGCGGCAACTGCACGTTATGTTGCTGCGGCATGTGAAACATTGAACGATGAGCTCACCACTCAACGTGCTCCAGACTTTATGACCATGAGCGTGCATGAACCTGTGGGCGTTGTAGCAGCCATTACCCCTTGGAACTCTCCAATTGCAAGTGAAGTTCAAAAGCTTGCTCCAGCTTTGGCAGCAGGAAATGCCGTGGTGTTAAAACCAGCTGAAGCGACTTCACTGATTGCTTTAGAGCTTGCCAAAATTTTTGAAGAAGCAGGTTTACCAAAAGGCTTACTCAGCGTGCTAGTTGGGCGCGGTTCTGTGATTGGTGATGCAATTGCTCAGCACCCATTGGTTCGTAAAATTTCTTTTACAGGTGGAACAACCACGGGGCGTCATTTGGCACACATTGCCGCTGACAAACTGATTACTACTTCGCTTGAGTTAGGTGGTAAGTCACCAACCATCGTTCTGCCGGATGCAGATGTCGAACTGGCAGCTAAAGGTGTGGCGTACGGAATTTTTAGCTCGGCAGGCCAAGCGTGTATCGCAGGTTCTCGCTTGTTTATTCATAGTAGTCTTTACGATCAGTTTTTAACGCGTTTGGTTGAAATTACCAAAGGCTTACGTGTGGGCCATCCAGAACAAGCTGGTGTGCATTTAGGTCCACTGGTCAATGACAAACATTTGCAGTCAGTTGACCGTTATGTGCAGCTTGCTAAAAGCGAAGGTGGTCAGGTTCTAATTGGTGGTGAAGCGCTTACGGCTGGTGACTATGCCAAAGGAAGCTATTACTTACCCACCATTATCACGGGCTTAAATAACAGTGCTCAAACCTGTCAGGAAGAAATTTTTGGCCCTGTTTTAGTCGTTATGAAATATGACAACGAGCAAGATTTAATTGCCCAAGCCAATGACAGTTGTTTTGGCCTTGCTGCAGGTATCTGGACTGAAAGCTATCGCAAAGCTTGGCGTATTGCACGTGCCTTAGAAGTGGGAACGGTATGGATTAATACCTACAAAAAATTCTCGATTAGTGCGCCGTTTGGTGGCTTTAAAGACAGTGGAATCGGACGCGAAAAAGGCCGTTTGGGCATTTTATCGTACATGCAACAAAAGAGTATTTATATGGGGCTGAATGAACAGCCTAACCCTTGGTGCGATTAATAAATTCAAGGACTGAAAACAAATTTTGAGGAATAGACATGACTGAACGTGTAAATGTAGGCGAAGCAATCGCAAGAGTTTTAGAAGCGCACCAAGTTGATAGTATTTATGGTGTTATTTCCATCCACAATTTACCTATTGCCGATGCGGTAGGGCGCCGTGAAAAAATGCGCTTTGTCGCAGCCCGTGGTGAAGCGGGTGCGGTCACCATGGCAGATGCACACTCACGCTTTAAAGGCCTAGGGGTAGCGTTAACAAGTACGGGTGCTGGTGCAGGTAATGCAGTGGGTTCACTGATTGAAGCAATGAATGCGGGTAGCCCTGTATTGCATTTAACAGGTCAAGTTGAGCGTGAATATCTCGACCGTGATGCAAGTTTCATCCATGAAACTAAAGACCAACTTACATTCTTGCGCGCATCAAGCAAAGCGGCGTTCCGTATTACCAGCCCAGACAATGCTGTTGGTGTGATTCGTGAAGCCATCCGTGTAGCAACCACAGTTCCAATGGGTCCGGTTAGTGTTGAGCTGCCGATTGATGTGCAGGCAGCAGAAATTGATTTGCCACTTAACTTAGGGCCAGTCAAAGCACTTGAGTTACCACAGGCAGAGCAAGCAGAAATTGATCTTCTTGTAAGCGAAATCAAAAAAGCAAAACGTCCGATTTTCTGGATTGGCGGTGGAACTTTAAATAGCGTTGCCGAAGTTAAAGCAATTGCAGATTTAGGTATTCCGGTTGTTTCATCTACACATGGCCGTGGGGTGTTGGCAGATGATCATCCACGTAGTTTGGGTGCTTTCCATAACTCAGCAGGTGTTGAGCAGTTATTAAAAGATGCTGACTTAATGGTTGTGGTGGGTTCTCGTTTACGTAGTAATGAAACTAAAACTTATTCGGTTGAATTCCCTGAAAACATTATTCAGGTGGATGCCAACCCAGTGGCTCAGCAACGTAATTACAAAATCCGCAACTTCATTTGTGGCGATGCCAAAGATGTCTTAACACGTGTGTTAGAGCAGCTTCAAGGAACTTCAAAAGTTGATGCCGATTACGATGCTGCTGTAGTGGCTGCTAAACAGGCTGCAATTGATGCACTGCGTAAACAAATCGATCAGTACGCATTAATTTGTGATCACTTGCGCGCAGCTTTACCTCAAGACGGCATTTTTGTACGTGACATCACCATGTCGGGTAGTACATGGGGCAGTCGTTTATTCCCTGTACAAGCACCAAACCAAAACATCCACTCACTCGCGGGTGCAATTGGTTTAGGCCTTGCAACAGCAATCGGTGCTTCAGTTGCTAACCCTGATAAAAAAGTAATTGGTTTAGTCGGCGATGGCGGCTTAATGTTGGGTATTGGTGAAATTGCAACTATGGTGCAAGAAAACACCAACATGGTCTTAATGATTATGAATGATGGTGGTTATGGCGTAATGCGTGGCATTCAAAATAACTACTTTGGTGGTCGTCAGTATTTCAATGAATTGCATACACCTGATTACAAACTTCTTGGCGAATCAATGGGTGTGAAGAGCTGGAAAGTGGGTAGTGCAGATGAGTTTAAAACGGTTATTCAAGAGGCTGTCGCTTTTGAAGGACCAACTGTGATCGAGCTCGATATGAATTCGATTGGACCATTAAACTTCGCGGGTTCACCGCAAAAGAAACTGTATTAACCAGTTTGGATGGTTTAGTACATATGCGATGGGAGCTGCTAAGCCATCCTTTTTTAGATAAATTTTTTTGTCTAAAAAACAATAAAAACGAAGTTTTACAGGTAAAACAAATAAAGTTCCAGCAGGACGCTGGAACTCAATCAAGGATGTAGAGATGAAAAAGACTTCATTGATCATGGCATTCATTGCACCGCTTACGCTGGGGGTAAGCGTCAATGCATTTGCAAAAGACTCATTGCTTGAATGGAAAAGTGATGACGGCACCGACTCATTAAAGTTAGGTGGGGTGGTTCGGTTAAATCAACGCTATGAAGATTGGGAAGGGCCAAACCGTGGTTTTGGTAAGCTCCATTTTGATATTTTCAGGGTTGATCTCAAAGGTAAATTTGATGATGCCTATATCAATGCCAGCTATATGTTTCAAGACCAACAGAAAACGTCCATTGAAAAAGCATATGTTGGCTATAACTTAGATGCCAATAACAGCATTGAAGCAGGTTTGGTTTATAAGCCTTTTACGATTTATCCTTACCCGCAAAATGGCTGGACCTATCACATTCCATTCTTTTTAGGTTATGGCAATAACATTGCACCGGGGATCAACTGGAATTATCACAACAAAGATTGGGATGTAAAACTCGGTTATTATCCTCAAATGTTAGAGACGAACCTGCGTTATTCCCCTGAAAGTGCAACTTATGATGACTTGGCAGGAAATGCATTTCCATCTCAAAAAGCCTATCAAAATGAAAAGCGCAATCAGGTGAATACCCGTATTGTTCGCAAGTTAGAAACTGATTTCGGTAAGCAAGAGTTCGGTGTATCGGGTGCAATCGCCCAGCTACATAATGATATTACCGATAAAGACGGCAAATATTATGCAGTCGGTTTGCATACTGAAAACAACTACAAACGCTTTAATTTACAAAGCTCGGTCATCCACTATCAATACGATGCTAAAAATCCGGATGGTGTAAATAGTGATATGACTTTGATGGGAGCGAATGGCCTTACGCCTGCTTATTTCATTGCTTCGGAAGGTACGATAGCCAGTTTAAACCTTGCCTATACGTTGCCTGTGACCAATATGGGCAAGCTAAAAGCCATTAAGTTTTATAATGACTATAGTTATCTCGATAAAAAACGTGATGATTGGTCAGATTCGCAAATGAATACTACAGGGATGATGTTTATTGCTTCACCATTTATGGTTTGGGCAGATTATACGTGGGGTAAAAACTCCAACATCATTGGTGGCTCGACCAATTCAACAGGATATACCTCTACTACCTCGCCAAACAGCGACAAATGGTTATACCGTATTAACTTTAATATCGGGTTTACTTTCTAAAGTAAGCAGCAATAAAAAACCACGCAATTGGCGTGGTTTTTTATTTAATAAGTGAAAATTTTTAATACCTGTTTTTTTCGAACTTATTCCAAAACACAAAGGCAGTCACAAAGGCCAAAATGGTTAGTGCGAAAATATAATACATCGCACCAATATCACTATATTGACTGAGCCAATGCACTAAAGGCAGGGTCATACCACCAACAATTGCATACGATAAATTATAAGAAAATGAAATGCCCGAGAAACGCACAGGCGCGGGGAACATTTTGACCATACTGCTCGACACCATGCCGACAGTACCAGAGCATAGACCCAACAGCATATATAAACCAAAAATGGTTGAGTGTGCCGCGTGCCCCAAACTGTTATAAAAAACTGCTGCTGTAAGTGCCACAGCAAGCGCACCGACCATCATGACTTTGCCACAGCCAAAACGGTCAGCAAAATAGCCTGCCAAAATACAGCCAAGCATTTGCATAACAATCGCAGCACTTTGCATTTCAAAGGTTTGAGTACGCTCAAAACCAAACGTACCAGTTAATAAATTTGGCATGGCTAAAATCACCACCACCACACAACCTGTTAAAAACCATGTAAATAACATGCCAATCGCAACGGCTGTTTTATGCGTTTTTAAGACTTGTTTTACAGGCATTTCTTTTGAAATTTCTTTACGAGCCTGCATGGCTTTAAATACAGGCGTTTCTTTTAAATACGTTCTTAAATAAAGTGCAACCAGACCAAAAATACCACCTGCAATGAAAGGAATACGCCATGCCCAGTCATGGATTTGTCCTTCACTAAAATTCAGTGAAATCCATAAAGACATCAATGCACCCAATAAAATTCCTAAAGACAGCCCAGCGGTGAGTAAACCATTTGCCAGTCCGATTTTTCTTTCAGGTACATGTTCAGACACAAATGTCCATGCGGCTGGAATTTCACCCCCAATCGCAATACCTTGCACCACACGCATAAGCAATAAAAGTAGGGGTGCCAAATATCCGATATTTTCAAAGGTAGGCAATATCCCGATAAACAGGGTAGGCAGCGCCATCAGTAAAATAGAAAGTGAAAATAATTTTTTACGCCCGACCAAATCACCAAAATGGGCCATGACAACCCCACCTAAGGGCCTAAAAAAGTAACCTGCTGCAAAAATGCCGTAAGTGTTGAGCATGGCCCAAAACGGACTAAGTGTGCTGGGGAAAAAGAGGTCGGAAATGATTTTGGCGTAAAACACATAAATCACAAAATCATAAAACTCTAAAGCTCCACCCAATGAAGAAAGGGCGAGGGTTCGTTTATCTTCTTTATTAAGATAGTTCGCATCCTGCAAAGTTAATTCCTGATCCATTTTTTACTTAATTGTTGTAATTGAAGTTTGGATATTAATGGAAAAGTGAAGTAAAAGTAAATGGAGGAAATTTGTTCTATAGGGCAATGCCGATTGGACTTGCTCAGATCAAAAAGCTTTCAAACAAAAAACGCTTTAGATAAAACAAAAACAGATGTAGGAATGGCTTTTCTTTTGGCTTGTTCAGCGACACAATAAAACTTGTTATAGCCAGTTTAATGAGAGAGTCAAAGGATGAGTGTAGTTTTACCTGTCGCGAAGCGTGGTGAAGATATTTTAAAACTAATTGCGGCTCCCGTCTCGGCAAATGAGTTAAACAGTAATTGGCTTTATCAGCTTGCTGACGCTATGCATGCGACAATGCTCGAACGTAATGGGGTAGGGATTGCTGCACCGCAAGTTTATATCTCTAAACGCGTCATTATTGTGGCATCTCGACCAAACCTGCGTTATCCAGATGCACCTGAAATGGAAGCAGTGGTCATGGTGAATCCTGAGATTTTAGAGTTCTCAGACGAAGTTTGTTTAGGTGAAGAAGGCTGCTTAAGTGTGCCTGACGAACGTGGACAAGTGGAACGTGCCGAAATGGTTAAGGTGAAATACTTAACACTTCAGGGCGAGACGGTGGAAACAATTTTTCATGGTTTTCCTGCTCGTATCGTTCAACATGAGGTCGATCATTTAAATGGGATATTGTTTGTAGAAAGAATAAGCTAATCTTCAGTTTAAAGTTTTGAAAAACCTATAATGAGCTTGAAAAGGATAAGTCATCGGAATTACAATACTTATAGCGTGATATTTAAATCATTACAAAAGATATAATTTTAATATTATCAGCAGGTTGTGCTGAAATTTTACGCGATGTTGTAAATCTCCTCATTTAAGGTTACTGACCATGCAAACCCCTCTCCCAGATTATTTGGCAAATGTTATAGAAGCCTGTGACATCGATAACAGCGGTCATCTCGCCGATTATATTCCTGAGTTGGCAAATGCAAACCCAAATCGATTAGCTTTAGCAATGTCTACGGTAGATGGTGAAATTTATTCGGTCGGCGATGATGATGTTGAATTCACCATACAATCAATTTCTAAACCTTTTGTATATGCCTATGTTTTACAACAGCTTGGCATTGATGCAGTACTTGCGAAAGTAGGGGTAGAGCCTTCTGGTGAAGCCTTCAATGAAATTTCATTGGGTAAAGATGGCCGTCCCAAAAACCCGATGATCAACTCTGGCGCAATTACTGTACATTCCTTGATTCAGGTTAAACATGGTTTGCATAGCGCAGAAATTCTACGCCGTTTTATGAGCGAGCTTGCTGGTCGTGAATTAAGTTTTGATGAGTCTGTTTATGATTCGGAAGTCAAAACAGCCTATCGTAATCTTTCGATCGGTTATATGTTGCGTACGGTGGGGATTTTGGAAACTGATCCTGTCGATATTGTGAATGGTTACATTCGTCAATGTGCGATTATGGTTACAGTTAAAGACTTGGTACGTATGGGCAGTGTACTTGCTAATGGCGGGGTCGATCCTAGAACTGGAAAGCGCCTATTAAATCGATCTGTAGTTAGACAAGTCCTCAGTGTCATGATGAGCTGTGGTATGTACGATGCAGCGGGTGACTGGCTTTCAACTGTAGGTATTCCTGCTAAAAGTGGTGTAGCAGGCGGTATTTTGGGTGTGCTACCGGGGCAGGTCAGTATCGCTGCTTTTTCACCTCGACTAGATGAGCATGGTCATAGTGTTCGAGGTATCGATATTTTAGAACGATTATCTCGTGACATGGGATTACATCTCATGGAAGGTACACCTTCTGCCCAGACCATTGTACAAAGTCATTACCGTACAGGAAAAGATGCATCGTTAAGTGTGTATGTGCTTCGGGGTGTATTGAAATTTACCGAAGCTGAAATGTTGTTGCGTATTTTACAAGATGAGACAACTGACCAAAGCACGATCGTTATTGATTTAACCCAGATTTCACTTATCCACGATGTGGGTAAACGTATGTTTTTAGAAGGCGTAGATCGTCTGATTGATGATGGCCATACTCTTGTTTTAGTCGACCCTGAACAGCGCTTAGATCATGCCAGAACTGGTAAAGATCGAGAACTGCATGTCTATCATGATTTCGATGATTTGCTCGAAAAGCATGACCTACCTGCAAAAAAAAAGACTTATAGCGACATCGCGGCACTTCTAAATTGTTGAGGTGTTTTTCCTAGATGTCGCTTAAACATTGCACTGAACGCGCTGGGGTTTGTATACCCCAGTGATTCTGAAATTTGAGCAATAGATTCACCATTCGCGATTTTACTCAAGGCAAGTGCAATATGCATTTGTTGCAACCATGCCCGATATGACAGCCCAGTTTCTTTTTGGAACATACGCATTAGGGTTCTGGAACTGGCACCAATATCATCAGCCCAATCTGTTAAATCTTTTGAATGGTCAGGAGTATGCAATAACTCTTGGCAAATTTTTAAGAGTCTTTTGTCTTTCGGCCACGGAATCTGAATAGGCAATAAATTGGCCCGATGTATTTCTTCAAAAATCAAAATTTGTAAAGAACGGGAAAGCTCTTGAGAGGTTGCTGTATTTGGAGTTTCCTCACGTTCAATTTCATTTAAACGAATCAAAAGCTCATGCAACAGATTGCTTACCCGAATAATAAAACAATGTTGTCCCATTAAAGCTGCTGCATTTACTTCAACCAATGCCGTATTTAACTTCACGTGACTCAGTGAAATCACGCTGTGCTCTACATGTGCTGGAATCCATAACGCGCACATGGGCGGCACAATCCACACATGATTAGGCGTAAAAACCTGAATAGTTCCAGTAGAGGCATATAAAAACTGCGCACGTGTATGCGTATGGGTAGGGGTGATTTCTCGGTAAGAATGCTCAGAAGATAGTCCAATCACCAGTTCAGATAAATCAGACTGAATAAGAGAATCGGACATAAACTATCCTAAAAATTGTCACTTATACGATGATTATTGGAAGATAACTTTATAAGCGACAATTTACAATAAGCATCTCATTTAAAAATATTGGAGTTTTTCAGGTATGACGTCTTCAATACAATTGAAAGATGGTATTGCCAATACCGTTGCAAATGATCAGCCTCAAGGAATGATTATTAAAATTGTAGGCGCCGTGGCAGTCGCACATTTACTGAATGATTTAATTCAGGCGGTGCTACCAGCCATCTATCCAATGCTAAAAGCAAACTTTTCGCTGAGTTTTGCTCAAGTCGGCCTGATTTCGTTTGTATATCAAATTACAGGTTCACTGCTACAGCCTTGGATTGGACTTTATACCGATAAACATCCAAAACCATATCTACTTCCAGTCGGAATGGTCGTCACATTCTGCGGCATTATCTTGTTAGCATTTTCACCAAGTTTTGCTGTGTTGTTATGTGCATCTGCACTGATTGGGGTAGGGTCTGCAACCTTTCATCCAGAAGCTTCACGTGTGGCACGAATGGCATCGGGTGGGCGCTTTGGTACAGCTCAGTCGACTTTCCAAGTAGGCGGAAACACAGGTACTGCCATTGGTCCATTATTAGCAGCTTTACTCATTGTCCCATTTGGACAGCATGCAGTTGCCGGCTTAGTGATATTTGCACTTTTGGCGATTTGGGTTTTATTTGGGGTAAGCCGTTGGACTGTGAGCCATGCTAAAAATCAGGTAGCTGCACGTGCAACTCAAGCACATACTAAATTGCATGGTCGTAAGCTCATTATTGCTTTGAGCACAATTAGTGTATTGATGTTTGCCAAATTCACCTACATTGCCAGCATTAGTAACTACTTTACTTTTTACTTAATTCAAAAGTTCCATATCAGTATTCAAACAGCTCAATTGCATTTGTTTGCCTTCTTGGCAGCCGTTGCTTTAGGTACATTTGCAGGTGGCCCAATTGGTGACAAAATTGGCCGTAAAGCGGTTATTTGGGTTTCATTTGTTGGTATGGCACCGTTTGCATTAATGATGCCGTTTGCAAACCTATTTTGGACAACAGTTTTCTCAATTATTGCAGGTTTAGTGTTGTCATCGGCTTTTGCTGCAATGGTAGTTTACGCACAAGAAGCTGTTCCGGGCCGTGTGGGTATGATTGCAGGTTTAATGTTTGGTCTGATGTTTGGGGTAAGTGGTATTGCCGCAGCTGGGTTAGGACATTTAGCCGATATTAACGGCATTGAATGGGTATTTGGTTTATGTTCATTGTTGCCATTACTTGGTTTTGCAACTGCATTTTTACCCAACACAAAAGTAAAATAAATGAAAAGACTCTCAGCCATATTTAGCTGAGAGTCTTTTTAATATGAACATAGCCTCATTAGAAAGACTATTTTTGAACACCAAACTTAAATACGGTGACACTGTTATAAGTTTGATTTGGGTTTAAACGTGTAGAAGGGAAAGCTGATTGATTCGGGCTATCTGGAAAATGCTGTGTTTCTAATGCTAGCGCATCTGCTTGTCGATAGAGTACGCCATTTGCACCAGTAACATTTCCGAGTAAATGATTGGCTGTATACATTTGAACGCTTGGTTCAGTGGTTAAAACCTGCATGGTTCGTTTAGATTTTGGGTCAACCACAATAGCTGCAAGATTGAGTTTCCCTTGAGACTTTTGATTAATTACCCAAGTTTGGTCATAGCCATATCCATAGGCCAATTGCTGATTATTCGCTCGAATATCTTTTACGATTGCTTTAGGTGTCCGAAAATCAAAAGGTGTACCTGCAACCGAAGCTATTTCACCTGTGGGTAAAGAGTTTTGATCGGTTACTAATATACGGTCTGCATTGAGTTGTACCACATGATCTAGTACACCATAAGGATTATTGCCAGCGCCTGATAAGTTGAAATAACTGTGGTTGGTGAGATTGACGACTGTCGGTTGATCAGTTTTGGCTTTATATTCGATCTGGAATTCATTTTGATCTGAAAGACTGTAGATCACTTCTACATCTAATTTTCCGGGAAAACCTTGATCACCATTTGGACTGGTTAACTTAAGAGAAGCTTTAACAGTTTCACCTTTAGAAATGAGGGGTTTAACTTGCCAAACACGTTTATCAAAACCGGGATTACCGCTATGTAATGAATTCGGCCCATTATTTTTTTCAAGGTTATACGTTTTTCCATCTAAGTTAAATTTAGCATTACCAATACGGTTCGCATAACGACCAATTAATCCGCCAAAATGAATGCCTTCCTTGGTATCAGTGACTTCATAACCTTTTAGATCATCAAAGCCCAAAACAATATTATTTTGTTTACCTTGTGCATCGGGAGTCAAAATCTGTGTAATTACACCACCGAAGCTAATAAAAGATACCGAGACTCCTTTGTTATTGCTCATGGTGTATAAATCAACTTTTTGACCGTCTTGAGTCGTACCATATGCTTTTACATTTAATGTGGCTGCATTGGTAAGTTGTGCAAAGCTATAAATCGTAATACCTAAAATTACTAATTTTTTCATGTTTATACTCTATTTTTTAATCGTAGGATTGGATGAATATAAGATTGATTTTTCATCTTTTTAAAGAGGTTTTTATTATAGATAGTGTTAATGATGCTTAGTGCCATTAACTCTAAATATTGAACAAACTTGCACAATTTAAGGTTATAAAGAAATTAATCTTATGAGTAAAACTCAACGGTAAGCTATTTTTATGATTCATCCCGACTCGGTTTTAAAATTTTCGCTTGGTCTAAATAGTCTCTCGTTTGATTTAGATAGCCAACACCTTCACCTTGAGCAGGGCTTAGGTTTTATTAATTCAAAAAGTATTAGCAATGGTGTTATTGATGAGCTTGCGATTGAAAAGATGATTTATTTTATTGAAGAAATCATCGAGTCAAAGCCACTCAGAAATCTAAAGATAAGTGGTGTAGCTGTTACGTCTGATGCAGCCATGACACAACTGAGTCAGTTATTTTTTAATGCTAAAAAGCAAATCAGCCGTACTGAGCTTGAGCATGGATTTAATGGTTTTATTGAACGTTTAAGTTACTACACGAATCAAATAGCCCCAGATCAGCTTTATATTTTTACCTACTTTGTATTTGTTCGAGAGATGATGCATCACTTACGAGTTGAGGAAATTCAAATCATTTAATAATTACTTTCTCAATCCGCCAACTCATCAGGTGGCCGACCTGTTTTAACGGCCAAAAATCATTCAGTGATTGGTGGGTTAGGCGAAGCAGTTGGCTCACTACTTCTAAGAAATGGGCAACATCCTCGTTTTGACATGATTGGTTTGCCAGATGCATTTTTAGATGCAGGGGCATTGCCCACTTTGCATGATCGCTATGGTATTTCAACTGAAGCAGTTAAAGAGAAGATTAAGGCACATTTGAAGTAAAAAGATTAAATTTTCAAATTGAAAAGGGCGTGATGGATTTCCTTCACGCCCTATTTTTTAATCAGGTTTATTTATATGAACTTAAACAATCGAATCATCTAAATTCGGCGCTAACCAACGTTTCGCTTCATCCAGTGTCCAACCTTTACGTTTTGCATAATCTTCAAGTTGGTCTTGAGAGATCTTGCCCACGTTAAAGTATTCGCTTTGAGGATGCGAATAGTAGAAACCACTTACTGAAGATGGTGGCATCATTGCAAAGTGTTCAGTCAGTTTAGTACCGATTTTGTCGGTAGAACCTAACCAGTCGAACAACACCGCTTTTTCAGAGTGCTCTGGGCAAGCAGGGTAGCCTGGTGCAGGACGAATACCGACATATTTCTCTTTAATCAGCTCTTCATTGCTGAGCTGTTCGTCAGCTTTATATCCCCAGAACTCTTTACGAATACGTTCATGCAAGTGTTCTGCAAAGGCTTCAGCAAAACGGTCAGCCAGTGATTGAACTAAAATTGCAGAGTAGTCATCACCTTTAGCTTTGTATTCATTTGCCAGTTCTTCTGCACCAAAAATCGATACAGTGAATCCGCCTAAGTAGTCTTGTTGCTCACGGTCATTACGAATGTAATCTGCCAAAGACAAGTTCGGTTTACCTGTCACTTTGTCAGATTGTTGACGTAAGTGCTCAAAAGTATGCGTAACATTTTGACCCGCTTCATCAAATACGCTCACTGTGTCTGCGTCAGTGCGCTGTGCAGGGAACATACCGAATACGGCACGAGCATCAAAACGATTGTTGTCGATAATATCTTTCAACATTGCTTGAGCTTGGTTGTACAAATCTGTTGCAGCTTCACCAACCACTTCATCTTCTAAAATTTTCGGGAATTTACCTGCCAAGCTCCAAGAAATGAAGAATGGTGTCCAGTCAAAATACTCTACAAGGGTTGCAAGAGGGTAGTTAGTGAGAACTTGTGTTCCTAAAAGATTTGGTTTTGGTGGTACATAGCTTTCGTCAATTTTAAAACCGTTTTCAACTGACTCAGCATAGGTCAATTTTGCAGCTTTTGGCTGTTTGTTGGCTAAGCGCTCGCGAATCTTGGCATATTCAGCACGGTGCTCTGCAATAAAGTTTCCACGCATTTCTTTCGAAAGGAGAGTGGTTGCAACACCCACAGCACGTGAAGCATCGGCAACATAAATCACAGCATCGTTTTGGTACTGAGGATCAATTTTTACTGCAGTGTGTGCTTTAGAAGTAGTCGCACCACCAATCAATAAAGGAATGTTAAACCCTTTGCGCTGCATTTCTTTCGCAACAAAGACCATCTCATCTAAAGATGGGGTAATCAAACCTGACAAGCCGATGATGTCACATTTTTCATCAATAGCAGTTTGCAAGATTTTCTCGCAAGGCACCATCACCCCAAGGTCAACAATGTCATAACCATTACAGCCAAGTACCACGCCTACAATATTTTTACCAATATCGTGTACGTCACCTTTAACAGTTGCCATGAGGACTTTACCTTTAGATTGGCTACCTGTTTTTTCAGCTTCAATGTACGGGTTGAGCCAAGCCACAGCTTGTTTCATTACACGTGCAGATTTTACAACCTGTGGTAAGAACATTTTGCCCGAACCGAACAAGTCGCCAACCACGTTCATACCATCCATCAAAGCACCTTCGATTACATCTAAAGGACGTTTGGCTTTGAGGCGAGCTTCTTCGGTATCTTCATCAATGTAAGTTGTAATACCTTTAACTAAAGCATATTCAAGACGTTTTTCGACTGACTCATTACGCCATTCAAGGTTCTCGGCTTCTTTTGTAGCACCGCCTTGTCCACGGTATTTTTCAGCCACTTCAAGCAATTTTTCAGTCGCAGCCTGACCAGACTCACCTTGGTTTTGGTTTAAAATGACATCTTCAACTGCTTGTTTTAGCTCGGCTGGAATATCATCATAAATTGCCATTTGGCCAGCATTCACAATACCCATGGTCATGCCTTGCTTGATGGCATGGTACAAGAACACAGAGTGAATGGCTTCACGAACAGGCTCGTTACCACGGAACGAGAACGAAACATTCGACACACCACCAGAAATCATAGCGTGAGGTAAGTTTTGTTTAATCCAACCTGTAGCCTCAATGAAATCGACCCCATAGTTATTGTGTTCTTCAATCCCTGTTGCAACTGCAAACACGTTCGGGTCAAAAATAATATCTTCAGCAGGGAAGCCAACATCATTAACCAAAATGTCATATGAGCGTTTACAGATTTCACGCTTACGTGCAGCAGTGTCGGCCTGACCTGTTTCGTCAAATGCCATAACAATAATCGCAGCACCATATTGACGGCACAGGCGAGCTTTTTCTACAAACTCGTCATAACCTTCTTTTAAAGAAATTGAGTTAACAACGGGTTTACCTTGTACACATTTTAAGCCAGCTTCAATGATTTCCCATTTTGATGAGTCGATCATGATTGGCACACGTGAAATATCTGGTTCAGAAGCCACAAGGTTTAAGAAATGCACCATCGCATTTTGCGAATCGAGCATCCCTTCATCCATGTTAATGTCAATAATCTGTGCGCCAGCTTCAACTTGTTGCTGTGCAACTTCTAAAGCTTCAGCAAAGTTTTCTTCACGAATTAAGCGTAAGAATTTTTTTGAACCTGTAACGTTAGTACGTTCACCCACGTTCACGAAAAGTGAGTCATCATAAATGTTAAATGGTTCTAAACCACTCAAACGACATGCAGGTACAGTTTCAGGAACTTGACGAGGCGCAATATCTTTTACCGCATTGGCAATCGCGCGGATATGGTCTGGTGTTGTACCACAGCAACCACCAGTAATATTAATTAAGCCGCTTTCTGCAAATTCTTTTAAGAATGCTGCAGTTTGTTCTGGCGTTTCATCATATTCACCAAAAGCATTTGGTAAGCCCGCATTTGGGTGCGCTGAAACAAAGGTATCTGCTACATCGGAAATGGTTTTTACGTGAGGACGCATGGCATCTGCACCAAGCGCACAGTTAAAACCAATCGATAGTAAGTCACCATGACGTACAGAGTTCCAGAACGCTTCCGCAGTTTGACCTGTTAAGGTACGACCCGATGCATCGGTAATGGTCCCTGAAATCATGATTGGTAATTCACGACCAATTTCTTTAAAGACTTCTTTAACCGCAAAAATCGCAGCTTTACAGTTTAATGTGTCAAATACGGTTTCAATCAAAATGATATCTGCACCGCCTTCGATCAGCGCATGAGTCGCTTCAATATAGTTTTCTTTTAGCTCATCAAAGGTGATGTTACGAAAGGCAGGGTCATTTACATTCGGTGAAATTGAACAAGTACGCGATGTTGGCCCAAGCACACCTGCTACAAAACGCGGTTTCTCTGGAGTCGAATACTTCTCACACGCTGCTTTGGCCAAACGTGCTGCTTCACGGTTAATCTCTGGAACAAGATCTTCCATGTGGTAATCAGACATAGAAACACGCGTGCCGTTAAAGCTATTGGTTTCAATAATGTCTGCACCAGCATCAAGATAAGCTTCATGAATACCTTGAATGATTTGAGGCTGGGTCAGAACCAAAAGGTCATTGTTACCTTTTAAGTCATGTGCCCAATCGGCAAAACGCTCACCACGGTAGTCTGCTTCTTCCAATTTATGGCGCTGAATCATGGTACCCATTGCACCATCAATAATCAGAATACGTTTGGCAAGAAGCGCTTTTAGGGTGGCAAGCGTGGACATATAAAACCCCGATATTGTACGAATTTAAAAATGCGGCGCTATTGTAACAGAATAGTTGCGCAATAGATGATCTATGACGACCCACCATTCACCGTAAATTAGTCGTAAAAAAAGTGTTTTCGAACAAAAAGAGGGTGTTTTTTCATCAAATATTCATAAAATGATCATGATATTGAAATATTTCATCTCCAATATTCGATTTTATGACAGTTGTGGTGTTTAAAAAGTAGACGTTTAGGTAATTTTTTAGATATTTTGCTTCAAAAATAGTCATAAAATAGATGGGTGGGGATTTATGTAAATTATTGTATTTAAATAAAAAAATAAAAATCATAGAGGAAAGGTGCATCAAATGAGGTCAAAATGTGAAAAATTGACTTCATCAGGCGCCGCTTTGTCATATAATTGTCATAATTTAATTTAAGAATACAGAGGATTTTTTTATCCTCTTACCGTCTGCATGAATTCTAATCTACCCCCTGTTTCGGATTCAAAACTTGCGGCAAACCTGCAAGTCAAATCGACGAATGTACATGTCCCGACACCTAAATTTTTTATGCCGGTGTTTCTGACGATTATTGTTGCAACACTTATTTATATTGGATTTCAGGTGAGTGCTGATTTAGCACATGTACCACCTTTGAGTCTTTATTCAGTTATTCTTTTATCAACTGCACTCTTGATTGCTTTAGGCTTTGAGTTTGTAAATGGCTTCCACGATACTGCAAATGCAGTGGCAACAGTGATTTACACCAATGCTTTACCAGCACCGGTTGCAGTCATGTGGGCTGGTTTTTGTAATTTCCTTGGGGTAATGGTTGCAAGCGGCGCAGTCGCTTACGGCATTATTGCATTGTTACCTGTTGAATTGATCATGAATATGGGTAGCGGTGCAGGTTTCGCAATGGTTTTTGCGCTTCTTATTGCTGCGATTCTCTGGAACTTGGGTACTTGGTTCTTAGGTATTCCTGCATCTAGCTCACATACCTTGATTGGTTCAATCTTGGGTGTGGGCATTATGAACCATCTATTGAGTGCATCGACTGGCGTAACGACCAGTGGTGTTGATATGGATCAGGTGATTAAAGTCGGTAAGGCATTATTATTTTCACCTTTAATTGGTTTCGCTTTTGCAGCGATTGTATTCTTGTTGGTTAAAACTATTTTTAAACGCCAATTAGAATTATTCCAGCCACCTGAAGGGAATAAACCACCACCAGCAATCATTCGTGCAATTTTGATCTTTACCTGTACAGGTGTGAGTTTTGCACATGGTTCTAATGACGGTCAAAAGGGTATGGGGCTCATCATGCTGATTTTGGTTGGTCTGGTGCCGTTGGCTTATTCATTAAATAAAAATCTTGATACTCAGCAAGTTCAATCATTCCATCAGCTTTCTTCTCAAACTGCCGTATTTTTGAATCAAAATCAGCCAGAATTAACCGATGAAAAAGCACGTGTTATTCTGACTAAATATATTCAAACTAAACAGCAAACTCCGGAAGTTGTGCCTGCATTGGCAAGTATGACTGATCACTTGGGTGAGCGAGTTTCTAGCTATAGCAACTTAAAAGATATTCCTGAAGCTGCAATTAGCGAAATTCGTAATGACATGTATTTAAGCACCACGACGTTTAAGCGTTTGGATAAAGCAGATGCTTTACCAAAAATGGATGACTCACAGAAAAAGCTTGTGAAAGAATACCGTAGTAGCTTAGATTCATTCTTACAATACATTCCGACTTGGGTAAAAGTGGCTGTTGCTTTAGCACTTGGTCTAGGCACAATGGTGGGTTGGAAACGTATCGTTGTGACTGTAGGTGAGCGTATTGGTAAGCATCACATGACTTATGGTCAAGGGATGTCTGCTGAGCTTGTTGCAATGAGTACAATTGCAGCTGCTGATGGTTTAGGTATGCCAGTTTCAACAACACACGTTTTAAACAGTGCTGTTGCGGGTACGATGGTCGCGAATAAATCAGGTTTAAACTTTAATACTGTGAAGACAATTCTCTCTGCATGGGTATTTACTCTTCCTGCAACAATCTGCTTGTCAGGTGGTTTGTACTGGTTATTCTTACAGTTTGTATAAAAGCATTTAAAAAATTAAAGCCACTGTTCACAGTGGCTTTTTTATTTGTTTAGTTTTTAAAGTTGAGACTATTTTTCATATACATTCATCTATAAATTAATAGGTTGTTATAGGCCATCAAACAGCTTTATAGATTGGGCTTAAAATTTTATATCAGGATATATTATGAATGCGGTTCAAATAGATCAGCTAAAACAACAATTTCCACTTATTGAAACACTTCAAGCCTATCAAGAAACATTTTGGTTTACACCTCATCGCTATCCTTTAAAAGAAGCTTTAGAAAAAGTTGGACTAACCGCTAAGGATGTAAGTGAAGCAGAAGCAAGACTAGCGCGTTTCGCACCTTATTTGGCAAAAGTATTTCCTGAAACTCAAGCACAACAGGGAAAAATTGAATCAGATATTGTTGAAATTGCTCATATGCAGCAAGCACTTTCTTCAGCAAAACAAGTACAGCTTAACGGAACATTCTGGTTGAAAAAGGATAGTCATCTACCAATTTCAGGCTCTATCAAAGCACGTGGTGGCATTTATGAAGTGCTCACACATGCTGAAAAACTTGCCATGCAGGCAGGGTTACTCAAACCAGAAGATGATTATAGTAAACTCGACCAGGACGCATTTCGAACATTTTTTTCTAAGTATCAAATTGCAGTAGGTTCTACGGGCAACCTTGGGCTTTCTATTGGCATCATGAGCGCCAAACTCGGCTTTAGAGTCACTGTTCATATGTCGGCTGATGCTAGACAGTGGAAAAAAGACAAACTACGTTCACTCGGCGTCAACGTTGTAGAATATGCCAGTGATTATGGAGTAGCTGTTGAAGAGGGACGTAAAGCCGCAGAGCAGGATCCACACTGCTTTTTCATTGATGATGAAAACTCAACAACATTATTTTTAGGTTATGCCGTTGCAGGAATACGCTTAAAACAGCAATTTGAGCAAAAACAAATTAAAGTCGATGCTGAACACCCATTATTTGTTTATTTGCCGTGTGGCGTCGGTGGTGGGCCTGGTGGGGTGAGTTTTGGACTAAATCTGGCTTTTGGTGAGCATGTACACTGTATCTTTGCAGAACCAACACATTCGCCGTGTATGTTACTTGGTGTCCACACAGGTTTGCATGATCAGATTTCAGTCAATGACATTGGCATTGATAACGTTACTGCGGCAGACGGACTTGCGGTAGGGCGTGCTTCAGGTTTTGTCGGGCGTGCTATGCAACAATTAATCGATGGCTACTACACCATTCATGATGAACGTTTATATGAGCTTATTGCGCTTTTAAATCAAACTGAGAATATTCAGCTTGAGCCTTCTGCGGTAGCAGGCATGATGGGACCGTATTATGTACAGACGAGTCCTGATTACTTAGCTTTGCACCAATTTACAGCTGAGCAGTTGCAACAGGCAAATCATGTGGTATGGGCTACCGGGGGCGGCATGGTGCCGCCTGATGAAATGCAAAAATATCTATCACACTTTCAAGATAAATAAAGAAACTTTAGAAAAAAGCCCAATTCTAAGATTGGGCTTTAATCAAATTATCTTTTAGATGATTTTCTAAAAGGCAGTTTCTCGGTAGCAAAACCATAAATTGCCGCAAAAGGCAGGGCAGTTCGTGCTAAATAAGCCACACGCCATAGACCACCATGATTGGCACCTTCCATCATAAGTTCAAGCGGATGGTCTAAGACAGTTTCAGGATTCGCCACAGAAGACTCATTTCTTAAGTCATGAATCCAGAGCGCCGCCATAATGGCATTGGTGGTTTCAGGGCTAAATGCTTCTACATCGAAAAGTTCTGCGCCATTAAAAGCTGCTTTCAATAATGGATTTTTAGTCACTGAGTGAGTCGTTGTCGATGGTGCAATATTAATGCTGACACGTTGTCCTTGATGGCGGGCCAAAATAGCACGCCATTGTTGAATACGTTTTGCCAAAGCATAGTTTGGACCTTGTTCAACCACTAAGCAGTCGGCAATACCATAAGTTTTTCCATTTTCACATGTAATCAAGTCTTGGTATGGCGCTTGAAAAAAACGATTTAGCGAAAGAGCAGAAACGCCTTTTACTGCCAATTTTTGCATTTTTCTGCGGGATTTAAATTTCTCTTGAGCAGCCTCTGCAACTTCTTTTGGTACTGCATAAACATCGGTTGGAGTACACATAAACATAAGGCTTGTATCAGATTTATGCTCGCTCACAAATTGCATGATGCTATCCATTGCCATGGAAACGCGGACATGCTTTTCACCATCTAAATAGGCGATTGCTGCCAAATCTAACTTTTGTGGAAACTGCACCAGCCACTGCGCTATTTCTGGTAATTGAGTCAGTAAATTTGCACCCAGCTTATCTTTTAACTCCGAAGCTTTTGCTGACGAATCAACGGCTTCAACACATGGTGCAATAAGTGTTGCATTCCCTTGTTGAATTGTATTTAGGATTTTGCCCCAGACTCGTGAGTTTGGTAAATCTACAGCAACAATATTTGCTTTCCATTTGGCTAACCAAGGCAGTGGTCCTGCTTCTGAGGCTGCACCAAACAGCACCATCGTACGGTCAGACAAATCGAACCATTCTGGATGAGCAATAGCTTCACGAAGTGCTTTTGCATGACTTGGCTCAATAATACCAGTCTCTTCCCAGCGTTGAATCTGGTCTAATAAGCTTTGTCCACTTAGTTTTTGTCCTTTATAGGGAACATACCATTCAGGTGCTGCGTCACTTTCACCTTTAAGTTTTACTGTATAAAGAGGAGTAGATGAAGCAATATGAACGGCATCTTTTAAAAGGTAGTGTTTACCATCACGATAATAATCAAAAATATGGTGAGCTTTATGCAATCCTTGCTTCGCAATAGTAATTGGGTTGTTGATATTAGAAATCCCTTGTTTAACAAGAGCTTTAAAATATACAGGATAGTTTTTTCGCCAGTTTTTTTCATTCAACACTTGTTGTGCGGTTTTATTATCTACAATAGATAAGGCCTCTGACAAAATCTCTTGGCCTGTAAGAGATGTACTTTGTTTTTTTGTTGAGGCGTGTACCGGAAATTGTAGACCTTCGACTTGACTTGTGCTGGACATAAAATATCTCGTTTATACGACTGGGTTAATATACATGTGTATACATTATCTATGCCAATGAAAGGAAACGAGTGGCAATAACTGACAAAATAATATTGATTATTTATGTGATGAAACGTGAAAGAGAAAGTTATTATGATAAATTCATCTCATTTTGGTCTTAATTTTTTTTCACATTTTTAGAACATTTTTATAGACTTACGTTACATAAATGTTTATTTTGTATTAAGCAAATACATCAGTATTAACCTGAAGGTAAAATGTTCAAAATGTATCAATAATAGAGATACAGAAATGATTAAAAACTAGACTTTTTTCTTAAGCGGTAAGAAAAGTCAAACGGAATAAGAAAGAATTGGGGTGAAACTAGATAGAAGACAACGTAAGATTGTCTTTTAAAAATCTTGGGGATATGGTGATTTTTTTACACCATAATTTTCTAGTTTCATCCCATCTATTTTTGGGCTGGAACCCTCCATTTAGTATTCAATTCATCACTTGATTGAAGCCTATTTCTTTAGAGTAACTTAAAAATTACTCTAAAAGAGGGAATTTCTAACAACGTCCTTTTTTAGCTTGTCCTGGTGGGCAAAAGCCTCCTGGATGTCCGTAATATGGTGAATCTGGGTCAATCACAATACTACCTTCAGGTGTATGGACCGCACAGGCTGATAGTGACATTGTGAAAATTGCTGCGGCACAAAGAAGTAAAGTTTTCATCTTGTTCTCACTTTTTTATCATTCTCACTTGTACTATAAAAATATTTTGATTATTTTTCGATCTAATTTTGGTTAAAAAATATCTTTAATAAGTCTAATTAAGAAGAAATTAAGGAGACCGTAAAATAGTTCGAAATCCAACATGTGTTGCAGCTAAATCAAAATCTTGCGGGTAGCGGCTACTGCTACGATAACGTGAACAATAATTTTGTGCGCAAAGAAAAGATCCGCCCTTAATTACATATTGTGTGCTCGCAATTTGTTGTTGTCGTAAATCAGAATAATTTCCCATATGCTGGTCATGAGCACCTTGATACGGAGATGATGTCCATTCCCATACATTTCCAATCATATCAAATAGTTTGAAATTATTTGGCGTAAAACATCCAACGGGTGCCACATCTTTAAAGTGATCTTGATTTAGGTTTTGAAAAGGGAATTCGCCTTGCCAGTAATTGGCTTGCGGATGTTGATGTTCATCAGTAGGGGCCTGATGTAAAGGGGTATCAGTTTTTGAATTGGCTTTAGCTGCATATTCCCATTCTAGTTCTGTTGGTAAATCACGTCCTAGCCACACTGCATAATGTTCAGCATCATTTTTACTTACATACCTTACAGGCTCATTAGGATTTGCTATAGCTCCAGTACCGCCGTTTGGCGTTTTCCATGTATACCCTGATTTTAGCTGCCACCATTGCTGTGGGTGATGAGGGTCTGGTGAGAAAACAGCAGCCTGTTTTTGTTTTTCGGCATCGGTAATATAGCCAGTTGCTTTTACAAAACTTGCAAACTGAGCGACCGTAACTTCAGTTTGGTCAATCCAAAATCCTTTGACTTCGCGCTGCTTTTTTCCAAAATTAAGTTCATCGGGATAAGCCTTTTCAGAACCAAAGTTAAAATCTCCATCGACAATTAAAACCATTCCTGCTGTAGGCTGTTTGAGCCAACCCTGAGGCAGACCAGTATAGTTTTTACACTTTTCAATAGATCCTAAATCAGCTAAAGATGTTTGCTGTTGCGTCGAAGATGTAGGTTCAGAAACTTTTGAAGATTGGCTACAGCCCGTCATGATAGACAGGCCGATTGTGGTGACTAAAAAAGGTTTCAATTTCATTTGGCGTTATATTCCCGCACACCATTTTTTTCAGTATATTTCTGATAGACTGATAAGAGTTCTTGAACTTTTGCAGGATAAAGCTGAGCAACGTTTTGTCTTTCACCGCGATCTAATTTAATGTTGTATAGCTCCCAAGTCCCTGTGCCTAATTCAGGTCGTCCTTGAAGTGCGATTTTCCATTCACCTTGTTTTGCATATTTGCTGCCATGCAGCTCATCGGCAAAGCTAAAATTTGCAGGGCGAATAGTATCGGTTTTGTTTTCAAGCAAAGGTTTCCATGAAATTCCAGATGGCGTATTAATGGCCCGGCCATTGTATTGACCTTGTGGTACTGGAATATGAGCATATTCTAGTAAGGTAGGGAAAACATCGAGTACAGATGCAAAGCTATGATTTGTCTCTTCCGCTTTTTTCTGATTTGGTAATTTCACAATAGCAGGTGCAGTCGTTGCGCCTTCGCCCGCCGTATCTTTCCATAAGTGGAAAGGTGCCGCACTGACTTCGGCCCAACGTGGCCCAATATAGTGATATGAAGTAGGTGTGCCAACATTGGCTACTGAGTTATCAAAACCAGATTCACTGCCATATCCGCCACGTACAAAACCTTCTGCACCATTGTCTGAAACAAAGAAAATTAAAGTATTGTCATAAAGATTATTTTGTTTGAGATATTGAATAATGCGGCCGACATTGGCATCAAGATTTTCTACCATACCCGCATAGATTTCCATCTTACGAGCTTCTAGTGCCTTTTGTTCGGCTGTTAACTCATCCCATTTCCCATATTTTTGTGGAGCATTTTGAGTCGCAATTGGTTCTGCTGCATCAAAGTTTGTAGGAATAATTCCAAGCTGTTTTTGTCTCGCAATGCGGGCATTACGAATTGAATCGTAGCCTACATCATAAACTCCACGATATTTTTCACGATATTCGGCTGGGGCTTGAATTGGCCAGTGAGGTGCCGTGTAAGCAGCATAAGCAAAGAATGGTTTACCACTATTTTTGCCTGAATCTAAGTAGCTTAGTAATTTATCGGTAAAATAGTTGGTAGAGAAAAAGTCATCAGGCAATGCTGAAATAGGAATAGTTTGCCCATCTTCTGTATAAGTTGAATTTCGTTTAAAGGCACTTGGAGCTTGTTTAAAATGATGGTCTAAACCTTGTAATAAGGTAAATGAATGATCAAAACCTTTAGCATGTGCATTGCTTTCACGGGTTAAGCCTAAATGCCATTTACCACTAATATACGTGCGATAACCATTGTCTTTAAGTACTTGGGCAATCGATAAAGAACGTTCGTTTAAATAGCCCTCATAACCTGGTTGTCCTTTCAAATGCTCTGGTGTGAGTTCAGCCATTGCCCCAATACCAGCTAAATGATGATCAGTACCGGAAATAAGTTGAGAACGTGTTGGCGAACAGGTTGGGGCAGTATGATAATCCGTTAAAAGGCGACCTTCTTGAGCCAGACTATCAATATTAGGGGTGTGAATTTCGCCACCAAAAGCCCCTAAATCTGAATAGCCTAAGTCATCAGCCATAATAAATAAGATATTGGGTTGCTTAGGCGTGCTTACGACATTTTCTTGATTATCGTTGTCATTACATCCAGCCAGAGATAAGCTAAATAAGGCAATAGAAAGGCTAGATAAAATTGCTCTGTACTTCATTGTATCATCTGAATTATTAAAAGAATTCGCATGAGTTTAATCAGATGGTTTTTGCAAACAAAACAACGAATTGATCAAAGAAAATCAGAAAAAAGACTGAGAATTTATGCAGATAAATAAATCAGAAAAAAAGAAAAGCCCATAACGGGCTTTTCTTTGATTTATATCGTTTAGAAAGGAAGACGGGTAAGCTGGTCTAAGAAATGTGGAATAACTTTAGGTTCAAGTAAAATGGTTACGATGATCCCGTAAGCTGCACCCCACAAATGAGCGCTATGGTTGATATGACTATTACCTCGCTTACCAGCCCAAATACTGTACGCCACATATAAAATAGCGAAAATAATAGCGGGTATAGGAATGAAGAATACAAAAATCAGCTTCCATGGCTGAAACAGAATATAAGCAAATAAAACCGCTGAAACAGCACCTGAAGCGCCTAGACTGGCCCAGTTCGCATCATTTTTATGTTGTAAATAGCTTGGCAAAATCGCAAAGATTAAGCCACCTAAGTAAAACAACACAAAACCCATGTCGTAAAAATATTGGCGATAAAAGCTTTCAATAATACTGCCAAAGAAAAATAGGGTAATCATGTTGAAGAGTAGATGTGTTCCATCAGCATGAATAAAGCCATGAGTAATGAATCGATCAATTTGTCCACGTTGCATTGCAGGCGGCCAAAAAATCAATCGGTTCATTACATTTTGATTGCTAAAAGCAAGTAAAGAGATAATGACCGTAATAATAATAAGAGTAACTGTATGGTTAAACGGCAAATGCAACATAAGAAATATTTAAAAAATGATCAATACTGAGGTCAATAATGCCATTAAAAACTTAACTTGAAACCCTGTTGTGTATAAATCCGACAAATTTAGTTGATTTTTTTTAAATCTACCTCATCTTCGGTTAATATAAAGGCATCAGCTTGAGGAATATTGTTATGTCGACTGAGAACACCAACACTGCTGTTGCAGAAGAAATTCCAAACCTTTTGATTACACCATCTGCACAAGAGTATTTGCACGATTTACTAACGAAGCAAAATACTCCGGGAATTGGCGTTCGAATTTTTGTTGAGCATCCTGGTACGCCACGTGCCGAATGCTGTATGGCATATAGTGCGCCAGAAGAAGTGATTCCAACAGATTATAAACAGGACTATCCTGATTTTCCTGCGTATATTGATGCGCCATCTATTCCTTATCTTTTAGATGCCGTAATCGATTACAACAAGGACCGTTTTGGTGGTCAGCTCACTTTCCGTGCTCCAAATTCTAAAGTTCCACGTGTTGGTCCAGATGCTTCGATTGAAGAACGTATTACTTACATTCTTCAAGCAGAAATTAACCCAGGTCTTGCAGGGCATGGCGGAAATTGTAGTTTGGTAGAAGTACAAGATGATCCAGAACACGGTTTAACTGCTGTATTGAAATTTGGTGGTGGTTGCCAAGGTTGTTCTGCAATCGATGTTACCTTGAAACAAGGTGTAGAAACTACTTTAAGAGAGAACATTCCTGAGCTTCAACGTGTGGTTGACCAAACAGACCATACACAAGCTGAAGGTGCTTACTTCAAATAATTAAATTATTTGAAAAGTAAAATAAAAAAGCCTCGCAATGAGGTTTTTTTATTATTCAATATAAATAATGATAATTATTATCAATATCATTTGTAATTTTATTTATCTTTGTTACAATGCGGAACTGAAAATGAGAGATGTTTAATAAATCAATATATTGGGAATACTTATGTCGAAGCGTATTATCCAGTCAGTGCTTTCTGTTTCAGTACTGGCAAGTATGATGTCTATGGCTTATGCTGCACAAAATGAGCAAGAACAAGCTGAAAAAGCATTAGAAAAGCCTGCTGAACCTGTGAAATTGGAAACAATTTTTGTAACAGCTGAAGAGCAGGTGAAGCAGTCGCTCGGCGTATCAGTAATCACCCAAGAAGATTTAGAAAAACTACCAGTTCGTAATGATATTTCTGATTATGTGCGCCGTATGCCTGGTGTCAATTTAACAGGTAACAGCGCAACAGGGCAGCGTGGCAATAATAGACAAATTGATATCCGTGGAATGGGGCCTGAAAACACGCTTATTTTAGTAGATGGAAAACCAATTAACTCTCGTAATTCAGTTCGTTATGGCTGGAAAGGAGAGCGTGATACACGAGGTGACTCAAACTGGGTGCCAGCAGAAGCAATCGAGTCGATTGAGGTTTTACGTGGACCGGCAGCAGCTCGTTATGGCTCTGGTGCGGCAGGTGGTGTGGTTAACATCATTACTAAAAAAGTGACTAATGAAACCCATGGCTCAGTAGAGTTTTATACATCGCAACCTGAAGACTCTAAAGAAGGTGCATCAAATCGTGTTGGTTTTAACGTAAGTGGGCCACTGATTAAAGATGTTTTGTCTTATCGTTTATATGGTAATTACAATAAAACAGAAGCTGACGATGTTGATATTAATAAATCAATTGGTAGTACCGCAGCTGGGCGTGAAGGCGTTAAAAATAAAGATATTTCAGGTCGTTTAGCTTGGCAGGCAACAGATCAGCAAACTGTTTTGCTTGATGTTTCTTCTAGCAAACAAGGTAATATTTATTCTGGTGACTCTCAGTTAAATGCAAATGCTGAGGCGGATGCGATTCTTTCAGAACTTATTGGTAAAGAAACCAATACTATGTACCGTGATAGCTATGCATTAACACATGAGGGGGATTGGTCTTGGGGTAAGAGTAAGCTCGTTGCTCAATATGACAAAACGCATAATAAACGTCTTCCAGAAGGCCTTGGCGGTAGCACGGAAGGAAAAATTAATAATCTTGATGATAAAGCCACTTCACGTTTGGAAACTCTTCGATTTAATGGTGAAGCCAATATTCCTTTTGAATATTATGTACCGCATGTATTAACACTTGGTACTGAATGGGTTGAAGACAGATTTAAAGATAATGTATCGACAAACCAAGGGAAAGACAGTAGTGGTTCAGGTTATGGCGATCAATTGGCTAAAGGCGATCGCAGTAAAATGGAGTCACGTATTGCTTCTGCATATGTCGAAGATAACTTGAAACTCACAGACAGTACAGATATCGTGTTAGGCCTTCGTTTTGATGACCATAGTAAATCTGGTTCTAACTGGAGCCCAAGCTTAAATATTACCCAAAGACTTAACGATTATTTCACTTTAAAAGGTGGGGTAGCAAAAGCTTATAAAGCACCGAATATGTATCAAAATGCCGAAGGGTATTTATTAAGTACAAATGGTAATGGTTGTCCGGCCAATATTGAGTCACGTTGCTTGTTGCAAGGTAATGGTGATTTAAAACCAGAAACTTCGGTAAACAAAGAGCTTGGTATCCAGTTCCAAAAAGATATCGTGAATGCAAGCTTAACTTGGTTCCGCAATGACTATAAAGATAAAATTGTGGCTGGTACAAATGTGGTTGGAACAGTTGATGGTTCAAGCACGAATACAAATACAGGAGCTGTGACCAATACCAAGTGGAATATCTTACGTTGGGAAAATACGCCTAAAGCATTAATTCAAGGTTTTGAAGGAAGCTTAGGATTAGACTTCGGTGATATCCGCTGGACTAATAACTTTACGTATATGATGGATTCAAAAGATAAACAAACAGGTAATCCATTATCTTTAGTTCCAATCTATACAATTAACTCAATTTTTGATTATGACATCACAGATCAGTTAGATGTAAATTTTGTATTTACTCAATATGGTCGTCAAAAATCACGTCAGTTTGCAGAAAGTAGAATCGAATCTGGTATTGGTTCAGGTGGAGCAAATTCTGCGCTTAAGCCAAGTACTGTAAAAAGCTATAGTACCGCTGGAATCAATGTCGGTTATAAATTTTCAGACAATATAAGTACGCGTGTTGGTGTAAGCAACTTGTTTGATAAACAAATTTTAAGAGACAGTAATTCAATCAGCCAAACTTATAATGAACCAGGTCGAGCTTATTACGCTTCTTTAAAATATTCTTTCTAATCAACACAAATAACAAAGGCGCTTTAAGCGCCTTTGTTATTTAAAATATCTAATGTTTTTTCAGAATAATAAAACTTTTCTAAGTAAACACGGGCACGGCGTCTTAAATGTCCTGTTGTAATTAACTGCTGTAATACAGGCACAAGTAACTTGGTCAGCTCATGTTGTACTAAACCTTCATCAATATTGAGGTCACGAAGTAACAAGTCAAAACTACGCTCCTGATTACGTACATACCAAGTATAGATACCATCATGTACTTGCTGTTTTAGATAATCAGTTTGACGAATGTGGTCCCAGATTTCATGCCCTAAACCAACCGTTTTTGATAAGTCTTGAGTTTCTACATAATTTTTTAAAACAGAAAGTGGCATAGTTTTAACTTTATGCCAAACATTTGCCTGAAAATGGTAGAGCTTATCATTGTCAAAATGTTGGTTTAAAACACGCTCACTCATTTGGCTGAGTTTTAAAATATTCTTTTGCAAATAATGATTAATCGTATCGTCCAGATTTGAATCGGTTACTGTTTCTAAAACAGATTTCCCCATTTTCATAAAACGACCTACACCGGGCACACGTTTTGACATCGATTCATCTAAATAATCATGCATTGTTTGCTGAATCAGTTGCGTGAGCAGGGCCGAAAAAGCAGGGTTATTCACAATCGTTTTAATCAGTTTTTTACGGTGCTGTTCCTTACTTGCAACGTATTGTGCAATTCGGTCAATCGTTAGAACAGGAATAACATCTTCAACAGTTGCGCTTTCATTTGCAGGATGAATCAATGCAAAGCGAATATGCTCAGCAATTTGTTCAATCAGGAAATCAGAAGCAGGCGTATCTAAAATCTGCTTTTGAATGAGCTGTTGAATTTGTTCAAAAGTCCACAGATGTTGTAATTGCCGACTCCCCAACCAATGATAAAATTGCTCAAACTCTTGCTGGATCACCTGAGTCTGAGCAAATTGCTCATCTAAAAAATCTAGATGAGCTTCAATAAGTTTTTCAATAAGTGGTTGGGTAGACATAAGGTCTCACAAGTCCGAAGTTTTATTAAGGTGTGGTCGTTTTTGACGACTGATTTGTTTCTACTTTAAGTAAAAACGGTAGATATTGTTGCATAACCAACTGTTCAGCTTCCAATATTGGCATATGACCTACATTTTCTAAAATAACTGGAGGCTGAGCATTCTTTAAAAGTCGTTTTAGTTCACTTGCTACTTCGACATTAATAATCTTATCTTGTTTGCCCCATAGAATGAGCGTCGGTGCATCGATCGTTTTGGTAAGTACCGCAAAGGAGTCTGGTGTATAGACTTTATTAAGTGCAATCAATTGATCAACCAGTTTTTGTGTTTGAGGTGCCTGATCAATCATCAACTTTTCTTGAGCTTGAAGAAACTCTTTAGGAATAAACGGAGGATTAAACATGGTTTGTTTTAATAAATAATTAAAGTCACCTTTTTTAGACACTAAAAGTTGTTTGAGGTAAGCAGGATCTTTTAAATAAATTGTATTGGCTGAGCGAAAAATACCGCCGCTATCTACTAAAAATAAACTTTTCGTTTCAAATGGATATTGTCCAGCATAGAGTAGGGCAATAGAGCCGCCGAGTGAGTGCCCAGCAATATGAATTGGACCTTTTAAATTTGCAGCCTCAACAAAGCGACGTAACTTTTCAGCAAGATTTGGTACAGAATAATCGAAGTCTTGTGGAACGATAGTTTCACCACTACCCGGTAAATCAGGAATAATGACATGGTAATTTGTGGTGAGATAACGAGCCACTCGGTTCCAGTTATCACGGCTACCCGCTAAACCATGAATAAGGAGTAAAGTCGGTTTTGTTGTAGAGCCGCCTTCGCTATATGACCAAGTCACATCACCGACTTTTAAGCTTTTGCTTTGTAGGCCTGCCCAGCTACGTTCTTGCTGTAATACATTCTGGAATGTCACATCAATATTATCGGCTGCCTGTGTTTGAGAAATAATCATCACTGACAATACGCTACAAGCCAAAGTCAGGGCGGTAGCAGTTTTTTTCATAGAGGCCATAATTGATGTGGACAGCCTTGTCATAGATTTCATCCTTGAAGCTTAAGCGAGTTTGAAAAATTATTGAAAAACTTTGCCAATGAGTCATTTGCCAAATGTTTGGAATGAAGAAAATTATAGTCAATCCGAGAACCAAAGTATGTCTATTTTTTCACTAAACAGTAGTGAATATGCAGTGAGCTCTACATTAAAACAGGTTAAGTATTTTTAAATTTTTTCATAGAAAAGGATTTATTTTTTGTCAGTGACATTCAAATTTTGACACATTAAAATGATTTCCAACCTTGAAAAAACAATGGAAATATAAAATGCCTACTGCGCAAGAAGTTTTAGATCGTCTGAAAGCCGGTAATCAACGATTTGTAAATGGAAATACTTCCCTTGCAAAAACCTTATCTCATCAAGAACGCGCTGAAATGGCAAAGGATCAAAATCCGTTTGCAATTGTACTTGGCTGCTCAGATTCTCGTGTTCCAGCAGAGATGGTATTTGACCAAGGTCTTGGTGACTTATTCGTAATCCGTGTAGCTGGTAATGTGGTTGCACCTTCACAAGTCGGTAGTGTTGAGTTCGCAGCAGAGCGTTATGACTGCCCAGTTGTAGTTGTATTAGGACACAGCCATTGTGGTGCGATTCAAGCAACAATTGATACGTTAATGAATCCTGATCACCCGCCATCATCTAACCTAATGTCGATTGTGAACCGCGTTCGTCCATCAGTTGAAATTTTAATGCAGACTGACTTAAAAAATGATTTGAAAAAATTATCATGTCATGCGGTACGTTCAAACGTTTTTGCTTCTGTAAATCAATTACGCCATGGTTCAGCGGTGTTAGAGAGCCTGATTGCAAAAGGTGAATTAATTGTTGTTGGTGCAGAATATTCACTCGAAACAGGTGAAGTTACTTTTTTTGATTTCTGATCATATTAAAAAGAATGCTTAAAGATAAAAGGTGCCTATAGGGCACCTTTTATATATGGGTAAGCTAAATTAAGTAGTTTTGACTGCGCTTGAGCATTGGGATGAATCAAATCATTTTGCATAAGCTGTTTTTGACCAGCAACACCATCTAGAAAAAACGGTAGTAGTTTCACCTGATATTTTTGACTTACAACTTTATAATTATTTTCAAAAGCTTTGCTATACGCAGCCCCATAATTTGGCGGAATCTTCATGCCAAAAAGAATAACTTTGGCTTTTTGTTTCTGGCTTAATTGAATGAGCTGATCCAGATTCTTTTGAATCATTTGAGGTGATTGACCACGCAAGCCATCATTCCCGCCTAATTCAATCACGACAACATTGGGCTTATAAGTCTGTAATAACTTAGGTAATCGAGCTAAAGCACCGCTTGTTGTTTCTCCACTAACACTTGCATTGACCACTTTGTGTTGTTTGGGATACTGTTGGTCTAAACGTTTTTGCAGTAATTGTACCCAACCTTGTTTGGGATCAATTCCGTAACCGGCACTAATACTATCTCCTAAAATTAAAATAGTTTTCGCCGATACAAGCATGGGCAGCATACTTAATGAGATGAGCATGATGCTTTTAGAACCAATCAAAAAAGATTTAGACATTTGTACTTCGACCCTGATTCTGAATACATAGGACTTTTCACATCATGCCACAACCCATCATTGCTGCCCATCAAGTTACACAAACTATTCAGATTAACCAAAATCAGTTTACGATTTTAAAAGATATTGATTTAGAGATTTTTGAAGGGGAACAGGTAGCAATTACGGGACGTTCCGGCTCAGGTAAATCAACCTTACTAGGAATTTTGGCGACTTTAGATCAACCGTCTGAAGGAGAAGTCTGGTTGTGTGGTCAAGCTGTTCATCAGTTAACAGAGGAACAACGTGCCCAAATCAGAATGCAGCATATTGGTTTTGTATTTCAGTCTTTTCAACTTCTGCCTCAGTTGAGTGCGCTTGAAAATGTGATGTTACCTTTACGATTACGTAAAGACTTTGATTATAAAACAGCGGAGAAAAAAGCTTTAGATTGGTTGCATCGAGTAGGGCTGAGTCGTCAAGTTGAACAAACGCCTAAAGTCTTATCTGGTGGCGAGCAGCAGCGTGTAGCCATTGCACGCGCTCTCATTGCAGAACCACAAATTATTTTTGCGGATGAACCGACTGGAAACCTAGATGGTCAGACGGCACAAGAAATCGAAAGCTTGCTCTTTGATTTAAACCGAGAGTTAGGTACGACTCTGATTTTGGTGACCCATGATCGTAATTTAGCAACCCTTTGTCAGCGTCATGTTGAGTTAGATGATGGCCGACTAAAGACAGTACAGGGTGGTTAAGCTATGCGTAATCTTCTCAAACCACTTTTGCTACAGAGTTTTCGTACGGGTGGATTATATCTACTCATTATTGCTTTATCGCTTGCGATTAGCGCAACGACAGCCCTGAAATTTAGTAACGATCAAGTTAAAAATGCAGTAAGTCTGCAAGCTTCACAAATGCTGGGTGCTGATTTAGTTCTGTCGAATAACGAGCCTATCGAGCAGTCGTGGAAAAAAAGGGCAGAGCAGCTAGATCTAAAACAAACCAATGTCACTATATTTAGCTCGATGGCACATACCCAAGATCAGTTTGTCATGGTGAATGTAAAGACAATTGAGCCTTTATTTCCACTCAGAGGACAGTTGGAAATTGAGCCAAGCGCTAAAGCAATTCAATCTGGTGAGGTTTGGCTAAGTCAAAGAGCAGCCGATTTACTTAAAGTAAAGCTAGGAGATACTGTTTCTATTGCTGATGGTACCTTCCGTTTTAGTGGCGTGATTGTGCGTGATTCAAATCAAGAACTCGGTTTTTCAGGCTTTTCTCCAAGCGTTATTATTCATCAAGCCGATATTGCTAAGACTCATGCGATTCAGATAGGGAGCAGAATTGACTATCGTTTATTAATGGCAGGTAGCCCTGAACAGGTTCAGTCATTTTCAAAGCAATTTAAGCAACAGCATCAACCATCTAAAGAACCAGATGAAACGGCAGGTTTGCGTTTACGTGATGCGAGTGAATCAAATAGTCGGTTATTACGCCCGCTTGAAAACCTAGATACCTTTTTGCAATTAGCCAATATTTTAACGATTTTGTTGTGTGGGATTGCCATTGCTTTAACGAGTCAAAGATATGTTCAGCAAAACCAAGATCATATTGCACTTATTAGATGCTTAGGCGCCAGTAAGTTCCAAATCTTGTGGGCATATATTGGATTGCTTTGTATTGTCAGTGCGATTTCAATTGTGCTGGGAAGCCTATTAGGTTTAATCATGGGGTTTGGCCTGCTGCAACTTATGCTGCAATTGATTCCTCAATTAGAGTTAAGTTTTTCGGTTGTACCTCTTTTGGTCGGGCCTTTACCAATTGCGATTTTTACCAGCGTGATTGTGCTGCTTGGTTTTATTTTGCCAAGCATTTGGGAGCTTTTAAATACACCTCCAATTCGTGTTATTCGGGAGCAAGCCAAATCTCGCAAATCTTTATTTTTTATGTTTTTTGCAGGAATCACTAGCCTAGTCGTTTTTAGTTTGGTATTGAGTGAAAACTTAATGCTCAGCATTCTGGTTTTAGCAGCCATTATTGTTCTTTGTATTTTGCTTTACACTGTTGTTTGGCTATTGCTTCGCAGTTTAAAAAAGCTGAAAAATCGTTTGTCTTTTTATATTCGTTCGCCATCGCAAAGCGCCTTACAAATTACTGCATTGGCTTTAGGCTTAAGCCTCATTACAGTACTCAGTGTATTAAGAACAGATTTATTAGAGCGTTGGCAACAACAACTTCCGGAAGGAACACCGAATCAATTTGTTTATGGATTGCCTCCATTTGATTTAAAAGCCTTTGAGCAACAGTTAAAGCAACATGGTTGGCAAAGCACCCCGTTATACCCAAATATTCGTGGCCGATTACTGGCTAAAAATGATGTACCTTTTTCAGAAGAGGCTATAAAGCAAAATAATTCTTTGCGCCGTGAATTGAATTTAACACAATCAAATCAATTGCCGAATGACAACGTAATTACAAAAGGACAAGCTCAGTTTAATGGCGTAGGGCAAGTTTCAGTCGAAAGTAAAACTGCCGAAAGTTTGGGAATCCAAATTGGAGATAAGCTTACTTTTGGTTTGCCCGAAGGCAACTTACAGGCCAAAGTTGTGAATTTCCGGAGTGTCGAGTGGGAAAGTTTTAGCCCTAACTTTTTCTTTATTTTTTCACCTAAAACCTTAGACGAAAATGCTGGAAGTTATTTAGGTAGTTTCTATGTGCCTAAGCAAGATCAACCTAAAATGATCACTATTATTCAGCAGTTCTCAAATACAGTATTTATTGATGTTGACCGGATTTTAGATGAAGTAAAACGCTTAATGAATGTTTTGGTCAAAATAGTAACTGTACTGGCAGCGTTAGTCGGTTTTTCTGGAATATTGGTACTGATTGCATGTTTAAACCTGTTAATGGACGAGCGACGCCGTGAGGTTGCTTTACTGCGCTCATTTGGTTTATCTAAAAATAAAATGAAGCAAATGCTCAGTTTTGAGATTGGTTTCTTAGGTCTGCTAGCAGGCATAGTTGCCTGCTGTTTTGCAGAAGTGATTAGTGCGATCGCAAGCTATAAAATGAATATGGCAATACAGTGGCATATTGAAATATGGCTGATTTTACCAATTGGCATGATGCTGGTTTGTGCGCTGATTGGTCGTTATCGACTAGGCTATCTCTGTAATTTGCCACCTTTACAAAGTTTAAGAGAATTAAACCAAGTGTAGTTTAAGGAATAATGTCAGGGTTCTGGATGATGATTTCATGCCATAGGGGAAGCAACGGTGAGTTGAGCTGTACACAGTACATATAAAAACCACCTGTAATTACAACTGCTCCTAATAAGCCTAAGATTTTGAGCACATTTTTTAACTTGCTGACATAGCTTAAGTACCACATCAGTGCAAGAAATGCTCCAATAATCATGCCGCCAATATGCGCGGCATTATTAATACCTGTTGCGACAAAACCAAAAATAAGGTTGATGGCCATAACCATTAATAAAGCTTTTTTATCGAGTATGTAGGCTTGATGCGGAAGCGGGGGAAATAGAGAAAGTACTGTTAACGCAGCACCTAATCCCATTACGGCACCCGAAGCACCTGCACTGACATGAGGAAGTAAACTTTGATCGAAATGTTGCAGTAATTCATGCCCATTTTGAATAGTCATATAGCTACTGAGAAGGCTACCAAATAAGCCAGCAAGTAAATACATACCTATAAAATAGAAGCGACCAAATAGTGACTCAGCTACATTACCGAAAATATAGAGGGCCCACATGTTAAGCATGAGGTGAACAAGACCAAAATGAAAAAACATGCTGGTAAATAAGCGTTCGGGCTGCCCAGTAAAAGTAAGTGGTGTAAAATCAGCGCCCCAATGAATAGCATCTTTCATGACTGGGTCGCTAATATCGACACCAGTCGCAATTTGCCAGACAAACAAACTTACATTAATCAAGATCAGTAAGGCGGTCAGCCACCAAGTTTGTACATTGAGTTTACGATTAATGTGCGGAGGCTGATATTGAGTCATGCTATGCTTTTGTTATATATGAACATGCTTAACAGCTTAACATGAAAAAAGTTGAATACAGGAGATCAGGACGAACATGAAAGCTTTTATTGTTCGCGTGTTGTTAATTTTTATTGGGGCAATTCTCCTTATTCAGCTTTGGATTTTCTCAAGTTTAGTTTGGTGGCGTACACATGAAGTCGATACCACCATGTTTATGCGAATTGATTATTGGTCAGATACCTCAGAGCCGATCATTCATGAATGGCTTGACTATGATGATATTAGTGACAATTTTAAACATGCGATTTTAGCTGGGGAAGATGCAAAATTCATCCATCACCATGGTTTTGACTGGGATGGCATTCGTTTTGCACTAGAGCGGAATAATGAAGAAGGCGAAGTGGTTGCTGGTGGTTCTACAGTATCTCAACAACTGGCAAAGAATTTGTTTTTATACAATAAGCGTTCGTTTATTCGTAAAGGCCAAGAAACTATCGCAACTTGGATGATGGAGCGGATGTGGTCAAAACGCCGAATTCTTGAGGTATATATGAACTCTGTTGAATTTGGCAAAAACCGATATGGTGTAGAAGCAGCCGCGCAATATTATTATGGTAAAAGTGCGAGAAGCTTAACGCGTGAACAAGCTGCTTTTTTGGCCGCATTATTGCCTGATCCGAAATATTATCAAGATCACCGCAATGATCGTAAACTACAGTATAGAAAACGCGTTATTCTACGTTATATGAATAGCACCCAGATTCCCGAATAATGATGTTTTAAAGATGTGTAAATTTTTTAGTTTTTACCAAATTGTCATATTTTTGCAGCATACTGTTTTATAGAGATTTTGGCTGGATAGAGAATTGAGTTAGACATGAATACAGCGATTACACCAACGACCCCAACAGAATATAGTTATAATGACCGTTACATAAATCGTGAATTGTCTATTCTTGACTTCCATTTGCGTGTATTGGAGCAAGCGGTAGACCCTTTACATCCATTACTTGAGCGAATGAATTTCTTGCTCATTTTTTCACGTAATCTAGACGAGTTTTTCGAAATTCGTGTTGCAGGGGTGATGGAGCAATTTTCTCTGGGCAATGAGAGTCGTAGCCCTGATGGTTTGACGCCAAGACAAGTCTTACAAAAAATCTCTGAAACTGCTCACGCTGCGATTGAACGTCAATATCGTATTTTAAATGAAGAAATCTTACCTAAATTACGTGAAGAAGATATTTGCTTCCTCCGTCGTGGTGAACTAACGCCAGCACAGTCAGCTTGGATTAAGAAGTATTTTCAAGAACAAGTTGCACCTGTATTAACCCCAATTAGCTTAGATCCAGCGCATCCGTTCCCACGTCTCGTAAACAAGAGCTTAAACTTTATTATTACCTTAGAAGGTAAAGATGCTTTTGGCCGTCAAATTGATTTAGCCGTGGTTCCAGCCCCACGTTCATTACCTCGCGTTGTACGACTGCCAGATGAGTTAACAGGTGGTAAAGAACATCACGTCATGCTATCTGCAATTATCCATGAGCATGTGTCCGATTTGTTCCCTGGCATGACAGCAACAGGATGTTATCAATTCCGTGTTACACGTAATGCAGACTTGGCATTAAATGAAGATGTTGAAGATTTAGCAAAAGCTTTAAAAGGTGAATTAAGTTCTCGACGTTTTGGCCGTGCTGTTCGCTTAGAAGTAACTCATAACTGTCCGCAGCATATTTATGAGTACTTATTAGAAGAATTTGATTTAACCGATGAGCAGTTATACAAAGTTGATGGACCTGTAAACTTAGCTCGTCTGGTTTCAAATTTTAAACGCCCTCATTTGCGTTATGACTCGCATACGCCGATTGTGCCTAAAGTGTTTAAAAAGACCGAGAACATTTTCTCTGCAATGCAGAAGCAAGACATTTTACTTCATCATCCTTTTGAATCTTTCGCACCCGTGATTCAGCTACTTCGTGAAGCTGCTCGCGATCCACAAGTATTGGCAATTAAGCAGACGCTTTACCGTAGTGGTGCTGACTCTGAAATTGTACAGATTTTGGCGGAAGCAGCGCGTAATGGAAAAGAAGTGACCGCAGTTATTGAATTGCGTGCCCGCTTTGATGAAGAATCAAATATTGAAGTAGCTAACGTTTTACAAGAAGCGGGGGCTGTCGTTGTTTACGGTATTGTTGGTTATAAAACTCACGCCAAAATGATTATGGTGGTGCGCCGTGAAAATAACAAACTTGTGCGTTACGTTCATTTAGGCACTGGTAACTACCATGCAATGAATGCTCGAATTTATACCGATTATGGTCTCATGACGACCGATAAAGATCTCTGTGAAGACGTGCATCGTATCTTCCAAGAGTTGACTGGTATGGGCAAAATGGCGAAATTGAAAAAGCTATTACATGCACCATTTACCTTACATGCTCAGCTCATCAACTTTATTGATGAAGAAATTGCCAATGCTAAGGCAGGACGTAAAGCTCAAATTATTGTGAAAGTGAATGCCTTAACGGAAGTTCAATTGATCAATAAATTATATGAAGCATCTCAAGCAGGTGTTCAGATTGATTTGATTATTCGTTCTATTTGCTGTTTACGTCCAGGTTTGCCTAACTTATCAGAAAATATTCGTGTACGTTCAATTGTAGGGCGCTTCCTTGAACATACCCGTGTTTATTACTTCAGCAATAATGGTGATGCGCGTATTTACTGCTCAAGCGCAGACTGGATGGATCGTAATTTATTTAACCGTGTTGAAGCATGTTTTCCTGTGGAAGATCCTGCATTGAAAAAACGTATTTATCAACAAGGCCTAGTGAACTATTTGCAAGATAACCAGCAAGCTTGGTTGTTACAGTCAGATGGTACTTGGGTACGTGCTGAGCCAGCAGAGGGTGAAAAATTGCATAATGCTCAAAGAGCACTATTAGAAATGATTAAATAATAAGTTTTAAATTTAATTAAAAAAGCCGACAAAATGTCGGCTTTTTTAATTCACTGAAATTCAAAATAATTTAATTAGTTTTTCTAAATGGTTGTTGGGTATACGATAATAAGTTGAAGCACAGCAAGATGTTTTTAAAATATGTGATTTTTTCCATAAAACATTGAATTTTATAAATATACAAATCATGTGAAATCTACTTTAATACGCCGCATTAAATATACTTAACTTCGGTAAATGAATAAGATGCAATGCTTTATTAGAAATTTACTTATTAGAATACTTTTGGGGATAATGCCAGTGACCGCCTATGCAGATCAGAAGTGTTATGGGGATATCATCGTATTTCAAAGGTTTGATGATCAAGCGATATATCCTTATTTTGCACCCGTTTCCAGTGATAAAACTAAAAAGAGTGAGGTAAGGAATAAAACAATAATCATCCAAAAAAGAAAACAAAAGCAAGATGAGTTTTTAACGCAAAAGAAAAATGAGGAAGTTCACACAAAAAAAGTAGAAGAAAAGAAAAATTCTGAAAATAAAAAACAACTTGATGCTGCGATCGCTAAAGAAATTTTAGAAAATGGTGAAAAAAAGTGGATGGTTCAGGTTGCATTAGCAGCTAATCAAAATAAAGCAAATCGGGTTCAATCTCAGCTTGAAGCAAAAGGCTATAAGGTTGTCACTAGTTCAACCACTAAAGGAATACGCGTCATGATAGACCCAGCCAATGACTATGCTATCGCACAAATTATTAGAGAAAAAATTATTGCCGATAATAGTTTGAATATGCCGTCTGCTTGGGTGTTTAAGTGGGCATCGCTTACAGCTCAGTAAAACAAAAAGGAGTCCGAAGACTCCTTTTTTTATTCATGTAAATTCGTGGTGATTTTCTGCATAATTTGCAGTAATACGTCAAATTCACTTTGTAGCGGCGTACTTTTACGAGTGACTAATGCTAAAATGCGGCTTGGAGCATCTTCAATTGGTTTTGCAGTAATTTGATCATTAAACTTGATCATACTATTTTCAATTGCAATTTCTGGTAAAAGCGTAAAACCTAAATCAGAAGAAACCATTTCAACTAAAGTTGGTAAAGAGCTTGCTTTTAAACGGTTGTCATTTTTACGTTCACCGATAGGGCATGCACTTAAAACGTGGTCACGTAAACAGTGGCCTTCTTCAAGCAAAATTAATCTCGATAAATCAAGATCATCTAGTGAGTTTGCTTGCAAAGCATTTGTATCTTGCTTACTACATACAAGGTACAAATTTTCTTTCGAGATTTCAGCGACTTTTAGGCCTCTGGTATCAAACGGTAGAGCAAGAACAATCATGTCTAGATTACCGTGTTCTAGACGCTCTACAATTTTTTCACTTTGAGCTTCATGCAGATGCAACTGAATTTTAGGTAACTGCTGATGCACTTCATCAAGTAACCGTGTCAGGATAAAAGGTGCAATGGTTGGGATAACTCCCAAATGCAAATCGCCTGTTAACGGTTCACTCATTTCACGGCTCAAACGCATTAAATCTTGAGCATCTGCTAGTAGTACACGGGCACGAGCAACAACTTGTTCACCCAATGGTGTTAAACGCACATTCTGACGGTCACGCTCTACCAGAACGCCACCTAACAATCGTTCAAGCTCCATGATGCCGCCTGATAACGTCGATTGCGTGACAAAAGAGCGGCGTGCTGCTTCAGTAAAATGCAAAGTTTCCGACAACGTAACTAAATATGATAGCTGTCTTAGTGAGGGTAATGCAGCCATAGTGTCCTAGTATGATGATTTAAAATGATGCGCAAATAAACCGCTAAGCTGAGGAATAAAATGTGCAGGGATATCATGCCCCATTCCATCAATTAATTCAAACTTAGCACCGGAAATTGCTTTTGCTACAGCCTTACCATGACTAGGTGGAAGTAAGCGATCACGAGAGCCATGTAAGACTAACGCGGGTTGCTTAATTTCACGGTCCAGTTGAAGTAAGGAGCCTGTACATAATATTGCTAAAAACTGTTGAAGTACACCAGCAGGATAATAGCTACGTTGATAAAGTTTGCGTGCAGTTTGCATTGCTTCAATCTGGTTGACGTAACCAGGTGAACCAATCAATTGAAATAATTTTAAACTGTGATTAACAATACCATCTTCGTCACGTGACTCAGGTTTGCCAATTAAACTCAAAAGCTGTTTCGGAAAAGGAGGGGGTAAAAAAGGCTGATTATTACTTGTAAACATGAGTCCCAATTTCTCAACCTTTTCAGGATATTTTGCTGCAAGAATTTGAGCGATCATCCCGCCCATTGATGCACCAATGACATGTGTTTTAGTCACGCCTAAGCGGTCAATAAGCATTGATACATCATCTGCCATATCATGCAGAGTATAAGGGGCACCTTGATTACTTAGTCCGAGCGCAAAGCGACCCATCAATTTAACCGTATTTAACCGTTTACCTTCATGACGTACTTTTGAAGAAAGGCCAATATCGCGGTTATCAAAACGAATAACACGAAAACCTTGATCAATGAGTGATTTACAGAAGAAATCCGGCCAGAAAAGCATTTGAGCGCCAAGACCCATAATCAGCAAAATGGTTGGATGTTCCGGTTTTCCACCTACTTCTACATGTAGCTCAATACCATTGCCTAAGTTGACCTTGGTTTCTTGCATGAAAGATGTGTACGGCGAAATGTTAAACTGTAAGGCACTATTCATGTTATTCATTCCTTAAAGGAATACTCACAAAAGAGTATTCCTGATTCAAACCTTATGCTTGGGCTGGAATAAGATCTGGAACAAGCTTTGTTAAAGTTAAGCGTTGTTTACCTGCTGTTGCACCTAACAATACGAAACCACGCAATGTTCCTTCATTGTCAATTGCTTTAGCAAGCATACCATCGTCGAACTCTTCTGTTTCCCAGTTCACTTCTACATTCATTGGAGCTGGTAACACTGTAAGTGGAGCTGCAGGAGTTTTTACTGCAACTGGCATAGCAGGGTAGTGCACGGCAGTTTGTTGTCCGCTGAGGGTTTTTGCAAGAGCACGAGCTTGCTGCATAATCGGCATTACATACGGAAGTAGCGTGCCATTTACTTCAGCGCAATCGCCAATCGCATAAATATCGGCTTGATTTGTTTCAAGTAAACTATTGGTAATAATGCCACGGCTTGTTTGAATATCTGCACTTTTAGCAAGTGAAATATTTGGCTGTAAACCAATCGCTGAAAGAACGATGTCGGCTACCAAAGTTTGGCCGTTTGCGAGTGTAATCGCATAATCTTCGCCATTATTAATTTTACTGACTTTTTCAACGGTTGTGCCTAATGCAAATTTAACACCAGCCTCTTCGAGATTTTGCTGGAATGCAGAAGCAATATGACCTGGCAATAAGCGACCTAATGGTTGAGGTGCCAAATCAATGACAGTAATGTCATATTCACTATGAAGTAAGTCATTGGCGAATTCACAACCAATTAAACCAGCACCTAAAATAACAACACGTTTGTCTTTACGTTGAGCTAGATTTTCACGGAAAGCACGGTAATCAATTAGCGAGTTCACTACATGAATGTCATCACTACCATCGCCTGCAATTGCAAGACGAATTGGGTTAGCACCAACAGCTAAAATCAGTTTTGAATAGGGTTGATTCGAAGTTACCCCATCTTTCTCAAGAACAAGCTCATGACGTTCAGCTAAAATTTCTTTTACAAAAGTGAAAGGCTCAATACGCATATTGAGTTGGGCACCCATTTTAGCAGCATCACCTAAAGCAATCTGTTCAGGTGCTTTTTTACCTGCAAATGCATTTGATAATGTTGGTTTTGCATAATTCACTGCATCATCCGCACAAATCATCACAAGTTCTTGCTCTGGGCTAAGCTTACGAAACTCACGTGCTAAGGTATAACCCGCCATGCCTGATCCGATAATGACGATAGGATGCATTTTTCTCTCCAGAGTTAGAATTGTTTAATTAATACGGTAATGGGTAATATTCGTAAAAAAGACCATGTCAATCATGGCCTTTTGCTTTAAATCATTAGATTTCGATCATTTCGAAGTCAGCTTTTGAAACGCCGCAATCAGGGCAAGTCCAGTCATCAGGGATATCTTCCCATTTTGTTCCAGCTGCAATGCCGTCTTGTGGCCAACCTTCTGCTTCATCGTAAATCCATCCACAAACGATACATTGATATTTTTTCATGAGACTCTCCGCACTGATAAGTTTGCTCAAAGCTGCCTTTCAGTAAAACTATTCCATCTATTAATAATGTAACCACGATCCGGTCAATAATAACCAATGTGCCTTTGATCGGATATCAAATTTTTACGCAGTTCTACATTTAATGTAAAGCAAATAACGGAGTTTAATCATTCGTAAGCAAAGATGAATGGCAGGTTAGGACAAATAAGTGGTTTTTTAGGCAAAACTTGGGCATAAACTAATAATAACTAATACATTCTTAACGTTAATTTTAAACTTAATGTTGTTTGTGAAATTATTGAGAAATAAAAAGTGCCTTCTCATTTAAAAGATTTATATAATAAGAAAGCTAAATAACAACAAATAAAGATTCAACAGATGTCATCATTAAACGCGAAAATTAAAAGTCGACATCATAAAAACGGCATAAATCAGGGAAGTAAAATATGGAAAATTTAGAATATGAAGTAGAGATTGAGGCGCCTATAGAGAAAGTATGGGAATTACTTTGGAATAGCGAGACATATAATGCTTGGACAAAATTTTTTGCCCCAGATTCCTCAATGTGTACCGATTGGCAAATTGGTGGTAAAACTTATTTCTTAGATGGCGAAGGCAATGGCATGGTTTCCACCATTGAAGAATTGAAAAAGCCGGAAATCTTGATTTTTAAACATTTAGGAATGATTAAGGACGGTAAGGAAGATTTAGAAAGAGAAGAAGTTAAAGGCTGGAGTGGTTCCCAAGAAAAATATTTTTTGAGCCAGCACGATAGTGTAACTACTTTAAAAGTCGAATTAGCCACCTTACCTGAATACATGGGTATGTTGAAAAGTGGCTTCGTTCAAGGATTTGACGTAATCAAGAAATTGGCAGAAGAAAAATAGGCAATCTGCATTAATTTAAGCCAAATATTTTTTATAAATTTTCATAATCAAATCATTGAGGCGAGAAGGATAGGCCAAACGATGATGTCCGCCTTCAAAGGTTTCAATATTCATGTAGGGCGCAAGTTTTTCTTGAACCTGATACATATCAAGTTGCTCATCTCCTAATTCTAAATAAGCCATTTTAGGATTAGAGTGAGTAAGTTCTTCTTCGGAAAGCTGAGGGTAGTCTGCCCGAAAATTAGGGGTAAGACTTGGATTTGCCACAATCACAGCTAATTTATGTTGAGCGGCAGTTTTTAAGGCCCAATATCCTCCAAGGCTGTGACCAACCAGTAAATCAGGTTTGATCGTCTGAATAGCCTGATGATAAAAGTACTCAACAGATGCATAACTTAAGTTACGATAATCAACGTCAATACAAAATTTTTCAGGATGTGAAATGGCGTGGAACTTTGTCGATTCACGAGAAGAATCCAAGCCATGTAAAAATAAAATTTTCATTATTTACGACACAATCTCATTGATAAAATACAAGGCAAATAGGGCCTTTGAATATCGAGGTTATTTGGATTTTTTTATATTTTACTAAAAGCTTTAAAAAATGATCTTAGCGATTGGTCTAAGTCATTTTTCCTTTAAAAAGTACTGCTCTTTTCTATAAATTGTCTTTTTTCATTTTTGTTTGATTGAAATCATTCGAAAAACTCCTGCAATCTGTTAAGCTATGCCACTTCATTTTTACTTAATCGAGGCAGAGATGACGCAACAAAACGCTCAATCGACTTCTGAACCAACTATTTCCGAAAACGATTTAATTGCACAGCGTCATGCCAAATTAAAGCAAATCCAAGATGTTGCGAAGGAAACTGGAAAGAGTCCTTGGCCAAATACTTTTAAGCGTGAACATTACGCAGCTGATCTACAAGAACAATTTAAAGATCAGTCGAAAGAACAAATTGAAAGCGCTGAGCATGTCTATGTAAAAGTGGCTGGCCGTGTCATGTTAAACCGTGGTTCTTTCATGGTGATTCAAGACATGACAGGTCGTATTCAGTTATATGTTGACCGTAAAGGCTTACCAAAAGATATTCTTGAAACTATTAAAGGTTTAGATCTTGGTGACATTATTGCTGCCGAAGGTTATATCGGACGTTCAGGCAAAGGTGACTTATATGTTCATCTTGAAGGTTTTGAACTTCTTACAAAATCTCTTCGTCCGTTACCAGATAAATTTCATGGCTTAAATGACACAGAAGTTAAGTACCGTAAACGCTACCTTGACTTAATTGTGAATGAAGAAACACGTAAGACTTTTGAAATCCGTGCCAAAGTTGTTGCAGGTATTCGAGCATTCTTAAACAATGAGCGTTTCATGGAAGTTGAAACGCCAATGATGCATGTGATTCCAGGTGGTGCTTCTGCACGTCCATTCGAAACACATCACAATGCTTTGGATATGCCTTTATTCTTACGTATTGCGCCTGAACTTTATTTGAAGCGTTTAGTTGTGGGTGGTTTTGAGCGTGTGTTTGAAATCAACCGTAACTTCCGTAATGAAGGGGTGTCAACACGTCACAACCCTGAATTCACGATGATCGAGTTTTATCAGGCATATGCTGATTATAAAGACCTAATGGCATTGACTGAAAATATGCTTGAAAAGTTGGCTTTGGATATTCTAGGTACAACTGATGTTCCTTACCAAGGTGAAGTATTTAGCTTCAAAGGACCATTCAAGAAAATCTCTATGTTCGATGCGATCTTAGAGAATAATCCGCAGTTCACACCTGAAAATGTAGGTGATCGCGAGTTTCTTGCAAAATTTATTCGTGAAGAGTTGAAAGAAGAGGTTAAGCCAGGTTTTGGTTTAGGTAAGCTTCAAACAATCGTATTTGAAGAAACTGTTGAAACTAAACTTCGTCAGCCAACATTTATTACTGATTACCCAGCGGAAACTTCTCCATTGGCGCGTCGTAATGATGACAATCCACACGTTACAGATCGTTTTGAATTCTTCATCGGTGGTCGTGAGTTAGCAAATGGCTTCAGCGAGTTAAATGACCCAATCGATCAAGCTGAGCGTTTCCAAGCGCAAGTTGCTGAAAAAGACGCTGGTGATGATGAAGCAATGCATTACGATGCAGAGTTTGTTGAAGCACTTGAATATGGTTTACCTCCAACAGCAGGTGAAGGTATTGGTATTGACCGTTTGGTTATGTTATTTGCTGACGCACCAAGTATTCGTGATGTAATTTTATTCCCGCATATGCGCCGTAAAGAAGGTTAATCTTCTAAGATGCAAAAAGGCAGTATTTATACTGCCTTTTTTATTACTTTTTATATCTAGAAACTTACCTAATTATACTAATCTTAAGATAGCGTTAAAAAATGTAATTGCACAGTTTAACAATTGCAAAGTTGTGATAAAAAATTTAAGGTGTTGCTCATAAATAACTTTGAGAATTGGCTGGCATGTTTCTAAGAAAAACACTTTCAATTGCAATATTGGCAACTGCTTCATCCGCTATTTTTGCACAAGGTTTAGTGCTAAATAATGAAGACTTACGTACCGACTTAAACTGGTTAAATCAACAAGGTGTTATCAGTATTAGCACTTCAACTTGGCCGTTAAGTGGTGATGAAATTCAAAGAGCACTTTCTCAAGCAAAAGTGACGCATCCAGCTCAACAAAAAGTTATTAATTCAGTACTTAATGCGTTAAAAGCAGATAACAATACAGTTAAAGTGGGTGCTTTTGCTGAATCTGATATTAAAAATATTCCACAAGCATTTGGCGATAACCAAAAATCACAGTACCAAGGTTCATTAGAGTTTAATGCTGGCGGTGAAAACTGGGATGCTAAAATCCGAGTAAATGCAGAAAAAGATCCTCAAATTGATAATGGACAAGACGTTAATGTTGAAGGTTCATATGTCGCTGGTAAACTTTGGAATCAATGGGTAGTTGCAGGTCAAATTCCAACATGGTGGGGACCTGGACACGATGGTAGCTTAATTCGTGGTGATGCTAGTCGACCAGTTTATGGGGTAACTGCACAACGTGCTGTGCAAAATGCTTTTGAGACAAAATGGTTGTCTTGGATTGGACCTTGGCAATACCAAGCTTTTGCTGGTCAATTAGATGATTATAAAATACATAATGCAAAATTAATTGGGATGCGTTTAACTGCACAACCATATCCTGCTTTAGAACTTGGTGCTTCTAGAGCGATTCAAATTGGTGGAGATGGTCAGCCAAATAGTTTTAAAGCCTATTGGAATGCGATTATCGGTAAAGATAATGGTTGTACTGAAAGTAGTTGTGTGGGCGAAGATAATGCATCTAATCAGTTAGCAGGTTTTGATGCTCGTTTACAATTACAACCGTTGTTTAATATCCCAGTCAGTGTTTACGGGCAATATGTAGGGGAAGATGAGGCGGGTGGTTTACCATCTAAAAAAATGTATTTGGCTGGAGCAGATTATTCTTCAATAGTTAATAATATGCCTTATCAACTCTATGCTGAATGGGCAGATACACGTACAAATGGTGATGCAAGAGGGATTTCATATAATCACCACCAATATACAGATGGCTATTATCAACATGGTTTCTCGTTAGGTCATGCGATGGGTGGTGACGGGCAAATGTATTCAGTGGGTGGTGATATCCGCTTTGATGTCATGAACCGTTTAAGTGGTCGTGCAATGGTGGTTAAAGTTAACCAATCTAACTTGGCAATCAATAAAGCATTCCCTAAAGATGATGAAATTAAAGCGCTTGATTTAACATGGACGCATTTCATCAAACCTGATCTTCCATTAAAAATTAATGGATGGGTAAGTGATTCGGATCTTGAGGGTAATGATGTAGGCGCATCTATTGGTATTGAAATTCCATTAGAACGTAAAATGTTTGGTTTCTAAGATTAGATTATGTTTTAAAAAAAGAGAAGCGATTAATGCTTCTCTTTTTTTATGGTTTTTAAAGAAATCTAAAGACTAGAACATGATTTGCTTAAGTTGACTATACAAGCTAGGATTACAAAGTTATGCATGTGAATCAGCATATTACATGTATATGATTAAATCGAATATCAATATGAAAAAACAAGCAAAAGGAATCGGTTTTAAATCACTATAATGCATAACTAATGCTATAAGCCATATAAAGGCTTGTGGTTTGATTATCTATCACGAAAAATTGGAGTTGTTATGGCACTCGTTCCTCCACATGGTCTTCTAGGTGGTGGTTTAATACTACTTCTAGATTTTATGGGCAAAATGGATAGAGAAGGGCGTGTTCATGACTGAATCAAGACTTACACATCTCAAGCAACTTGAAGCTGAGAGTATTCATATTATCCGTGAAGTAGCCGCAGAATTTGAAAATCCAGTCATGCTTTACTCAATTGGTAAAGACTCGGCTGTGATGCTTCATCTTGCATTGAAGGCATTTTATCCTGCAAAACTTCCTTTCCCTTTATTACATGTAGATACGGGCTGGAAGTTTAAAGACATGATCGCGTTTCGCGATAACATGGCAAAAACACATGGTTTTGATTTAATTGTTCATCAGAATAAAGAAGGCCGTGAAGCAGGAATCAACCCATTTGATCATGGCAGTTCGAAATATACGGATATTATGAAAACCCAGGCTTTAAAACAGGCTTTGGATAAATATCAGTTCGATGCTGCTTTTGGTGGTGCGCGCCGTGACGAAGAAAAATCACGTGCGAAAGAGCGCGTATATTCATTCCGTGATAGTAAACATCGTTGGGATCCTAAAAACCAACGTCCTGAACTTTGGAACCTTTACAATGGTAAAGTGAACAAAGGCGAAAGTATTCGTGTATTCCCTTTATCTAACTGGACTGAGTTGGATATCTGGCAATATATCTATTTAGAAAATATTCAAATCGTTCCTCTTTATTTCTCTGCTGTTCGTCCAGTAGTAGAGCGTAGCGGTACGTTAATCATGGTTGATGATGAGCGTATGCGTCTAAAAGAGGGTGAAGTTCCACAGATGAAGTCTGTACGTTTCCGTACGCTTGGCTGTTACCCGTTAACTGGTGCAGTTGAGTCTGAAGCAGATACGTTACCTGAAATTATCCAAGAGATGCTTTTAGCCACGAGTTCTGAGCGTCAAGGTCGTATGATTGACCATGATGAAGCGGGCTCAATGGAAAAGAAAAAGCAAGAAGGCTATTTCTAAGACAATTTCTAAATTTGTGGAGTTTGAGCAATGTCTCATCAATCAGAATTAATCAGTCAAGATATCTTGGCCTATTTAAAGCAACATGAACAAAAAGACCTTCTACGCTTTTTGACTTGCGGTAACGTAGACGATGGTAAAAGTACGCTTATTGGACGTTTACTCTACGATTCAAAATTGATTTATGAAGATCAATTGCAAGCAGTAACGCGTGACAGTAAAAAAGTAGGAACTACGGGTGATGCACCAGACTTGGCGTTACTAGTAGATGGCCTTCAAGCAGAACGTGAACAAGGTATTACCATTGACGTAGCTTACCGTTATTTCTCAACAGAAAAGCGTAAGTTTATTATTGCTGATACCCCAGGGCATGAGCAATATACACGTAACATGGCAACAGGTGCGTCAACTGCGGACTTGGCAATCATCTTGATTGATGCGCGTTATGGTGTACAAACTCAAACTCGTCGCCATACGTTTATTGCGAGTTTGCTTGGTATTAAAAATATCGTTGTTGCAATCAATAAGATGGACTTGGTTGAATATTCACCTGAACGTTTCACTGAAATTCAGATTGAATATGATGCTTTCGTAAGCCAATTAGGTGATCGTCGTCCAGCCAATATTCAGTTTGTACCAATCTCTGCCTTAAATGGCGATAATGTTGTGAATCCGTCAGCTCATACGCCGTGGTACAAGGGTCAAACCTTGATGAGCATTCTTGAGTCGGTGGAAATCAGTCGTGAATCGAATAAACACGAATTCCGTTTCCCTGTTCAGTATGTAAACCGTCCAAATCTTGATTTCCGTGGTTTTGCGGGTACCGTTGCTTTAGGTGAAATCAATGTTGGTGATGAGATTGTTGCACTGCCATCAGGTAAGCGTTCAACAGTTAAAGAAATCGTTACTTTTGATGGAAACCTTGAGCAGGCTGTAGCGGGTCAAGCGGTTACATTGACCCTCAATGATGAAATTGATATTAGCCGTGGTAACGTTTTGGTACGTGCTGGCGAGCAACCATTAATTTCACGTAGTGTTCGTGCTTCAGTGGTGTGGATGAATGAGCATCCGCTCGTGAAAGGTAAGTTATACAACGTTAAGATTGGTACCCAGACTGTTCCTGCTAAAGTCACTAATATTCACTATCGAGTGAATGTGAATACACTTGAACATACTCATGTGGAAGAGCTTGAGTTAAATGCAATTGCAGATGTTGTAGTTGAGTTCGATGCGCCAGTTGTGTTTGATCAATATCAAGATTCTCGTTATACAGGTTCATTCATCTTCATTGACCGCTTAAGCAACGTAACGGTTGGTGCTGGTATGGTTGAGGCTGCTGTTGAATGGACTGCACATAGTAATCCTGTAACAGCTGAAGATCGTGCTGCACGTTTGGGCCAAAAGCCAGCGGTGATTGGGATTTCTGCACAGTTAATCGAGAAATCTCAAGTTTTAGAAAGCTTATTGATCCAACAAGGTGTAGTTGCGATTGCAAAAGCCAACTTAACTGCTGAGCAAATTACTTTATTGCGTGAGACAGGTGTTGTAGTTATTACTACGGCTGTGGATGGCACAGATACAGAAGTTACTGCTGAAACCGTTGAAGAAGCAGTTGAAAAAGTTGTTGAATTAGTCCGTCTTTAATAGGCTGAATTAATTTTGAAAAAACCCGCCTAAGCGGGTTTTTTTTATTGGGTTTAGAAAATACTTTGAGCTTTTAAAGTTAAATATTCTCTTAAATCTTTAGGATAGCTCTGAATCATCTTTAAAAATATATCTCGATCACCTTGATATAAGGCACGTGTTGCTTCTTCGTAATTTGGCATATTGCCCAACATGGCAGACATAAAACGGTCGATGGCTTGTTTAGCGAGCATAATATTACCTTCAGAATTTGGGTTATTTAACTCTTTATCAATTAACTTACGAATTACTGCTGATGCACTCGCACTTTGTTGATCTAACCAATTCCAATGTTTTTTCTGTAAAGTGATTTCACGAGAAATTACTCCGAGTTTAGGTCGTCCAACTTTTTTAATTTCTTCCGGTTCACCATAACGTTGATGAAATTCTTGTTCCGAACCAGAAAGATCAAGATCAATTTGTTGACCTGTTTGATCATTAAAAATCAGAATATTTTCCGTTGTTTTCGGAAGATCTTTGAGTTTTTTTGCAAGTTCAATAAGGGAGTCACTCGCAATAAGCGTGCTTCCAGTGAAGGCAGTATAGGTGATTTTAGTATTCATTTTAGCCATATATTTTTATCTGGGTAAAATAATATTATCAGGGTAAAATTAATTTGGCAAATAATTAAAATTATAACCAAAGAATTATTTGATTTTATGAGTGTAGTCTATGAAGTTAGGACTATAAAAATAGTCAAGATAATGAGCTATTTAAAATTTTACTCTGTTTTAGTATCGCTTTTATGAGAGAATACGCCTTTAGTTGTATGTATAGAGACTCCTATGTTTGAGCAATCTCCTGAATCTTTAAGCGATATCGAAATTTTAGACATTTTACAGTCGATGAAAAAAGATAAGCTAGATACGGAAGCAAATGAGATCATCCGTAACGGGGGAAAAGCAGGACGTCAGGAAGCACATAAACAGGCTTTAGTGGCACTGAATACAAATTTTGAAGAAAAGTTTGTAGAGGCAGTTACTCTTGCACTAGGTTTAAATGCAGCTCAAGCTAAAAAAATTCGCTATAAAAAAGATCGAATTCGTATTTTAAAAGCGCGTGGTATTGATTATTTAGCTATTGATGGTGCAGAAACAGCGCAAGTTTTGGCACAAATTTCACAAGCGATTGTTCGAGAAGATGCAATAGTTACTCATGACTTACATGACATCTTCCCATTTTGGAAAGAAGGTTGGCCAATGGTGCAATTTGATAATGCCTATAAAATTTTAGAAGAAGATATTAGCTTGCACTTTCATGCGTTCTTAGACGCCATGATTGAATATATAAATAAATAAAAATAAAAGCCCCGTTTGGGGCTTTTATTTATAGGGGAATAATTAAAGTGTACTAAAGAGCGGGAAAACGCCAATCACTAATGCAGTGCCCATCAAAACCATACATGTTATAAATGCCCATTTAAATGTGAACTTTTGATGATCTGCAAAGTCAACTTTAGCAAGACCGCATAACAAGTAAGTTGATGGAACAAGAGGCGATAGTAAGTGTACTGGTTGACCTACAATTGATGCACGAGCAATAGCTTCTGGGCTAATACCGTAATGTGAAGCCGCTTCAGCAAGAATTGGTAAAACACCATAGAAGAATGCATCATTTGACATAAAGAATGTCAAAGGCATACTGACTAAAGCGGTAATCGGTGCAAGATATGGACCCATGCTTGGAGGAATCATTGCGACGAATTCTTTAGACATCGCCTCAACCATACCTGTACCAGATAGAATACCTGTGAAAATACCTGCTGCGAAAATTAAACCTACAACAGCTAAAATACTATCTGCATGCATTGCGATACGCTTTTTCTGGATATCAACATCAGGATAGTTAATCAGCATTGCAATACAGAACGCTAGCATGAATAGCACTGACATTGGCAAAATGCCTTTGATTAATGCAATCATGAGAATAATAGTAAGTACCATATTTACTTTACGTAAATGTGGACGCGTCGCTTCAGGGTCTTTCGACACTGTAATATTGTCACCATGATGACTTTCAAGCTCAATCACGCCTAAACGTTTTTGCTCATAACGGCCATATAAATATGCCAAGAAGAATAACCAACCAATACTAATGATCATTGGAAGGATCATTGGTACGAAAATATGGCTTGGATCAACTTGTAACGCACTTGCAGCACGAGCAGTAGGGCCACCCCATGGCGTTAGGTTCATTACACCACTACATAACAGCATAAGCGCAGTCATGATGAGTGTGTTCATTCCTAGACGTTGATAAAGTGGCAACATTGCAGCCACACAGATCATATAGGTGGTTGAGCCATCACCATCTAAAGAAACGAGAGTGGTTAAAAAGACAGTTCCTAGAGTAATTTTTAAAGGATCGCCTTTAACTTTTTTCAAAATCCATTTAACCGGGGGGTCGAAAAGACCTGCATCGATCATTAAGGCAAAATACAAAATTGCGAATAAAAGCATTACGCCAGTTGGCGCTAATTTTTTGATGCCATCCAGCATCATCTCACTGAGACCTTTAAGTTCAATGTGACTTAAACTTTCAAAGTAATGACCTAGGCCCCAAGCAATGAGAGAAAAAATAAACGGGATGAGAATTAAAGCAATAATAGGGCTTAAACGTTTGGACATGATTAAGTACATGAAGCACAAAATCATGCCAACACCAAGTAATGTCAGCATACAATCAATCCTTTGCCTATAGTTTTACTGAACAAGTTTATTCAAAACTCTGACCTTGGTTATTCTTATTAATTTTTATTAAAAAGACAAATAATATATTTAGTTTATTTGGTTAATATATATTCGTTTGGATGGGTATATTTAGATGAAATACTGAACATATATATTAAGATTATAATGGTTTTATAATAAATGAATGCTATTATAAAATAATATAAAGGTATTATAAAAATAAAAATTATATGGCATTTTTTTTAATTATATATATTTTGATGAGTGAAATGAGAAGAAGAAGCATTTAGGGGCTTACTTTGAGCTAAGCTACATAAGTTTGTTTGCAATGTAAATGGGGCTTAATCACTTTATAAGCAGTTAAGAGATATAGATTATTTTATTAATTTTCAGTATTTAAGCTTTAATAGAGTTGTTAAATAAAATAATAATACTTTTAGATTAAAAGAGCAAATTGAATAAATGAATCTAAAATAATTATTACATATATTTAAAAAAGTTATTTAGTTTTAAAAAAATACCCCAGCTAAATTGTGGGGCATTTAAATTAATAACGATTAGTTTTCATCAATTGATGAGTGTGTTTCGGTTTGTTCTAAAATCCGAGTTACAAGAAGTTGGTCAATTTTAAAATGGTCGACATCGACAACTTCAAATTTATATCCACCAAATTCCACAAAATCTGCTGGACGGGGAATTTTGCGTAAACGGTACATCATGAAACCTGCAAGCGTCTCATAGTTTTCTTCATCAGGCATTTCATCAATTTCAAGAGCATGTCTTAGATCATCAATTGGTGTACTGCCATCAATTAACCATGAGTTATTATCACGTTTAATGATTTGCTGTTCTTCTTCAATAGGAGTAACCCAATCACCCATAACTGTGATCATGATATCGCTTAATGTAATCACTCCGACAACAAGTGCATATTCATTGATAACGACAGCAAATTTCTCTTTTGTAGAACGAAAACGGTCAAGTAGTTCAGAGAGTGTGAGAGTGTCGGGAATCATGAGTACAGTACGAATAGTAGACTCATTCAATTGAGTTGGTGATTGATTATTTAAAATGCGTACTAAGAAATCTTTAGCATCAACATAACCAATAACCTGATCAATATTTTCATTACACACTAAAAATTTCGAGTAAGGATATTCTGCTAATTTTTGACGAATACTATCTTCATGTTCATTTAAGGTGAAGTAAACGACGTTTTCGCGTGTCGTCATGCTTGAAGGTACAGTACGTTCTTCTAGTTCAAAAACATTCTCAATAAAGTGGTGTTCTTGTTTTTGAAGTACGCCAGCTTGAGCACCTGCATCCATGACTGCTGAAATATCATCAAAAGTAATATTGTCTTCGCGTGTTGTATTGACTTTAAACAAGCGAAATAACAGATTCGCAATAGCATTAATTCCCCAAGCTAAGGGTTTACATACCTTAATAAAAACTTGAATCGGGTTAATAACGCTAATTGCAATTTTTTCAGGTGCAATCATTGCCAAGCGTTTTGGCATGAGATCGGCAAATAAAATAAATAGAGAAGTTACTAAAGTGAAGGAGAGGGCAAAACCGATAGTTTGTGTCCAAGGGCCTTCATAAAAGCGGTCAACTAAAGTGACGAAAAAAGGACGAAAAGCAGCTTCACCCAAAATACCGCCTAAAATTGCAACTGCATTTAGGCCAATTTGAGAAGCTGCAAAAAAATCGGCAGATTGTTCTTGTAGATCAAGTACTTGTTGGGCACGTTCTTCGCCAGCTTCGGCTAAAATTTTTAACTTTACTTTTCTGGCGCCAGCCAATGCAATTTCAGTTAAAGATAAAAAGCCTGCTGCGATGATGAGCAGTACGATGATAATGATATTTTGAAAGAGACTCACAAATCACCCGAGGTTCATCATTATTATGACTATGTTTTAACACAAAAAAGCGCTGAGGTAATCAGATTGATTGCTCAGCGCTTGAAGATAATGTCTAAAATCGACAATTAAATCAAAATTTACTTAATAGTGAGAAAATTGCGAATTGTTGGTTAGAAATTCACGATTTTCTTCTTCAATCATTTGACGAGCAACAAATAAAATAAGTTGGCGCAACCAGCGATGAGCTGGGTGATGATGTAATAATGGGCACCAAGCCATTTTAAGTTCAAATTCTGGAATATAAAAAGGAGGATCTTTTATAACCAGTTTAGGATTTTGAGTTTGTAGGCGTGCCATTCGAGTTGGAAGCGTGGCAATCAGGTCAACATTTTGAGCAAGTAATGCTGGCATTTGGTAGTGACGAGTAAATACAGAAATTTTACGACGTTGACCAATACGTTCTAATGCCTGATCGATCCAGCCTAAACCGCCTTGTTTATCTGGATTTACACCAAAGCCTACACCCATACCAGTTTTAGAAACCCAGATATGCTGTGCATCTAGATAACTTTTAAGATTCAAATGGGTTACAGCAGGGTGTTTGTCATTAAGAATACAGCTGAAACTATCACGCCAAACTAAAACTTGGTGGAAACTTTGCGGTATTTCATTAAATCTATTAATTGCAAGATCAACTTTACCTTGTTCCATGTCTCTATAAGACACATCACTTGGTGTAAGAAAGTCGAGTACAACATTTGGAGCTTCAGAGCGTAGAGCTTTGACAAGACGAGGAACTAAAGTTGCCTCGGCATAGTCAGATGTCATAATGCGGAAAACGCGATTACTTGTATAAGGGCGGAATTCGGTACGGGGTTCCAAAATCATGGAAAGATCAGAAAGGGCATCACGAATACGAGGTTGTAATTCAAGTGCACGTTCTGTTGGGGTCATCCCTTCGGAAGAACGGATAAGAAGCGGATCATTAAATAAATTACGTAAGCGACGTAAAATATTACTCATTGCAGGCTGAGTTACCCCAAGCTGTTCGGCTGCGCGCGTAACATTTTTTTCACGAAGAAGTACATCAAGATATATTAATAGATTAAGATCTACTCGCTCCAGATTCATAAAAAAAATACCGAAAATAAAACCCTGAAATTGTTTCAAATTATGCCATATTTAATGATCATTGTGTGAAAAAATGATGAGAAAAGCGACATTTTTTGTAGGAATTAAGTAGGGTGGAAAGGCGTTTCAAAGGCACGATTTTACTGTCTTTGCTCAGTTTTGAATGAAAGAAATCTAAATAGAATATATTTATGAATAACTTCTCAATTTCTAGCATATCAATTGACTTTTTACATTGGCAAAAATAGCCTAATTTACAATTGACTTTTAGATTTAAAAATGAGTGGAAAATCTCCAAAAATTGTATAAAAATAAGACTTATTGAGTTTTTAGAATAAAACTCTATACTCCTTTAGGATAATTTTATTTTTATAAACAAAGTGTTAAAGTTTTTGGTTTTATCTATAATATCGATTTATTGGTATATTTTTTAAATAAATACTGAAGATTAACAAAGGATATTGGATTAATTGATTGGCTAAGTCTAAGCTGTGTTCATGAGGAAGCAGCTGGTGTCATAAGAAATTTAAGTAACGTGACTCTAGGCTTCAATCGATGAAATCCTAAAATGAATACAGGACAATATCATGACTACATATCAAACAGCGATTGATGCAGTACGTCAATTAAAAGCAAAATTCGGCAATACTTGGGCAGACATTAGCCCAGAAGATGCTGCTCGTATGCAACTTCAAAACCGTTTCAAAACTGGTTTAGATATTGCTAAGTATACAGCTGCGATTATGCGTCGTGATATGGCTGAATACGATGCTGACTCAAGCAAATACACTCAATCATTAGGTTGCTGGCATGGTTTCATCGCACAACAAAAAATGATTGCGAACAAAAAATATTTCGGTACTACAAGCAAACGTTATATCTACCTTTCTGGTTGGATGGTTGCTGCTCTTCGTTCTGAATTTGGTCCACTTCCTGACCAATCTATGCACGAAAAAACTTCTGTTCCTGCATTGATCGAAGAAATCTATACTTTCTTACGTCAAGCTGACGCAAAAGAATTAAACGATTTATTCCGTGCGCTTAAAAAAGCACAAGAAGCTGGTGATACTGCTAAAGCAGCTGAAATCACAGCTCAAATCGACAACTTTGAAACTCACGTTGTGCCAATTATTGCGGACATCGATGCTGGTTTCGGTAACGAAGAAGCAACTTACTTACTTGCTAAGAAAATGATCGAAGCTGGTGCTTGTGCGCTTCAAATCGAAAACCAAGTTTCTGATGCTAAACAATGTGGTCACCAAGCTGGTAAAGTAACTGTTCCACACGAAGACTTCATCGCTAAGATCCATGCATTACGTTATGCATTCTTAGAAATGGGTCTTGAAGAAGGTATCATTGTTGCGCGTACTGACTCTGAAGGCGCTGACTTGACTCAAAAAATCCCAGTGGTTAAAGAGCCAGGTGACATCGCTTCTCAATACATCAGCTACTTAGATACTCAAGAAATTGACATTGCTGATGCTCAAGAAGATGAAATCTTAATCAAGCGTGATGGTAAATTACACCGTCCTAAGCGTTTACCTTCTGGCTTATATCAGTTCCGTGCTGACACTCAAATTGACCGTGTTGTACTTGACTGTGTGTCTAGCTTACAAAATGGTGCTGACCTTCTTTGGATCGAAACTGCGACTCCAAACGTAGAAGAAATCGCACACATGGTTAACCGTGTTAAAGAAGTTGTTCCAAATGCTAAGCTTGTTTATAACAACAGCCCATCATTCAACTGGACTTTAAACTTCCGTCAACAAGCTTACGACCGTTGGGTTGCTGAAGGTAAAGACGTTTCTGCATATGACCGCGCTAAATTAATGAGTGCTGAATATGACAACACTGAATTAGCTGCTGATGCTGATGACAAGATCCGTACTTTCCAAGCAGATGCTTCTCGTGAAGCGGGTGTGTTCCATCACTTGATCACACTTCCGACTTACCATACTGCTGCTCTTTCTACTCATGAGCTTGCACAAGGTTACTTCGGTTCTGAAGGTATGTTGGCTTATGTTGCTGGTGTACAACGTAAAGAAATCCGCGGTGGTATCGCTTGTGTTAAACACCAAGCAATGGCGGGTTCTGACATCGGTGATGATCACAAAGAAATCTTCTCTGGTGATAACGCTCTTAAAGCACATGACGATGCTAAAAACACAATGAACCAATTCGCAGCTCACTAAGAATTGATTCATAAAAAAACCCGCTCAAATGAGCGGGTTTTTTAATTATTAAAAATTATTTTTTCAAAACATAGTGTTCAGCTAAAGAGCCTTCAACTTTTTTACCTTCCATATCTAAAGCAGTTGCAGTATTTTCACCAATAAAGAATTTACGATTTTGGCCTTTATCATCTAACGTAATAACTGAAGTATTATCTTTGTCGAAAGTAAAGGTACCATGGGTTTCAAATGGGTTGGTGTCACCTTTACCAAGATAAGTTTCGGTTAGCTCGTAGGTTTTATCATCTTTAAGTTCTAATTCGGTTTTAATACCTTCACAGTCTGCGCATGGAAGAGTGCCTTTATATGTGCCGTCCCAATCGAGTGAGTTTTCAGCTGTGTGCGCGGTATCTACAGCATTATTATTGGCTTCAGTGGTTTGTGCTGGAGCAGATGCTTGAGTTGTCGTGTCGGCTTTATTTTCATTTTTGCTACAAGCGGCAAGAAGGATACTTAAGAGTGCTACTGATAATAATGTTTTTTTCATGATGATCTAAACCTCGGAAAATAAATAAAAAACAAGTAAACAGGCTATGAAATATAAGAGCCTAATAAAAGTTTAAGTATGTAATTTAATTTTAACAAAAGGTAAATTGAGTAAAATTTAATCAAAAAAGAAAGATATAAAATTAAAAAAAAGTATCCACTAAAAAATTAGCGAATACCTCTATATATTAAGGTTGAGAAGAAACCCCACCTAAAGAATCACAAGCTGATTTATAAAGTTGATATTGTTGCTTTAAAACTTCATCTAGCGGCATGTCAAATAACTCTTCACCATTTTTATAACTCTCTACATATGAAGTCGCCTTTTCTTTGCTTACCGCTAAAGACTGTTGGTAGTAAGAATTAATTGAACTTGTTGCAATCTGACTTGTCTCAACATTTTTACATTCAAAATTATGGAGAATTTTTTCTGCACGTTTGACCTCACTAGATTGGCCAAAAATACACCCAGTTAAAAAGACAAGTGGCGTTAACACGAAAAAAAGTTTCATGGAGAGCAAGTATGGAAGCAACGGTGGGCGCTATTGTATAAATAATTCCATAAGTTACTGTGGTTTTATGTTAGACATTGATTGTTTTTTAACTCATTAAAATCAAAAAATTGTATCTAATTTTATCATTTTGCTTATTTTTATATTTGGTGCGTATTTTGCTTATAGCTTTAAGCACTTATTTTGAACATATGAACCAGAATGAATCAGGTACAAACGTTTTCAAAAAACTCTTTAGCACCATTTTGGTATGCGCGATTAGAGCTCGGATTTTGTTTTGAAAATTCGCGCACCATAATGAGTCATAGAAAGCACCATGGCCCTGTAAGGGTGCAAAAAATGCTCTGGCCTGAAAAAACAGGCGTATGTCATGCGATTATTGTACATCCTCCAGCAGGAATCGCAGGAGGAGATCATCTTACTTTTCAAATCGAAACCAAAGATCAAGCTCATGCGGTTGTAACGACTCCTGGTGCGGGAAAGTGGTATAAAACCAATGGAAAGCAAGCCTTTCAGCATATTCATCTTCATGTGCGAGATCAGTCTATTTTGGAGTGGGTTCCACAAGAAACGATGCTGTTTGACGGAGCTCTAGCACACTCAGAAACTCATATTCATCTTGACCATGCTGCCAGTTTTATTGGCTGGGATATGTTGGTACTCGGGCGGCAGGCACGCGCTGAACGTTTTGTGCAGGGAAGTTATCACAACCAGTTTAAGTTGTGGCGAGAACAAAAATTATTGGTTGCAGATACATTGTTTTTTGAGGGTGAAGACCGTTGGCTTAGTTCGTGTTTAGGTATGAATAATCAAGCAGTAATGGGAAGTTTTTGGGCCGTAGCACCTGAGAAATATCGGTCTTCATTTTATTTGGAACAACAGCTCGAACTCATTCGCGAATTGATAATGCGTATGCAAGCACCTGTAACTTTAACATTATTAGATGATGTGGTTTGTGCGCGTTTCTTGGGAAATGATGTCCGACATTGCCATGATGCATTTGCGGCAATAAGAGCAAGATTAAGACGTTATTGGTTTGATTTATATGAAGAATTTCCGAGAATTTGGAGAACCTAAGTTACGTTAAATTGCGTATTTAAAAAACGATTAAAACAAGTATGCTGCTTTTGAGCACGTATTTTGCTTAAAGAAAGTTAGATGCTATTTAGGAAAGAGATATGGAACTCAATCCAACAGAAAAAGATAAATTACTTATTTTTACCGCAGGGCTAGTCGCTGAGCGCCGTAAAGCTCGTGGCTTAAAGCTAAATTATCCGGAAGCTATCGCTTTTATTTCTGCTGCTTTGCTTGAAGGGGCACGGGACGGTATGACGGTGAGTGACTTGATGCATTACGGAACAACTTTATTAAAGCGCGAAGATGTGATGGATGGTGTGCCAGAAATGATTGCTGAGGTTCAGGTCGAAGCAACTTTTCCTGATGGCTCGAAGTTAGTCACTGTTCATCAGCCAATCGTATAAAAGGAGCGTTTATGATCCCTGGTGAAATCATTACTCCAGATGCAGACATTGAGCTGAATGTTGGGCGACAAACTTTAAAAATTGTAGTTGCTAATATTGGTGATCGACCTATTCAGGTGGGTTCTCATTTTCATTTTTATGAAGCAAATGATGCACTACAGTTTGACCGAGAAACAGCGAAAGGCTTTCGATTAAATATCGCTGCAGGCACAGCAATACGTTTTGAACCGGGACAAAGTCGGGAAGTGGAGCTTGTTGCTTTAGCGGGTAAGCGAGAAGTATATGGTTTTGCTGGTCGAGTCATGGGGCGTTTGGATGAAAATGTTGATTAGAAAAGCAATGAAAGATGACACAGATACTATCGTTGCCATAATCGCTCCATATGTAGATCAAGTGATTGCAAATGAAGAAGGGCGCTCACGCTTTAAACCAGAAGTCATACAAACAATTTTTGATCGAGAAGATATTCATTATTTTGTTGGAGAGATTGATCAACAGATCGTGGGTATAGTCGCTTATATGGAACCCTCACATTTAATGCATTTTTTTATTAAAAAAATGCATTTGAAACTAGGTCTAGGGCGACAGCTTTGGGATTTCATAGAAGAAAAAATTAAAAATGAAAATATAGACGTTGAGAAAATTACGGTAAATTCAAGTTTTTATGCTCAAGATGTCTATGAAAAATTTGGTTTTATTGTAAGTGGTGATGCTGCTGAAAAATGGGGAATCCGGTTTATCCCGATGACAAAATATTATGCTTTGCCATCAGAAAAATAAGGAACTAATCATATGAAAATGTCACGTCGTGCATATGCTGAAATGTTTGGTCCAACGGTTGGTGATCGTATTCGCTTGGCTGATACAGAGCTTTTTATTGAGGTTGAGCAAGATCTAACGACTTATGGTGAAGAAGTTAAGTTTGGCGGTGGCAAAGTTATTCGTGATGGAATGGGGCAATCTCAACTTTTAGCTGATGAAGTTGCCGACACTGTGATTACCAATGCTTTGATTGTCGATTGGTGGGGGATTGTAAAAGCTGATGTTGGCTTAAAAAATGGTCGAATTTGGAAAATAGGGAAAGCTGGAAATCCTGATATTCAACCTGACATTACTATTCCTTTAGGTGCTGCAACAGAAGTGATTGCGGGTGAAGGCCAAATTTTAACGGCAGGTGGTATTGATACTCACATTCACTGGATTTGCCCACAGCAAGTTGAAACGGCACTAATGTCGGGGACAACAACAATGGTGGGTGGTGGTACGGGACCTGCGGCAGGTACTTCGGCAACGACAGTGACTCCAGGGCCTTGGCATATTGCGACCATGTTGCAAGCCATTGATGATTTACCTATGAACATTGGACTGTTAGGCAAAGGTAATTTGAGTTTGCCAGCCCCAATTCGAGAGCAAATTAAAGCTGGGGTAATTGGTTTAAAGCTGCATGAAGATTGGGGTTCAACACCAGCAGCCATTGATAACTGCTTGAGTGTGGCAGATGAGTTTGATGTGCAGGTTGCAATTCATACAGATACTTTAAATGAAGGTGGGTTTTTAGAAGAGACTCTAGCTGCATTTAAAGATCGCACGATTCATACGTACCATACCGAAGGCGCGGGTGGTGGGCATGCACCTGACATTTTAAAGGCAATTGGACAAAGTAATGTGTTGCCATCTTCAACTAATCCAACACGTCCTTATACGATTAATACCATTGATGAGCATTTAGACATGCTCATGGTTTGCCACCATTTAGACCCAGCAATTGCTGAAGATATTGCTTTTGCAGAAAGCCGTATTCGCCGTGAAACTATTGCCGCTGAAGATATTTTGCAAGACTTAGGCGCAATTGCCATGATGTCCTCTGACTCTCAGGCGATGGGTCGTGTGGGTGAAGTAATTATACGTACTTGGCAAACTGCTCATAAAATGAAAATTCAACGTGGTCCTTTAGAGGGTGATAATGAGTTTCATGATAACAATCGCGTTAAACGCTACATTGCCAAATATACAATTAACCCAGCCATTACCCATGGTTTAAGCCATGAAATTGGTTCGATTGAAGTTGGAAAACTTGCTGATTTAGTGTTATGGAAGCCTGCATTTTTTGGTGTAAAACCTTCCATGATTATTAAAGGTGGCATGATTGCAGCGGCACCGATGGGTGACATTAATGCTTCAATTCCGACACCTCAACCCGTGCATTATCGCCCAATGTTTGGTGCCTATCCGCGTGGTGTACATAACACCTGTATTACCTTTTTATCTCAAGTGGCAATTGATGAAAAAGTTGCTGAGAAACTAAATCTTAAAAAGTTAATTAGCCCATGTAAAAACACGCGTGCAATTACTAAAGCCGATATGAAGCACAACACATATTGTCCAGTCATGCATGTTCATCCTGAAACTTACGAGGTGCGGGCTGATGGTGAATTATTAACGTGTGAACCTGCAGACACATTACCAATGGCTCAGCGTTATTTCTTATTTTGATGAATTTTATAGAGATGATATGTCTCATTACTCTAGATATGAAAGAAATAAATAAGGAGAGAGAAGCTAAATGAAAATTTACACCCAACGACTTGAAGATATTTCTCCTGATCAGGCATTTGAAACGGTTGAACTGACTTTTGATACCCGCCAAAAATCCCGCTTTCGAGCGGCTTTAGCGAGTGGCATCGATATTGGTGCGGATTTACCGCGTACTGGCATTTTGCGTAGTGGTTCATATATTGCAACGCAAGAGGGCGATGTATTACGTGTTGATGCCAAGCCTGAGCGATTAATGCAAGTCACTTCTCAAACCGATTTTGATTTACTTAAAGCTGCCTATCACTTAGGTAATAGACATGTACCGTTAATGTTGACCCCTGCAGCTTTGTATTTTGAGCCTGATCATGTGCTTGCAGAAATGGTAGAAGGTTTAGGACTTACAGTTTCAGAAACTGATCATCCGTTTGAACCTGAAAGTGGTGCTTATGCGCAGCATAGTCATGATCATCGTTTAAGCCCAATCAAAGCTTTACATCATGTCCATTCATAGTGCCGCGCAATTACTGCAACTGCTGACACTGTCTTCTACGGCATTGCCAGTTGGGGCGTATTGTTATTCACAAGGGGTGGAAACGGCAATTGATATTGGCCTAATACATGACGAAACCTCAGCAATTGCTTACTTTGAAGAAGTTCTTGAAATGCTGTTAGTACGGTTTGAGTTGCCCGTATTAAAGCGTCTCATGCAGCATCATGATGACTCAGAACAGTTTCTGGTTTGGGCAAATTTGTATAAGGCAAGCCGAGAAAGTAAAGAACTTTTGGCAGAATCTCAACAGCTGGCATTTTCTTTAAATGCGTGGATTAAAGATGTTTTAAAAAAAACAGTTGAGGTTAAAAAGCAGTTTGGTTTCGTACCAGTCTATGCACAGCTTTGTGGCCGACTCGAACTCAACGAGATGGATGTACTTACGGCTTATACCTTCACTGTTTTAGAAAATCAGGTTTTAGCTGCAGTAAAAACTGTTCCTTTAGGACAGATGGCTGGGCAAAGAATTTTATGGCACTTACATGGTTTAGTACCACAAGCGGTAGAGAAAGCTTTGAAGCTTAATGACGAGCAATTGAGCAGCGCTTTACCTCGTTATGCCATGCTGAGCATGAAACACGAAACACAATATTCACGGTTATTCAGATCTTAAGTTTAGGAAAAAGGATAAAAATCATGACAGAGCGTAGTCCATTACGAGTTGGAATTGGCGGACCAGTGGGTTCGGGTAAAACAGCACTTACACTTAATTTATGTTTAGCCTTGCGTAATAAATACAATATGGCTGTGGTGACAAATGATATTTACACCAAAGAAGATTCAAACTTCTTAACCCGTAATGAGGCGATGTCACCAGATCGTATTGTGGGGGTAGAAACTGGTGGTTGCCCGCATACCGCAATTCGTGAAGATGCTTCAATTAACTTGGCTGCAATTGATGATTTGTGTGAAAAATTCGAAGGCTTAGAACTTATTATCATTGAAAGCGGTGGGGATAATTTGGCAGCGACATTTAGTCCTGAACTTTCTGATTTAACTCTATATGTGATTGATGTAGCTGGTGGTGAAAAAATTCCTCGTAAAGGTGGGCCGGGTATTACCAAGTCAGATTTACTCATTATTAATAAAACTGACCTTGCGCCAATGGTAGGTGCAAACCTTGATGTAATGGACCAAGATGCGAAACGCATGCGCGGAGAAAAGCCATTCTTATTTTCAAACATGAAAACACAAGATGGTCTTGAAGAAATTATCCAATTTATTGAGAAACAAGGGCTGTTTAAAGCTTAAGGAGAGATTATGGACTTCATGAAAAAATGGAGTGTAGCGCTCCTTTCATTATTGCCGGCTCTTGCAATGGCCCATCCGGGACATGACCATGCACATTCTGGTTTTATGGCAGGCTTTATTCATCCGTTTACCGGTCTAGATCATTTAGTCATGGCTTTAGGTTTTGGTGTCTTGTTGTGGTCAGCTGCTAAACAGTGGAAAATTGCTGGAGTCATTGCCTTAAGTACTACCTTAATTGTAGGCTTTTTAATAGGTGCTCAAGGTTTGGTACCAGTTAATATAGCTGAATACGGCATTGTTGCTTCTTTAGTTATTACAGCAATTGCTCTATGGACAAAATCAAATAAAGTTCTACCAATTGCTGCGGCTTTGCTTGCAAGTTTCCATGGTATGGCTCATGGTGTTGAGTTAGCGCACGCGGGGCATATTGTTGCATTAGTAACTGGTATGGTTGCTGGTATGGCGCTCATCTATTTGGGTGGATTGGTGTTGGGTGCTGTGCTTACCCGATATGTGCCATATGGCAAAAAAATTGTTGGCGCCTGTGCAGCAGTTGTTGCAGTGATTGGCTTAAGCTAACTAAAACCTTGCAAAAAAAAGGTAGCTTTGAGCTACCTTTTTTATTCGTTTACTTTCTGGTAAAGCCCCGCGTGAACTGTACCAGCTTTAGTGGTTTTAACTTGTTGCCATGTGGCTGGAAGATGAAGCTGAGATAAATCTCGGTCAGCTTCAACGTAAATATACCCATTTTTTTTAATATGAGTCTCGGCCAAGTTCGAGAGCTCATGCCATAAATTAAGACTATAGGGTGGATCTAAAAAAACCACATCGAACTGTTCTTTTAAGCGGGGTAGAGCTTGTTGAGCCGTTGCATTAATTAGATGACAGTTTTGGGCTTTTAATAGTTCAATATTATCTTTTAAAAATCGTGCCTGAGTTTTGTCAGGCTCAATCATATAAACAGATGCAGCACCACGTGACAGAGCCTCAAAACCTAATGCACCAGAGCCTGTACAGATGTCGAGAACTTGAGCATTTTGAATATCCCACATGAGCCAGTTAAATAGAGTTTCGCGTACTCTATCTGGGGTTGGGCGTAAGCCATCAATGCTAGCGAAAGGCAGTACTCGTCTTTTCCATTCGCCGCCAATTATACGTAATTGATTTTTCATTATTCATCGGCCTCATTGGTAGCAGGACGAGCAGGAGCAGCTTGCGGTGTTGATGCTGCTGGTTTGTTGGTGGTAGCTGTAGCCGATGCTGGACCAGAACTTTCACCGCCGCTTGGAAGTTCACCTGGTTTAATACCTGCTGTCATTAACCCGCCATTGACTTGGTGATTTGCTGGACGAATCGGGTTTTTCTTACGAGTTAATAGCCAGTAATCAAAGACAGGTCTTGCAAGTTGAGCAGCTGAACCACCATGACGACCATTTTCCCAAATGACTGCAATCGCAATTTCAGGTTTTTCAGCAGGGGCAAATCCAACGAATAAACCATGGTCAAGTTGACGTTCACTCAAGGCTGCTTCGTTATAGCGTTTACCCTGTGCAATACTCTTAACCTGTGCTGTACCTGTTTTCCCTGCAATTTGGTAGAGGGGAGTACGAATACCGCGGCCAGTACCTGATTGAATTACATCAATCATGGCATCACGCATTTGAATCCAGTCTTCATCCGTGCCGTTGAATTTGATTTTGCCATCAGGCGCATTACGTACCGTAAATGGTTTTGCACCATGCGTTGCGCGTAAAACATGAGGCGTTACATGAGAACCATGATTTGCCGTAATTGCTGTTGCCATCGCAAGCTGTAATGGAGTGGCTGTAAACGCGCCTTGACCAATACTGACAGAAATAGTTTCACCCTTCATCCATTTCGCTTTACGCGTACGCATTTTCCATTCAGGACTTGGATAAAGGCCTTCACTTTCACTTGGTAAATCGACACCTGTTTTTTGACCAAATCCAAATTGGCGCATCCATTGGTTCATTTGATCAATACCCATTTGATGGGCAAGAATATAAAAATAGGTATCACATGACATAATGATGGCTTTATGCATGTTCACGATGCCATGACCAGATTTTTTCCAGTCACGGAACTTATGTGAATCACCTGGTAGATGGAAATAACCAGGGTCAGAAATTGCCGTTGACCAGTCTACAATACCGTAGTGTAGGCCACCCATTGCTTCCATTGGTTTAATGGTAGAACCAGGGGGATATACACCCTGCACAGCACGGTTATAAAGAGGTTGGTCTAAATTGTCACGTAGTGAACTGTAGTCAGTATGACTAATTCCAGTCACAAACAAATTAGGGTTAAAACTTGGGCTAGACACTAAAGCTAGAATTTCACCTGTACGAGGATCAATAGCGACAATAGCTCCACGACGACCTGCGAGCTGCTGAGAAGCGACAACTTGTAAACCGTAATCTAAAGATAAATAGAGGTCATTACCGCGAGTAGGGTCTTTACGACCTAAATGACGTAATACATTACTATGCGCATCTGCTTCAACAGATTCATAACCGGGTGTTCCGTGCAATAGGTCTTCATAGCTTTTTTCAACACCAATCTTTCCAATTAGGTTCGTCCCAGCATATAAGTCTTTATCAATACTTTTTAATTCTTTGTCGTTAATACGGCCGACATAGCCAATCACATGAGCAAATAACTCACCGTGTGGATAATAGCGAGTCATTTGTGTCTCGATTCTAACACCCGGAAACTTATATTTGGCTTCACTAAATTTAGCAATATTGGCTTCAGTTAGATTAAGTTTAATCGCGACGCGTTCAGTTTTACGGGCAGTTTTTATACGGCTTTTAAAACGGTCAATATCTTCTTGTGTTAAATCTAAAATAGGCTGTAATTGCTCAATGACACTATCAACATCTTCTACATCTGTTTTACTTAAAGTTGCTGTAAAAACAGGATAGTTATCTGCTAGTAATACACCGTTTCGGTCATAGATATAACCACGAGCAGGCGGAAGTGGTTGTAAGCGAATTCGGTTTTTGTCAGATGCAGTCGAGAATTCGTCGTAGTGAAAAATTTGCAGGTAAGCGTATCTGCTAATTAAGACTAATAAGCAGATGGTCACGATCCCTACGGCAAAAAAGATACGACCTCGATAAATGCGCTTTTCTTGCTGGATATCTTTTAAAGGAAAGTGCTGTTTCATAAGGATCGACTTAATGACATAGGGTAGAAAAATAGCTGCTTATTCTAACGCAAGAGCGCTTAAAATATTGCACAATTTTCAAAGTTTCATTGCATTTTAATAAGATACTTTTTGACTTTGCAGACAACAAAATTGTAGATACTTGTATATAAGAAGCAAAATAATTCTGTTAAAGTCTCTCATTCAATAGAATAGGGTTGTTCTCACCATACGATTAGGGAAAATGGAGAAAATAATGAGAAAAATTTATCCCTTACTTGCAGTTTTGACAGTAAGTAGTTGGGCCCATGCTCAAGACTACTCGTTTCTTCCGGAAGCAAAATTAGCAGGACATAATGCATCTACCTGGAATGTGGGTGCAGGCGTTACTCAAAAATTATTACATCTTAACGGTGAGTGGGTAAATCCGTATGGTATTGCCTATGCCAAAGCCGGTGCATTTTTGAATGGTGACAAAACCGCTGGTGGTCAAGTTGGCTTCCGATACCCTTATTATCTTACTGGCACAGACAAAAATGGTTACTATATCGGTTTCTATGCTGGTCATCTTGATAGTAAAGAGGTCGATGGTGATTTTAAATCCCGTTTAGGTGCGGGTGTTGATTTAGCCTATGTGTGGTTAAATTCAGAAAGAATTAGCACTTTTAGTGTGGGTATCGGTGCGGCTGAAAAATTAACCGACCAGAACGGAAATGTTGCTGCAGATACGAAACCACAAATTCAATTTTCTTATTCTCTAAGTTTTGGTTTATAAAACAAAGCAGTTTATCGTTAACTCGCCATAAGCAGAGCACAAATAAATACGAGAGTCTTACATGTTAGAGTACGTCAGTGGATTGTGGCAGACCTTTTTACACAGACCTGATTTTTGGGCCGTTTTGAGTATTATTCCTGTAACGGCTTTTGTCACATGGGCACATGTGTGGATGGCTTTAAAAATGGTATTTTACCCAATTAAATTTTGGGGATTCCATTTAGGACCCTTGCCAGTAGGTTGGCAAGGTATTGTGCCACGTAAAGCAGGACGTATCTCTGGGATTATTACCGATAACACTTTATCTAAATTGGGTTCATTGCGTGAATTTTTAGAAGCAATGGATCCTGAAGATATGGCCCGTATTATTGGTGAACAAGTCGGTTTTGAACTTGAACATCTTATTGATGAAGTCATGATCGATCGTAATGCTGTGCTTTGGGAAAATCTACCTTATTCAATTAAACGCCGTATTTATGCTCAAGCACATAAGCAATTGCCGGGTGTGCTAAAAGAATTAGTGACTGAGCTGACCATGAATGTAGAGTCACTGGTTAACATGCGTGAAATGGTCGTGAGCCAGATGGAAGGTGATCGCCGTTTAATGGTACGTATGTTCTTAAAGGTAGGTCAAAAAGAAATTAACTTTATTTGGCATATTAGTGCACTGATTGGCATGTTCTTTGGTATTTTCCAAATGGTGGTTTGGTTTGTAGTACCATGGCACTGGACAGTACCATTTTGGGCTGCAATTTGGGGCTTTTTAACTAACTGGATCGCAATCTGGATGGTATTTAACCCAATTGAGCCGCATTATATTCGTTATCCACAGATTTTTAGATTAACAAAAGATCGTAAGTTTCCATGGATTGTACCAGTTCTTCGAATTGGGACTTATAATGTCCAAGGCGCTTTTATGAAGCGTCAAGAGGAAGTCTCTGATGTATTTTCGAGCGTAGTCACAGAAGATTTGATCACGTTAAAATCGATTATGACCGAAATGATGTATGGGCCGCGTAAAGATAAAACGCGCCGCATTGTTAAGCGTCATATTAACGAAATCATGGAAACTCCGTTAGTTCGCACCTCTTTACAGCTTTCTTTAGGGCCAAGAGAGTACGCAAGATTAAAGACGGACTTGATTGATCGTTCAATTGAAATTACGATGGGACCCGTATGTGACCCAGCACTGAACGCAAGCCGGGCACAGAAGATTTTTCAAATGTTTAAAGAGCGTATTCGTGAACTTACACCAAAAGAATTTCAGAATTTATTACGTCCTGCATTTCAGGAGGATGAGTGGATTCTTATTGTACTAGGTGGGGTAACCGGATTTATTGCTGGTACAATACATTTGTTTGTGGCTTTCTTATAATTCGATGTCAGGCAGGATCTATTGAAGATTAACGAGACTTTTTCTGCCGGACTTCATATTCATTGTTTTAAATGAGGATGTTTTTTATGCGCATTATTTTACTCGGACCACCTGGAGCAGGCAAAGGGACTCAGGCTCAGTTGATCTGTAAGCGCTACAATGTCCCACAAATTTCAACCGGTGATATGCTCCGTGCTGCGATTCGTGAAGGTACTGAATTAGGTCTAAAAGCTAAAAGTGTAATGGAATCTGGTGGTTTGGTTTCAGATGAACTTATTATCGGTTTAGTAAAAGAACGTATTGCTCAACCTGACTGTGCAAATGGCTGCATTTTCGATGGTTTCCCACGTACTATTCCACAAGCTGAAGCTCTGGAAAAAGAAGGGATTAGCATTGATCACGTGATTGAAATTGATGTTCCTGATGAAGAAATCGTAAAACGTCTTTCTGGTCGTCGTCAGCATCCAGCTTCTGGCCGTGTTTATCACACTGTATACAATCCACCTAAAGTGGAAGGCAAAGATGATGAAACTGGTGAAGATCTTGTTCAACGTCCAGATGACCAAGAAGAAACAATCCGTAAGCGTTTAGCGTCTTATCACACTGAAACTGAGCAATTGGTTGGTTTCTATCAAGGCCGTGCTGCTTCTGGTGAAAATGCTCCAACTTATGACAAGCTTGATGGCTTGCGTACAATTGAAGATGTACAAAAAGATTTGTTCAACATCTTAGACAAATAATTTAATATTGTTTGTGATAATGAGCCCTCTTTGTGAGGGCTCATTTCTTTCATTAGGTGCAGGAGAACAATATGAAAATCATATTGATTTTGGTGGTATTGCTGAGTCTGGCACTAGTAATATTTTTGGCTTTTCAAAGCTACAAAATGCTAAGACAGGTTCAAAAACAAGTAAAAGAAGAGCGTAATGAAAAAAAACGTCTAAAGTAAGTTTGATTGGGTATGATCCCTATACCCAACCATATTTTTAAGCTTCAATATTTTTAATGGCAATTTGCTTTTGTGCGCCAAATTCAAAGCGATCAGGCCAGTTACAGACATCTGCAACAACACATTCTGCACATTTAGGTTTACGGGCGATACAACAATAACGACCGTGTAATATGAGCCAGTGATGTGAATCTAAAATAAATTCTTTGGGAATGACTTTAATTAAGCGGTGCTCAACTTCAAGTACATTTTTACCTACGGCTAAGCCAGTTCGATTACCCACTCGGAAAATATGGGTATCGACAGCCATAGTTGGTTGTCCAAAAGCTGTATTTAAAACAACATTGGCTGTTTTACGCCCGACACCTGGTAAAGCTTCTAAATCTTTTCTGTTGCTTGGAACTTCGCCGTTAAATTGTTCCATTAAAATCTTACAGGTCTTGATGACATTTTCGGCTTTTGCGTTATAGAGACCAATTGTCTTGATATATTCCTTTAACCCATCTACGCCTAAGTTATAGATTTTTTCAGCTGTATTCGCCACAGGGTAGAGTTTATCAGTTGCTTTATTAACACTTACGTCGGTCGCTTGAGCTGACAACATAACTGCAATAAGTAGCTCAAATGGAGATGAATATTTTAACTCGGTTTGAGGTGAAGGTCGTTGTTCGCGAAGGCGTTCAAAGAAAATTTGAATCTGCTTTTTCGTCATATTCTTGACGGCCATTCAGACCTCCTGTAATTGCATGAGTTGCTGTTGAAGTTCTTCAAGTTGAAGACGTTTTTTAGCATCTTCACGTACACTGAGTTGTTTTTCCAGTTTCTTAATTTGCGTACGAATTTTCGCTAACTCAATTGTAGTTTTTGCATCAGTTGACACAACTTCTTTGGGTTTCTCGATGAGCTCAATTGAAGGTACTTCATCAAGTGCCTGAGAGAACTGGGCAAACAGTTGGGTATCAATTTCAGCACGTACTACAGGCCCTTTACGGTGAGTACGACGTTTTTCTTCGCGCTGAATGTGAGCGTAATAACGTTGTCTTAAATCATTTTGTTCAGCAATACGCTGTTGCTCATTTGGTAATGCTTGCGTGTCTTCGACCAAATCAATGCAATCTACCGGACAAGGTGGAATACATAACTCACAACCTGTACATAAGTCAGTCAAGATGGTATGCATGAGCTTACCACTTCCAATAATAGCATCTACAGGGCAAGCACTAATACATTTGGTACAACCAATACATTCATCTTCCCGAATAATCGCCTTCATTCGCTGAGGGCGCCCATCGACCTGCACAGGCCATACACTAGTTTCAGCGGTTAACACAGGACGATTTAATAGATTTGCGAGTGCATCGGCTACAGGCTGTCCACCTGGAACGCATTTATTTGCTTCTTCACCTTCAGCAATCGACTTTGCGTAGGGTAGACATCCATCACGATGTCCACATAAACCACACTGAGTCTGTGGTAATAACGCATCAATCTCGCGTATGAGAGAAATAGATGAATTCATAGTGGGCAAATAGCTTGGTTAAAACGATGCGATAATGAAGAAAAACCTAAGTAAGGTCAATGGATTTTAACGAATTTATTGGCTTTTTGATTGACCTAAAATGTAGCTAATATTGCACAATAATAGATCAATAAAAATGAAAAGATAAATGACTATTTCTTATTTTTAAGTAGTTTTTCTAAAAATAAGTTTTTGATAATTAAGATAAATAAAATAATTTAAAATAAGTATTGTTAAAATTGATGGAAAGGGATTTAATATTTTGCTGCTAAATGATGCATTTAAAAATGTATTGCACCAATTTAATTCATTACTATGCTGAGGACCGTGCATTGAAATACAACAACCTGAATGAATTCCTGAATTACGTGCAAGCGCGTGATCCGCATCAACCTGAGTTCTTGCAAGCTGTCGAAGAAGTCATGACGAGTTTGTGGCCATTTATTGAAAAAAATCCGGAATATGCAGAGCAGGGATTACTAGAACGTTTGGTTGAACCAGAGCGTGTGATTCAATTCCGTGTTTCATGGATGGATGATCAAGGCCAGACTCAAGTTAACCGTGCTTTCCGCGTTCAATACAATTCAGCAATTGGTCCATTCAAAGGTGGAATGCGTTTCCATCCGTCGGTCAATCTATCAATTTTAAAATTTTTAGGTTTTGAGCAGACTTTTAAAAACTCACTTACTACTTTACCAATGGGTGGCGGGAAAGGTGGTTCAGATTTTGATCCTAAAGGTAAATCTGATGCTGAAATTATGCGATTCTGTCAGGCACTCATGATTGAGCTTTATCGCCATTTAGGGCCAAATACGGATATTCCTGCGGGTGACATTGGTGTGGGTGCGCGTGAAGTTGGTTATATGGCAGGTATGATGAAAAAGCTGAGTAATGACACCGCTTGTGTCTTTACCGGTAAGGGAATTTCATTTGGTGGTAGCTTAATGCGTCCTGAAGCAACTGGTTATGGTACGGTTTATTTTGCAGAAGAAATGCTTAAAGCCCGTGGACAATCTTTTGCTGGTAAAACTGTTTCTGTTTCAGGTTCTGGTAACGTCGCACAATATGCGGCGGAAAAAGCAATGTTCTTAGGAGCAAAGGTTGTTACCTTGTCGGACTCAAACGGCACAGTTTATTTAAAAAATGGTTTTACAGATGAGTTACTTGCTGAAGTAATGGAACTAAAAAACGTTAAACGTGGTCGTATTTCCGAGTTTGCTTCTAAACATGGTTTTGAATATTTTGAAGGAAAAACGCCTTGGCATATTCCTGTCGATATTGCTTTGCCATGTGCTACGCAAAATGAATTAACAGGTGAGGACGCTAAAACACTTATTTCTAACGGTGTCATTTGTGTAGCTGAAGGCGCTAATATGCCATCTACACTTGAAGCAGTTGAACATTTTATTGAAGCTAAAATTTTGTATGCGCCAGGTAAAGCATCTAATGCGGGTGGTGTGGCAACTTCTGGTTTAGAAATGTCTCAAAATGCAATTCGTTTAGGCTGGACCCATGCTGAGGTCGATGAACGTTTACATGCAATTATGAAAGACATTCATGCCAACTGTGTAAGATATGGTACTAAAGAAGACGGTAGTGTGAACTATGTAGACGGTGCCAATATTGCAGGTTTTGTAAAAGTTGCTGATGCAATGCTTGCTCAAGGTATTTTCTAAGATAGAAATAAAAAATCCGATGCATAAGCATCGGATTTTTTAGTCTAAAAACTTATTTTTTAGGTTTTTTAACTAACTCTTGTTCTACAACCATATCTAATACATCTGCTTGACTAGATTGGTCTGCAGCTGGGTTTTTCACTTCAAAACGTTTTACACGCAAAATTACGCGTTGGTCCGGTTTATGTTCAAACCCTTCGATTTGACCGTAATATAATGACCAGTTTTTGTCAGCGTAAGTTTTAACACCTTTGTCATCATATTTAATTTCACGAACTTGCATACAAGTTTGTGGCGCAACACCAGTACAAGATTTAGTTTCTGGAGCAACTTCTAGGAAAACTGTTTTTCCTTCAGATTGATATTTTGCTTCAGGTGTCATTTTACCAGTGAAAGTATATTTCTGACCTTGAGCATCAGATACTGTCAATGTTGGTTGATCAACATTTGTAGTATTGAGTTCAAACGGAACTGCACGTTTTTGGAAGAGGCTGCTAGAGAACTGTTCCTGTTTCATTAAAGCAGGTTCACATGCCATCATTGTCGACATTACGTCAGCTGTTACAATCGTATTATTTTCAACTTTCCAAGTTGTTCCTTGGCGGTTACAACCTGTTGCGATAGATAAACGATCATTTGTAAAGTTAAGAACGATTGGCTTTTTAGTATTTTCAGGCTGATATGACCAAGAGTAATCTGTTAAAGCTTGAGTATTAACTGCTTTTTGACCTTGGAAAATGTGTTTTTGACCAGTTTTATCTGTCACCGTTAAAATCACCTGACCATTAGTGTTGCTAATTTCAATTGGTAATTTTGCTTCATTAAAGATGCTAGTAGAAAGTTGTTCTTGTTTCATTAAATCATCTTGGCAAGCCATCATCGTTGAAACAAGATTAGAAGTAACAAGTTGGTTGCCTTCAACTTTCCAAGTACCGCCTTGGCCATTACAGCCCGTATTAATGGCTAATTTACCATCTGCATTAAAGTTAAGAATAAGTGGTTTAGAAGCTTTTACATTTTGATAAGTCCATGCATATTCACCTAAAGTGGTTGCAAGGTTTTGTTGTTGCTCAGAAACAATTGGAGCAGGAGTATTAGTAACTGTTTGACACGCCATCAAAGAAAAAGGTAATAACGCAAGAATTAAATATTTAATTTTCATTTAAAAACTTCAAGTAAAAAAACAACAGTAATAAGCTTAAAACATTCTTAAAAAAAGAAAATGTAAACATTTGATTGTTTCGGTTTTTAAAATGTATAAGTTTGTAAATTATTCTAATTTTCAACAAAAATAATGGTATACCCCGCAAAACGGGGTATTTCTTAATAATTAATCAAAACGATAGATGTCCATTCCTAATGAGCCCATTGTGAAGCTACTATGAACAATCGTAAAGCGATTGCCTGTACCCATAGCAAAAAACAAAGGTGCAAAATGTTCAAGCGTAGGGTGGTTGCGTTTCACAAACGGCAGTGATTGCCAGTCTAAAACTCCATCATAATCTTGATGGGAAAGCTTATTAACGACAGTATTTCTAAAAGTTGAAGCCCATTCAGGAACTTTAGAGTTGTCTCCTTGCCAAGATAACTCTGCAAGATTATGAGTAATACTTCCTGAACCAATGAGTAAGATTTGTTTATCACGTAAAGGGGTAAGCGTTTGTCCTATACGATAAATTTCTTGTGCACTTAAATTTGATGGCAAAGAAATTTCGACTACAGGAATGTCTGCATCTGGGTACATATGCAATAAAGGCATCCATACGCCATGATCACGAGGACGGGTATTATTGGCATGTGCAACAAAGTGAGCATCGGCCAATAATTTTAAGATTTCTTCTGCTAATGCTGGTTCGCCAGGCGCACTGTAGCGAATTTCATATAACTCTTTAGGAAATCCACGGAAGTCATGCCATGTTTCAGGACGAGTCGAAATGCTCACTTCAAGTGCTTTACTTTCCCAGTGCGCAGACATCACAATGATTGCCTTAGGTATAGGAAGATTTGTGCCTAAACGGTGTAGAGCAGGTCCCACTTGTTCTGGATCAAGTGCAAGCATGGGCGAGCCATGGGAAATAAACAGTCCAGGAAGGGTTTGTAGTTCCATTTCATTACACCTGAGTTGAAAAGCAGAATAATAGTCATTATGCCAAAATCAGGACATGTTAAAAGTATCCAGATTTCAACGGATTGTTCTTAAAATGAAACGTTTGTTCCTTTTATGCACGGTGATAAGGATGATTGTGATTAATACTCATGGCCCGATATAGTTGCTCGATTAATAAAACACGTACCAACGGATGGGGCATCGTAAGTTTTGAAAGTGACCAATGCCAAGCGGCAGCTTTACGTACCTGATCTGACAAACCATCTGGACCGCCAATCGCAAGTGCTACATCATTACCCTCAAGCATCCATTGTTTCATTGTATCAGCTAATTTTTCTGTACTTAGTTCCCGACCACCAACTTCAAGAGCAATTAAGGTTTCATTCGGTTTTAAAGCATTTAAAATACTTTCGCCTTCAATTTGGCAATACTTTAAAATATCCGCTTCTGAATCATTCTTACCACGTTTGGCCATAGGTAGTTCAATAACTTGGGTTTGAACAAAAGGTTGGATGCGTTTGAAATAATCTTCAAAACCAGTAAGAACCCAAGCAGGCATTTTTTGACCAATGGTCAGAATACGAATTTTCATGTTATCTATTCATTCAAATACAGCTGGCGCATTATACCTGATGAATGAAAGTATCTGACGATCTAAAAAGCTGGCATAAAAAACGCAGTCCAAAAAACAGTGTTGGACTGCGATCAAATGATCATCTGTCTGGAGTTCAGATGATCATAGAGAATAAAAACAAGGCTATCTAAGAATTAGATAGTTAAGAGTACTCATTTATTTAAATACTCTTATTACCTATTATGAGGATGGTTGGATATTTTTCAATCAAATTGTGTAACAAAAAAAAGAGAGCCGAAGCTCTCTCTTTTTTATTTTTTAATTAGTGACGTGCTGCTTTTGAACCTTCCACCGGTTTTACAATCGGTGTTTTAGGTAAAGGCTTTGGCATCGAAACTAATGCTAAAGGTAAGATGTCATCAATACTTTTCACAGCTTTGATTTCCAAACCTTCTTTAACATTCGCAGGAATTTCTGCTAAGTCTCGAACGTTGTCTTGAGGAATGAAGACGAGCTTAATTCCACCGCGGTGTGCTGCAAGAAGTTTTTCTTTTAAGCCACCAATACGCATTGCACGACCACCTAAGCTTGTTTCACCAGTCATTGCAATATCAGGACGAATTGCAATACCTGTAAATGCCGATACAAGCGCAGTTGTTAATGCTAAACCAGCAGATGGACCATCTTTTGGTGTTGCACCTTCAGGTAAATGAACGTGTACATCAGTTTCTTCAAAACGAGAAGCTTCAATACCTAATTCATCGGCACGTGTACGCACTAAAGTCATTGCTGTAGTAATAGATTCTTTCATTACGTCACCGAGTGAACCAGTCGTAATGAATTTACCTTTACCTTTGACAGCTGCAACTTCAATGGTAAGTAACTCACCACCTACAGATGTCCAAGCTAGACCATTTACGCGTCCTACTTGTGCTTCATCTTCTGCGATACCAAAGTCAAACTTATGTGGACCTAAGTATTCTGGAAGATTGGCAGAAGTCACATCAAGTTGTAAGTTTTTAGACTTTTTACTTACTGCTTCTTTTACCACTTTACGTGCAATTTTAGACACTTCACGTTCTAAACTACGTACACCAGCTTCACGTGTATAACGTTGAACAATGTCACGGATCGCTTCTTCATGAATTGTTAATTCTTTTGGACGTAGACCATTGTTCTTAATTGCTTTTGGAACAAGGTAACGTTCAGCAATGTTAACTTTCTCATCTTCGGTATAACCCGGTAGACGAATAACTTCCATACGGTCAAGCAAGGCTTCTGGAATATTCATACTGTTTGCAGTACAGATGAACATCACTTCAGATAGGTCAAGATCAAGATCTAAATAGTGATCGTTGAACTTACTGTTTTGTGATGGATCTAATACTTCAAGCAATGCAGAAGCAGGATCGCCACGGTAGTCTTGCGCCATCTTGTCAATTTCGTCGAGTAAGAACAATGGGTTCTTCACGCCAACTTTTGTTAAAGATTGCACAATTTTACCTGGCATCGCACCAATATAAGTACGACGGTGACCACGAATTTCAGCTTCGTCACGTACACCACCAAGTGCCATACGAACAAATTCACGACCTGTTGCTTTCGCGACAGACTCACCAAGTGAAGTTTTACCTACACCAGGAGGGCCTACTAAACATAGAATCGGACCTTTAAGCTTTTTAACACGCGACTGAACAGCTAGGTATTCAACAATACGGTCTTTTACGTCATCTAAACCGTAGTGATCTGTATCGAGAATTTCCTGTGCTTTCGCAAGGTTGATACTCACTTTACTCGCTTTATTCCACGGCGTATCTAAAATTACTTCTAGATAGTTACGTACAACAGCTGCTTCACTAGACGCTGGTTGCATTGCTTTAAGCTTACGGAACTCAGCTTCAGCTTTTTTACGTACGTGTTCAGGTAAATCAGCTTCAGCAAGACGTTTCTCTATTTCAGCAACGTCATCTTCAGCACCGCCATTCATGTCAGAAAGTTCACGTTGAATGACTTTCATTTTTTCATTTAGAAAGTATTCACGTTGGTTTTTTTCCATTTGACGTTTTACGCTGTCATGCAAAGTTTGTTCAATTTGCTGTTCAGCAGATTGATTTACCAAGTAGCTCATAAGCTCTTGCAAATGTGCTTCAAACTCATCGTGCTCTAAAAACTTCTGTTTAATTTCAATATTTAGAGGCACACGTGTTGCTACGAAGAACATGAGTTGTAGCAAGTCTTCAATTTTATTAGCCGCAGCAACGAGTTCGCGTGCATTACGTAATTTTGCTTCAGCATATTGAGCAAATAAAGTACGCAACTCTTGCAAACGAGTTTCTTGAGTAGCTTTATCTACGTTAATTGTCATTGGACTTAAGCTGTGTTCAGCAGTCAAATGACTATCTTCATCGATAATCTTTTCAAGTTTAGAGCGATGTAAACCTTCAATAAGTACTTTAATGCAGTTTTCATCATTCTCATGATTTACGACTTGAACAATCTTAGCGACAGTTCCGTACTGATAAAGGTTATCGTGATCAATTTCTTCTGTAAGCGAATCTTTTTGCGCAACTACAAATACTAAATTGTCACTGTTACGAGCCACATCAACTGCATTGATCGATTTTTCACGACCCACGAATAACGCAATTTGCATGTGTGGGTAGACCACTACATCACGTAACGCTAAAAGTGGTAATACACTTGGAACCTGAGGCTCTAAGTCAGTTTTTTCATTCATAATAAGTTCAGACATGGGCACTCCTAATGAGTGACAACGAGGTTGCCATGTTTTTTATAGTGATGTGTATTTCAAAAATTACAAGGGCCTCTCTATAGAAAATGTGGAAAAAATGACTAATTTAGTCAACTTTTTTATTAAAATATTATGAATCAATGGATTAATTCTTAAGAAGAATAAAATTTTGTAGAAAGGATAGGTAATTTAGCTTAATAATTATGAAATATTCATATAGTAAAAAAGACGTTTGGATGGAAAATAACCATTTTCTTATGTCATTTGTCGGCATTGTATAATTAACAATAATGCAAAACTTATTTAATATTGAACATTAAATAGCCGTGTTAGTATAAGTTGGTAAATCGGTCTGTCACGTAGAAGTAACCATCCTTAGGGTGGTTACTTTTATGATTTTAGGGGGCATTAAAAACTTAAGACTAATTTTAATTTTCTATAAATATTATCTTTTAAAATAATAAATATGTTGAGGGGTGAGTAAAGCATCTAAGGGTTGATCCCAACTTTGACGTTTTAAAGTATGTCCAATAAATTGAAATTGATGAGCCATTCCCAAACGATAAGGCTTATGTTTTGCACTAGCCAATGTACGGTCATAATAGCCCCCTCCCATCCCAATACGCGTACCGTATTGATCACAAGCTAAAAGTGGCATTAACAGTAAATCAAGTTTTGATACATGTTTTCCTCTTGTTGCCATGGGTTCTTTCATACCCAATGGATGATGAGAAAAACGTCGATTTACATATTGGTTTTTAGATATTCTTACCCAGACTAAACGTTGGTTTATAGAACAAATCATAGGTAAATAAACTTGTTTATTTTTTTGAAAACATAACTTTATGATCAGATCTGTATGAACTTCTCCGAAGGCATGTAAATATAAACCAATTTTTTTTGATGAATGAAAAATAGCAAGACTGTTTAAATGATGGAGAACATTAAGCTGAGCTTTTTTTTGCTCCAATGGGGACAAAGAGCGTCTTTTAGATCTTAAATTTTTTCTAATAAAACTAAGTTCATTCATGCGTAAATCTAACAAAGATTTGAGATCAGTCGAGCAAAATTATACCTATTTTTCTTAAGATTTATGGAAATAGAGAACTAATTAAGAAATAACTTTAAATTTACTTGATACAAGGTATTTTCTTTAGCGATAAAAAATTCTATTTCTTTACGTATTACCAGTATTTATTTACATTTAATCAGATAAGAATATTTAAAAGGATGAATGTGAAATTGTTAAGCCTATGAAGTTAAAAATTTTAACCATTACAATAAGCGCTAGTCTGCTACTTGGTGGGTGTACAAAACAAACAGAACCTGAAGCTGCTGAAGTTGACTATAAAGCTCAATTTGAAGAATCAGATCGTAAAATAGGAGAGTTTTTAGATCAACTAGATAACCCGAATACACCGCAAGAAGTTAAAGTCAAAATCTTATGTCATGACTATCCAGAAGTTTATAAGACCCAATATATGCCTGCCTTAATAAAAATTTCGCCTAAACCTTATACCGAAGAGAAATTATTATCGGATTTGAAAAGTGCAACGGACTACTATAAGGATGCTTTTGCGATTAGATGCACTCAATAAGTTTGTTTTGATTTTAATCTCAAAAAATCAGATAAATGTGAATTGATTGGCATTATTGGGTTGTGATAAATTTTCTTCTATCTTTATAAGTGAAAGTTTAGGGGATTTAGATATGGAAATCTTAAAGTTCTTACAGAGTTTTAATACAGTTGGTACATACTTAACGATCGCTTCAACCGTTTTAGTAGGTCTAATTATTTATTTTTATGTGATTAATCCAGCATAAACACCTTTAAAAGAAATAGGGATCAATTTCCTATTTCTTTATTAATAATAAAATTCTGTAATTAATTCAAAGCTATAAAAATAAGGTAGGTATATGAAATTTAAATTATTTTTTCTTAGTTTTTTAGCTTTTAGCTGTTATGCCGATGAAAGTGTAAATGACCCCGAAATTTGTAATGTGGTAAAGAAAGTTTCTTATATTGTCATGGAAGCGCGTCAACAAAAAGTCCCATCTGAAGACTTGCAGCATATAGCGAATAGTCTTGAAGATCGAAAGGCAAAACAACTTTATCAAGATTTAATTACTTCTGCTTACTCAACCGAAGTATTCAAGACCAGCTTCTTTAAACGAAAAGCGATAGAAGATTTTCAAACAGCTTGGTATCAAGAGTGCCTGAGTGGAAAAGAAAAGTAATTTTGAAGGCAGAGAGTAATTCATCTCTAAAATAATAACGTTATGCATTATTGAATGCATGAGAAAAATATCGTACCGACAGGTCTGTATTGAAAGGCTAATTGAAATAAATTTTTGGAATTTTATTATTTAATTAAAAATAAATGCTCCGAAGATGCCGCTGCATGTGTCGTTACCCTGAACCCGATGAGTTCAAGGTGGACGCGACGTATACTTGCTGGGTTTCCTACTCGAAGGTAGGCATACACTCTAAATATACAGAACGCAATCCATAAGTTTAAGTATCGGCAGGGGAATAGACCCGCTGGCGAACATCCCAGAGATAGCTTAAGTATAACCGATCTAACTATGTTGGCAATCACTTGAGCCTATGGAACTGTAAACTTAGTTTGCGTTTGATGAAGCTTTGTACATTGAAAGTAGATAAAACGATATTCAACTGTAGTTGATAGTCAAAATAAAAAAAGCCTTGCATCTATGATTTATAGAGCAAGGCATTTTGTCGTAATCAAAGCTTGTTTAAATAACCTGTTCCACATCTTCTAAAATCGCTTGCAGTAGGCGTTCACAGTGAGTGTATTCCTGCAAAGATTTATTAAGGCTTAGCACTTCTTGAGTTAACTGTAGAGCGACCATAATGACTAGTTTGTTGTGCTCAACACGTGGGGCACTACGGCGCATGTCATTAAATTTCTCATTGAGAAGTTGCGCTGCGCGTTCAAGTTCATCTTTTTTATCTGAGGTAGTCGCGAGTCTAAAAGTCTGCTCAATCAGCCTAAGCTCTACCATGACTTGTTCACTCATGATTGGATCTCCTCACCAGTTTCAGCATTAGGATGGGCAAGTTGCTGGATTTCTTGAGCGTGTTGATCTTGAGCAGTGCCTAAAATTCCTAAACGCTGAATAATGGCTTCAACTTTTGATTTGGCAAGCTCATTTTTTTGTAACAAACGGTCACGATCTTGTTGTAAATCATGCAGCTCTTGTTGGGTTTGACGCTGGTGAGCTTGTAACTTCTCTTTTGCAACACGTAATTCATTTCGTTCTGCAAGAATTTCTTGAAAACGATTTTTCAAATCAGTCGTACTTTTTTCTAATCGGCTATAACGTTCGGCAAGTGTGTTAGCATCTTGATTCAATTGTTGAAATTGGCCTTTTAACTGAGAAAGTTGCTCAGTTACCGACTCAATTTCCTCTTGTTTTTTAGTGATAATACTATTTTTTTGCACAACTTGTGCGTGATGCTCTGTTTCAGCCAGTTCTTTAGCTTCCGAGAGTGCCGCATGTTCACTCTCTAAATGATGTAAGCGTGTTTTTAAAACGCTAATATGCGCTTGTAGCCGCTGTAATTGTTCTAACATAACGAGGTCGCACAGAATTGCAATCAAAGGTAATATATACAAAGTATAGAGATTGGATAAACGAATGCAAGACGATATTTCAGGCTGGACAGATTGGAACGCTCATTTTGAAGGAATTGAAGAAATTTCAAGCCCTAGTGAGTTACATGGTCTATTAACAGGTATTGTTTGTGTGACAGAAGCGCCTACGCGCGAAGAATGGTCACAAATTTTAACAACCCTTAATGTGCCAGAGTTAAGTGAAGATGCTTTAGCGCTTTTGACTGACGAAGCAGAAGATGTGGTTCATGCTTTATCTGAAGATGAATTAGATTATTTACCAATGCTTCCAGATGATGAACATTTACTTCAAGAGCGTGTGCAAGCATTATCTGATTGGTGTGCTGGTGTTGTGTTAGGCTTTGGTTTGGCATCGGGTCATGTTCGTGGTGATGAGCGCGAATTGATTGAACACCTTCAAGATGTTGCTGCAGTAGAATTTGAAGATTCTGACAATGATGAGGAAGGCGAAAGCAGTTACGAAGAATTGTATGAATTTGTACGCTTAATCCCTGTGAGCTTGTCTATTGGCAGAAAAAAAATCACTGTAGCTGAAAGTTCATTATTGAAAAACTTTCATGCAAAAAGTAAAACTGCGGCTCTAGGTACAGATCAGAATATTGTAGAAATGTTCACACCACATCGTCCAAGCTAATTGAGGCGATGTGTTATTGGTTGTATTTTATTTTTTGACTTTAAAATTCTAAATCAAGTAGATCATTATGAAATTGCCTCAAGCTGATTTTCAACATCGTAGAGACCGTTTAGCAGAAAAAATGGGTCCTAACAGTATTGCAATTATTGCAACGCGTGAGGAGATGTACCGTAATCGTGATGCGGATTATAAATTCCGTGCCGATAGTAGTTTTTTCTATTTGACGGGCTTTGCTGAGCCTGAAGCAGTTGCAGTTATTGAAACTTTTGAGGATGTAACTGACTATAGCTATAGTCTTTTTTGCCGTGAACGTAACCGCGAGATGGAAATCTGGAATGGTTACCGTGCCGGAATTGACGGTGCAATCGAAGACTATGATGCAGATGAAGCCTATGCAATTGATCTGCTTGATGAAGAAATTATTGAAAAGTTATTAAATAAAGAACGCCTTTATTATCGGATTGGGCAAAATGCTGCGTTTGATGCACGAGTGAGCCAGTGGATTAAAAAAGCAGATGCTGAGCATCGACATCAAGGTGCTCCAGCTCAACTGGTACAGCTCGACCGTATTGTTGATGAAATGCGTTTAATCAAGTCACCACAAGAACTTGAGCTGATGCAAACTGCTTCAAAAATTAGTGCTCAGGCACATACTCGTGCGATGCAGATGGTACGGCCAGGTATGATGGAATATGCGCTTGAAGCCGAGCTCAATTATATATTTGGGCAAAACGGCTGTGTCCCATCTTATAACAGTATTGTTGGTGGTGGGGCTAATGCCTGTATTTTGCACTATGTTGAAAATAACCAACCTCTTAAAGACGGTGATTTAGTCTTAATTGACGCTGCATGTGAATATGAGTTCTATGCGTCAGATATTACCCGTACTTTTCCGGTCAATGGTAAGTTTTGTGCTGAACAAAAAGCATTATATGAAGTTGTATTGGCTTCTCAATATGCGGCGATTGATGCAGTACGCATTGGTAATTCGTACCGTGAGCCTCATGAAGTAGCCGTTAAAATTTTAACCGAAGGCCTAATTGAGTTAGGTTTGCTCAAAGGTGATATTAACGAACTTATCGAAACTGAAGCATACCGTCAGTTTTATATGCATGGTACAGGCCATTGGTTAGGAATGGATGTACATGATGTCGGGTCTTACAAAAAAGGTGAAGACTGGCGTCAATATGAAGAAGGTATGGTCGTTACCGTTGAACCAGGCCTATACATTGCACCAGACGATGAAACTGTAGATAAAAAATGGCGTGGTATTGGCATCCGTATTGAAGATGATGTGGTCGCAACATCAAAAGGTCCGCGAGTTTTAACTGCTGATGTAGTTAAAAATATTGCAGATATTGAACATTTAATGGCGCAAGCTAAATCATAATTAAACGTATTCGCCAAAGGAGCACAACTAGATGCAACAACAAGTGATTATTGTAGGTGGGGGAATGGTTGGACTTAGCCTTTCACTCATGCTGGCGAAGGCTAATATTGCAGTAAAGCTGTTAGAAGCTGTGAAATACCCAAACTATGATGATCAAAATGTTGCCCCTTATCATTCCAGTTTCGATGTGCGTAATACGGCTTTATCGCGTCGTAGCGTCCAGATTTATCAGAAGCTGGGGTTATGGGATGCATTACAGCAGCACGCGACTCCAATTCTACAAGTTCACATTACTGAACAAGGCAGTTTTGGTAAGGCACGATTAATTGCAGAACAAGAAAAAGTCGAAAGCTTTGGGCAGGTGATTGAAAATGCTTGGCTCGGTCGTGTTTTATTGACTCAAGTACGTCAGCAGCCTTTGATTGAGCTGATTGATGGCGTTCAAGTGACTGCTTTAACTCAAGATGCTGAGCAAGTACATATTGAGGCCAAGCGTGGTGATGAAGTTTTAAAACTTGAGTCAAAGCTATTAATTGCCGCAGATGGATGTGACTCTTTCTGTCGTCAGGCTATCGGCGTTGGTGTAGATGTTCATGATTATGATCAGGTTGCAATTGTCACTACCGTTCAGACTTCAAAACCACATGAACAAGTCGGTTTTGAGCGTTTTAGCGCATTAGGTCCTTTAGCTTTATTGCCTTTACCGGGCGAATATCGCCGTTCGGTTGTATGGCCTGTTAAAAAAGGCACTGAAGGTGAGTGGTTAGGTGAAGAAAACGACCAACACTTTTTAGATGCTTTGCAAAAAACTTATGGTGACAGAGCGGGTAAATTTGAAAAGACGGGTAAACGCTTTAGTTATCCGCTTTCACAAGTGCTTGCACATAAACAAGCAGTCGGACGCGTTATTTTAATGGGGAATGCGGCGCATACAATCCATCCTGTTGCAGGACAAGGTTTTAACCTATGTCTACGTGATGCGGATGTTTTAGTGCGTTATTTAGTGAATCAGCTAACCGCTTCTGATGATATTGGTAACCCAGATAATTTACTGGCTTATGAACAAGCCCGTTTGTCAGATCAACAGCGAGTAATTAAGTTCTGTGACACCGTGGTTCGTGGTTTTAGTAACCAAAATCCATTATTAAAATTAATTCGTAATACGGGATTAATTGCATTTGATGTCATTCCGGGTGTTAAACCACTGGTAGCGAACTATGCAATGGGGTTAAAAGCATGAGTGAAGTACTAGATGTTGTCATTGTTGGTGGTGGACTGGTTGGTGGTTTAACAGCTTTATTACTTGCGCAAGGTGGTGTACAGCCTACTGTGCTTGATGCTGCTCCTGTACTGGATGTTGAAAAAACACTAAGTGTGATGAACCCACGTGTTTTAGCACTGAGCCAAGCGACCATTCATTTACTTAAAACTGTTAATGTTTGGGATGATCTAGCACGTCAAATGCCATATACAGGCATGCAAGTGTGGAATCTGAATGGCTATGGTGAAATTAATTTTGGTCACGAGTCCTTACAAAGACCAATGCCAGAACAGACCTTGGGTTCTATGGTTGAGCCAAGTGTGTTGAATGTTGCTATTCAACAAAAAATGCTTGAGCAGTTAACAGACTATCGCACTCAAGTTCGCGTGACTCGGATTGAGCAGGGAGTTGGGTGTTGGCATATTCAATTGGCAGATGGTACGACACTTAAAACAAAACTGCTGATTGGGGCAGATGGTGCCAATTCATTTGTACGAGAACAGGCCTTTATTGATCTAGATGTCTTAGATTACAAGCAGGCAGCGATTAGTTGTGCCATTAAAACATCTAAACCCCACAATCATGTTGCTCGTCAAATTTTCTTACCTACAGGGCCTTTAGCTTATTTGCCGATGGCTAGTCTTGAAGAAAGTGAAAATGGCTACTGGCAGTCAATTGTCTGGACACTACCTGATGATTATGCCGATGAATATTCTGCTTTAACCGATCATGAATTTATGCGGCTTTTAACTCGAGAAAGCCAACATATGTTGGGTGAAGTATTAGATGTACGTTCAAGAGCCCAATTCCCGCTCAAAGCGCGCGCTGCAAAACAGTATGTGAAAGCTGGTTTAGCTTTAATTGGGGATGCAGCACATGTTATCCATCCACTTGCTGGACAAGGCGTAAATATTGGTTGTTTAGATGCGGCTGTACTCTGTGATGCATTACTACATGATTTAGCGCGTGGTGTATGGGCAAATGAACAGACATTGTTGCGTTATGAGCATCGCCGTAAAGGCCAAAATGACGCAATGATGCATAGCATGTCGGCAATTGGCTGGTTGGAAAGTAGTGAGCTATTTCCATTTATCTGGGCTCGGAATGTGGGACTCAAGCAAGTTGAACAAATTTCCTTCTTAAAAGAGCGTTTTATGCAACAAGCAAACGGTTTAGGGTCTTTACAAAACACCCAGTATAGTCGTTAAAATAATTACGAAGTTTATGCTCTACTGGTCTAAATAAATATCAGTAGATATTTTTTAAACAATCATTTATATATCATTACCAATTGGGTTGAAAAAGATACACATTTGACCAATTTGGCTCTTTGCTAAATGCAAAGAGATTGCTAAATTTCTGAGGTCTTAGAACCATAGCGATGATGCAATAGAAATCATTCTGGGGAGTGAAAAATGTCAGATATCAATGATTATGAAGATGCAGAAGATTCTGCTGTAGATGAAGATGAAGCGAAGGCAGCTGAAAGCGGTGCAGCTGATGAAGAAGCAAGCAGTATTAATGATACTGATATTGCTGAGGCAGAAACACTGACTGTGACTGCTAAGCAAAAACAGCGCCAAGCGCTGGAAGATGAAGTTGCCGCATTTTTAGCTCGAGGGGGGAGAATTACTGAAGTTCCTCCAGATGAACATAGCGACCATTAATCCTAAAAAGCATCACATGAGTGATGCTTTTTTTATTTTCAAGGAGAGTTTTGAAGCTCTCTCAAGATCCCGCATTCATCTACTGTTCGATTGGTAGAGCAATGCTGTTTTAAATCAATCAAAGATTCTTTTAAAAGTAATAATCGTTCGATTTTTTCAGATACTTCTTTTAAGTATTTATCGACTAAATTATCAATTTCTGTGCAGGCCTGTTTAGGCTGAGTTTTCATTTCTTTTAACGTTTTAATATCACTCAGTGAAATATTTAATTCACGGCAATGCTTAATAAATAAAAGGTCTGCAAGTGTTTGTTCGGTGTAAACACGATAATTATTTTCTGAGCGCTGAATACGGTCCAGCACACCTACTTTTTCGTAATAACGGATCGTATCAATTGGAATATCCGCTTTTTTTGATAATTGACCAATAGAAAAACTCATAAGACTTGACTCTGGAGCTACTCGAGGGTTTTTAATCACTATAAAAGAGTTTTTGAGGAAATAAAATGGCTGGATGTGGTTGTGCTTCAACATGTTCTCCTTCAAAGAAAGTGAGTCCGCGTTTTAGAAAAGCTTTATGGATTGCATTTGTAATCAATGCCTTAATGTTCGTGGTGGAAATATTGGGAGGTTATAAGGCCCAATCTGTTTCACTTTGGGCAGATGCATTGGACTTCGCCGGAGATGCAGCAAACTATGCACTATCTTTAGTCGTTCTTTCGATGAGTTTATATTGGCGTGCGACAGCGGCATTAGTTAAAGGAATAACGATGGCGGCTTTCGGTGTTTTTGTCATTGCGAAAGTGGTCTGGTCGTATTTTTATGGTGTTTCACCCGAACCAATGGTGATGGGGGCAATTGGTGTAATGGCTCTAATTGCTAACGTTTCTGTGGCGCTTATGCTTTATGCATTCCGTGATGGTGATGCCAACATGCGCTCTGTTTGGTTGTGCAGTAGAAATGACTCAATTGCTAATATTGCTGTAATTTTAGCGGCGGTTGGGGTATTTGGAACAGGCAGTGTATTTCCCGATTTATTTGTTGCCTTTGTCATTGCATACTTGGGTGTATCTTCTGGCTATGCTGTTATAAAACAGTCACAACAAGAAAGAAAACAGGCAAGAGTTATAGTTGCCAGTGAAGCGTAATACTAAAGAGTAATAAAAAAGGATCTTTTTATGATCCTTTTTTAATTTTAAGCCGTTAAAACAAGAGGGTTATAGCGATACTCCACATAACGCAACCAATAATGAAATCTAAAATTTTCCAAGCTTTGGGATTGGTAAATAGTGGCTTTAATAATCTTGCACCATAGCCCAGACTAAAAAAGAAAACCCAAGAGGCAAGAATGCTGCCCAAAGCAAAACTCACTTTATCTTCAAGCTGAGTTGCAACTGAACCAATCAGAACAATAGTGTCTAAATAGACATGAGGATTAAGCCAAGTAAAGGCAAGACAGGTCACTAATGCTTGAGTTAATGTTTGTTTTTGACTGCTATCAAGGTCCATACTTTGGGTAGTCTTAAATGCAGCATAAAATGCTTTGGCACCGTAAACTAATAAAAACGTTGCCCCTAAATATTTAGCTACGGTAATTAAGATAGGTGATGCCGTCATGATTTCGGCAAAGCCTAATACACCACAGGCAATTAAAATTGAGTCGGACAGAGCGCAGATTAAACACAACCAAAATACATATTGCTGTTTAAGTCCTTGTTTTAGGACAAAAGCATTTTGAGCTCCAATTGCTACGATAAGCCCACTGCCAATCCCGAAACCTTTAAAAAATATACTAAGAGAGAACATAACAATAAGGTGAAAAAATCAGATGTGGGAATTATCTGACTTTTTATTAAGAAATAAGTAAAATTAAGAATATTTAGGTTTAGCTAAAAAAAATTTAGGTTTTATATGTTAGATAGCAAACAATGTGAAGCCTTTCTTGCAGTAGCAGAATTGGGAAGTTTTGATGCGGCAGGAGAGCATTTATATATTACGCCTTCTGCAGTTTCGTTACGCGTACAGGCTTTAGAAAAGTATTTAGGACAAATTCTAATTATACGGGGGCGCCCGTGTGTGCTCACTCAAGCAGGGCAAACTTTATTACAACATTTACGTCATACGAGGTTAATGGAGCAAAATTTATTACAAGGTTTAATGGGAAAATCATCTGAATCCGAATTTTATAAAATTGCTTTGGCTTCAAATGCAGATTCATTAGCTACTTGGCTTTTACCAAATATTCAGCAAACGCTTTTTAAAGAAAAAATAGTATTAGAACTAAAAATTGATGATCAATCTCACACGCACACTCTTCTGGAGACAGGAAAAGTCAATGCCTGTATTTCGGCAGAAGAGCAGGTCATGTCGGGTTGTTTAGCTCAACCACTAGGAAAAATGCGTTATAAAATGTTGGCTTCTGCTGATTTTGCAAATAAATGGTTTAGTGCTGGAGTGAATAGAGACACATTAAGAAAAACGCCAGCAGTTATTTTTAACCATAAAGATTTAATGCATTCAGAGGTTCTATTAAAAGGATACGGTTTACCGATGCAAAGTTATCCTTATAGTTTTATTCCAGCAACTGATGCTTTCGTTAAAGCAATTCAATTAGGTTTAGGCTATGGCATGGTGCCCGAACTTCAAGTTCAACCATTACTCGAAAATGGAACACTTGTTGATATTATGCCTGAAGCCCAACTTGATGTTCCTTTATATTGGCACCACTGGAAAAGACAGTCGCAGCAACTTGACGTATTAACTGAAACAATTGTTCAGTCAGCAAAAAAGATATTGAGATAAATTTAAGTCCGTGAGCGGGCATAAAAATTTGAAACATGCTGAATATAAAACTCTATATCTTGTGTTGAGTAACCTAAAAGTTGTCCGATTCTACGGTCAAGTTCTAAGCGATCTTCGAGTTGAGTCTCCTTTAGTGATTTTTCAATACATAACACAAGTTCATTTAAATCTGCTAAAGGAGCATTTTTATAGATCAGCATAATTGAAAATGGTAAAGGTAAAGAGGTTTCAATGTCTTTACTCAGCATAGATAAAGTACCTTGCTCGAGATGCTCTAAAAACTCGGTAGGTAGTAGATCATAAAACAAAGCGATAGGTTTCTCGCCTGAAAGTAGTAATTCTAGTTCACACTCTTCATGCGGCCCAAGCTTTCCAAGCTGTTCAATCATGTAAATACTCTTATTTTTATCTTTAATATTATTATGCAAAATTCATGCACAGTGATGATGAAGGCTATTTATTGTTCATCACTGTGCTTAATCAAAAGATTAAGATTGTGTTAACTCAAGCGCACGTTGATAAGCGACTTTTTTCTTAACTCCTGTTAAATCAGCAGCTAGTTGAGATGCCGCTTTAACAGATAAATCTTGAAGTAAGCGCTTTAAAAGCTCATCTAGTTTTTCTTGTTCCAGATCTGTTTTTTCTGGTGCGCCGCCAATTACAAGAACAATTTCGCCTTTTTCTTGGTTGTGATCATTTTCAATAAAACTGACCAAATCTTTTAAAGTCATTTTTTTGATGGTTTCAAAAGTTTTGGTAATTTCACGTGCGAAACCTACAGGTCGATCTTCACCAAATACCTCAGCCATATTTTTTACACACTCTAAAATACGGTGGGGCGCTTCATAAAAAATTAAGGTCTGAGTTTCATTTTTGAGTTTTTCTAATTGAGAAATACGTTGAGAAGCTTTTGATGGCAAAAATCCTTCAAAACTAAAACGATCACTCGGTAGACCTACTGCACTTAAAGCGGCAATCGCAGCACATGCGCCAGGCACGGGAACAACCCTAATACCATGTTCTTGAGCAGCTCGAACTAACTTAAAACCAGGGTCACTAATAAGCGGCGTACCTGCATCACTAATTAAAGCAATATCATCGCCTGCAAGTAATTTTTGAACTAACTGCTCAATTTTATTACTTTCATTGTGATCATGACATGCAGTAAGTTGAGTCGATATATTATAGTGCTTAAATAATTGTGCTGATTGACGCGTATCTTCGGCAGCTACAATAGAAACTGATTTTAAAATATCAATTGCACGGAAAGTCATATCATCTAAGTGCCCGATTGGGGTGGCTACAACGAATAACTGAGCACTCATTTGGTTTTACTCCGTACAGATAAACAATTTTAATGGGGTAGTTTACCCGAAATTATGATTTGGGCGTGAACAAAGTCTGCCAACCTTTGCTTTTCCAAAATGATCTGATTTTCATTTGTTCAATTTAGATCAGAAAGTACGGGTGGATTTAACGAAATAATTTAAGCATCAAAATCTGTGGTGCTACTTTTAATTTGGGGAAGATAAGAATGCTATTAGCGCAGCAGTTGGGTAAATGGGCAGAGCAAACGGCTTTAAACCTGTTGCAAAAGCAAAACTATGTATGGGTAACCAGTAATTACCATTCACGCCGTGGTGAAGTGGATTTGATTGTTAAAAGAGGGCAAGAGCTGGTTTTTGTTGAGGTAAAGGCGCGTACTATAGGAAATTATGGACAGGCTTGTGAAATGGTGACAAGAACAAAGCAGAAGAAAATTATTAAAACCGCGATGCATTTTTTACAGCGCTACCCATCTTATCAGGATTTTTATTGTCGTTTTGATGTGATTTGTTTTGATTTTCCACAGAAAATTGCAAAAACAGTACAGCAAGACTTTTCAAATTTCCATTATGATCTGCAATGGATCGAAAATGCATTTACTTTGGATTAAGAGTTCATTACTCTTTTGAGCAAATTAAAACCGATGTTTTATGATCAAGCCAAGAAGAGATTGATAGGAGTCTGGTGGAGTGTTGAAACGTATTGCTGTAACAGCGCTTTGTGTCGCAAGTTTGTCAGGTTGCGCAAGTTTTATTTCTGGTGGAACAGGTACAGCTCCAGTCGGAACAGATAGTGGTGTACGTAGCTTAGGTCAGGTATTCATTGATTCTTCAATTAAACGTACAGCGAATATTAACCTCTATAAGCTTGATCAGCGTTTTAAACAATCACGTATTAATATCGAAAGTTTCCATAGTACTGTTTTATTAACAGGACAAGTGCCAGACCCATACTTGAAACAATTGGCAGAAGACAATCTTAAAGCCATGAGTGATGTAAAAGCTGTACATAACTACATTACCGTGGGTAATAAGGTCAGCTATAACACGATCATGCAAGATGCTGGTGTAACTGCAAATACACGTGCTCTTTTAATGAAAGCGCCAGTTGTATCGGACAGTAAAGTACTTGTCCATACCGAAGATGGTGTTTTATATGTGATGGGCCGTTTAAATACAGCTGAAATTAATGATTTAAATAATGTGCTTCAAAATGTTGGTAACGTGACCAAAATTGTGACACTCATTGATAACGTTGATTTAGCACCTGCGCCAGCGGCGAGTACTGCTAGTGCAACGACTACACCAATTATTAATAACGTCATTGCTCAACCAACAGTTCAAACTCCTGTTGCAATTGATCCTGACCAAACAGATCCAGCTTCGAATGCACAGTAATATATGAATCTGATTGAACAACTACAAAGTAAAATTGAACAGGCGCGAACTCTTTATAAAGAGTTCCGCCTTTATGATTTGGGGAGTTTTGCTTTAAACCGTTTTACGCCAAAAGATGGTTTTGAACAGGTCGCAAATGTACGTTATGGTCTAAAGCCGCGTCACCGTTTGGATATTTATCGATCTGTTAAAAAACTAGCACATCAGCCTCTTATTGTTTTTGTACATGGTGGTGCTTGGCAACATGGTAATAAGCGAGATTATCTTTTTATTGGTGAGACGTTTGCTAAAGAAGGCTATGACGTTGCAGTTATCAACTATCAATTAGCTCCTAAAAATATTTTTCCGAGTTTTGTTGATGACCTGACTCAGGCATTGAATTATTTACATCAAAACCAAGACAAACTAGAAATTTCTACAGAAAATGTTGTGCTTATGGGACATTCGGCAGGAGCATTTAATGTAATGTCTGCTGTTTATCACCCAAAACCAAATCCTATTCAATGTTTAGGTAATATTAAGGCGATTTTTGGTTTAGCTGGACCTTATCATTTTGATTATAAGGGTGATCCACTTGCAGAAGATGCTTTTGATCAAAGTATTTCTTATCAAGAGGTGATGCCATACTATTTCGTCAATCAAAATAGTATTAAACATTACTTGCTCATGGCTGAAAATGATCAGCTTGTCGGTAAAGAAAATACGTTGGATTTGGATCGGGCTTTAAGACAGAGTGGAAATCACAGCCATATCGCTGTGATTCCTAAAACTGGACATATTACAATTTTGGCCAGTCTTTCTAGCTTTATTAGCCACTATTTCAGAACGAAAAGAACGATCTTACATTTTCTCGAAGAAGTGTTTTAAACGAGAGTCTCGTTTAAAACACGGCAGATTACCCAGCTTGGGTAATCTGCATAATCATTGAATGAGCAATACTTCCTTTAAACGGAATCTCAGGTAATTGATCAATTTTGAAAAATTGGGCATCTGCAATTTCTTCTTCTTGAAGCTTAATTTCACCCGACTCATATTCTGCCCGAAATGCCACCATAAGGTTACTTGGGAATGGCCAAGGCTGGCTGGACATATACTGAATATTTTTAAGTTTTAAACCGACTTCTTCAAAGGCTTCACGTTGTACTGCCTCTTCAAGTGTTTCGCCCACCTCAACAAAACCTGCAATCAAACCATACATATTGGTTTTGTTATGAACTGATTTAGCCAGCAAGATTTCATCATCACCACGAGTAATGACGGTAATAATGCAAGGGTTTACACGAGGATATTGGTGGTAGCGACAAGAAGGGCATACCATTGCATATTCGGTTGGATGAACTTCTGTCGGATGTCCACAGTGGCTACAAAACTTATGGTTACGTCGCCATTCAAGTAATTGAACAGCACGGCTTGCCTGCAAAAACTGTTCTTTCGACCAGCTGGTAATAAGCTGGCGAATTGGGACAAGTTGTAAGCCTTCGGGGATAGGTTCCTCAGCAAGCAAGTCACGTGCAATGACTTGCTCATCATGAGTGAAAAGTAAATCACTTGCTAACTTTTCGACTTTGGGTAGTTGGAGATTCTGGTCAACCAGTAATTGTTGATGATGGAAAATATAAGCAAGTGATAATTCAGACATTAAGCTGCCTTTTTTTGAAGTTGTTGACTACTCGACAATGCTACATTAAACATGGATTGTAGAACAGGTTGTTTATTTTTTAAATTGTCAACTAACATGTCAATGCCTGCCAATACGTTAAAAATACAGTGAATTTGGTCTGTATTAAAAGGCTGGCTTTGTTCAAGTTGCTCTTGAATAAATTGGGCAGTTTGGAGTAAAGCATGTTGTTGCGTCGTGCTTCCTAAAAATTCGGCTGCACCTGCTAACTCTTTTAATGAACCTGCAATCGCTTCAATATTTTGTGTCTGATCATTGGCATACAACGTAAGACTCTGACAGATAAAATCAATTAAATTTTTTGTCTCGGTAAGCAAAGTCTGATGAGCTTCATCAAGGCGATCTAAAGAAATAGCCGTATTATTCACGCTAAGTTGTAGACGATTTGACGTGTAATTGCGTACCAAAATACCAATTGAGTTCATGGCAGATAAAATGCTGTTCATCAGCTGCTGAGCATAGTTTTCATCACTTAAAATGTTAAGTTGACTTAAACTGCTGGCTTGTTGAGAAAGAGCAGATGCGGCTTCATCAAGGTTTAGGAGTTTAAAGGTATAAGCTAACTGCAAAAGGCTTGTTTGTAGCTGCTGTGCTTTTTCAGGCGACATGTTTTGGTAGTTGTATTCAATATCGTTTCGTACCTTATTCATTTCATCCAAGATTAATTGGCTGACTGTGTGCATCGTGTCAAAGTCAGGACCAAAGAGATGGCGACTTAAAACGAGTAATTGAGTATCAGTCGGTGTTTCATCACCAATATGAATTTGGTTACGAATAAGGTGAGCAATCTCATCTTCTTGAGCGATGACAATACTTAAAATATCTGCGAATGCCGCTAAATTAGGTTGAAAACTTTCGGGTGCTGCCAAAAATAGAGCAATATGACTTTCAATATTAATCAGTACACGTAGGCGTGAATCATTTAAAAGGAGGTCATCAATATGGTTAAAAGCGTAATTGACGAGCTGCCAATATTTTTGGCTTGGCTGAGTATTCGCCATGCTGACCAAATAGGTTGCAATAAGTTTAAAGGCTTGAAAATTCTGAGCTGAGGCTGTCTTTTTTAAAAATTGGTGTAGAGAGAGTTTGTAGAGTTGATGGATGAATTGAGTTTTTTCCTTAATTAATATTTCAGGCAAGGGTAGTTCAAGCGAAGTATTTGCAAGTAAAGGGACAATAGCTTGTCCCGATGTAGTTAGAGGCTTATTTAAAGCTAATTCTAAATTATTTAAAGTCGTAAGAAGAAATTGTGGAACTTGTATTTCACGCAAACAGATAAATTCAATATAACGCTTTACCATGGTCGTGCCTTCGCTTAGGGCAACGACATCATCAGTATTAATTTGTGCTGGATTTGCAATAATTTTTTGCATCAACTCAGTTGAATACTGAGTGATTTTTGCAAGATAAGGAACGTCAATTAAACGTAGAACTTGAGTGCATTGTTTAAACTGTTCTAATGCATCATCAATACCAAAAGGGAGAGTTTGTTCTTCAATTAAGGTACTTACCGCACCTTCTACCAGTTTTATTGAACGATCAATTTCATGTTTAATGATGAGTAAAGCTGTTGGATCGAAATGAATCGACGTATGCTCAGACATAAACGTTCCCCTTTGCAAAAAAATCAATTGTTATATTCGTAGTGCTCAATACTTTGAGCTAAAAATCTATGCGACTAATATAACTTAACTTACAAAGGGGAAAAGCTAAAAACACTAAAGAATCAAAAATTTATTTTGCAAAAAGGCAAGGTTCTCCGTGTTTTTCCTCATATTCTTTGACCCAAGTCTCATGTATATTTAACTCTTCATCTGAAGGGTAAATTACAGGGAGGTCAATTTGAACTCTGCTTCTATTGGTTGTTTGCTGGCTATTTTCACTCTGAGATAAGGCATCTATATCAAAAGAAACCTGACCACCAGTCATTGCCAAGTAGACATCAGCAAGAATTTCAGCATCGAGTAACGCGCCGTGGAAAGTACGGTCACGTGCTGGAATTTCATAACGTCTTACAAGCGCATCAAGGGAGTTTTTTTGTCCTGGATGTTTGTTTTTCGCTAAAGCTAAAGTATCCGTTACCTCACACACTTCAGAAAGTGCAGGAAGCCCTACGCGTTTAAACTCCATATCAAGGAAGTTCATATCGAAGGTCGCGTTATGGGCAATAATCTCTGCACCTTTGAGATAGTCAAATAAGGTGTCAGCAATGTCCGCATAGAGCGGTTTATCTTTTAAGAAATCATCACTGATACCGTGGATGTTTTCTGAGTCTCCCACTGGTTTTTGTGGGTTAATATAAATATGAATCGAGCTACCCGTAAGCTTACGGTTAATCATCTCAATTGCGCCCACCTCAATAATGCGGTCGCCATCTTGGAAATAAAAACCAGTAGTTTCCGTATCGAGAATCAGTTGTCGAGGACCTTGTAATTTTAGTTTGGCTTCGGTCACAACGATTTGGGGATGAATATTATTGGTTGGCTGCTTACTTTTTTGTTTGGCAGTTTCAACGTCAATAATTTCTTCGGTTACTTCAATCATCTCAACTTCTTCAGATGCTTCAAGATGAATATTTTCTTCTTCAGTTGCGTCATCCAGATCAAACCCGAAAGGGTCATCTAGCAGCCAGTCCTGTTCAGGCTTTTTTATATCTTGCGATACAGTGGCAGACTGTGGTTGCTTGAGTTCTTTCGCAGTTTTGTCTGCACCTAAATTAGCAAGCTGGTCTGCCATTTCATTGCCAGGGTGTCCTGCGTGGCCTTTAATCCAGTTCCACTCAATATTTCTACCTGTACAGACAGCATCTAATTTCTGCCAAAGGTCAGGATTTTTTACATCTTTCCAGTTTTTCTTTTTCCAACCATGAATCCACTCAGTAATACCTTGCTTCACATAATTTGAATCTGTCCAGATAATCAAATGTGCATCGGCTGGGCAAAATGAAACACCTTCAATGGCAGCAGTGAGTTCCATACGGTTATTGGTCGTATCAGGCTCACCGCCAAATAATTTATGTTCACCCTGCTCAGTAATGACATATGCGCCCCAACCACCTAAACCCGGATTGCCACGACATGCACCATCAACATACAGTGTGATTGTTTGAGACATAAATCGAAACCTAAACTAAAAGAAAAAGAACTGAATATGGTGTATTGTATACGCAAAAAGTTCGGTTCCATCGTATCAAAGCAAGGTTTTTTTAATTTCTTGTAACATTTCCATGCAAATGACATTAAATTATTGCCTTGTCTATCTTGCATGCTTTACTACAATGGCATCGAAGACCTAGGGTTTGTGGGCAGACCCCAAAAAAATATTACGCGAGTTGTTTGGAAGTTTTTATGTATAAACCAACCACATTTGTGTGGCAGCCATCTGCAGCATCATTGTTTAAAATTACCGTACTTAGCTCTGCGTTAGCTGCGTTGGGTATTACAACAGGCTGTTCATCGACTCCGCAATCTGCAAAAACCTCAAAATCGAAACAGGTCAGTGGTGCAGGTTATTTAGATGCGAGTAGTCTTGATTCATTGGAAGACTTACTTTCAGCAACTGATATGCGTGCTGTAGAGGGTGACCGTCTGCTTATTTTAAAGCACGGTGATGTCTGGAAACGTATGTCTGTTGGTTTCAAAATGGATTTGAACCATTGGGATTCACGTATTGAAGCTCAGCGTAGTTGGTTTATTTCTCGTCAGCCTTATCTTGATCGTTTAAGTGCCCGCGCAAGTCGTTATTTGTACCATACAGTTAAAGAAGCTGAACGCCGTGGTTTGCCTACAGAACTTGCATTATTACCTGTAATTGAAAGTTCATATGACCCAGCTGCAACAAGTAGTGCTGCAGCAGCAGGTTTATGGCAGTTTATTCCGAGTACTGGCCGTATTTATGGCTTAAAGCAAACAGGCATGTATGATGGCCGTCGAGATGTTGTTGAGTCGACTCGTGCTGCCTATGAGTTTTTAGGAAGCTTATATAACCAATTCGGTTCTTGGGAGCTTGCTTTAGCAGCCTATAACGCTGGACCGGGCCGTATTCAACAAGCAATTAACCGAAATCAGGCAGCAGGTTTACCAACTGATTATTGGTCTTTAAAATTACCTCAAGAAACCATGAACTATGTTCCTCGTTTCTTGGCTGTTGCCCAAATTATTAAAAATCCAAAAGCTTACGGTATTTCTTTACCACCAATTGCAAATAGACCCCATTTCCGTGAAGTGACTTTATCTGCACCTTTATCTTTAAATGAAATTGCTTCTGTAGCTGGATTAAGTCGTTCGGAACTCTATGCATTAAACCCGGGATATCGTGGTGAAATGGTGGATCCTGCAAGTCCCATGCGTATCTTGATTCCGGCCGATTTAAGTCCTTCAATTGATAATAAATTAAAAGGTATGAAGTCTGGCGGTGGTTCAGGTTGGTGGGCAAATGTGACTTCACCATCTAAGCCAGATGTAAGTGCTTCAACATCTGTGACAATTAAAACCACACCTGCAAATCAGGTGCAACCAGTTAAACCGTCAACACCTACTAGAACAACCAGTAGCTCTACCACGGTAAAAACTTCAACTCCTCGTGGGTCTGATGCTTTAGCCGCGTTTGCAGCTTCGGCTGATGTACCAAGTGCTCCACGTATTCCTGTTGCTGTGACACCTGCGGCAAATATTAAGCAAGTGAAGACAGAGCCACCAATCTCGGCTGCAGAACGTGAAAAGATTTTAGCGGCAGTTCGAGCTGAAGGTGAGAAAGAAACAGTTCAACAAGCTTTAGAGCCACAACCAACGCAGGCTGAAAAAGATCAAGTAGTTGCCGAGTTGAAAGCTATTGCACCACAAGGAACAGAAATTGTTGATCCTTATGATGGCAAAATTAAGTTAACTGCGATTCAAACAAGTCAGTCAGTTGCAGAGCAACAAGGTAAAGAAGTAAGTAAAGGTTTTGCATATCCAAAAACTTTAGCTGAAGACGTGACTGTAGCTAACTCTGAAGATGGGCAGCGCAATAAAGACAAGCCTTACATTAAAACTGACACAGATGTAGTGGTTGTGCAGCCTAAAGGCAAACGTAGTACCTATACAGTTTTACCGGGTGATACTTTAGCCGTTATTGCGATGAAAAACGGCGTAAACTGGCGCGATGTTGCTAAGTGGAACCAGATTGATCCTGAAAAGACGTTATATGTTGGTTCAACGCTTTACCTTTATGATGCTAAGCCACAAGAAACTCAAACGACTTCAAAAAGCACAGCTAAACCAGATGTATATGTCGTTCAGGCTAACGATAGCTTAAGCGGCGTGGCTAACCAGTTTAATTTGTCTGTAAGACAATTGGCTGAATATAACGATTTATCAGTGACTGATGGCTTATTTGTTGGGCAAAAACTACAGTTAAAAGAACCAAAAAATAGTCGCTCAAGTGCTAAAGCAGAACCGAAAGCTGTTCAGGCAAGTGCAAAACGTATAGCAACTAAAAGCTATACTGTGAAGCGCGGTGAATATCTTAAATTGATTGCAGATCGTTATGCGCTCTCTAATCAGGAACTTGCTGAATTAACTCCGGGATTAACTGCGGGCAGTAACTTAATGGTAGGCCAAAAAATTAATGTGCCTACACAAGATATTTCTGTAGATGAAGTTGCTGAAACTAAGGCTTCTAGTAAATCTGAGAAAGCATCAACAAGTGTTTCTTATAAAACAGAAGGCTATAAAGTACAACGTGGTGATACTTTATCGAGTATTGCAACTAAATCAAAAATTAGCCTAGCTGAGTTAGCCGAGTTAAATAACTTAAAAGCAAATAGCCATGTGCAGCTTGGTCAAACTTTAAAAGTACCGGCAGGCTTAAGTGTTCCAGAACAATACGTTGTACAGTCTGGCGATAGCTTAAATGCGATTGCGAGTAAATATAATTTGCAAACAAGCTATTTGGCTGACCTAAACGGTTTGTCTCGTACTGCTGGTTTGCGTGCTGGTCAACGCTTAAAACTAACAGGAACTGTTGAAGAAGCGCCAACTAAATCTTCTAAAAACGCCAAAGAAGAAACACCAGAAACTTATACAGTTAAATCTGGCGATAGCTTAGGTAATATCGCTAATCGCTACCATTTACAGCTGGACTACCTTGCTTCATTAAATGGTCTTTCACGCAACAGTAGCGTTCGTGTGGGGCAGCGTTTAAAGCTAACGGGTGATGTGCCTACAGTTGAAACAGCTAAAGCAGATACTAAGTCTTCAACTAAAACAGTTGCTGCTGGTAAAAACACTGAAAGATATACGGTTAAATCTGGTGAGTCTTTAAATAGTATTGCGAGCCGTGCGGGTATTTCAGTGCGTGAACTGGCTGAAATGAATGCATTAAAAGCAAATGCTAACTTACAGCGCGGTCAGAATATTGTGATTCCAAAAACTGTCGTGGAATACAAAGTGAAGCGTGGCGATACCTTGATCGGCCTTGCGAGTAAATATGGTTTAGAAACCAATTTCTTGGCTGAGCTGAATAATTTAACGCCTTCTACTCAGCTTCGCATTGGTGATGTGATTAAAGTGCCTAATTTGTAAAATAATTAGTCATTTATGCATAAATTCAATTTTCAACTGAGCCTGCTAGTCGGGCTCAGTGTCATTTCCCATAGTGTTTTTTCTGCACAACAAACCACCTCATATATAGCGATTCATTCTAAGCCTAAATATTTAGAAATGATGGCTATGCCATATGCAAACCCAAATGCCCCTAAAGGTGGCCTATTAAGTCAGGCAGCTCAAGGAACTTTTGATAACCTCAATAGTATGAATGGTAAGGGGAATGCTACAGAAGGCGTGAATTATCTTTTTGATACATTAATGACTCAATCACTTGATGAGGTTGGAGTTTTATATCCGCTTTTGGCTCAGAAAGTGAGTTATGACCCAGAAAAAACGCAATCAGTGACTTTCTATTTAAACCCTAAAGCGCGTTTTAGTAATGGGCAGCCAGTCACTGCGGCAGATGTTAAATTTAGTTTTGATGCCTATCAGACTAAATCTAATTTAGGTTTGCAAATGTACCTTGCTGATTTAGCAAAAACAGAAATAATAAATGCTCATCAAGTAAAGTTTATTTTTAAGTCTACACATAATCCTAAAATGCCATTCATTTTGGCAACCTTACCCATTTATTCAAAAGTAGATTGGCAAAAAAGAGATTTTAGCCGAATTACCCTACAACCGATTATTGGTTCGGGGCCATATGTAGTTGAACGAGTTGATCCGGGTAGAAGCATTAGCTATAAAAGAAATCCAAATTATTGGGCAAAAGATTTGCCTATTAACAAAGGGCGTTATAACTTTGACCGCTTGAGATATGTTTATTATCGAAATTGGGATATTGCTTTTGAAGGATTTAAATCTGGGCAATACACTTTGCATGAAGAAACTAATCCTAAAAAATGGGTAACTGATTACCGGTTTCCAGCCGTAAAAGCAGGGTTCGTTACTCAATATAAGTTTCGTCACCATAATCCTATTGCCACTGAAAGCTATGTTTTTAATACACGACGAAAACCTTTGAATGATATTCGTTTTAGACAAGCTTTAACCTATGCTTATGACTTTGAATGGCAGAATAAAGCTTTGTTTTATGGACAATATCAGCGCCTACAAAGTTATTTTGAAAATAGTGAATTAGCAGCAACAGGTCGACCTTCAAAAACTGAATTAGAGTTGTTAAAACCGTTATTGCTTAAGTTATCTCCACTTATGCAACAAGGTGTTTTAGCAAACTGGAAATACCCAGTGTCAGATGCGAGTGGATTTAACCGTCAGAATTTATTAACTGCGCGCCAATTGCTTATACAAGCTGGCTATAAAATTAAAGAAGGGCAGCTATTTACACCTGAGGAAAAGAAAGTTCAGCTTGAGTTTTTAATTCAGCAAGATGGTAAACAACGAACACTTCTACCTTTTATTCGTAACTTAAAAAAATTAGGCATTGCTGTTAATTTACGTCAGGTTGATGCTCCGCAATATTTAGAACGAACTCGCCGTTACGATTTTGATATGACCACAATGAATTTGCCGCAATCTCTCAATCCGGGAAATGAACAAACTCAGTTCTGGGGGAGTGTAGCTGCAGCTCAGGATGGAAATTACAATTATGCGGGAATTCGTAACCCAGTAATTGATCAAGTGATTTCAAAACTCGTTGCGAGTAAAAGTCGTGAACAACAGATTATTTATACTCGCATTCTCGATCGATTGCTTAGAGCTGGTTATTATCAAATCCCGACTTATGGTAAAGGTGAAAACTGGTATGCTTATTGGAATATGTATCAACAACCTAAAGTTAAACCAGCACTTTCTTCTGGGATAGAATATTGGTGGAGTGATGCAAATAAAGCCAAAAAAGTTGCCAAATATTTACATCAACAATAAAAAGCATCTGCCATAAAGGAAATCCTGTTATATGGGTTCATATATTCTCAAGCGACTTCTTTTAATGATTCCCACATTGTTTGTCATTTTATTGATTAACTTTGTGGTTGTGCAAATTGCACCAGGTGGGCCAGTTGAGCAAGCAATACATCAGGCACAAAGCGATTTGGGAATTGGCCGTGCATTGAGTGCAGAAACTTATTATCAAGGTGCTCAAGGTTTAAGCCCTGAAATGGTTGAGCAAATTAAGGCGCAGTATGGTTTTGATCGTTCTGCCCCTGAACGGTTTTTCTTAATGTTAAAAGGCTATTTAACTTTAGATTTTGGACAAAGTTTCTTTAAAGATAAACCAGTCGTGGAATTGTTATGGGAAAAAATGCCTGTTTCCATTTCACTTGGGCTGGTGAGTACTTTTCTCATTTATCTCATTTCTATTCCGCTGGGAATTAAAAAGGCAAAGCAGCAGGGCTCTTGGTTTGATCGGTCCACTTCTTTAGTGCTTGTGGTGGGGTATGCTGTACCAAGTTTTGTATTTGCGATTTTGTTAGTTGTTTTTTTTGCAGGCGGGTCTTATTTTCAATGGTTTCCATTACAAAATTTAGTCTCAGATAATTTTCATCAATTTAGTCTTTGGGGCAAAGTTACTGATTATTTATGGCATATGACTCTGCCACTCATTACCATGGTATTAGGCGGTTTTGCCAGTTTAACCTATTTAACTAAATACTCATTTTTAGAAGAACTCAATAAACCCTACGTTTTGGCAGCCTATGCAAAAGGGTTGAACAGCCAACAGGTCTTATATAAGCATGTCTTTCGTAATGCCATTTTAGTTGTGCTCGCAGGATTGCCAGAAGCGTTAGCAGGTATTTTCTTTGTAGGTAACCTATTTGTAGAAATTATCTTTCACCTAGATGGGGTGGGTTTGTTGGGCTTTGAAGCTATTGTCCAACGTGATTATCCTGTTATTTTTGGTGTTTTATTTTTCTTTACTTTATTTAGCCTAATTTTACGTCTCATTTGTGATGTGTTGTACCAATGGATTGATCCAAGAATTCACTTTGACGCACAAGGAGGCAAATAATGTCTTTAATTGTGCGTACACGATTACAGCGTTTTAGGCAGCATAAATTGGGCTGGGCCAGCTTTATTTTATTTAGTCTAATTTTGCTTTTGTCCTTAGCTGCAGAGTTAATTGCTAACGATAAACCGCTGTTAGTGAAGTATGAAAATTCTTACTATTTGCCTGTGTTGAAAACTTATCCGGAAACGACGTTTGGTGGAGTGTTTGAAACAGAAGCTGATTATAAAGACCCTGCTGTACAAGCGATTATTAATACTAAGGGATGGGCAGTTTGGCCCCTCATTCAATTTTCATATCAAACGCCCAATTTAGATTTGGCCGTTCCTGTGCCATCACCACCTTCCAAGCAAAACTGGTTGGGAACAGATGATCAGGGAAGGGATGTTCTTGCGCGTATTCTTTATGGCTTAAGAGTATCGTTGCTTTTTGGCTTGGCCTTAACATTTTGTTCTGCTTTATTTGGAATTACGGTAGGCGCTATTCAAGGTTACTATGCTGGCTGGGTCGATTTATTGGGGCAACGTTTAGTTGAAGTCTGGAATGGCTTACCCATGCTTTTTATGGTCATGATTTTAGTCAGTATGTTTGTTCCAAATGTATATTGGCTATTTTCCATTATGTTGTTTTTCGGCTGGACCGTTTTGGTAGGTGTTGTTAGGGCAGAGTTTTTAAAAGCTCGTCAGCTTGATTACGTTCGTGCAGCCCAAGTTTTGGGAGTGACCGATCACGCGATTATTTTTAGGCATATTTTGCCAAATGCGATCAGTTCGAGTTTGTCTCAGTTACCTTTTATTTTAACGACCAATATTAGCGCTTTAACCGCTCTTGATTTTTTAGGATATGGACTACCACCCGATGCGGCCTCTTTAGGTGAATTATTACTACAAGGTAAAAATAATTTAGATGCGCCATGGTTGGCAATTTCAGGCTTTTTTAGTCTGGCTATTGTTCTTTCACTTTTAATTTATATTGGAGAGGCGGCCCGTGAAGCGTTTGACCCAAGAAAATAACTTAAATCCCGCTTTAGCATTATTAAAAGTAGAGCAACTTTCGGTTCAGACCAAAGACCGAAAGGTTTTATTAGAAGATCTAAGTTTTTACTTAAGTGAAGGTGAAACACTCGCTATTGTGGGCGAAAGTGGTTCAGGTAAATCGATGAGCTGCTTAGCAATAATGGGCTTGCTACAAGATAAATTAGAAATAGCGGGGCAGGTCTGGATTGGACCGCAAAATATGCTTGAGCTAGATGAAAGAGCTCAATCAAATTTACGTGGTCGACAAATCGCTATGATTTTTCAAGAGCCTGCTGCTGCATTAAATCCGCTCCATCGGGTTGAAAAAATTATAGGGGAAAATCTTCTTTTATCTGGTTTTTCAAAACTTGAAGTCCGGCAGCAAATATTAGAACTGCTAAAAGATGTGGGAATTGTTGAACCAGAACAAATTTTAAAACGTTATCCGCATGAGCTTTCTGGTGGACAAAAACAACGTGTCATGATTGCGATGACATTGGCGCTTCGGCCTAAAATTTTGATTGCTGATGAACCTACTACTGCGTTGGATGTGGTTTTGCAGATACAAATTTTAGAGCTATTAAAATCTTTGCAAAGCAAATATGGGATGGCACTTATTTTAATTAGCCATGACCTAAATTTAGTACATCGCTATGCTGAGAAACTTATTGTATTGCAAAGTGGGCGTGTAGTGGAGCAAGGTGAACTGAGCCAAATCTTTGTAAATCCTAAAACAAGTTATACAGCACAGTTGTTAGATCATGATTTTGGAAAAGTAGAGTCTAGACCCGCTCAACAGAATGTTTTATCAGTTCGACAGCTCAGCGTGCAGTTTCCTATAAGAAAAGGAATTTTAAATCGCATTCAAGGGTATTTCAGCGCAATAGAAGATTTGAGTTTTGATCTTGCTCAAGGTGAATCACTTGGGGTGGTTGGTGAAAGTGGTGCTGGTAAATCATCTCTGGCGATAGCTTTGGTCCGACTTATTAAAAGTGAAGGGCAGATTGTTTTTTTAGGTCAAGATTTAAATCAGTTACAGCCAAAAGCCTTGCGTTTGATGAGATCGGATTTTCAACTTGTATTCCAAGACCCTTTTGAAAGTTTAAACCCGCGTATGACAGTAGGGCAGATTATTGCTGAAGGATTGAAAGTGAAAGCAGTAGCTGATAACGAGATCAAACAGCAAGTTGAATCTGTATTGGTAAAAGTTGAATTGGCTGAAGATTTTCAACATCGTTACCCTCATGAACTTTCTGGGGGACAACGTCAACGTGTCGCCTTAGCAAGAGCTTTGGCGGTTCAGCCTAAACTTTTAATTTTGGATGAACCTACCTCTGCCTTAGATCGGACCACGCAAAAAGCCATGATCAAGTTGTTGAGACAATTACAGCAAACTGAGCAGTTAAGTTATATTTTCATTAGTCATGATCTCAATATAGTAAAAGCACTTTGCCACAAAGTGATGGTATTACGTCATGCAAAAGTTGTTGAATATCAGGAAACTGAACTCTTATTTTCTAAGCCTAACAGTGAATATACGAAACAGTTAATTAAAGCATCCTTTTAAAGATATTTTTTAATTTATTGTTTTATATAAATAAATTTTGGTTAAACTTCTAATGCAAAAAGTTGCATATTTTTATATTTTTTAAAATTGACATGTGCTATTGTCAGTTATCGATTATGACTTGACATGCCCAATAACTCATTTAAATTAGAGTAATTGCTCTAAAATTCAAAGAACAGAGGTTAACCATGAACCAGATTGCTCAACCCATCACAATTCGCAATACCACCTTTAAAAACCGAATTATTAAAGGTGCAATGAGTGAAGCACTAGCAAATTATGAAGGCCAACCAAATGACTTACATTTGGGTTTATATGGTGCATGGGCAAAAGGTGAGCTTGGCTGTGCGATTACTGGTAATGTCATGGTAAATGCCGGCGCAAAAAATGAACCGGGTGTTGTTGTTATTGAAACTGAACGTGATCTAGAGCGCTTAAAAGAATGGGCGGAATTAGGTAAAAAATATGGCATGGTGCAGTTAATTCAATTGTCACACCCAGGTCGTCAGTGTCCAAAAGGCTTAAATAAAGAAACTGTAGCGCCTTCAGCCGTACCTTTTAGCCCAGCTTTAGCAACCATGTTTGGAACGCCACGTGAACTTACTCATGACGAAATTCTAGATATTATTAAACGTTTTGCGACAGCAGCTCACATTTGTGAAAAAGCAGGCTTTGAAGGGGTGCAATTACATGGTGCTCATGGCTATTTAATTAGTCAGTTTTTATCGCCATTAACCAATAAGCGTACAGATCAGTGGGGCGGTTCAGTTGAAAATCGTAGTTGTTTTTTACTAGAGGTTTATAAAGCGGTACGTGAAGCGACTTCAGATAATTTTATCATTTCAGTGAAGCTTAACTCGGCTGATTTCCAGCGTGGCGGAATTAGTGAAGAAGATGTAATTTCAGTGTTTAAAGCAGTGGATGAAGCTGGTATAGATTTAATTGAAATTTCAGGCGGTACTTACGAGGCACCAGCAATGGCTGGAGCTAAGGCTGATAAACGTAAGGCAAGCACGATTGCACGTGAAGCATACTTTTTAGATTTTGCAGAGAAAATCCGCCAGCATGTTAAGTGTAAACTCATGGTGACAGGCGGTTTCCGTACTGTAGAAGGCATGAATGCCGCACTTGAAAGTGGTGCATGTGACTTTATTGGTATTGCTCGTCCATTTGCACTTGAAACCGATTTAACAGAACGTTTAATTGCAGGGCAAGATGTTCGCTATGCAGTAAAACCAATTAAAACAGGCTTACCATTTGTCGATAAGATGGCAATTATGGAAATTATTTGGTATGCAGCTCAATTTAAAACGATTGGTAAGGGTAAAAAGCCAAATCCAAAACTTTCACCACTGGTAGTATTTTTAAATTACGCCAAAGGCAATATTAAAGCGGTGATTCAAGGACAAGTGAATTCACGTAAATCTGCGTAGATAAATTACCAAGCCGTAGTCCAGTAAGCTTTAAATGTAGAAGCAGACCATCGGCCTTTAATTAAAGCATTTTTAAAGGCAGGTCTGTTTTCTATTTGAGCCAGATAACGCTGTATATGTTTAAATTGTCTGTAATTTGGTGAGCAAGCCAGTAATGGAAACCACATCAAAATATCAGCAGTAGTAAACTGATCTCCGGCAAACCATAAGTGGTGCTCTAAATGTTTATCAATCATACTCATCTGTCTTTGTAATGATTGATTGAGATAGCCTTGATCAAATCCATATTTTAAAAACTTTGGAATGAAACGGACCGGAAAAGGCGTACGCTTTACAATTTGGTGAAAGATTTGTTTGAGTACCAAATCGGGAATGAATGTCGCCTCAGAATAATTTTTCCAATAATAAAAATTTTGCAGTTGTTGGCTTAATAGGCTGTTCGGACCTAATTGTGGGTGTAAATGAGATAGGTAATCTAGGATTGCTGAGGTTTCAGCTAAGATAGAAGTCTTTCCTTGTTCAATAATTTCGATAGTTGGAAATTTTGATAATTGATGAGGTGAGTTTTTATCTTTGTCTATGCCTGAATGATCTTTAATAGTGAGCTCATAGTTGAGTCCTAATTCTTCTAAAAACCAAATAATGCGTTGAGAGCGTGAATTTTGTAAGTGAAATAATCGAATTCGCATGTTATATTCAAATTATAGTTTTGACCTATTTTTAGTATAAGACATCATTTAATTTTTAAAAATATTAATAAATCAATAAATTATGTTTTTATACAAGAGCAGCTGAATAAAAAGCCACTACCTTAAAAAAGCAGTGGCTTTTTAGTATTTGATATCCCTAGTGAGATTTTAAGCTAGGTTATCGCTGTGAAACGGCTGTCTATTAAGTGTCTTTAGAGTTTAGAACGTATAGCTCATACCTAATTGAACAGTACGTGATTCACCCGGATATGCATATAGATTGAAAGCGCTTTCATCATAAACTTTGTCAAAAAGATTTTTCAGGTCTAGGTTAATACGAAGTTTTGGTGTTGCCTGATAATAAGAAACCAAATCTGTAACTGCATAACCTTTCATTGTATAAGTACTATTAGCTGTTTGACCTGCACGCTTATCAATATATTTTTGATTAATGCCTAGACCTAAGCCTTGTAAAAGACCATCTTGAAATTCATAGATATTTAACAGATTAAAACTATTCTTTGGAATATTGGCTAAAGCGGTTCCTTTTTTCAAAGTATTATCTTTGCTGACTTCTGCATCTGTATAGGCATATCCACCAATAATTTTCCAAGCTGGAGTGATTTGCCCTGCAACATTTAGCTCAATACCTTGGCTACGAACTTCACCAGCAGCAACTTTATAGGCTGAATCTACAGGATCGAGAGTTAAGACATTTTCTTTTTTTGCATAAAAAATCGCAGAGTCAACCGATAGCATATTGTCGAGTGCTTGCCATTTAAAGCCTAACTCGTAAGCCATGCCTTCCTCTGGGTCAAATCCCTCTCCATTACGGCTAGCACCAGTGTTAGGTTTAAAAGATTTTGCAGCATTGCTATAGATTGAAAGGTCATCACGTGCTTTAAAAACTAAACCTAAACGCGGAATAAATGCGTCATGACTGGTATTCCAGTTTGCAGTATTCGGTAAAAGATTTTTGTAATCATGTTCGTAGTGCTCAAAACGTAAACCCACTAGTGCACTTAAACGCTCATTTAAATCGATTTGGTCTTGTACAAAAAGGGCAGTTGTTTTTAAATTTTCACGGTCATGGGTCGTAATGTTTTTAAGCTCGGGTAGAGGTTGGCCTAAAACTGGATCATAGATATTGATCGGGTAGTTATTTGACTTAGCATCTGAACGAATAATATATGACTTATAATCATAGTTTTCGTATTCAAGCCCAGTCACTAAAGTATGAGCTAGACCTAAAAGTTGGAAATTACCTGTTAGATTAATTTGGGCATCGGTATCTTGCCATTTTAATTCGCGATAGTTGTAATTTCGGTTTAAAGTTTCGCCGTCATCTTGAATGCCATTTGCCTCTACCGCATAGCCATGCAATTTACCATTTAAATATTGCACACCAGCATTTAGCTTCCAGTCATTACCAAGGTCGTGCTCGACTCGTAATTGAGTCATATTATTATCATTGTAGAGTCGGTTGTTGTATTTACCTGTTTCCCACAAATAGGTTTCGGGTGAACTATTAAAAGACTTCTGGCCTGCATAACGTGTTTGGCCACGATCAAGTGGATGTTGATTTCGTAAAATATCCGCTTCAAAAGTAACTTTTGTTGCGTCAGAAGCTTGCCATTGAATGACTGGTGCAATTCCATATCGTTTGGACTCGACATGATCGCGATAACTATCACCGCCTTCTGCAATCACATTTAAGCGATAACCAATATTTTCTGTATTAGGGATAGTACCTGTGGTATCTACCGTAGTGCGATATAAACCTTCACTACTGAGCTGAGCACCTAAAGTGGTTTGTTGCTCAGACTTCGGTGTTTTAGAAATTAAGTTAAATGTACCACCTGGGTCACCACGGCCATATAAGCTAGAAGAGGGACCACGTAAAACGTCTACACGTTCAATAGTGTTACTATCTGGAGTATTTGGATAACCACGGTTAATTGGGAATCCATTACGATAAAATTCACCGCTAGTGAAACCACGAAGATTAAAGCCTGTTAGACCTTGACCACCAAAGTTATTAGCACGAGTCACACCGCCAGCTAAATCAAGCGCTTCAATCAAACGTGTTGCGCCAATATCTTCAATTACTTTTTGAGTCACTACACTGACAGATTGTGGCGTATCTTTTAATGCGACTTCACTACGTGTTGCGCTACTTGAACTGTCGACTTTATAAGCTTGGTCGGCAGCTTGTTGGGCTTTAATCTTAATGGTAGCAAGTGTTGTTGATGAACTATTGGTTTCTGCAAAAGTAGTTGATATAAAGCAGAGTTGAGCGATGCTCAGGGAGAGGAGTCGAAGCTTAAGATCCATTTAAAACCTTATTGATAATAAATATCAGTATAAAAATAAGAATTATTATATTGTAAATCTATGTAAAGGAAATACTGGATCGGTGATATATATGTACAAGTGTATTTTATTTGGAAATACAGAAAATTAGAAATATAAAAATAAAATAGAAAGGAATTTTATAAGAAGAGAATATGGCGTCCCTACGGGGATTCGAACCCCGGTTACCGCCGTGAAAGGGCGATGTCCTAGGCCTCTAGACGATAGGGACGTTGAGGATGGCGGTATCTTAAGAAGCCGCCACCAAACTGTCAAGGAGGTAAGGTGACAGTTTGTTCAAAATATAGCAAAACAGTTCAGCAGTCTTCTGAGTATCGTACAAAGCAGAGTGTGCTTCTTTGCCATCGAACTCAATTCCAGCTTGAATACACGCTTTCGCAAGCACAGTTTGTCCAAACATAACAGCACTTAAAGTAACCGTATCCATCACTGAAAAACTATGAAATGGGTTTTGGTTTTTTGTACTTGTACGCGCAATTGCTGCTTGTACAAAACCAAGGTCAAAATGCGCATTGTGGCCCACTAAGACTGCATGTGTACAATGTTGCTGTTTACGGACTTCATTCACCGATTTAAAAATACGGCGTAATGCAGTGCGCTCATCTTCAGCCATTGCAATACGCATTGGATTGAATGGATCAATACCAATAAAGTCTAGTGAACGGCGATCGAGATTAGCCCCTTCAAACGGGTTAATATGCGCATGAAATGCTGGACCAGGGACAAATTGTCCCTGAGCATCATACACAATTGGAATGCACGCAATTTCTAGCAATGCATCTGTCTGGGCATTAAAACCTGCCGTTTCAACGTCAACAACAACAGGTAAGAAGCCACGAAAACGTTGGCCAATGACCGGGACAGAGGTTTCTTGTGTCACACTTTTCTCCATTGCAGCGTTTTCCCGGCATGCAGCGGGATAATTTTTTGATCATCTAAATAATCAAAAGATTCTGGAACGAGGTTATCTTCTTTTACCAAAGTAATGGTAGAAGTATTACGTAGTAGGCCGTAGAAGTCTGCGCCAAAGTGGCTAGCAAAACCTTCTAAACGTTCTAGTTTACCTACTTGATCAAATGCTTGAGCATAAAGTTCAATTGCATTAGGCGCACTATAACAGCCCGCACAGCCACACGCATTTTCTTTTGCATTTTGCGAGTGAGGAGCACTATCTGTACCCAAGAAAAATTTAGGGTTACCGCTCGTTGCAACTTCAAGCAAAGTGGTCTGGTGAGTTTGACGCTTTAAAATTGGTAAGCAATAGAAATGCGGTTTAATACCACCAACCAACATATCATTACGATTAAATAATAAATGCTGAGGTGTAATCGTTGCAGCCACATTGCGGTCTTGTTCTAAAACAAAGTGTGCAGCATCGCTTGTTGTGATGTGCTCAAGTACCACTTTAAGTTTTGGAAACTGTTTTAATAACGGTGATAAAACTTCATCTAAGAAGCGTTTTTCACGGTCAAAAATATCAACGTGGTTATGAGTCACTTCACCATGAAGTAATAACGGAACTTGATGCTCTTCTAGTTGCTCAATGACTGCATAAACTTTACGGATGTCACTTACACCGTTATCAGAATTGGTGGTCGCACCTGCTGGGTAAAGTTTAATAGCATTTACATGTCCAGATTCTTTAATTTTACGAACTTCATCTGGTGAGGTGAAATCAGTAAAATAAAGCACCATACGTGGGTCAAAGTTAAGACCCTCTGGAACATGAGCAAGAATACGTTCACGGTAAGCCAGTGCTTCTTCCACAGTTTTTACAGGTGGAACAAGGTTTGGCATACAGATCGCACGAGCAAATTGTTTGGCCAAATCAGGTACAGTACGTTTTAATGCTAAACCATCACGTAAATGTGCATGCCAGTCATCTGGCTGGAGCAGGGTAATAGAGTCCAAGGCAGTTCAAACTTCGAAATAAAACAAATGATAATCGATAAAGTGTGAAAATGGTAACGAGAATTACGGACAAATGGCAAAATAAAGCGCCAGAGGCCTTAAAAAATAATGTTATATTTTGTTAATGTGTGAGAGGCAGGAATCAAGTAGTGGCAAATAGGGGAAATGTACATGAATTACTCAAAGCAAAAGAAGAAATAGAATATTTAGTAACTCTACATACCCATCGTTATGCCAATATACCTCTGCCACATCAATTAGAAAAAAAATTCTGGTGTTTAAATCTTGAGCGAACTAAACAGAATATCTCAAAATTTTTAGCAAGTGGCGTTTTAACCTATCTCATTTTCATATTGCTGGCTCTACCTACAGACTATTTGGTCATAGGGGTGCCTTATATTACTTGGGATTTTATTTACTGTTTACTTAGCGCAATTAATATTGCTTGTGCACTGCTGTTATTTTGGGTTTTTGCAAAGTTTAAAAAACTCACTGAATATTTTTATATCGCCGCATGTGGCATTGTATTTTTGACTATTATTATCAATGCAATGTTGCTCCTTAGCGTAGAAAATGTCGCTCTTAAAAACCAGTCGATGTTATTACTTTCCTTCTTATATATGCTGGGTTTTATTTTAAGCGGAATAAAGCCTCTACATATGCTTTATGTAGGTTTAACAGCAGCCTTTTGTGTTTTTTCCCTACTGATTTTATGGCAAGCGAATTGTGATTTTATTGCTTTGGGAAGAGCGCTGTTTGGAAGTTGTATTTTAGGTTTTTCAATTAGTACGATGCTTACCTCAAGAGAAAGAAGCCTTTTTTTAAATAATCAGCTTGCTGAGCTTAACGAACAGATTTTACGTATTGAAGCATCTGAATTGCTTCATTTAAGCCAGCAGGATGCACTGACGAATATCTCAAATCGACGTACTTTTGATGAGATGTTCGACTTTTTTTACTATCGTGCAAAGCAAGAAAAGCGCCCATTGGCTGTTTTATTTATTGATATCGATTTTTTTAAAAATTATAACGATTTTTATGGGCACCAAATGGGGGATAAAGTCATCTCATCTATTGCCGCTGCAATTAAAAATTCGATTCGGCATGTTGATTTTGTTGCCCGTTATGGTGGAGAAGAGTTTGTCGTGCTGTTACCGAAAACACCTGCTCAAGGCGCCTATGCCGTCGCTGCAAATATTTATAAAGCGATTGAGCGACAAGCGATTCCTCATGCAGCATCTTTAGTCTCTAAGCATGTCACGATTAGTTTAGGTTTTACTGTTTATACAGAAGGTTTTAAAGTAAATCAGGAAAAATTAATTCACGCTGCGGATCAAGCTTTGTACCGAGCTAAGCAGCTTGGACGTAACCAGATTTATTATCAACCTTTGGAAGTAGCAGAACTTGTTTGAGCACAAATATTTGAAATAAAAAAGCCACCGTTGTCGGTGGCTTTTTTATTAAGTAAGAAAATTATTTTTTCTTGCTATCAAGTTGTGGTACAGCAGAACCTTGGCCGATTGAAAGCAAACCAGCATCTGTATAGATACCAAGTTTTGCACGTGTATCGGTAATGTCGAGGTTACGCATAGTCAATTGACCAATACGGTCCATTGGCGTAAACATTGAATCGCCTTTTTCCATTGTTAAACGTTCAGCTTCGTACGTTAAGTTTGGAGATTCAGTGTTCATGATGGTGTAGTCATTACCACGACGAAGTTCAAGAGTTACTTCACCAGTAATCGCTTTAGCAACCCAACGCTGTGCAGTTTCACGCAACATAAGTGCTTGAGAGTCGAACCAGCGGCCTTGGTAAAGTAAACGACCTAAACGTAAACCGTTAATGCGGTATTGTTCGATCGTATCTTCGTTATGAATACCAGTAACCAAACGCTCATAAGCAATATGAAGAAGGGCCATCCCCGGTGCTTCATAAATACCACGAGATTTCGCTTCGATAATACGGTTTTCGATTTGGTCAGACATACCTAAACCATGACGGCCACCAATACGGTTTGCTTCAAGAATAAGCTCAACCGGATTGTCAAAAGTTTGACCGTTTAATGCAACAGGTACACCTTCTTCAAAACGTACAGTCACTTCTTCTGGAGTAATTTCAACTTCATCTTTCCAGAAAGCAACGCCCATAATTGGGTCAACGATTTTGATACCAGCATTTAAGTATTCAAGATCTTTTGCTTCGTGAGTTGCGCCCAACATATTTGAGTCAGTTGAGTACGCTTTTTCTTTTGACATTTTGTAGTCAAAACCGTTGTCGATCAGGAACTGTGACATTTCTGCACGGCCGCCAAGCTCATCGATGAAGTTTTGATCTAACCAAGGCTTATAAATTTTAAGATTCGGATTAGTCAACAAACCATAACGATAGAAACGTTCAATATCGTTACCTTTATAAGTTGAACCGTCACCCCAGATGTTTACGTCATCTTCTTTCATTGCAGTAACTAACATTGTACCTGTTACTGCACGACCTAATGGAGTCGTATTGAAATAAGGAACACCACCTGTACTGATATGGAATGCACCACACTGAATCGCAGCAATACCTTCAAGCGCAAGTTGTAAGCGGCAGTCAATTAAGCGAGCTTTTACAGCGCCGTATTGTTCTGCTTTCTTTGGAATTGCATCGTAGTCATCTTCATCAGGCTGACCTAAGTTTGCAGTATATGCATAAGGTTCTGCGCCTTTTTGTTTCATCCACAATAAGGCAGCTGAAGTGTCTAGGCCTCCGGAGAAGGCAATCCCAACTTTTTTGCCTACTGGTACATGCTGCAAGATAGTTGCATTATCAGTCATTGCTAATCCTAACATTTATGAAAAAGACCCCATATAGGCGGTCTTGAGAATTCTGAATGGCGGCTATTGTAGCACTATTCATGGTGCTTTTTTTCGCAAAAAAAGCATTAATTCACTTGTTCTGATTTGAAGTTTTAATTTGATAAAAAATATAAGGCTATTTATAGAATAAGAAGAAGTGAATGAAGTATTGTTCTTAAATAAATGGATTGACCATAAGCTCCGATAAATTTCTTTGCATGGTCATCCAAAATTATCAAAAAAGTATTAAAGTACTATGCAACAAGTTGCAAAAAATTATTGGGACGCAGCATGACAAGTTACGCCAATTTATTAAAACCATTACATCTAGGCTTTACTACCATTAAAAACCGTGTGGTGATGGGTTCCATGCATACGGGGCTTGAAGACCGTTTTTACAATTACCCAAAACTGGCAGCTTATTTTGAAGAGCGTGCAAAAGGTGGGGTGGGCCTGATTGTGACAGGTGGTATTTCACCGAACCGTCAAGGATGGTTAGCACCTGCTGGCGGAACCATGAATAGCTTATTTGATATTCCACAGCATCGTCTGGTTACACATGCTGTGCATAAACATGGTTCAAAAATCTTAATGCAAATTTTGCATGCAGGTCGCTATGGTTACCAGCCGTTTGTTGTATCTTCAACTGCAATTAAATCTCCAATTTCACCTTTTAAACCACGCCAGCTTTCTGAAAAAAATATTCTGAGCACAATAGAAGATTACGCACAGTGCGCCGATATTGCCAAAAAAGCAGGTTATGACGGTGTCGAAATTATGGGCTCGGAAGGTTATTTAATTAACCAGTTTTTAAGTCGCCACGTGAACCAGCGTACTGACCGTTGGGGTGGTGAAATTGAAAACCGTATGCGCTTTCCAGTCGAGATTGTTAAAGCGATCCGTGCCAAAGTTGGTGAGAAATTTATTATTTGTTTCCGCTTGTCTTTACTCGATTTAGTCCATGACGGTAATACCATGCAAGAGGTGGTGACTGTAGCCAAAGCTTTAGAAAAAGCAGGGGTGACTTTATTAAATACCGGTATTGGCTGGCATGAAGCTCGTGTTCCGACCATTGTAACATCTGTGCCTCGTGCAGCTTTTGTCGACTACACTGCTCATGTAAAACAGCATATTTCTATCCCGATTATTGCGTCAAACCGAATTAACATGCCTGAAACTGCCGAAGAAATTTTGGCAACTGGTAAAGCAGATATGGTTCAAATGGCGCGTCCTTTATTGGCCGATGCATTTTGGGTAAATAAAACTGCGACTAACCGTGTTGATGAAATTAATACCTGTATTGCATGTAACCAAGCCTGTTTAGACCATGCTTTTAAAAATAAGCGTGTGTCTTGTTTGGTTAACCCGCGTGCAGGCCATGAAACTGAACTGGTCTATTTAAAGACTAAACAGCCTAAGCGAATTGCAGTTGTGGGCGGCGGAGTAGCGGGTATGTCGGCGGCAACTGTTGCGGCAAGCCGTGGCCATGCAGTGACGCTGTTTGAGGCAACTTCTGATGTAGGTGGCCAATTTAACTTTGCCAAAGTTGTACCGGGCAAAGAAGAATTTCACGAGACGATCCGCTACTTTAAAGTCCAACTGGAAAAAACAGGGGTGGATGTACGTTTAAATACTCGCGTAAATCGTGAGCAGCTTGAACGTGAAGGTTTTGATGAAGTGATTGTTGCAACAGGTGTAATCCCTCGTGCATTAAAAATTGAAGGAAGCGACGCGCCACAAGTCCTTTCTTATGCTCAAGTTCTAAAAGGAGCAGAAGTTGGACAAAAAGTTGCAGTGATTGGTGCGGGTGGTATTGGTTTTGACGTGTCAGAATTTTTACTTAAACCGCCACATCAACCACAGCCTCAACCTTTAGCCGACTGGCAACGTGAATGGGGGGTGGACCCAGATCCAAACTATATTTCTGAAGGGGGGATGCAGCCGCCAGTCGTTGAACCAGCGATCCGTGAAATTTATTTATTACAACGTAAAACCACACCACTCGGTATTGGCCTTGGCAAGACTTCGGGTTGGGTACACCGTGCACAGCTTAAAAAGCATGGCGTACGTATGCTGCGTGGTGTGCAATATAAAGCAGTCACTGATGAAGGGCTTTGGATTGAGCACAATGGGCAAGATCAACTTTTACGTGTAGATACGGTTGTGGTGTGTGCAGGTCAAGAGTCAGTAAAAGACTTGATGCCAAAAGAAGGCGAGTCGACTATAGCGAACTACCATATTATTGGTGGTGCAAAGCTTGCAGCAGAGCTAGATGCGAAGCGTGCGATCAAAGAAGGAGCAGAATTGGCTGCTCAACTGTAAAATTGATGAAACAATATGCACTTGAACACAAAGCGATGATATTTTTCTTGAATAAAATGAATAAGCTTTGTATTCTTACGCACATGGAAGCGTGGCAGAGCGGTTTAATGCACCGGTCTTGAAAACCGACGAGGGTGTGAGTCCTCCGTGAGTTCGAATCTCACCGCTTCCGCCAAATTCGAAAAGCCCCTGTTAAAAACAGGGGCTTTTTTTATATCTATTATTTTACCCCTCATTCTACCCCACATAAAAATTTGGATTGAGTTAGACAGATTTTGATTTCAGTTTAATTTTATATTGTGCAGTTAATCGCACCCTCATAATGGTCAATATCTTGTAATTGTTTGATGAATTCTTTCGGGACGACTATTGCTGCTATATGTATAATTATGGGTAGAATAGCTCCTTATAATACTAAGCCCTTTGCATCACTAACTTGCAAATTAAAATCGCCTGATATGTACCGAATTTCAATTAATAGGTATGGATAGTTCATGAATCTAATAAATCACTGTAGTAAGTTATTTCTTGCAATTTTTCTTATGATAAATCTTTCAAATACGTATGCAGCAAAGATACAAGCTGTAGATGCTGAAGTACAGGAGAGTGCTGTAGATGTAATGGAAGCTGCTGGAGCAGAAGCTGTAGGTGGGCAAGAGGATATATGCCGTGCTGACGAGGCTTGTGACGTTGCATCTCCTGTTTCTGAGGATGAAATGTACGGTGGTATTCAACAGGAATATGTCGTAAAAGGCTGCAAGGTAACAATCTACAATGATGGACCTGTGAAAATGGTCAACGTAAAGACAGATCAACCATGTGATGCTCCACTTCCTAAAGACCATAAATTTTCTAGATAGACTTTGTGAGCCTATAAATTATTTTGTGCGCCTTTCTGTTTTTTCTCAAAATCATGAACCATTCGAATACGCTCTTCGGTTGCAGGATGAGAGGATAAAGCATCAAGAACAGCTGTAGATAGTTTATTAGCTGAAGATTCTTCCTGAGAAGTTGGTGGGTTGGCCTGATTCTTTTTATCGATACCTTCTTCTGTTGTATCGCTTAAACGTTGTAAGAAATTTGCAAAGTGTGAGACTTCGATATGCTTCTTATCCATCAACTGTAAAGCATATAGATCGGCTTCGGATTCAAATTTACGTGAGTAATTTGCACCAATCATAGCGGCAGGTAAGGACGTAAATAAGTCTGAATTATCTCCTGTCATTGCAATGTATAATATACTTAGGCCTAAACTCGTTAACCCTTGTTGCAAACTATGGCGATAAACCAAATGGCCTTGTTCATGGGCTAATACGCCTAAGATTTCTTGATTCGTATGTGCCAATTTGATCAGTTCATCTGTGATAATAATCGTATTATTGGGTAGCGCTACAGCATTAGCCCCTAACTGATCGCCTTTACGGAAGACTAATTTAGCTGGTTTGTTTTCAGCAACAGTATTCAAATATTGTTTAGTAATTTGATCTTTTTGGGTTTGTGCTAATTGGCTGGGTGCAGTCCAATTATTTAATACATAATTCTCTGCTTCATCACCTAGTTTCTTTAAAGTATTCTCAGGTAATTGAAAAGCAAGATAATGGGACGTTGCTGGAACACCCCATTTGACTAGACTGATCGCAAAAGTAATCACAAAAATTACACTAAAAAGAATAAGACCCGGAGAGCGTTCAAATTTCCAGATCGAATGTTGAACCTTTTTAGTTGTGTAATTAAACCATTCAGGTAATGCACTATGAAATTCAATCCGTGCATCATCAGATAATTCAATTACTGGGTGTAACTGTCCCAGCGCACCAATCAATTTCATATCACTATATTGATAATGACGCTGAAGTTCTAATTGCTCACCATACCGAATTAGAACTTCAGATTCAGATTGAGCTGAAATCTGAGCAGGGTATGGTTTAGACACTAGGCCATCATAGAAAGTGATATCTACTGCGTGGGACATAAATTATTAAACTCAGATTGTTATAAAGAGATGTCGATATCAAAAATATCACTGATTTCTTCAGCTAAAGCACTTTGCTCTTGTTGAGCTAGATTCATCATTTGATCTGGATCATCTAATAAAATTAAACTCATCGATTCAATCTGATATTTGTGAATACGAACTGCAGCCCAAGCAGACATTAAACCTAGGGATAAGATTTTTACAATCCAGTTCGAGGCTACAATCCATGCGAAACGCCATTGGTTACAGTCTGTTTTAAATTGACTGTTCCCAATTGTAGTATTGTTCCATGTCGTAATAAAAATACGAGCAGCAATTAATGGATAAATAAATAATCCAATAAGTGCATATACCGTAAATATTCCGAAGAATATAGCGTTTGGTGAGAACCCAGAAATTGTTCCTGCCATAGCAAAGTAAATGATTGAAAAAATAGCAATTATACCAATTGCAATAAAAACTGGTATATAAACTGCAGCCATATATGCAGACCATTTCGCGTTTAATTTAAAATTTAATTGTCCAGCATATAAGTTGTTAAGATAATATTTTTTATATAGCCAAATAGCTACAGGTGTAAAGATTCCTAAAGTAAAAATATATACCAATATACTCAAAAGAAAGACTTTATAAGATTCTTTTATTGTTCCACCAAAATAAAAACGTGCGTTGCCGAATTTACTATTTCTTGCAGTAAAACGCAAAGTAGCACGAATTAGCCAAGGTACTGCTGCATATAATGCAACTAGCCCAACCACAGTCGCAATCATTGAATACTGTGATGAAATTGCAAATACGACGTAAATTCCTAATGCAATTAAACGTCCAATCAAAATCTTGGTTGGAATCCCTGTAAAATCAAAGCGGCGTTCAAAAAATTCTGTATTGCCATAGAAATAGCGTAAGCGACGAACTTTAGCCCAAGGTGCATATAAGCTTAAAGTAATAATAGTCAAAAGAATATTAACGATCCAGATTCCAAAATATTCTGAGGCATTCCCATGAAACTTAAAATGATGAATTCCTGAGTGTGAAATTGGTGGAGTTGTAATATTTTGATCCTCATTTACATCTTGAGGAAGAGAGGTTAAAGCTTGGTCTTGCATTTTATTCTCTTTATTGAAAATATATGATCTTGATTGAATGTAATAGATAATTAGAAAACTATTGAGAATATTATATGTTTTTTATAAATTGAAATAAATAGAATGAAAAGCAAACAACTATTTTTACCATTATATTCTTATTGAGTTGTTTCGAGCAGAAAGCTTATCGCGAGAAGTATAAATAATAGGTTTAAAGGCATCGGTGACTTATTGTGATTGTAAATTTAGTAGTAATTCTAAGAAAAAATTTCTACATCATTAATTTCATCATTTACCATTTTTATATTCTCATCTTACCTGTTAAAACTAATATATCTATATAAATTTCAATCCCGTTATAAACCCCAATTTAACAATAACTCATTCATTATTTATCCTTACTTTTTAATGATCTAATTTAAAACAAATGTCATTTTGTGTGCTTGACTGTAAGAGAGTTGAATACTATTCTTCGCATGCTGGCCACATTGCCAGTCGGTTGTCGCAGACCGTCTCATAGAAGCATTAAAGGTTTTATACCTTTAGTGTCTAGCCCCTCGTGCCCCCTCTACGGTGGAATGATCTGACCCCATAAAGTTGGACAGTTAGTTAAGCAGTTTTTAAAAACTGGTTTCTATATTGTACAGGGGATAAACCTTGTAGCTTCACCTTGATTCTCTCATGATTATAATAATGAATGTACTCTCGTATAGTTTTTCTCTAACTCATCAGTTGATTGAAATTTTTCACCATGAAAGCATTCCGATTTTAATATTCCAAAGAAGCTTTCTATTACAGCATTATCTAAGCAATTTCCTTTACGAG
>NZ_GG753600.1:964752-1008984 GCF_000163635.1 Acinetobacter sp. SH024 | reverse complement strand
TTTGTACAGCCTTGATTTTAAATTCGGAAGAGTAGTAGGTTTTTTTAGTTTTAACATTCAGGCCATCTTCACCTTGTGCCTTATAGTTTTCAATCCATAAGCGGATGGTTTGGAGATCTACATTAAATTCTTGTGAAAGGATTTTATATCCTTTACTTCCCTCTAAATAAGCTTGAATGACTTTTAATTTTAACTCTTTTGAATGCTTCGGAATTGGCATAGAGCACACCTCATAAGTTTTAAAAGTCTAACTTATGGGGTGCAGTTCAGAACGGGAGGGGGACACCCACGGGTGTGCTGGATCTATGACCAGTCTGCGAACCCCCTTTCGTTCTGCCACCATAATTTTAATGATTTGGCAGAACTCCCAATAAAAAAAGGAGTTGGCTTTGCACATTCATTATTTCTTGGCAGCCTTTGCCAAAGTCTATATCGACACAACTTAAAAATTTACAGCAGCTTGAACGCCATAAGGTTTTCAGGCTTTAAGTCATTTTTACTTAAAACTTAGTAACTACAAAACTTGAGATGTGCCAAGCACCGTCTTACGGCTTTGCTGTGCCTTTTTTTCTCCCAGAAACGGCACAGGCTTTTTATCTCATTTAGAAACAACAAGAATTTATAACGGTAAAACTATGCCAACTTTAGAAATATCTTCCAAAAAATTACAGGTGGTTCAAACCGCTATCCAACTTTTTACCACGTATGGATTTCATAATGCAGGCGTAGACCTGATTATTAAAAAATCCAAAATTCAAAAAGCGACGTTTTATAACTACTTTCACTCGAAAGAACGGCTTGTTGAAATGTGCCTAATCTTTCAAAACAGCCGACTCAAAGAAGAAGTTCTGGCAATTGTCTATTCACATCGCTACCAAACGTAGCCGATAAACTCAAAGAAATTGCCCGCTTACATGTCGATATAAATAGTCTTTACCATCTTTTGTTTAAAGCCATTTTTGAATTAAAACTGCTTTATCCTCGAGCTTACCGCATGGCGATTGAATATAGAAAATGGCTACTTAAAGAACTTTTTGATTTGATATTTAGTCTAGAAAGTCGTGGCTTAAAAGCTGATGCAAACATGATTTTATTTATGATTGATGGCGCAATCATCCAACTTTTAGATCCAAATAAAGCTAGTGAAAGGGAGCAATTGTTGGATTATTTTTTAAATGCTGTGGACAGCCAGGCATATTGCACTTTAAACAAACTCGAATAACTCCTATCAAAATAGGAGCTTTTTATTATTTAAATATCCATAAAATAAAAAATAGTATTTTTTACTCAATGGTTAAATTGTTAGACTATTTGATAGTCTTTTTGTATATAATATGTATTCTTTATATTTTGTAATCATTATAGAGTAACATGAAAAAAATATTAATCATTACTACTTTGAGTTCTTTCGGTTTAATTGCTTGTTCAACTACTGAAACTTCAAGAACGATACAAAGCCCGCAAGTAACTGTAGCTACATCACAAATTAAATATACGGGAGTAAAGGCTCCTGTTTCTATCGGTAAGTTTGATAACCGCTCTAGTTATATGAGAGGTGTTTTCTCTGACAATGTAGACCGTCTAGGCGGACAGGCGAAAACTATTCTTGAGACACATTTACAGCAAACTGGTTATTTTACAGTTTTAAATCGAGACAATTTATCTGAGATTAAACAAGAAGTTGGGTATAGTAATACAAGCCAATCTATTAAAGGTGCTCGTTATGTTCTCACAGGTGACGTATCTGAGTTTGGTCGCAAAGAAGTAGGTGATCAGCAATTATTTGGTATTTTAGGTCGCGGTAAACAGCAAGTTGCTTATGCAAAAGTTAATCTAAATGTCGTTGATGTAAAAACATCTGAAGTCGTGCATTCCGTACAAGGTGCGGGTGAATATGCCTTAGGTGCTCGTGAAGTATTAGGTTTTGGCTCTACAGCTTCTTATGATTCGACTTTAAATGGCAAAGTACTTGATTTAGCTGTTCGTGAAGCAGTTAATAATCTTGTAACAGATATTCAAAATAACCGTTGGTCAATTCAATAATTTTGGATATGTGTTAAATGAAAAAAATTCTTTTAAGCAGTTTTCTTGCTATGGGATTGGTTGGGTGTGCCGCTGGTCCTCAACCTTTATATAATTGGGGAACTTATACTCATCAAACCTATTTGATGTATAACTCACCTGAGAAAGCGACACCAAGTACGCAAATCACAAAATTAGAAGCTGAAATTGAGAAAACTAAAGGCAAGGGCTTAGCCGTTCCGCCAGGTTTATATGCACATTTAGGATTATTGTATTTACAAGAGAATAATTCTCAAAAAGCAATTGAGAATTTCCAGCTTGAACGACAAGTATATCCAGAATCTACAGTTTTAATGGATCGCTTATTGCAAAAAATGAATGCTAATGGTGGGAATGCAAAATCATGATGAAGAAATTTCTAATTGCTGGTTTGGTTATCTCTAGCCTTGCATTTACTGGATGTGCCGTTACTCCACAACCTAATAAAGATATTACAGCTTATAAAGCTCATATGCCAAAATCGATTTTGGTATTGCCTCCAGTCAATGATTCGCCTGATGTAAAAGCGACTTATAGTTATTGGCCTACTGTGGTGGCACCTGTGGCAGAAGCTGGTTATTACGTTTTCCCAATCTCTGTCGTAGACAATATGTTTAAAGAGAATGGGGTTACTAATGGTAGTGATGCTCAGTCTATTGCACCCCAGAAATTACAAGAGATTTTTGGTGCAGACGCAGCTTTATATATTCGAATTAAAGAATATGGTTCTAAATACCAAGTGATTCAGAGTGTCGCGACAGTAAGTGCTGATGCAAAGCTTGTTGATTTAAAAACTGGAGATGTGATTTGGACAGGTGAGAAAAAACTTGTTCAAGCAAGTAATGATGGTAATGCGGGTTTAATCGGAATGGTCGTCGGTGCTTTAGTTGAACAGATTGCTGGCAGCTTTACTGATCGGGCTTATCCATTAGCGAGTATGGTAAATACTCAACTTTTTACCCCGACGACTTATAATCCGGGTATGGGGTTGTTATATGGTCCACGTTCACCAAAATATCAACAAGATGGAGTAGTAGCTAAGTAAATTAAAGTCTTAACTAAAGTTTTACTTTATTAAAAATAGGCTGCTATCTAGATTAATTATATGAAATGCTAGATAAAAATTTATTATTCCAGATAGTTTATAAATTTTTTGATTAGGTAGGAGAGCTAGAGCAACTAGTTCTCCTATTTAATTTAAATTACTTCTTTTGCTTAAAGCGGTATTTACATTTTAAACAGCGATAATCTTGAAAAATATTCTTGTCGATTATTACGCCAGCTTTCTTACCAAAAATATTACCAACTACACCGCCAGTAATTCCTGCACTAATGGCACCAACAAAAGTCCCTACAGTTCCGCCAACAATTACACCTAAAGGACCAGCAACAGTACCAATAGCTGCTCCAACAGTAGCACCGGTCGCAGCGCCACCTACAGTGCCTGCCGTTGTACCGGCAGCTGTGAGTAAAACACCGCCAGTTGTTCTAAGTAATTTGTCATGGTCACGTGCTTCAATTTCTGTAGAACCACACTTAGGACATTGCAGAGCTTTTTCCATAAAATTTCCTGTCTTTCATCATTGAGTGACACAGTTGACGGCTAAATCAGTGCAGTGGGTAAAGAACCTATCTTGCGATGCAGTATCTTTTGCCTATTGAGTGATCGTAACGATAAACTGGTCTGTTTTGATTTTAGCTGAACATTGACACAAATATTTATAGATCATGTAAACACTTGTACTTTAATAATTATCTCATTAAATACCAATGTTTAGAATGACTAAGGCTTACATATCCATGTGTCTAGTAGAGAACAATTTAATAATGATGAATAGAATGTGAATGGTTTTTTGAATAGATTTTCTGAAGTTGCTTAGGGTGACAAGCTGATAAATGATAAAAGGCTTATCCAGTTTGAATAAGCCTTTTTTGAATATTAGAGTGCTTTTTTCCAACTCAGAAATTTATATAATCCAAACATGAATGTAATCCAGATTGGAATTAAAATCACCGATTTTTCAAATCCTTGAGTCCACATGATATATAAAATCATGCCAATGAAAATCAAAACAATATAGTTACTTAAAGGTGAAATTAATGCAGGGAACTTGGCAACTTTATTTTCAAGTTTCATAGCGCGTTTAAACTTTAAATGCGTAAAGCTAATAATTGCCCAGTTTAAAACTAGTGCAGCCACGGCCATGTACATGAGATAGCTTAAAGCTTCTTCTGGGATAAAATAATTCAGTAATACACAACCAAAAATTAGGATAGAAGAAAAGATAACAGCAGGTGTTGGAACCCCTTGTTTACTGACTTTTGTAAAAATTTTGGATGCATGGCCTTGTACTGCTAGGCCATATAACATACGGCTGTTTGCGTACATGCCGCTGTTATAAACAGACAGTGCGGCTGTTAAAATAATAAAGTTAAGCAAATGCGCTGCCCAACCAATACCAAGCTGGCTAAAAATCATCACAAATGGACTTTTATCTAAACCACCGAGGTCAAGCTGATTCCACGGAATGAGTGACATGATGATAGCAAGCGAAGCCACATAGAAAACCAAGATTCGAAAGATGACTTGGTTAATGGCTTGTGGAATGCTTTTTTCTGGATTTTCGGCTTCAGCGGCAGTCATTCCAATCAGTTCAATACCGCCAAAAGCAAACATTAAAAAGGCGAGCATATAAAATAGGCCCGAGAACCCATGCGGGAAAAATCCGCCATGCTGCCATAAGTTTGAGAAGCTAGCGATAGAGTCATTACCCGCGGTAAGCAATAAATATAAGCCAAACACGATCATGGCAATGACCGCCGCAACTTTAATAATAGCTAACCAAAACTCAGATTCGCCATAAAATTTAACGTTGCCTAAGTTCAAACATGTGACCAAAACAAAGAAAAATAAGGCTGATATCCAAGCAGGAATATGGGGCCACCAGTAATGCACATATTTAGCAACTGCTGTCAGTTCGGTCATCGCGACCAGAATATAAACAACCCAATAGTTCCAGCCCGATAAAAAACCGGGGAATTTCCCCCAATATTTTTGTGCAAAGTAACTAAAGGAACCGACCACAGGTTCTTCTACGATCATTTCACCCATTTGGCGCATAATTAAAAATGCGACCAAACCGACAATGGCATAACCTAAAATAATAGAAGGACCAGCAGACTGGATGACTTGTGCAGAGCCTAAAAATAAACCTGTCCCGACAGCACCACCCATAGCGATTAACTGGATATGGCGATTTTTAAGTCCGCGTTTTAATTGGGAAGATGAATTGCTCAAAATATATGCGCTGAATAAAAAAGCTGGCGCTATTGTAATAGATTGGTTAGGGATAACCTAGTTTGAAAAGGATTTTACTCAGCTAAATAAAAAGGATCCGTACAAAGCTATACGAATCCTTTTTTTGAAAATTAGTTATTTTAATAAATTAGAAAGACACCATTTTGCCCGGATTAATCATTGCACCAATACCATACATGCTTTTAGCGAGTGGAATAACAACGGGTGCAAGGGTACGACCAAAGATAATATTTTGATGGTCAATTTTAGATAACATTTCAAAGTCGTTAGATTGCCCAACAAAGTCATTTGCAATGGCTTTACCAATACGTACCGTCTGAGCAACGCCGTGACCGCTCCAGCCGTGAACAGCATAAATTGGGAATTTATTGCCAAATTTACGGCTATCGACTGCACCATTTACGGTTAAATCAGTGGTGCCACTCCAGACAAAATCCATCTCTAGATTTTTAATTTGAGGGAAAACAGTGTGAATTCGATGTTCTAAATAATTTAATGTTTTTTCTGGTCCCCAGCATGTTCCTGTACCTTGACCACCAAATAATAAGCGGTTGTTAAACACGGGACGGTAGTAATCAATTTGGAACTGTGTGTCATATACTGGATGTCCAAATGGTAAAAGTTCTTTTGTATCAAGCTCTAGCGGGGCAGTCGTCGCAACATAAGTGTAAAACGGAATAGTAGTATTGTTTTGCTCTGATAAAAGTTTAAACGAAGCATGGTGCACGGCTAACACTACAGACTTTTTAGCTTTTACAACAGCATTTGCAGTTTGAACATAAATACCATCTGCTTTTTCTTCTATTGAAAGGACTTCTGTTTGCTCATAAACAGTACCGCCATTTTGGCAAAAGCCATAAATTAAGCCACGGTTTAAAGCTAAAGGATGAATTTGTCCACCCAACTCATCAATTAAACCACCTGTGTAATAATCAGACTTAATATAGTCCATGAGTTCATGTTTACCCACAATGCGGGTATGGTCTTCACCTAAATATTTTCGTGCATCGGCGCCTTGTGTTAAACCGACTAAATGCCCTTCATGAACAGCGGCAGTAATGTGGCCGTATTTGCGGTCAAAGTTGAGTTGGTATTTTTCCGAGATGTCATCAATGAGTTGCATCGCTTCTGTAGAGGTAAAATGCCAGAGTTTTTTGGCATCTTCATAACTCAAGCGATCGGCCATTTCTTGAGCTTCCCAGCGAGCTAAACCAGGGGTAAGTTGTCCGCCATTGCGTCCAGAAGCTGCGCTACCAATGCGATTTTTTTCTAATAAAACAGTCTCTACGCCTTGTTCAGCTAAATGTAAGGCTGTAGATGAACCTAATAAACCACCACCAATAACCACGACATCACATTCAATATCAGCTTTTAAACTGTCAAAAGTATGCCAATCAGAAATTGAGCTTTCATAGTAGTTCGCTGGGTTATCTACCGATGTGCCTTCTATAGTGGTAGCCTCAAATTTTGCATGTTTCGGATTTAACCAGCTCCACTCTTTGCCTACCTGTAGAGATTTACTTGGTTTATATTCCACGTCTTTTAAAAGTTGAGGTTTAGAAATAATTTTCATGACAAATTTCCTTAAATATTAATAAGCATTACTAATAGCAATGCTTTGTTTTTTAATCGTTTTATAGATAAATAGGAGAATACCCAAAGCTAACCAGAAACATCCAAAAATCAGTGAAGATGAGTCAAGATTAAGCCAGAGGCAAATAATGCTGATTACAGAGATAAGCGGTAAAAATAGGTTTAGAAATTTGTTTTTAAAACCTGCGCGCTGTTTATCTTTAATATAAAACTTCATAAAAACAGAGAAATTTACGGCTGTAAAAGCGACTAGGGCACCAAAGCTGATGAGGCTTACGACTTGGGCTAAATCTAGAAAAACCGCGGACATTGAAATAAGACCAACAAACAAAACCGAAAAAAATGGTGTACCTAATGAGATATGAATTGTCCCAAAATACTTTTTAGGGAAAATATTATCGGTACCCATTATATACAGTAAACGTGAAGCACTGGCATGAGAGGCAAGGCCAGAGGCGACTGTGTTCATAATTTGTCCGCATAAGAATACGGATTGGAAAAAAGCACCACCCACGTAAAGCACAATTTCAGGTAATGCTTCTGAAGGATGTTGAAAGCGTAGATTATTTGGAAAATATAGCTGAATAAACCAAGCGGCTGTGAAAAAAATAAGCCCGCCAGCGAGAGTTGTTAACATGACTGCACGAGGAATATTTTTGGTGGGTTGTTTGGTTTCATTAGAAAGCGTGGTAACCGCATCAAAGCCCAAAAATGAAAAGCACAAAACTGAGGCACCCGCAACGAGTGGGAGTAAAGATTGGTGCTCATGCCAGAGTGGCGCCAAAGTAAGCACATGCTCATAACCTTGAGTCGAGCCAATACCCTTAATCACTAAATAAACAAAAATGACCATGAGTATGATCGGTGCAAACACAAACAACAGGCTTAAATTGGCGAGTAATCGAATGCGGAAACAATTCACTAAAGTGACTAGGCTTGCCGATACAAGCACCCAGAACCAGTAAGGCAGGCTTGGGATAAGGGCTGTGAGATAAATCGCAGCTAGCAAAACATTAATGAGGGGTAATAACAAATAGTCGAGTAGTGAACACCAACCGACAAAAAAACCACTTTTAGGCCCTAAACTTTCAGCAGTATAGCTATATGCCGAGCCTGATTTTTCTGAATTTTGACTAAATCTTGCATAGCTCCAAGCGGTAAGTAACATGGCACCAAGTGCGAGCAAATATGCCAGTGGCACATGTCCATTGGTAATGCCAGAGACAATACCGAAAGTGTCAAACACCGTCATAGGGGTCATGTAGGCAATACCAATAATCGTGACTTGCCAAAGAGACAGTTTTTTTAAGGAAGACGTTTTATTTTCCATGTCATTTCAACCTCAAATTCGTTGTTTTGCTTTTCATCCGGAAAAGCGATGCTATTTTTGAGCCAAAACTTCCCCTAGACTTGAATAAACACGTCTATTTGGAGAAAGTTTGTACAAAAGTGGGTGGCTGTTTCGCCTTGGTGATGCCCTAAAGCAAGATCAAATACTTATATCTTTGATATAACTCTAGATCACGACCAGTTGAAAAGATTGACACGGTCGTGACAGAAACTGCTCGGGGCTTTGGCCTTTAAATAATGTGCCTGTTCTGATGGTGATATCATTTGAAGTAATCACTCTAGAAGAGTCGTTAATCACAATTGCTTTTTGTTTAATGTTTTTAAGCTTCGGCATAAGAATTTTTTCGAGTGCGGAAACTAAAATATCGGTAGCAATCACACCGATAAATTGATCACGAATCATGACCGGATGGGCAAGGGTGATGGTGTATGCGCCATTGCAAATGTAGTCAACATAAGGCCCATGGATGCACGGACTTTTATTTTGAGCAGGTTTATGGAACCATTCAAAAGAGCGAAAGTCTAGAAATCGCTGAGCATTTTGATAGTTTTCAAGTTTAGCTTGTTGTAACTGATCTTCTTTTTTATACCACCATTCGAGTGTCCAATAATCTTGCTCTTCTTGCGTTGCAGGGCTATAACTTGCAAAACCAATACCTTGACTGTAATGGCTTTCCTGTAAGGCCTTTTTAATTTCCTTTTGCAAAGCTGAACGCTCTGAACCTGAAAGCTTAACGTCTTTGGTTTTTTCAGGTTCATGTTTTGAAAGAATTTTGCTCGCTTTGGTCGCCAGCTTTTCTGTAATGGCTGTCGTTTCCTCAACCACCGTCTTTAACAAATTTTGAAGCTCTTCTATATCTAAATGTTGGGTCATTCCTATAACTCCTAAAATTCCGTATTTCTCACTTGATACTTTATAAGCGCTCTACTTTATTGTTTTTATTCGATAGATAACTTATATCGAAGCATTTGGTCTGTTAGCATCGAAATGATTTTTCGCGCTTGAATAACAGCATCATCTTCATTGCCTTGAACAAAAGATGATAAAAGTTGATGGTATTGAGCGACGACCGATTGATGAAACTGATCATCTTGGTAAAGCACAGCAATGAGCGGTGCCCATTCGGCTTGTATGGTTAACTCTTGATTTGCCAGGCGAGCTGATTGAGCAAAAGAGGTGAGTGTTAATAAGCAACGTAAATCAAGTTGAGCACGTGTGTCTGCTTCAACGGCCTGTTCAAATTGATCAATAAGCTCTTTAATTTTGCCTAATTCATATTCAGTGGTTCTCTGTGCTGCCAAATATGCACCATGGCTTAAAATTGCACTGTGAAATTCGCCTAAATCAGCTAGATATTCATTGGACGCTTGGCGAAGAGGGTGCTTGTTTAAGAGTAAATCGGAAGGTAACTCACAAACAAAGCTTCCGCCGTTTCGCCCGCGTCGTGTATCAATCAGGCCTTTTACGCGTAAAGTATTTAACGCTTCACGGACCGTAATGGGTGACACTCCCATTAAGCGAGCTAGATCCGCCTCGTTAGGAAGCTGTTCATTGCTTTTGAGCAATCCAGAGATAATTGCATTTTCCAAGCGTTCCACAACTTGTTCCGATCGAGTTGCCTGAGCGATAGGTGCAAAAATTATCGTATATGCTGACATGGCGAATTCTCTAAAAGCTAAGTCAGAGACTTAGCTTAATGAAACGGATAAATGATTAAAACACGCCATATTGATGGACGGCCTGTTCATCTTCAGGCACAGCTGGTATTGCATCCCAAAGTTCAACAATTTTGCCATTATCTACACGCCATAATTCAAAATAGGCATGTCGATTTCCGGCAATACTTCCTTCGGAATGTGTCAAGACAAATTGACCATCAGCAATGGAGCGATGCGTTTTGGAGTATACCAAACCTTGTCCTTCATTACGGATATTGTTCAAAAAATCAATGACTGCTTTAACACCATCGCCAATGTCTGGACTATGTTGAATGAACTGATCGTTGTGAGTGTATTCTTTAAATGCTTCGTAATTGCCATCAATTAATGACTTCTTAAAGAAAGAGGTCACAATCTCACGATTTTCCTCTGGGTCATGGTGAGTGACGATTTCAGTCGGACCATCTAGTTGGGTTCTACCACTCACATTGGGTGCAGCTTCTGCTACCAGTCCATCCCAATGTTCCACAATTTTGCCATCTTTCACTCGGTAAATATCAAAGCCAACTAACGGGTTTTCATCTAATCCTTGAAAGCGGCCATGAATTGCAACCAAGTCACCATCTGCTAGTACACGTACAGCTTCGTGTTGCATATCGGGACAATCTTCTACCAATTGACGAAGACCTGAAATACCATTTGCAACGAGTGGTGAGTGCTCTATAAAGTCTTCAGAAAAATAACGGTCTAAAGCAGTGGTGTCGTGCAAATTAAAAAGCTCGTGATGGGCTTTAGTCACCAAGTCTTTCATTTCTTGCTTATTCATTTTGATCTCCTTTCAAAACGCATTGTTATTATTCGTTTGAACTCATCACATGTTTAACACGGGTATATTCTTCAAATCCGTAACCAGATAAATCTTTACCATATCCTGACTTTTTGAAGCCGCCGTGTGGCATTTCTGCGGTTAAAGGAATATGGGTATTAATCCAAACTGTACCGAAATCGAGTTCACGAGAAAGACGAGTGGCGCGGGCATGATCTTTAGTCCAAACACTTGAAGCTAAGCCATATTCAACATCGTTGGCTTTTTCAATCGCATCATTTTCATCGGTAAATTTTTGAACGGTAATCACTGGTCCAAAAATTTCATTTTGAATGGCTTCATCGTGTTGTTTTAAACCACTAATAACAGTTGGTTCAAAATAGAAGCCCGGACGGTCTGCTTGTTTTCCACCTGTTTCAACTTTGGCGTGAGCAGGTAAGTTGTCGATAAAGGCTTTAACATTTTTCAATTGGTTGGCATTGTTAAGTGGGCCATAAAGTGCGTCTTGATCATCGGGTTCACCAAAACGGGTATTTTTTGCAGCTTCAACCAACTTGCTTAAAAATTCATCATGAACAGATTCAGCCACAATGACACGTGTTGCTGCAGTACAGTCTTGGCCTGCGTTGAAATAGCCTGTTAAAGCAATCATTTCAACTGCTTTGTCTAGGTCAGCATCTTCAAAAACCACTACAGGTGCTTTACCACCAAGCTCAAGATGCGCTTTCGCTAGATTTGCTGCGGCAGAAGCTGCAACTTGTAATCCCGCACGAACTGAGCCTGTAATCGAAACAAGTGCAGGGGTTTTATGTGATACAACTTTTGAACCCACCTGAGCTTGACCTAACACTACGTTAAATGCACCTTTAGGGAAAAATGGTGCAGCAATTTCTGCCAGTAAAAGCGTACTTTCAGGCGTAGTATCACTTGGTTTAAGTACTACTGTGTTACCTGCGGCTAAAGCTGGAGCAATTTTCCAAACAGCCATCATGAGTGGATAGTTCCAAGGTGTAACTTGTCCAACTACACCGACAGGTTCGCGGCGAATAGAAGAGGTTAAACCTTCTAAATATTCACCTGAAGCAGTGCCATTGAGTAGGCGAGCAGCACCTGCAAAGAAACGAACCTGATCTGCTGATGCACCTACTTCCTCAGATGCGATTAAATGTTTTAACTGACCCGTATTACGACTTTGCGCTTCAATCAAACGATCAGCATTTGCTTCAATAGCATCTGCTAAATTCAGTAATGCTTTTTGACGAGTCGAAGGTGTACTGCGTCCCCAAATTTTAAATGCTTCTTTTGCAGCGGCATAAGCTGCATCAACTTCTGCCTCGGTTGCATTCGGTGATTGTGCATAAACTTCACCAGTTACTGGGCTTACCAAGTCGAAATAATCATTTCCTTTGCTAGCAACATATTCGCCGTTAATGAAGTGTTGTAGTTGAGTTTTAGCCATTTTTTATACCTTTTCCTTAGGTTTTAACATATAACATATAATACTATATGTATTATGTTTTAAATTTTCTGTCAAATGCTTTGATGAGGGGATTGAGTGAAAAAAGTTGGAATTTAAATCAAATTGGATTTTAAGTTTTTGATTTGATTATTTAAAAAATATTAAAAATTTATTGACGATTTTTAGGAGAAGTTGATTGTCGTACTAGTTCAGTAGATTTGATGAAAGACAATTGAAGAATTTTCTAATCGAGAGCAGCTTGATGAGCCAAACCTTATGCTTAGCCCATCAATTTTTCGTTCTTATTATTTGAAATTAAAGTGAATGATTAGGTCTTATGACTCGCAAGCAGAATGCTGGTTTCACTATTATAAATACCTGAAATGTTTCTGATTCTTTCTAAAACTTTATCGAAGTTTTCTAAAGTATCAGAGCGTAGCTCGACCAAAATGTCCCATTTGCCATTCGTTTTATGTAGACATTCCACGGCACTTTCTAGGCGTAATTCTTTAATCACAGACTGCGCTTTGGTCCCTTCAACCATAATGCTCATCCATGCACGGATGACGTTCCGTTCTGCATTGGGTTTAAACCGTACTGTATATCCGGTAATGATGCCTGAAGACTCTAAATACTCGATTCTCTTTTTTACCGTTGCTCTTGAAACATGAACTTTTTCGGCTAACTCAGTAACAGACATCCGTGCGTTATCTTTAAGCAAACCTAAAATAATTTGATCAATGTTATCCATATTGTAATTGTCAATTATCAGATTGGTAAAAATTAATTCATTTTTGACTGAATTACAAATTTTGTGAATCAATTTGATTTTGAATAATAGGGGCATCGGTTAAGCCTAATAATTCAATTTAATGGACTAGATAAGATGAATAATTTTGCAGTTTCTCGTAATGACTTTAACGACTGGATGGTTCCAGTTTTTGCACCGGCAAATTTCATTCCGGTACGTGGCGAAGGTTCACGTATTTGGGATCAAGAAAATAAAGAATATATCGATTTTGCAGGCGGGATTGCAGTAAATGCATTAGGTCATGCGCATCCAGTGGCAGTCAATGCGTTAACAGAACAAGCAAAAAAACTTTGGCACGTCGGTAATGGTTATACCAATGAACCCGTACTACGCCTTGCAAAACAACTCACTGAAAATACATTTGCAAACAAGGTTTTCTTCTGTAACTCAGGTGCAGAAGCGAATGAAGCAGCTTTAAAACTTGCGCGTAAAGTTGGGCTAGACAGTGGTATAGCTGGTAAAAGCGGTATCGTTGCATTTAACAATGCGTTCCACGGCCGTACCTTATTTACCGTTTCAGCGGGTGGCCAACCTAAATATTCACAAGACTTCGCACCACTTCCAAACGGTATTAGCCATGTTGCTTATAATGATTTAGAAGCGGCTAAAGCAGTCATTAATGAGCAAACTTGTGCAGTTATTGTTGAGCCGATCCAAGGTGAAGGCGGCGTTATTCCTGCTGACATCGAATTTTTAAAAGGCTTAAGAGCACTATGTGATCAGTTCGGTGCCTTACTTATTTTTGATGAAGTGCAAACGGGTGTAGGCCGTACAGGTGCACTTTATGCCTATATGAACTCTGGTGTTATTCCAGATGTGTTAACGACTGCAAAAGCACTAGGTGGCGGTTTCCCAGTCGGTGCAATGTTAACAACCGATAAGTTTGCTCCGCATTTTTCTGTCGGTACACATGGTACGACTTATGGTGGTAACCCGCTAGCAAGTGCGGTTGCTGGTGCAGTATTTGAGTTTATTAATACACCTGAAGTTCTGAAAGGCATTAAAGAGCGTCATGATTATTATAAAAAAGCTTTAAATCAATTAAATGAAAAGTATGAAATCTTTGAGACGATTCGCGGTGAAGGTTTATTGATTGGTTGTGCTTTAAAAGACAAATTTGCTGGTAAAGCAAAAGATATTAATAACCTTGCGGGCGAAGAAGGTTTACTGAGTCTTATTGCTGGTCCAAATGTTGTACGTTTTACGCCATCTTTAATTATTCCATTTGCTGATATTGATGAAGGTCTAAAACGCTTTGAACGTGCGCTTGCTCGCTTTGTAGAAATTCAAAAGGATGAACAAGCAGCATGATGATTATCCGTTACATCGAACCTAAAGATGTTAATGACCTTTACCTGTTGGCTCAAAAAGCGGGTTTTGGTTTGACATCTTTGCAGCCAAATATGGAAAAACTTGCTGCTCGTATTGAACGGGCGTGTAAGACAGTCGCAGGCGAACTTCCAAAGGCAGATCAGGTTTACTTATTTGTTTTAGAAGATACTGAACTCAATAAAATTGTCGGTGTTTGCGGTATTGAAGTCGCACTTGGCTTAAAAGAGCCTTGGTATAACTTCCATGTAGGAACACAAGTTCATGCATCTGAACCCTTAAGTGTTTATAACGCTTTACCTACTTTATATTTGAGTAATGACCATACCAACTGTAGTGAGCTTTGTACTTTATTTTTAGATCCTGACTATCGCTTAAATAAAAATGGCAAATTTTTATCTAAAGTCCGTTTCTTATTTCTCTCAGCATTCCGTCAATATTTTGAAGAAACGATTGTTGCTGAAATGCGTGGATACTCTGATGCAAATGGACAGTCACCATTTTGGAATGCGGTAGGTCACAAGTTTTTTAATATCGAATTTACCAAGGCCGATTATTTAAGTGGTGTAGGGCAGAAGGCTTTTATTGCTGAGCTGATGCCAAGACATCCCCTCTATGTCGATATGTTACCTGACGATGCTAAAGCTGCGATTGGCATTGTGCACCCAAATACTCGACCAGCCTACAACCTCTTGCTTGAAGAGGGGCTACGCTATAAAGGCTATATCGATATTTTTGATGGTGGTGCAACGCTGCAAGCGGATATCGAAAATTTACGGGCGATTAAAGAAAGCCAGTCTGTAACGGTTCAAATCGAACAGCCTCAAAATATCGCTGTAGGGGATGAGTCTTACATTGTGGCCAATGATGATTATGAAAATTATCGCGCCATTCTTGTGTATAGCCAGCCTCATCAGAACATATTGCAGTTAACAAAAGAACAGGCAAAACAATTGAATGTCGAAAATGGCTCTTTAGTTCGCGTGCTAAGTGTTCATGTTAAACAAGTTTCGAGTCCAGAAGTGGTCAATAAACTCAAAGCCACTGAATATTTGCGAATGGCTGTTAATTAAGCGGAAATTACTATACATTTCACCAAATTTAAGAAGGAATAATATATTATCGCTAGCGCAAGATGGGTATATGGATAAATACAATCTTGCTCGCTGAGCTGGAATTAATTAGCCTGTTTTCCTATATAAAAGGTAAATCAATAAAATATTTAATTAGTTTATATATTTTAAAGGTTTATTGAAATTATATTTTGGAGAGCAGGTTAATATAATAATGAAGGAAAGGATTTATGATTAATTTTTATTGTTATAGGTGATAGCTTTTAAAAAGGAATTTATAAGGTCTTAAGTGATTTAATAATATTTTTAGAATGGTTTAATGGACTAAATTAATAATCATATAATTTGTTTATTATTAAAGCATTTACGACGGTTGCTATAAATTGGAGTAAATATTACATGAGTAAGAATAACGGAAAGCAGTTCCTGGAAGGAGATCTTCTTGGTAGTCAACATATGACTGAGCAAGAAGAAGAGAAATTGCAGCGCTCATTGACAAATCGTCATATTCAAATGATCGCAATTGGTGGTGCAATTGGTACTGGGTTATTTATGGGTTCCGGGAAAACATTAAGTGTTTCGGGTACTTCAATTGTTTTAACCTATTTAATTATTGGTTTCTTCTTTTTCTTCGTGATGCGGGCAATGGGTGAATTGTTGCTTGCGAACACTAATTTTAAAACGTTCGCCGATTTTGCAACGGCTTATCTTGGTCCGTGGGCGGGGTTTTTCCTTGGTTGGTCCTACTGGTGTAACTGGATTATTACTGCGATTGCAGATGTGATTGTAATCGGGGGGTACATGCAGTTTTGGTATCCTGATTTACCCGTTTGGATTCCTGCATTTACTTCATTGGCCGTCTTAACCATACTCAACTTTGTGGCCGTTCGATTGTTCGGTGAACTTGAGTTTTGGTTCTCACTCATCAAAATTACTGCAATTATTCTATTTATTCTGGCTGGTATTTATTTAATAGGTACTGGGTTCACTTCTCCAAATGGGGTTAAGGCCTCAATGAGCCATTTGTTTGAAACAGAGTCGATGTTTCCTTATGGCGTAACTGGTTTCTTGGCAGGTTTTCAAATTGCCATATTTGCGTTTGTGGGTATTGAGCTTGTCGGGACGACTGCTGCTGAAACTAAAGATCCGCATAAATCACTTCCGAAAGCAATTAATTCTATTCCTTTACGCATTTTATTATTCTACGTCGGCGCGTTGGTTTGTATTATTGCGGTCACATCTTGGGCAAAGGTTTCACCAGAAAAGAGCCCATTTGTAGAAATGTTTACTTTGGTTGGATTACCAATTGCGGCAGGTTTAATCAACTTTGTTGTTGCGACTTCAGCTTTATCTTCTGCAAATAGTGGGATCTTTGCGACTAGCCGTATGTTATACGGTTTAGCTTTAGACAACGACGCACCTAAAAGCTTTAGTAAACTCTCAAAAAGAAAAGTTCCAATTAGAGGACTCGTATTTTCAATGGCGTGTGTAACGGTTGGAACATCTATTTTATTTATTGTTCCAAATGTCATGACAGCATTTACGATTATCTCAGCGCTGACTTCAATTTTATGTATTTTTACGTTTATGTTGATTGTGCTTTCTTATATTTATTATCGTAAGAAAAGTCCTGAGCTACATATCCAGTCAAAATATAAAATGCCGGGTGGGTTATTTATGGCTTGGATGACCATGTTGTTTTTAGTGTTTACTATCGTAATTTTGGCTTTAGACCATGATACTTTAATTGCACTTGAGTGTTCACCAATCTGGTTTATTGGTTTATTTATTGCCTATAAATATAAAAAGAAAAAGATGTTGCAGCTTGATATCTTGAAAGCTCAAAAGGTTGATTATATTTAATCTAGAAGATGAAATGCTTTTAAAGCTAGGCGTGTGTCTAGCTTTTTTTATGCTCTTAAATATTGAGATATATATTGTGTTTATGTAAAATAATGTGATTATACGTACAATTCTGTATATGAGATGTTAACTAAGAACTTTATAACTTCTTCTATTATTCTTTTTGCGGGTTTCCACCAATATGTCTATGCCATCGAAGACGTTTCTTTGCCCAGTCAGGAGATTGTAGGATTCGATAATCCTAGAGCTCAGATAGATTGGGATGAGTTTTTGTTAGAAAATAGTGTCAATAAGGGAAAGAAATATATTGCTATTATTGATAGTGGAAACCAAGAGGTCGATTTTACTACAACCTTTTATGGTTTTTGTGTCATTAGCCATAGATTCAAGCTTTTATTAGAGGAATATAGGCTTACTGATTGTATGGTTGTTCCATTAGAGTTTAATAAGCAATTATCTCAGCAGTTTTATCTCTTAATAGATCCCTTGCGATATGATTGTGTAGATGAAACTAATTCTGATTTCCAAAAGTTTATTGAAAACGATCCTGTAAGGCCCGATCTTGCGGGGCACTATAGGGCATTCTTTAAGTTAATTATTGATGCCGAAAAAACTGAGAATGCTGATTTTTTTCGAATTGATAAAGAAAATGCTACTATCATTGTAAGTCAGAATATAAAGGATATTTATGAGACAAATCATCTTACAGGGGCATGTTTTACTAAGGTGACTGTAGGCCAGTAATTTTAGATAGTAAATTTTTATTATTTTTTAGAATAAATTAGTTCAATATATGAATGACTTGATATATAAATAGTGTGATAAATATTTATATTAATTGTTGATCAATGAAAATCTACTAAAAAAAGCCTCATTACGAGGCTTTCTTTTATATTCTTTATTTAATACTTGGATCGCCTTTTTTCAAGAAAAAGCGAATCGCTAATTTTTGAAGGAATGTTCCATAAGGAGGGTGGAAAAGCTGAGTCGGGAAAAACCGATGACGAATAAAAACTGTTTTAGCATGTGAAAGTTCGCGGAAACCTTCCTCACCATGATATGACCCCATGCCTGAGTTGCCGATACCACCGAAAGGAGCATCATGGTTAACTACATGCCAACCCCAATCATTGATGGTCACACCACCCGAATGAGTCTCACGCAAAATACGATCACGTTCTATTGAACTATGCGTAAAGCAATAAAGGGCTAAAGGCCGTTCGTCCGATTTCACATAGGTAATCGCATCATCTAAAGAATCATAAGCCACCACAGGTAAAATAGGGCCAAAGAGTTCTTCTTTCATAATCCGCATGTCTGGCGTGCAATTCAGCACAATGTGCACAGGCATCCTGCGACCTTGTTGGTCAAAGCTATAAGTATCGCAAGGAATAATAAGGGCACCTTTTTCTTGCGCATCGGTCAAAATATCTTGAATACGTTTTAAATGGCGGCCGTTCACAATGGATGTGTAATTCTCATTATTTTCAATGTTTTGACCAAACATTTTTATAAAGCTTGATTTCGCAGCTTCAACAAATTCATCAATACTTTCTTTGGGAACCAACGCGTAGTCAGGCGCTACACAGATTTGACCACTATTAGTTGCTTTGCCATGGGTAATACGTTTTGCCGCATCGGCAAGTGGGTAATTACGGCTCACAATGGCCGGTGATTTGCCACCTAACTCAAGTGTAACAGGTGTTAGATTTTCAGCAGCAGCTCGCATGACGACTTTGCCAATGGCAGGAGAACCTGTAAATACAATATGGTTAAATGGCAAAGAGGTAAATCTTGCTGGGTCTGTAATTTCTTCACCAAACACGGCTACTTCATCTTCGTTAAAGACTTCGGCAAGCATGCGTCTTAGCATGGCATTGGTATTTGGTGTAATTTCAGGGAGTTTAATCATGACTCGGTTGCCTGCAGCTAATGCGGCAATGAGTGGGCCAAGTGCTAAATAAACTGGGAAATTCCAAGGTACAATCACACCAACCACGCCTTTAGGTTGGTATTGCACACTTAAACGGTTTGATAAAAATAAAAGCTCGGTACGGCGTTTACTTGGACGCATCCAGCGGCGTAAATGATGAATCGCATGATCAGCCTCTAACACAGAACCAAGCAAATCTAGTAGTTTAGATTCATCTACCGATCTAGAACTAAAATCGGAATTAATCGCAGCAGCTAAAGCATCTTGATAACGGATAATTTGTTTTTTAAGTTGATGCAGTTTTGTGCGGCGTGCTTCAAGACTTGGATAGGGGTCTGCCTCAAAATTGGCATGTTGTTTGGAAAAAATAAGTTCCATATGTTCAGTGGCAGAGCCGCTATATTCTTTTAAAGTGGAGCTTTCCATTATTGTTCCTTCCATACTTTTGCTTATCATACTTTATGCTTGAAGTGTCGTATGGTCGATGTTAAATTGAGACAACAAGAGGTAGTTTAGTGCCATTATGCACGTCACTCTAGGGATGGTGTGATTTAAATGCCTAAAAATCTTTATAAAAATGCGAATAGTGTTATCGAAGGAAATTATGATAATACACTCTTAGGTGCCAATACATATTTGCTGGGTTTAACCAGTTTATTTGATGAAGTGGGGTCGCAAGGCCATTCAATATCCGATGTTTTATCTGGCACAAATATTTCGCCAGATGCTATGAATCAATCCTCTTTATATATTTCCCAAGTCCAAAAAATTCAGCTATTTCAAAATATTCAAAAACTATCTCACGATCCTTTAATTGGACTACGCGCAGGACAAAAGCAGCGGTTGTCAGATTTTGGGGTGTATGGCTACGCACTATATTCTTCGCGTAATTTTAGACAAGCGGTAGAGCTTGGTATTCGACACATTAAGCTTGCAGGGCCTATTTTAAAGAAGTCATTTTATATTCGAGATGATGTTGCCGTTTTTGAAGGGCAGGACATTATTGCACTTGGTAAGCTTTTACCTTTAGTGTGCGAGTTTTGGTTTAGCTCTATGCAAACTTTAATTGAACGAGTGCTTGAAGGACCATTTCAAGCGAAGAAGCTTTTATTACCATACCCAGCGCCTGACTATGCAGAAGAATATGAAAAAGTTTTTCATTGTCCCGTTCAGTTTAATGCTGGGGTGATGCAATGGCACTTTGATTTAAAGTGGCTCGATGTACCTTGCCCAAATGCCAACCCGATTACCGCTGATATGTGTAAATCGTTTTGTGAGCGGATGCTAGGTGCTGCTGAACTTGAGGAGCCTGAGTTGGTGAAAACAATCCGTCTAATATTATTGGATGGAACAGGGCTTTTTCCATCGGCTCAAGAAATGGCCGAACGCTTACATATGTCAAAGAGGACCTTACATCGACGCTTGGCAGGGTTTAATTTGACTTACCAAGAGTTGTTAGATGAGACTCGGCGCCGTCTTGCGGATGAATATTTGCGAGAAACAACTTTAACCGTAGATGAAATTGCCGAAAGAATTGGCTTTTCAGATACTTCTAATTTTAGAAAAGCCTATCGCCATTGGACAGGCATTTCACCAAATGAGTATCGAATACAGTACCTAAATTAGGTTAAAGTTTGTCTGTTATTTAAATCGAGAAAGTAGCTTTTTCTGCAAAAATGGATTACAGAGCAAAATCGCAAATAAAATAATAAATATGCCGATAATACTGAATAGATCCGGTAATTCATGCCAAAAAACAAATCCCCAAATTCCTGCAAAAATAATAGCAATGTAATTCATTGGGCCAATTTGTCCTGCCGGCGCTAAGCTGTAGGCATAAGACATAAACAGTTGACTAATATTAGCTAAAAGTCCTGCGGCAATGAGTAATGCTAATTCATGCCAAGTGAAAATACGCCAATGCCAAAACATCGGAATAGAGGAAATTAAACTACCAAAAACACAGAAGTAAAAAACGATACGTTCAGGTGGCTCTGTACTGGTTAAAGCTCTTACGGTGACAAAGGCCATTGCTGATAAAAAGCATGCACCCAAGCCAATAAAAGATAATGCGTTAAATAGACCTTGATCGGGTTTAGCGACAAATAAAACTCCAATGAGCCCAATCACAGCGGCAAAAATCATAGACTTGGTAATTTTTTCTTTTAAGAAAAGCCATGCAATCAGTGGAATAAAGATAGGAGATGAATAACTAAAAACCATGGCGTTCGATAGTTTTAAGTTCGCAATGGCATAGAAAAAACCATACATAGCGGCTAGCCCGACAATGCTTCGCCAAGTATGCATCCAGAGTTTATCGGTTTTAATAAAATCTAGCCCCTGTTTAAAGAGCATCGGAATAAAAATAAATAAACCTACTGCATTTCTAAAAAACACGACGGTCGCATTGTCCACCGTTTGTGAAGCAAAACGAATGCACACTCCCATAATGGAAAACAATAATGCCGACGTCATAAGACAAAGCAGTGCTTTTCCAAGTTGTGTAGAGGGGAGGTTTGAAGCAGTTTGATTTTGCATAGAGAAATACAGTTCTTAATTTTCGATGTTATTTTAGCAGCGCTGTTAAGTTTTAGTGAAATGTGTCGTAATTAATAGGGGAAATAAGAAAGATGAGGTGATATAACCTCATCTTCTAAACCTTATTAGGTCACTGGTGCAGGGTTAAATACAGCGAGTGAGTTATGAATACCCCAACGGTCCGACCACGTTTGCTGCTCACCACTAGCCACGCGTAAAATCATTTCAAAAAGTTCCCAGCCCACTCCTTCAATAGTTTTCTTCCCAATCGCAATATCGCCAGCACTGATATCAATTAGGTCATACCAACGGTTTGCAATATTGTTTCGGCTTGCCATTTTAATGACAGGTACGGCTGCCAACCCATAGGGTGTACCGCGGCCTGTGGTAAATACTTGAACGGTAATACCCGATGCCATTTGCTGCGTACCACAGATAAAGTCACTTGATGGCGTTGCCGCAAAAATTAATCCTTTTTTAGTTGGTCTTTGACCCGGTGCGAGAACTTCTACAATAGGTGAGCGGCCCGATTTGGCGATCGATCCCATCGCTTTTTCTACAATGTTATTCAGTCCACCTTTTTTATTGCCGGGTGTGGTATTGGCACTTCGGTCCACTTGGCCTGCTGCTAAGTAGTCATCGTACCATTTCATTTCTCGAATTAAATCTTTGGCAACTTGTTCATTTGCTGCACGTGGAGTAAGTAGGTGAATGCCATCGCGGACTTCTGTAACTTCCGAAAACATGACTGTACCGCCACATTGCACAATCAGGTCAGCTGCGAAACCAACGGCAGGGTTAGAGGTAACTCCCGAAAATGCATCACTCCCACCACATTGCATGCCTACAACTAAATGAGAAGCTGGGACTTCTTCTCGAGTACGTTGATTAAGCTTTTCAAGGTGTTGTTCCGCCACGGATAAAATATGGTTGACCATACTTTCAAAACCGTTGTGGCGTTCATCTTGCAATTGAATAATATCTTCGTTTGCTAGGGGAATATATTTGTTTTCTTTAGGAATGTTTAGAAGACGTTCGGGTTGCATTTTTTCACAGCCCAGACTCACAACCATAATTTCTCCACCAAAATTAGGGTTGAGTGCAAGATTATGAATTGTACGAATAGGAACAATTGCAGCGGGTGCATCGATTGCCACGCCACAACCATATAAATGATTTAATCCGACTACACCATCTACATTTGAATATTTAGGAAGTAAATCACGTTCAATAATTTTAATGACATAATCGACAATACCTTCAACACAGTTAACACTGGTTGTAATACCTAAAATATTCTTTGTGCCGACACTGCCATCTTTATTTTTATAACCTTTAAATGTATATCCGCTCAAGGTTGGAAGCTTTGGATCAGGACGAGTTGCTAACTCAAGATCATCTAGCTCAGGTGCCTTAGGCATTTGGGTAACGGCTTCATTTACCCATGAACCTGCGGATAAATCTTTATTTGCATAACCAATAATTTCCCCATAACGAACAATTGCTTCACCTTGCTTTAATGACTTTAATAAAACTTTATGTCCCTGCGGCACATGATCAACCAAGGTGAGTTGGTATTCTTCAATATGTGTAGAAGGTGGTAAACCGCCGTCATTCACTACAATGGCTACATTATCAAGAGGACTAATTCTTATGAGGAGAGGCTTCAGCATGATCATTCCTTGTATACATTTGAAGAGAGGTCATAACGCTTAAGTTAGTTAAGCGTTATGACTTAAAGTTTTAAGAGGTAGGTTTTAACTCGAAGCGCTGGATTTTGCCGACAATAGCGGTATAGCAAATCACTGCTGCAATCGCATGCACACCGACATAAGTCAATGCAAGGTTGAAAGAACCAGTACTTGCTAAGATATAGCCGATCACAATTGGGGTCACGATTCCTGCCGTATTACCAAACGCATTCATCATTCCTCCTGATAAGCCCACCATTTCTTTTGGTGCAACATCAGACATGACTGCCCAACCTAAAGAGCCGATGCCTTTCCCAAAGAAAGATAAGGACATAAAGAATACAATTGCTGCTTGAGAGTCGACGTAATTACACATAATGATTGAGGTTGAAACCAAGAATCCGACTACGATAGGTAGCTTTCTTGAAAAGCTTAAGCTGTAATTCATTCGAATTAACTTATCTGAAATCAAGCCACCTAAAATTCCACCTACAAAGCCGCAGAGTGCAGGTGCAACTGCTGCAAAACCAGCCTCTAAAATGCTGAGATGTCTTTCTTTGACAAGGTAAACAGGGAACCAAGTCAAGAAAAAATAGGTCAGTGTATTTACACAATATTGCCCAATAAAAATACCGAGCATCATACGTGAAGCAAGCAATTGTTTAACTTTACTCCAAGTAATTTTCTCTTTTTTACTATTTTGGCTATTTTCACCCATGTCGAGTAAAGCACCTTCTGAAGCAATATATTTTACTTCTTCGGGATTTACTGTTGGATGATTGGTTGGGCTATAAATGACCTTAAGCCAGATAAAGGAAAGAATGATTCCAAGACCACCCATGACCCAGAAAATAGACTGCCAGTGGACGGTTGCAACAAGCCAACCCATTAGGGGAGCAAAAAGTACGGTTGAGAAATAAGAGGATGAGTTAAAAATGGCAGCGGCAGTTCCACGTTCTTTGGTTGGAAACCATGCGGCAGCAATTTTACTGTTACCCGGAAAAGCAGGCGACTCAGACAAACCAACTAAAAATCTGAGTACAAAGAGTGAAGTAATGATGGTCGCAGTATCACCTAAAATGTCGGTAAAACCGATTAAAACCGTGAATAAAGACCATAAAAACAGACTCCAGAAATATACACGGCGAGCACCAAACTTATCGAGTAGCCAACCACCTGGAATTTGACCAATTACATAGGCCCATGCAAAGGCCGAGAAAATATAACCCATGGTGACTGAGTCGATTCCCAGCTCATGAGACATTGGCGTTGCAGCCATTGAAAGGGTTGCACGATCACCGTAATTAAAAGCCGTGACCAAAAAAATCATCGCAAGAATGTAGTAGCGAGTTTTTGTATGTTTGGCTCTTTGCTGAGTCACTACAGCAATATTTGTTTGCAGATTATCCATATACAAACTCTTTTTAATAATCGACCTATTTGCATATCCGTGAAATAGGTGACGTCATGTCAAATTCATCGATAGAATAGATGAGAAAACGGAATTTTGTATCTACTCTATAGTCCTAGTTCTAAAACCGCGTCTTTAGATGTATGACATCATATGATTAAAAATATTATTTTGGCAAGTAGGGTCGAAAAATAATTTTTATGCGGGTTTATATTGACAAGTTGTCTGATGTCTTATAAGTTTTGGTAATGAAAAAATAGTATCAGAATGCCAAGGAGTATTTTAATGGCGACCTCTACACCTATCGTTAAATCAATTCGAGTAATTCCTGTTGCTGGACATGACAGCATGCTGCTCAATTTGAGTGGTGCTCATGGACCTTATTTCACTCGTAACATACTTATTATCGAAGATAACTCTGGAAATATTGGTGTAGGTGAAATTCCGGGTGGAGAAAAAATTTTAGCGACATTAAATGATGCTAAAGCCTTGGTAGAAGGGCAGCCGATTGGCGAATATAAAAATCTACTTAAAAAAATTCAGCAAACTTTTGCTGATCGTGACAGTGGTGGTCGAGGCAATCAAACCTTTGATTTACGTACCACAATTCATGTTGTAACGGCTTATGAGTCAGCATTACTGGATTTGCTTGGCAAGCATTTAAATGTGAATGTCGCAAGCTTACTAGGTGAAGGCCAGCAACGTAGTGAAGTTGAAGTTTTAGGATATTTATTCTTTATCGGTGACCGAAAACAGACTTCATTAGACTATGCGACTACACCTAAGCATAACCATGACTGGTATAAAGTCCGTCATGAAAAAGCGTTAACACCCGAGGCAGTACAGCGTTTAGCAGAAGCATCTTATGACCGTTATGGTTTTAAAGACTTTAAGTTAAAAGGTGGTGTATTACAGGGCGAACAAGAAGCTGAAGCTGTTACAGCAATCGCGCGCCGTTTCCCGGATGCGCGTGTGACACTTGATCCAAACGGAGCATGGTTTTTAGATGAAGCAATTGCTTTAGGTAAACATTTAAAAGGTGTGCTGGCCTATGCGGAAGACCCGTGTGGTGCAGAACAAGGTTATTCAAGCCGTGAAATTATGGCCGAGTTTAAACGTGCAACAGGCTTACCCACTGCGACCAATATGATTGCTACGGACTGGCGAGAAATGTCGCATAGTATTCAATTGCAAGCTGTTGATATTCCTTTGGCTGATCCACATTTTTGGACATTGGAAGGTTCGGTTCGAGTTTCACAGCTCTGCAATATGTATAACTTAACGTGGGGTTCGCATTCTAATAATCACTTTGATATTTCACTTGCCATGTTTACCCATGTTGCTGCCGCTGCGGTAGGTAAGGTAACGGCAATTGATACGCACTGGATTTGGCAAGAAGGTACAGATCAGCTCACTAAAGCACCGCTTGAAATTAAAGACGGTAAAATTCAGGTGCCAACAGCACCGGGACTTGGGGTTGAGCTGGACTGGGATAGAATTAATCAAGCCCATGAACTGTATAAATTAAAAGGTTTAGGGGCTCGTAATGATGCCGATGCGATGCAATTTTTAATACCAAATTGGTCATTTAATAATAAAAAGCCGTGTTTGGTTCGTTAATGTTTTACCGATATCTTTGAAAAATTCGCTTTTTGAGTTTTCTTAATGCTTTGCTGTCCATATGGGCAGCTTTTTTTATGTCTAACGATTAGTCCTAATATTGAGAGTTTTTAAAGATGTTTTATAAAACAATAGGTTAAATTATTTTAGATAATGAACTTTGATCTTTTTAAAAAATTTAATTTTTCAGAGGAAAAATATATTGATTAAAATAAAATTTATGATGTAAGATGTCTGACAACATAAACATGTATGGATATTTTCTAATGGATGCTCTTGAGTTAAAAAACATTGTTTCTGATGGCCTTCTTTCTTTTCCGGTTACTGACTTTGACCAAAATGGGGACTTTAACAAATCTTCTTATGCAAAACGTCTTGAATGGTTAGCGCCTTATGGTGCAAATGCATTATTTGCTGCGGGTGGTACAGGCGAGTTTTTCTCGTTAACTGGAAGTGAATACTCTGACGTGATTAAAACAGCTGTCGATACTTGTAAAGGTAGTGTACCGATTATTGCTGGGGCAGGTGGTCCGACACGTCAGGCGATTGAACAGGCAAAAGAAGCAGAGCGCTTAGGTGCACACGGTATTTTGTTAATGCCGCATTACTTAACTGAAGCAAGCCAGGAAGGTTTGATCGAACATGTCAAACAAGTATGTAACTCAGTAGATTTTGGCGTAATTTTTTATAATCGTAGCGTTTCAAGATTAAATCTCGATTCAATCCAAAAATTAGCCGAGATGTGCCCGAACTTAATCGGATTTAAAGACAGCTCTGGTCAAATCGATATGATGACAGCAGTGACTCAGACTATGGGTGATCGTTTGTCATATTTAGGTGGTTTACCAACAGCAGAAGTTTTTGCAGCGCCATATAAAGCCTTAGGTTGTCCAGTTTATTCATCAGCTGTATTTAACTTTATTCCAAAGACTGCAATGGAGTTTTATAACGCGCTTCGCAGTAATGACTTTGAAACAACTAATCGTTTAATTAAAGATTTCTTCTTGCCATTGATAAAAATTCGCGACCGTAAATCTGGTTATGCTGTAAGCATGATTAAAGCAGGTGCCAAAATTGTTGGGCACGACGCAGGTCCTGTGCGTCCACCATTAAGTGATTTAACTCAAGCAGACTATGAAGATTTGGCTGCTCTCATTGTGACACTTGGTCCGCAATAATTCTAACTGTTTAGGTATTGGAGCTTTAAAATGAGTAAAAATAACGGTCGGCAGTTTATTAATGGCGAACGCGTTGCTGCAAATGCACCAGCTTTAGAAAGTATAGCTGCAAAAGACTATCAGCCAACAGGTTATGTATTTAGTCAGGCAACACTTGAAGAAGTAGATCAGGCTGCTCAAGCTGCGCATAACGCTTTTTTAGTTTATAGCCAAACGACTCAAGAACAACGTGCATCTTTTCTTGAAGAAATTGCTCGCCAAATTGAAGCATTGGGTGCGAACTTGCAAGAGGTTGCTTCACTTGAAACAGGTTTGCCACTTGCTCGTCTTCAAGGGGAGACAGGGCGGGTTACTGGCCAGCTAAGACTATTTGCTGAACTTTTACGCCGCGGCGATTTTTATGGTGCCCGTATTGATGTGGCATTGCCAGAACGTAAGCCTTTACCGCGTGTCGATCTACGTCAGTATAAAGTTGGGGTAGGGCCAGTTGCCGTGTTTGGCGCGAGTAATTTCCCACTTGCATTTTCAACTGCAGGCGGTGATACCGTAGCTGCTTTAGCAGCAGGGTGTCCGGTTGTCTTTAAAGCACACTCTGGCCATATGGCAACTGCTGAGCTTGTTGCAGAAGCCATTGAAAAAGCAATTGAAGTTTGCGATATGCCTAAAGGCACATTCAATATGATTTTTGGTGGCCGTATTGGCGCAAACTTGGTAGAACATCCACTGATTCAGGCAGCTGGTTTTACGGGTTCTCTTGAAGGCGGAATGGCACTTTATAACCTTGCGCAGAGCCGTCCTCAGCCAATTCCTTTCTTTGCTGAAATGTCGAGTGTGAACCCTGTGGTGGTTTTACCTGAAGCACTTCATTCACGTGGTGAACAAATTGCTCAGGATACGGTTGCCTCATTCAATATGGGATGTGGTCAGTTCTGTACAAAGCCAGGTCTAATTTTAGGTGTAAAAGGCCCCGAGTTTGATCGCTTTATTACGGCTTTAGTTGAAAGCACGCAAAAAGCTGTGCCTCAGGTTATGTTGAATGAAGGTACTTTAAAAAGCTATCGAACTGGTATTGATGCATTAATAAATGAAGCTGGTTTTGAAGTTATTGCGACAGGACAAGAGGCCGAGCTAGTTTCTCAAGCAAAAGCACATCTGTTTAAAGCGGACCAATCTGTTTTATTGTCAGGCAATCCGAAGCTTCAACATGAAGTTTTCGGGCCAATGTCGATTGTGATTGCAGTCGAAGATGAAGCCACTCTGTTGAAGGGGATTGAAGCTTTAGGTGGACAGCTTACAGCAACCATTATTGGTGATGAAAACGAGTTGTCTAAGGCAGGCGAGCTTCTTGATTTGTTAACCCGTAAAGCTGGCCGTGTATTGTTTAATGGTTTCCCAACAGGGGTTGAAGTGTCTGATGCGATGGTGCATGGGGGGCCTTTCCCTGCAACAAGTGATGCACGCGGAACTTCGGTAGGTACGGGAGCAATTGAGCGCTTCTTGCGTCCGGTATGTTTCCAAAATACGCCACAAGTTTTATTACCCGATGTATTAAAAGATAGTAATCCACTACAGATTACTCGTCTGGTCAATGGACAGTTAACTCAGGCTCAAATTTAAAAGTTGTGCAGCTCAATTAAAGCTATTGGGCTGCATATTTTTTAACTTATTCAACGTATTATTAAATATCATCAGAAGCATAAGTTGCTTACTTTTTAAATATGTGTGAGGGTTTGATAAGAGAGATAAAATATTTTGATTTTAATAACTTAGAGGTATAAAAACCGAATATGACTATCGTCTAAGTTTATAGTAAAATGAATTTTCTAATTTTTTCAACATTTCATGAGTTCTTCAAATTATGTCTAGTGCAATTAAACCTAGATCAACAAAAAAACTAAGCCAGATTATTGTAGAACAACTGATCGAAAAAATTCAGTCTGGAGACTTCCAAGTCGGAGAGAAAATTCCGACCGAACTTGAATTAATTGAAACTTTTGAAGTAAGCCGTTCTGTTATTCGCGAAGCAATTACTGAGTTGCGTTCATTAGGGTTTGTCGAGACTCATCACGGGATTGGTACTTTTGTAAAAGAACAGACAGTTGAGCAAAATTTTTTGCTGTCTAATGCCAGTTTAGAAACCATTAACGATATTGTTTCTTTACTTGAGCTTAGGATTAGTCTTGAGTCGGAAGCTGTCTTTTTAGCATCTGAGCGCCGTAAGCAAATCCATATTGATAAAATGAAAGCTGCGCTTCAAGACTTTGAGCGTCATATTTCATCAGATGCCAATGATGGTACGGTAAAAGCTGACTATGATTTCCATATTGCCATTGCTGAAGCTTCTGAAAACCAATATTTCGTTGATTTTCTAAAGTATCTTGGCGAAAAAATTATTCCACGTGCACGTTTAAAATCTATTGAGCAAAGTCCTGAAAACCGCGAAGAATATTTAAAAGCGGTTCACCATGATCATGTCAATATTTATAACGCAATTGTCGATCAGGATGGTTTATTGGCCCGACAAATGATGCGAGCTCATTTGTCTAAAAGTATTAAAAAGTTTAAGCAGTGAGCTTGAGCTAAGATTGGGCAGAGTAAGATAAAAAGAGAGCTTAAGTAAGCTCTCTTTTTATCTTATTGGATGTTATTTACAGCTAAAGTTTTCAGCTTTTTCGCTATCACCTTGACCATTGTAACGGGCGATCAGTGGGTAAGGGCAAAGTGGACGGGTGCGGTCTGGCGCCCAGTCTTGTGGAAGCTCAGTATTGATTTGACCACTTGGGTTACCTGCGCCGCGTGCGGTTGCAATGATTTTGTCAGGTGCTTGTCCATATTCCACCCAGTTAACTAAAGCAGTCAATGCATCAAACTGGTCGGTCGCAATACCATCACGGGTATGGTTCATACCCGGAACTCTAAAGAAACGCGCAAATTCAGGCGCTGTACCTTTCGCATCATTTTTATAGTGTTGTAGCAGTTGATCGTACCAATTTTGGGTGTCATCTACAGAGAAAACGCCATCTGCTGTGCCTTGTACCACAATCATTTTTCCACCGTGATTACGGAGTTTATCTAGATTAAGTTCATCAGGTGGCATCATGAAAGACATCGAACTTTCAGTATAAACATCATTGGTTGCCGAGAGTTTTGGATAGTCGGTATCGAAGTTAAAATTAAAGGCAAATTGTCTAGAATTTTGAGTCACAGTTGGGTCTGGTGGAACCTGAAAAAGAATTCCAACTGCAACGGGGTCACGTGCTGTTCCCACAGAAGATTCAAATTTCCAGCTTGCCCAGTTACTACCGACTAAACCGGGGTCGAAAGGTTGGGTTGCATAGAGGGCTTGTCCAGCAGAGTTTACAGGACCACGGTAAATGTTGGCTAATACATCAATTTGTTCGGTGCTTAAACAAGTCCCATCTCTTGTGCTTGAGCAAACGGGTACATGCTTATGAATATCAAAAGCTGTACGGCAAGCTTCGACATCTTGAACCAGCCCATCTGCAACACCGTCTAAGGCATCGCATCGATCTAAAATAGCTTTTGCTAATACTTTGCGCTCTGGAAGAGTTAGAGCAGTACTTAGGTCATTTTCATCTGTTGCGACACGACGAAGCTGTTGTGCTGTGTAGAGTTGAGCCGCGGCTGCACGAGGTAAGTGAAAACCCGGTGTGCTTGCCAAAATTCCATCATATTGATCGCCCAAACGGGTTGCGGCAATCATGGCATGACGTCCGCCGTTCGATGTGCCGCCTGCATAGGAGCGGTCTGGCAATTTACCATATGCGGCTTTAATTAGGTTTTTTGCCATAGGCGTGAGTTTGGTAATCGCACCGTAGCCGTAGTTAATTCTGGCTTGAGGGTCTAAACCGAACATTGGATTTTGTGAGGCATTATGTCCAGCATCGGAAGAAATGACCGCAAAACCATCATGCAGGGCATTGGTCAGCGGGCCACCACTGCCGACCTGACCTGTTGCAGGGACTAAATTACCATCGGTTCCGCCATTGCCTTGATAGAGGAAACGACCATTCCAGTCTATTGGTAAGCGCATTTCAAAACCAATTTGATAAGTTTGTCCATCGATCGGGCTTACACGTTGGTCCATATAACCTTTGATCAAACAATGAGCGCCAATCGGTTTGTTGGCGACAGTCAAGGTGCCTGCTTCTTGAAGGGTAGCTGAGCTAATGACTGTATTGTTGTATTGAAATCCGAATAAGTCCGTACAGCTTCCTGTCATTTTTACGCCCACAGCAGGAGACAACTGCGGTGGTTTGGTTGTTGAGGGAATCGTTGTGTCATCATTATCACTTCCACAGCCTGCCAAAGAACCAAGCATGGCAAGCACTAAAGCGGAGTGGGTTAAAATTCGTTTATTTTTGGTGTAATTCATTTATTCATATCCTTATTGAATGCATGGTTGTAATTAATCTAAAACCAGAAAATTAGCTGTGCTCCGTGCAATCATTTTGTTGTTTTGCCAAGCTTCACTTTCGAGATTTAGTACAGTTTTACCTTGTTTAATGAATCGGCATTTTGTAATGACTTCACCTACAGCACAGGGCTTTAAAAAATCCATTGTTAAGTTGATGGTGGTAGCGGGTTTATGGTTATTGGCGAGATATGCAAAAAGTCCCATCACGTCGTCAAGCATGGCGCAGATCATGCCGCCTTCAACGGTGCCGCGTGGATTGGTAAAGCTTTCTAGGGCTGTGTAGTGGATATTAAGTTCAGTGTTTTGATCATTCCAATGAATATTATGTCCGCCCAAATGGTGATGGATGGGCGGTAAGTGTTCTAAAGTTTTTTGATCCATAATGAGGGCTCCATCCTTTTTGTAGGTGTTATAAAAATTATTATTTCAAGGTGTAGGCATCATAAATAACAGCTTTACCCAAACGCATTGCACTACCTACCGCAACGGTCTGGTTAAGCCATGAATATTTAGGTGAGCTGGTTTCAAACTGCATGGTAATTTTGAAATAGTAATTTTTCGGGTCGACATCTTTGCCTTGGGCAAGCTGTTTTAGTGTTTCTGCCGAGCCATGTCGGTAACCTTTGGTTTGAAGGTAAATAAGCGCACCATCATTGGTTTCTAATAGATATCGCGTATCAATAATGGCTAGCCCTTTACTGTCGACAATTTGCCAATCTGCGCCATTATTTAAAATGCGGCCCTTAAGTGATTTCCCTTCAAATGTCCCACCTGTAATGGGAATAATTCGGCGTTTACCTGCGTCACTGGTTGTGCCTAATTCCCAAACAGGCGCATTTAAATCAACACTGAATTTTGCTAAAGGTTCAAGCTGAATAGGTGGCGGGCTATATTGTGTTTCGGCATGAGTCAGGCTAATGAGACAAATTCCGCAGAGTAGCGTTACAACTTTCTTCATGATGAATTTCCCGAAATAAAAAGAGGTTCTATGTGTGACAGAACCTCTCGTTTTGAATTATTTAAATTTCCATGTGTAGTCAATGTTGATACGGGTTTCATTTACAGGTTTGATGTTGGCTGTAGAGAGCATGTTGTTGTCATAAATGGCGTAGCGCGCACGTAGCCCTAGATTTTTTAACCAGCCACTTTGAACGGTGTAGCCTAAATCAAAGTCGGTTTCGCGTTCTTTTAAATTGGTGCCACCTAAGTTAGGTGCATAAATATTGTGGCCTGTGGTGTAACGAGTCATGAAACGTAAACCCGGCACATAATCTTTAAAGTCATATTCATAGCGGAAGCTATAGGCTTTTTCTCTTGGGTTTAAAAACTCACCCGGCCATGTGTCAATGAGAAGCCCAGTTTCACCTCCAGTCAAATACGGAAAGGCGGTGTCGCCGTGATGCTGGAAAGTTCCAAAAATAAATTTATGGTTTTGATGTTTGAGTTCGAAATGCGCATGATAGAGGTCATTATCGACTAAGCCTGCTTTTGCTTGCCCGTCATCTCGGCTGCGGTAGTAACGTAATTGTGAGCTAAAGTTAGTGGTGTCATTAATTTTGTGTTGATGTAAAGCACCGACCATGGTTTGGTTATAAAGATCATCAACATCCATGTAGAAAGCGGTGAGTTTGAGTGCAGGATTAAACTGATAGTTTCCACCTAAATAATAGAGTCCATCCGTTTCAGCACTTTTAAAGCGTCCATTTACGCCTGAAATTTTAATTTTCTCATAGTTGGTCGAATCACGATGATTCACTTTATCGAGGTAGGCCGCTTGTAAGTCGAAGTCTTTAATATCTTTACTGGTGAGTGAAATTCCTCGATAGGTTTGAGGAAGTAAACGAGCAGGTGAAGCCACTAAAACTGGGTTCATCGGCATTAGCGTACCAATGCGTAGTTCAGTCTGACTCATTTTGGCTTTTGCTGTGACCCCAATTTCGCCATAAGAGTCAGCAGGTTCATTGGTACGCGTGTCTCTAGGTAAGTTTCCTGTACCGCCATGCTCTGCGTCGGCATCGAGTTTAAAACCCGCCGTCGCAAGTACATCCAGCCCAAAACCGACAGTCCCTTCGGTATAACCTGAATTGGCTTTAAGAATAAACCCTTGTGTCCAGTCCTTAGCAGCAGGGTAAGCAGATTGCTCTTGATAGTCGCGGTCAAAATAGAAATTTCGCGTGGTGAGTTCTACTGAGCTGTTGTCAATAAAATTGCCAGCCCACACTGAACCAGAGAGCATAAGGGTAGAGTACATCCATAATTTCGACATAGCATTTCTTCCTGAAATAACATTTTTTTGTTTTAAACAAGGCATAGTTGTTGTGTCTGCCTTGTTTGGTTTTAAATCGAATTATTTTCCGAGCAGTTCTCGGGCCACGATTTCTTTCATAATTTCATTGGTTCCCCCATAAATTTTTTGTACCCGCGCATCGACAAAAAAGCGTGAAATCGGGTATTCCTGCATGTAACCGTAGCCACCAAAAAGCTGAAGTAATTGATCAATCACTTCACATTGGACATCGGTAATAAAGCACTTCAGTGCGGCAACTTGAGTGACGCTTAACTGGTGTTGTTGATACAGCGCTGCACATTGGTCTACAAAAGCTTGAGCGGCTTTGGCTTTGATTTGAGCGTTTGCGAGTACAAAGCGCGTGTTTTGCATTTGGCTTAAAGGTTGTCCGAAAGCTTTACGTTCTAGTACATAGTCTTTGGTGATTTCGATGGCGCCTAAAATTGACCCCAAAGCCATCATGGAAATACTCAAACGTTCACGAGGTAACTCTTGCATTAAATAAGCAAAGCCTTGTCCTTCTTCACCCAAACGCTGAGTTGCAGGCACACAAACATCATCAAAAAATAGTTCGGCTGTATCTTGGGCATGCAGCCCGATTTTTTGTAAAGAGCGACCTTTTTTAACGCCGTCTAAAGCAGCATCAACTAATAATATTGAAATGCCTTTTGCTTTAGCTTGAGGGTCAGTTTTTGCAACCAGAACAATCAGGTCGGCATGCAAACCATTTGAAATAAACGTTTTTGAACCATTCACGCGGTAGTGGTCATTTTCTAAAATGGCTTGAGTGCGTATAGCCTGTAAGTCTGAACCAGCATTGGCCTCTGTCATAGCAATTGCAGTGACGACTTCACCTGTCACCATTTTCGGTAGCCAATAATGTTTTTGCTCTTCGGAACCGATATTTTGTAGATAAGGAGAAACCAGCTCACTTTGCCCACCAATGGCAACTGCCAAAGATGCAAAGCCCGCTTGAGCAGTTTCTTGAACCAGCATGAGCGAGTAATGAACTGGAGCGCCATAACCGCCATATTCCTCAGGCACATCAACACACAAAAAACCATTTTCCCCAAGACGAAGCCATAGATCACGTGGGATAAGACCATCGTGTTCCCATTGTTCGTAGTAGGGAGCAACCTGTTCTTTTAAGAACCTGCGATAGCTATCCCGAAATAGTTCAAATTCTGTATCATGTGGCATGTTGAACCTTTTTTGGCAAAAGTGAGGCTAAGGCCCAAACCGAAGTTTGAGCTTCCTTTTTTATTTCAATTGCTTATTGTTTTAAGGTGGGCACCCGAATAATCAGCGGGTTATCAGTCTGCTTTTGATAAAGCTCATCAATTAAAGCGGCACGACGTTTCGTAATACTGCTTTGATTGAGGTTGCCTTTATCGGTCACTTCGCCGGCATCGAGTTGAGGTGGCTCGGTCATTAAATAAAGCATGGAGACTGTATTTGAACTGCCAGTCGCATCTTTATTAAAGGTCGTTAAAAATTGGCGGAACCATTGTTGGACTTTAGGATGCTGTAATATCTCTGCTGCAGAATGTTCACCCAGCTTAAGACCTGCATATTGAGCACAAGCATCTAGTTTTGGAAAAATCAAAAAGCCAACCGCATTTAGGTTTGAACCTGTAATGCAGACATCTTGAATCAGTAAATTACCTTGAATCAGCACTTTGTTGCGTAATGTGCCCACATTCACAAAAGTACCCGTATTGAGTTTAAAGTCTTCGGCAATTCGTCCGTCGTACATTAGGCCTTTAGTTGGATCATTGACATCGACTAAACGAACAGCATCGCCCGTATGGAAAAAGCCTTCATCATCAAACACAGTGCTTTGCTGGTCTGCCTTTAAACGCCAATAGCCTTTCATGACATGTTTGCCACGAACGCAAAACTCAAGTTTGTCACCACATGGCACTAGCTTAATTTCGCATCCCGGAGCAGGGTAACCAATAAAACCAGCCATTACGCGTGGGCCAGTTGTAAAAGCACAAGAGGGAGCAGTTTCGGTCATGCCCAATCCGCTCATAATGCGGATTTTTTCTCCGCAATGTTGCTGGGCAATTTTATCGAGTCTGTTCCAGCCCGCTTCTGAAAGTGCAGCACCTGCAAAGAATAGAATTTTAACTTTGGCAAAAAAGCGATCTCTTAATTCTTCATCTTTTTCTAACGCTTCGGTGAGTTCTTCCCAACCTTTTGGCACATTTAAATAAACAGTTGGAGAAATTTCTTTGAGGTTACGAATGGTTTCGTCAAATTTTCCTGCAACGGGTTTGCCATCATCAATGTAAATCGTACCGCCGTTATAGAGTGCGATGCCGACATTATGACTGCCGCCAAATGTGTGGTGCCAAGATAGCCAGTCGAGTAGGACAGGCGGTGTTTCTTCAAACTCAGGGAAAGTTTGTAATAACATTTGCTGATTAACACACAACATTAAATGCGTGGTCGGCACAGCTTTAGGCAATTTGGTTGAACCTGACGTAAATAAGAATTTGGCAATCTGGTTTTCATCAAGGGTTTGGTAAAACTCTTGAACATTTGAAACTGGTGTATCTAATAGCGACTGAAAAGATGTGCAAATTTGATCGCCCACTATTCCTTTATTGGTCACCACTTCAATGTCAGGTGTAATACATGCTTGAATGGCTTTGGCAAAGGCTTGTCCATCGCTGGCATAGACCATACCAGGTGTGAGCACTTCAAACACATGTTTGAGTTTGCCAAAGTCTTGAGAAATCAGAGAGTAGGCAGGTGAAATAGCCGAAAAAGGCACACCTGCCAGCATAGCACCCATAGAGAGTGTTAAATGTTCGAGATCATTGCCACTTAAAATAACGAGTGGTCGTTCTTGGCTTAAATTACGGTTATGTAAGGCTTGAGCAATGTGCCATGCACGTTGTAAAACTTCTGCATAACTCAGTTTGACCCATTCGCCTTGAGCATTGCGTTTTGCTGCAAAAATATGGTCTGGTTTGGTTTGTGCAAAATGAATTAACCGATCTGTCAGTTTTTGTGGATACGGTTTTAATTGCTCTTTTGGGCTGATATAGAGCGTGTCATCTTTGTGGTGATAATGAATATCATGTTGCCCTAATTTTACGAACCGTTCGCGGTCTTGTGATTGAGTGGCATTCATTTGCATTTCTTTCACTCCATGGAAAGCGCATCACTGCGCTTTATTTTTTGCATCATGCAATTTTTATTTAATATGTTATTGTCCGCATTAGCCTGACTAAATCGGGTAATGACGTGATTGGGTTTGAATGGTAATCCAGCGTAGTTCGGTAAATTCGGCAACAGAGACTTTACTACCAAAACGACCGTAACCACTCGATTTTGTTCCGCCAAATGGCATTTGCGCTTCGTCATGTACGGTTGCGCCGTTAATATGACAAATACCCGAATCAATCTGTTGAGCGACTTCTAATGCCTGCGAAATATTTTGGCTAAACACTGCCGAAGAAAGACCGAACTCGCTGTCATTTGCCAGTGCTACGCCTTCTTCAATGCTTGAAAAGCGTTGAACTGTGCATACAGGTCCAAATGATTCTTCGCGGTAAAGCAGCATGTCAGGTTTAATATTGAGTACTAGCGTCGGTTGCATGGTGGTGTCTTCAATATGAATGCCTAAAGGTAAGTCAGCACCTTTGTTTTGAGCATCTTCCAGCAAATGCTGAATACGGTTTGCAGCACGTCGACTTTCTAAAACACCGAGTACATTGTCTTTTGAGGTTGGATTACCTGCCCGAATAGAACGGGTTTTCTCAATCAACTTTTCAATAAATTGATCGGCAATATTGTCTTGAACCAAAACACGTTCGGTCGACATACAAATTTGCCCCTGATTAAAGAATGCTCCAAAAGCAACTGCATTTACGGCTTCATTAATGTCAGCTTCATTTAAAACCACGACAGGCGCCTTACCACCCAATTCAAGTAAAACAGGTTTTAAAAATTTGGCAGCAGTCTCAGCAATAATTTTGCCGACCTTAGTTGAACCGGTAAAATTAATGCGTTTCACAGCTGGATGAGACACTAAGCGCTCCACGATTTGTGGTGCATCTTCGGCGGCATGCGTAATCACATTCACGACACCTTCACCCAGACCCGCTTCATGTAACACTTCACCAATTAAACGATGTGTTGCTGGGCAGGCTTCCGATGCTTTTAACACAACCGTGTTACCACAAGCCAAAGGCATAGCAAGCGCACGCGTTGCCAAGATGACAGGTGCATTCCAAGGTGCAATTCCTACAATCACACCGCAAGGAACTCGTACACCCATCGCAAGATTGCCTGGCACATCTGATGGAATCAGACTTCCGTCAATTTGTGTAGTCATGGCTGCTGCTTCACGTAACATGTTGGCAGCAAGGTGAACGTTAAACCCATACCATGTTGCAGTTGAACCTGTTTCTTGCATTCCAGTTTGAATGAATTGCTCGGTTTTTTGGTCCATTAAATCGGCTGCTTTTAATAAACGTAAGCGACGTTCGGTAGGCGAGAGTTTCGACCATACTTTAAAAGCTTGTTGTGCCGATTCGATTGCACGGTCAACATCTTCCAGTGTTGCAGCAGCAGCTTTACTGGCTACTGATCCATCAATTGGGCTAATACGCTCAAAAGTTGCCTGATTTGATGCATCAACAGATCGACCGTGAATAAGTAACTGTACATTTTGCATGGGTTGCGTCCTTACATTGCCATTAAAGTATCAAAAGTTAACCAGTACGTTTATAACTCTGTAAACCCGGTTTAATTGATTTTTCATCTAAGAATTGTTTCAAACCTTCTTGGCGGCCATTTTCTGTATCGCGGTGGATACATTGATCAAGTTTGGCATATAAGTAGTCTTCGTTTTGGTCCCATGTCAGTTCACGGCAACGCTTAAAGCCATTTTTTGCGGTACGAAGAACTACTGGATTTTTCTCAAGTAGGCAATTTGCAAGTTCAGTCACTTCTGCTTTTAATTGGGCAAGCGGTACGCTTTTATTCACAAGGCCCATGGTTTCAGCTTCTTTACCACTAAAGGTTTTACCCGTCATGATGTAGTACAAAGATGCACGGTGACCTACGGTATCTGCCATTGCTTTGCTTACAAGGTTACCCGGTGGGATCCCCCAGTTAATTTCAGATAAACCGAAAGTTGCTTCATCTGCTGCAATTGCTAGGTCACAAGCCACTAAAGGTGAGAAACCGCCTCCAAAGCACCAGCCGTTGACCATAGCAATGGTTGGTTTTGAATACATACGAAGAAGTTGCCACTGCCAGCGACAAGAGTCACGGCGAATACGTTCTTGGAAAATTTCAGGTTGAGTGTCGACTTCACGGAAATATTCCTTCAAATCCATACCCGCTGTCCAAGAGTCACCAGCACCCGTCAAAACTAAAACACGCGCATCTTGATCAAGCTCAAGAGTTTCGAGCACATCAATCATTTCGCGATTGAGTGTTGGGCTCATGGCATTTTTCTTTTCAGGGCGGTTTAGGGTGACCCATGCAATTCCTTCTTCAACTTTAACATCTACTGTTTCCCAGCGGTTTTCATAACTCATCTTCATACTCCTTGAATGATTTTTTTGCTGTTCTGGGATTTAATCTAATATCAGTTAAACTTACATTCAAGTCTTTTTTATAAAATTTCATAAATATTTTTTAATTCATTGTATTTTAAGTGTTAATTATTTTCTATATTAATTTAATATAAAAATATGTTGATTTTTTAGTAAGTTTAACTGATATTTTTGGTGTGTTTAAACAACAATACACAAAGGGCTAAATGGAACGACTAGACAATAAAGGACAACACAATGGAAAAAATATCAGGACAGCCTTCAAGGGCAAAAATCACGTTGCTACTGTGCTTTGCCATAGCAATTTTTGAAGGGTTTGATCTTCAATCAATGGGGGTAGCCGCTCCACGAATGCGGGCTGAGTTTATGTTAGACAATGCCCAGATGGCGTGGGCGTTTAGTGCTGCAATTTTAGGGACGTTACCAGGTGCGATATTAGGTGGTCGGTTTGCTGATATTGTCGGGCGTAAGAAAATTCTGATTTTTAGTATTTTACTTTTTGGAATTATGTCTTTGCTAACGGCTTATGCTGCTAATTTCAGTTTGCTATTACTCATTCGTTTTTGTACAGGTTTAGGAATGGGTGGGGCACTTCCGATGATGATTACACTTGCCTCTGAAGCTGTACCTGACCAGCACAAAGGCACCGCAGTGAGCATTATGTATAGCGGCATTCCTTTTGGTGGATTACTCACTTCTGTGGTTGCGATGTCGTTGGCAGGCGATGCAGAGTGGCGTCATATTTTTTATATTGGTGGGATTGCACCTATTTTACTAATCCCACTGATTATGCGCTTTTTACCAGAGTCAAATGACTACCTGCAACGTAAAGTTCAAGCACAGCAAACCACGCCATTCTTTGAAGTTTTATTTGCCAAAGAGCGTCGTATGTCGACCATTCAGCTTTGGATAAGTTTTTTCTGCACATTGGTGGTGTTGTACTTCTTGTTAAACTGGCTGCCGTTGCTGATGGGCGCGCAAGGCCTATCAAAACTACAGGCAAACTATGTACAGATGGGCTACAACGTTGGCGGAATTTTAGGTTCAATCCTCATGGGTGTATTGCTTGATAAATTACGCATGAGCTTTGTGATTAAGCTGATTTATCTCGGCATTTTATTCTCACTGTGCTGTTTAGCAATTTCTCCGACAGTGGCTTTACTTGCACTTTCGGCAGTGGGTTGTGGCCTATTCATTGTGGGAGGGCAATCAGCGCTGTATGGTCTGGCTGCCATGTATTATCCAACCGAAATGCGTGGAACAGGTGTAGGTTCAGCGGTTGCGATCGGGCGTATTGGTTCTTTTGCAGGGCCTTTAATGGCTGGTTTTTTACTCTCGCTTGGACAAAGCTCGACCATCGTGATTGGTTCAAGTATTCCTGTGATTTTAATTGCAGCGATCTCTGCATTACTTCTTGTCAAAAAACCTAAACAGCCTGTACATTTAGTACAAAGCTCAGGTGCTCGCTAAGTTTTAACGAAAGTATGGGGTAGATCCTCGTACTTTCACTACAGATTTTCTTATGATGATTGAAAGGTTATGGTACGTTCGAATTTAGTTCCAAAAAAAGTAGAAGATGAGCCTAAGTTAAGTTACATGATTGCTCGTGTTGACCGAATTATTAGTAAACATTTAACAGAACATTTAAAAGAGCTTGAAATTACCTTGCCGCAATTTACTGCACTTTCTGTTTTAGCTTCAAAAAGTAATTTATCCAATGCCAAGCTTGCTGAGCGCTCTTTCATTAAGCCGCAATCAGCCAACAAAATTTTGCAAGATTTACTGGTCAATGGCTGGATTGAGAAAAAACCAGACCCAACACATGGCCGCCGTATTCTAATTACGCTGACCGACAGTGGTATTGATAAGCTAAATAAATGTAATGAAGTGGTTTTAAAAGTTGAAGAAAAAATGCTTGAAGGCATTGATATTAACTTGGCTTATTTAATTCGTAATAATCTCGATATTATGGTCAATAATCTTAAGAATTTTAAATAATTTAGATTAAGATTTTCTAAAATTAGTAAATTATAGTAATAATTTAAGGAACAGCGATCTAAAGATTATTTAAATCGCTGTATATAATACTAAATTTATTTAGAGCAATATTTTATTGCAGATGGAGAGACTGTTGGTTCTGAATTTAGCCATTGTTTTGTTGGGGTCACTGTAATATCACAATTTTCAGCAACTTTAATTTTAAATGCGCTCCAATAGAAGCTTTCTCCAGTATTTGAAGTAGGGGTAAAAATTTGAGTACCTTTCATTGTATTTAATTCAACTTTTATTGGTGAGCCAAAAATACCGGGATTCGATGTGCCTGAATAGTTGTGAACAAAATAATGGTAATCACCTACCATCAATTTACTTAATGTGATCACTTCAGGGCCATAGCTGGTCGTATCATCAACATCTAAATTTATAAAAGGATGTTGCAGTAATGCTCCTTGGGCACTGTATGAAACATGACTGCCATCCGGGGCTAGCATATGCGAGTCAATATCATCGGGGTTTTGGCCCCAAGTCAACCTAACCGTAATATTTTGGCTTGGCTCTGTTAAAACTAAGCAATCATTTAAAGTGCTATTTGATGCTAATACAGTATGTTCAACGGTATTACTGCGTAAACTATTTGCTTGACCATTAATTAATACAATAGAGTCTTGTTTTGCTGCGGCTGAGAACTCACCATTATTGTTGGTATTGGTAATGGTGTAGCCAGAGTAGTCTTTACCCTCAAGCAAAATTTGAGCATTAGCAATTCGTTTTCCACTTGAATCTGCTAAGCAGCCAGCAACATTTGTTGTCTGATAAGGAATATCTGCATTTACAACATTTAATGTACTTGAGTTACCTGTGTAGAAACGATTTCCGTTATTATCCATCTGTAAGGTGAGTGTTTGGTTACCATCCTGAAGCCAATAACCACGAGTAGGGTCAAAATAATAAAGTGGAATGGTAGCAGGGGCAATTCCTCTCGCCATTAAAGGAATACGAATATTAGCCAATTGGTTAGCTATCAGTTCAACTTTTGCACCAGTGCTATCTCTCAAATCAACAACCATGGCTCCAAAACTTTCTAACGGCGCTCTTGTATTGTTCACTTGGGTTGCTAGGTCGCCTGGCATATTGCGCACTTCTTGTGCAGTGTTAATGAGGGCAAAACTCACATTTACATTACCTTGAATAGGCTGTCCATCTACACGTTTTAGACTATTTGGAGCAATAATAACTTGAGCTGTACTGTTTGCTAAGTTTACCGTTCCACCAGTGATGGCAGAAACAGACCCTCCTAAATTTAAAGGTATGAGTTGAACAATAATACCTGAGAGTTCTTGCTTATCCACTAAATCGACAGTAACAAATTGATCTGCATAACCAGTTTTACTAATTTTAATGACAGATCGACCAACAGCAATTTTTTGTAGTTGTGCTTTACCTTCTATATCAGTATTTAATGATACTGTTTTATTTACTATGCTAACTTGAGCATTATTAATTTGACTACCTGTAGTATTATCAAACACTTGTAAGGCAACACTTGCGGAAGGAGTCGTAACAGGTGAAGTTTCATTTGGATCATTATCGCTATCATTACAAGCCATTAAGCCCATACTTAATGCAATAATTAGTGGTAATTTTTTAAAAAATAATAAATTTCTCATTGATAAATCTCTAATCTGATAAGTATAAATAATTTTTAAAATTATCGTTTTAAAGCTGTGTTATTAATTTTAAAACGAGAATGAAGTCATCCTTTTTAATGAGTGATTTGAAAGTAAATATTTAATAAAAAGTAATTAAATACCTATCATCTAAAATAAATGAGTTTAAAATATATTATAAATTTATTTTTTATTAAAGAGGTTGTTGTGAAGATTTATTATAGAATAATCTTTAAATTATTCTTAATAATCAATATTTTTATTTATATTATTTAATGAATTTATGACTAGGCAGAGTAAAACTTGAAGTGCGACATAAACCACCTAATTAATTTAAAGGGTTTATGGAGTATATAAAATTGTCATACCATCATCTTAACTTTGAAGATCGTACTGCATTAATGCTTGAGTCAAGAAAAGAAGGCTTTTCAGCCAGAAAATTTGCTGAACTTATTAAAAGACATCCTAGTACGATCTATCGTGAGCTTAAAAGAAATAGCATCAATGACGTTTATCAAGCTCGATATGCTTCTGATAACACTTTTG
>NZ_GG753600.1:960912-964021 GCF_000163635.1 Acinetobacter sp. SH024 | reverse complement strand
GGCAAAAAGGCACATGCGAAAATATGAATGGTTTAATTAGGCAATATTTACCTAAAGGGATTGATTTAAATCAGGCAGATCAGCATTATTTAAATCAAGTTGCCATGTCACTGAATACTCGTCCTAGAAAAGCGTTAGATTGGCTTACACCATTAGAGAAATTTGCTCAGCTTGTTGATTATCATAAGACTTTTCAAACTGTCGCACCTCATGTTTGAATTCGCCCTAATATAAAAGCTTATTTTCAATAAAAAACACATCATAATACCCCCTTGCCTTTTAACCACAAAAATATTGAAGTTATTATTTAGAAGCAATTAATAGAAAAATAAACAAATCTTTTTTAAACAAGCTACTAATAAAAATATCTCCATCGAAAATAAAGTATAAAAATTCAAAAACCATTTAATAAAGTATCAATAGAGTTAAAATACATATAGCTTACTTTTAATTTTAAAGAGGAATACAAGAAATAATTTCTTGTATTCCTGTTATAAGATTGGGAGAACCAAGTTGATAATTTCACCCATTTCTTTGGATCTATTAATTTAAGTTTCGACTTTACTTATTTGAGCTTAGCCATTTGGTCGAGTCACAATCGGGAAAATTGAATCTGGACGTTTAAACATTGCAAAGAATTTTCCAATTTTCAGTGGATTACCTTTGACTTTACTGTCTTTAGAAAGCAGGACTTTTACCCCTTCTATTTGACCTGTAATCATTTTTAGATATAAGGGCTTGGTTAAGGTTAATGTAGGGCAATCCAATGCCAAATCTTTACTTTCATCATAACGCTTAAACTGCATGACTGAGTTTTCAACCCATAATGAAAAATGCTCTTTGGTATCCGACAAAACCAGATTGATACACTGGTTTTCATTTTTTAAATTTTCCACATCTAAATTTGTCGCCATAGCTTCAAGAAATCTTTCAGTTGGTGTATGAATCAATAAATCACTCGGATCAGAAGTATTTTGTAGGGGTACATTATTTTGTAGCTCTTGAGCGCCCACCAAAAAGAAATTACGCCAAGTTGAAGCCTCAGCAGCATAGCCCAATTGACGATAAGTATTCGCCAATAAGTCTTTTGCTTGTTGGTTTTGAGGGTTATTCAACACAATATGTTTTAAAATCTCGGCAGCCCATCTATAGTCAGCTTGAGCGTAGGCATCCCGCGCATTTTTCAATGCATTGTTCTCCCCACCTGCTAACTCAATATATTTTTTTGCAACAGCTTTAGGGGGTAATGGATCTAAATTGGAAGGATGGGCATCGAACCATCCCATATAATATTGGTATACTGCTTTTACATTATGTTTTAGGGTTCCATAATAGCCATGAGCATATAGTTTTTGATCAAGTGCCGCTGGAAGCTTAATTTTTTCGGCAATTTCAGCGCCATTAAAACCAGAGTTCATATATCTCACCGTCTGATCATGCGTGAACTTATAAACATCTCGCTGGGTTTTAATAAAATCTTGAATATTGTCATTGCCCCAGACAGGCCAATGATGCTGTGCAATCAATACATCGGATGCTTTGGCATGCTGCATTGCTTGGTCTAGATAGCCCACCCATTTTAAGGCATCACGGACTTTAGCACCCCGAAGGGTATAAAGATTATGCATGGTATGAGATAGAATTTCTGCGCCGTTATAAAGTTTCAATGATGGGATAGAGAACGTTAATTCTGCTGGTGCTTCTGAACCCGGCACGTTATAAAACACAAAATCCAAGCCATCAACCGTCATTTTCTGTTCTGGTTGAGTGATCAGTTGTGTAGGCTCAAGGATGCCCATTTTTCCCACAGCAACAGCCTTACCTAAACCTGTATCCACCAATCCTTCCGCATTTTTAGGTAGAAAAGTTCCATACATATAAGTCGCACGACGTATCATGGCTGAACCTGCCATCACATTTTCACTGGTCGCTTCTTCCATAAAGCCTTTTGGCGCAATAATTGGAGTTTTTCTAGCGTTAATTTCTTCGCTAGAAAGAACGCCTAATGCACCACCAAAATGATCGATATGGCTATGGGTAAAGATAATGGCTGAAATTTTTTGCTCACCTAAATGCTGTCTAGCAAATTTAAGTGCTGCTTCAGCCGTTTCTTTAGAGGTTAATGTATCCACAATAATCCAGCCAGTATCACCCTGAATGATGGTCATATTTGCCAAATCAAAACCACGAATTTGCCAAACTCGATCTGTTACTTTAAATAGCCCAACATTGTTGTTTAATTTTGCTTGTCGCCATAGAGTGGGATTAACGGTATTTGGTGCTTGATCTTGTAAAAAACTAAATGCATCAAAATCCCAGATAACATTGCCTTTCTCACTTTTAATTTGACCTGTTGGCTTGGCAATAAAGCCCTTTTGAGCCTGATTAAACTCAGTCATATCCTCTAAGTTATACTTCGCCTTATATGTATTATTTGATTCAATGACCGCTTTTTCTACTACAGTATTTGCTGCAAAAACAGAAAATGGCAGAATAAGCATCAATGAAACTGTTAAAAACTTAATTTTCATCTTCTTTCCTTTTTTTAAATAGAGGTGGTCCCACATGTTTGAACAACTAAAAGCTTATTTATAAGTGATACTCTGCTCTAGTTAAGCTACCTTATTTTGTTGTGGTAGCTGGTCATAGTAAAACTCATCTGGAGTCATTTTGTCCAGACTCGAATGAGGTCGTTTCAAATTATAAAATTCAAAATATGCGTTTAATTGCTTCTTCGCATCCAAAACATTGCTGTAGGCTTTGAGATACACCTCTTCATATTTAACGCTCCGCCATAATCGTTCAACCATCACATTATCAACCCATCGACCTTTACCATCCATGCTGATTTGGATGTCATTTGATTTCAATACATGGCAGAGTAAAACTTGAAGTGCGACATAAACCACCTAATTAATTTAAAGGGTTTATGGAGTATATAAAATTGTCATACCATCATCTTAACTTTGAAGATCGTACTGCATTAATGCTTGAGTCAAGAAAAGAAGGCTTTTCAGCCAGAAAATTTGCTGAACTCATTAAAAGACATCCTAGTACGATCTATCGTGAGCTTAAAAGAAATAGCATCAATGACGTTTATCAAGCTCGA
>NZ_GG753600.1:918038-960303 GCF_000163635.1 Acinetobacter sp. SH024 | reverse complement strand
AGATGTATATTTCTGTGACCCACATTCACCTTGGCAAAAAGGCACATGCGAAAATATGAATGGTTTAATTAGGCAATATTTACCTAAAGGGATTGATTTAAATCAGGCAGATCAGCATTATTTAAATCAAGTTGCCATGTCACTGAATACTCGTCCTAGAAAGGCGTTAGATTGGCTTACACCATTAGAGAAATTTGCTCAGCTTGTTGATTATCATATGGCTTTTGAAACTGTCGCACCTCATGTTTGAATTCGCCCTATATTTTATCAATTTAAAAATAAAAAATAAGTTAATTTTGATATGACGGTAAACCAAGTTGAGTACTTTTTTAAAAAATTAATTTAATCTTGATCAATTAAGTTGACGCTTATAAATGTCTGAGCTGTTAGATTCAAACAGAAAATTTATTTCATTTTACAAATGAACTTGCTAGCATCGAAGTGACGTTTTTGGTGATGTGTGGCAGCGAATGTCTTCAGGACAACAAGTTTTACTTAAACTAAGAAAAATGATTATTTCAGGGGAACTTGAAGGCGGTGCCAGAATTGCCGAAATTCCGACTGCCGAGTTACTTGGTGTTTCAAGGCAGCCTGTTCGTATTGCCTTTCGCTTGCTTGAGCAAGAAGGTCTCCTCATTAAAAACCCAACTCGTGGTTACACGGTTCGTGAAATTTCAGAACAACTCGTTCATGATGCGCTCGAAGTGCGTGGTGTGCTGGAAGGGTTGGCTGCAAAAACTTTGGCAGAACAAGGCTTAAGCGAAGAGCAGAAAAAGACACTGCAACATTGCATTCAAGAAACTGAAAAACTATTTAATGAAACAGACGAGTTTGGTGATGCTGAACTGGAACGTTATCACCATTTCAACGTCATTTTTCATGACACGATTATTGAAGGCGCGCAAAACGTCGCACTCATCCAAGCCTTAGCGAAAAACAATCAATTGCCGATGGCGTCTGCCCAAGCCATTACCTATGACCAGAACCAAGCTTTATCGGAATATCGTCGTTTGCACTATGCGCATTTACAGCATTGTTCAATTTTCGATGCATTGGTACATCGTCAGGCAGGACGTGCTGAAACTTTAATGCGTGAACACAGTAGTGTGGTGATTTTAGGTGAAACGCTAAGAAATGTTCTCAGCGCTTAAGTTAAAAGAAGTTCCTTTATTTTTGAATAAAGGAACTCAAGAATTAAAGCTCAATCACAAGATTTTTAGTTTTTGCACGAGAACAGCAGGGCGTAAATTGGTCATTTAGTGCATGTTCTTCATCGGTCATAAATATATCCCGATGATCTGGCGTGCCCTCTAAAACGCGGGTAATACAGGTCCCGCAAATGCCTTGTTCACATGAAACAGGAATATCAAAACCATTTGCAATTAATGCCTCAGTAGCAGTCTGCTCTGGTAATACTTCAATTCGACGGCCCGTACCTTTAACTTCAATAGTAAAAGCTTCATCGTTAGATGTATCTGCTTTTTGCGCGACAAAATGTTCTTGATGTAACTGTTCGCTATGCCAACCCGCTTGTTCGGCCGAGTTCATGACAAACTGCATAAACCCTGTAGGTCCACATACATATAAGTGTTTATCTGGTGAAGTTTGGCCCAAAACTTCTGCCATATTACATTCAGTGTCTGGTTGGTCTTGAATATGAAAATGAACTTGGGCACCAAAGTGCTCGGTTAAGTTGCCATAGAAAGCAATCATTTCATGGCTACGAACAAAGTAGTGCAATTCAAAAGGAATATTGGCCGACTTAAGTCGATATACCATCGACAAAATAGGGGTAATACCAATACCACCAGCAAATAAAACTGCCTGTTTGGTTTGTGGATGGATTTCAAATAAATTACGCGGTTCACCAATCTTTAAATGATCGCCTTCACGATATTCGGTGTGGATGCAACGTGAACCACCGCGTGAATTGGCATCATGTAAAACACCAATGACATAGCGATGTTTTTCAGTGCAGCAGTTTGAAAGTGAATACTGACGGGTGAGGCCGTTTTTAAGATGCACATCAATATGTGCACCTGCTTCAAAATTCGGTAGCGCTGTGCCATTTGCCGAGACCAATTCAAATGCACGAATGGTCGGGGTAAGCTGGTGAATTTTTTGAATAATAACGTCCATGTTCATGCTCCTTTAAATAATCCGAATGTTTGGAAACTTCTGTATGGACGTTTCAGGAGGTGTTTTATTTTCTTCGGCAAGCAGTCGCTCAATCACCTTACGAGACTGTACACCGCCTGCGTCGATGTTGAGCATGAGTAACTTGCGATGTGGATTTTTTAAAATATTTTGTTGTTGTTGCTCCAGCATTTCTAAGTCTTCAGTAAAGATTTTGCCTTGGCCTTCACGAATTTGATCGGTGAGTTCAGCATTATCTGGCTGGAAGTTACGCGCCATTCCCCAGAAATACCAGTGTGAGGTTTCAGTTTCTGGTGTAATAAAATCAACCACAATTGAGGAAACTTTTTTGTCACTTGGTGCGTGATAACCACCATGTCCAGCATGCGCTACACCGACTTCAATGTGGACATTACTTGGCGCAAAGAAGTGGCAACGTTGCCAACGGTCAACAGGTACATCATCTGCTAAATGATTACCGCGAAGGGCCATTTGCCAAAATGGAGGTGCGATCACATTTTCCATATAGCGTTCGGTAATGACATGGTCGCCGTCAACTTTAGTGACAGGCAATGATTCATCAATCTCTTTTTGCCCAATACTGCTTGAGTGAACATAGGTCTCGTGGGTTAAATCCATCAGGTTGTCGACCATCAGGCGATAGTCACACTGAATGTGAAACAGGCCTCCGCCATAGCTCCATTCAGGATGATCTGCCCATTCTAAAGTTGGCAGTTTTGCTTCTTCTGCTAAAGCTTTCTCGCCTGGCCATACCCAAATAAAGCCGAACTTTTCGACAACTGCATATGCTTTGTTGCAAGGGAAACCATTTACACGTTGAGCTGGCATTGAAACGGTCTTTCCGTCACAACCCGTGACTAAACCATGATAACCACACACAAGGTTGCCATCTTCTACATAGCCAAGTGAAAGTGGGGCGCCGCGATGGGGACAAAAATCTTCAACGGCTGCAACTTGGTTTTCTTTACCGCGATAAAAAACAATTTTTTCACCACAAATAGTGCGACCTAATGGTTTGTCTTGGATTTCTTCTGGGCGGCAGGCAACATACCAAGCATTTTTAATAAACATTGTGACGACTCCTTATCACTTATTGGATCCAATTTATAATAAATAAAAATATTGGTCAATTGATAGGCAGTATATTTTTTAAAAATATTGATCTTTAGGTTTGGTTGTTTTTGTATATTTTTAATTGCTATTAAAGACTTTTGCTATTCTTTGGAATTTTAGAGTGAAATTTTTATTAGTTTTTATTTGGATCCATAATGGCTTCAGTTAAGCCATTATGGGAGTGTAAAGATTTAGAAATTAACCGTGTAGTGAAGCATCATGCGCTGTTCATCCAGACTTTTGCCATGTTTGGTGTCGTAGTTAATATTTAAGAAAAGAAACTTAAGATTTTTAATCCAAGCATTTAGGTCGTATTGAATCAACACGTCACTTTCTTGCTCAAAATCATTTTGATTCATGGTCTGAAATGAATCACCATAAATATATTTATAGGTCACTTTTAGACCCTTGATGTAGTCTTTAAAGTCATACGAGGCAACGAAATGATAAGACTTTTCATCTGCTTTGGTAAACGCACCTAAGGTCCAGTTCACCATATGCGGGATGGGTATATTGTCGAGTTTGGGAATGCCATCTTTGCCAAAGTTTTCTTGGTAGCCAATTCCAGTTGTAAAGTTGCCATGTTTAATGAAATGCATAGCCCCTACAGATGTATTGTCATATTCTCCAAGTTTTGATTTGCCGACATCATCGTGTCGAAACACACGTAATTTTGTGGTGTGCTGCTTTGTCCATTGGTAATCAAAAGCAAAGTAACTTTGATTGATGAGGTCAGTTAAATAGCCATTATAAAATTTCCAGTGGTACCGAGGTGTATTGCCGTCCCATTGAAAGAAATAGAGTCCGTCAGATTCATGTTTTGAAATGGCGAGTTTGTGGTAGTCCTCCTCATTTTTTGGTGAATAACGGTTAATCAAACCCAGCTCGAAATTTTGTTGCGGTGTCTTATATTTTAATTCCAAGCCTTTATAGTTAACTCGTAATTGATGTGTATCCACTTGTGGCGTAAGTGGTGAGTCGGGAATAATTTCCCCTATATTCATGCGAAAGTTTTGATATTCAACTCCAGCACCTAAGCCATATTTAACTTGGTCTTGTGCTTGTTTCTTGGTATTAGGGTCAAAGGGTATGACCATATCATTGGTGTGTTGGTCGTTACTTAGGCGATATGCGTATTGGATGCTTGGGTTAAGATGTAGCTGTACATCATTAAGCTTGGTTGACCAGTCACCACGATAAATCAGACCTTGGCTCAAGCTATGAGTATCGGGACTAGTACCATTTTCATATTGTCTGTCAAAGTTGAACGTTTTTAGTGTGAGTGTATTTTGAAAATTAACATCTACTTCACTATGAGCTAAACAGCAGGTAAGGGGCGTCCCTGAGAAGAAAATCCCATAAATAAAAATATGCTTCATTTTTAAATCCGTTTAAAAGCGTTTTACTGTTCTAAATCCGACATGGCTGGTGGCAAGGTCGAGTTCTTGTGGATGCCTCGCGGCAGCACGATAACGCGCGCAATAGTTGGTTGCACATAAATAAGACCCACCTTTAATCGTGTATTGCAAAATCTGTTCGTGACTTTGCCTATATTTCGATGGATCTCCCATATGGTGATCTCGTGATCCTGTATAGGGTGTTTGTGTCCATTCCCATACATTGCCAATCAAGTCATACAAACCAAAGGGGTTTTTGCTAAAACAACCAACTGGGGCAATATCCTTAAAACCATCTTCCTGAATGTTTTTATAAGGAAATTCGCCTTGCCAGAAGTTGGCTACAATATGGCCTTCATGGGTAGGACCAATGTCGGAGTTTTGCTGAAAACCTTTGGCTGCATATTCCCACTCAAGCTCAGTCGGTAAGTCATGACCCAGCCAGTTTGCATAAGCATAAGCATCATTCCATGTCACCATGCGAACAGGCTCATGAGGCGCGGGTTGTTTAGGATTATTTAAGCCCCATGGATGTTTCCAATTGGCCCCTTTTTCAAATTTCCACCACTGTAATTCTTCAACTGGATGATCTGGTTGTACAAACATAGCTGCGCCGCCTTGCTTCTCTGCATCGGTGACTTCAGTTGCATCAATTAAAAAAGCGGGAACGGAAGTTGCCTGTAAATTTAATGGGCGTTCATCTTCATAACCTTGTGTGGTGCCTAAAACAATTTTTCCTTGCGGAAGCTTGACCATGCCTGCTTCTTTATTTTTAGGCCAACCCGAAGGAAGGCCCGAATAAGAATTACATTTAGCTTTGCTGCCTAAGTCGGGCAAGGTGGTCTGTTCTAGTTGAGGCGTGGTTTTTTGGCATGCACAAAGTAACAGGAAAGATGAAAGCATTATGATCTGTTTCATCTGGTTTTCTCTACTTTTTGTTGTATTGCTCAAAATCCACAACACCATTTTCATCGGCATATCTTAAATATTTGTCATTTAAGACTTTGACGATCTCAGGATGTTCTGCATAAACATTATGTTGCTCATTAAAATCTGTTTTTAAATTATAGAGCTCCCAGCCATGGCTCTTAAATTTAGAAGGTGAGTTTTCAATAAGTTTCCATTCGTCAGTTTTTGCGTAGCGGCTGCCATGCAATTCTTTAAAGTCATAATAATTAACAGGACGAATACGGGCAGTATTATCTTTAAACGCAGGAATTAGGCTAAAGCCCGACGGTTTAATTTTGGTGCTTGAAGTTGGATAAACCTGATTATTTTGAATCCCCGCTAGCTCCATCACAGTTGGGAATATGTCTCTGACTGTCGCAAAGTTATTGTTGATTCCACGTTGTTTGGAAATCTGCACAGGTGACTTAACAATAAATGGAACTCTTACTCCGCCTTCTGAAGCGGCTGACTTCCAGTGCGTAAATGGAGTGCTGCTCACTTCGGCCCAGCGTGGTCCCATGTAAACATATGAGCTAGCATTGCCTATATTTTCATAGCGATTGTCGGCATCACCCATTGGGAAATTGTGATCACCACCTTCAGCGCCGTTATCTGACATAAACACAATTAAAGTGTTGTCATATAAATGATGCTTTTTAAGATATTGAATGACATCACCCACGCGGTCGTCTAGCTGGGTAACCATGCCCGCATAAACTTCCATTTTACGCGCTTCATATTTGCGCTCTTGTGGGGTGAGTTCATTCCAGCTTTTGGTGCCTAAAGCTTGGTTGCCACGCTCTACTGGGTATTCTGCATTTGCAGGAATTAATCCTAATTGCTTTTGTCTAAGAAAGCGTTGTTTACGAATTGCATCGTAGCCTTGATCGTATTTACCTTTATATAAGTCGCTATAATGAGCAGGTGCTTGTAGTGGCCAGTGTGGAGCGGTATAGGCTAGGTAGGCAAAAAATGGTTTTTGCGCTTTATTTTTGTCTAAGTACTCAAACGCTTTTTGTGTAAAAAAGTCGGTTGAGTAATAGTTGTCTGGTAATGTAACCTTTTGACCATTTTCTGTGTATTGAGTATTACGCGGATAGTTTTTGGGTTGGTCTTTAAAGTGTAAATCGAAGCCATCGAGCAGAGCAAAAGATTGATCAAAACCACGGGCTTTAGGGTTTTGTTCGGGAGCATAGCCTAAGTGCCATTTACCGACCATGAAGGTGTAATAATCTTTCGTCTTTAAAATTTCTGCGAGTGTATAAGCATTTTGCGTTAAGTGGCCTGAATAGCCATCAATTTTGAGGAGTGCACGCGGGCTATCGGCGCCAACCAATTTTTCTTGTCGTTTTGAAGTTTCATACATCGCACCTAAACCTACCAAGTGGTTATCGGCACCTGTCATAAGCTGTGCACGAGTAGGTGAACACATTGATGAAGCATGAAAATTAAAAAGCATTTTTCCTTGCTTTAACAGGCTATCAATATGAGGGGTTTTAATTTCGCCGCCATAGGCGCTAATGTCTGAGAATCCAAGATCATCGGCCAAAATAATCATGATGTTAGGTGGTTGTTGATTTTTTGGAGGTGCTGCTTGCGCCGTGTAAAACAATTGGCTGGCAAAAAAAAGTCCCAATGTAAGCTGGCTTACTCTTTTGAGTTTCATAACAACAATCCTTTGATGTTTTAAAAATGCATCTTGCATTTCCTGGAAATAAACTGAGCTTTTTTTGGCTAAAAAATGCTCTGGAATCGATCATAATAGATTTTTTAATATGGATCCATAAAAATATTCAAGCATTCTAATTTTATGTTTTTAATAATTTTATACTTATATAATTTATGTGTTTATATACTTTTTAATAATCCGTTTATAATTTTAGTTGATTTTTTGGATCCAAATATTCAGTATAGAAAAAGAGCAGGATGCTCAAAAAAACAAATATTCCTCTAGGTCATTATGGATACGGATATGCATAACCACCCAATCGCTCATCTAGCAATGTCGTGTGTATGTCTTATCCAAGGGAGATACACAAATGGAAAGAGACGTTCTAAGTGAGATAAATCAAAACAATATGAGCCGCTATCAATGGTTCGTTATTTTGATCTGTATTTGTCTCAATATTATTGATGGCTTTGACGTGATGGTAATGGCATTTACTGCTCCATCCGTGTCAGCAGAGTGGTCACTTTCAGGCGCACAAATTGGCTTGTTGTTAAGTGCTGGCCTTTTCGGCATGGCTGCCGGTTCCATTTTTCTTGCACCTTTAGCCGATAAAATTGGCCGCCGTTTACTCATCATAGTTTGTCTTGTAATTGCAGGTCTTAGCATGCTGGGCTGTGCTTTTGTACAAAGCCATGGCATGTTGGCAGCACTTCGATTTATTACTGGAATTGGGGTGGGGGGCATCCTTGCGAGTAGTAATGTATTGGCAAGTGAATATGCCAATGCTCGCTGGCGCAGTCTTGCAGTGAGTTTAATGTCTACCGGTTATGGAATTGGCGCGACGGTTGGTGGAGTATTATCACTGGCATTGATTGAGCATTTAGGTTGGCGCTCAATCTTTTTAGCAGGAGGGGTTACTACCATTGCAATGCTGCTGATCAGCGCATGGTTATTACCTGAATCTTTAGATTACTTACTCGCGAAACGACCAAAACAGGCACTAGAACGAATTAATGCAACTGTAAATCGTATGGGGCTAAATGAATTACCAGTTATGCCGCGTTATGAAAAAATTAGTACGCAAAATGGCAGTGAAATGGGCAAATTATTTGCTGGACAACTTGGATTTCAAACGCTTTGTTTGTGGTTTGCATTCTTTTTAGTGATGTTTGGCTTTTACTTCGTGATGAGTTGGACACCAAAAATTCTTATTTCAATGGGTATGTCGCCACAACAAGGCGTAAGTACCGGTATTTTAATTAGTATTGGTGGGATTTTCGGGGCAGCCATTATTGGTTTATTGGCATCACGCATGAAAATCTTCTATGCCTTAAGCCTGTTTTTAGGACTAACCTCGGCATGTGTTTTCCTATTTGTCGCTGTCTCATCTCAAGTGAGCATTGCACTCATGGTGGGGTTATTACTTGGCACACTCATTAATGGCTGTGTGGCAGGTTTATATTCGATTTCTCCAACAATTTATGATGCTGAAATTCGTAGTCGCGGCGTGGGCTATGCAATTGGTTTTGGACGAATTGGGGCAATTTTATCGCCAACGGTTGCAGGCATTTTTCTGGATAAAGGTATAGCACCCGCAACACTGTATGCCTATTACGGTGTGGTGTTTATTTTGGCTATTTTCCTGATTTTAAGTTTGGGTAGTGCTTTTTACCGAAATAAGAAAGAGCAAAACTACTCTCTTAAAACAGCACCTTAATCCATTAAAAATTAAATAGTTGAGATAAAAAATGAAAAAGACACCATTGTGGGTGGGGGTATGCTTGTGCCCATTATTTAGTCAAGTTGTGCATGCTGAGTTTATTGCAGACAGTAAAGCTGAGCTGACACTACGTAATTTTTACTTTGATCGAGACTATAAAAAAGACCCATATCCCTATACAGCAGGCAGAGATTGGGCGCAGGGTCTAATTTTTAAAGGACAGTCTGGTTATACCGAAGGAACAGTTGGGTTTGGTGTTGATGTACTGGCAATGGCAGGTTTTAACCTAATGGGAAGCCGAGCTGATGACTATGCACGTAGTGGTTTATTACCAGTGAATACCGATAACTCGCGTGATGATTATTATGGAAAAATAGGTATTACAGGAAAGGCTAAATTTAGAAAAAATGAGCTTTTTGTGGGCGATTTAGTTCCACAATTACCGACCATTTTTTCATCGCCAGCGCGTTTGTTCCCTCAGACTTACCGTGGTATCCGTTTTGTTTCAAATGAAATTCCAAATCTTCAACTTGAAGGCTTTTATGTCGACGAAGTGCGTCAGCGCGACTCAATTCGTTATACCGACGTTGGAACAGACAATATCAATCATCGTTTTGACAAAGCAGCAACTACTGACTCATTTTATACGTTGGGAGGAAGTTATCAGTTAAAGGATTACCGTTTGCGTGCTTATCATGCTGAACTCAAAGACATTTACCAGCAACAATTTTGGGGTTTTAACGGCAAGCAGCCTTTAAATGGACAACTTAATTTTTTAAGCGACGTGCGTTTTTTTTAATAGTGAGGAAACAGGAAGCAAAAAAATAGGAGAGGTCGATAACCGCCATATTAGTGGCTTATTTGGTTTGAACTATCAAAACCATACAGTTTCTTTGGGCTACATGCAGTCCTTTGGTTCAACTGGTCTGCCATTTTTGTCAGGAACTGAAAGTCCAGTCGTGCTTGATTTTATGAGTTCGGACTATTCAAATAAAGACGAAAAAGTCTATTCGATTCGTTACGAATATGACTTTAAAAATGCGCGGGTAGGTGATGTTTCATTAAACGGACTACGTTTTATGACTCGCTACGCAAAAGGTGAAAATATTGATTTATTGCAATATGGCGATCAGCGTTTTAAAGAAGAGTCGATGGAATTTGATTTGGGTTATAAAATTCCTGAAGGTAAGTTAAAAGGTTTGGGAATGCGAGCCCGTTTTTCTCACTACCGTAATGATATGCCTACTAATATGACATTCCATTCGACAAATGAAACACGTTTGAATGTCGATTACACCTTTAAATTTTAACGTTCAATATTTAACTAAATTCAAGACAAGTTAAAACATTGTGAGCAGCAATGTTTTAACTTTAGTTATCAACTGCACAAAATCCCTCTATAATACCGCCAATCTTATTAAAGCCACTTGAGTCTCTCATTAAATATATGGCTTTAATCTCTCATTTTTTAAGTCAATTTCTTCGCTGTGATTCGGCTTATTTTTCAATATTTAGAGTTTTATGTGTCTGTGCTGACACATAAAAATATTTAGGTGCCAGCATGGAAATCAAGGTTAATTATCTCGACAATCTTCGACAGGAAGCTAAGTTCGATGACTTTACGGTAATTGCCGATCAACCAATTCGCTATAAGGGTGACGGTTCGGCACCGGGCCCATTTGACTATTTTTTAGCATCATCAGCATTGTGTGCCGCTTATTTTGTAAAAGTGTATTGTGCCGCTCGAGATATCCCAACCGATAATATTCGTTTATCGCAAAATAATATTGTTGATCCTGAAAACCGCTATAAGCAAACCTTTAAAATTCAAATTGAATTACCAGCCGATATTTCAGAGAAAGATCGCCAAGGGATTTTACGTTCGATTGACCGTTGTACTGTTAAAAAAGTGATTCAAACGGGTCCCGAATTTATTATTGAAGAAGTTGAAAGCATCGACGCAGATGCGCAAGCATTGTTATTGCCAAGCCTAACTTCAGAAAGTCATACCTATATTCAAGGTAAAGACCTGCCATTAGAAGAAACCATTGCCAATATGTCTGCTATTTTGGCAAATTTGGGTATGAAAATCGAAATTGCATCTTGGCGTAATATTGTTCCAAATGTATGGTCGTTACATATTCGTGATGCTCAGTCTCCGATGTGTTTTACCAATGGTAAAGGTGCAACTAAAGAAAGTGCTTTAGCGTCTGCATTAGGCGAGTTTATTGAGCGTTTAAACTGTAACTTCTTCTATAACGACCAGTTCTGGGGTGAAGATATTGCCAATGCTGATTTTGTGCATTATCCAGATGAAAAATGGTTTAAACCGGGTCCAAATGGTGAATTACCTAAAGAAATCTTAGATGAATACTGTCTTGAGATTTATAACCCAGATGATGAGTTACTCGGCACACATTTATATGACACTAACTCAGGCAACGTAGAGCGCGGCATTTGCTCGTTACCTTTTGTGCGCCAGTCTGATGGTGAAGTTGTCTATTTCCCATCAAATTTAATTGAAAACTTGTACTTAAGTAATGGTATGAGTGCGGGCAACACTTTGGCAGAAGCCCAAGTTCAATGCTTGTCAGAAATTTTTGAACGTGCTGTTAAACGTGAAATTTTAGAAGATGAAATTGCACTTCCAGATGTTCCTGAAGACGTATTAGCAAAATACCCAAGTATTGTTGCTGGTATTAAAGGTCTAGAAGAGCAAGGCTTCCCAGTATTAGTTAAAGATGCATCGCTAGGTGGTCAGTTCCCAGTAATGTGTGTGACTTTAATGAACCCGCGTACGGGTGGGGTGTTTGCATCTTTCGGTGCGCATCCAAGTTTTGAAGTTGCTTTGGAACGTAGTCTGACCGAATTACTTCAAGGCCGTAGCTTTGAAGGCTTAAATGATTTACCACAACCGACTTTCCAAAGTAATGCGGTCACTGAGCCAAACAACTTTGTTGAGCACTTTATTGATTCAAGCGGTTTGGTTTCTTGGCGTTTCTTTAGCTCTAAATCTGACTATGACTTTGTTGAATGGGATTTTTCTGGCGAAGGCGAAGAGTCGAATGCAGAAGAAGCTGCAACATTGTTCGGTATTCTCGAAGAGATGGGCAAAGAAGTATATATGGCAGTATACGAGCACTTAGGTGCGACTGCTTGCCGTATTTTAGTACCGGATTATTCAGAAATTTATCTTGTTGAAGATTTGATTTGGGACAACACCAATAAGGCACTTTCATTCCGTGAAGATATTCTAAATCTACATCGTTTAGATGATGAGCAGCTTGAGGCATTGGTTGAGCGCTTAGAGGAATGCGAGTTAGACGATTACACTGAAATCACCACACTCATTGGCATCGAGTTTGATGACAATACAGTTTGGGGTCAACTCACTATCTTAGAATTGAAATTGCTAATTTATGTTGCTTTACAACAATTTGAAGAAGCAAAAGAGCTCGTTGAAACTTACTTGCAATATAACACCAACACCGTTGAGCGTGGCTTGTTCTATCAGTGCATGAATGTGGTGCTGGAAGTAATGTTAGATGAAGAACTAGAGCTTGAAGACTACCTGACTAATTTCCGTCGTATGTTTGGTGACACGCGAATGGATGCGGTATTAGGTTCTGTCGATGGTAGCGTTCGTTTCTATGGTTTAACACCAACAAGCATGAAACTAGAAGGACTTGATCGCCATTTACGTCTGATTGAGAGCTATAAAAAATTGCATGCAGCTCGTGCTAAAGCCGTGGCGATGTAATTTAGAAAGCGAAAGAAAAAAGCCTATTTTTTAATAGGCTTTTTTTTATAAAACAAATTTCTATTTTAGGCAGAAGCTTTAGTGATCTCTATGGTTTCTGCATCTGCTCTATAACCTTGTTGCTCATCCAAAGTATGTTTAGCCGGAATATAAGACATTGCGCGTTCTGCAAGAGCTGTAATGGTGAGACTTGGGTTAACGCCCAAATTTGCACCTAACATTGAACCATCTACAACATATAAGTTTTTATAGTTAAACACGCGGTTTTGTCCATCTACCACGCCACGTTCTGGACTTGAAGCAATTGCACAACCACCCATACAGTGGGCTGTAAAAGGTACGTTAAACAAAATTTCGGTAATGGTCGTCATCGGGTGACCATTAAACATTTTGGCAACTTTTTCGGTAAATGCATTGGCCTGTGGAATATACACAGGTAGCTTTTTACCTTCGCTCGATAATACTTTGCCAAAAGGCCAGAACCAATTACGTTTCAAGCGCATATTAATGGAGGCATCAGCTGTTTGCATCACCAAGAAGATTAAAGTTTGACGTGCAAAACTGACAGGATTACTCATGCGAAGGAAAATAAATGGATGGCAAATAAGTGCCCATAACCAAAAGAAGATACGCGTCCAACCCGGTTTACCTTTAGCCATGTAAGTACACATGAGGCCCATGGCATCTGAACCAGTTTGGTAACGCGTCGCTTCAATGTGAGTGTCATGGTCAATGTAAATACTTGAACCAATGGCAACACCTTTGCTCATGTCGACATCTTTACCAAAAAAGCGAACGCCTAAAATCGACTCGGCATTAGTACGAACCCGATTACCTAAATCATCAGAGATATTTGGCAGTGAACCAGACTGTTTTAAACGGAATAACATCTCTTGCGTACCCAAAGAAGATGCAGAGAAAATCACGTTACGAACACGCCATGTACGGCGTTGTTTGTTAAACCATGAGCTCGAACATTCAGTCGTAACTTCATAGCCATCGCTGCCATCGGCTTTACCATTGAGTGGTTTAACGCCAACGACTTTGGTTTCTTCGTAAACCTTGGCGCCATTTTTTTCGGCAAAGTACAAATAGTTTTTATCTAAGGTATTTTTTGCGTTGTGTTTACAACCTGTCATACAACCGCCACATGCCGTACAGGTTCCGCGGTCTGGACCTTCTCCGTTAAAATATGGGTCAGGGTAGGTCTTGCCACCTTCTTCACCTTCGGGTGGAAAGAAAGTGGCAACACGAGTGGGTTTAAATGTATGACCAACACCGACTGCTTCACCCATTTTTTTTAGCATATGATCGGCAGGGCCGAAAATTTTATTATCCGTCACACCAAGCATGCGTTCTGCTTCAGCATAGTGCTGCGGCATTTCATTTTTCCAGTCCGCGGCATCTGCCCACGTGCCTTCATCCCAAATATGTTCAGGTGGAACCAGTAAGGTATTGGCATAGGTGATTGAGCCGCCGCCTACAGCATTACCGCAAATAATGGTGACATGGCGAAAAAAACGCATGTTGAAATAACCGAAAAGTTTCATGCCCGGGCGCCAAATCCAGCGACGGGTATTCCAGTTATTTTTAGCAAAATCTTTAGCTTCCCAGCGTCGCCCCATTTCCATTACAGCAACAGAGTAGCCTTTTTCGGTTAGACGGCAAGCAGAAACACTACCACCAAAGCCTGAACCAATAATGAGGTAATCATAGTCATAATTGTTTGTTGTCATGCCGAGGACTCCTCTCTGGCGATATTTTTATATTGACTGTGTATGTTTATCAATGAATTGCCCAATGCGCTCAATCGAGTCATTAGATTCATTTAGTATACCCGCGTGGAACTGAAAAACATGTCCGACTCGGTCATAAACCTTCAAGATCGTCGGAATACCATACTTTTCGGTTTGTTCAGCGAGACGTTTTGCATCGTTTAATAAGACTTCTTCGGTACCGACATGAATTAAAACAGGTGGTAATCCAGTTAAGTCGGCATAGAGTGGGGAACAGGTAGCATCGGTTGCCGATTTTTGTCCGCAATAGTTTTTTGCACACCATGCTAACCAGTCCTCTGACAGCATCGCATCTTGAGCTGCATGAGTTTTAATCGTGCTTCCAGATAGGCTTAAGTCAACCCACGGTGAAAGTAAAACTAATGCTGCTGGTAACGGTAACCCTGCATTTCGTATTGCAATTGCAGTACTTAAACTCAGTCCGCCACCCGCAGAATCCCCAGCAATTATGAGTTTCTTCGGGTCTTGTCCTTGAGTAAGTAAAGCTTTATAAACAGCAACGGCGTCTTCAATAGCAGCAGGGCTTGTGTGCTCAGGGGCTAGGCGATATTCAGGTAACCAGACTTGTGCTTGAGCTGCATGTCCGATTTGAGCAGCAAGCTTGGTGTGACTTTTTGAGCTACCCACCACATAGCCTCCGCCATGTAAATACAAAATGCCGCGTCCTGATTGAGTCGTTTTGGGCTGAATATGAACTGTCGGTACTTGAGCGATGGTTTGCTTTTTTGTTTTATAGCCACGTGGCCCAAGCACAATTGCACTGGCTGCATCACTACAAAAACGTTGTAGCTTTAGGGGTGTTTTAGGAGATAAAGCTGGACGTAGCGTGGTACGGATGGTCCATGCAAGAAGCTGCTTCATAATAAGGACTCATACTAAGCCTAATGTCAGTCAGCATCTCCTAAAATTAGGAGCATGCTGACCACGGTTTTTATTTTGCTGATTTGTTGAGTAGACGGGTTTGCAAGGCAGTGGCAGTTGCAAAAATCTTTTGGTAGCCTTGTGGTAGAATACGTTGAATCACATCAACGGCTTTCGCATCGGCTCCAATGAGTAAACGGCGACGGTCCTTACGAACAGCTTCTAAAATTTGTTGAGCTGCATCATCAGCAGGGGTGCGAAGTAATTTATCGAAAGCATCCTGACTTTTTAGCGGGTCCATTCCTAAAGACTGGACGCTATTATTCATGCGGGCAGCTTTGGCAATATTGGTACGAATACCACCCGGATGCACACAGGTCGCACTCACTCCAGCATTTTGTAGATCGAGTTCTTGGCGTAGGGATTCAGTGAAGCCACGAACGGCAAATTTACTAGCGTTATAAGCACTTTGAGTTGGTTGAGCTGTTAAGCCGAACATACTGGAAATATTAATAATATGCCCATCACCACTTTGCTTTAAGTAAGGCAAAAACTCTTTGGTGCCATAAACCACGCCCCAAAAATTAATACCAATGAGCCATTCAAGGTCTTCGTAGCTCACACCTTCAGCCGTACTACCTATTGCGACACCAGCATTATTAAAAATCAGGTTAACTTGGCCATGTTCATTTACAACAGCTTTTGCCCAAGTTGCGACTTCATCACGTTTAGCTACATCGACTTTTTGTGTAGTTACTTTGACTGAATAAGGCGTTAACAGCTCGACTGTTTTAGCTAATCCAGCTTCACTAATATCGGAAAGTGCCAGATGGCAACCTTGTTTTGCGAGTGCTATAGCAATTGCTTGTCCAATACCAGAGCCAGCACCTGTCACAGCTGCGACTTTATTTTTAAAAGACTTCATAAAATTCTCCGTTTATTTTTCTCATTTCCTATGGTGAAGCTTGTTTAAGAAATAGCCGAAACCTGTGTGTAGTTTTCAATATCGAAGCGACGAGTACGTTGTCGATATTCAAGAGTAAAACCTGGCCAGTTATTGGTATTTTTGCCATCCGCAGTTTGATACCAACTGGTACAGCCTTGTGCCCAGACAGTTTTTTTCATTTTTTCTTGAATGCTTTGATTAAACTCATGTTGAACTTCTGCACGAACATTGGTGAACAAAAGTTTGTTTTGTAGGGTGGTCTGGATGGCATCTAAAATATAATTTACTTGGCTTTCAATCATATACACAATTGAGTTGTGCCCAAGATTGGTATTTGGACCATAGAGCATAAAGAAATTTGGAAAGCCGCTAACAGTTAAACCGAGATAAGCTTCTGCACCATCTTTCCATGTGTCTTTTAAGATACGGCCATCAAGACCTGTAATCTGCATTGGCGCCATAAATTCTGTTGCGGCAAAGCCTGTACCATAAATAATGGTATCGATTTCACGAAGATTTCCTTCCGTATCTACAACGCCATTTTCGGTAATTTCTTGAATGCCCGTATTAATCACATCAACATGAGGTTGGGTCAGCGTTTCATACCAGTGGTTAGAGATTAAAATACGTTTACAACCAATTGGATAATCCGGCATTAAGCGGTGGCGCAACCTCCCATCTTTAACGACTTTACGGATGTGGCGCTGGAATAAATATTCCACCAACGGCATTTCATTGAGTGAAGTTGTAAAAGCAAGTAGGCGAATTTCATGGTGTCCATATTGCAAGGCGCGGTCTAGACTTTGCAAAATCGGTAGTTTGCGGAAAGCTTTTTTCTCTAAAGGTTGATAAATCCGATCCGGTTTGGGAATAACATACGGCGCTGAGCGTTGATAAACGTCTAGGTGAGCAACCTGTTTAGCAATTTCAGGTACGAACTGAATTGCACTTGCACCTGTGCCAATAACTGCAACACGTTTGCCAGTTAAATCATAATCATGGTCCCAACGTGCTGAGTGAAATGCCTTACCCTTAAAGTTTTCAATACCTTTAAGTTTTGGATAAGCAGGACGGTTGAGTTGGCCTACCGCACCGACTAGAAACTCAGCTTCAAACTGTTCACCAGTCGTACTTTGAATATGCCATACACCTTGCAGTGCATCAAATTTAGCACTGGCAATTTCAGTATTAAATTGAACATGCGGACGAATATCATATTTATCCGCACAGTGGCGTAAATATTGATAAATCTCTTGAGATGTCCCATAGCGATTTTTCCAGCCTAGCTCTTGCTCAAAAGAAAAAGAATACAGATGAGAAGGCACATCACATGCAGCACCTGGATACGTATTGTCACGCCAGACACCACCGACATCGGCAGCTTTTTCAAATAGAGTAAATTGTTCAAAACCTGCTTGTTTGAGACGAATGGCAAATCCTAGACCACCAAAACCAGTGCCAATAATGGCGATGCGTACATTTTTATTTGAATTAGACGACGAATTAAACATGGGCTGCTCTAAATCCTTAAAAACAGTGAGCGAAAAAATCGCAATTTCCTGTATGCAGAATAGACGTTTATTAACTTGATTTAGAGGATGGATGAGGACAAAATATTGTGATTCGAGGACATTCTGAGCAATACAGTGAAGTATGCATGGGCATTTGAACGCAGTGTACATAGTGTTCGGTTAATGGCTGATTTCGCGATGGAATCAGGCATCTCTTATCAGACAATTTTGCAAGGGACTGGGCTTAGCCAACAACAATTACTTGACCCTAATATGGTGGTGACAGGCCATCAGGAATTACAGTTGATTCATAACTTGGTTGAGCAACTAGGAGACAGACCCACATTAGGCTTAGAGGTCGGCACACGCTATCATTTCACCACATTTGGGCCATTAGGCATGGCACTGATGAGTAGTGCGAGCATTCGTGAAGCACTAGATTTGGCCTTGACCTATTTTACTTTAACCTTTGCTTTTACCCGCTTTGATGTGTCGGATACACCACAAGGAATCCGTATTGAAATTGATGAGCAAGATATTCCATCTTCAGTACGTCAATTCATTATTGAACGCGATGCCTCTGCACTCATTACGGTACAGCGAGATTTGGTGCAGGACAATTTTTGCCAGTATTTGGCTTTTTCTTTCCAACTCAAAGGTGATGCCGAGCCTTATCAGAACTTATTTGGTGTGATGCCAGAATTTGGTGTAGTGAAAAGCTTTGTAATTCTTGACCCGCAAAAAGTAGATCAAAAGCTACTTATGGCAAATGATTTGGTGCTACATACAGCCGAAGAACAGTGCCGCCAAATATTAGAAAAACGCCAATCACAAAATAAATTTACAACCTTAGTGCAACAGCAACTTATGAATTTGCGAGGGGAAATGCCTTCTATGGAAATAGTCGCTGATCGATTGCATTTAAATATGCGGACCCTACGCCGTCACTTGGCATTAGAGGGAATGACTTTTATACAAATTCGTGAAGAGGTCAGGCAAGTTCTAGCTGAGCAATATTTGGCATTACCAAAAGCTTCGGTTGAGCAAATTGCCGAGTGGTTAGGTTATGCCGAACCTGCCAGTTTTATTCATGCTTATAAAAGATGGCATGGGAAAACACCTCATGCCATGCGTTTAGTACAAAAATAAAAAATGAAAGGCGCTTTTGCTTTTCTTTCATTAAGGAGCGGTTTATTTAATAAAGCTTAGTTGCTTACTGATTTTTTCTAAAATCGGGGCTTTCTTGGCCTGAAATTCAACTTTGTTTTGTTGAATCAGGTTGTTGCCTTTGGTGTCGATAGAAATAATGAGCGGACCAAATTCTCTTACACGATTTATCCAAAGGGTTTCTGGCATACCTAGGTCTTGCCATTCAGCGCCTTCGATCTCTTCAACTAAAGTTGCTGCGAGTACTGCACAGCCTCCTGGGAAAATCGCATGAACGGCAATATTTTCCTGACATCCAGCAGCTGTTTCTGGTCCCATGCCACCTTTACCTACAATAAGCTTAACGCCAGTTTGCTTAATAAATTCCCGCTCGAATTTCTCCATCCGCATACTGGTTGTTGGGCCAATCGAAACCATCTCGAAGTCGTTTTCACCTTTTTTGCGCACAATAGGGCCAGCATGAAAAATCGCTCCGCCTTCAAGATTAACTGGCAGTTCACGACCTTGTTCGATCAGTCTGCGATGGGCAACGTCGCGACAAGTCACTAAACGACCAGTCAGATAAACCACATCACCGACTTTAAGGTCTAAAAGATCTTCATCTTTAATAGGAGTTGTCAGAATTTTTTTCATAGTACAACTCCTTCATGAGACAAGATTTCATACGACATATCTGGATTAATCTTAATTTTGCCACGGCGATGTGCCCAGCAACCTGTATTTACGGCAACCCCAATTGTTGATGGGTGGCGTGCAGAAGATTCAATATTGACTCCCATAACACTGTTATTGCCTGTGAGTCCCTGAGGACCAATACCAATTTCATTAAGACCTTGTTCTAACAGTTGCTCCATCAAGGCAGCGCGTGGGTTATCACTTGTTGAGTCAACCGGACGCATAATGGCGAGCTTAGAAAGGCGAGCCGCTGTTTCAACTGAAGTCGATACGCCAACACCAACCAGTAAGGGTGGGCAGGCATTTACACCGCGTTCGGTAATAACATCCATCACAAATTCAGCAACGCCTTCATAGCCCTGACCTGGCATTAAAACTTTTGCTGCACCTGGTAAGGTACATCCGCCACCAGCCATATAGACATCAATGGTACAAGTGTCGAGTTCAGGCACAATACGCCAATCTAACCATGGAATTTGGGTACCTGTATTTGTACCGGTATTTTTTTCATCGAAGGTTTCAACAGCGTTGTGACGTAAGGGGCCTATGCGTGTTGCTTCGGCAGTAGCTTCGCTCAAAATATCTTGAAGTTCACCAAGCAAAGGGAAGTTAGCACCTGCTTCAACAAAATATTGAATGACACCAGTGTCTTGGCAGCTTGGGCGGTTGAGTTTATCTGCAGCTTGCTGATTTTCTTCCATCGAGTCATAAACTGATTTAGCCAATGGATTAGTTTCTAAGGTACGAAGTTCAATTAACTTGCTTTTCACATCTTTGGGTAAGCGTTTTCCAATATAAGCCGTAAATTTGGCCATGGTGTCCGTAAGGGACTGGACTGCGATATCTTTGTCCATGTTGTGCTCCTTGAAGAAACTTGTTCAGATTTAATTGATGTAAATAGGGTTATTGGGTGGCTTTAGCAGTGTTTACTTTCACTTTTTGGGAGAAGCTCAGCACTAGTGTTAGTAAGGTCGAGATAATAAGTAGACCGGCAACAAAATAGAGTCCACCTGTGAAATCTCCAGTTTGATCTTTAATCCAGCCGATCATGGCAGGGCCTGCAAACCCACCTAAATTTCCGATTGAATTAATCGTTGCAATGCCTGCTGCTGCGGCTGATCCTGACAAGAACATGGTTGGCATGCTCCATAGCGGTGGCTTGGCACAACTAATACCGACATTCACAATGGTAAGTGCGGCAATTAATCCAATGACATTGTGTGTGCCTGCTGCAATTGCGAGACCAACTGCTGCGGTTAAACATGCAATAGCAACATGCCATGTACGTTCATTGGTGCGGTCAGAGTGTCGAGACCATAAAACCATGGCAATGACAGAAACAATTGGTGGAATGGCATTTAAAAGCCCCACAGTCATAGAAGTTACGCCAAGCTGTTTAATAATTTGTGGCGCCCAGATGCCGAGTGTATAAAGCCCAGCCGACGTTCCGAAATAAATCAATGCAAGAGCAAGTACTCGTGGGTTGGCAAGACCGCGAAGAATGCTGTGATGCTGTGGTGCATTTTTCCCTACATCCTCTTCCTTCATGGTTTTTACAAGCCATTCACGTTCATCCTGTCTTAACCAAGTAGCTTGTTCAGGGCGATCCGTCATATATTTAAAAACAACAACGCCTAAGATGATTGCTGGTATTGCCTCAATAATGAACATCCACTGCCAACCAGCGAGCCCCCAAATTCCATGCATTTCAAGTAATGCGGCAGAGATTGGTGAACCCACCGCGGTAGCAATCGGAGCGGCTGCCATGAATAAAGCAATCACCCCAGCGCGATGGCGAGCAGGAAACCAGTAAGTTAAGTACAAAATAATGCCGGGAAAGAAGCCAGCCTCGGCAACACCGAGTAAAAATTGCATAATGTAAAAGCTGGTTGAGCTTTCTACAAATGCCATGCCTGCTGCGATCAACCCCCAAGTCACCATGACTCTAGCAATCCAGATGCGGGCACCGACTTTATGCAAAATAATGTTGGATGGGACTTCAAATAAGAAATAACCCAAAAAGAAAATTCCGGCACCAAACCCGAGAACCGAGGCTGTAAAGCCTAAGTCTTCTTTCATGGTGAGTGCGGCAAAACCAATATTGACGCGGTCGATATAGGCTATAAGGTATAACAACATAATAAACGGTACGATTCTCCAAGTAATTCGACGTAACGTTCGCTTTTCAATATCCATTTCCATGTCATGACTCCATATTCATGACTACCAATCCTGATTGGTAGTTTTCGCTTTCTTTACCGCTATTGATTCGGCTAGATGGCTTTTCCCGTTCATCCACAGCATTCCTTCTGCGGACATTTTTATGCTCTTAAATAAGAGATGGCTTATGTCGGGAAACATTGAAATGGATGTTAAACCCTTTAAAAAACTGATGAATCGATATAAAGTTAAATCACTATTGCAAAAAACTTAATAATCATGAATGCAGATACGGAATTAGCTTTCTTTTGTTTATTGGTTAAACAAGGAAGTCTTGTCGCGACGGCACGAGAGTTAAACTTGACTCCACCTGCGGTTTCCAGACGTTTAAATCAACTTGAAGAGCGTTTAGGTGTAAGGCTTTTAAATAGAACAACACGCCGAATTAGTTTAACCAGTGAAGGTGAGGTCTACTTTGAAAATGCGGTTCGTATTTTAAAAGAGATTGATGAAATGGAGCGTTTGGTTTCAAGTAGTCGGGCAGCACCCAAAGGGGTATTGCGTGTGAATGCTCCTTTAGGCTTTGGCCGTTCTTATATTGCGCCAGCGATTTCTACATTTGCCAAAATCTATCCTGATGTCGATGTCCAACTGCATTTAACAGACCGCCCGATTAATCTGCCAGATGAAGCCATTGATGTCTCAATCCGCTTTGGCGAAATACCTGATTCACGTCTAATTGCAAAAAAATTGGCAGCCAACCGCCGTTTATTATGTGCATCACCTAGCTATTTAAAAACGGCAGGGCAACCACTCACTCCTCATGATTTAACACAGCATCAGTGTATTGTGATTCGGCAAAATGATTCAGCTTATGGGAATTGGCGGTTAAGTCATGGCAAACAAGTTGAAACTGTTAAAGTTCATGGGCAACTAAGTACCAATGATGGGGCAGTTGCATTAAATTGGGCCTTAGAAGGCTATGGTATTTTGATGCGAGCAGAGTGGGACGTAGCAAAATATTTAAGAAGTGGTAGATTAGTTCAAGTGCTAGCGGACTATGAAACACCACCAGCAGATGTCTATGCGGTGTATTTAGAGAGACTGAATCTGTCACCTAAAGTCGCGCACTTTTTAGATCATTTACGCCAATTTTTAAATCAGCATGTCGATGGGCCAGAGCCGCGTTCAAGCTGGTAATGGTGCTATTAATCTTGATTATAAAAAAGTCAACTTAAAGTCTAAGTTGGCTTTCAATATTATTTTCTATTTAAACGCAAATGCAATAACCGTGTTGCTGAGGTGTGGCGAATTTCATCGATACGTGCATTAAAATATCGTTCAGTGATGGCTTCACCGGAAAGATCTTCGACCACTTCAAATCCCATCTGCTCCACGGCCTGATGTAAATCTCTTGGTTTAAATTGGCCCAATAAAGGCTCTTTCAGCAAATAGGTAAATTGTGCAACGCCCATACTTCCAAGTCGCTCAATACCGTTTAATTCCTGAAAATCGGTCGAATAGTCGAGTACCACTTCACTACCGTTTGCAGCAAAGTTGGCAATACTTTTTAAAGTTTGTAAGGTCGTTTGCGGATTTAAATAATGAGTTGTGCCTAACCATGAAAAAAATGCAGGAGCAGATGAATCGTAGAGACTTCTGTTTAATGCTTCTGAAATAGACTCTTTCTCAAAGTTAATCGCAACAAATTCAACGGTAGCAGGAATATTCCCTAACTTTTTTAGCTTAGTCTGTTTGGCCGCTTGAGTATCAGGATGATCCACTTCAAAAATTTTCAAAGTAGGGTAGTGGTGTGATTCACGTAGTGCAAAAGAGTCTAGGCCAGCACCCACTAACACATATTGTTGAGTATTTTGTTGAACGGCCTGATCAAGTAAATCTTCGGCATAACGTGAGCGACCGACCACTTGTCCAGTGAGTAAACCTAAAGTGCGGTTTAAAACAGCAGAATTCATGACTTTAACAATAAGTGGGCTAGAGAGAAGTTTTTTCCAGCCTTTACTGGTCAGATCAAAAGCATAAGGATCTGAAAATACAGGGTTTTGTGTATTTTGAAAATGATTGGCTCGTAATGCAGCAGCGGCTTCAGCAGTACGGCTTGATTGTCCTTCTTTCATCTTTATCCTGTTTTTTTATTTCTTGAAGATATTCAACGAAGAAGGCAGTGCATTTCATGAAAACCTAAAATACACTGCCTATTTCTTACAACGGATTTGATCGAAATTACAAATTAGTAAGTTTTCGTCGTTTGATACGTCACTTCATAATCTTTCAAATCTACTTTTTTCAAACGCTGTTTAAGTTTTTTCAATGACCAAGGCCATGCGGCAAAGTTACGACCGTTGGCATCAAGGTAATAACTCTTACATCCGCCACTATTAAATACGGTTGTTTGCAGGTGTTTTTGAACCAAGTCATTGTGCTTTTTAATCACATCAGATTTAACATTTAACTTGCTAATTCCTTTGTTTTTAATTTTCAATAAGCCATCTACGATATAGTCGAGCTGTGCTTCTGCCAAACCAATGAAAGAATCATAGACTAATACGTTTGGACCCAAAACTAAAAATGCATTCGGTACATTTTCAATATTGGTCCCTAAGTAAGCCTCTGGTGAAGTATTTTTCCATAAATCATTTAAACGTTGTCCTTTTTCATTAAACACACGTTTACCGATTGGTGGGTGAGATACTTCAAAGCCTGTACCCCAAATAATCACATCAACTTCGTGGCGTTCACCATTCGCAGCAACCACTGTGTTGCCTTCTACTTTCACTAAACCATGTGGAATAAGTGTGGTATTCGGTGCTTGTAAAGCAGGGTAATAGTTGTTAGCAAACAAGATACGTTTACAGCCGATATCAAAGTTTGGCGTTACATTTTTACGTAGAACTGGGTCGTTAATTTGCAATTTAAGTAATTGCTTACCCAATACATTGATTGGTTTTAGGGCAAGTGGATTACGTAAACCAAAGTTAATTGCATTCAGCGTTAACGCGACACTTTTACGCCAGCTCGCCTGAATAGCTGGATATTTGGCAATGACTGATTTACTAAACTCGCCCAAGTCGGTATCTGGTTTTGGCAGTACCCAAGGTGCTGTACGTTGGAACACAAACAGTTCTTTCGCTTTTGGTTGGATTTGTGGCACAAACTGAATAGCAGATGCACCAGTACCAATCACGGCAATGCGTTTACCTGTGAGGTCATAATCATGATTCCATTTCGCTGAATGGAACATTTCGCCTTTAAATGTTTCTAAGCCTTCAAGACGTGGAATTTGAGCTTCGGTAATTGGACCTGTGGCAAAAATAACGGTTTTAGACAAATATTGTCCAGTAGTGGTGTCAAGCACCCACACATGACGTGAATCATCCCACGCAGCATTGAGCAATTCATTGTTGAACTCAATTTTAGATGCAATATTAAACTCGTTACTTACATCTTCCAGATAACTCAAGATTTCTGGTTGGCGCGCAAATAAATGGCTCCATTTTGCACTTGGTGCAAATGAGTAAGAATAAAGAGCAGAAGGTACATCGCAGCCACAGCCTGGGTAGGTGTTTTCACGCCATGTTCCACCAACACGACTAGCTTTTTCAATAATTTTATAATTGGTATAACCAACTTGATCTAGGCGAATGGCAGCAGCGATCCCTGAAATGCCCGCACCCACAATAAAAGTATCGAAAATATGGCTTGGTGATTTGACAGCTTTTTTTGCTGATGCATTTGTTTTCATTTGAGCAGTCATATGTGTACTACCTATAAATTTCTTATTTAAATAATTTGTACGATGTACCAAGGAACTTGGTATACAAGCTTGGGGATGCACGTTTCATGAGCCAGAATAACTTCGCATCAATTTGAGGAATGGTATACATCTCATCCTGATCAAGACGATTAAGGGTTAATCTTGCAACATCATCACTTGTGGTGAGCGCATAGTTCATCAGTGCATGGTCTGCAAGCTTTGAATAACGTCCTGGAATTCGACCATTTTTAATGATATTGGTAGGTACCAGCGTCGGGCAGAGCACATTCACTTTAATATTAAACTTACGCAGTTCGGCAGAAAGTGTTTCTGAGAGCGCACGCACACCCGCTTTAGTCACGTTATAAGCAGTCATTTCTGGTGCAGCCGTGTAAGATGCCGCAGATGCCACATTAATAATCGCGCCGTAACCTAACTTTTTAAACTTGGGAACAAATGCATGACAACCATGAATAACACCCCAAAGGTTAATATTCATGACCCAGTTCCAGTCTTCTAGGGTTAGCTCATCAAACTTGCCACCCAAACCCACACCAGCATTATTAATGACAAGAGTTACAGGGTGCCCAAGCAAGATTTCAGCAGTCTCAGCGAGATGGTTAACTTGTTCAGCATTACCCACATCACAACGCATAGCAAAAGCTTTTGCGCCTTCTTGTTCAAGAAGTTTTACTGTTTCTTCAGCAGCTTCGAGATTAATATCTGCACACACTACGCTACCACCACGTTTCGCAAGTTCAATTGCAAAACTTCGACCAATCCCACTGCCTGCACCCGTCACTACGGCATAAGCTTTTTGGCTTGGTTTAACTTTCTTTTTGCCAAATAAAATCATGATTCATCCATAAATAGCTTGAAGAGATACCAGCTACCTATTCGATAGCTGGAAATGCAGGACGATTAAGACATGCGTACTGGTGGGGTAAATTCTTTAACAAAGTAAGGAGCAATTGCGCCGCCTTCTGTCAGCAATTTCTTTTTGTAATACTCAAGATATTCAGTCGTATCATGATCATTTGGATGAAAGTCTGGGCGTAAGTAGTCAAGAATTTGACCAATCGTACTGCCGAAAACTCCGTCTTTTGGACCAAAGATTAAGCCTACACCACGACGAGCGTCCTTCCAGAATTTCAAGGTCAGCATCTCTTGTGGCTTTCTTAAAACAGGGACAAATAATGTAGTCGCAGGGATTAAACCTAAAATGGTAAATAGCGCGAGGAAGAAACCAGACGCACGTAGTGCATAACTACCATTTAACAGTTGATAGACATCATAGGCAATATCTTTATGCTCAGATTCTTCAAGCATATGCCACATCCAAAGTGCGCGGCTTTTTTCGTCATTTGAATAATAGAAGTTCTTTTCATGCTTCATCATGTATTCAGCAAGTACCGCAGTAAAATGCTCAATACCCGCCATCATTGATAATTTGAGTGGCTGTGGAAACTTTAAGAAAACATATTTAAAGAAGTTTGAGCCAAGAAAACGATATAGAGCGACAGGATATTCAGCATCTTGAAGGGCATCGTTATATTCATTGTGCAATTTTGAGTGAATTGCTTCTTGGCCAATCAACGAAGTTACTCGCTGCTTTAATATTGGATCTTTGATAAATTCACGGTGATGGCGAGCGGTTTCAATAACCAGATCTTCGCCATAAGTTAAAAACACCGAAAGTGTGGCAAAAAACAAAGTAGCAAATTGATTGTCCATATAGAATCTGACATCAATTTCTTTACCATCAAAACCAATATTTAAATGTCTGATCGGAATTGAGCTTTTGCTAGCAAAATCTGGTAGCTCAATTTCACGCTGAAATTTAAGTTTGTTAAATGATTTTTTAACTGCGGTCGAGATCATGGCGACACCCTGAAGCAAAGTAGTGGTGCATTTTGATGAAAATTAATAAACTCAATGATCAACAAAGCACTGTAAAATTCCATTTTCAAAAACAGATAATTCTCTGCATTGACTACGGTGTTGTTGCTCCGTTATTTGTTTGATTATTTGGCTGAATAACGGAAGAAGAACCGAGGCAGACAAAAGAGCTGCTTAAAGAGTCTTCTTTAATTTTTTCATATTAATCTGACATTATGTTCGGATTCAATTCGGGTAAATTTTTAAATATATAAAAGTATTTTATAGACATTCTTTGTAATAATAATTTTAAATAAATTTGATTTATATTTTTGAAATATAACAAATTAAATTTATTCCTGATCTCGGAAAATAGTAAATAAAAGCATCGATTGATTGATAAGTTGAGATCTGTTTTTCTCAGTTTTTCTGATTAAGTTTGACAACTATTCGGATTTTGTTTTTTTATTTCTACCGAGTTAGATTACATGCTAATCTGACTTTATGTTCGGATTATTGATTAGATCGTATGACTACGCGTAAACCTCGTCAAACTCGAGCCAAAGTCACTGTCGACACGATTATTGAAGCAGGTTTTATTGCAGTGGCACTTCACGGACCAAGTGGCACTACAACACGCCATATTGCAGAGATTGCAGGGGTGAGTGTCGGGTCTTTATACGAATATTTTAAAAATAAAGAAGAAATTTATGATGCGATGAATCACTTTTTTGTTCGGGAAATTCTGGACATGATTACAGAGCTTACACCGACGATTTTACAGTTGGAGTTAGAGCCTGTCATCGAAATGATTTTTTATACTTTTAGTGATTTATTAAAGAAAAATAACGACCGCTATTTGACTGTTTTGCGTTATGCAGGGGAGTTACAGTACGACAAATACATTCCCAAAATTGAACAGGCTTTAATGGAAGTGATCATGAAATATATGATGCACAATCCTAAATACCTAAAAATCAATAATTTGCCTGTAATTACCTACATTTGTATCAATAGTGGAATTTTTAATGTCGCACGGCATCTTATTTTGCCAAACCCTTATATTAGTTTTGATGAAATGGTGCAGGGGCTAACCACGATGATTATGAGCTATATCAATACAGAGATGGCACGTTCAGAAGAGCACTGAGCTGAGTTAGAATTTTTATAAGTCCGATCAAAAATAAAAAAGCCCTCGCATAAATTTTATGCGAGGGCTTAGTTACATTATGGCATGGTTGGAACTTCTTCAGGACGCATATCGAAAATCAAAATTTCGGCGTTATCACCATTGGTAAACGATAAACTTCCGCCTTCACGAATACGTGCAGCATCGCCAGTGTTAAATGTTTTACCATTTACATCAACACGACCTTTGGCAACGTGTAGGTAAACATATCGATCCTCAGGAATCACAAATTCAGCAGTTTCTTGACCATCAAAAAGACCTGAGTAAATATTAATGTCTTGTTTGATCGATAAAGTTTTCTCGCCACCTTTCGGTGAGATGATCAAATGCAATTTACCGCGTTTGTCTGCTTCATCAATATGAACTTGTTGATAGTCTGGCTCTGTATTCACTTCATTTGGAACAACCCAAATTTGCAAGAAATGAACGCCTTCTTGAGCTGAGTGGTTAAATTCACTATGAGCAACGCCACGACCTGCACTCATCAGCTGAATGTCACCCGGCACAATCACAGAGCCTGTACCCATCGAGTCTTTATGCTCTAATGCACCTTCCAGTACATAGGAAATAATTTCCATATTACGGTGAGGGTGAGTACCAAAGCCTTTAGATGGAGCAACGTTATCATCGTTAATTACAAGCAGATCCGAAAAACCAACTTGTTTAGGATCCCAATAGTTAGCAAATGAAAAGCTATGTTTTGATTGTAACCAACCATGATGTGCTGCACCACGCTCGTGAGATAAACGCATATCAAACATGATGTATTCTCCTGATTTAATTTTTTATCTGAGTACAGTTTATCGTAGCGTTTATTGGAATGAAGCTATGAAAATGGAAAGCTTGGTGCGATTTATAGAACGATAAAATTTGGACGTAATTTTGCTAGTCAACCAATAGAGTCAAAGGAGAAAAAATATTTTTTAAATGAGATGAAGATTTCTTTGAGATGAATTTTTACTTTTAAAGCTAAACAGGCAACATAGAAATTAGTCGCTAAAGAAACAATTTTAAAGAAAAGTACATTAACGAAAATAGCTCCTTTTTATTTCATTTAAAGCTTAGCAAATAAAAACAAATTTCAAGCCATATACACATTTGTCTATGCTCTATCTTTAAAATAACTTAAGAGTTAAAACCGATAAAAAGATAATATTAAAAATAACTAAAATAAGCTCTTATTAAATAAAGTTACTTTTCAATGGAAAAGTTTAGTATTTAGTAGGTTTTTTAATGATATTTTTAAAATAACTTTTATTTTCAATAATTTGAATAAGAGTGTGTTATTGTAAATAAATGTGAAAATATTCACAAAGCTATAATTTTTTGTTAAGATCATTAACATTAAAAACATAGAGATAATAATAATGATCAATAAAGTATTAATAGTGTTGTGTGTGGGTATCGTCTTTGTATTAGGGTATTGGGCTTATTTAGATACTCAAAATAAAAGACATCAAGAGCTAATGCAGATCATACAAGAAGCTGAAAAAAACCTGCAAAGTATCGAACGAAATCCGAATCATGCTCATCACAGCAATTTAGCTTCTTTTCATATGCAACAATATATAGGCGAGAAAAAAATTATTTTCTAACAATAACGAGCTATAAATTTCTAACTTTTTACAGTGTCATTGGTCATATCTTTTCATAAATTTTGATCATGTTTCTGTTGAATCTGTTAAACTTATTGAACGTATAGTAAAAAAGCTGCATAGGGGTTATGCAGCTTTTTTGTGTTTCAAGAGGGGCTGTGGTTGTTTGCTATGTATAAAGCTAGAAATCAAATGAGTGGCATATTTGTTGCTTCTTAAATTTGAGATTCTTGTTTATAGGACTGAACAGAAAAACAATATTGTTCAGCGACGTACATAGACGTAAATATTCCACAGTTCAGATTTTGCATAGAGGCTACTTATGGCGGCGCCCAATTCTTCGGCAGGCTGGTTAGAGCGTTTATTTAAGCTAAGCGACAATAAAACCACTTTCCGAACTGAAGTTCTTGCTGGTGTAACTACATTCTTAACGATGTGTTATATCATTATTGTCAATCCACTCATTTTATCTGAAACCGGCATGGATCATGGTGCCGTATTCGTTGCAACCTGTTTGGCAGCAGCAATCGGATGTTTAGTAATGGGGATCATTGCAAATTATCCAATCGCACTGGCCCCTGGTATGGGTTTAAACGCTTACTTTACCTACTCGGTTTGTATGGGGATGGGCGTGCCGTGGCAAACAGCTTTAGCGGCTGTTTTTGTTTCAGGCCTTGTTTTTCTTGCAATTAGCTTCTTTAAAATTCGTGAAGCGATTGTCAATGCGATTCCGATGTCACTTAAGTTTGCAATCGGTGGGGGTATTGGTTTATTCCTAGCACTGATTGCACTAAAAAATGCTGGAATCATTGTTGATAACCAAGCGACATTAGTCGGTTTAGGCGATATCAAACAGCCTACAGTATTATTAGCGCTATTCGGATTTTTAATGATTGTGGTTTTACACCAATTAAAAGTTCGCGGCGCAATCATTATTAGTATTTTAGTGGTTACGGCCATCGCTACTGCTTTAGGTTTAAATGAATTTAAGGGTGTAGTGGGTCAAATTCCTTCAATTGCACCAACATTCATGCAAATGGACTTTGAAGGTCTATTTACAGCAAGTATGGTGGGCGTCATTTTCGTATTCTTTATTGTCGACTTGTTCGACAGTACAGGTACTTTGGTTGGTGTTTCACACCGTGCAGGTCTTTTACAAGACGGTAAATTACCTCGTTTGAAGAAAGCATTATTTGCAGACTCTACTGCAATCGTTGCTGGTGCCGCATTAGGTACATCTTCAACTACACCATATATTGAATCAGCTTCAGGTGTAGCAGCAGGCGGACGTACTGGTTTAACTGCTGTTGTGGTTGCAGTCTTATTTATCTGCTGTTTATTTTTAGCACCTCTTGCTCAATCTGTACCAGGTTTTGCAACGGCGCCAGCTTTATTGTTTATTGGTGTGTTGATGATCCAAGGGATCACTCAGATTGATTGGGATGATATTACTGAAGCTGTTCCAGCATTTTTAACCATTGTATTTATGCCATTCACTTATTCAATTGCTGATGGTATTGCAATGGGTTTTATTAGCTATGCATTAGTTAAATTATTCACGGGTAAGGCAAAAACTGTACCGTACATGGTATGGATTATTGCTGCGCTTTGGGTATTTAAATTTATCGCGTTTGGCGGTTAATATGATTTTTTATAATTTTCTTCTTGAGCTATCTTAGACATAGTTTTCAATAAGAAGAAAATTATAAAAGGGTGTGATTTTGACCACACCCTTTTTTCTTTAGACGTGGAGTTAATATGAATCAAGTCGAGCTGATTCGCGCCTTACCAAAAGCCGAATTGCATGTGCATATTGAAGGGACTTTTGAACCTGAATTAATGTTTGCAATTGCCCAGCGCAATCAGATTCAGATTCCTTACAAATCTGTTGAAGAAGTAAAGCAAGCTTATAACTTTCATAATCTTCAATCATTCTTAGATATTTATTATGCTGGTGCAAATGTTCTTGTACATGAACAAGACTTTTATGATTTAGCATGGGCTTATTTTGAGAAATGTGCCGAAGATCATGTCGTTCACACAGAAATGTTCTTTGATCCGCAAACCCACACTGACCGTGGTGTTGCGTTCTCAACTGTGATTAATGGTTTAAAGCGTGCGTGTGCAGATGCCAAAGCTAAGTTTGGTATCAGCTCTCAACTGATTATGTGTTTCTTACGTCATTTAAGTGAAGAAGCTGCATTTGAAACACTTGAACAAGCTTTACCATTTAAACAAGACATTATTGCAGTCGGTCTCGATTCAAGTGAAGTAGGGCATCCGCCAGCTAAATTTGAACGTGTTTTTGCAAAAGCACGTGAAGAAGGTTTCTTAATCGTTGCTCACGCTGGCGAAGAAGGTCCCCCTGAATATGTATGGGAAGCTTTAGATCTACTTAAAGTGAATCGTATTGATCATGGTGTACGTTCTGAAGAAGACGAACAATTAATGGCGCGTTTAATTAATGAAAAAATGCCGTTAACGGTTTGTCCTTTAAGTAACTTAAAGCTATGTGTTGTTAAGGATATGAAAGATCATAATATCCGCCGTCTTTTACAAAAAGGCGTACACGTGACTGTTAACTCAGATGATCCTTCATATTTCGGTGGATATATGAATGATAATTTCTTTGCCATCCAGCAAGCTTTAGACTTAAACAATGATGAGTTGAAACAACTCGCAATTAACTCTTTTGAAGCCTCTTTCATTTCAGATGAAGAGAAACAAAAGTGGATTGCAGAAATCCAAAAAATCTAAATAAAAAAACCGCCCGAGATAGGCGGTTTTTTTATACATCGGGTTTATTTAGGTTGTTTAGTCATACTATTTAAAATATTGTCTTTATCAATAAAGTGATGTTTTAAAGCTGCAAGTACATGCCCAACAATAAGAAAACCTGCAAACCAAGAAATATAAATATGTAATGGTTTAACAATAGCTAAAAGCTCTGGGTTATCTTGCACTAAACGCGGAATTTCAAATAAATATAAAACAGGGGCAGGGTGACCAGCACTCCAACTAAACAAGCAACCAGTGACAGGTAAAGCCACTAAAATTACATAAAGGAATAGATGACCCACGTGTGCCAGAGTTTTCATCATCAGTGACATGGTGTCAGGTAGTTTTGGAGCTGGATGTGTATAGCGCCATAAAATCCGGATAATTACTAAAAAGATAATTGTGGTTGCAATGTTCTTGTGCAACGTAATCACATCACCTTTAAAGCTGCCATCAACGTCATAGCTTAAAAAATTTCCACTATAAAAGCCAATAACCCATGCGACGATGAAAATGATTGCCATCACCCAATGCAGAATTTGTGCGGTACGGGTGTAATACTGAGAGGAAGCAGCAGGCATAAAAGACCCTTTTTTTGTCGTTTTGATTTGTGATTTTAGGGGAAAGCGCAGATTTTGAGAAATGTTTTAAATGTGACAGAGCGTGCTAAAAACAGAACGTTTTACTGCATAAAAAAGCATTTGATGAGCTGGGTTTCGGTCGGCAAAATAGTTTGCATAAATGCATCAAATTATTTGTTTCTTCTAAAGTTGAGTTTAGGCACAATACGCGCTGCCAACGTTCAATCAAAGGAAAAAATGATGAAAAAATTGATGCTCGCTCTAGCACCAGTTGTTTTAGCTTTAACAGCATGTGCAACAACTACAGGCACTGCTACAGGTGCTGCTTCTGCACAAACCACAACTCAACAATTGGGAGTTGCTGCGTTAAAGGTTGCTGTAAATGCGAAATGTATTACAGAGATTAATAATGTCGCAGCTTGGAAAACAGCAACAAAATATATGACTGCTGAGCAACGTGATAGCATCCAAACCAATGTTTGTGGTTGTGTGAGCGAAAAGGCTCCAAACAGTGTGACAGCAGTAGAATTAGCTGCAGCTGCACTTGATGTAAATACACGTGCTACAATCGTAAACCAAGTGGTTTCTAAAACTGTAAATGCTTGTGTGGCAGAAGCTTTACAAAAGTAATTAATAAATTATGTGTTAAAGAAGGCTGATTACTATTGATCAGCCTCTTTTGTTTAAAGGTAGTGAGTTGATGTTTATTGCTGGTGTAGATGAGGCGGGACGGGGACCTTTAGTAGGTTCGGTTGTGGCAGCAGCCGTTATTTTAGATCCGAATAATCCAATTTTAGGATTAAATGATTCTAAAAAATTAACTGAAAAGAAACGTGAAAAGTTGTTTATTGAAATACAAGAAAAAGCCTTAGCTTGGTCAATTGCTGAAGCAACTCATGCTGAAATTGACGAACTAAATATTTTACAGGCGACTTTTTTGGCTATGCAACGCGCTGTTGACGGCTTGAAAACTCAACCTCAAAAAGTGATCGTTGATGGTAATCAAATTCCGAAAGGAATTATTATTCCTTGTGAAGCCATTGTTGGTGGAGATGCAAGCCATGCTGAAATTAGTGCAGCAAGTATCTTGGCAAAAGTGACACGAGATCGACAGATGGCAGAATTAGATCAGCAATATCCGTTATTTGGTTTTGCCAAACATAAAGGATATCCAACCAAAGCACATTTTGAAGCGATTGCCGTGCATGGCGTGATTGATCAGCATCGTCGTAGTTACGCACCTGTTAAACGTGCTTTAGGTCTATAAATACAACCACTTAAAAAATTTAAAGCGACTATAAAGTCGCTTTAATTAGGGAGAGAACAACTTCATACTAACGATTGAAGTTTTTCTGTGCATAATTATCATCTTCATAAGAAACTTGATAATCTTGATCAAGATGTTGAAGGTGTTCATGCATTGCACGTTCATGTTGAATACGTTGATAAATTTCTTCGCGATGAACAGAAACCTCTTTTGGTGCATTCACACCAATACGAACCTGGTTTCCTTTGACGCCAAGCACAGTAACACTGACTTGATCCCCAATCATTAATGTTTCCCCGACACGGCGGGTCAGAATCAGCATGTTTATCTCCTTGCTAAACGCTTAAAACTGCAATATTGGTACCCAAATAAAAAGCTCAACCTCAGTTTTCAGTCAGATTCTAACAGAAATATGAGAACAAAGTCATATTTTGATAATCTCTGCCAAAAAACTTTCCGTTTAATATAACAGAGCCGCTATAAAAAAAACTATAGCGGCTCTGTGTTTTCTTTGATTATTGTCGGACAAGTAAACATTTTTTAATGAATTCTTGACCGGTTGGTAAAATTAAGCGCGGGCGCTGCTTTCACCATGTTCACGATCCAAACCAAAAGCGGTATGTAAGCAGCGAACAGCAAGTTCAAGGTATTTCTCGTCGATAATCACAGAAACTTTAATTTCAGAAGTTGAAATCATAAGAATATTGATACCTTCATCAGCAAGGGCAGTGAACATTTTGCTCGCTACACCTGCGTGTGAACGCATACCTACACCAACGATAGATACTTTAACGATGTCATCACGTGTTGAAACTTCACGTGCGCCAATATTTTTAGCAGTTTCGTTTAAGATTTTTTCAGCTTTCGCTAAATCAACACGGTTTACAGTGAAAGTGAAATCTGTTGTGCCATCTTCTTCAACATTTTGCACTATCATATCGACTTCGATATTGGCATCACTTACTGGTGATAAGATTTTAGAAGCAATGCCTGGTTCATCAGGTACACCTAAAATCGTTAATTTTGCTTCGTCACGGTTAAAAGCTATACCTGCAATAATTGGCTGTTCCATAGTATCTTCTGCCTCAGTAGTAATGAGTGTACCAACATTTTCTTTAAATTCGTCGTCAAAAACGCCGTCGTCGTCATTATCAAAGCTTGATAATACACGTAAAGGAACTTGATATTTCCCGGCAAACTCTACTGAGCGAATTTGTAAAACTTTAGAACCTAATGATGCCATTTCTAGCATTTCTTCAAAAGAAATACGGTCGATTTTTTTGGCTTTAGGAGCAACGCGAGGGTCAGTAGTGTAAACACCATCTACATCAGTGTAAATCTGGCATTCGTCAGCTTTTAAAGCAGCAGCAAGAGCAACACCTGAAGTATCTGAACCACCTCGACCTAGTGTTGTGGTATTTCCATTAGCATCAAAGCCTTGGAAACCGGCAACCACAATAACACGGCCTGCATCTAGGTCATTGGTCATGACATCTGTATCAATAGACTCGATACGCGCCTTGGTAAATGCACTGTCAGTTTTAATACCGACTTGACGTCCGGTATAGGATTTAGCTTCCACACCAATCGAATTAAGTGCCATAGCTAACATGGAAATCGTCACCTGTTCACCGGTTGAAACCATTTGGTCTAACTCACGTGGGTCAGGTGTTTCGGTAATGGCTTTAGCGAGAGCAAGTAAGCGGTTTGTTTCACCACTCATTGCAGATACGACCACAACAACCTTGTGACCGTGATCATGCCAACGCTTCACACGACGAGCAACATTTAAAATGCGCTCGGGGGTACCCATAGAAGTACCGCCATATTTTTGAACGATTAATGCCATATCGCCTAAACCCTTATAATTAAACGGGAAAAGTATATTCTTGCTTCCTTGGTTTCATTATATGTACACCATTATGTACATAAATGAAATTGCTGAGTTTATCTAGCAAGCCGTGATTCGGCGGACAGTATATAGTAACGTAAATATGCTAACAATCATTGATCTGGACTAATTTCATCAAGTTTGCTGATTGTTAGCTTCGGTACAACTTATATAGCTTTTTTTAGTTGCTTTTTTTGCTGGCATTCTTCCTCCCACTTCATTACATCAGTAGCGAGGTATCTTTTCATTGTCCCGCCTTCAGAACTTAATGCTGGGGCTGGGAATGGAATCCCCCAAGGTGTGTTAATTTCCCACCGATTAAGTGTGCGTTTAGTAATATGAAACATCTCACACACATTGTTAGATGTCAGATATTTATCCACATTAGCCCTCCTTACTTTCCGCTTTAACTTCTAACTGGATGCCTTCATATGTGCCATCACCCCCACAATTCAGACAGTGTGTATATATGCCTAAACCATCCCCATCAGGACTAAAGTTTTCAAGTAATGAAACATCTATAAATTCAGTACCGCCAATTGGCTTCGTATGAATATGAGGGGCAAGGCCGTAATAGGGGAAAATGCATTCACCGTTCCCGTCATCACAAAAATTACATGTTTTAACTTTTAATCCACTCATCCTTTAGTTCCTCAACTCATTACGTTCTTTCTTCAATTGACGCAAAAGGTTGTGAAGAGTAACGGTTACAGCTTTATCTAGACTTTTGGTTGAATGAAACTCTGCTAGTTGAGACAGTGCTAAACCAAAAATGTGATATGCAAAAACTTTTGCAGCTTCCGGATTGTTTTTGAGAAGCTCCTCAGTACTTGGACAAATGATTTCTTCAAAAATATGAAGAGCCACCTGATCCGGAGTACCTTCAATACGGCTAGGGTTCAAATTAACTTCACCAATAACTTTGCTCATTGTTCAGCTCCCGATACGTTTGGCACACTATGAAAATGCATCCAATGTGAAGGTGGATCATTTTGATAGTTTGCCCATACGCTATTTAAATCCTCATCAATAGTCATATAGTCTTGTTCTGGGGTGACATCAGGAGCATCTGCCCAACAAATAAGTACCATTATGTCAGTAGGTGGCAATTCATCAGTCACGCTAATCCACGTTGGAACTTTGGATTTCATGAAATCTACGGCTTTCTTCCACATTGGAGCTAAGAAGTTCAATTGAAAACCTAGTTCAAAATTATAAGCACGATGCCCATGCTTCAAGCCTTTTTGGCGATCAAGATAAAGCACGAGTTTATAACTGCTTTGCTAATCAGTTGGAAAATTTGCTGAAAGGTGGTGCTTGATGTCATCAGTCAGCATTGCTGAATACCGCAAGTTATTTCCGATAAAGAAAAATAAAAAGCGGCGTTCAGCAAAGCAAGTTGCCAGACAACCAAGTGTGGGTGAAATGGTTCTGGCAACGCATTTAAGAGCATGCAAGATCGGTTTTGAACAGGAATATAAGTTCCATCCTGAACGCAAATGGAGAGCAGATTTTTTAATAAAGGGTACAAAGATTTTGATTGAGGTAGAAGGCGGGATCTGGAGCGGAGGCCGTCACACAAGAGGCAAGGGCTATTTAGGGGATATGGAGAAATACAACTCCGCAGCAATGATGGGTTTTACAGTTTTACGGTTCAGTACAGAGCAAGTGAAAGCAGGCGTGGCGATTAAACAAATTGAGCAATTGGTAGGTGAAAAATGAGTGCAGTTTTAAAAACCCAACAAATGGATTGGTCTAAATATACTATTGACGGTTGGTTAGAGCAGTTTGGCGCATGGTGTGAAACAGTTAGAATGAAAGGGGGTGATTTGCCAGATGGGCTTCATATCAATCAAATTTACTGGTTGATGCGTGAAGCTGGCAAAGAAGTACAAAAAAGTAAATCTTATATTCGATGTGAGATCAGTGATTATGAGGCGGATCAAATTCAAGCACTTTTACGAAGTCTATTAAATTCTGATAAAACAGATTTTACAACTAAGTTTGCATTAATTTGTTTAATTAAAAATAAGGTTGAAAATAAAGGATTGTTGAAGGTTGCTCAAGAAACAAACCAATCTAAAGCTCAGGTCGCAATTATGGTGAGTTGCGCTAGATTTTATTTATTAGGTCATGATAAAAGATTAAGACAAAATGGAGGTTCAAATGAAAACATACACTGTAAAACTATATGAAGGCGTTAGTCGGGAGAAAGTTAATGAAACTTTGAAATACTACCCTGATTATTTTGGTAAAATATCAATAATTACAAATGTAATTAATAATAAATTGCAATTAACACTAAAAGCATTTGAAGGAATCGACGTTATAACTGCCAATGATCTAATGATTAAAATCGTTGAACGTTTAAAAGCTTCTCAATTAGTAGAAAAGCATAATTTAGACTTGTTGACTGTCTAGACGCTTTATGGCATATTTTTGATATAGTGGACAAAGTTATAAGCGTTGCACCAATTTGTTTTAAAAGCTCACTTAATCGTGGGCTTTTAATTAGGATTTGAAAAAACATGAAATTTATCGTATATTAAACTTACTATATGATGTCTATTTCCATTATAGTGTTTTTCAGTTGAAAAGCTTAGTCCGTACTTTCCCCAAGGTACGGATTTTTTTTATTTTTTGCTATATAGTCCAGGCTGGTAAAAATGAATATCTGTGTTGGTGGTGAATTAGATGGGCAAGTGATCGAAAAAGAAGGCAGATTACTTAAGGCTTCTGACATTGATCCATCATTCAAAACTGAGTACTACAAGCAAGTTTTTAACCGTGACAACATTAATTATCATTTTTGGCTACCAATAGGGTCCAACTTGCATGAAATGTCAAAGCGAGTTTTGGATATTTTGAGAGCATCAAAAAATTAAGCTTAAAGTATATTGTAAATACATCTTCTAACTTGTATGATATGTCACAAATACTGCGCTGAAAGTTTTTTGTTTTTTGACCCGTTTCTTTTTAGAAGCGGGTTTTTTAATTTTTCTTTATGTATTTAAATTAGATGAAAGTATATGTTGCTTTTATTAGGTAGCTTATTGTTTACTTCGCATTAAAATTATTCTTTCTAAGAAGTTAATAAAATGAAAAATTATTTAATAGGGTTAGTTATTACTTTGGGTATTAGTGGATGTGTATCTATACCGTCCATAGACTTTTCGCAGCAAAAAGTTGAAAGGTTTAATCCAGTTAAAAATTGGATTAGTGTTGATACCGCTCCAGTCAAGGATATGCCAAATGGCAAAGAAATCTTTAAATTGAAAGGGGGAAGTGAAGTTTATGTATTCTGGTACCAAGATGAATGGGCGTTATTAAATCCAAATATGGATAGACAACAATGGATTGATACTAAATATTTGTGCAGTTTTGCTGGTTGTTATACTCCACCAGTCACCTATAGATATTCAAAAGGGAGTTTTGATAACAGGCAGCCTGTTTACTCAACTCCTCAAAGAGAATCAAAAGGCTATAATAATACTAGAACTAGAAGTTCTGCTACTACACGGACTCCAAGAAGTTATAGTAAAACGACTAATAACTCTTGTTACTGCACATCTGGAACTTATTGTGTTGGGCCTAGAGGTGGACATTACTGCCTTAATAGCACAGGTTCAAAAAGATATCTTCCACGATAAACTGTATAAGCTTTAAGAAGCTCTGCTAAATATCGATTATTGGCGGGGCTATTTAATTGTTAAGTATTTCTGTAAGATCTGAGTGTTGCTTTAAACAACAATAAACCTTAATGATCAGCGCAAAAGTCATAAGGGGAAAGCCTACTTGAAAGAGTAGGCTTTTTTTATGAGAAATCATTCAAGTTCAAGTTGATTGTCATCCTTAGTAACTTTTATTTTTAATTTTTTGTATTTGCGTTTGTTTGGATCTAAAGCGGAGTTTGATACTTCATCGGCAAATTTAGGATTCTGCATTAATTTGTAATAGGTTTTATACCCAATACGAATTCTAGTTGGTGGGCAGTCAGTTCTTTTTGAGTAATATTCAATCTGCGAATTTAATTCGTCTAAAAGTGTTTGGTGTTCCATTGTGTTATTGATTTTGGCAGTTAGGTAAACTAAGGATACTGTAATTTACAAAATCAAGCAGAAGTAATTGATACACATTGTGTTTATTGGTTGTAATGGTTAGTGCATTAATAAGATTAAATGTGACTTATTTAACAAAAAAAAGTGTTGAGTGAAATTTAATCAAAATGTCACATGGCTGGTTTAAATTATATTTATAAAAATAAAAATGATAGAAGATTGCAACGGACAATAACTATGCAAGCATGATTCTCAAACGATTGAATTAAGCTGACTCTAACAAGTTGGCTTTTTTTTAGCTATCGATTTTTAAATGTGCTAGCCGGGAAATACGGCAAAGCCTCACTATTGATTAGTGGGGGCTTTTTCTTTTTGTGTTAAGCTGATCTCCATAATTTTATGGATTAGTACAATGTTTATTTGCGTTGATGGTGAGCTCAATGGGCAAGTGATAGAAAAAAGGGGTGTTAAGAACAAAGATGTGTATAAATATTAGTAAATTATAAAATTATTAAATAAATTCAAATATTTAAATTAAAAATAAGTGATAAAACTTTAACAATATTTACGTACGTGATGAATTTAGTAACTCAAATAAACATTATTTTAGACGGATAATTATAAAAAACGGAGTACAAATGTCATGAATAAGAATGTAGAGCTAATAAATTACATTGATGTAGCTGAGACAGTTTACGAACGGGTATATGAAAATAATAAAATTTCAAATAATTTGATTGTTAATCTAAATCGCATTATGGCTGAGATAAAGAATCAAGCTGCAGAAAAAAGACTCAAATTGAAGTACAGCTCAATAGACTTTGAACATTGTTTAAGTTTGCCTTTAGCTGATCGCAAAATAAAAGTAGATTTAAGCCTTATACCTCATTTTGAAGATCGTGAAGAAAGTATTTTGTGGTTAACTAACTTTATTGGAAAAATTTGTGTGCCCAGAAAGATGCAAAGACAGAAAAAAAATCTTCATTAAGTACCTGTGAATTTTAGATGAACCGCCCTTAAAGCGGTTTTTTATTGCTAGTAGAATATTTAAGGTATCTTTTCTAATAGGCACATACTATTGAAGTGTATTTTATTTATTTTTTAGATTGAAAAGATTGCTATTTAAGTAATTTAAATATAAAAATCTTTATTGATTGAGAGTAGTTGTTATACAGGATATTTATAAGGATTTTAAAATGACAATTATCACATTGCTCGATGTTAAGACGAAGAAGAAGGTGATAGTTCGGTCCGTAATAGACCCAATAGCAAGAATAGACAAAAAAGGGAATATACAAATTATTCAAATTCATAAATGGCTATATGATGAATCTGGAGATTTCGTTGATGAAGACTTATATGAGGCACTCAAC
>NZ_GG753600.1:864523-917510 GCF_000163635.1 Acinetobacter sp. SH024 | reverse complement strand
ATAAAAATAGGAAGTGGGCTTTTTTATTTTTAAATATTTCAGTATTATCAGTGTGTTGCTTTAAGTAACACTAAACCTTATTGATCAGCGCAAATATCAAAAAAAGGGGGAGCTTGCCTACTAGGCAAGCTTTTTAAATTGATAATTTAAACACAATAATCCATTTTAAAGCTCAATAGAAAAATCAAACTTCCCTAGCTTTTATTCGTACTAATTTATTGAATATAATCGTTTTTATAATTTTTAAAATTTCCTTAAACTAAAAATGGAAAATTTCTTGTTGCAACATTGTTATAATAGGATTACCTTAAGAAAAATACTTTATAAAAATGAGGAGCTGCTGAAATGCCACAGTATCTCATGTTTGCGGAAAATATTTATAACAAAATTAAAGATGAGGAATTGTTTTCACATGACTGTATTGAAAATATGAACTTACTTATGACATGTATACGCAGAGAAATTGAGGGAACAGAATTTAAATTAAAATATAATTTTATTGATTTTGTTGAATTGTTCAGTAGACCATTAGATGAATGTAAAGTAAAAATAGATGTGAGTTTGATTCCTCCTCATAATTCAGAAGGTGAGTATATTTTATGGTTAGCTGGATTAATCGAAAAAATTACAGAAGGTGGACCTAAACCACCTCCGCCTATAAAGAAGTTTATTCCAGAGTATATGAGCTTGAAATTTGAATTAGATTTTTTACCCTTAAATGAGGAAAAAATTCAAAACGAAGGTAAAGAAATTACGGATTACTTTAATTCAAAGCTTTATAAGGCAACTTTTAAGAAGTAATACTATATTGCCTGTGAGTTTAGCCACCGCCTTAGGGCGGTTTTTTTTGGGTGAGAATAATGGATTCTACAGAATACTTTTGGCTTACTCGGAAAAAAGAACCTAAAACTAAACCTAAAAGCCGGCCATTGCCTAAGGCGAAGCAAAAATATCTCGAGGCTGAGGCAACACTTAAGGAAGAGCTTGAGGATTTGGCGATTGGATTTGAAAGTAAGTTTCAGCCGATCCATACCAAACACTGGCGCTTTGATTTTCATATAGTGAAATTGCGTTTGCTCATTGAAATTGAGGGTGGTCCCTGGTCTGGTGGGCGTGGTGGAAAGCTGTCAAATAAAGCATGGAGTCTTGATCGATATGATCATGCTGAAGAGATGGGTTACAAAATAGAGCGCTTTCATCCAGATTCTATTTTGTCGGGATATGTCATCAACTGGATAAAAAGTGAATTAGCGAGAATTGAAGATGGAGCAAATAAGACCATTTCCACCGACTGATTTTATTGATCAAGCTGAAGAAGAGGAAGCAATTCGTTTAATACCTGCATCAGATTTAAAAAAATGGGTTATTGCAAATTACTTAACGATTGGCGGACCTCTTCACAACCCGGATCATGACCATATTGCAGAGCTACTTCACGACAATGAAGAATTTTTAGCATTTGCATGGGCTTCTTCTGCATATAAAAGCAAGCAAGCTATGGTATTAGGCCAGTGCGAGAAAGTAATGTTTAACGTCGGTGGTTGGCGTAAAGCAAGACAAGAGCAACAGATGCGCGACTGGTTTGGTTTTGTACCAACATATTTAATAACGGTCGATGCATCTTTCTGTGAGCGTGCAAACGATACAGAGTTCTGTTACTTGCTTGAACATGAGCTTTACCACATTGGAGTGATGAGAGACGAGGACGGCGAAATCATTTATAGCGATAGTACAGGGCTGCCTAAGCATTACTTAGCTGGTCATGATGTAGAAGAATTTGTTGGCGTGGTTAAACGGTGGGGGCCAAGTAAGAATGTTAAGCGACTTATTGAAGTCGCAAAAAATCCTCCGTTTGTTTCGAATCTTGATATTTCAAAATGCTGCGGAAACTGCGTAATCAACTGAGCCGAATGGCTCTTTTTTTTGCCTTCTTTGCTAGACGTAGCTAGACAAAGGTGGGGGTATGGCTGCACTTAAAGAACAGGTAAAAATATTTATTGTTCAAGCGCTTGCCTGCATGGATACCCCTCAACAGGTAGCTAATGCTGTCAAGCAAGAATTTAACATTGAGATTGATCGAAAACAGGTACAACTTTATGACCCGACAAAAGCGGCAGGAAAGAATTTAAGTAAGAAATATAAAGACCTTTTTCATAAAACCCGAGAGGACTTTAAAAAGAATGTTTATGACATCCCTTTAGCTAATAAAGCCTATCGGCTTAAAGAACTTCAGAAGATTTATGAAGACTGGAAGAACAACAGGCTTATGAAGCAAGGGGTTATTAAACAGGTTCGGGAAGAAATGCAGGGTTATGACCTGATGTTATTAAATCTTGAGTTAAAGCAACTTGAGATTGAAAAGTTAAGAGAGGGTGAAGGTGATGAAGATCCAACACCAGTCAAGGTAACTATTCAAGTTGTGGATGCGAGTAAAAAAGATGCCGAACATCAATCCGACACTGAATGTACCTCAGGCTAATTTTTTGCAGATGGAAAAGAAGTTCCGCGCATTTGTCGCTGGCTTTGGATCGGGAAAGACTTGGGTTGGATGCTCCAGTTTATGCAACAAAGCTTGGGAATTCCCTAAAGTACCTTTGGGTTATTTTGCTCCAACTTACCCGCAGATTCGCGACATTTTCTTTCCAACTATTGAAGAGGTTGCTTTCGATTGGGGGCTTAAAACTAAGGTTTATGAAACCAATAAAGAGGTGGATATCTATTATGGTCGGCAATATCGAACGACAATCATTTGCCGGTCTATGGAGAAACCAGCAACAATTGTAGGTTTTAAAATTGGCCACGCCTTGATTGATGAACTTGATGTTATGGCCAAGGTCAAAGCTCAACAGGCTTGGCGTAAGATCATCGCGCGTATGCGTTATAAGCAAGCTGGTTTGCTCAACGGTATTGATGTGGCCACTACACCTGAAGGTTTTAAGTTTACATACGAGCAATTTGTTAAAGAGGCAAATAAATCAGAGGCTAAGCGTAAGCTGTATGGAATGATTCAAGCTTCAACTTATGACAATGAGGCTAATCTTCCAGATGACTATATATCATCACTTTATGAGTCTTATCCGCCGCAGTTAATTTCAGCTTATCTAAGAGGGCAGTTTGTCAATTTAACCAGTGGTGCTGTTTACCCCGACTTTGATCGAGTTCTAAACCACACGGATGAAGAAATTAAGAAAGGTGAGCCTTTACTCATTGGTATGGATTTTAACGTGCTTAAAATGGCTGCTGTGGTTTATGTCATTCGAGAAGGGAAGCCAAGAGCTTTAGATGAACTGGTTGGCGTTAGAGATACTCCGACGATGTGTCAATTGATTAATGAGCGCTTTCCAGATCACGATATTACCGTGATTCCAGATGCTTCAGGTCAGGCAACATCTTCAAAGAACTTCAGTGAATCAGATCATGCAATCTTAAAGAAAAATGGATTCAAAGTTGAAGTGAATGGTGTGAATCCCGGAATTAAAGATCGTATTACTGCTGTTAATGCACAAATCCTAAATGCTGAGGGTGAACGACATTTAAAAGTGAATACAAACAAGTGCCCTAACTTTACGGCTACTTTAGAACAGCAAGTCTATGATGATTTTGGAATGCCTGATAAAAGTGCTGGTTTGGACCATGTGGGTGATGCTGGCGGTTATCCAATAGCTAAGCGGTTCCCAATCATTATTCAGAAAGTCTTTAAACAGCGCAAAATCGCTGGTTTTTCTCATTAAACAACGCACCTTTAATGGTGCTTTTTTATTGGTGTTTTTATGGCAGTTACTGATAAACATCCGCAGTATATTGCTGCACAAAAAAGCTGGTTGATTATGCGTGATGCCGTTGCCGGTGAAGAGCAGATCAAACAGGCACAAACAAAGTACTTGGCTAAATCGGCTGGCATGATTGAAGCTGAAAAGCAGGGAGATACAGCTGGAGAGATTTACAAAGCTTATTTAAGCCGTGCTCAGTATCCGTTATGGGTTCAAGATTCTCTCCGCACGATGATTGGTTTGGTTTCAAAGTTAGATCCAAATATTGTGATTGAAAGCACTTTGCTGCAAGGGCTTATCACGAATGCAACCAATGACGGATTTGGTCTTAAACAGCTCTTTATCCGAATTTGCTTAGAATTATTGGAATATGGTCGCTGTGGATTGCTGGTTGATGTCGATGCTAAAGGCGTGCCTTACTTCGCGCTTTACGATGCTTTATCCATTATTAACTGGAAAGAAAACAGTATAGGTGGCCGCAAAGATCTAAAACTATTAGTGCTTGAGGAGCAATTTGATAATAGTGAAGATGAATTTGGCCATAACACAAAGACAGTTCATCGTGTTTTATCTATGACAGACGGCGCTTTATCAGTTCGATTATTTGATGGTTCTACTGAAGAAGATAAAACACCTGATCTAGGCGGTAATCTGCTTTCTTTTACGCCATTCGTTTTTTGCGGTACCACTGACAATTCGCCAGATGTTGGAACGGTCCCGCTTTTGACAATGGCTAAAGCTGCTTTGAAGTATTACCAGCTTAGTGCGGACTATTTTCAGTCACTTCACCATACAGCGCACCCGCAACCATGGATTAACGGTATTGATGATGAAGATCCCGATCTTAGCGTTACAGGTGTAATGGCTGTCTGGAGCCTGCCCAAAGATTCGCAATGTGGTTATTTGGAAATTTCAGGTAATGGTATTGAACTCACAAAGCATGAAATGGATGCACAAAAAAACGCAGCTCTTGAAGCTGGAGCAAAGGTGATTGATACCAATTCACAAGAGTCAGGTGAAGCACGACGTGCGCGTCAGGATGACCAACAAGCAAGCCTACATAGCATTGTCACTTGTGCTGCTGCGGCTATTGAGCAGGCTATCAAATATGCTGCTCAATGGTTAAAGCTAGACCCATCTAAATACTCTTTTACGGTTGATCCTGAATTTATTGTTCAGCAATACGATATCAATCTTGCTAAGCAACTATATGAAGGCGCCATAGCTGGAAAGAATTCGTTCCAGACGTATTGGGAATATATCGCTACTGGTAAGCTGCCAGCTCATGATTTTCAGGAAGAGTTGAAGCGTGTTGAAAGTGAGCGCGATAGTATGCCGCTTTAGGAGTAATAAATGGCCTCAGAAGATAAATCACTGCTCGAGGTATTAACTCAACATCAAGCATATTTGTTCCGGGCATCGTCTCAATCAGTTAAGGAATTACTAACAATCTTTAATGATGAGTCAGCTTTAATGCTGGCAAAGCTTCGGGATTTGTTGGATGAGTTAAATGATTCTGAGAAAGCAGCTCTTGCAGCGGGTCTTTACACAACGGCCAACCTCAAGGAGATACGAGATTTAATATCCGGCTGGCATACAAGTCTAAATTCTTCATTGCCTGAAGCTTTTGCAGTTTCAGCAACTGCAATGGCTGTATATGAGGCTAATTACACAGCTAAGTTATACGGCGGCAAGATTAAGAAACCTAACGGTGAAAAGCTATATACAGCAGCTAAAAAAGTACCCTTAGTAGGTGGAGCATTAGTTGATGATCTTCTTTCCAATATTGCTGAGACTGCACGCCAAAAAGTTGAATATGCTATTCGGGAAGGCATTAACTCAGGTAAAACTAATCAGGAAATTGTTCAGCGTATTCGTGGTACCAAACGGCTTAATTATGAGGATGGGCTTTTAAGTGGCTCAAAGTCTGATATTGACCGTACCGTGAGAACAGTTCGCAGCCATGTGGCCAATCAAGCATATCTAAATAGCTTTAACCAGATTGGTTTTGAATATGTAAGACTGGTAGCTACATTAGACGGAAGAACATCTAAACTGTGTGCTTCACTTGATGGTGCGGTTTGGGAGATTAACGATCCAGCAAAACGGGTACCGCCGTTACATCCTAACTGCCGGAGCATTTTGGTACCAGTCGAAAAAGATGGTCTGCTTGTTGGCGAACGGCCATTTGTAATGGACGAACGCCGAGTTAAAGACATTCCAAAAGATGAGCGGAGCCAATTAATAGGGCAGCTAGATGCCAACACTACATTTAAAGAGTTCTTCAAAAAGACAGATGACTTCTTCCAAAAAGAGTGGCTAGGGCCAAAGCGTTATAAGCTCTATAAAGAGGGAAGGTTTGATTTTGATAAGTTCTTCGATCCTGAAGGGCGTTTGTATAGCTTAGATGAGTTAAGAAAGTTGGATGAAAAATCTTTTAAAGAGTTGGGTCTGTAATTTTTTCTTATGTTATATTTTTTAAAACATCAGAATTTATACAATATGAAAACAATAGCTTTTATATCTCTTACTCTCATCTCAATCACATGTTTAGCTGAACCAAGTGAAAAATATCTTAAAGAATATGATCGATTGTCTGAAGCTTTAGAGTCAGCAATGGCAAATGCATATTCTTTTGATCCTACAACTGGCCAAGTAAAACAGGCTGCTCAAGATTTAGAAGCTAAAAATAATTTGTGTAGAGCGACTCAGGCGAAACTAAACCTAACCACTTTTTTAAAAGACAATTTAGAGGAATCTAAAGAGCTCTATAAATCTTTAGATGGTGCAGAAGCTCTAGATCAAAATTATCTTAGTGGACAACAGCAGGAACAACAAACTCTCGTTTCAAATTTGAAAAAAGACCTTGTTGGAACAGGGTTTAAATGTGAGTAATTATTGCCGATGACAGGTAATCCTAAACTCACTTAAGACACAATTTTCACCTATATAAGCGCCCAAACGGCGCTTTTCTCATTTATGGAGTTTGGCCTATGAGTGAATCAAAAGTTAGACATTTAGTTCTTAAAAGAGTTTCAGATAGATCTTCTCATCTCGCCCTTTGTGACGAGGAAACAGGTATTCCATTAGCTGGATTAACCTCTGTAAAGATGAATTGTGGTGTTTTTGAGGGTCCAGCGACTATCACAGCAACATTTGATGTAGGTGGTCCTCAAGGAATCCGCTTGGTTGGTGACGAACCTAGACAAAGGGTTTGGGGCGCAAAGGAAACGTAGCTAAAGGTACTGCAAATGACTGAAAAGCAAATCAATATGTCAGATGCTCAATATATTCTGAGCACAAAATTAATTCTGGTGCCTTTTCTTCAAATTAAGATTTCAAGAGCCATGGCAATTTATGGTTTTACTTTTGAAAGATTAAAAGCAATCGCACTCATCACTTAGAACTTAATTTTTAACCTTAGCACTTTCGGGTGCTTTTTTTGTGAGTATTAAAATGAGCAAGAAACTATTAACAGCATCTATGGTTGCATACATTGGTACTAAGTCAGTTTTAGCAACGCCCATGACGCGTGGTGAATACAATGAATACCAAGGGTGGCAAATCCCTGAAAATGAAGACCCAAGTGATCCTGGTTATTTAATCGAATACAAAGATGGTGGCAAGGCTAATCATCCAGATCATGAAGGTTATATTTCTTGGTCGCCAAAAGATGTTTTTGAGCATTCATATCAACTAGATGGTTTTCAAAATTGTGTAATGGGCCGTGAAATTCATAAAGATGATAATGGAGTAACAGTTACCCATAACGAAACTGTTAAAACCCGTGATGGTGAACAGTCTCTTGAAACCGGTCATTTCTATGACATCGTAACTGGAGATTCACTTACTCCAATTCAATTTCAACTTGGTCCAGTTAAGGAAGTTGGAGTAAATGGCATCACGAATGAAGCATTACTTGCGATAGTTTTACATCGTTTACGTGTTCTGAATGAAAAATTTCCTTGCCGTGAAAATTCGCTTGCTATTACTAATATTGAGCAAGGTCAAATGTGGCTTGAGCAACGAACTCGTAATCGACAAAAACGTGGTGTAGAAGGCTACAACATTGCATAAATAACTCATTGAAATAGAGCGTCCTTAGGGGCGCTTTTTTATTGCCTGAAGCTAAGCAGAAGGTTCAACAATTAAACCCGCTAAGCGGTATCTCTAGGAGATTTTAATATGCCAGACGAAATCAAAGTTGATTTGGAAAATCCTGAAATTAAAGCAGCTATTCAAGCAGCCGTTGATGAAGCTGTTAAAGGTCTTAAAGATAAGAATGCAGAACTTATCAAAGATAAAAAAGAGTTGAAAGATGAACTAGGTTCATTGAAATCAAAGGTTGACGGGTTGGATCTGGATGCAATCAAGGTCTTGCTTGATAAATCAAATCAGGATGAAGAATCCAAACTTATTGCTGAAGGCAAAATTGAAGAAGTTATTCAGAAACGTACCGAGAAAATGCGTGAAGAGCATGAAAAGCTTCTTAAGGCCGAGAAAGAGCGAGCTGACAAAGCAGAGACCTATGCAAATAAATTCCGTCAGTCCGTAATTCAAGGTCAGATCGTTCAGGCAGCCGTTGAAATGGGTGCCTTGAGTGAAGCAACAGCAGATATCGCATTTTTAGCTCAATCACAGTTCTCATTAGATGAAAACGGCAAGGCTGTTGCAATCGATGCAAATGGTGAAGTGGTGATTGGTAAAGATGGTTCTAACCCTGTTACTCCTAAGGAGTGGGTAGAAGGCTTACGCGAGAACAAACCTTACTTCTGGCCTAAAGCAAATGGTTCTGGTTCGCCTGGTTCAGGAACTTCAATTAAGAAATGGTCTGACTATACAGAAGTTGAGCGAGCGGCTTTAGCTCGTGAAAACCCAACAGCTTTCCAACAATTATTGCAAACAAAAGGTAAATAAATATGCCAGCCACCCAATTAAAAGATATTTTCGTTGGTGAATATTACGCGACTTTAGATCCAGTAAACTCTCCAGAAAAAACAGCAGTTTATCAATCCGGTATTGTCACTAAAAATGAAGCCTTAGATGCAATTGCCAACAACGGCCAAGGCACTTCAACTATTTCATATTGGCAAGATCTTGATGCTAATGAAGAGCCAAACACTTCTACAGATGATCCTGATCAAAAAGGTAAAGTGGGTAAAGCTACTCAAGGTAGTATGCAAGCACGAACTCTTTATCTCAACAAACCTTATGGTGTAGCAGATTTAACAACCGAGTTGGCTAATAGTGAGCCAATGCAACACATTCGTAACCGATATGGAAAGTATTGGGAGCGTCAATGGCAGCGTTACTTATTAGGTGCAGCTCGAGGAATTATTGCCTCTAACATTGCTAATAATTCTGGTGACATGGTTATTGATGCGGGAGCAACAATGACCGCTGATGCTATGCAAGATGCTGCATTTACCGCTGGTGATGCAGCAGATCAGTTTGCTGCTATTGGTGTTCATTCAGCTGTAATGAAACAGATGGTGAAGAAAGACCTTATCCAGTATATCCAAGATTCACAAGGTCGAATCATTTTAACAACCTATCTTGGCAAACCAATCTTCATGGATGATGGCCTTACCTATGGTTCTAAGCAATATCTAACGATGTTCTTTGGTACCGGTGCGTTTGGCTATGGTGAAGGAACTCCAGCTAATCCTGTTGGCTTGCAACGTGATGAGCTTGGTGGTAACGGTGGTGGTTCAGAAACTATTGTTGAACGTAAAACTTATATTTTACAACCTGCTGGTTTTTCTTGGGAAGGCGAAAAGGATCCAAATAAAACACCAACAATTGGCCAATATTCGGACGGCTCAAATTGGAAACGAGTGTTCGACCGTAAACTTGTCCCATTTGCTGCAGTTATTTCTGGCACACCTTAATAAACATGGCGACTTCGGTCGCCTTTGTTTTTGGAGATAAAAATGAAAGTCATTTATACAAATACAATTCCTGAAAATCGTGAACACAATGCATGTTATCGGACTTCATTTTTAGGAGTTATTGGAGAAGCTTCATTTGTACATGTAGATGATGATTTTCCTAATGCAGATGAAATTCGTAATGCATATTCACATTTAAACGGGTCAGTAGAACCAAATTTTAATGTAGGCTCGCTTGTTCCTGTTGAGCAATTTGATGCTGTGGTGGCGAAATTAACAGAATCAGAACAAGCAATATTGTCTGCTGAGGAACAGCTTGCAACTGTGAAGGGCGAATTTATTGCTTTTCAAAATGATCCTGAAGCGATGAAAGCACGTATTGCTGAACTTGAATCAGGTGAAGGTGGTCAAACACCTGAAAATGACCAAAAACCAAGTGATACTCAACCACAACCAATTAACTATGCTGGTCTAAAAGTAGATGAGCTTCGAGCTGTACTAACTGAAAAAGGCATTGCATTTGAAGCAGGTGCTAAAAAAGATGAACTTTTAGCATTAATTCCAAAGGAATAATCCATGAGCTTTATCACTGAACAAGAAGCGATAGAACATGTTGAAGGCTTTGATGCTTTATCTGCTAGTGATAAGGCTCAATACCTTCAGATGTCAGAAGCTTATCTACTAGCACGTAACGTTAGGCCTTATGAAGATGCTACCCAAGTACCTGAACCTTTAAAAACGGCCTCCTATCAAATCATCAAGGGCATTATGAAAGGTGATCTATATCAAGGGCAAGAACAGGCACTAAAACGTAAGAAAGTCAAAGCTGATACGGTTGAGACCGAAAAGGAATATCAGGACGGATCAGTAAAGCTTAGTGCAATCGAGCAATTCATTCTTGATTTGATAAAACCGTATTGCAAACGGAAATCCGTCTTTTTTGTCAGGAAAATCTAATGGGCTTACGTGACGAAATTCAGGCAGACATTGCTGAAGCATTTAATGATGATTTAGCAGATGCCGTTCATACCTTTACATGTGAGCGCATCTCAAAAACTAATTGGGATCCTAAAACTGAAACTTCTATTGAGGTTAAAGAAAACTATTCTGGTCGTGGCGTTCTGTTTGGCTCATACAGTCAATATGAGATCCAAACGCTTGGAGTACTGGCTACGGATAAAAAGGCGACCGTGCTTCAAAATGAAGTGTCTTTAACTCCAAAAATTGATGATGAATGGTTAACAACCTTAGGCTCATTCCGCGTTATTCATATCCAGCAGGATCCAGCTAGCACAATATGGAAATGTCAGTTGAGGAAGGTTTAAATACTTGATCTAATATCCTTCTAAAATAGGGGGATATATGGCTAAGAAAGAGTTAAAAAATAAAATTAAACTCGTAGGTTTTTGGACTTTTGGAGGAGTTTTTTGGTACTTGGTTATTAGTTTCTTTTTATTAAGTGAGTATCCAATACAAGACTTCATTTTTGATCATAAAAAAGCTTATGATGTTTTAAAAGATGCTCTAACTATTGCAGCGTCCTTCTTAGCTCCTGTAGCTGCTTTTGTTCTTTTTACTGATTGGTGAACAACATAAATTAGTAAAGCTTGAAAAAGATGCGGAGCAAATTATTCATAATATTTACATTGCGAATAAAACTCTATTAACTTTTTTTAACTCTATATGTGTAGGGGAAAAGAAGCAAATGAGTACTTATTTAAAAGTATTTGAATTAAGAAATGATATTTATCTACAAACAAATATGCTTTTCAATGATATTAAAAGAGTAAATTTACATGATTTGAATGTTCAAATGTTCTGTATTGAAGCAGCAAAATCTCTGATAAAAATACGTGAATGCGCTACAGAAATGTTTGAGGTACAAAAAAAGTATGATGCAGATGATTTATCTTATTTAATTGATATTAAAAAAATTTCGAATACTCTAGATGAATTAGTAGTAAATCAGGAAAAATTGAGTGAAATTTCCGTTGATTTAAAAATCTAAAAAAATACTGCCCACTTCGGTGGGTTTTTTTATGGGCGCGAATTAGGAGTTTGAATGGTAAATACAGACTACGTCCCTTTATGGCATATCTCACCATTTCAACATGTGCATTACACATTAGCTCGAAATCAATTGCATATGGATTTGCTATTTGAAGATATGGATAAAGCCGATCAATTTTTGGATATGGGAGCAGATGCACAGGTTAGTACTTTTTCTGATGGCGCATATGCAATCGTCCAAATTGGTGATACTGCGGATAAAGACCAAATTCAAGTTTATGGATTGCTTTTACATGAAGCTGTTCAAGTCTGGCAAAAGATTAAAAAGCTCATGGGTGAGCGAGAACCGAGCTCTGAGTTTGAAGCTTATTCAATTCAGGCGATCGCTCAAGACCTTTTCGAAATGTATGAAGAAAGTGAGGTAAAGCATGGGATGGAAGGGGAAAAAGCCGTCTAGTTTTAGTCTTGATGTGTCTAAAGCAGCAGAAGACCATGTGAAGCATATTGTTATGGATACTGTGCAATCTTTAGTTAATTTAAGTCCCGTCGATACTGGTGCATACCGTGCTTCACATATGGTTTCGGTTGGATCTGGTGACTATGGCATACGTGGACCTGAAACTAACCCAATTCAAGATGCCGCTATTCAAGCCGTGAAGTTTAAGTTGGGCAATTTAGTTTATATCCAGAACAACCAGCCTTATGCAGAGCGCTTAGAAAATGGGTGGTCTGATCAAGCACCACAAGGAATTTACAACACCACCTTTACCTTTATTTCTCAGAAGTATGGCGGCTAAAATGGCAATGACTTTAGAGCAGACAAGGCAAGCTATTATCGATCGTATGCAAGCTTTTACCGGTATTACGCAAGACAGAATCCAGTATCCAAATTTACCAGGCTTTAAGGTTCCAAAGGAAGGTTTGTGGTGCCGCTTAACGATTGCAGGTGGTCCCAGTTTTACTTCTGGCATTGCAGATAAGCCATGTACTCGCCGTACCGGTAATATTATGATTCAATGCTTTGCACGTCCCAATTCAGGAATAATCGAAATCACAAAACTGAGTGATGCATTACTTGCTCATTTTGAATATTTCACAATCGAACACTTAGAATGTTTGAATGGCCAATCTATTTATGCGGGTAAAGATGCTGACTTCATTCAATACAATGTATCAATAAGTTTTTTAGTTAACTAAAGCACATAACAAACCAATCTTTCACTACCACCTCATCGGTGGTTTTTTTATGTCTAAAGGAAACACTTATGAGCAATCATGTTTTTAAGCGTGGTGACACTTTCAACTTAAATCTTCAGCTAGTTGATATGGATGAAACTTTGCAATATCCACCCGATGATATCCGTCGTGCAATTGATCTAACCGGTTATACATTTACTTCACAAGTTAAAGCCTTAGCCGATGGCGCAGCAGTAGCAACATTGACTTGTGCTGCATTAAATCAAAGTACACAGAAAGGTTGGTTAAATGTGAAGTCGGGAAGCAGTACAGCAGCATGGCCTTTAGGACTGTGTCAGATGGATATTAAGGCTGTCGTGAATGGAGTTACCCAGCATACAGATACTTTGATTTTCCAAGTGATTGATGGGGTGACAGCATAATGGCAAATCTTGTTTTTAAATTTAGTTGGGATCATCGGCCATTCCCATATAACGCTTCGCAGGGAAAACGGCAGTTTATGCTGCCATTTGCCTCGGGTATTCCAAACTTAAATCCACAGCTTTCTCAAGTTCAAGGTGCAGGTACAGCTGCTGCAGCCAATATTGGAAATGCAGATGGAAATGTAATTGGTGTGACAGGTATTCTTGTTAATTGTCAGGGAGCGCAGCGGTTAGATTTAGGTACATCAGCAAGCTCCTCTGCCACTGCTATAGAAATGGGTTCAACGTCAGTAGCGGGCAATACTTTTATTGATTTTCACACATCTGGAGCTCCTACTGATTACGATGTTCGGTTGCTTGCTACAGGCGGTGATACGGCTAATGCGGGAGCGGGCATTTTAAATGTGACAGCAAATACAACTATCTTTAATAGTAAGCTTCGCTCTTTACCAACATTTAATCAGGTTACAGCTGGAAATGAGGCTGCAAACCTTTTTATTTCTGCTGGTGGCGATATTTATCGTACTGGTAAAACTTACAATAATTTTGGTCTAGGATTAAACACTCTACAGGCTACGAATAGTATTGATTTAAATACTGCAAACTTACCGAGTGGTATTTATTCTGGGCAAACTTGGACGAACTCAGGCACTACTTCTCAATGGCAAACAGTACTGCAATTAAATCTAGCATCTGATGGTCCTAATTATCAGACACAAATTTCGTTCGATGGTAATGGAGGAGACACTAAATTAATTTCTCCTTCAATTCGTCGTAAATTGGGGGGAGCATGGAGTTCTTGGTATAAATTTTGGACACAGTCAAATACTACCGTAGATGCAAATGGGTTTATTAAGTCATCTTCACCAATCGTTAAGTTATTTGCTGACTCAATAGAATTAAATGACCAAGCAAGAAAACAGCCGGTTGAATTTGAAAAAATTGATGTAGGTAATTATCTTCTAAAAGGTTCTTTGGGTTTTGCTCAAGAAGGTTGGTACATTGAGTTACCCAAAGATGCCAACGGTAATACAGTGGTTGCCGTAGAGTATTCAACTCTAGAAAATGGCGACATTTCAATTAAGACCTATAAGCGTAAATTTGATTTTGAGCTTGCTGCAGTTGTTGCTGATCATGAAAATCCAATGGATATTCCATTAACCCGTTGGATCGATATTCGATTACATGAGGAACCTGAGCCAGATTCCGAAATTATTCCAACAGAGACTCCTATAGACTTTCAACCAACAAATTTATCCGAGGCTGTAGCTGCAGCCATGAATGGTGTGGAACCGCCAGAAATCTCGGATACAGACGAAACACTTTAATGACCCGCTATTTCAGCGGGTTTTTTATTGCCTAAATTTTGGAGAACCATAAATGAGTTCAGGCGCAAAAATTCGATTATATGCTTGTGAAGAAGCAGTATTAGGGACGACTCCAGCAAATCCAATTTGGTACACCGTTCGAAGAGTAACAGATGGCTTATCAGAAAACGTATCTACTGAAGAAAGCAGCGAAGTAGTGGATTCACGCTATCGACAAGGCGGGGTAGTTACTGAAGCCGAAGTGGCAGGGCAGTTAGAGTTTGAACTATCTCTTGGAACATTTGACTTATTCTTAAGTGCTTTAGCCTTTAATAACTGGGCGACAAACAGCTTAACAATTGGCGGTACTGTTCGAAAATCATTAACGTTAGTTAAAGTTTTTGAAGATATTGGGCAGGTGTTTATTTACCGTGGAGTTCAGGTCAATTCTGGTGAAATTACTATCCAGACTACAGGAAAGATCACTGGTAACTTTGGTCTTGTAGGTAGCTCATTTACTAGACAGCAAGTCAACCCTGTTGTAAATCCGGTTGCAGCTTCAACACGTCCACTGGTCAGTATGCCAAACGTGGAAAACTTGCTTGTAAACGGCCAGTCAATTCAGGGTAAAGCGTGTCTACAGTCTCTTACCATTTCTATCAATAACAACCTTGAAGCAATCCGTTGTATCGGTTCGGGTAAGTACACACCAGAGTTCTATATTGAAAAGATGATGGATATTGAGGCGAATGCTTCTTTCATGTTCTCGTCAACTTCAGCAGGGTGGATTGATGCCATTAAAACCCGAGATGTGTTTACATTGACCTTTGATATTAAAGACAGCAAAGGCAGTAAATATTCGTTTAACTTCCCGCAACTGGAAGTCATGGAAGCCAATCACCCAGATGGCGGTGGTGACGACATTATTACTGTAGACATCAACTTTGCCCAAGTCCGTACAGCGCCAACGATTGTGCGTGCTCTTGTTTAATCAGCTCATTCAGTAACAAAGCCTATGGAATCCCATGGGCTTTTTTATTTCTAAAATTTCAGAGGTTGTTATGGCTTTAAAAGTCGGAATTATTAAAAGCTCGGACGTATCAAAATGGTGTGAATACAAGGGGGTTGATGGCGAAGTACAGGCAGAGTTCAAAGTCCGTGGTATCGCTTATAAGCCTTTTCAGGTAGCCATTGAACGAGCAGGTAACCAGATCTCGTCTAAGGGCTACGATGTAATGGTCAAAGATGAAGATGCCAAGCTTTATCACGAGTTGTTAATGGATGCATGTGCTGCCCATTTAATAGAAGACTGGAAGGGTGTGGTATTTGCCGAAATCGTAGACGGTAAAACTGTTGAGTCTGAAAAGCCCTATACACCTGAGAATGCCTCAAAGCTTCTTAATCTTGGTGATATTGGTATTTCAATCTGGCTATTCATTAAAGAACAGGCCCAGAAGATTCAGGAAGACGCAGACAAGGACAAGGCTTTAATTCTGGGAAAGTCATCGAGCTCTACAAATATCAAAAAACGTATGCGTCGAAAACGCCGCACGAAATCGAGCAAATCAAGTTCTTAGGTGGCCGTATTCCGGATCCGCCAGAATATTCGCATGCGGCTGACTCTATTTTTTCGGCATTTAGTACTATTGCCAGATCCAGACGGTATGAGCAGGGCATCCCGTTATCTTTAGATCAGCAGGCAATCAATGTCTATGCAGAGCATAATGATTTACCAGTAGCTGCTCATATCTTTAATGACTGTATTTTTGCATTGGATAACTTGTTTTTAGATGAAGCCCATAAAAAAATAAATTCCAAGTCCTCAAAAAAGTAACCCTAGAGTTATTTACATATAATAACTCTAGGGTTATTATTATCTCATCAAGTTAATAAGGGATTGGTGTGAAAAGTCTGGATTTAATCAAAATGATTGAAGCAGATGGTTGGTATGAGGTTAGGGTTTCAGGAAGTCATCATCACTTTAAACACCCAACCAAAAAGGGGTTAGTTACAATCCCACATCCTAAAAAGGATTTACCAAACGGAACTGTTAAAAGCATTTTGAAACAAGCGGGTCTAAATTGACCCGCTGTTTCCCGACTTTAAATACTATATCCCTTACAACTAATCATAACGCAGTGGGCGATATGTTTATGCCAAGGGCATGGAGTGTTGAGATGTTATATCCAATTGCAATTGAACGAGGATCAGATACTGAGGCATTTGGTGTCACTGTTCCTGATATTCCAGGTTGTTTTAGTGCTGGTGACACACTTGAAGAAGCTATTGAGAATGTTAAAGAAGCTATTTCAGGCCATTTAGAAATATTGGCTGAAGATGGTGAGGAAATCCCATTAGCTTCCGAACTAGTTAAATTTGTCGATGATCCTGAATATAAAGGAATGATCTGGGCGGTTACCGAAGTTGATGTTAGTCGTTATCTGGGTAAACCAGAAAAAATCAATGTTACTTTACCAAGCCGTTTGATTCGTAAAATTGATGAGAATGTAGGTAAAGGTAAGAGATATACTACTCGATCGGCTTTCTTGGCTGCTGGTGCTGAAAAACTTTTACATGCATAGCCTGATTTAAAAGACCACCTTCGGGTGGTTTTCCTTTATGTGACATTTAGTAACCAGTTTGTTAAAGTTAGTACACTTTATAACAAACGGTGAAATTCATGAAAAAAATATTGGCTGCGGGTTTAATTGGTCTTGGGTTGGTGGGGTGCGCTACTCCAGCCTATAATTATCAAGCTATACCTAAAAATATAAGCAAACCGCCAATTGGATCAGTTAATAAAGCATTTGTAGGGGATCAAATGCTTGAACAGGGAATGGTGGTTGATCGTGAAGTTCTAAACGTCCCTGAAAATATTAAAATTAGTTTTGCTTATTCACTTACTTCAGGCATTTACTTAAAAACAGGCAAAAATGAAAAAGGGCAATATTTTCAGCCATTCAACACTGTCAGTGGTGGGGGGATGGTTCAGAAAAACCCTTTAGCTGACCCATTTAAAGTAGTTATGTTAGATACTGAAGGTAAGCTCTGTGTAGTAACAGTATTTAATGCAAAAAACTGTACTGATAAACATCAAGCTACTATGAAGACAGTAGCAATTGCATCAGATAATTCCTTCCAACAAACATTAATTTATAGTGGAAAATTTGGAAATAAAATTAATGTCGGGTACCGTGAATTCTCAAGTAATCAAGCACGTCCTGCATTCAATAATGATGTTGAATATGATTTAAGCCAATCTAAGCAAATAGGTTATAAAGGTGCTTTATTGGAAGTAATTGATGCCACTAATCAAGATATTACTTACAAAGTTTTGAAGAACTTTAACAAGGTAGATTAAGATGAGTGCACCACAATATAAACCAATGAGAGAAAGTGAAGTTTGTAATGCTATCGGGTGGGTGTTAATAGCTCTCGGCTTTATCGCAGGTTTTTTATTTATTCTTGCATTTGGTCGAATTGAAGTAGCTTCTTACTATGGTAAAGAAACGGTTTGGTCTGGAGTTATGATAGCAACAGGAATCGGAATTATATTTAATGGATTCCTTGCAGGCTACTTATTTCAAAAAGTAGCTAGTATTCTTCGTTACCATGAGAATAAATAATATCTTGTATAAAAAGCACCCTAGGGTGCTTTTTAAAATTGGTTTAACTACCCTGCTTGGTAATTATATTTAACTTAAAAAGAACTACCCACTCATTGAGTGGGTTTTTTATTGCCTAGAGGAAAGTAAAATGGCACAAGAATCCCGTTTGGTCATTGTTATTGATTCGCAAAATGCTGAACGTAATGCGCGTAATCTAGGCAATGAACTTGTTAGCATTGAACGTAAAGGTGAATTTGCATCTAAGTCTATGGACAGCTTGTCTGTAGCCACCAGAGCTTTAGCTGGACACATGGCTGGTTTATTAACAGTAGGTTCAGCCATTTCAAAGATGGATACATATACTGGATTACAAAATCGCCTTAAGTTAGTCACTAACAATCAAGCTGAGTTAAACAAGGCTACGGAAGACACTTTCCGAATTGCTCAAAAAACCTATTCAGCTTGGGATTCTGTGTTACAGGTATATCAACGTTTTAGTGATAATGCTAAAACACTGAATTTAACTATGGATGACACTGCTCGACTAACTGAAACAGTATCAAAAGCAGTTGCGATCAGTGGTGCAAGTGCAGAAGCAGCTGATGCAGCTTTAGTTCAATTCGGGCAGGCTTTGGCAAGCGGTACATTACGTGGTGAAGAACTCAACTCAGTTATGGAACAAACACCAGCTCTAGCAAAGGCTATTGCTAAAGGTATGGGGATCACCGTAGGAGAGTTGCGTTCAGTTGCGGCTGAAGGAAAAATTACTTCACAAGAAATTGTAAAAGCGCTTAGAAATGTAGAATCTGATGTTGATGCTCTTTTTGCTAAAACAGATATCACAATCGGGCAGTCTCTCACACTCCTAAACAACGAGATCACAAAATTTGTTGGCGAAGCAGGTAAGGGAAGTGGTGCGGCACAGGTATTAGCTGGATCAGTTCAAACTCTTGCAAGTAATTTAGATTTAATTGCTGATGGGGCTTTGGTCGTTGGTATTGGTTATATAACTCGTGCAATTTTGATTAAGAGCGCTGCTATTAAAGAGGGAATGGCTTCAACTTTAGCGAGCCGCCAAGCATCTGTATTAAATGCTCAAGCAGAATATGCAGAAGCTACCGCTGCTTTGAATGCAGCAAAAGCTCATCTCGCGAATGTGCGAGCAACAAATGCAGAAACCCAAGCTAAATTTGGAGCAACTGCGGCAGCAACTCGATACGCACAAGCACAGGCAGCAGTAACTGCTGCTACAAATGCACAAACTGCTGCGCAAACACGCCTCTCAGCAGCTTCTTCTTTAGTTGGTAGTATTGGTAGCCGAGCATTAGGACTTATCGGGGGTCCAATTGGAGCAATTACCTTAGGTGTATCCGCTCTGGCTGCAACTTACACTTATTTTAAAGGTAAGGCAGAAGAAGCGAATAGAACTCTCGCTGAACAAGCCGAAGTGGCTAACCGTACTGCTGAAGAATTAAAAGGCTTAAAAGGTGAGGCAAAAACCAAAGCTATTAATGACTTAACAACGGCTTTTAAAGCTCAAAATGAGGAGTTGAAAAAAACAGAAATGGCTGTTGGTTCAGCTTTAATTGATATTCAAAACTACGGTAAAGGTAATGTTGAACTTACAAGGATTTCTAATGAAGCTCGATTGGGCACGATTAGCTACAAGGAGGCTATGGAGCAACTTGCAAAGCAGAAGTTACCCCCAAGCCTAAGAGATGCATTAAAGGAGCAAATCGACAAATATAATGAAGCTTATGAAAAGGCTGATAAGACCAAAACAGCCATTAAATTGTTTGGTATTGAAGTTACCTTAACGGGTAATAAAGCCCAAAATGCAGCAATTGAGCAACAGAAGCATGCTGATGCTATCAAGAATACAAAACAGGCTGCAGATGAGGCTCAAAAGTCCTTACAGAAATTGTATGCAGATAAATTGTGGGATACGCAATTTGTCGAGATAGTAATGAAAAAAGGTTTTTCTGAGTCTCAGGCTAATGATTTACTGAAGCTTTATAAAGATTCATTAGCTAAGGGTCTTAAGGCAGCAGACCGAGAGGCTATGAAAGCATTAACGGATACTTGGAAAGCAGAAGAATCAATCAAAGCCATCACGGATGCTAGAACTGATTCTATACGTGAGCAAAACAAGGAGCTTAAAAATCAGCAAAAAGTACTAAGTGTAAATGCGAAAGTCCTAGCGAATGCTTCAAAATTCGGCTTTGCAGATCTAGAGTCTAAATACAAACTTCCATCAGGAACATTATCCGCGATTCATATGATCGAATCGAAAGGTAATGCAAAAGCCTATAACAAAGAAACCGGGGCGACTGGTGGATTTCAGTTTCTCGAAGGTACTGCCAAGCAATATGGCGTAAAAGACCGCACTGATTTAGCACAGTCTGCTGAAGGTGCGGCTAAGTACATGTCTTATCTTTTGAAGCTTTTTAAAGGTGATTTAGAAAAGGCTGTACGTGCATACCATGCAGGTGAAGGCAATGTAATGAAGGGTAAAGGTATTGGTAAAAATAATAATCAATACTGGAAAGACTATCAAAGTTATATGGCTGGTATTAATGGCTATTCTGCTGGCGATATTTCATCAAAAGACTTTGATAAGCTTATTCAAGATACAACTAAAATGGCTGAGGAGCAGGCAAAACTTCGCCTTCAGTTAGAGAATGAGGTTGCTAATCAAGTAACAAAGATTAGGAATGATCTGGCCAAAAAACTTGAGGATGTTGATAAAGCTAACTTTAGCCCAGAACGCAAGGCCGAAATTAAAGCAGAACTTCAAGCACGTGCAGATAATGATATTGCTATTGCTGAGCAAGCTACAAAGACTAAGCTTGATTCATTCCGAGACTACACAAAGACGGAAGAGCAAATATTAAAAGATAGCTATGCCAAGCGTCAGTTTGAGGCCGAGCATGACCTAGATTTAACGAACGATCAGCGTAAAGAGGCTGTTGATCTATTAGCTCAACAATTAAAGCAAGAACTTGGGTTAATGCAATTAGCTCAGGAACAGCGTTTATTTCAGGCACGTTTATCATTGCTTTCGGAAACGCAAGCCATGCAGGAACGTTACAGACTCGAACGGGAGGAAATTCTTAAGAATACCAAGCTTTCTATAGAAGAGCGGCAAAAGCTAATCGCATTATCTAAAGCCAATCAGGATAAAGAGACACGCGATAAAGTGAATAACGCTGTTCAAAACTGGGGTGGTATCCAAGCCGATATGAATGGTGCTGGCGAGTTTTTCAGACAGGATCAGGAACGTTTTAGCCGTTTAAATGCTGCAAATGATTTAGCAGATAGTCAATTTGCTGCTACCGACCTGAATGAGCAAAACTCTTTAGATGGTTTGAACGCTCAATTCGAAGCAGGGCTAATTAAGCAGCAGGATTACGAAAATCAAAAAACAGCTATCATTCAAGCTGCTCAAGATCAACGTAATCAGATTGCCACCGAATATGCAAAGAATGCTCAGGATATTGAAGATAAGTATCAGCAAGACCGCTTGAACACTCAAATTGCATTTGGTGGCCAAATGATGGGTTCTCTTACATCTATGTTTGGTTCAATGTTTGGAGAGCAATCTAAAGCTTACAAAATCATGTTCGCTGCAGATAAAGCTTATGCGATTGCAGCTGCGGGTATTGCGATTCAGCAAAATATTGCAGCAGCTTCAAAAGCTGGTTTTCCTCTTAACATTCCATTAATTGCTGGAGCTGTTGCACAGGGTGCAAGCATCATTGCAAACATCCGGGCAATCAAAGATCAAGGTTTTGCGGAAGGTGGTTATACAGGTCGAGGTGGGAAATATCAGCCTGCTGGTATTGTCCATAAAGGAGAGGTGGTCTGGTCCCAAGAAGATATTAAACGCTGGGGGGGAGTTGGTTTAGTTGAGAAAATGCGTAAGAGTGCAAACCCTGAAGCTTTTCTCAATAACAATGCCTCAGCTGATAGTGTCATGCGCCGTGCAATGATGAGCTCTAATGCCTATATAGAAAGCCAAAAGCAAGCTGACATCTTTAATCAATCGGTTCAAGATACTCAGATTATCTATAAAGTTAATAGAGACACACCTAAGTTGGCGTCTTCGGCAAATTCTGACTTATTCCATGATGGCAAGGTCTACTTCTCATCTAATGGTTTAGTTCAGAATCGTTCAAATCTGGATGATGTTCAGGATTTTACTTTAGGACGTATTTCACGCCCTCAAGCTGAGATGATGCCTTCAATTGAACCTTCTACACCGACAATCAATTTCAAAATTGAAGTGATTAATCAGGTGAGTGGGGCGACAGTTGAAGCCGAACAACTGGACGAGCAAACAGTCCGGATCATTGTTACAGATGAACTGGATAAGCAGCTTCCAAGAAAGGTACCGAAACTTGTAAGTGACCAAATTGGTAATCCAAACTCAACTATTAGTCGGTCTTTGACTGAGAATACGACAGCAAGACGGAATCGATAGTTTTAGATTCCCCCTTATAGAAGGAAGAGATGTTAATGGAATGTAACTAAAACATTTTAAAGATAACGGTATAAGGAGGAAAAATTAAAGTTGCACTTATAGAAGAGAGAAATGTTAATGGAGCGTAACAGATACCTTTTAAAGTAACAGGTATAAGGAGAGATAAATTTAACATTGTACTTATAGAGTGGAGTGGAAAGTTAATGGAAGGTAATAGCTAATTTTTAAAGAGGTGGGTATAAGGAGGATAATTTAACGCTACCCTTATAGAAGGGCAAGAGCTGTTGACACCTTAAACCTACATCTACTTCTAAAACCCATTGACAGCCAATATTATGAAATGACCACCTTCGGGTGGTTTTTTTATGTCTGTATGCGGAAAAACCGCATGAGGATAAACAGGTTGGAAATTTATAAAGTTCCAAAAAGCAAAAACCCCAGTGTTGGCGCACTGAGGTTTTCAATTCAACTCAACCGATCAAAGTTAAGAGGAGAAATCTCTATATGACAAATCATACATCAAAATCACATTTAAAGGTAGATGGAAAAATGAGCGAATCTGGTGCTGATTATGTAGGTAAGATCCAAAGTTATGCATTACTTATTATTGCAATCTCAGTTTTGATAAGTGCTTTAGGAGGCGTTGCATGGCTATTATTAAAATAAATCAATTTGAATATTAAGAACCGACCTAATTAAAGGTCGGTTTTTTATTGCCTGAAGGAAAGTTATGTACAAGTTAAAGCTAAATCCCCAGACCAGCGGCTATGGCGTAACACCAGGTGATGATGTGAAACGTCAGCAGATGGATGGCGGACGTGGTCGCTATTACATCGATGTAAAACGTAATAGCCACATTGTTGATGTGAACTGGAATTTAAGTAAAACCGATTTCAATAAAATGATGGCCTTCTGGCGGATCTATCAGAATAAGCCAGCTTCATTTTATGCGGATCTGGTGATTGATCAGGGAGCACGTCAGCAATACCTGTGTAACTTCATTCCGAACTCGTTCAAGACCAATGAAGTGAATGGCAACCTTTACCGGGTAAATGCACAGCTCGAAGTTGTTCAAAACCAGCCTAACCTTACGGCCGATATAGCTTTGATTAAGGATTGGGAGGTCTAATGGATAACGAATATGCCAAATTCTTTTTCAATCGGAAAGTTGATGTCTATCAACTGGAGTGTATTGAGCTTTCTCATCCTTCTTTTATGAATACATACCGAATAGTCCGTAATGATGACCGAGGTGTTTATGTTCAACATAAGGAGGGATCCGGTCAGGTCTATTATGAATTTTTGCCAGCATCTATTCAAAGATCCGGAATGCTTGGTGATCTGGACCAGACATTAACCGTTTCTATCTCTGGTCTAGGTGATGTGATGCCTGATGAGTTTGAACGGGTAATCGAAGGGCAATATCCAGATGTAAAGCCAACCGTAAATTACCGGATTTACAGTTCAGACAATCTGAACTCTCCAATATTTTATTTACTTGGACTGCAACTCTCCAGTGTTGCCATGAACCATAAGGCTGTGACATTCAAGGCTGAATCGCCGCGATTAAATACCACTAAAACCGGAGATATCTTTGCACTGGATCGCTTTAGTGGCTTGAAGGGGGCTATATGAAAAGTCACGATCATTTGCTCGATAGGCAATATGACGATGAACACTACAATTGTGTTCACTTTGTTCATGAAGCTGCAATGGACCTATACGGTATAGATCGGGCGGAAGCGCTTGAACTCTTTATGCAGCCTAAGGGCAAAATTACTTTTTTATCTTCACGGTTAAAACTTTTAAATCCGCTGCCCATGCCCAAGGAAGGCTGCATAGTCGCCTTCCATCCCAGACAAAGAAATAAGCCCCCGCATGTGGGGCTTTTTCGTGGGCAAAAGATTCTTCACCTCATGGAAAGCGGAGTCACTTATTTGCCTGAAGAGGTCGTGATGGGAATGGGGTTTAATCGGGTCAGTTATTATGATTAAAGTTATTTATAAAAAAGATGCTTTGTCTGAAGAAAAGACAATTGAACAGGCTCAAACCATTGGGCAATGGCTCACTTCAAAATATGAACATATGCCTGAACATGTGCGTATCTTTCATACTACAAGCAATATGGATCATGCCGAAATTTCATTTGCGAATGAAGTCACACCGAAGAATGCATATGACTTAAAGCAGCTTGATTTCTTACCGGGCACTTTTATCGTAGTTGAGAACCCTAAATGGGTCGCGGCTATTGTTTCGATTGTGATTAGTATTGCGATCGCATTTTTAATGCCGACGCCATCAATAGCACAAACGACTCAAAATACTAACCAGTCTTCTTCAGCAAACAATGAACTTTCTAACCGTGAAAACAAGATCCGGGTGAATGGTCGTATTGCTGATAACTATGGAGCTGGGTGGAATACTCCCGACCTAATCGCAGTACCTTACAAGGTATATGAAAACAACGTTGAAGTTGAGCATGTAGTGGGCTGTATTGGTCGTGGACACTATAAAATCAATGGAGCTTATGACGGTGAAACCAATATTGTCGATATTGCCGGTGCATCGGTAGAAGTCTATCGACCGGGTGTCGATATTGTCTCGGGTGAGCCATATTTCTCGCTTGGTACCGAAATTACAACTCCACCCTTAACGGTTCAGCATCAAACTTCTGTTAATGGCCAAGTTTTACGTCCTGCTGATACACAATCTTTAGAAGGTACCAACTATCTTCATTTTGCATATCCAAACGAGATCCTTCGGGCATCTGCAAACAATACGGATTTAACCACTAAGTTTGTAAGTAATGACCGCGTAGAAATCACCAATGCTTCATTCACGTTTAACGGCCAGACTTATGATTTAAACGGCACTTACAGTGTTCTATCGGTAGCTGATGATCGAATGACGTTATCAAATCCGGCGGCCGTTAATGCTAACTGGTTAAAGCTTAAAGAGTTAAATAACCAACAAACTGCAGCTTTGTCACCAAAGATCAGTTCAATAGGTGAAAAATGGATTGGTCCATTCATTCTGGACAATGTTGAACGTAGCCGGGTGCTGTGTAATTTTGTGGCCACCAATGGACTTTATACCGTTTCTTCAGGTGGGAATCAGGCCGCTGTTAACGTCACGATTGAAGTTGAAGTAACACCGGTAAATGAATCTGGTGCAGCGATTGGTAATCCGATGCTGAAGCAGATTATTTTGAAAGGTTCGGCAAAGTCACGTCAGACCGTTGGCGCAACACTTGATATGGTCACGTTTCAGGGGCGTTGTAGTGTCCGTGCACGCCGTTTAACTCCGACTCCGGCAGTTACAACAGTTGTTGATGAAGTAAAGTGGCAGGCGCTTTACGGTGCTTATCCTTTGCAAAGCACAGTGTATGAGCATGAAACGGTTTTTCGTGCGCGTACTTATGCAACCACTGGAGCTTTATCTGTTAAGTCCCGCAAGATCAATTTTGATCTTCAGCGAATGTTGCCGACTTATAAAAACGGGGCAATGACGACAGAGCTATATCCAACGTCTAGCTTTGCTGATGCTTTGGTATCTATGGCACTCGATGACAAGATTGGCCGCCGTTCGATCGATGAGATTGATCTTGAAAACATCTATCGGACTTATAACGATGTAGTTGATTATTTTGGTACTCCACTAGCGGCTGAGTTCTGTACCACTATTGATGATACAAACCTGTCTTTTGAAGAGCTGGTTACCAATCTTTGTGATGCCGTATTTTGTACTGCATATCGGCAAAATAATAAGCTCAAGCTTTATTTTGAACGTCCAACTGATAACTCTGTAATGCTGTTTAACTTCAGGAATATCATTCCGGATAGTTACAAGCATGACCTGACCTTTGGCGTGATGGATGACTACGACGGACTGATCTATGAATACACGGATCCGACCGACGATAGCCGTATCAATATCTATTTGCCAGACAAAGGAGCAAAGAACCCGAAAGAAGTGAAATCCGTTGGGGTGCGAAACAAGTGGCAAGCTCATTTTAATGCGTACCGGATCTGGAACAAGCTTCGCTTCCAGCGCAAATCCATCACCTTTGATGCGGCGCCTGAGTCTGAGTTGCTTGTGCTACGTGACCGTATTGCCGTAGCAGATTATCGCAATGGTATTCATCAAAGCGGGGAAGTGGTACAGCAAGAAGGTTTAATTCTCACCCTAAGCCATGATGTAGATTTCATTGCAGGCAAGAGCTATGTGATCTATCTGCAAATGGGGGATGGTACCGTGGACCTTATTCCTGTTACCGCAGGATCTGCCAAGAACAAGGTAGTTTTAGGCCGATTACCGAACGGTGCATTAAAGCTAAGTCCTGATGATTTTGTGAATACTATCTATACGGTGGTTAATGACGATACCAAAGGCTCACTGCCTTATCTGGTTGCAAAAAGAGAACCGGCTGACCAGTTCTCAAATACCATTACGGCAATTAATTACGATGAACGTTATTACCTCAATGACAAGGATTTCATTGATGTGCCGGTAGATGATTCACCGATCTACATTCGATATGACCAGCTTGATATTAATCTCGCACGTTTATATCAAATGCAAAGAGGTGATTTACCAACGACTGGAGAAATTAGCTTTGTAGTTGAAGCTGGTGCGCTGGTTTCAAGCTCAAGTTCTTATCGACCTGAAACAAGGATGGTTTATAAGTTTGACTATAATAATAGTCCTGCAAAACGAGAGTATATCGTTCCTGCTGCAACTGAATTACCAGCGATAGATACAGGGGAGTTCCCACCTGATCTGGTGGTGAATCTAACGATTAAAGGCGCTGTTGTTGGACGTGGTGGAGATGGCGGGTTGCCACATTTGGCATTTGGTGCATGGTCTACCGATCCGGATTACAACTTTACCAAAACCCGTCGTGATGGTTTTCAGGGAGCACCCGGTCTATTAAACCGGCACAGTAAACTAAACCTGATTATTGATGGTGGAACTCTGGCTCGAGGCGGCTCAGGTGGTGGAGCAACACCAAGCGGTATTTATACAGGATTATCGTATGGAGTTCAGGGTATTCCCGGTGGAGCTGGAGCACCTTTTGGTCGGGTTATGACCGGACAACCTATTACTAACGATTCACAAGACTGGCGTTGGTACTTAAATGGTGACTTTATGGTTGTCAAAGTAACCGATGCCGAAGCTTCGGTACCCGGTAAAGGTTACCGAACCCAAAATGATCGTTATGGATCTCCATTATCAGGTGATGGCGGAAATTGGGGCCAACGTGGCACCAAATCCACCAATGATGGAACGTGGAACTGGCAATACCATGGCACAACTGAAGGTCAGCCGGGACCGGGTGGACCTGCAATTGTTGGGGTGGCACCGCAAACAACTCAATTGACTAACGGAGGGAAAATCTTACAAACACTTTAAACTTTAAAAGAACTTTGAGCACCCAATTCGGGTGCTTTTTTATTGTCTGAAATATCTGGAGAAATTTATGGAACCAGTTTCCACTAGCGGTTTTACAGCACTTTTAAAATTATATGGGGTTGCAATCATGGTGACTTTAGCAGTCGGCTTGGTTGCAGCAGTTGTATTAATGACTCGTATGCCACGCTCACCACAAGAGTGGGCAGTTGGTTTGATCTGTACGGTTGTATCAAGTTTGGCTGGCGGCTCATTCATTATTGTGAAGTGGGGACTTCATGAATGGGTTACTGATGTATGGGGGATGATTGCTCTAGGTGGGTTCTTCTTTGTTTGTGGTTTACCCGGTTGGGCTTTAGTCCGTTGGATTTTTAATTTTATAGATAAACAGGAAGGTAAAACGATCGTTGAAGTGATCAAAGAGTTTAAGAATGCCAGAAAAGACATTGAAAACAGTTAATACCGCCTTCGGGCGGTTTTTTTATATCTGAAGGAAACCGAAATGAATATTGAAAAATATCTTGATGAATTAATTAAGCGTGAAGGCGGGTATGTAAATAACCCAGCTGATCGGGGCGGTGCAACTAAGTATGGAATTACTGAAGCAGTTGCTCGAGCAAATGGATTCAAAGGCAATATGCGAGATTTACCTCTGGATGTGGCCAAAGCAATTTATCGCAAAAACTATTGGACTGCTCCACGTTTTGATCAGGTTAATGCAATTTCCTCTGCTGTAGCTGAAGAACTTTTAGATACTGGTGTGAATTGCGGTACCGGCTTTGCAAAACCACTTTTACAACGAGCTTTGAACTTGCTTAATAACCAAGGTAAAGCAGGGTTCCCCGACTTAGAAGTAGACGGTGTTTATGGTTCAGAAACGCTAGGTGCTCTTAAAACATACTTGTCAAAACGCGGGAAAGAAGGCGAAAAAGTTTTAGTTCGAGTTCTGAACATTATGCAAGGACAACGCTACATTGAAATCTGTGAGCGTAATCCAAAGCAGGAACAGTTTTTCTATGGTTGGATTGCCAATCGGGTTGTTATATGACTTTCTTTCAATACAGACGTTCAAAGATAGCTTTCACAATCACACTGCTGTGCATTCTATTTTCAGGATGCACAGCTCATACAATTAATAGTAAGGTTAATATTAGAATTTGCGTAAAAGCCCTTTAATAGGACTTTCATAATATCGATATTGAAAATACTAAATCGAAGAAAAATATCTTCTTTTATTTAAAATAAATACAATTTTCTATAAAATAGTCTTTTTGAAGATTTAAAGTTATATGAATAAATTTAATTACTTAGACCAATTAATTGCAAATTGTGAAGAAGCAAAAAAAGCTTTTCCTAGTCGCGAAATAACTATAGACAATATAGCTGATATAGAAAAAGTTAAGGATTTTAAGTCTGCGATATATATTATCCGAGAAATTGGAGGTAATCCCTTAAAAACATTTAATGATTTTATCTCCTTTAGAGAGGAGGAGGGGCTAAAAGGTGAAAATCGAATGAGGTGTGCAAAGCCAAATAGTCCTTCAGAAATCTTATACGTAGGTTCCTCGATAAACGATCTAATAAATCGTTTAAGAGAACATACAACAAAAGTGAGTAGTTTAAAAACTTATGCTTTGAGATTAAATAACTGGTTTAAAGGAGAATATCAAATTCATATTAAAGAATATGATGTCAGTAGAGATATTCTTCAATTGATTGAAGATAATCTAGCTTATGAGCTAAAACCAGCTTTTGGAAAAAGAGGACCAAATGGTAAATAGAGTTAACGTTAAGTTTTCGCTAGCTGTATATTCTAATGTTAGGATGTACAGCACATACGATCAACAGTAATGTGAATGTAGGAATTTGTGTGAAAGCCCTCTGAGGAGGGCTTTATTTGTAATAATCCACATAAAAAATACTTTGAATTTTAGGCTTAAATGGATCTAGTCCACCCCAGTTTTGAAAATCAATAATTTCACTTATATCCAGTGAAAATACTTTACTTAAAGGGTATTTACTTTTCTCTATGAGCAAGAAGGGTGAAATGATTTCATCAAATTGATGGGCTGTAAGATCAATAACATACTCATCATTTTCTAACCAAAAATGATGTTCATTTTCAATATTTGTCCCTTTCATGAGTTTAAAATCATTTATGCCTTCTTGTTGAAGAATTATTAATAGTAAGCTACTTGCTTCCTCACAAAAGTTTCTGGGAAAAACTTGCCATATCATTGGAGATTTTAGATGGTCTTCAAAAAACTTAAGAGCAGAGCTCGTTATCTGGTGCACCTTTTCGTATTGCATTTAATTTTTAATCCTTTTAAACAACAGTTCCTAGGATTGGAATCATCTGAGGCCCAGTCATCCGAGCCTTACTAATAATCTCGACGAGTTCATCATAAGTTAAATTTAAAAAATCTTCTTTTTAATTAGTTTATTAATGTATTCCAGTGATTGGTATTTTGGTAGGAAGATAAAACTATTCTAAATCTTCATCCGTTACGTAAATATAAGGTACAAAATAAGGAACCTCTCAACAGACCCTAATCATTTACTCGATTTTTGACATATTTTGTAGTGAATTACGCAAGTACTATATAAGTTTATCTTTTAAACACTCGGCTTCCTTATTTCATACATTAATTTACAGCTCTAGGTCAGGTTATAAGGCTCTAATAAAAAGGCTTTTTAATAATCAGCAGCCTTATTTGAGACTATTTATGTTGAACTAGAGAGGAAATCCGCATGCGTGCTCTTACCTATCATGGTGCTCGGGATGTACGAGTTGAATCTGTTCCAGATCCAGTGATTCAGGAACCAGATGACGTTATTTTAAGGGTGACAGCCACTGCCATCTGTGGCTCAGACCTACATCTATACCGGGGTAAAATCCCCGCCACTGAAGACGGTGATATTTTCGGCCATGAATTTATGGGAGTTGTAGAAGAAGTCGGCCCTGCAGTGACAGAAGTCAAAAAAGGTGACCGGGTGATCATTCCCTTTGTCATTGCATGCGGTCACTGTTTTTTCTGTGAACATGAACTGATGGCTGCCTGTGAAAATACCAATACGGGTCGTGGTGCAATTCTCAATAAAAAACAGATTCCACCAGGAGCGGCCTTGTTTGGCTTTAGCCACCTGTATGGTGGTGTTCCGGGTGGTCAGGCTGAATATGTGCGGATTCCCAAAGGCAATGTCGGACCGTTTAAGGTTCCCGGCTCCTTGCCTGATGAAAAAGTATTATTCCTGACCGATATTCTGCCAACAGCCTGGCAGGCAGTAACCAATGCTCAAGTCACCCGTGGTTCTACAGTGGCAATTTATGGTGCTGGTCCAGTCGGTCTGTTATCTGCAGCTTGTGCACGGATGCTCGGTGCCGAACAGATCTTCATGGTCGACCATCACCCTTATCGCTTGCGATTTGCTCATCAAACCTATGGGGTCATTCCGGTCAACTTTGATGAAGTCGATGCAGCTGAATTTATTATTCAAAATACAGCAGGTTATCGTGGTGTTGATGCAGTTATTGATGCCGTTGGTTTCGAAGCCAAAGGGAGTGTTCTGGAAACAGTAATGACCAACCTGAAATTAGAAGGTTCGAGTGGTTCAGCACTAAGACAATGTATTGCAGCAGTCCGACGCGGCGGTGTGGTGAGTGTACCTGGGGTTTATGCAGGTCCAATTCATGGCTTCCTGTTTGGTGATGCCTTTGACAAAGGTTTAACTTTTAAAATGGGACAAACCCATGTGCATAAATACTTGCCGCAGTTACTCGAACATATCGAAAATGGAGATCTGTCTCCGGATGTGATTATTACCCATCGCATGAAACTGGAAGATGCTGCGGAAGGTTACCGTATTTTTGATAAAAAGGAAGAAGACTGTCGTAAAGTCATTCTAACGCCGTAAATTTACTTAAAGAATAAAAAGTGCCTTCTAGGCGCTTTTTATTCTTTAATCAAGACAGATCAAATCACCTGTTTTTATTTTTCAATTTTCTTCATCAAAAACTAGGGTCTGTTGATACTTACTGTTCATAATTAACCCTATAAAGGTAGCCATAAAAATATACAGGCTAAGGCAACAGAACTTTGATAATTTCTTTTGAGCTTTTCATATCGAGTAGCTATTCCTCTAAATTGCTTTAATCTACAAAACATATTTTCAACTAAATGCCTGATTTTATATAAATACCAGTCCATATGGTCATTGTTCGATTGGCTATTCGTTTTCTTTGGTATATTCGCTTTAGTCCCTGTTTTCCTGATCTGTTCACGCAGTGGTTCTGAATCATAGCCTTTATCTGCGCATACCACTTTTGTCTCTTTTAAATCTAATGTTGATATTAAATCAGGCGCAACTTTAACATCATGTGTGGTTCCATCGGTAATCATGAAATCAATAGGATTGCCATGTGCATCAACAATCAAATGTATTTTTGAGGAGTTTCCTCCTACACTTTTAGAAATAGATTGATTCGCTATGCCGGCAGAATGTTGATGAGCACGTACATGAGAGCCATCAATAAAAATCCACTCCATATCGGGGCATGAGGCTATTAATTTGAATAATCTAAGTAACTTACCGCTGCTTGACCAACGATTAAAACGTTTGAAAATAGAGTTTGAATGACCAAAACAAGAAGGAATATCTCGCCACGAACAGCCTGTTCTAATTCTATAGAGAATAGCTTCAATAAAATTGCGTAAATTTGAGTTGTGGTGAATGGATAAATTACGCAGAATAACTTTCAACTTTTGCCAGTGTTGATCTGTCAGCATGGTACGAGGCATAGCGAATAGTAAAATTGGGTTTGGTGATTTGATTTTACTACTTCGCTATTTTTTTAAGCGAAAAGTGTCAACACACCCTAGTTATTAATAGTCAACAGTTCGTCCCACAAAAAAGGATTTCTGCTTAATTTATCCCGTGACATAGACCAGTTGCGACCTGGCACATAACACGTACTTATACCGAGTTTTTTCTTTCCAAATTTTGTATGTACGTTATCTAGTGTTTTCATCAATTGTTCTTTCTTTTCTATAGCTTCAAAATCTGTGAGTAAGTCATATGTATGACCAGCCTTCGGTTCTAGTCCAGTTAATATCACGCCGCACTTTTTATACTTAATACCTTCTTTATAAATATGAGAAACCATTTTTGTTGCGGCTTTTACGAAATCTAATGCACTATCTGTTGGCTGTGAAAATGCGCCAGTAATAGACTTATTATAAAATGGCGCACTATCGTCAAATGGGCTTGATTGGACAAATACAAGTAGACAACCACATAGTGACTCTTCATCACGCAACCGTTTACATGCTTCTTGTGCATGCATGGCTATTGCTTCTTGTAGGTCAATAAGTTCGGTAACTTTTGTTCCAAAGGAACATGATTTAATAATTTGTTTTTTTGATGGCGGGGTGTCTTCAATTTCAATGCATGAGATACCTTGCAGTTCGTAAATAGTTCTGGCCATGACGATAGAAAATTTCTTTTGCATCTCGCGCGGTTCTGCACATGCGAGATCTAAAACAGTGTTGATCCCCATGCTTTGCAACTTTTTTGAGTGCTTACGGCCGACGCCCCAAACTTCAGAAACGTCGATAAGCGAGAAGTAATATTCTTTATTGCAAGGATCCATATTAACGAGATCGCAAACGCTGTTAAAGCCGGCGTTTTTCTTTGCAATATGATTTGCGATCTTTGCTTCTGTTTTACTTCTGCCGATTCCGACACAGACAGGTAAGCCTAACCATTTCCAAATTTGTTGGCGCATTTGCTGACCAACTTTTTCTAAATCAAAGTTCTTCTCATAAGCGGTGAAATCAACAAAGCACTCATCAATAGAATAGGGTTCAACTTCTTCTTCAGTAACGTATGAGCCAAGAATCTTGTGAAAGCGCCGTGACATTTCTGCATACATTGCATAGTTGCTTGAAAGAACGATTACGTTATGTTGCTGAACAATGTCTTTAACTTGAAAAAGAGGCACACCCATTTTAATGCCTAAAGCTTTTGATTCATTACTACGAGCAACGGCGCACCCATCGTTATTGCTAAGCACAATAACAGGCTTATCATTCAAAGATGGGTCAAAGACTCTCTCACATGAGACGTACATGTTATTTACATCGATGAGAAAAAATACTTTATTCTCATATTTCATGAATTAATGCCGTGTCATTTTGATGATATGAGTGACAACGCCCCAGATAATTAGTTCTTGGCCCTCTTGTAGATAGATATTTTTATATTCAGGATTCTCTGCTTTAAGCCATTGACCTTTTTCATCGATCATTAAACGTTTAACTGTGAATTCATTGTCAATTAGTGCAATAACAATATCGCCGTGTTTGGCATCAAGACTTCGATCTACAATCAATTCATCATCAATATCTATACCCGCATTGAGCATTGATAGTGATGCAACTTTCACAATAAACGTAGCGGTTTCATTTTTTATTAAGTGCTCGTTCATGTCGAGAGCTTTATCTACATAATCTTGTGCTGGGCTTGGGAAGCCTGCATTTATTTTTTCTAATGCGTAAGGGATAAGTAGATGAGTTGATGGTACAACTTGTTTGATTGATAAGGCCTCAGATAAAACAATACCTTGAGTAAGATAAGGCTTTATCTGGATAATGGATGGTGCAATTTCGCTCATATGTTTCCCCTAGCTTGATTTTGTAACATATTCAAGATGATATTCTAGAGATGAGCTTAAATTCAAATTTAAAAAGCTGTGGATAAACAAGTAGAAGTCAAAAATTGACGCAGTATCTGGCGCATTTGGTCGGAAATTCTGCAATTCTAAAAGGGTAAACCCTAATTATTGGTTAGAGACTTTAATTTATCCAACCACTTTGCATATGCTTCTGTTTGCTGAGGTAAATATTCATAATAATCATAAGTACCTTGTTCACCAGACATTACATGACCAATCATGAGTTGTGCAACATCACGCGATGTAAATGCACTGAAATTAGTACGAGCAGTTCTTCGTAGATCATGAAGCGACCAATGTTTCATGTGATAATCATGATGTCTTCTAAGGCGTTCCATTACATAACCAGGCAATGAATTTGAAGAACCATGGCTCATAGGGGTTGCTTCACTGTCATTAGTTAAGAAGTACTCACATGTGCTGTATTCAAAAGCCTCGACAATTAATGCCTCCATTTCAGGCAAAATAGGGCGAATAATTTCACGGCCAGTTTTCTTACCAGTCTTGTTGTTGATTACTGGTACGATCCAGACTTTTCTATTTAAATCAAAATCAGTCTTTTTAGCTTTTCTGAGTTCGCCATTTCTACAACCAAACATTAAACATAGTTTTAAGAAAATTTTGTTTTTAGGCAAAATATTTGATTCTTCAATAGCCATCAAAACCATCTTAATTTCTTCATCAGAAAGAAATCTTGTTCCTCTGTTTCGCTCTATACCTAGATCTTCCTTGGCATAGATGTCAGATAAAACATTTACCTCAAGTAATTGTCTTTTTTTGGCCCATTTTAGAACCTGTTTTGCATTCGTTAATACGCGATCTGCAATCGAAGGTACATCATCTGCTAATTCTTCAAGTAAGGCTAACCATTGTTGCAGAGTAATGCGCTCAACTGGTAAATCACCGATTTCAGGTATTACATGCTGCTCAAAAGTATTCTTAATTTGCTGGGCAGATGTTTTCTTCTTTAGACAATAACTTTCATACCAATCATTAAAGACATCTTCAAATGTGCTTGCATCGATGTATTTTTGCTGCTGTACACGAACCTCAACTTTAGGATTCATTCCCTTATCTAATAGTGAACGCATTTCACTAGCTTTTATACGTGCATCTTTGAGAGAGATATGAGGGTAGGTACCAAGGTCTAAACGTTCGGCTTTTCCAGCAAAACGGTACCGAAGCTGAAAAACAATTTTACCTTTAGGTGAGACTCTGACACTCATTGAGTCCCGATCTGCTATTTCTTCAACTTTATCACGTGCCTTGCCGTTATTAGCTTTCAGCCACACTTCAGTTAAAGCCATAGTCCACCTGTGTACATAATTTTGGTCAAGTAAGAGATAAGTACTAATATGTACACCAATGTGTACATAATTAATGAGACTTATTCTGTCCTAAAATGTCTTAGTATGTCTATATTAAAAACGATGGAAATATTGAGAAATAAGGCTTTTATTGTTGTTTTTGTCTTGGTGTGTCTTAGAGTGGCTAAATGGCATTAATTCTTTTGAACGATTAATGCCATAGTTGTTCCATATAAGCCATGACCCTGAGAGGCTTTTCAGGGTCAGTTACACAAAAAGTGAAGTCTTATTTTTGTTCAAGCCATGCAGGCAATGCTGCGATAACTTGTCCAAACTTCTCGTTAAGTGGCGCGCCACCTTGTGCTAAGTCAGGTTTACCACCACCTTTACCACCTAACTCGGTTGCTAGATGTTTGATGATGTCACCTGCTTTTAGAGTTGCAGTGTATTGTGATGCAACTGAAGCAAGTAGGCTGACTTTGTCACCCTCTACACCAGCTAACACAATAATTGCATTCTCTAATTTCGATTTAACACTGTCATGTAAGTTGCGAAGTGATTTTGCATCTACACCTTGAACAGTGGTAATAAGCGTTTGACGACCAGCAATGGTTTGTACCTGGTCAATCAATTCTGACGCTTGGAAGTTTGCCAATTTCTGATTGAGCTGTTCAATCTGCTTTTGTAATGCAGAAACCAATTCAACATTGGCTTGTACACGCTCAACAGTTTGGTCTTTCTGTGCTTTTAATAAGCCATTAATGTGCTGGATATCAGCATCAGTTTTTTGTACTACATCTAGCGCTTTAGTACCTGTAACAGCTTCAATACGACGTACACCAGCAGCTACACCACCTTCAGAAGTGATTTTGAATAAACCAATATCACCTGTACGTTTAACGTGGATACCACCACAAAGTTCAATTGAGAAGTTTTTCTCATCAATAATTGAACCCATAGAAAGTACACGTACTTCATCACCATATTTTTCACCGAACAACATCATGGCACCTTTAGCTTTTGCAGCCTCGATATCAAGAAGTTCGGTTGTTACAGCACTATTTGCAATAATTTCTGCATTCACTAAGCGCTCAACTTGTTGTAACTGTTCAAAAGTTACAGGTTGGTCATTAGCAAAGTCGAAACGTAAGATATCGCTTGCAACTAAAGAACCTTTTTGTTGTACATGTGAACCTAAGATTTGACGAAGGGCAGCATGTAATAGGTGAGTTGCAGAGTGGTTACGTGCAGTTGCTTCACGAATGTCTGCTTTAACAATCGCTTCAACATTTTGATCGGCTTTAAGACTACCAACGGTCACAATACCTTGATGAACAAAGGCACCACCTGACTTTTTAGTATCTTGAACTTCAAAAATACCAGTTTCATTTTTGAAGATACCAGTGTCGCCAATCTGACCACCACTTTCAGCATAGAAAGGAGTTTGGTTTAAAACGATAAGCGCTTCATCACCTTCAGAAACTTCATCAACTTGTACGCCATCTTTGTAGATCGCTACAATTTGACCTTGACCAGTGGTGTTGATGTAACCGTCAAACTGAGTTTCGCCTTCAACTTTTACAATGTTGTTGTAGTCAACTGCAAACTTACCAGCATCACGAGCACGTTGACGCTGTGCTGCCATTTCTACTTCAAAACCAGCTTCATCAATAATAAAGTCACGTTCACGTGCAATATCAGCAGTTAAGTCTGTCGGGAAGCCGTAAGTGTCGTAAAGTTTAAATACAGTGGCACCAGGAATCGTCTTATCTTTTAATTGAGCAAGCTCGCCTTCAAGTAGTTTTAAGCCTTGCTCAAGTGTTTTAGCAAACTGTTCTTCTTCACGAATTAAAGTTGCTTCAATCACATCTTTACGCGCTGCAAGCTCTGGATATGCATCACCCATAACTTCAATTAAAGGTTGCAACATTTTGTAGAAGAACGTACCAGTTGCACCAAGTTTATTACCGTGACGCACGGCGCGGCGGATAATACGGCGAAGTACATAACCGCGACCTTCATTACTTGGGTTTACACCATCAGCAATGAGGAAACAACATGAACGTGCATGGTCTGCAACAACACGTAAAGAAGGCTGACCTTGGTCTTCAATACCAATAATATTTGCAGCAGCTTTTAATAAGTGTTGGAACAGGTCAATATCGTAGTTTGAATTAACATGTTGCAATACAGCAGAAATACGTTCTAGTCCCATACCTGTATCAACAGATGGAGCAGGGAGAGGGTGAAGCACGCCATCAGCAGTACGGTTAAACTGCATGAAAACGTTGTTCCAGATTTCAATGAAACGGTCACCGTCTTCTTCAGGTGTGCCTGGTAAACCACCCCAAATGTGATCACCATGGTCAAAGAAAATTTCAGAACATGGACCACATGGGCCAGTATCACCCATTGCCCAGAAGTTGTCAGATGCGTATTTTTCGCCTTTATTATCACCAATACGGATAATACGTTCTGGCGCTAAACCGATTTCTTTGTTCCAGATGTCGTAAGCTTCGTCATCGGTGTGGTAAACCGTGGCATAAAGTTTATCTTTTGGTAAAGCAAGCCATTGTTCGCTGGTTAAAAATTCCCATGCGAATTTAAGCGCATCACGTTTGAAATAATCACCGAATGAGAAATTACCTAACATTTCAAAGAATGTATGGTGACGTGCAGTGTAGCCAACGTTGTCTAAGTCATTGTGTTTACCGCCAGCGCGTACACATTTTTGAGATGTAGTTGCACGCACGTAGTCACGTTTCTCAAGACCTAAAAAGCAGTCTTTAAACTGGTTCATCCCAGCATTTGTAAATAATAAAGTTGGGTCGTTGGCAGGAACAAGAGAACTCGACGCGACACGTGTATGCCCTTGCGTTTCAAAGTAGCGCAAAAATGCTTCACGAATTTCAGCAGATGTCATTAAACGAGTACTCACAACCAAGTCACTCCATATTTTCGAATTTGGCTAAATGTATCAATGCCTGTTTGTTTTATGCCAAACCTTGCATGTGATACGGGGCTTATTTTTTAAAAACGCTAAATTGTAGCGGAAAAACCCCACCGAACCAACGATTTTAAAAGGAATATCTTACAAAACTGTGATTTGGCTAAAAATCTATATTCAATTGGCCTTGACGTGCTTTACTATATGCCTTCTTTAGTTTGTAGTTTTGTTGATAAGGATAGGTCATGCAACGTATCGCCATTAATGGGTTTGGTCGGATTGGACGTAATGTTTTACGCGCCTGGTTCGAAAGCCCAAAACAATTTCATTTTGAAATCGTGGCGATTAACGATATAGCAGATGTCCAGACATTAGTGCATTTATTTAAATATGATTCTACGCACGGCCGCTTCAATGGAAATGTAGATATATTCATTGAAAATGAAAAAGTTTTTTTGAATATTCAGTCAAATCAACGAACGCTAAAAGTTGAGGTTTTAAAGCAGAAACCACCTGAACTTTTACCATGGTCTAGTTTAGATATCGATGTGGTACTTGAGTGTACAGGACTGTTCCGTTCTCATGCGGATGCGACACGTCATCTACAAGCAGGGGCGAAGCGGGTCATTATTGGGGCGGCACCTTTTGATCATGTTGACGCAGCCATTGTTTATGGTGTGAACCATAATGAAGTCAAAGTGACTGATCAGATCATATCAAGCGTTTCATGTACTACACAAGCTTTAGTTCCATTAGTCAAAATCATTGATGATGCTTTCGGTATTGAAACTGCGCTTATGACAGAAATTCATGCAGTGACAGCAGATCAATCTGTTCTTGACCACGCACATCGTGATTTACGTCGTGCTAGAGCTTCAGGGCAAAATATTATCCCGACCACATCTAGTGCACTCGGCGCATTAAAGCGTGTTATGCCTAAAATGGAAGACCGTATTGATGGTTATTCAATTCGTGTACCAACTATTAATGTGGCGGCAATTGACTTAACTTTTATCGCGCAATCTCCAATTACTGTGCATCACATTAATGAAATACTAATTAAAGCATCTCAAACAGACTATGCAGAAATTATGGCGGTAACAGATGAGCCATTAGTTTCGAGTGATTTCAATCATTCACCTTATTCACTCATCGTTGATTTAACTCAGACGATGGTCGTTGGCCATCAAGCTAAAGTATTCGCTTGGTACGATAATGAATGGGGCTATGCAAATCGTTTATTGGATCTGTGTGATTCTTTCTAAATTTAAAATACCTTAAGAAAGCTATTCAAAGATTAAATCTGGTTAATTGGCAACAAGGAGATAGCTCAGATATTGGCCCATTCTTTGGTCGAAGAACTTTTGTCTATGATATGAGTGAATGAGAATAAGGTATTGAATATTATTGTTAATTCATGAAATCTTCTTTTTGACTTTAGAGTTTATTAAGAAAGATTTATGCAAATTGTCAGGTGCATGGCACAAAGTATCATGCTACACTAAGAGAAATCGGGTGTGTTCCCGATTTTTTTATGTGGGGTCGTTCCACGTTGATCAGATTTTAGGCTTGAAATATGACCATTTCAGAGACATGGTTGCTGCCTGACGGGGTAGCAGATGTATTGCCGGAACAGGCGCAAGTCATTGAAAAACTTCGCCGTGAAGCTTTAGATTTCCTCGCGGTACGAGGTTATCAATTGGTATATACACCATTTATCGAATACATCGAATCGTTGTCTTCATTATCAGAATCAAATCAAGACTTAGATTTAGTAACTTTTAAGGTCATTGATCAGCTCTCAGGCCGTTTACTCGGTGTTCGTGCTGATATGACGCCACAAGTTGCACGTATCGATGCACATGTAAGACCAGTTGAAGGTGTTGCACGTTACTGTTATTCAGGGACTGTATTACATACTAAACCACAAAATTTTAATGCCACACGTGCACCTCTACAATTAGGTGCAGAGTTATACGGGCATGACAGTATCGAAGCTGATGTCGAAATGGTCGATGTTATGCTGGGGTTGATCGAGAACATCTATACTTTACAAGGCGCGCATTTAGATTTGGGTCATGTAGGGTTGTTCCGCAGTTTAGTAAAATGTGCTGGACTGTCAAAAAATGAAGAGCATGAGCTTTCAGATCTTTATCAAAGAAAAGCGTTACCAGAGTTAGCTGAATTTACTCAAAACCTCAATATGGGTTCTGATTTCTATGCACTTGGCCGCTATTCTAGTGATCTAGAAGCATTGCAGGCGAATTTAAGTGCAAACATCTTACAAGATGCTGAATTTAAGTCAGCATTAGATGCACTTAAAACGACACTTGCGCAAATTAAAGGCCGTTGGCCAAATCTCAATATCGGTATTGATGTTGTAGAGCTACGTAGTTATCACTATCACACTGGCTTAATGTATGCGGTCTATGCACCGAATCGAGCTGCGCCTTTAGCACAGGGTGGCCGTTATGATGGTATTGGTGAGCACTTTGGCCGCGCACGTCCTGCTACTGGCTTTAGTTGTGATTTATATGCCTTAGGTGCAAATCAGTTCGCGGAAATCGAAACTGTTGTTGCTCCAAAAGGCTCAGAACAGGATTTACTCTCAGCAATTTCGAATGCACGTGCTCAAGGTTTACGTGTGGTTCAATTGTTAGGTAATGATGATTTAAGTTCTATTCCATATGCGACCCATCAACTCGTGTCGCAAAATGGACAATGGAATATTAAAAAGATTTAATCGCCAACGGTAAATTTTTACTGGTGGTTTCCAATTTTAACAGCATGATGTAATGAGGCTATTATGGGCAAAAATGTTGTGGTACTTGGTACCCAATGGGGCGACGAAGGTAAAGGTAAAATCGTCGACCTGCTCACAGATCAGGCGGCTGCGGTAGTACGTTATCAAGGCGGACATAACGCAGGTCATACTCTTGTCGTAGGTGGTAAAAAGACTGTATTGCACCTCATTCCATCAGGCATTTTACGTGAAAACGTATTGTGCTTAATTGGTAATGGTGTAGTACTTTCACCAGCCGCGTTAATTGAAGAAATGGGAATTTTGGAAGCGGAAGGTGTTCCTGTTAAAGAACGTCTACGTATTTCTCCAAACTGTCCACTCATTTTGCCTAACCACATTGCACTTGATCAGGCACGTGAGAAAAAACGTGGTAATGCTAAAATCGGTACTACAGGTCGTGGTATTGGTCCTGCATACGAAGATAAAGTGGCTCGCCGTGCAGTGCGTGTTGCTGACCTTGTTCGTGGTGGTGCAGCGCTTGAAGAAAAACTCCAAGAAATGCTTGAGTTACATAACTTCCAGTTAACTCAGTTCTACGGTGTAGAAGCTGTTAAATTTGAAGATGTATTGGCTCTTTGCAACCAATGGCGTGAAGTGCTTGCTCCATTAGTGATTGATGTGACTAAAGTATTGCATGACTATCGCAAAGAAGGTAAGGCTGTAATGTTTGAAGGAGCTCAAGGCTCACTTCTAGACATCGACCACGGTACTTATCCGTATGTTACAAGTTCAAATACAACTGCTGGTGGCGTAAGCTCTGGTTCAGGTATGGGGCCTTTACATCTTGATTATGTATTAGGTATTACTAAAGCTTATACAACACGTGTAGGTGCTGGTCCATTCCCAACTGAATTGGTTTACGATGCAGCTGCTGATTCTGGTGATCCGATTGGTAAACACCTAGGTACAGTTGGTCATGAATTTGGTGCTTCTACTGGCCGTCAACGTCGTTGTGGTTGGTTTGATGCTGAAATTCTTCGCCGTTCTGTAGATGTAAACTCACTTTCAGGTATTTGCTTAACTAAACTTGACGTTTTAGATGGTTTGGAAGAAGTAAAAATCTGTGTAGGTTATGAAAATACAGATTCAGGTTGTGTAGGTTCTTCAGATGCAGTTTCTTTTGAATGCTTGAAGCCAATCTATGAAACTATGCCTGGTTGGAGCGAGTCGACTGTTGGTTTAACTAGTATCGATCAATTACCAGCAAATGCTTTGGCTTATGTTAAGCGTATTGAACAATTAATCGAATGTCCGATTGATATCGTTTCAACTGGTCCAGATCGTGCAGAAACAATTGTTTTACGTCATCCATTCTCTGCTTAATTAGCAAAGATTAAAAAGGCCTCCTGAAAGGGGGCTTTTTTTATACCCGACTAAAGTGCAGTTTTCGTTTTATTAGATTCAGATTAAAACGTTATATATAGATAAGGAAGGATGGGCTCAGGATGAAGCTGCAACCAACTATTTCAAAAACAATTTTTATTCTTTTTTATTTGCTATTGGTGGTTCACCCACGCTGGCGATGTTGGTTATTTATGGACAGGAATATCATGAAGATTTCTTTATGACCGCTTTTATGAGCTTGTCGGTTTTGTTCGCATGTGTGTTAATTCCTGTAGTACTCATACAAAATAGTTATTTACTCTGGAAACGAGAAAGTCCTAATCTTGAAGAGAAAGTTAAAACCTTAAGTCATGTTTATTTGGGGTTAAATGTAATTTGTTTAATTTTCTGGATTTATTTGATGACTTTATCTACTTGATCGTTACATAAATACTATGATCATGAAGAAATGAGACATTCAAAGCATGAGTGGTATTTCTTATAATAAGTGCAAAAGAATAAACAGCTTTTTATCGATTTAGGTGATCCGTGTTATGAATAAAAAACTCTTTTTAAGCTTGTGTGCAGCAAGTGTGATGACCATTTCTGGCTGTGCAACAGTGGCGGACATGGCTGGTGCAGATACTGCAACCTTAAATGCTCAATCTGCTCAAGGTTTTAATAAGATGGTGCAGGAAGCACGTGGTAAGGGTGCTCTCGATACAAGCTCTAGTACATATAACCGTATTAATGCTGTATTCAACCGTTTAAAACCATATGCTAACCAGATGAATCAGACTGGTCAACCATTTAGTTGGCAGTTAGCGGTGTTGAAATCAGATACGATTAATGCTTACGTTGCACCTGGTGGCAAGGTAGTGTTCTATACAGGTATTGTGAATAAATTGAACCTGACAGATGCTGAAATTGCAGCTGTTATGGGACATGAAATGACACATGCTTTAGAAGAGCATGCAAAAAGTAAAATCGGTGCACAAGCTTTAACTGATTTAGCTCTAGGCATCGGTTTAAGCTATGCGGGTAATAACGTAGGCCAGCTTGGTACTGCTGCCGCTCAGTTAGGTACACAAGTGGGTGTGGGCTTACCATATTCTCGTAGCTTGGAAAGTCGTGCTGACCAAGGTGGTTTAATGTTGATGGCGCGCGCAGGCTATAATCCAAATGCAGCGATTACACTTTGGGAAAAAATGAATAAGCTTGAAGGTGGCGGTGGTTCATCATTCTTGTCTACTCACCCATCTAACTCACAACGTATTGGTGATATGCGTAAAAACTTACCTGCGGCAATGGCAGTTTATAATAGCCGTAAATAAGATATAAATTTTATATAGATAAAGAAAACGGATGCTTAAGCATCCGTTTTTTATTTAAGGAGCAGGGTTGGGCTGTTGGGTATGGATGGCCTCAATACCTTTTAGAACTTCACTTGGTAGTTCAATCTCAAATGCCTGAATATTTTCTTTGAGTTGATCTAAATTAGTGGCACCAATAATTGTGCTGGTCACAAAGAATTGTTGCTTAATAAAAGCTAAGGCCATTTGAGTTAAGCTTAGCCCATGCTTTTCTGCTAGCTGTGCGTATTGTTCAGTCGCCCATTCGCTTTGAGGGTTGCTGTAGCGGCTAAAGCGAGGGAATAGTGTTACACGAGCATTGGCGGGACGCGCACCATTTCTAAACTTACCCGTTAAGTAACCAAAAGCCAGAGGAGAGTAGGCGAGCAAGCCGACATCTTCATATTTAGCAATTTCTGACATACCTATTTCATAAGTGCGGTTAAGCAGGCTATATGGGTTTTGAACACTTACAAATTTACTGACACCTAGCTTTTCGGCCAAATGTAAAAATTTCATGGTGCCCCACGGGGTTTCATTTGATAAACCAATATAGCGAATGCGTCCGCGATTAATCTCTTCTTGTAGAGCAAGTAATGTTTCTTCTAGAGGTGTTGTGTCGTAATCATTTTCAGCTTGCTGATTACCATAAGCGAGCGTACCAAAAAAGTTAGTATGACGTTCAGGCCAATGCAGTTGATAAAGGTCGATATAGTCCGTTTGGAGGCGTTTAAGTGATCCATCTAGAGCTTTGGCAATATGGTCACTGTTAAAGCGTGTATTGCCTTCTCGGATGTGTGTTCCTCCAAAGCCAGGACCTGCAATTTTAGATGCGAGAAAGACTTTGTCACGTTGTCCATTTTGGGCAAACCAATTGCCAATAATCGTTTCAGTTGCGCCATAAGTTTCAGGTTTTGGTGGAACGGAATACATCTCTGCCGTATCCCAAAAATATAAACCATGTGCCAAGGCGTAATTGAGTTGTTCAAAAGCTTCTTGTTGGGAGTTTTGCTCACCAAATGTCATGGTGCCTAAACAAATTTCTGGAAGTTTAAGGCCTGTGCGACTAAGTGGGTTAAATTGCATACAGCGGAATCCTTGGAAATTTTGAGTTAGCCTAATGGAGAATATGTATTCAACTTAAATCATAAAATTAGAATAGTTTGTAAGTTTTGTGTATTAACTCATTGTTGCATATAAAAAAAGCAAACCGAAGTTTGCTTTTTATTAAAAATTTAATGAATATTATTCTTCATCGTCGTAGTCATCATCAGAAACAGTGTTTTCTTCTAATGATGCATCAAAAATAAGAATGGCTTTACCATCAGTTTGGATCATACCTTGATCTTCTAAGGTTTTGAGTACACGGCCAACCATCTCACGCGAACATCCAACAATACGGCCAATTTCTTGACGAGTAATGCGAATTTGACGACCGTTTGGCAAAATCATTGCTTCTGGTTGAGAAGATAGATCGATTAAACAACGTGCAATACGGCCAGACACATCAATGAACGCAAGATCTGTCATTTTACGAGTCGTATTTTTTAGACGGCGAACTAATTGTGCAAAAACAGCATAGCTTAAGTCTGGGTATTGTTTGCTAAGTTCGTGGAAGTTGTCATAAGAGATCTCTGCAATTTCACAGACATCACGAGTTCGAACTTCGGCTGTACGTTGAGGGTTCGGTTCGAAAAGCCCCATTTCCCCAAAGAAATCGCCCGGATTTAAATACGCAACAACAATTTCACGTTCATCATCTTCACGCAAAATAATTGAAACTGAGCCTTTTAAAATTAAATATAAAGATTTTGACTCTGTTCCGGCATCAACAATTGTGGTTCGTTTTGGATATCTGTTGATGTGAGCACGTTTTAACAATGCTTTAACGGATTCAGGTAGTTGCCCCGGAGATAAAGCATCTGTGCTGAGTTGTGAAAAATTTGAAGTCATGCTTAATATGTTCCGAATAGGGTAAACAATTCACACAAGCTCGAGATGAGCTATTACACAGAAGAGATGAAATTCCTTATCAACTCATTTTATGTTAGTGTACAAAACAAGGGCCTGTTGACATTTCACAGATGGTTGCAACATAAGACAATTCTTTTAGACGTACCAAATAAGAACTATGAAATTTAGCCATTCTAAATAAATAGATCTTAACAACGGAACGTACAAAATAACTTGGTCTTGCGCTATGCCTGCGCTGCTTTAATTGCAACTCAGATTATGGCTGAAATTTCACAAACTTTATTACAAAACTGGACAAAGGATTGCCATTGTCTGGGTTTTGCGTCTTATTTGGATTAATTTTTAGCTATAACGCAATCCATAGATGAAATGTCAACAGACCCTGCTTAAATTTATAATTTTTTTTGGGTAGTTGCAATGCAAACAAGTGTACATTGGCTAGAGAATGTTGCTTTTGAAGCGAAATCGGATAGTGGGCATAGTGTCATCATGGACGGCTCACCTGAGTATGGTGGTGAAAACCGTGGTCCACGTCCTATGGAACTGATATTAATGGGACTTGGTGGGTGTGCTTCGTTTGATATTGTGACTATTTTAAAGAAATCTCGCCAAGATGTGACGAATGTTGTATGTAATTTAAAAGCTGAGCGCGCTGACGCAATTCCGGCTGTGTTTACTAAAATCCACTTACATTTTGTGGTAACTGGTAAAGCTGTGAAAGAAAAGCAGGTTGCAAAAGCAGTTGAATTGTCTGCCGAGAAATATTGTTCAGCAAGTAAAATGCTTTCCGATGGTGGTGTTGAAATTACACATGACTTCGAAATTATTGAAGCGGAATAAGGCCTTTTTTTGATAACTAGAAATTAAAAAAAGCTGACATGAGAGTTGGCTTTTTTTATTGTCAAAAATAACTAAAAAATAAAAGGAAGAATGAAAGTGAATATTCGTTCTGCTAAATCAAAAGATACTCAAGCTATATGTGATCTACTTAAACAGATGGGATACCCACAGCCTTTTGCTCTTATTCAAGAAAAATTTGAGATACTCCATAATGACGCTAACTCACAAATTTTGATTGCTGAAGAGAGGGGTAAAATTTATGGTTTTTTATCTCTCTACTTTATTCCGCAAATTGCCTTACAAGGTGACTTTGCCAAAATATGCTATCTGTGTGTTGATGAGAATATGCGTAGCAAAGGTGTAGGGCATTTACTCGTAAAGGAGGCTGAGCAACAAGCCAGACGCCGAGGGTGTGATCGAATGGAACTGCATTCAGGAATGCAAAGACCTTTGGCACATCAATTTTACCTAAGAGAAGGCTATGTCGAAGCGCCAAAGTATTTTCGTAAAGCTTTAAATTAACGAGCTGTATTTAGAAAAAGCTGAGGATCTACCCGAGCATTATTAAGGCTCATGCCCCAATGCAGATGAGGGCCTGTCACGCGTCCTGTTTTGCCTACTAAACCTAGTGTTTCTCCTTGGCGGATATGTTGGCCGTTCTCTACTTTAATTGCGCTTAAATGGCAGAACATGCTGACTAAGCCTTGGCCATGATCAATCAACACGGTTTGTCCATTAAAAAAATAAGATCCAGTTTGGATAACCACACCATCTGCGGGAGCAACAACTTTTTGCCCTACTGGCGCAGGAATATCTAGACCTGAGTGAGGCGCGCGTTCCTCGCCGTTAAAGAAGCGTTTTCTTCCAAAAGAGTTGCTAAATTTCCCTGAAGTCGGGCGTATAAATGTAGGTAGGGTTTGCCATGAGCTCTGTGTAAATGAGGTATACACATCATTTTGTTCTTTTGCTTCTTGAGCGTAGCGGTCTAATTGACTTTGGTTAGGGTTCACATAATCTTGGTTCGTGACTTTAATCCGTTGTTCTGCGTAAGGATAAGACTTAACTTCTATTTGAATCGGGGCTTTATTTGTGTCGAGTTGAATACTGCCGATTGGAGTAGATAATGGAATGCCAAGCACGGCATAACGTTGCTGACCTTCTTGGCTAATTAAAACAGGCTTTTGTTGAAAAGTGACCTGAGTAATATCAGTAGTTAGAGGAACAACTGCAATTCCACCAGGTCGTCTAGAGTCTTGGGGGAGCTGAGCGATTGCCAGTGCCGAAGTAAAAAGACAAGTTGTTGTTAATATAATATGTTTAAAGTGCATTTTTCATTTCAAAACGAGTAGGAAACTAGCAAGATAAACTAAAGCTTAATTACTAAATTCTCAATGAAGACTTTGTGAAAAGCGTAGTAAGAATAAGCATGAATCTAAATATTCAAGCATTTTAATAAAATGTAGCTGAACTGTACTTGAAATATATACAAAACAATCCCATATTATAATGGAGTTTTACTCACTGTTATTTTTATAACATTATGAAAAATATATAAAAATTTATTTGAAATTCGAAGAAGTGTTCCCATCTATTAGACAAGTACAAATTTGTTGTGAGGAATAACAAGAATGCGTTTTGAGAAATTTACAAACCGCTTGCAGCAAGCCCTCTCAGATGCTCAATCTTTAGCGATGGGTAAAGACCATACCGCTATCGCAGGTATTCATATTTTGTCTACCTTGTTAGAAGAGCCATCAAATATTAGTTTGTTGCAACAAGCAGGTGCACGGTTACCTGAACTTAAACAAAAGCTTGAGCAAGCTATAAAAGATGCGCCGACAATTGCCAATCCAACGGGTGATGTCAACTTAAACCCAGAAGCTGTGAAAGCACTTAATCTGGCAGACAGATATGCGCAAAAGGCAGGTGATGAATTTTTATCAACTGACTGGGTTTTATTAGGTTTGGCAGAGACCGGCGAAACTAAAAGTATTTTAAGTGCGGTAGGTGTAACTCCCGACAGCTTACGCAAAGTAATTGAACATATTCGAGGTAATGACAAAGTCATGAGTAATAATCACGAAGACCAACGTGACTCACTTAATAAATATACGATTGATTTAACAGAGCGTGCTTTATCTGGAAAACTTGATCCTGTCATTGGGCGTGACGATGAAATTCGCCGTACCATTCAGGTGTTATCGCGTCGTACCAAAAACAACCCTGTTCTTATTGGTGAGCCGGGCGTAGGTAAAACCGCTATTGTTGAAGGTTTGGCACAGCGTATTGTGAATGGTGAAGTGCCAGAGGGATTAAAAAATAAACGTGTTTTATCCCTCGACTTAGGTTCATTACTGGCTGGTGCTAAATATCGTGGTGAGTTTGAAGAACGTTTAAAAGCTGTTTTAAAAGACTTGGCAAAACACGAAGGCGAAATCATCCTGTTTATTGATGAGTTACATACACTCGTAGGTGCAGGTAAAGGTGATGGCGCGATGGATGCAGGTAATATGTTAAAACCTGCGTTGGCTCGTGGTGAATTGCGCTGTGTGGGTGCGACCACCTTAGATGAATATCGTCAATATATTGAAAAAGATGCAGCTTTAGAGCGTCGTTTCCAAAAAGTGCTAGTTGATGAGCCAAGTGTTGAAGATACGATTGCAATTTTACGTGGACTCAAAGAAAAATATGCCACTCACCATGGTGTGCAAATTTTAGACTCTGCGATTATTGCTGCGGCGAAAATGTCTCATCGTTACATCACTGATCGTCAATTACCAGACAAGGCAATTGATTTGATTGATGAGGCAGCTTCTCGTATAAAAATGGAGATTGACTCTAAACCTGAAGCACTCGATAAGCTCGATCGTCGTTTAATCCAGTTGAAAATGCAATTGGAAGCTGTGAAAAAAGATGAAGATGTCGGCAGTAAAGCTGAAGTCACTCATCTTGAAAAACAGATTGCTGAAGTCGAGAAAGAATACAACGATCTTGAAGAAATCTGGAAGTCTGAAAAAACTTTGGTAGAAGGTACTAAACAGGCTCAGGTGGAACTTGATAAAGCACGTATTGCTTTTGAGAAAGCTCAGCGTGAAGGCGATTTGGCTGAAGCAGCACGTTTACAGTATGGTGTAATTCCAGAGTTACAAAAACAACTGGAGCAAGATGAAGTTGCAGAAGAGAACGAAGAGCCAAAACTCATTCGTACTAAAGTGACTGAAAATGAAATTGCCGAAGTTGTTAGTGCTGCGACAGGTATCCCGGTTGCTAAAATGATGCAAGGCGAGCGTGAAAAACTTCTTAATATGGAAGAGTTTTTACATGACCGTGTTGTAGGGCAAGATGAAGCAGTTGTTGCAGTGTCTAATGCAGTACGCCGTTCACGTGCCGGTTTGTCTGACCCGAATCGTCCAAGTGGATCATTCTTGTTCTTGGGTCCAACAGGTGTTGGTAAAACAGAGTTGACTAAAGCTTTAGCTAACTTCTTGTTTGACAGTGATGATGCCATGATTCGTATCGACATGAGTGAATTCATGGAGAAACATTCTGTTAGCCGTTTGGTTGGTGCACCTCCAGGATATGTCGGTTATGAAGAAGGTGGTGTTTTAACTGAAGCTGTTCGCCGTAAGCCATATAGTGTGGTGTTGTTTGATGAGGTTGAAAAAGCACATCCAGATGTATTCAATATCTTGCTCCAGGTATTGGACGATGGCCGCTTAACCGATTCACAAGGTCGAGTAGTAGACTTTAAAAATACGGTAATTGTGATGACTTCGAACTTAGGTTCACAAGATGTACGTGAGCTAGGTGAGGGAGCAACAGACGATGAAGTGCGTACCATTGTAATGAATGCGGTAAGTCAGCATTTCCGTCCGGAATTTATTAACCGGATTGATGAGCTTGTGATTTTCCATTCACTCAAAAAAGCACAAATTCGTGGTATTGCCGATATTCAGTTGGATCGATTACGTTCGCGTCTTGTTGATCGTGACATGAGTCTAACTGTAGATGATACCGCTTTTGATTTATTGATTGATGCTGGTTTCGATCCTGTCTATGGCGCGCGTCCATTAAAACGTGCTATTCAACAACAGATTGAAAACACATTAGCACAAAAAATCTTGTCGGGTGATTTTGTTGCAGGTGATACTATTCTAGTTAAAGGCGAAAATGGGCATTTAGTCTTCGATAAAATGAAACTCAGCTAAGCTTTGTCTGCTAAAACCGAAAAGAGAATATGGAAACATATTCTCTTTTTTTATGGTGAATCAGTTTTTATGGTTGATGTGAGTAAAGCAATTATGGCATCTGAAACTTTCTGAGTTAATGTCTTTAACTTTTGTTCTGAGTGACCAGATAAAAAATAACGATAATGATAAATATGTTGTTGGTAAGAAATGCAAATAAAAAAGGTGCCCACAGGTTTTTCTGGGGTTTCACTTCCGCCAGATTTTAATAGCCCAGTACAACTGACAATAATATCAGCTTGTTGAAATAAGCTTTGACCCAGCCTACACATTTCCTCGGTGACTTGAGGTGACTCTGCTGTGTAAGTCTCTATTAACTTTGGATCGATATTTAAAATACTAATTTTAATGCTTGGGTCGTAGCTAACTAAGCCACCCAGTAAAATATCTGCACCACTATTTTTATGAATAGAAAACTGACTTGTTAAATAACCCGAACTCGCACTTTCAATAAAAGCAATTTTGAGCTGGCGATCTTCTAATAGTTGGCAGCACTGCTGAAGCATTATTTCACCTCGAATGGTGTTTATTTATAAATAGAATCGATTTACAGATAAATTATAAAATTACAGTAAGTGATTTAGCAGTGTCGTACAAGTCTGAGATAAAAATCTATAAAACAACTTGAATATTCACTAAATGCTTGTGTAATAGTTCAGGTTTTAAAATGATCAATGTTAATTGTCGGGAAGTCTATTTATAACATTGCGACATGTTTAAAAAATTGTTAATTTTGTTCGATATAACGAACAATAACAATTTAGGATAAATGCAATGAACAATAAACAAGGACCTGCGCTGTGTATTTTAGGTTGTATTATACTGATACCAATTAACGTATGGGGTGCGCAGCCTCTAAGTGAAGGGGCCTTAGCAACACAAACAGGGGCAGTAAATGCAGCTTTACCTGTGATTATTGCGAAAGCTCAAGACGATGCTAAGAAACCAATGATAGAACAACAACAAGCACGTCAGGTGTTAGGTGATAATTATTTACAGCAAGTTCGATGGGATGCACTTAGAACAAGTGTACTTTCACCTTATCAAGAACAAAAACAAAACCATGTTATCGATAGTAAAGAAAAGAAGAAACTGGAAATGATGGCATTACTTGGCAGAGTAAAACTTGAAGTGCGACATAAACCACCTAATTAATTTAAAGGGTTTATGGAGTATATAAAATTGTCATACCATCATCTTAACTTTGAAGATCGTACTGCATTAATGCTTGAGTCAAGAAAAGAAGGCTTTTCAGCCAGAAAATTTGCTGAACTCATTAAAAGACATCCTAGTACGATCTATCGTGAGCTTAAAAGAAATAGCATCAATGACGTTTATCAAGCTCGATATGCTTCTGATAACAC
>NZ_GG753600.1:849921-863765 GCF_000163635.1 Acinetobacter sp. SH024 | reverse complement strand
ATGTATATTTCTGTGACCCACATTCACCTTGGCAAAAAGGCACATGCGAAAATATGAATGGTTTAATTAGGCAATATTTACCTAAAGGGATTGATTTAAATCAGGCAGATCAGCATTATTTAAATCAAGTTGCCATGTCACTGAATACTCGTCCTAGAAAGGCGTTAGATTGGCTTACACCATTAGAGAAATTTGCTCAGCTTGTTGATTATCATATGGCTTTTGAAACTGTCGCACCTCATGTTTGAATTCGCCCCCGAAAGAGCAGACCGATTTACCAAATATGATTTTGAATCAAAAAATGTTCATGGTGAGGTTATTATTACCGTGAAGTAATAATAACCTCTAATCTTATTAATATTGATCTAGACCAGGATGCTGGATTTTCCATGCACGGTGGATTTTCTGATTACGTTTAAAATCAGGGCCAATGGTTTCAGAAGTGATTTCTTCAACCTGAAAAATAGCTTCGATCTCTTCATCCATTTCAAAACCACGATAGTTGTTTGAGAAATAGAGCGTTCCTTCACTGTTTAAACGATTCATTGCACGTTTAATGAGTGAAACATGGTCACGTTGGACGTCGAAAGTACCATAGAACTTTTTAGAGTTTGAGAATGTCGGTGGATCGATAAAAATAAGGTCATATTGTTCGTGACCTTCTTTTAACCACTCAAAACAGTCGCTCGCAAAGAACATGTGCTGTTCATCTGCGTGATCTACAGTCAGGCCATTTAAAACGAAGTTTTCTTTTGACCAGCTTAAGTAGGTATTAGATAAGTCTACACTTGTCGTGCTTGCAGCACCGCCTAAAGCAGCATGTAAGCTTGCTGTAGAGGTGTAGCTATATAAGTTCAAGAAGTGCTTACCACGAGCTTCTTGAGCAATACGTAAACGCATTTGACGGTGGTCGAGGAATAAACCTGTATCTAGGTAATCTGTCAGGTTAACTAAAATTTTAGCTTTACCTTCCTGAACGATAAAACGTTTTGAAGCTGTGCTTTGTTTTGTATATTGATTTGTACCAGTTTGGCGCGCACGTGTCTTAATGAAGATAGCATCGCGGTTTAAACCAGTAACAGCACGAATTGCAGCGAGTGCTAAATTAAAACGTTTTTTTGCTTTTTCAGGATCGATTGTTTTTGGTGGTGCATATTCCTGCACATGTAAGCGATCGCCATATAAATCTACAGCGACATTAAAGTCAGGTAAGTCTGCATCATACAAACGTAAGCAATAAACATTTTCTTTCGTTGCCCATTTTTTCAATGCAGCCATATTTTTTTGCAAACGATTAGCAAAATCTTGAGCTTCTTCCATTTCAATAGGTTGAGCTTGCCAAGTTGCTAAGAATGGCTGAGTTACTTTTTCTGGCTTAATTGAACCAAAACGAATGTAAATTGGTAACTTACCATTCATTAAACGTAAGGTTTCAGGTGCTTCAAACGCTAAAACATCGGCTTGTTCAATTTGCGCTGCAATAATTGCTGCATATTGATTTGGGAAATGTTTTTGTAGAAGTGCAGATAGACCTAAGTAAAGAGAGCGGTTAGATGCTTTATCACCTAAACGTTCACCATATGGAGGGTTAGTCACAATAAATGCAGTTTTGCCTTCAGCTGAAAAATCAGGCCAGTCCGCTAAAGTACGTTCTTCAATCTGAATTTGACCTAATACTTTTTCAAAACCTGCCGCAATAATATTTTCACGAGTAGCTTTTACAGCTTCCCAGTCTGCATCGTAGGCATAAAACTTAGGTAAAGGTAATTCAAGCGCCTTTTCGTGACGTTCTGCTGCTTCAGCTTTAAGTGAAAGCCAAAGTTCACGGTCATGACCATGCCAACCATTAAAACCAAAACGGCGTACAAGTCCTGGTGCACGGTCAGTTAAAATCATTAATGCTTCAATAATAAATGTACCTGAACCACACATCGGGTCGAGCACAATCTCTGGGTTGCGCTGTTGAAGCTGAGCTTTTTGTAAGATTGCCGCAGCAAGGTTTTCTTTGATTGGTGCATCCGTCATATAACGACGGTAACCACGTTTATGTAATGAATCACCTGATAAATCTAGGCAATATGTATGCTCAGTTTTACCTGCTAAAACATACAACGTAATTTCTGGTTGTTTAGTATCAATGCTCGGACGACGACCTACAGCTTCCATAAAGGAATCTACAACACCATCTTTTGCTCTAAGTGTTGCAAATTGAGTGTTAACCTTAATTTCACGTTCAGCATGTAAGCGAATAGCGAAGGTACTTTGTGGTGCAAAAATAAGTGACCAATCAAAGCTAATCGCACCTTCATAAAGCTCTTCTGCTACATCACGTGCATCGTGTGTATGTTCAAGTTCATAAGTATGAATAGGCAATAAAACACGAGAAGCAAGGCGCGACCACATACAGATGCGGTAAGCATGTTCAAGCGTCCCTTCAATGATTAAACGTCCTGCTTTACGTTCTGTCACTTTGGTGCCAAGCTGTTCTATTTCTTCTTGTAAGAGGGCTTCTAAACCATCAGCACAAGTAATCCAATAGTGGTTTAAACGTAAAGAGGTATTCATAAACTCGATTGACCAAAACATATAAATATTAACGATGCAAAGTTTAACTTATTTTGATGTGTAAAGGTTTTTAAATTATTGCAACCTATCATAATCCAACCAATAAACTGATTTTTAAAGATTAAAACAATTAAAGTGGTATGTATTTTGCTAACTCAATCCTATCAAGGGTTATTTAATTAACAAACATAGCCAGTTTTTAACCACTTTATTATTTTAAATTGATGGGGTAATTATAAATGAAAGACATGATGGGGAATGGTTTTATTGCTAATGCAGATGCTTTCTCAGTATCTACACAAATATATGTACGCATGCGTAGGGTGACGGGGCGGGTAATAGATGCAATGTACGTTGTCCAAAATAAAGATTATGCAAAATATGTCATTGCGCTGGCACTAGAATCAGAGGATGACGAATTAAAACGATGTGTTGAACGATTGAAATCGTTGGTTGATACAATACCTGAGCCTTCTCAAAAAGAAAAAATTGCTGTTGTTAAAGTCGATGAAGAGTCGGAAATTACCGCCGAGGATATTTATCGGGCACAAGTTCCGCACCATTACATTGGTGCATTAAGGTAATTGCCAATAAGGTTCTAAATTTTCTGGTCAATTTAGGGCCTTATTCTGTAAAGTTCTTCTGCGAAAAGAGCGGAATTCAGCTACACTATGCACGTTTTCGCGATTCGACCCATAGGAATCCATTATGCATATTGCAGCGTTGCATCAACCGAGCCAGGTTCAGCTCAATCAAGACGGAAATTTAAAACATTTTTTAACGATTGAGGGACTTTCAAAAGAAAACCTCACCAAGATTTTAGATACCGCACAAAGCTTTTTAGACGATAATAATAATTTAATTAACCGTCCGCTCTTAGAGGGATTGACGGTTATGAATCTCTTCTTTGAAAACTCCACACGTACCCGTACTACTTTTGAAGCAGCAGCAAAACGTTTGTCTGCCAATGTACTGAACATTGATATTGCACGTTCAAGTACTTCAAAAGGTGAAACTCTGCGCGATACGCTCTGGAACCTTGAAGCAATGGCAGCGGATATCTTTGTTGTTCGCCATTCATCTTCGGGTGCTGCACATTTCATTGCTAAAGATGTATGTCCAAAGGTCGCGATTATTAATGCAGGGGATGGACGTCATGCTCATCCGACGCAAGCGATGCTTGATATGCTGACTATTCGCCGTGAAACTAAAAAACCATTTGAAGATTTAAGCGTTGCTATTATCGGGGATATTAAACACTCTCGTGTAGCACGTTCGGATGTAGCTGCATTACAAACTCTAGGTTGTAAAGACATTCGTGTGATTGCACCGAATACATTATTGCCAGTGGGCTTTTCGGAATATGGCGAGCACGTTCGTTTGTTTAACAAGATGGATGAAGGTATTACCGATTGTGATGTGATTATTGCCTTACGTATTCAAAACGAACGTATTGACTCTCCAGCGTTATCTTCACAGTCTGAATTTTACAGAATGTATGGTTTAAACAAAGAACGTCTTGGTTTAGCTAAACCAGATTGCATTGTGATGCATCCGGGACCAATGAACCGTGGTGTAGAAATTGATTCAAGTGTTGCTGATGGAGATCAGTCGGTTATTTTAAAACAAGTAACCAATGGTATTGCAGTTCGTATGGCCGTATTGGCGTTATCGATGCAAGGCCAACTCCAAGAGCAAGGTTTAATTGAAGCGATTACGTTGTAAGGAATGGATCACATGAGTATTGTAAAAATTGAAAATGTACGTGTGTTAGACCCAATCCAAAAAACAGACAGCGTACAAACTGTATATATTGAAAATGGCAAGTTGGTTGCTCCAGTAGAGCAAGTGGAGCAAACCATTGACGGCCAAGGCAAATGGTTAATGCCAACCATGGTTGATTTATGCGCGCGTTTGCGTGAGCCGGGTCAACAGCAACATGGGACATTGAAATCGGAAGGTAAGGCAGCACGTGGCAATGGTATTTTGCATGTTATTACACCACCTGATTCAAAGCCGATTGTACAAGACAACGGTGCTCTCATTCATGGCTTGATTGAAAAGGCATGGCATGATGGGGGCATTCATATGCATATCATTGGTGCTCAGACCCAAGGTTTAAATGGTAAGCAACCAGCAAACATGGCGGGCCTGAAAAAAGGTGGTTGTACTGCTGTTTCTAATGCGAATGCTGCTTTTGAAAATGACGATGTAGTTATTCGTACCTTGGAATATGCAGCGGGTCTTGGTCTAACGGTTGTGTTTTATGCTGAAGAGCCACAGATTGCTAAAGACGGATGTGCACACGAAGGCTTTATTGCTTCTCGCCAAGGTTTGCCAATGATTCCGGCAATTGCTGAAACTGTGGCGATTGCGAAATATTTGCTTATGATTGAAGCAACTGGCGTAAAAGCCCACTTTGGTTTGTTATCTTGTGGTGCAGCGGTTGAATTAATCCGCGCAGCAAAAGCAAAAGGTTTACCTGTGACTGCCGATGTAGCAATGCATCAGTTGCATTTAACTGAACACTTAACTGATGGTTTCAATTCGCTAGCACATGTTCGTCCACCATTGCGTTCTGAGCAAGATAAAGAACTTTTACGTCAAGGTTTAAAAGAGGGCGTGATTGATGCAATTTGTACGCATCACGAACCTTTAAGCAGCTCCGCAAAAATGGCACCATTTGCTGAAACTCAACCGGGCATTACTGCTTTTGATACTTATGTATCTTTAGGCATTCAACTCATTAATGAAGGCTTATTTGAACCTTTAGAGTGGGTGGAGAAAGTGACTAGCGTACCTGCGCAGGTTGCCAATATGACTACGCGTTGGAAAGATGAAGCAGGATGGGTGTTAGTCGATCCTGAATTAAGCTGGACAGTAAGCAAAGACACGATTTTATCGCAAGGGAAAAATACTCCATTGTTGGGCCAAAACCTTAGCGGTAAAGTACTTCAAACTTTTGCTAACTGATAAAGTGGTTATTTAAAGTAAATTTAAAATATAAACAGGTAGATCAATAAGATCTGCCTGTTTTGTAAAGACTAGATGCAAATTTGTATATAAATTATTTAAAAAACAATAAAACATTGAACGCAGATTAGAATAAAAAACTATCAGCAAAGAGAAGTATTTGAATAATCAAAAGTTGCTGGTTACGACGTATAAAATTCGGGAGAATAACCAATGTCGATAAACCCTATAGAACTGCTTAAAGAAAAAGTATCATCAACTATATTAAATAATCAGGACGGATACCTAGGCGAAAAATCGAATGCTTTATCTAAGTTTTATCCAATTTTACTTTCATTGTTAGCTGCTAAACCTGATCTTATTGGACAATTAAAAAATAGTTTGACTCCTTCATTATCAGACCTCTTTTCTCATAATGACCAAATCAAGAATACGGTACTTACTCATTTAAGCGGTACGGCACCAAATAATGAAATCGAAAGTACACTCAATAGTGCAATTAAACCCAGCCTTAATGCAATTTCGGATGTTGCCGGAAATGATCAACAAAGTATTGTGAATTATTTACGTCAGCATGCCGAAACAATTCGTTCACATTTACCGGGATGGGCTGTTGGCCTATTAGCGCCACTAGGGCTTGGTGCAGGCTTGTCTTCTGTTACACCGTCAACAGCACCACCACTTGCCGCTGCGACTGAAAATACAGGCAAATCTCGTGGATTCTTGCCTATTATTGCACTCATTATTCTGGGTCTTATCATTGCTTGGTTATGGCGTTCTTGCCAACATAAGGAGGCTGTGCCAGCACCAGAACCAACGGGTGCAAGTGGTGTTGAAGCTACTACCGCAGCTGCACCTGCGAGTTTAACATTAAGCACAGATGATAAAGGTGCTGTGAGCCAGTGTCAGGCAGGTATTGGAGATCAAGGATTCTTAGCAACACTACAAACTCAAGTTAAACAGGTTTTCTCATCAACCCAAGATTGTAATGTTGATACTAGTCAAACATATGCAGCTGGATTTACAGATAAAGATGCACTTGCTGGCGTGCTTGGTGCCTTAAAAGGTGTGCCAAATGCATCTTTAGAATGGATAGGTGACAAAATTACTTTGAAAGCAGGTGATGCAGCAGCATTAGCAGCATTAACCGCAAAAGTAAAAGCTCTTGTTCCTCACACTGAAGTTGTTTCTACTGCACCAGAAACAGCTGAGCAATCTGTAAGCAATAGTTTAACTGCTTCGCAAACTGCTCTAGGCTCAATTGATCCGAATAATGTCGATGTAAATGCTTTAGTAAAAGCACTTAACTTGCAAATCATTAACTTTGCGAGTGGCTCAAGTGATATTCCAGCAGACAACAAAGCCATTCTTGATCAAGCTGCAACACTTTTAAATAAAGTCAGTGGTGTGAAATTAAATGTGGGTGGTCATACTGACTCGACAGGTAATGCAGCAGCAAATAAAGCTTTATCACAACGCCGTGCTCAAGCAGTAGTTGACTATTTAATATCTAAAGGTGTAGACGGGACTAAATTAGTTGCACAAGGCCATGGCTCTGATCAGCCTGTTGCAGAGAATACAACAGAAGAAGGACGTTTTAAAAACCGTCGTATTGAGTTTTCAGTAGCTCAATAATATTCTGATTTATGAAAAATTAGATATTTTAATTTGAAAAAAGCTTCTCATTTTGAGAAGCTTTTTTGTTGAAATAAATAGTGTTGGATCGATATGAAAATCAGTTTGGTGGGAAGTGGGCGAGTTGCCTTTCATTTGGCAAAGGCTTTATTGGGCCAAGGTCATCACATCGTACAAGTCTATGCGCGTGATTTTGAGAAAACCCAAAAGTTTGCAGTGCAATTTCAGGCAAAAGCATGTCAGTCACTTCAACAATTCCAATCAACTGATCTTATTATTTTAGCGGTTTCAGACAGTGCAATTGCAGAGCTTGTAAAACAGATTCATGAATTGTTTCCTGAAACACTTATGGTTCATACCTCTGGTAGCACAGATATTGAAGTCATTAGTCATGTGCATACAAAAGCAGGGGTATTTTATCCATTACAAACATTTAGCCTTGAGAGAGACGTTGACTGGTCTGCAACACCATTATTTGTTGAAGCGGTAACAGATACTGATCAAGAACTACTTTCAGATTTAGCAAATAGTCTAAGTAAACGAGTATATCAATACACCTCAAAACAGCGTTTAACTTTGCATTTGGCAGCTGTGTTTGCTTGTAACTTTAGTAACTATTGTTTTGATATGGCAAAGCAGGTTGTAGATAAAGAGCAGGTCGACTTTAGCTTGCTCTATCCTTTAATTATAGAAACAGCAAAAAAAGCGACTGAAAATGATCCAAAGCAAATGCAAACAGGGCCTGCAGTAAGGGGAGATCAGAATATCTTGGCAATGCATCAAGACTTATTAGCTCAAGCAAATCAAGATGACTTAAAACAGGTCTATCAACTTTTAAGTGATGGCATCGTGAAGCGCCATCACTCGGACTAAAGCTTGCTTAAAATTAAGGTTCGCCGTTATTGCCCCATTTTAAGAAACCAGCACGTTGATTTAAACGTTCAAAATATTGGTCGACATGCTTAAGCGTTGGATGGTCAAAAGGAGTGGCCTTCCAGCGTTGTACAGACAGACCAATTGGAATATCGGCCAAGCTAAATTGTGAACCAGCAACATAGGCCTGAGTTTTTTCAAGTTGTTGATCGAGAATCTGTATATGATGATTCCAGTCATCAATACCTTGTTGTAATAAGTTTGGATCTTGATGATCTGGAGAATGTCTCAAGAGAGACATAATTGTATAAGTCCAGCTGTTATTCAGTTCGATGGCTTGCCAATCAATCCACTGATCAACAAAGAATCTTTCTTTCGCTTGAGTAGGGTAAAGCTGATGTTCTTTATCGTAAGCATTTGCCAAATAACGGATAATACTGTTGGACTGCCAAAGGACTAAATCGCCATCTAAAACAACAGGAATTTGCCCATTTGGGTTTAATTGTAAATATTCAGGTGATTGAGCGGAGCGAAAGCCTCGTCCCCAATCTTCTCTTTCATATTCAAGATTTAGTTCTTCGCACAACCATAAGACTTTGCGTACATTAATGGAGTTATCGCGCCCTAAAATTTTTAACATGTGGTGTCCTTAGTATTTTTAGTGTGGCAAGTACCAGTTTCTATAAATAGCTAGATTCGCTTAGATTGGCAATTATTAATTAGAAAGAAGAAATACTATAGATCAGATATATTTAATTTCTTTTTATATAAAAAAGAAAAGGCCTAGTTTATTACTAAGCCTTTTTTATTATTTACTTAATCTTTTTAAAAATAAAGTCATTAATCTTATGACCTGACTCAATACCACGGCGTTCAAACTTAGTCACTGGGCGCCACTCTGGACGAGGGTAGCTGTTGCCTTTACCCGCCAAGTTTTCAAGATCTGGACGGTTGTCTAAAATATCAAGCATCCATTCAGCATACGGTTCCCAGTCTGTTGCTGCGTGGAATGTACCACCAAGCTCAAGTTTTTGTTCAACCAATTGCATACGCTCATGAATAACAAAACGACGTTTGAAATGACGTTTCTTTTGCCATGGGTCTGGGAAGTAAAGTTGTACGCAGTTAATGCTGTTGTCTGGCATTTCACGTAAAACCTGAATCGCGTCTGCATCAAGTACACGTAAGTTTTTAAGTTCCGCCATACCTGCTTCATAAAGACACTGAGCAATACCAGGTACGTGAACTTCAATACCCACATAGTTGCGTTCAGGGTTTGCTTTTGCCATAAGCACTAATGAACGACCCATACCAAAACCGATTTCAACAGTTAAAGGACGTTCTGGATGTTCGAAGTGCTGACGTAAGTCACCAACAGGATATTCCAAAATTAAATCGCGATGTTGTTCTAATGCCGTGCGTTGAGACGTATTAAGTGGTGCTGAACGACGCATAAACGTCACAATTTCACGGTGTTCAGGCAAATTGTCTAAGTCTGCAATTTGCGTTTCTAACTGATCGATCGACATAACCTTGGCAATATTGAAATTCAAATGCGGTATTTTAAGTCTTCATGTGGTCAAGTCAAATGTTTCGGTGTTTTTCTTCATGTAGATGTCATGTTCAATATTTAATCTAAGAATCTATATAAATTTCAAATGAACATATTTACTCATGAAAACTTTTCAATTACGCACACTTTCTGTGCTATTAGGGGCACTTGGTGCTTTTACATATAGTCCTTGGGCACAAGCACAGCTCATGTTTAGTCAATATGTTGACGGCAGTAGTAACCGCAAAGGTTTGGAAATTTATAATCCAGATGCGACTACAGTTAATTTAGCCGACTATGAAATTCAACAATTTAATAATGGCGGTACAGCAAAAACAGCGACTTTCCGTTTACAAGGATCGTTAACCAGTAAGCAGAAGTTTTTAGTAGGTCGTTCTGAGTTGCAGGCTGAACTTGGCAGTAAAGTAAATCAGATCGCTGCATTATCTTTTAATGGAGATGATGCGGTTGTACTTGTGTATAAAGGTACGCCTGTAGACCGTTTTGGGCGTATTGGTGAGCGACCAGAAACAGGATGGGGAACAGCCGTTTCGAGCTTAGGAAATAGTTTTAAGCGTATTGAAACTGAGAACTCAGCTTTAAGTATTGATGCAACTGCAGCATTTGATTTGGACCGTTCATGGTCAGCTTGGACAAACCGAAATGACTTTTCAAATTTATCTGGCTCAATAACACAGCCACCTGTTGAAACGGTGAGTTGTTCAAGCTCCGATACACCAATTGCTGATTTATCAACCGCAGCACAAAACCAGAGCTATACTGTACGTGGGGTAATTACTGCCGACTACCGCTATGCCAATGGTTTCTCTGGTTTTTATGTGCAGACACCAGATACGAAAGCGCGTGCAAATGTCAGCAATGCTATTTTTGTTTATATTCCAAATAGTAGCACTATAAAAGGCGGACAAGTTGGCGATGAGGTTATTTTGCGTGGTCGTTTAACAACTTATCAAAACCAATTGCAATTAGATCAATTACAACAAGATATTCAAACTTGTAATAGCAATATGGCAAATCAGGTGCAGCCGATTAGCCTTGAACTTCCATTTGCTAGCTTAACAGGTGGTTCAACTCATTCTCCGCAGCGTTATCAAGGTATGTTGGTTAAATTACCTCAGACTTTAACGGTAAGCGAGAACTACAATTATGGCCGTTATGGTGAATTATCTCTAAGCTTAGGTCGCTTATATATTCCGACTAATTTATATCCAGCGTTATCTCCTGAAGCTAAAGCTCTTGCTCAGAAGAATTTATCGTCGAAAATTATTTTTGATGACGGCTATAACAATCAAAACCGTACTCCGTGGTTACCGACAAATTTTAGTGCTGCTAATACGCTACGTTCAGGTTATCAACTTAAAAATGCTGAAGGTATTTTAGAATATCGTTTTAATGGTTGGCGTGTGCAACCAGTGCTTGGACGCAATCAACCTGAAGTAATTACTCAAACAAACCCGCGTCAAAGTGTCATTACCAAAAATGCTAATCACATTCGCGTAGCTTCATTTAACGTTTTGAACTATGACAATGGCGCAACGGGTTTCCCAACGGAGCGCGGTGCAACGACACAAGCTGAGTTTGATAAACAGCATCGTAAAATTGTGAGTGCATTAAAAGCGATTGATGCTGATGTGTATGGTTTAATGGAAATTGCGAACAATGGTTATGGTCCGAACAGTGCAATTGCTCATTTAACCAGTGCTTTAGGTAGTGATTGGAAATACGTTGTTCCTGAAAACTTAGACCGTTTAGGTGGTGATGCGATTGCGGTTGCTATTATTTATAACAGCAAGCGTGTTAAGCCTTTGAATAAACCCGTTGTGCTTGATTTGGGTGACAAGAACCGAACAACATTGGCGCAAAGTTTCCAAGCCGTTCGTGGTAATAAAACCTTTACCGTTATTCCAAATCACTTAAAATCGAAAAGCTGTAGTGGGGTGGATGCTAGCTCTATTGATGCAGACCAAAAAGATGGTCAAGGCTGTTGGAACCCGACTCGTGTGAAAGCAGTTGATCAAATTGTGCAGTGGTTAGCAAAAAATCCAACTCAAGTGCCTAAGCAAAATGCTTTACTTGTAGGGGATATGAATAGCTACGCAAAAGAAGAACCTATTTTGTCATTTGAAAAAGCGAACTACAAAGTTTTGTTGAACGACGCTAAGGTAGGACAGGGTGCAGAGGCATATAGCTATGTGTTTGGTGTTGCGAGTGATGCCAATGGAAATGGTGGAGCGGGTAATTTAGACCATGCAATTGCTGATGCAGCTCTATATCCAAAAGTAGTCAGAACCTTTGCATGGCATATCAATGCAGATGAGCCAACCGTTTTAGATTACAACGAAGAATATAAAACTGATGAGCAAAAGGCATTGTTCTATGCTGAAGATGCTTATCGTTCTTCGGATCATGATCCAGTAATTGTTGATCTGGATTTAAATGGTAAAGATTCAAGCCAGCCTGATGATGATAAGAAAAACGGTATTTTTGATTTCTTAACTGAATTAATGAATTGGATTAGCCAGCTTTTTAAACGTAATTAATGGAAAAATTGCGTGACGTAAATGTGTTTTATCATATTTTAAACAATCGTCACGCAAGACAACTTGCAAGGAATAAATTTTTCAAGAATATTAGATGGTGTAAGTATTTTATAAGTTTACGCTTTTTTACAATTAAAGAATTGTGCAAACCTTGCAGGTTTTCTAGAAGCAATTTAAAACGTTAATATGAGATAACAAGGATCAGATATGAAATTATATTATTCGCCAGGCGCATGTTCTTTAGCTGCACATATTATTTTAAATGAAATTAATGTTGATTTTGACTTGGAACGAGTAAATTTAAAAACACATAAAACAGAAAAAGGTGCAGATTATTACGAGATTAATCCAAAAGGATATGTACCAGCTTTAGAAATTAACCCTGGTTTAATGTTAACTGAGAACGTGGCGATTTTACCTTTCCTTGCCCAGCACGATCCTAAGCAGGATTTAATTCCGCCATCGGGTATGGGCCGTGCGAAAGTATTGGAATGGTTGGGTTATTTGAACTCTGAATTGCATGATGCTTATGCAGTTTTCTTTGGGGCACCGTTAACGAGCGATGAAAAAACCAAAGCTTATGCAGAAATCGACCGTCTTTTAAAATATATCGATAACTATTTGTCTGAATCTGATTACGATTATTTGGTAAATGATAATTTTGGTCCAGCAGATGCTTATCTATTTGTTTTAACAAATTGGTCAAACTCAATTGAGCATGACTTAACACCTTATAAGCACATTATTGCATTACGCAATAAAGTTGCAGAGCGTCAATCTGTACAAATTGCGATGCGTGACGAAGGCTTAATTTCATAAAAGATTTTAAGAGCCAAAAAAAAGCCCCTAATCAATAGGGGCTTTTTTATACTAAAAACGATTAGTGTTGAGCGTCTTTTTTCACTTCAGCAGCGGTATTCTCAACAGCTTGAGCTGTATCAGCAGTCGCTTTACGTGCAGTCGCTTCTGTTTCAGCTGCAGCTTTAGCAGTCGCGTCAGCAGCGTGATCGGTTGCAGCATCGATCTTCTCAGCAGCATTATCAGTTGCAGTTGCAATATCGTCAGCAGCTTTATCACCAGCAGATTTGATATCAGCACTTGCTTGTTGAGCAGCATTTTCTAAGTGTTCACCTGTAGTCGCACCAGTTTCTGGAGCTTTATCTTTATTACAACCAACAAGGGCAACAGTCGCAGCAAGACCTAAAGCAACAAGTAATTTATTCATTGTGTTTTTCCTTCTAATTCATGGCATCCAAATATGGATGTCTAAAATATAAACATAAAGTAAATGATTAATAAAGATCGAAAATTGTTAAAAAGTTGTAACTCTAGTATTAAAAAAGCCTAGCATTTTGTAATGCTAGGCTTGAAATAAATAATAATGATTTTGACCGATTTTACTGCCCAGAACGGATGATGTAATCAAACGCAGAGAGTGATGCTTTAGCACCTTCACCTGTAGCAATAATGATTTGCTTGTAAGGTACAGTCGTACAGTCACCCGCAGCAAATACACCTTGCACATTGGTTTCGTTGCGGTCATTCACAATGATCTCGCCACGGTTGGTTAATTCAACTTCACTGTCTTTCAAGAAGTCAGTGTTTGGCAGTAAACCAATCTGTACAAAGATCCCTGCAAGCTCGACCACATGCTCTTCATCCGTCGCACGGTCTTTATATTTAAG
>NZ_GG753600.1:811769-849436 GCF_000163635.1 Acinetobacter sp. SH024 | reverse complement strand
CACCTGCTTTAGCCACACCAAAGCTTGGACGACGTGTATTGTTACCGTCAAAACGGGCAGTGACTTGGTCAGATAGTTCAGCAATTTCTGTCACTAACTCTTTAATTTGAGCCGCTTTATCTGATTCATCTAAAGCAGCAACTAATTCGATTGGACTTTCTAGACGTTCTAAATAAGCTTTTAATTGAGTTTTAATGTTTTGATCTAACATCTGTTTTTACTCCAATGCATCCAAATTCTTTCAATAGATGCATAGTACGTGAAAACACAGAATAGGTAAAACAGTATGTTTTTATATATTTAATCGGTTTTTTGAATTATTAAAAACATTCATAAATAAGATCAATAATTTATTTCTAAAATATTCTTTTTTATCTTTTGTAGTGTTTTAAAGTGAAAGTATTTAAAAATTTATATATGTTATATGGCTGTAAAGATTTTATGTCATAACATTAAAAGGTACTTTCATGTCATTGCAACGCGGCATTTATCAGCATTATAAAGGTAATCTCTATCAAGTTTTTTCTGTAGCAAAACACAGCGAGACTGAAGAAGAGTTAGTCGTTTATCAGTGTCTTTATGGTGACTATTCAACTTGGGTACGTCCGCTAGAGATGTTTACTGAAACGGTGCAAATGGCTGATGGAAGTATCGTGCCGCGCTTTAAGTTAATTCAAAGCACTTAACTCAAACGACTTTTATATAAAATAACGATCTTAAAGGGTGAATATATGCCAAATACTTTTTTCTTACAAAGAGTTGCCGATTTATATGACACCTTTAAGCGACATGATGCTCAGCAGACAGATCGTTTGCTGCGGTATCGTAATATTGAGGCGGAGTCTGCAAAATTACTATCGCAATTTATTCGGATGCAGCAAGCCAAATCAATTTTAGAAATTGGGACTTCAACAGGTTACTCTACTTTATGGCTTGCTGAGGCTGCTCAAGCTACTCATGGAAAAGTAACCACGCTTGAAATTGATGCCAATCGTAGTAATGAAGCTAAACGCCATGCGACTGAACTGGCATTAGAGGAATTGGTAGATTTTTGGGTTGGAGATGCAGCCGATTACCTAAAAGAAACTCAGGAAACTTTCGATTTTATTCTGTTAGATGCTGAGCGACCTGCTTACGAGAATTATTGGCCAGATTTAAAATGTTTAATGAAGCCAAAAGGTGGCGTACTCATTATTGATAATGTTATTTCACATGCGGCTGAAGTCAGTTCATTCTTAGCTTTAATTAAAAAAGATGAAAATTTTATGAGCAGTATTTTGCCTGTAGGCGCTGGTTTATGCATTGTAGTGGCAAGGTAAGCCATTTAAAAAAATGATTTATTCATTCATAAAGGCCTGTTCAAAGCAGGCCTTATTTTATTATGTTATGAAGCATTCACTAAAGATAGGCGAGTAAAGTGTAAATCGAATTCTAAATATTTATGTACAAAAGCAGCTTTGTCTGTTGATCGCAATAAGTTGTCATAAATAAATTCTGGTACAGGATGATAAAGTTCGCCTGAACCATCGCTATAAAATATTTTTAGATGACGTGAAGTCGCATTGTATTTCCATGAAGTGACTGCCACAGTATTCGCCATAAATTTTTCCCCTTTTATTTCATATTACTTAAGCTCAAAAAAACATCGGTTATTTATTCGACATTACTCAAACTTCATGTAATGGGGAAGGGCATAATTGTAAAAGTATCAGTAGAAAATGTGATGTGCTTATTCAAAACAAAAGAACCATCCGATGAGGGATGGTTCTTTGAGTTTTTAAAATCTAATAAGAGATTAGATTTTACCAACTAGGTCGATAGATGGAGCAAGAGTAGCTTCGCCTTCTTTCCATTTAGCTGGGCAAACTTCACCTGGGTGAGCGTGTACGTATTGAGCAGCTTTTACTTTACGAAGAAGTTCAGATGCGTCACGGCCGATACCACCAGCGTTGAGTTCAACGATTTGGATTTTACCTTCTGGATCGATAACGAAAGTACCACGGTCAGCTAAACCTTCAGATTCGATAAGAACGTCGAAGTTTTTAGAAAGAGTCCAAGTTGGGTCACCAACTAATGGGTATTGGATTTTTTTGATTTCTTCAGAAGTGTCGTGCCAAGCTTTGTGAGTGAAGTGTGTATCAGTAGATACAGCATAAATTTCAACACCAAGTTTTTGGAATTCAGCGTAGTTGTCAGCTAAGTCACCAAGTTCAGTTGGACAAACGAAAGTGAAGTCAGCTGGATAGAAGAATACAACAGACCATTTACCTTTAAGGTTAGTTTCGTTAACTTCAACAAATTGGCCGTTGTGGTAAGCAGTTGCTTGGAATGGTTTAACTTCAGTATTAATCAAGCTCATCATTGTCTCCATGATTGAGGTTTATATTTAAACTTGTTTACGAGATGTAGAATAAATAAAAATTCTTTATTGGGGAAATAGTATTTTTACATGACTAAAATCGGAAAATCGAATAAGTGATAAATTTACGATTTTTAAGTCCCCAAACACTGTATTCGATTTGACTGCAAAAACATGTAAATCAAATGACAGTTATCGTAAAAGAAACTTGCCTAACAACATGAAGTCTACTTAGCCAAAATTCAAGGGTAAAATTTTAAAAAATTAAAAATATATAAAAAACCAACTGTTTTACCTTATGGTCATTAGAGCGTAAAATAGAGGATTGTTGTATTTTCAGGAAAATTTGTCTGTGCAGAATGATTTAAATATTGATCAGTGGGTGATGGCAAGAGATCGTTACCGTTTAAATCGTTTGCGTAAAGATAAAAAAGCCAATACAGCAGAGATTGAAAAATTATTTGAACAATCTAATGCCAAAGTAAGGCAGCGATTTGAACGTCTCCCTAAAATTAAACTGAATCAGGACTTACCTGTTTCTCAATATGCAGACCGTTTAATTGATGCGATTCAAAAGCATCAGGTGATTATTGTGGCAGGTGAAACAGGTTCAGGTAAAACCACTCAGCTTCCTCAAATTGCAATGCTAGCAGGCCGTGGCTTAACGGGAATGATTGGTCATACCCAACCACGTCGTTTAGCTGCACGTAGTGTTTCTCAGCGTATTGCAGAAGAAGTCGGCGAAAAGCTTGGCGAATCTATCGGTTTTAAAATCCGTTTTAATGTACAAGGTTCGCAGGACTCAATCGTACGGTTAATGACCGATGGTATTTTGCTTGCCGAGTTAGGTAATGACCGTTATTTGTCTAAATATGACACGATCATTATTGATGAAGCGCATGAACGCTCACTCAATATCGATTTTATTATGGGTTATTTAAAGCAGTTACTGCCAAAACGCCCAGATCTAAAAGTTATCGTGACTTCGGCAACTTTAGATGTAAATCGCTTTAGTAATTACTTTAATGACGCACCTATTTTTGAAGTAGAAGGGCGTAGTTATCCTGTCGAAGTACTTTATCGCCCAATTTCAGAAATGAATATTGGTGGCAGTGATGACGATGAGTTTGATGATTTTGAAGAAAACCTACCTCGTGCAGTTGTACAGGCTGTAGAAGAATGCTTTGCTGATGCAGAAGCAAAAGGTCATCCAGAACATGCCGATATTCTAATTTTCTCAAGCACAGAGCAAGAAATTCGAGAATTGCAGGAAACCTTGCAAAAGTACGGGCCAAGACATACCGAAATTTTACCGTTGTATGCGCGTTTAGCCGTTTCTGAACAACAGAAGATCTTCAGCCCTGGCGGAAAGGGTCGTCGTATTATTATTGCGACCAACGTGGCCGAAACTGCACTTACGGTTCCGAATATTCGTTATGTGATTGATAGCGGTTTTGCTCGTATATCGCGTTATAACTATCGTTCACGTGTACAACGCTTACCAATTGAAGCAATTTCTCAAGCCGCAGCCAATCAGCGTAAAGGGCGTTGTGGTCGTATTGCTCCGGGTGTGTGTATCCGTTTATATAGCGAAGAAGACTTTTTAAGTCGTCCTGAATTTACCGAACCTGAAATTAAAAGAACCAACTTAGCATCTGTTATTTTGCAAATGCAGAGTTTAGGGTTAGGTGAGTTAGAAAACTTCGATTTTATTGAGCCGCCAGATTTCCGTCTAGTTAATGATGGCCGTAAGTTGCTGATTGAGTTAGGCGCACTTAACGAGAAGAAAAATGAGCTGACTAAAGTTGGGCAAATGATGGCGCGTATGCCAATTGACCCACGTTTGGCACGTATGATCCTGGGCGGTGCTCATTTTGGCGTACTCAAAGAAATCTTAATTGTGGTAAGTGCTTTAGCGGTTCAGGACCCGCGTGAGCGTCCAGCAGATAAACAAATGCAAGCTGACCAAAAGCATGCATTATTCAAAGAAGCGGATTCAGATTTTCTGTTTTATTTGAAGCTTTGGGAGACTTTAAATCCTAAAGGCGAAGCAGGCATGTCTGAAAATAAACGGCGTCAATTTGCCAAGCAGCATTTCTTAAGCTGGTTGCGTTTACGTGAGTGGAAGCAGACACACCAGCAATTGGTTGAGTTAGCTGAAGGCTTAAAACTCAGCTTTAATGAAAAACCTGCGAATTATGAAAACTTGCATCGTGCATTGCTGACAGGTTTATTATCGTTCATTGCCAATAAAACTGATGAACGAAATACCTTTATGGCAGTGCGTCAGCAAAAGGCTAAAGTTTTCCCTGCAAGTACTTTGCATAAAACCAATACCTCTTGGGTGATGGCTTTTGAGATGGTCGAAACCTCTCAAGTGTACTTACGTACTTTAGCCAAAATTGACCCTGAATGGATTTTACTTGCTGCACGCGACTTGTTGAAATATCACTATTTCGAGCCACATTGGTCTAAGAAAGCTGGGATCGTCAATGCATATGCGCAAATTTCTTTATTTGGTTTAATTATTGAGCCAAAACGGTTAATTAATTTTGAGAAAGTTGACCAACCTGCTGCTCATGAGATTTTCTTACGCGATGCATTAACTACTGGTAATTTGGGTACAGTTCCACCATTTTTAAAACATAACTTGCTTAAACTTGAAGAAGTAGAGCGAGTTGAAGATAAATTACGTCGCCGCGATTTGGTGGTCGATGAAGAAACAATTTATCAGTTTTATGCGTCGAAAATTCCTGAGGAAATCGCGAGTCGCCGTAGTTTTGAAGACTGGCGTGCAACGGTAGAAGCGAATCATCCGCGTTATTTATTTATTGACGATGATGCGCTCTGGCTCAATGATCGGCCAACTACGCAGCAATTCCCAGATCATTTACACAATGGGCAGCTGCGTTTAGCAACCACATATCATTTTGACCCGAGCCATGACGAAGATGGTGCTACTGTTCAAATTCCTGTACAGGCGCTGCCTCAAGTCGATGAAAATATCTGGTCATGGGGAATTCCGGGTTGGCGCCAAGATTTAATTGAGGCTTTACTCAAAGCTTTACCTAAAGACAAGCGTCGTAATGTGGTGCCAATTCCTGATACAGCTCGTAAGCTCATGCAAGGGGTTGATGCAGTACATTTACGTGAACATATTTTTAGTTATTTAGCTTTTGCCTTACGTGGCGAGCAAATTACTGAAAAAGATTTCTCGTTTGAACGTATTGATCCATATTTGGTGCCTTTCATTAAAGTGATTGATGAAAAAGGTAAGCTGATTGCGAAAGGTCGTGATTTACCTGAGTTAAAAGCACGTTGCCGCGTAGAAACGCATCGTCCAGTGAAACAGCAAAAAGGTGAGTTTAAGGACTTTCCTGAAAACTTTACTTTCGAGGCTTCTCATAAAGTCACGGGCGTTGTAGTTAAACAATATCAGGCTTTAGTTCCGACCAAGGCTTTTGCTGACCTCGAAGCTAAAGATGAGTCAGGCATTGTTATTCAAACGTTTAATGATCAAGCTGAGGCGATTAAACAGCACCGCGAAGGGATTATTCGTCTGGTACATATGCAACTGGGTGATTTGGTCCGCCAGTTGAAAAAGCAGATTTCAAAACCGCTCGCATTGGCTTATTCACCTTTGGGCGATAAAGCTAAACTTGAGCAGATGTTGGTCTATGCAACGTTGCAGATGGCAATTACGACTTTGCCAATTAACGCTGACGAATTTAATAAGCTGCTAGATCAGGTCAAAAAACAATTTTTGAGTTATGGTCAGCAAGCACTTGAGCAATTAAGTGATATTTATATTCAGTGGCAACAAATCCGTCGTCAGCTTTTAGTACTTGATCCAGACGTATTTGGACGCAGTATTGATGATATTGAAGATCAGTTAGATTTAATGTCACTTGGCAATTTTGTTTACCGCCAACCAGTCGATCTTTGGCAGGAATACCCGCGTTATTTAAAAGCACTGCTATTGCGTTTAGATCGATTGCCAAATAATCTACAGCGAGATCATGCTGCAATTGACGATGTCGATCCATGGATGGACAAGGTGTTTAAGTTCAAAAACGATCCAAAAATCAAAGAATTGTATTTGATGTTGGAAGAATTTCGCATTTCTTTATTTTCTCAACCGATGAAAACCAAGATGCCTATTTCGCCAACTCGACTGCAAAAGTTATGGGATCGTTTGGGAATCAGTTAAGATAGATCGGGGTCTGTTTATGCTGTTGTTTAGCCTACAACGCAATTTATAAATGAAAGATTAACAGACCCTATTCATTTTTTTAGGAGTTTTACATGGGCATTCGTATCACAGGTACTGGGTTATTTCACCCAACAGAAATCATTTCTAATGAAGAACTGGCCGACAGTTTAAATGCTTATGTGGAACAATATAACCAAGAGAATGCAGAGAAAATTGCAGCAGGTGAGCTAGAAGAGTTACGTGGTTCTAGTGCTGAATTTATTGAAAAAGCGTCTGGTATTAAGCGCCGTTACGTGATTGAGAAATCAGGTATCCTCGATCCAACACGTTTACGTCCTCGTTTGTCTGAACGTTCAAATGATGAACTTTCACTTCAAGCAGAGTGGGGCGTGATTGCTGCGAAGCAGGCAATGGAAAATGCAGGCGTAACTGCTGAAGATATCGATGTTGTAATTTTGGCATGCTCAAACATGCAGCGTGCTTATCCGGCTGTAGCGATTGAAATTCAGTCAGCACTTGGCATTCAAGGTTATGCCTACGACATGAACGTTGCATGTTCAGCTGCAACTTTTGGTTTGAAACAAGCGGCAGATGCAATTCGTTCAGGCGCTCGTCGTGTTTTATTGGTGAACGTTGAGATTACATCGGGTCACTTAGATTACCGTAACCGTGATTGTCACTTCATTTTTGGTGATGTTGCAACGGCTTCTATTATTGAAGAAACGACTACTAAAACTGGTTTTGAAATTTTAGATATTCATTTATTTACTCAATTTTCAAACAACATTCGCAATAACTTCGGTTTCTTAAACCGTAGTGAAGATGCAGTGGTTGACGACAAGTTATTCCGTCAAGATGGTCGCAAAGTATTTAAAGATGTTTGTCCATTGGTGGCAAAAATCATTAATGCGCAGTTGGAAAAAATGCAGTTAACTGCAAACGATATTAAGCGTTTTTGGTTACATCAAGCCAATGCCAACATGAATGAATTAATCTTGAAATATGTGGCTGGTAAAGAGGCAGATTTAAGCCGTGCTCCAATTATTCTAGATGAGTTTGCCAATACCTCTTCAGCAGGTGTGATTATTGCTTTACACCGTACAGGCCATGAAGTAGATAATGGCGAATATGGTGTGATTTCATCTTTCGGTGCTGGTTATTCAGTCGGTTCGATTGTTGTACAAAAGCACGTTGCTTAAGTTGCAAAGTTAATTAAAAAACGCTCGTAAGAGTGTTTTTTTATGGGTCGAAAATAATAAAGCGGACTAAAATTAACCCGCTTCAATTGAATCAAAAATGATTAAAACTTTTTGGTGTAGTTTACAAACAGGCGATCTTCACCAAAGTCATTGCCATGTTTTACGTTGTAATCAATACGAATGTATTGCAGGGCAACACCCTTTAAGAATGGCTGTTGAAACGCATAGTTTAAAATTACATTCGACTCAGTTTCATGATTTTTTTCGCCATTGGCCGCTTTAAAATCATGGCCATAGACATATTTAACCATTGCATTTAAGCCCGGAACATAATCTTTAAAGTCGTAGCCATACATCACATGGTAAGACTTTTCGTCTTCTTTAAAGAAACCAGTAGCATTCCAGTTAATGAAATAGGTCTCTGGTAAAAAGCCATCTGGTAGAGGGTAAGCCGACTCACCGATAATCTGTTGATAACCCAAACCAAAGGTATGGTTTTTTACTTTAAGAGTCTCTAGCACCCCAATGTTTTGCGCATCAATATCAAAAGTATTGCCGTCATCTTTTGCATTGAAGTATTTAAACTTAGAGGTGAGGGCAAAATTAGGTTGTTTCCAATTATGCTCAAGTCCAACATAGTGCTTGTTGTAGAGATCTTCTAAATTACCAAAGTAGTATTCGCCCTTGAGTGATGGCGTAAATTGATAGCGCAGATCTATGTAATTTAAACCATCAGATTCTTTAGTAACCCCATTTGCTGTGAACGAGAACTTTTTAAAGTCTTCTTCATTACGTGGTGATACTTTTTCAACCCGGCCAATTTCTGCATAGAGCTGATCTGAAAGTTGCGATTTAAGGTTGGTTCCCCAATAAGAGGCAAGTAATTGTCGGCTTGCATCCACAGCCGTTACAGGCAAATCTAGCCAGAGTTCACCGACACTTAAAAGAGTTTTGTCATAGCCCAGTTTTAAGGTCGCACCGTATTTTAAAAAGTCAGATGCTTGTGACTGTGTTTCTTTATTAAAAGGCAAAACTGTGTCCGCAACATGTTTGTCTGAACTTAAGCGCACGGCGTATTGAACAGAAGAATCGGCCCCAATCGTAATCGGTTTGTCTGCAATTTGCAGTGGTGTATCATGCATTTTCGATTTATAAAATAAAGACGCTGCCTGAGACCAACTGCCCGTATCTTTTAAGGCATCATTATCAAAATTACGGTTGATATAGGCATTTTTTAGCGTGAATTTCCATTCATCTTCGGGCTGTTGATTTGGATTTGCAGCGAATGAATTGCCACACATCAACACTAAGGTCGCGAAAGTTAAAGCACATGGCTTAAAGCGGTGTAATAATTCCATAATCCATTTCCAAAAAGATGCGCCAGTCCTCGGCGCATGTATTTTTACTGCTGGGTAAGCGTGTTTTGAGGGTTAAAAGTTGATGGCGTTTGTGCGGCAACAGAGGCTTTGAGATTGACCATAAATATTGCAAGTGCAGCAATCACACCCGGAATTGCAATCGCTAAGAAATTCATTTGGTGAGGAAGCTCAAGTGTGAGTAGGGCTCCAGTTAAAACTGGTCCGATAATCGCACCGATACGGCCAATGCCAGATGCCCAGCCCATGCCAGTTGAACGAAGTGCTGTTGGATAGAACTGTGCCACGAAAGTGTAGAGTAAAATTTGTGAACCAATGGTGGCAGCACCAGCAATCGCAATTAGGCTATATAAAATAAATTGTGGACTATTAATCCCAAGCAGAATTAAAGCTGCTGATCCCACAATAAACATGATCGTAATAACAGGTTTTAAATGGAATCTATCTGCTAAAGCACCACCACCAATTGCACCGACCATGCCGCCAATATTGAGTGCAAATAGGAACAACATGCTCGCACCTAACGAGTAGCCCGCTTGCAGCATGAGTTTAGGTAACCAGCTTCCTAAGGCATACACCATGAGTAAGCACATAAAGAAAGCAATCCAGAACATAAATGTGCTGAAGGTACGACCCTGCTGGAAAAGCGCACGGACAGGGGCATCGGTTGTGGTGCTCTCGTTTAATACCAGTTGAGTATTGGCGTTTACCTGAGCTTGAGGCGCAATTTTACTCACAATATTTTTTGCCTGTTCGCCATGGTTAGATTTCACTAAAAAGGCGAGAGACTCTGGCAAAAATTTCCAGATGAGTGGGAGCAGCAACAGGGGAATACCCGCAATTAAAAACATGATTTGCCAGCCCATGTCTTTCACGAGCCATGCACCGAGTAGAGCAGATGTCATGCCGCCAATAGCATAGCCACTAAACATGATTGCGACTAATGTACTGCGGATTTTTTTGGGTGCGTATTCAGTCATAAGCGCGACGACGTTTGGCATAACGCCACCAATTCCAAGACCTGCGATAAAGCGCAAAATAGCAAACTCTGTTGGTCCTTTGGCAAAGGCACCCATAAAGGTAAATCCACTAAATAAGGTGACACAAATCAGGATGGTTTTTTTTCGCCCTAGTTTGTCTGAAAGTGTGCCGAAAATCATGGCACCAAACATCATCCCGAATAGAGCAGCACTGGCGAGTAACCCAGCTTCTACCGCAGTTAATGACCATTGCTGCATTAACAGAGGAAGAGCAACCCCATAAATAACTAAATCATATCCATCAAAAATAATAATAAGTAAGCACCAGATTAAAACTTTCCAATGAAAAGATGTAAAACTGGCTTTATCAATTAACTCATTAATATTAACCTTGCTCGTATCCATTTTCTTCACCTCCAATTTGTGAAGCATCGCGTTATTTTTTAATAAACTATTTTGTTATTGGATTAGAGTCAAAAACCTAATTGATATATCTTTATGTCTTTAAGGTATTATGCTTTCATTAATTTAATTGTTTGAAAAATATAATTTATTTTAAGTTGTTAATTTGGTCTTATTACAATGTTTAAAATGGAGTTGAATATTGCATTATGAGAATTCTAAGGATTTTATAGATGTTTTTTTATGGGTTTTATTGATGATAATCACAGCTAAAAATATTGTTAAATTTATATTAAGATTTGAAGTGAAAATATAAATACAAAATACTAAAGTCTATTATTTAATTATTTTTGAGATTTATCTTAAAAATGAAATTTAATTTATATTCAATAGAAATCGCCAAATCAGGGTTAGCGAATTATTTGTATCCTGACGTGGCGATTGAGATTTTATTTTAGTGGCGGGCGTTTAGATAAAAAATTAATTTGTCGTTGGCGTTGATCGTGGTGTGAGAATGAAATGGGCGATTACACCAATACAAATACCCCAAAAAACTGAGCTTAATCCAAGAAAATGCATGCTTGATGCCGTCGCTAAAAAGGTAATAAGAGCAGCATCACGTTGACTATCATTTTTCATGGCAACAGAAATATTGGTCGCAATTGCTCCAAGCAAGGCTAAACCTGCCAGTGCTGCAACCAACTCTTTAGGAAGTAAGCTAAATAGCATGACAATACTGCCAGCAAATAACCCACCTAAAATATAAAAAATCCCATTGGCGATTCCTGCGATATATCGTTTTTCTTTAAGTTCATGTGCATCTTTGCCCATACATAAAGCAGCGGTAATTGAAGCAAGCACAATGGTAATACCGCCGACGCAAGCAACAGCTAAAGAGGCAATACTGGTGACAGTAATAATGGGTTTGGCTGGGGTATCGTAACCGCTGAGTTTCATAATCGCCATACCCGGTAAAAATTGGCCGGTTAAGCTGACTAAAATGAGAGGAACAGCGAGGTTGAGTGTTGAGTTCCATGTCCATTCTGGGCTAATCCACTGGGGGATTGCTAAATTAAAACTCACATCAACCGGATTCATTTTGCCTAAAAAGAGGCTTAATAAAACTCCGGCAGCTAACACCCAAATCATGGTGTAGCGCGGCATTAAACGTTTGGCAATTAAAAAGACAATGAGCATGCTAAAAACAATAAAAGGCATGCTATCAGACGCGGTAAATAGACCAATACCAAATTGAAAAAGAATACCTGCCATCATGCCGGCAGCGACGTCTTGCGGAATCCATTTTAGTAATTTGTCGAAGTAACCTGTAACGCCAATTAAAAAAATAACGATAGCAGAAGTAATATAGGCGGCTACTGCTTCATTCAATGAAATGTTTGGAAATAGGGTAACTAACAGGGCAGTACCTGGTGCTGACCATGCGGTTATGACAGGCGTTTTATATTTAATCGAAAGATAAATACCTGAAACGGCAGCACCAATTGAGATTCCCCAAATCCATGACACCATCATGTCGGTGGACACATGAGCACGCTGAGCAGCTTGGAAAAAAATAATTAGTGGGCCTGAGTAAGAAATTAAAACCGCGAGAAAGCCCGCAACTGTTGCTGATATGGACCAGTCATTTTTTAATGTCTTTAACAGGGTTGCCATGTGTGATTGCCTCCATGCAAATCATGTTATTTACCCAATCATATAAAAAGATCAGGATTAACCCTGATCTCCACCTCCGACCGGAATGACCGATCCCGTCATATACGATGCGTCGTCTGATGCAAGAAATAAAATTGCATTGACTTGTTCTTGAATTGTGCCATAACGGCCCATAAATGTTCGATCTATGGTTTGATCAACTACTTGCTGCATCCAGTCTTTTTCATTTTGACTTAACGGGTTGGCGTTACGTGGCACTTTACGAGGTGGCGCTTCGGTTCCACCCGTCGCCACGGCATTGACTCGAATCCCATCTTTCGCATGTTCAAAAGCAAGCGATGCTGTTAGAGCATTTACACCACCTTTAGATGCAGAGTAGGGAATACGGTTAATACCACGGGTTGCAATTGAAGAGACATTTACAATAACACCCGCTTGTTGCTTAATCATGGCGGGTAGCACAGCGCGGCAGCACCATAACGTTGGAAACAATGAGCGATTCACTTCCTTAATGATCTCTTCTTCGGAAAACTCTTCAAAAGGTTTCATCCAGATCGCGCCACCCACATTATTAATCAGGATATCTACCCGACCATAATGTTCAATGGCTTTTGCAATAACCGCTTGTGCACCTGCATAGGTTTCAAGGTCGGCATTAATCGTGACAGCATCGCCACCTGCACTCTGAATTTCTGTGAGTACCTCTTCAACATATTCAGAGCGGTCAGCCATGATGACTTGCCCGCCCTCAGCCGCGACTTGTAATGCCACGCCACGACCAATGCCTTGAGCACTACCCGTAACAATCACGACCTTATCGGTAAATCTTTGATGGTTTGACATAGATAACTTCTCCACCTGTTAATTCGCAGAGAATTTTTCAAACAAGAAATTAGCAGGTTTGATATTTTCAGTTTCTAACCAGCCACGGACAGCCTCTACCATTGGTACTGGGCCACATAGATAAACATCGACATCGCCACCGTTTAACCATTCACTTTCAATATGACCAGTGACATAGCCTTTGCGTTCATGATTACTCTCAGGGCTTGCGACCACAGTGCGGTATTCGAACCATGGGAATTTCGCCTGCAACTCATTGAGTTTTTCTAGAGCAACCAAATCAAAGTCATTGGTTACGCCAAAGACTAAACGAACAGGTTGTTCTGAACCTTTTTCTTCAAGCACTTGTAACATCGACATAAATGGGGCAATGCCAGTACCGCCTGCTAGCATAAGCACAGGACGCGCTACACTACGCAAATAGAAGCTACCGAATGGACCGGTAAATGTCATTTTGTCGCCAGCTTTAGCATTCTTGCTTAAGAATTCACTCATTTTTCCGTTCGGTACGTTACGGACCACAAAGCCCGTTAAGCGATTGCCCGGTTTTGAGCTAAATGAATATGAACGGGTTTCGCCAGTTTCAGGAATTGCAACATTCACATACTGACCTGCAAGGAAATGAATATCCGGTTGGCCTTCATCAAGTTGAATATCAAACGTGATGGTTGAATCTGATAAGTTTTCAACGCGAGCTAATGTACCTTGGAAGCTATGAATTTCTGTTTTGCAGACATCTGACGATGCTTGAATCTGGAATACCGCATCGGAAGTTGGTCGACATTGGCAAGCAAGAATATAACCTTGCTCAGCTTCTTCAGGGGTTAATGCATCTTCAATATAGGTTTCTTCTGGCATGTCATAACTACCGGACTCGCAAAATGCGCGGCAAGTTCCACATGCACCATCACGGCAATCCAAAGGAATATTAATTTTTTGGCGATAGGCTGCGTCAGATAGGGTTTCGCCTTGAGCTACGTTAATGAAACGTGTAACACCATCTTCAAATTGAAGTGCGATATTGTGGTTTGACATGGCATGTATCCTACAAAATATTTGAAACTTTTACCCTCAGCCAACAGTCCGTTTAACTGAGGGGGTATGTCTTAAAGGTGGTAGATATCAATCACTTGATTGATGTAGTCATTTTTCAAAACGACATACTTGCTCAAGATTTTTGGTTGATCACCTGAAAAATCGATCACATAACGTGACATACCGAAATAGCTGTAATTTGTCTTGTAACGGAAACTCAAGGTATTCCAGTTAAAGCGAACAGTAACTTTGTCGCCATCGCGCTCAACAACTTCAACGTTGGCAATATTGTGGCTTGTACGTGTGTCTGGCATGGTTGCCGATGAGCGTTCAGTTTTAATACGGAACACACGATCTTCTAAACCTTGACGGTCTGGATAATAAATAAGTGAAATTTCAGATTGTGGATCTTCAGTTAATCTATCGTCGTCGTCCCAAGCTGGCATCCAGAAAGAAGCTTCCGGTGCGTAACATTCAAGCCAGTCATCCCATTGTTCATCATCTAAAAAACGAGCTTCACGATAGAGAAACTGAGCAATATTTTCTAAAGTTGCTTTGTCTTGAGCACTCATGCTGTTTCTCCCTGATCAGCAATTTCTTTCTCTGATGCAATCGCATGTTTCATGGTGTGTAACCAATATTGATGTTGGGCAAGATAAAGACCTTCATCTTCAGTTTTAATCCCACTTAACATTGGTTTTAAACCGATTTCATTCGCTGCATCGTCTGGTCCATAAATCCAGTGTTTTGAACCACGGCACATGTCATTCCATTCAAGGGCAATCCCTGCATAGCCTGCCTGACAAGCACGGAATTCTTCTAAATCGTCTGGTGTTGCCATGCCTGATGCATTAAAGAAATCTTCATATTGACGGATACGACGTGCACGAGCTTCAGGTGCTTCACCTTTAGGTGCGATACAGTAAATGGTAACTTCGGTTCGATTAACCGAAAGTGGGCGAAGTACACGAATTTGCGAACCGAACTGATCCATCAAATAAACATTTGGATAGAGACACAAGTTACGTGAACGCTCAATCATCCATTTCGACATGGCTTCGCCGTATTTTTCGGTGTATTCGTCTGCTTTCGGGAAGTTTGGACGGTCTTCTGGGTTTGCCCATTGTGTCCAAAGCAACATGTGGCCATTTTCAAAGCCATACGAGCCACCGCCTTGTTTACCCCAAGAACCTGCACTCATGGCACGAATGTTATCGGCAGCTTGAGTTTCTTTACGGTGTTGAGTTGTTGCTGCATAGTTCCAGTGAACAGCAGAAACATGATAACCATCGGCACCATTTTCAGCGGTGAGTTTCCAGTTGCCTTCATAGGTATAGGTAGATGAACCACGTAAAACTTCTAAACCATGTTCAGACTGGTCAACAATCATGTCGATGATTTTGGTGGTTTCACCCAAGAACTCTTCAAGTGAAGGAACATCTGGATTTAAGCTACCAAATAAGAAACCTTTGTAACTCTCAAAACGAGCCACTTTTTTAAGGTCGTGTGAACCATCTTGGTTAAAACAGTCAGAATAGCCTGCTTCACTTGGATCTTTAACCTTGAGCAATTTACCTGAATTGTTAAACGTCCAGCCGTGGAAAGGGCAAGTATACGTTGCTTTATTACCACGTTTGTAACGGCAAAGTTGTGCTCCGCGGTGTGAACACGCATTGATCATGGCATTCAATTCACCGTTACGGTTACGTGCAATAATGACAGGCTGACGACCAATGTAAGTGGTGTAGTAGTCATTATTGTTTGGAATTTGGCTTTCGTGTGCTAAGTAAACCCAATTACCTTCGAAGATATATTTCATTTCGAGGTCAAATAGGGCTTCGTCAGTAAACACTGAGCGATGAAGTTTAAATTCACCTGTATCGATGTTATCGACAAGTAATTCATCAATACGGTCAAGATGGCTAGTATTGATTACAGGAATACGTGGCATGTCCGTTCTCCGACTTTCCAAAAGTGTGGAAGTCACCAAGGCCTTAGCTACGATCTACAAGGTCTTGATATCCTAATATTGTCAATGAAGCGCATGAGTGCGCTGGGTGTTTAACCGTGAATTGATGAAGATGAATAACTGGAAGATTGGCAAGAAGGCTTGTTCACAAAGCAATTCATCACTTCATCGGTTTGTTGCTTGTATATACCTTAAAAGAATGGTTAAACTGTGTCTAAGACTGAATTTGCATTTTTTTATATCTTAAAGGTATGGAAACCTTATGGAACTAAGACATTTACGGTATTTTGTGGCTGTTGTTGAAGAACAGAGCTTTACAAAGGCAGCCGAAAAACTATTTATTGCTCAACCACCTTTGAGTAGACAGATTCAAAATCTGGAAAGCGAGCTTGGCATTCAACTGTTTGAGCGTGGAAGTCGTCCTTTACAAACTACACAAGCAGGGCATTTCTTTTACCAGCACGCCGTTAAACTTTTGTCGAATGCTGAAGAAATAAAAAGTATGACCAAGCGTATTGGTCTCATCGAAAGAAGTATGACCATTGGTTTTGTTGGGTCTTTACTTTATGGTTTGTTGCCTCGAATCATTTATTTATTTCGCCAACAGCAACCTCATTTGAATATTCAGCTCATGGAATTAAGTACAACCGAACAGTTACAGGCATTAAAAGAAGGACGTATTGATGTCGGTTTCGGACGTTTAAGAATTAGTGATCCTGCTGTGAGACGTATTTTGCTACGTAAAGAACGCTTGGTGGTTGCTGCGCATACGAGTCATCCTATTGCACAGCGTACGGAAGGGGTATATCTGGCCGATCTTATTGATGAAAAGATGTTTATGTATCCCACTTCACCGAAACCCAATTTTTCGACCCAGCTTTTGAATATTTTTGCCGAGCATAGTTTGGTTCCAAAAAATATGCATGAGATACGAGAAATTCAATTGGCTTTGGGCTTAGTTGCAGCTGGAGAAGGGATCTGCATTATTCCAGCAAGTGCCGATACCATTCGATTTCCACACTTAAACTATATTCCGATTTTAGATAACGGCGCGGTCAGCCCAATTTTTATTACAGCACGGGCAATGGATCGAAGTGAAGATTTACAGTCACTGTTTGATTGTATTTATCAGGTGTATGATCTTGAAGGTATTCCATATAAACGCACCGTTTTCACGCTCGATCAGAACCCGATAGATGATTCAAATGGTATCGATCTTTAAATAAGAGAAGTGCATAGCCTCAAAAGCTGAAGCTATGCGTTGAAGTAGTTTAGAAAGCCCAAATCAGTTTTAGCCAGCTGGTATGGCCTTCGGGACGATATTCGGCTTCGGTTTCTTTTAGAAATTTGGCTTCAATAGACCAGTTCTTATCGGCATATTGAATGCCTGGACCAATTGCAAAAGCCTGTCCTTTAAACCCAATGTCACTTCCGTTTACTTTGTCATTTGTGGTTTGTTTAAAAGCATAGCCTTCAACTGCCACTTTGATTTTTGGGTTAATGCGATAACCCAAGCTATAGTCACCCGCAATGTATTGTCCAGACTGGTAGTCAGTCGCGTCGTTACGCGTATTCCAGCTATAAGACAGTTTAGTAGATAGATCTAAACCTGCCGCGTTGGCATAACTATAGGCAATAATCGGTCGAATGGTGTGATAGTTTTTCCCGAGATTAGCTTCAACTGGATGTGTCGTACTTGGAGTGTTGTATTCTCCTGTCCCGAGCACAGTTTCTAGGGCTGCAATCCAGTGATGATTTCCTTGATGCCAGCCGAGCATGCCACCCAAAATCAAGTCTCCGAGACCTTGGTTTGAGTCAGCCATTCCATTTACTTTGAGTCTTAGATCAACCAATGGTTGAGCTGCATAAAACCCGAGTTGTCCATCCATAATTTTTTGATCGGTCATCCAGACCAACCGCGGAACCACGGCGTTGACATCAACATGGAACTGGTCGGGACCATTTTGAAACTCTGATGCGTGATAATTTTGATAATAACTGAGTAGATAAACCCCAGCAGGTGGTAAGGCACCCGCCATCATACCTTCGGCACCTAAGGCAAAAGAGTCCGAGCCGTTTTCTGTCGCAAATGCAGAAGGAAGGTAAAGGGCGCTGATTACACCACATATGATTGCAGCAATTTTGTTATTCATAGAATGTCCTATTCTGTGTTGTTTGGCTTGTCACTAAAAAACGTTATTCCTTAACGGTCTTTAAAAACTTAAGTCTGTTTAGTCTAAAAATTTGGGATGCAGAACTCCTGTGAGCCTTGTATTTTCTTTCTAAATTACAAATACAAAGCTCATTTGAAAAAGCGGAGTGCTTAAAAATTTATCTTTAAATATGTTTAAATAAAGCCGAACGCGATTGTCCAGCAGCGCCATCTGCTGCACTTAAGAACCGTTCAGTGTGAATGTCCCGTTCGAATAAGCGACTTTGCATGAGTGTTGAAATTGCCGAGTCGATCATGATGGGTGGTCCACACAAATACGCTTTGTGTCCACCACATCGATTTTCAAAGTAATCGGCAACAGCCTCGTGCACAAATCCGGTAAATCCAGTCCATTGGTCTTCTGCTTTTGGTGCATTGAGAGCAGGGATATAACGGAAGTTCGGATAGTCTTTTACGAGTTGTTCAAACAAATTTCGGTTGTATAGCTCTGCCAAGTCTCGTGCTCCTTGGAAGAGGTAAATCGTGCGACTATCTCCAGACTCAAGTAAATCTAAAATCATCGATTGTGGACTTGAAAGACCTGAACCACCTGCAATGAAGATGGCGTTTTGATCATCTGACTTGCGTACAAAAAATTGTCCATAAGGGCCTGAAATATCAAGCTGATCACCTGTGGCAAGTTGTTCATGCACATAAGTCGTCGCTGCACCGCCTTCAACTTTACGAATATGCAGCTCAACAATGCCCACTTCACTTGGCGAATTAGCAATTGAAAATGCACGAGTTCCTTCAATATATGGGAACTGGACATTGATATATTGACCCGCTTGGAACTCAATTGGACGATTTAGTTGTAGTCGGATTCCTTTGATGGTCGGCGACAGGTCTTTTATTTCAATTACTGTCGCTTGAAAGTCTTGAACCAAATGACCTAAGAAATCTGGGTCTTCATCGACATCGGCTTCAATGATCATGTCGGATTGTGGTTTGCAGCAGCAGGCAAGCACCTTATTTTCATCACGTTCAATATCCATGAGCGCAAAGGGAGAGGCTTCACCGACATCATAAAAACCATCGGTGACTTGAACCTTACATGTCCCGCAAGTGCCATGACCACAGGCAAAGGGTAACCAAACGCCTTGACGTAGGGCAGCATCTAAAATGGTTTGGTCTTCTTCTACTTCAATCGTTGTTCCGATCGGTTCAATGGTGACTTGATAACTCATGACACACCTCCGAATTAAACGTAGCTGTCGTTATAGCCATTTAACTCTGGCGTAACGAAACGAAGTAATGACTTATGCCCAAAACCAAGCTCTGCCAAAGTTTTTGTACTCTCTGGTTCGATTGTTTGACCATCTAAGGTGTATTGCACTTTTGACCAATCAATTTTGGCAAAATCTGGATGTTGGGCAAAACCACCTGTAATTTGTTGCTCAATCAACTGTTCAAAAGTTTGTTGAGGCGAGGCAAGCATGGCATGTGCCGAGCAAAAAAGGGTGTGATGATCCCAACCCACGTAAAGTAAGAATTGATCGCCATAATTTTTTTGCAAATCAAGTGGTTCAAATTGATAATTGTTGTGTATCGCGCGAACAGTCATGTTCAATCTCCTTATTTCCTATCAGGCAGCTTGATCACTGCCTGAAAATTCCTTGTGCTTAAGCTGCGTTGCCTTTCCATTTTTTCCAGCGTTGTTGATCTGGTGAGCCTTCAATATCCAGATTGTCGGCGCCGACATTCATGCGGTAATAATCACGGAGCATGGTTTCGAGGTCACCGCCACCACAGTTGCCTTGCAAAATTTGATTTACAGGTAGCCATGCTTGTATATATTTCTCAGGCTCGCGTTCGAAAATGTCATGACAGCCATCTGAACAGGTGTGGTAGTGTTCGCCTTGGTAGATGCTATGGCGATAACTAAACTGAGTTGGGTCATCACCCATTTCGGTAAAGGTCATTGGAATCTGACAAACCTGACAAAGCTGTGGTAAACCTGCGCTATAGAAGCGTTTACCCTCGGCTTCCATTTTGCGAGCCAGCTCCCATTTTGGACGGTAGTATTTATCGAAAGTGTCTGGATATTTAGCCGATAACCAATCCATTTCTTCGTCAGTTGGAATCCAAGTATGGAAACCGGCAGCATGACCAAAGTTATAGAAAATCCACCATGCCTGATGTGAGACATGCTCTTTTTCTTTCACAATGACATCGCTATATTTCGGCATACGAATGCCATAACGGCTCAAATCTTTAAATAGTGCGCCGCCTGCTTGTTCAAAGTAAACTTCCCAAGCTTCTTTCCAAGACATCACTTTGTTTGGCAGCATGTAATCCATCATCATGCCTACAATTGAAAGCAAACGTGTCCCACGCCAGAACCATTTATCAATCCATTCCTGAACAATAGGTACGTTGTCTTCATGTTGTTCGAGCAAGAATTTCACGATTTCAAGACCAAGCGTCATGTGGCGAGCTTCATCTGACTGCGCACTAAAACCAAAGGTTACGGTTGCCATATCGCCGTTATAAGCTGCACCTGACATAAATGGCACAAACAGCAAGTTGGTAAGTACATATTCAAAAGCAAAACTAATCGCTAATAAAAATTCGAAAGGGCCAGCAGAACGGGCATCTTCAAAAAATGATTTAGGCACAGACAAATACCAAACGCGGTCATGCATGTGCGCCCAATCCTGAAAACCATCAAAGAACTTGTTGTAATGGCTCATGGCATGAATTTGGGTCTGTACATGACGCAGCTCATCAATCGACTGCATCTGAGAAGCAATACGTGCTCCAATTCCACTAAACTGGCGGCCTACATGTGCATAGCCTTGATAAGCTTGATATTCAAGTGGAGTAACCGCCGTTAAAAAGAGTTTGATCGCATTTAAGTAGCGTTCATTGCTGACATTCATCTGACCATTGTTTTGAGCAAAGGCATCAAAAATGGCATAAAGTTTTTTCTCTTTTTCTGCCTGATATTTCCAGTAAGCATCCATGGTTAAGCGGAAAGGATCTTCCCATTTAGACCAGTCCGTAATTTTGATACCTTCAAACTCTTCATAAGGGAAGGCCTCTTTACGGTCAGCATAGGAAAAGTCCCAGTCCAGATCACGGGTTAATGTGCGGTAACGATCTTTCGCATTTAATTTTTTGCTGGTTTCTTTCGTTTGAGTTGTCATGATTGATCATCCTTAAATCTTTGTTAAACAACGTCTATGTTGTGATTAATTCCAGTGAAGGCGGAAAGTATCGTCATCTTCTTCGACGTTGCCGCCCAGCGTAATCATGTTGAGTTGTAACGATTGGATATCCCAATCTTGGCCTAGTTTTTCAGATACGGTTTCGGCTTTAATGACCAAATCAGTTTCACTTTCAATTCGGATCATGGCGGGTAAATACTGAATTGAAGCTTCAGGGTTATCTTCTTCAATCGCTTCAAGGATGTAGCGTGAAGTATCGTTGTCTTGTAACGCGAGATAGACTTTAGACATGTTGCTTCTCCTTAAGCATTTGCAAGTTCTAGTTGTAGGCCGAGTTTTTTTGCGCGATCAATCACGACTTGTTCTGCTTGATCGACTGCATCTGCTGTTAAGGCTGCTGTTGCCCAAGGTGTAAAGGCTGCTTTTACTTGAGCTAAAGACTGGGTGAACCATTCATTTAATAGCTGTTTGTTATGATCGGATTCTGCTGCCGCAGTTTTAATGACGGTGTCTGACCACTTACGTAAATCACCTAAAGTGTCTTTCATAAATTCAGTCAGCATGGCTAAGTCACGAGCATTTTGACTCACTAACCACTGATCAAACTGTTGATAAACAAGCTCGGTCACAAAGCCGTCAATCACAAGATTTTGTAATAAAAAGAGTTTGAAGTAGTCTTGCTCGGTGAGGCTTTCTTCACACAGACGGCGTAAGCCTTGCCATGCAGGATGTTGCATCCAAGCCTGTTTTGCCTGCTGTAGTGAGTCGCCGCTGTTGCCATCTAAAGCTAAGCCAATCCGTGAGATGTACTGCGCAATTCCTAAATGATCCATCGCGGCATAAATACAAGCTTGGGTAAGTACGGTGCCATAACCATAGGCACTGCCAGACATCATGTGTAAGTTTGCAGTTTGTTCAACGTGGCGAAATGGCAATAGGCATTCAATAACCTTGGCTTTGACTTCGTCAGACAAATGCTCTGCAAGCTGACGTTTTTCGAAAAAAGCAAAATTACTTTCGGCTGTGTCCTGTAAACGCGCACGGTGCTGAACATAAGTTCCATAATAGAATTGACGTGGATCTTTAAATGCATACCAGTCTTGCATTTGCAGGGCAGTATGGGTTTTATCATTTAAGGTCTTTTCAGGTTTCCACAAAGGACGATAGTGAAAGTTAGTTTCTGCCTGTACATCAAAACTTACTTCTTGATATCGAGTTGCTGGCTTACTACCAAATCGTCTTTCGATATAGGCGTAGTTCTGGCGAATAGGTTCGACATTTGACGTTTTGATTTCTAAAGTCATGGCTTTATCTCCTTATATTTTTTACATCTGATCATCTTGATCGTTGCTATTACGTTGCGTGCCGACTAAGGTTGCTTCAGTGCCATAGCGCCATTTTTCTTCCTGAGCATCGTTAAAAGCTTGCTGCTCTTGGGTCATTTCAACCACTTGATTGGTCTTACAAAAATCATTAAATGCATGTTTAGGCAAAACCAGTTCCACAAATAGACTTGGATCGTGAATGGCAAAATCGAATTCGATAAACTCTGCGTTTAAGTCGCCAGTGACCCGAATATATTTGGTTAATGCTTCGACTTGAGGTTGCGTCATGCTGTACTCCATCAAGACATGGTCTTGAAATTGATGAATGCTCCTTGCTCTCGCTATAAGCTTTACAAAAGCTATGCCAACTTTATTTTTATTATTAAAAACAATTAATTAAGATTTTTATGGAAAATGAGGAATTTTTTAAATTCACCATTTCATGAATTTTTTTGAATGGTGAAATAGAGATATTCATGATTTGATGAATAGGGTCGTAAAAATTTCTTTTTAGATTGTTTGAGGCTTTAAATGGAGAGATTTAGAAATACTTTTTTAGTATGAAGTTATGTCTTTAAGATACTAGGACATTTATCTGGTTCTTCGATAAGATGAGATAAAACCCAAATGTGTTTAATGGATTAAAACAGATCACTCATGGCTCGAGTAAAATACGATACAACGGGACGATACGCAGATCATCCGCAAGAAATTCACGATTTGCTGTCTAAATTGCACTTTGATACTGCCCACGGCCAAATCTGGTTTGATGAATATCGGATGCTGCTTTTACACACCAGCATTATGGGATATTTGCGTAAAGACTTAGCGCACATGATTGGGCTTGAACGGACCAAGCGTTTTTTTATTCGTTTAGGTTATCAAGCTGGGTTAAAAGATGCAGAAGTTACTACAAAAATGCGTCCCGATTTAAATGAACACGATGCTTTTATGGCGGGTCCACAAATGCACGCCATTCGTGGAATGGTGCAAGTACAGGCCAACCAGCTCAATTTAAGCCACGATAAAAAACAGTTTTATGCCGATTTAAATTGGCTCAATTCTTTTGAAGCCGATGTGCATTTAGAGCATTTTGGCCCAAGTGATGAACCTGCGTGCTGGATGCTTCTGGGTTATGCGTGCGGCTACAGTAGTTTTGCGACGGGCATGACCATTATTTATCAAGAAATAGAGTGTAAAGCTTGCGGCGATGAGCATTGCCGTATTATTGGTAAGCCTTTAGAAGAGTGGGAAAATGCTGATGAACTGATTCAGTTCATGTCTCCCGAACCCATGGAAAAAGAACTAATTGCGTTGCAGGCTGAACTTTTTGAACTTAAAAAATCAATTTATAGCGACAGTGAAGCCGATTACCAATTATTTAGTTCTGTGGGTAAGTCAGCATCTTATAAACAGGTCTGTGCATTATTAACAAAAGCAGCAGGTTCGAAAGTTTCTATTTTGCTACAAGGTGAAACCGGCGTTGGTAAAGAAGCTTTTGCTCGAGGAGTTCATGCAAATAGCCAAAGAAAAGACCAACCTTTTATTGCAGTAAACTGTGCAGCGATTCCACCAGAGTTAATTGAGTCTGAGTTATTTGGGGTAGAAAAAGGGGCTTATACAGGAGCGCATCAATTTCGCTTGGGGAAGTTTGAACGAGCCAATGGTGGTACGATTTTTTTAGACGAGGTGATTGAGCTTTCACCTCGTGCACAAGCAGCACTATTACGCATTTTGCAGGAAGGTGAATTTGAGCGAGTAGGAGATTCACAGACACGTATTTTAGATATCCGTGTAATTACAGCAACCAATGAAGATCTTGAGCAGGCTGTAAAAACAGGGCGATTTCGGGCAGATTTATATTATCGCTTAAATATTTTCCCTGTGCAGATCCCGCCTTTGCGAGAGCGCCGTGAAGATATTCCTTTATTGGTTGAACATTTTCTTCATCGCTTTGAAAAAATGTACGGCAAAACCATTCAGGGTGTAAGTGAAAAGACCAAAGTTTTTATGCAGCAATATGAATGGCCGGGAAATATTCGTGAGTTGGAAAATTTATTAGAAAGGGCTGTTTTATTAACGGATGATCAGCAACTGATTAAGTTAAATGCCATTTTCCCACAGATCAAGCATGAACCAGAGCAGGCTGTAGTTGTTGAAACCGACTTTGAGCAATTGTTGCAGGCAGAGTTTAATTTAGAAGAACACGAGAAGCAGTTAATTTTAACGGCTTTAAAAAAGGCAAATCATAATGTGTCTGAAGCGGCACGTTTATTGGGGCTAACTCGGGCAGCACTGGATTATCGAATTAAAAAATTTCAGCTTTGAGTCAATATCAACAAGCTCAAAAATAAAGGCCTAACTTTAAACGTTAGGCCTTATCGACTATTGCACTTTCGCTGGGAAACCATCTTCTTCAAGTGCTTCGGTAATTTTATCGACGCTTTCACTGCTTTCAACAGTCACGATTTTGGTCGCTAAATCTACATCTACTTTTGCATTTGGGTCGATATCTTGAATCGTCGCAGTCACGCCACGAGCGCAGCCACCACAAGTCATATTTTCAATAAGTAGTTTCATGTTCATACTCCATCAAGAATGAGATGTTTGTTTGGATAACACTGAGTCTAAACCTTGTCATGATTGTAAGGTCAAGACCAAATTTTTAAAAAAATATGCTTGACCTTCCCATGATGGGAATCTGTATGCTCAATACAGAATATTAAATTTTGTAGATTTGCAGAGGTGTTTGATGGACTCAAAAAACACAAAATTGCCAGCATATAGTGAAACACTCTCAATTGAGGGCATGACCTGTGCCTCGTGTGTAGGTCGTGTCGAAAAAGCACTTAAGAAAGTTGAAAATGTAGAGATTGCTAACGTTAATTTGGCAACAGAAAAAGCCGTTGTTTATTCAAATCAACCGATTCAGCGTGAAGCACTGGTTAAAGCAGTTGAACGAGCAGGGTATGATGTTCCAAAAGCTGCGCCAGTGGAGTTGTCTATTGAGGGTATGACTTGTGCATCTTGTGTTGCTCGTGTTGAAAAAGCCCTTAAAAAAGTAGACGGCGTTCAAGAAGCCACAGTCAACTTAGCAACAGAGCAAGCTTGGGTGCAGGCAGATGCATCAGTCAATGTTGAAGACCTAATTCGTGCTGTTAAAAAAGCAGGTTATGACGCGAAAGCATCTGAAAAAAATCAAGATGAGCAGCTCGACAAAAAAGCATCAGAGTTAGATCAGCTTAAAAAAGATTTGATCATTTCGATTGTGTTGGCCTTACCTGTGTTTATTCTGGAAATGGGTTCACATCTCATTCCAGCTTTTCACATGTGGATCATGGACACGATTGGTCAATACAATAGCTGGCTTTTACAGTTTGCTTTGACCACATTAGTTCTCGTTTTTCCAGGTCGCCGTTTTTACCAAAAAGGGATTCCAGCCCTGTGGCGTTTGGCACCAGATATGAACTCGTTGGTTGCTGTTGGCACTTTGGCTGCCTACAGTTTCTCGGTCGTAGCAACCTTTATGCCGCAGGTATTACCCCAAGGTACCGTCAATGTTTACTTTGAAGCGGCTGCCGTTATTGTCAGTTTAATTTTGCTTGGGCGATATTTTGAAGCCAAAGCCAAAGGGCGTACTTCACAAGCTATTCAACATTTAGTAGGAATGCAGCCCAAAACAGCTCGTATTCAACGTGACGGTCAAGTGGTTGAAGTTGCTGTTGCCGAAGTGGTCAGTGGAACTATTGTAGAAATTCGGCCGGGTGAACGTGTGCCAGTCGATGGTGAAGTGGTTGAAGGGCACAGCTACATTGATGAATCTATGATTACGGGTGAACCAGTTCCTGTTGAAAAAGTAGTGGGACAACAGGTGGTCGGTGGTACGGTCAATCAAAACGGAACACTGAACATTCGGGCAACCGCAGTGGGTAGCTCATCTGTACTTTCACAAATTATTCGTATGGTTGAACAAGCCCAAGGTTCTAAACTTCCGATTCAGGGCTTAGTCGATAAAGTCACCATGTGGTTTGTACCTGTAGTGATGTTAATTGCTGCAATTACTTTCTTGGTTTGGTTTATTTTTGGGCCAGAACCTGCGCTCACTTTTGGATTGGTGAATGCCGTTGCAGTACTGATTATTGCATGTCCTTGTGCGATGGGGCTTGCAACACCAACTTCTATTATGGTTGGTACTGGACGTGGTGCCGAGTTAGGTGTCTTGTTCCGTAAAGGTGAAGCTTTGCAGCTTTTACAAGAAGCTCAAGTAGTTGCAGTTGATAAAACGGGCACACTCACCGAAGGTAAACCGACACTGACTGACTTTAATGTGCAATCAGGTTTTGAGCGTGAACAAGTGCTGACTTTAGTTGCCTCAGTCGAAGCCAAGTCTGAACATCCGATTGCACTCGCGATTGTTCAAGCAGCAGAGAGTGAAGGCTTAAACTTATTACCAGTAACAGCATTTAACTCGATTACAGGTTCAGGTATTGAAGCAGAAGTTTCAGGCCAGAAAGTACAAATTGGCGCAGACCGTTATATGCATCAACTTGGTTTAGATACCAACTCATTCCAAGCGATTGCTGCTCAGTTAGGTGAAGAAGGCAAAACACCACTCTATGTTGCCATTGACCAGCAACTTGCAGCAATTATTGCCGTGGCAGATCCAATTAAAGAAACAACCTATGCTGCGATTGAGGCCTTGCATCAATTAGGCCTCAAGGTTGCCATGATTACAGGAGACAACCGTCATACGGCGCAAGCAATTGCCAAAAAGCTGAACATTGACGAAGTTGTGGCAGAGGTTTTACCCGAGGGCAAAGTGGACACAGTCCGCCAACTGCAAAAACAGTATGGGTGCTTAGCTTTTGTTGGTGATGGTATTAACGATGCACCAGCCTTGGCGCAAGCAGATGTAGGTTTAGCTATTGGTACAGGAACAGATGTTGCCATCGAAGCAGCTGATGTTGTGCTCATGTCAGGTAGTTTAAAAGGCGTACCGAATGCAATTGCATTAAGTAAAGCCACCATGCGAAACATACGTCAAAACCTGTTCTGGGCATTTGTATATAACGTAGCCCTAATTCCAATTGCAGCAGGGGCATTATATCCAGCATTTGGTGTGTTACTTTCACCGATGTTTGCAGCAGGCGCGATGGCACTTTCTTCGGTCTTTGTTTTAGGCAATGCATTACGCTTAAAACGCTTTCATGCGCCAGTAGAGTAAGCGTGCTGAAAATCAACTTTTGGTTTAAGATCATGACAGCAGGTCTTAAACCAAATTTAATATTTGAGGTGTGAGATGAATATCGGTCAGGCATCCAAACATTCGGGCATTTCGGCGAAAATGATTCGCTACTATGAAGAAATCGGTTTACTTGAAGCAGCTCAGCGTTCTGCTTCTGGCTATCGCATCTATTCAGAAACAGACCTTAAAACTTTAAACTTTTTAAAGCATGCTCGAGAGTTAGGTTTTTCATCTGAACAGATGAAAGAGCTTATTTCACTTTGGAAAAATACTGATCGGCATAGTGCAGAGGTGAAAGCCTTAACCGTCAAACACATTGACGAATTAAAGCAAAAAATTGCCCACCTACAAGAAATGGTTAATATTTTGCAGGCTTCTGCCGATGATTGCTGTGGCGACCAACAGGCTTCTTGTGCCATTTTAGATCATATTGAAAAAGGGGTGGGTGTAAGCTAAATCCCATAAAAATAAAAAGGTAAAATCATGATTTATACAGCTTCTTGTCTTTGTAATGGTGTTCAACTCAGCATTAATGCTGAATTAAATCCCATTATGGTTTGTCATTGTAAACAATGCCAAAAAGCACAAGGGGCTGCTTTTGCAGCTATTACACAGGTACAGAAAACTGATTTAAACATTGTACAGGGTGAAAATCTTTTGCAAGCGTATTTTGCTTCTCCAAACAAAAAGAGAGTGTTCTGTAAAACTTGCGGTTCACCGATCTGGAGTGAACGTCTAGATAAGCCAGAAGTGGTACGCCTGAGGGTCGGACTTATTAATGAAGAAATATCGATGCCAGTCATCTCTCATGCTTTTGTCAATTCACAAGTGAAGTGGTATCCAATTTGTGATGACGCTCGCCAATATCCAAATGGGGTAGAAAACCCTTAAATATTAAGGTTAGATCGTATTTTGTTCATTTGTAAAAAAACGTGAACAAGACTAGTCATGAATAAATAATGTGCTATAACTGTACCTAAGGTAATCGTAATATCTCCTCGCTCCACAGGGAAACTTGGGACAGGGCAAAAGATACGATAAGACCTTACATATAGCTAGCAAAGAGCAAACAAGAGTTGGATAGACACAACGCTTACATTGCTCACCGTTGCAGAAAAGCCCGTGAAACGGGCTTTTTTAATGCCTGTAAAAAAGATATTTCTTATTTGGAAATATCTTATACTTTTAAACTATTTATGAAAAAGTAATGTAAAAATAATAAAATATTTCAAATATACAGACTTTTCTGTATTGCAATTTGTTTTTATTAAGGGTACATTTGGTTAACGGTTTAAAGTTCAAGTTTAATAATGAACTCATGGTCGTTGTGGGAGATCTAAGAGCCTGCATTTTCCCCAAGATGCGGGTTTTTTTTATGCCTGTAAAAAAGTAAAAATTGTAATCAGCTTAAATAAAAAATATCTAATTTACTGTTATCTAAAATATTTTAATTAGCCTACGATCTAAAGATTGCGTAGGCTTAAAGTTGTGAATACCACTTAGGAACGATATGCTAGACAAGCTTGTGCGCAAGCAAAACATGCTTTAGCACAAACTTGGCAGTGTTCATGGTCATGTTTACTGCATTCTGCTGCACAAAGTTGACAAGCGTTCGCACAAAGTTGCATAGCTGATTCTGCTAGCTCAGAGTTTCTGAGTTCTAAAGACGTACAAAGTTGGCAGGTTTCTACACATGTCATGCAATGCTTAATACATTCACGCATCATACTTACATGTTCTTCTTGCAAACATGCTGCTGCACATGTTTTGCAGGCAATCATACATTCAATACATGCTTGAATTGAGGTAGAAGCATTACAAAATAAAGAAGAGTTGGTTTCTTGTTGAGTTTCCATAAAAGTTCTCCTGTCGAAGACTATTATTAAAAAACAGAATATTGTTATCTCTTTTCATTTTATAAAATCATTTCTTTGGTAGGTGAGTTTGAAATGAAAGGTCTACAAACGCTCAATAGGGTTTAACCTCGTATAAGAATGTTACATCTAGCTACTTCAGTTATAAATTTCAAAACTATTTGCCCAGCATTAGATTTAAAATTTGATTCGATATAATACTTTTGGCTAATTTCTTATTGTGTGAAAATTGTGCAAATTATCAGTGTGAACTTTAAGGGCACACGAAATGGAAAACGTTAATCAATTTGCTCACGGAGCTGAGCATGAAGTCCACATACATTGCAAACGATCATTAAGCACTTTAATACTGAGTATGCTCGTATTAATTACAACTGGTCGTTAAAAGAAAAAGCACCTAAGGGTGCTTTTTCTATATGAGTTTAAAGTGAAACCTTTACTTAAGAGTCTATAAAGCCACGCCGTTTTTTGTAGGCTTTACGGTCATAAGAAGGGATGTTTGATTTCTGGAGATCAATCGCAAGTTGTTTCTTGCGTTGAAACTGAACTTCACTTAGAAGAGCAGCATAAATTTTGGGGCGATCAGTTTTAAACTTTTCTACATCCAACGGAATCGTATCTTCGTTCTTAACAATGTATAGCACAGAGCCATTGCCATTCATTTCATAAACCGTCCAACCAACTCGTACAATGTAGAGTCCGGTTTTCTGATTCTTACCTAAATAAGATTTAAAACCATCTGGATGAGGGCGAACATAAGCATTCATCATGCATCCTCCATCATCTGATTTATTTGATGAAAGCGACAATCAAAGAATTGATGGGGAACGGGACATCATATTCAGTAAAATCACGATTTCTAGTTGTTTATATATTGATCATTTTTCAAATTTCAAGTCAGAAAAAAGCGTTTATTAAATAAGCTAAATAAGGGTTAAATATTAAAAATAACGGCTTATTTTTCTGTGAAAAAAAGCTTGATTTAATTATTTAGCGAGCAGAAAAAATAGCGCTTATTCTATGTTTCTGTGATCGATTTTGCATATTTAAAATTATTGAAATAGTAAGTGAATTTGTAGTCAGGTGGAGTTAATTATTTGTTTTAAAATTAAAAAAATAAAATTCAATATTTCTTGTTACAACCATTATGTCGACAATAGATATTCCTTTTTGACATATTTCGCCTAGCATAACTAAAGAGTTCGTTGCCTATGGTGTCATTTATGTTTATTGGACTTGTGGTCACCATTTTGTTGACTCCAGGCCCAACAAATACATTGTTAGCCTCGGCTGGAATACAAGCAGGGGTGAAGCAGTCTCTTAAACTTATTCCTGCTGAAGTGATGGGTTATCTCATTGCAATTACTTCATGGGGTGTTTTGCTTGAGTCAGTTTCACATTTTATCCCTTGGCTTCCTGCCTTATTAAAGTTAATAAGTGCAACTTTTATTCTCTACCTTGCATTTAAACTTTGGATAACATCAACAAATGATATCAAATTAGACAGCCCACTAATTACGCCTAAGGCTTTATTTGTTGCAACACTTTTAAATCCTAAAGCTTTACTCTTTGCTTCTGCTATTTTTCCACATGCAGCATGGGAAGTGCTTCACGTTTATTTTGTGCATATTGCTATTTTTTTATCATTAATTACACCCATTGCATTTTTATGGATTGCTTTTGGAACCGTATTAATTTCAAACAAAGTAACTTGGTTAAACCAACGTAATTTACAACGTACGGCTGCATTTATTTTAACTTTTTTTGCGATGCCAATCGGCTATTCTGCGATTAGCTCATTTTAAACTTAACCCTTTATTTATATTAAAAAATTTAATTTTCAGGAGATTTTCATGACAAGATTAAAAGTAATTATCAAGGACCAGTTTGATAAAGAATCAATTGCTTTGGCAAAAGTTAGACCCATGAATGACCATGCGCTTGAGCTTCATAAAAGTGTTGAACATATTGAAATTAATGATGATATTATTTTACCCAATATGGATTTGCTCTATGAAAACCCTAGAGACGGCAAAATTTATCAGTTAATTGGTCCATTCAGTGAGGAATAACTCTTAAATTAAATTTAACAATAACCATGAGCAGAGTTTGTATTTTGTATGGTCTTAATAGAAGTCATTTAGTTAAGAGATGGTGAAAATTAAGCCAAACTAACGTATAGACACAATTAAAATATTGAACATCTAAAATGGTTATGGGACTATGCCTGTGTAAAAATGTGACCTAATCCACATTTTTGCATTTCAGGATTAAGTGGATTTCACTAAGCCCATTCCTTCAATGAGAAGTAGGAGTGGGCTTTTTTTATTCTTTGAATGTCTCATCTAGAGCTTGTTGAACAGCTTCAATACGTGATTTACACGCTTTATAAGCCGTAATAGATTCTTCAACAATCTTCATTAAATTATCGATATCTGGGCTTTCCTGAGATTCAAGTAATTCGGCATTTTTCTTCAAAATGTCATGACCATCTTTAAACGTTAACTCTTCATTCTTCATGTGGAATTACCTGTGTAATGTTGGCTTCAACCACACCATCTTGCATCTCAATAGCAATGGCGGGGCTTGAAATTTGATGTATAGAGCGAATCGCTTTTCCTTCTGATCTAACAATTGCATAGCCCTTGGCCTGAACCTGTTTCGGGTTTTGCAAAAGAATTTCTTTCATCAAAGATTCGATTTGGGCTAATGAAAATTTAACTTGTTGCTGTGAGCTAAACTGAATACGTTCTTTCATCTGGTCAAGCAAACGATGTGCCGAGCTAAGTTGACTCTGTGCCGAAGATTTAATGTGATGAAGCAGTTGATCATTTTTGCTTTGATAGGTCGTGATTTGATGCTGAGAAAGTAGCTTAATCGTTTGCAGGCTATCTACAGCTTCTTGGACGCGTTCAACAATGTGGTTTCGGATACCAGCAATGACTTTACTTGGTGTATCAAATGAGCGATGAGCAATTTCATCAAGAATTGTACGGTCTTTTTCATGACCAATACCTACCCAAATCGGTACACTACGTTTGCAAAGTAGGGCGGCAAGTTCGTAATCATTTAAATAAGCCAAATCATTTACCGATCCACCACCGCGAATAATCACAATCAAATCAGGTGGAAAGTTAAAGGTGCTGGCCCATTGTCTTAAACCTGAACCTAAGGATTCAATCAAACTGGTTGCAGCCGTGTTTCCTTGAAAAGTAGCGGTGTGATACACAAAATGGCAAACCCCATTTCGCTCAAGTGCATCTGCATCTTTTTTAAAGTCACCAAGGCCCGCAGCATTTTGTGGGGCAATGACTAAAACATTTTGAATATCAAAAGGAGTGGGAAGAAGTTTATTTTTATGGATTAAACCTTCTTGAGTAAGTCGTTCAATAATTTGCTGGTAACGTTTAGCAATTTCACCCAATGTAAAGCTTGAGTCAATCTCTTCAATGTTGACCGAAAATCCATATTGAGGATCAAAACGTGCTCTAATTTTGATGAGTACATTTAAATCACTTGAAATCTCAATTCCAGTTTCACGTTCGAATTTTAAAACAATTTTACTTGCTGAAAATTTCCAGATCGTGGCTTTACAGCTGGCAATGACTTTATCCGTCTCTGCATCTTTTTCTGCGAGTTCTAAATAGTAATGACCGCCCTTAATATTTAAATTTCGAATTTCTGCTTTTACCCAAACTGGCTCATCAAAAGCCACACGTATGACTTCCTGAACTGTGCCGAGATATTCACTAAGGGAAAACTGAGGTTCAGACATACGAACTAAAAATTAAAGGGCCAAACTAGATAGTATAAAAGCCATCCAACCAAGGCAATTGTTGTCTATGAATATCGGGTTCTATTTAAAATAAATACAACAATTTAAAGAATTAAAAATTGAAATTGATAAGTGAATTTAGACTGAACGGTTAAAATAAAAAAATAATAAAAAGAGAATTGTTAATAATTACAACCGATTAAAAAATAAAGTTTGCTTTATAAAATATATGAGCGTATAAAGCTTACTTCCAATTGCGGGGTGGAGCAGTCTGGTAGCTCGTCGGGCTCATAACCCGAAGGTCGTTGGTTCAAATCCGACTCCCGCATCCAAAAATATTATGCTCTGTGATGTACCACTTTTCATAATACGAAAATTATGAAAAGCAATTAGCTTATAAATAACCCTATATAAAGCTAAATATTAAATTCTAGACGAACTGTCCATACCCTAAATCTAGCGTTCTAATTACATACCGTAAAATCACATGAGCTCAGTGATGAGTGAATGATTGTGAATATAGTAAATGAGTGGCACATTGCCACAGCCGTAAATGGCAACGAAATTAATGTGAGGATTGTTCCTCATGTGCGTAAACAAAACTCTCTCGATGGATATCGTTGGGTCGAAGTTGGTAAAAAAATTCAACTTCAATCTGGTGAAGAAATTGAGTTAAACCAAGATGGTAAAAGCTTCTATGCCGGGTTTAATCAACTTTATCGTTTAAATACATATTGTTGATAAAACCATGGTAATAAAGCGAGAAAACCTATCTCTTTTAAAGGAGATAGGTTTTTTTATGTCTACAGGTTATATAAATAATTAAAGTTATAAAAAGGCTGAAGTGATTAAAAATAAGTGCATTATTATTTTAATTATATTTAATAACTAGATTAGCCTGCTCGCCAGAACTGGCGACCCATAACCTTAAAGTTTTTACCGTTCTCTTCTGTTACGCGTCGGTCTCTAAATTTTTCATTTAAGCTATGCAAAATTAAAGAGCCATCTGCCTCTTTAAAAATCTGTTTAATCATTCCTTCGCCAGCAAAGTAAACCGCATAAATCTCGCCATCAATGACTTCTGTTTGAGAGATATCAATACCCACCAAATCACCGTCTTTAATGTAGTCGGTCATGCTATCGCCTTTAGCTTTAATAATACGCATGCATTCTTGAGCAACGCGTTTTTCTTTAAAGAATGAAGCAGGGAATGGAATTTTTCCATTAATAGCATCAAAGTGAAATTCAATAGATTCACCTGTCCCGCAAGAAAAGTTAGCTTCTACAACTTCAATCCAGACATATTGATCGGTAGATTCTGCACTTACTACAGTCGGGCTAAATACATCACTTTCTCTAAAAGAGTCTTCAGTATTCCCTGTCGTTAACCAATAACCATCCACTCCTAAAAATTGAGCAATTAAAGGAAGAAATGCGGATTTTAAATTTTTCCCTGACTCTAAAGCCTGATAGGCAGGTTGCGACATCTTTACAGCTTCTGCCACTTCAGCCTGAGTTTTTTTGGCTTTAATTCTAGAGTCTTTTAAACGGTCTTTAAGAGCCATAATGGTTACACCAGTAAACTTATAACAAATATATAACTTAAGTTATATAGAGTAAAACAACTATAGTTATTGACTAATAATAACTATAGTTATAATATCAGTTATATCTCAAGATGAATAGAGAAAATTTAAATGGTACCTAAGTCACTATTTATCGCTTTATCAAAGCTTTGAGATGGAAGCTAAATTTATTTTGTTTCTACAGGTAGCAGAATAAAAGGGAGATAGCTCAATTATTATTTGCAAACAGGCTATCAAAACAAAAATTGGAATAAAAAAAAGCCCGATTCCGTGGATCAGGCTTAATGTTCGTCGATAAAGGGTATCAAGAACATGAAGAATTTAACAAAGATTGTGAGACCTAACAAAAGTTTCCGATATACGGCAAAGCCTTATATGAACTTTTTGGTCAAAAAATTAAGGCGTGTAAAAAGCTTAAATCCACAAAATTTAATACTTTTTTACATTTTTAGAAAAGGAAATATTTGTTTATAAATTAGTGGCTTAATTGCATATAGTTGGGTTCTTTATGATTGTTGTACCAGATGAAACGTTTTGAACACACATTTGTAGTCATAGCTTAGCTATATTGCTCAAAGAATGTATCAAAACCTCAAGAATAACAAACGATAAAGACGCCTTACTAACGAGTACATTGAGTTGGAGATAGTGAATGACTACAGCAATGCAGAACAGAGCTAAACAACTTAAAAATGCAAAACGTGGAGGGTATATCCCGACAATTGCCAAAGACGTAAACAAATATAAGGTACAAAAAATAAAAAGGGCACTTGAGGAGGCCAAGCAGATTGTAAATGAGCTTGAAGATGACGCATTCGAATTCGATGATCAAGTCTCTATGCAAAAAGCGATTGGTGCAATCACAGTGATTGAGTTGATTGAACAAGCCTTAAACGGTGCACACTAACAGGCTTTAGCATACAAACATTCTTTCTCGGACCCCTGAAATAAATGGGGTCAAGGATAAGTTCGTCTTGCAATTTAGCGCTGCTTTAAAGCGTTAGTGTTTTTTATTGACTGTAATAAAGAAAACGAAGGGATTAATAAACATTGAAAACCACAAGCTGGTCAACGTGATGAGTTTTCAAGTTTTACCCTTTAGCGCAGGACAAAGTCATGGAAACAGTTTCTAGCAGTGGGTTAGCCACATTTTTAAATTTTTATAGTATTGCAATTATGGTGGCTTTGGCAGTCAGCTTAGTTGTCGCAGTTGTATTGATGATGCGTTTTCCTCGTTCTCCACAAGAATGGATTGTTGCTCTCATCTGTACAGTAGTTTCAAGCCTGACAGGCGGCTCATTCATTATTATGAAATGGAACCTGCATGAATGGGTATCCGATATTTGGGGAATGATCACCCTATCTGGATTTTTCTTCATCTGTGGTTTACCGGGCTGGGCTATTGTGAGATGGATATTTAACTTCATCAATAAACAAGAAGGTAAAACGATTGTAGAGGTCATTAAAGACCTAAAAAAAGCAAAAGATGATCTCCAAAATAGCTAAAGACAGCTTTAAATATAAAGGTAGAATAAAATGAATATTGATCAATACTTAGAAAAAGTTATCAGCCGAGAAGGCGGATATGTTAACCATCCATCAGATCATGGCCATGCGACTAAATTTGGCATTACAGAAGCAGTTGCTCGATCGAACGGATATCAAGGCAACATGCAAGATTTGCCCTTAAGCGTCGCTAAATCTATTTATCAGCAAAAATACTGGCTTGAACCTCAGTTTGACCAAATTGATACGATTAGCCCCGCTATTGCCGAAGAGTTACTCGATACAGCTATCAACTGCGGTGTCAATTTTGCAAAGCCTTTATTACAACGTGCTTTAAATCTGCTGAATAAAGAGGGAAAAGAAGGTTGGCCAAATCTTGTGGTAGATGGTCAGTACGGACCTCTAACTTTGCAAGCACTAGCTATGTACTTAAATAGACGTAATAAAGAGGGAGAAAAAGTATTTGTGCGCATTTTAAATATTATGCAAGGGCAGCATTATATTGAAATTACCGAGAACAACCCTAACTACGAAGATTTCTTTTATGGTTGGATATTAAACAGAGTAACACTCTAAAAATGTATTAGAAGAGAACATGTTTAAAGATCTAATGAGTTAAAAAGCCTAACCATGAGTTAAGGCTTTTTAACAAATAATAGGTCGAGCAATGCTTGGCGAATTCAAACATGAGGTGCGACAGTTTCAAAAGCCATATGATAATCAACAAGCTGAGCAAATTTCTCTAATGGTGTAAGCCAATCTAACGCCTTTCTAGGACGAGTATTCAGTGACATGGCAACTTGATTTAAATAATGCTGATCTGCCTGATTTAAATCAATCCCTTTAGGTAAATATTGCCTAATTAAACCATTCATATTTTCGCATGTGCCTTTTTGCCAAGGTGAATGTGGGTCACAGAAATAT
>NZ_GG753600.1:797377-811174 GCF_000163635.1 Acinetobacter sp. SH024 | reverse complement strand
CTTGATAAACGTCATTGATGCTATTTCTTTTAAGCTCACGATAGATCGTACTAGGATGTCTTTTAATGAGTTCAGCAAATTTTCTGGCTGAAAAGCCTTCTTTTCTTGACTCAAGCATTAATGCAGTACGATCTTCAAAGTTAAGATGATGGTATGACAATTTTATATACTCCATAAACCCTTTAAATTAATTAGGTGGTTTATGTCGCACTTCAAGTTTTACTCTGCCCTTTATTGTATGATGAGTAAAATGGCAAGTAGAAAGAAAATAACACCACTAATTTTATTGAGTATCGTGAAATTATTTCCAGCTAACATTTTCTCTTTAAAAATTGAAGAGAAGTTTGCGTAAACTAAATGAATTAAAAAACCAATAAAACAAAAGGTTAAAGAAAGAATTAAAAATTGATTTAAAATCTCTTTCTTGATATCAATAAATTGAGGGAAGAGTGCGATAAAAAATACGATTGTTTTAGGATTAAGCAAAGATGCAAATAGGCCCTGATAAAATAATTTAGATTTACTTACAGCTTTATCTTTTTGTTGATCGGTCATTAACTCTTGGGTTGCAAGTTTTTTAGTGAAGTTTTTATATCCGAGATACATTAAATAAAATGCACCAATAAACTTTAAAACCGTAAAAATAGTAGGGTTGCTAGTAATAATAAGTCCTACACCGCTGGCAGAAATTACAGCAATTACAAACATACCAATAATTAAACCACTTATTCCAAACAAAGCAGTTTTGACACCATAGTTAATTGAATTTGTGACAGTAAATAAAACTCCCGGTCCTGGGCTTAATAGGGTAAGAAATGCTATTGTTATAAATACTAAAAGACCGCTCACGCTGATATATCCTATTTATCAATTGAGGCAAGATTGTGCGGTTACTTTAAATGAGAAAATAATCGTTGTATACAGAAGGTTATGTATATTTAAGCCTTGAATAGATTAAATATTTAAAATATAGTTTTGTATAAATAAATAGGGCATATAAAACTATAAAAGTGAAAGCAACATAAACACACAACGTTAAAAATTGAGCATGTGAGTATGCTAAGTCTATACCTCAAGAAATCTATAGTATGACGAAAAATGAACGGCAGTTTAAATCTGGCGAGTTTCAATTTTCCTTTTTATCATTTAAATATTGGGGTATATGGTTTTTAGCTTTTATTCTAATGTTATTTGCGATGTTACCTTGGGCTATTCAATGGCGCCTTGCTGACTTACTATCAAAAATAGCGTGGAAATCTTTAAGTTCTCGAAGAAAAACTACACTACGTAATTTACAAGCATGTTTTCCAGAAAAAACACCTTTGCAAATTGAGGCAAAAGCTAAACAGGTTTTTTGTTGATACTTTAACGGGTGTATTTGAAGCTTTAAATGCTTGGTATTGCCCAAATTGGTTTAAAAGTCGTGTTCACATAGATGGTTTAGAAAATTTAACCAATAATCAGGAAAATGGCGTACTTTTATTAGGTACCCACAGTACGCTTTTAGATGCAGGTGGAGCGGCGTGTACTTTATTCTTTAATATGGACGTGGTTTACCGACCTCAAAACAATCCGTTTTTAGATTTTCTGATTCATCGTAGTCGTGCGCGAGTATATAAAAACCAAATTGCTCGAGACAACATGCGTGGACTCATACAAAACCTTAAACATGGTCATGCAATATGGTATAGCCCAGATCAGGACTTTGGCCTAAAACAAGGGGTCATGGCATCATTTTTTGGTATTCAAGCCGCTACAGTTACAGCTCATCGCAGACTGATGGATATCTCAAAAGCAGCAGCTGTGCCTTTATATTTTTACCGTAGTGGTGATATTCGTAATCCGCAATATCATGTTTTAGTAGAACCAAAATTAGAAAACTTCCCAAGTGGCTGTGAAGTCAGTGACGCTGAAAGGGTAAACAAGATTATTGAAAACCAAATTCGCATTGCCCCTACACAATACATGTGGTTTCACCGACGCTTTAAAACACGTCCTGCTGGTGAACAGAAATTCTATTAATGGCGTCAGTAACTCAAGAATTAAAAGTATTTCTTTCAATTAAAATATAGAATATTAGATTTTTAATTGAAAGGATCTTTAATCAAATCAAGATGAAAGATGTTGAGTCAACACTATAAAATTTTTCTTGCTTTAATTATTTTGAATATCGATTGCAAATGATTTTGAAGCGTGTATAGTCGAGCATAACTAACAAAATATTCTTGTCATCATAAATTTCTATTTCGCAGTTTTATTTATAAGTCTTCGGTTCATTCAGATATTTAAGTTTTCACGTCTATTTTTTAGTTAAATTGGTTTCCCCAATAATAAGTTATAATATTTTAAAATTTAGGATAAATATATGTCTACTTCTACTTCTACTTCTACTGGTACAGTAAAATGGTTCAATGAAACTAAAGGTTTTGGTTTTATTGCGGCTGATGAAGGTAAGGATATTTTCGCTCATTTTACCGATATTCAAACACAAGGTTTTAAGGTTCTCTTAGAAGGCCAACGTGTTGAGTTTACTGTAGTACAGGGTAAAAAAGGCCCACAAGCTTCAAATATTGTGATTCTTCAGAATTCATAATTTCATAGAGCGACTAGAGTTGTTTTAAATATATTATTTAAATAGAATATGTTTAAGGCTAAAGCGCTTTAGAAGAGTTTAAAAACCCACTCTATGTTGTGGGTTTTTTATAAGTTTTAATTAAGCTTATCTTTAAAAATAAAAAGCAGAATAAAAATATGCTCTTAAAAGTGCTTCTAAATTTTTTGTTAAAATATAAGTAATTAGGTGTATGGTACTAAAATGGATATTTGTATTGGCGGTATTTTAGACGGTCAAAAGATAGAAAATCATAATGATGTTTTTAAGATAGAAGAGCACTATTCGGACAATAGCTCTCAGTATGTTAAACAGCATTTCCACCTATTTGGAAAAATTTTTACCTTTTGGGTGTGCGAAGATATTGATTTACAACAGGCAATCAGAAAAGCTGAGAGAATTTTAGCGAATAAGAAAGAAACTCTTTAGTTGTTTGAACTAGAACACTTCCGTGCCTTAATTTGGTCTAAAGATTTTCTTATTAAGTAATAGATATTCTTTATATAAGCTTAATAGAATTCGTTACAGAATTTTTTACAATACTCTTGTATATGTTACACAGCTTAACATTTTTTTTGTGGTATTTACTAACAATAGTAATACATTAGGCTTAATCTAAAGTTGTTTTATTTATTGCGCGAATAAAACAAAACCCACTTTAATAATATATCTTATTAAAGTGGGTTCTTTATTCAGACGGTCATCATTAATTCAATATACATAATTAAATTATAGATAATATTTGTTGTTATAAACCTCTCTTAAGAAAGGAAAACATTTTAAATGTTAAGTGCAGTACAACCTAATATTTGTTTTATTGGCAGTAGTAATCTAGCTTTAGCGTTAATAGGAGGGTTGGTTTTAAAAGGATTTAAAAAAGAAAAAATACACCTCATTGAAGAGAAAAAGATTAATGATACAAATGCTTTAAAGCAACAAGAAAATGGACTAAAAAAAGCTGAAATTGTTGTTTTGCTACTAGAGCCTAAACAGTTAAAAGAGACACTTATACCGCTAAAAAAATGGTTAGCTAGTAAAATTATAGTTTCTATGATGGCGGGAGTAGATATTGCAAACTTGACTCGTTTTACGGGTTCGAAAAAAATTGTTCGTGTAATTTCAAATCCACCTGTGCTGACGCATACGGGGACACATGTGCTTATTGCTTCAGAGCAAATGGACCAGCTTGATAAAGACCTAATCGAAATGCTGTACTCTGCAACGGGTCAGACTTTTTGGGCGCCGTCTGAAACGCAGACAGACGCAATTATTGCTTTGTCTGGTTCGGGACCGGCTTACTTTTTCTATATTTTAGACAGCATGATAAAGACAGGGGTTTCTTTAGGACTTGATAAACAATTTGCTCTAGATTTAGCACTCCAAGCGGCTAGTGGCGCAGTTGAAATGGTCCGTAAAAGTAATGTCCCGCCAGCGGATCTGTGTGGCAAGGTGACCTTGGCTAACGGGATTACCGAATCAGCACTCAGAATGTTTGAGCTAGGAAATGTATCTGATGATATACGTTTAGCTATGAAGGCCGCATATCATCGTAGTAAAGAAATCACTTCAGAAATTATTACTGAGGTGAGTTAAGTATTCTTTAGCAAACTAGGCCTTTAAAAAGTATTCCCAAATCACGAAGCCTAAGCCAAACCCAATAAACGAGTAGAGAGTAATAATAAAGAATACAAAACTGGCCTTATTTTTTTTCTTCAAAATGTTCATGGCGATGCCTCCAATTCAGATTAATTACATTTTGAAGAAGTGAAGGCTGTAATCATAGATACAGAATTTTTTAAAAAAAATATAACAGAGCTATCATCTGTTATATTTTCTAGGCTTTTCCTTAATAAAGATTTTAAAATCAATAAATTAAAGATTTAATTGTCAGCGTTTAACCTTTTTATTCAATTAACATTAAGTCGGCTGTATTAGCAGATTTGAGAGGGCGTAGGGCAAAGGTCGAACGGGTGTGGCGTATTCCTTTAATTGAATAAAGTTTCTTTCTTAAAAATCGCTCGTAATGGTCAGCATCTTTGACTGCTACTTTAACCAGATAATCATAGTCACCAGTGACGAGATGCGCTTCCACTACTTCAGGTATATCTGCTAATGCTTCACTGAAATTTTCTAGCATTTCGTCATCATGGCGCTCTAAAGTAATTTCAATAAAAAAGACTTCATGAATGCCAATCGCTTTTTGGTTTACGTTTACCGTATATCCTTCAATAATTTTTAAAGTTTCCAGACGTTTCAGTCGAGTCCAGCACGGAGAAGATGAAAGCCCTACTTCTTCGGCCAGTTGAGCAACGGTTAAACGGCCATTTCCACGTAATGCAGATAAAATTTTCCGATCTATACGATCTAGTGTGTATTCTGTTCTGTTCAAAATATAAACCAAAGAAGAATCTTCTGATAAAAATTAATATACTTTATTTTTATGCTGTGAATGTTTAAAAATTTTAAAAAATACAGGAAACATTTTGAGTCAAAGGTACATACACTATTTCTATGCATCGAACCTTTCTGGATAGAGGTTGGGATGGAGCAAAGAGCACTGTTTCAGTAAGGGTGACTAAACAGTGCTCTTTGCGGATTTCTTATTAATCTTTAAATCTATTTTTTATTAACTGGCATGACATATCAAAACAAATAAAATAATAACTTTTATTTATCAATTGAAGAAAAACTAATCATTATTTTTTATCTAACTTTTCCTTTAATGTAATTCCATTACAAAGGAGGAGCAAGGTTATGATCACCCAGCATGATATAAATCAAAAACAATATCAAAATAAATCTCTCGACTATTTAAATAGCCAAGCTCATTCTGAAGGTATTGAATTTAATAAATTTATTAATGAGATTCAGAAAATTGAAAAGGCTGTAGTTCTTGATTTAGGCTGTGGTGGTGGGCATGTTTCCTACAATGTTGCTCCGCACGCCGACCTTGTTTTTGCTTACGATTTATCTCATGAAATGTTAGACACTGTGTCTAAGACGGCGAGCCAACGCAAATTAAAAAATATCTTTGTGCAGCAGGGCATTGCTGAGGACATGCCTTTTAGCGATCAGCAGTTTGATGTGGTCATTAGTCGATATTCTGCACATCACTGGCAACATGTTCCGACTGCCATGAAAGAAGTAAACCGCGTGCTTAAGCCAGATGGCATTGTTATTTTTGTAGACATTATTAGTTCTAGCTCGCCTATATTAGATACATTTTTACAGACCATCGAAACGATTCGAGACCCAAGTCATGTACGAAACTATAGTGTGAAAGAGTGGGTCTATTTTATTGAAGATGCAGGCTTTGACTTAGTCGGCCTAGACAAACAAACGCTTTCGTTAGACTTTGATAGTTGGGTAAAGCGCATGAAAACGCCTGAAGATCAAATCAAAACTTTACGTTATTTGCAGGAAGGTTCATCTGACCTTGTGAAGAAATATTTCAAAATTCAAAATGACGGTAGCTTTGAAAGCCATGTGGGTTATTTTGTCTTTAAGAAACTAGGATTTTAAAGCGCTGAAATGAGTAAGAGTTTTAGTAGTGTAGAAATCAATTAAATATTGCTAAAACTCTTTTCTTGAATAACTCGAATAATATTAAAGATGGTTATAAAACAAATTTAATATCATTCACTTGATAAAAATTAATCACCCAATTTTATTAAGGTGATTAAGTATTCAAAAGAGAGGAGGGTTATCCCATTTTCTTTATTATTAATAGACACTTATAAATAATTATTATTTAATACGCCCGCAATATTATCACTAATACTTTTAATAACTTTGTCGGGGAAATAATGCGTAATATTTTAGTAACGATTTTCACTTTATTCTTAGCAACATCAATTTATGCTGCTCAAGAGTCTAGAAATCTTCTAGAGCAAACACAGTGTGAGAAAGCAGTAGAGCTACATGGTTTTTTAAGCCGTGCTCAGCTCGATTGTAATTATCACTATTACTCAGAAGAGTTAAAGGATGCTGCCGCAAAATGTACTAAACATGACCTTGGTGAAAAATACGGTAGAGAGGTTATGAAATTTGGTATGAAGGAGTTTGAAGAACGTAAGAAAGCGGATACACAGGGCCACTTTTGTCATAAGGTTTTAAAAGAGTTCCCAAAATATATTAAACAATAAAAAATAAGGTTTTAAAAACCTCTTCTAGCAAGCCGATAAAATGGATTTAATTATTCATTTTATCGGTGTATCACTAAATATAATCTGCCAACAAACTAGAAAAATAAACTTTAGAAACCTACCTAATATCACATTGACACTTGAAATCTCTCTTATTATTCTTCGTTTCAGGATGAGAGAGGGACGCCTTGTGCGTGCTGGTTCTATATGCCCAGTCTGCTAAACCTCTTTTGTTCTATTATTATTTTTACTAAATAATGAGTTTTAATAAATTAGTTAAATATTTTAATCCCATAAAAAAACAATATTTATTTAATTATTTTCTAGCCAATATCACATTGACACCTAAAACCCCTCCGATTATCCTTTGCTTGCTGGCCACATTGCCAGTCGGCTTTGACAGGCTGTTTTCCATCTAGGGCACCAAGAAAGTAATTTTTTGGTGGCGAACTCGTTCGTCCCCCCTTCGTAGCGGTAGGACGGAGGTGGGACGCCTTGTGCGTGCCGGTTCCTAGATGACTGGTCTGTCAACCCATCTTCGTTCTGCCACCATAATTATTTGACAGTAATTCGGTAGAACTTCTATTTTATCTAGGAGTCCGCTATGCGTACTATTTCTTCTTTATTGGCTTTTGCCAAAGTCTCTCTATTCATACCACTCGAGCAATCTATAAAGCGGTTCAATCGACTCTAGGTTTTCTACACCTTAAGAATCTAAAACACAGCAACTATAAAACTTGAGATAGGTCAGCACGCCATTTTGTGCGGCTTTTGCATGCCTGTTTTTAGCACTCATTTTAAGAGTGGCGGCATTTCTATCTCATTTACATACAACAAAAAATTATTTTAAGCGGTATATCTATGCCAAATTTACAATCTTCCTTTAAAGCATTAAAAGTGCTTCGCGTAGCAAAAGACTTATTTAATCAATATGGGTTTCATAAAGTTGGTGTCGACCGAATTATTAGCGAGGCCAAGGTTTCCAAAGCCACTTTTTATAATGCCTTTCACTCAAAGGAACGACTCATCGAGAGGTGTATCAGTTTCCAAAAAGACACGCTAAAAGACAAAGTGTTTTCAATTCTCTATTCTTACAATGAACTCATGGTGCTGGATAAACTTAAGCAAATTTACTTTTTACATGCCGACTTAAATGGCTTTTATCATTTACCTTTTAAAGCAATTTTTGAAATAGAAAAGCTCTACCCAGTTGCCTATAAAGTCGTGATTGATTATAGAAACTGGTTGGTGAGCGAAATCTATAAGGTGCTTTTAACCTTAAAATCTACGGCTTCACTCCAAGATGCTTACATGTTCTTATTTATGATTGATGGGGCAATGGTTCAGCTTTTAGATAAAAATGTGGTAGATGAAAGAGGTCGGTTGTTGGATTATTTCTTTTTAAATTTTGCTTAAGCGACAAAACTTATCTAAGAAAAAGCCTCCAAACAAAGGAGGCTTTTCATTCTATATAAAAATAGCTGCTTAGCTTAATGTCGCAGGTTTTGCAGCCTGTGCCATACCTTCAAAATATTGAACCGCAGGCGAGCGAGCCATATAAGCTAAAGCTTGCTCGGTGTCTCCCTCATGAATTGGGTTAAATTTTGGTGAAACCCATCTTAACGTCGCTTTCCACAAAAATTTAATGGTCGGTAAGTTGTCTGAGCGAGTCGCGGTTTTTTCAAATTCACGAATAATTTTGAAGTAGCCTCGGCGCATCAATTTTTGAATATCTTCATGCTCTAAATCTTGCTTACCTAAACTACGGGCAAAGTCAGCAAGGAAGTAAATAAACAGTGGGAAAACCGCCGCCATAATCACTTGGCGCGACACATAAAAACCAAACTTGTTTGTCAAAAGGTGCTCAAATAAATCATAAGCAACACAGCGATGTTCTACTTCTTCAGCTAAATGCCAACGGAACAAATCTGCCATAGCAGGGTCAGCTTGGTCCCAAGTCTTACTGTCTAGCGTCCATTGACCAATGGTTCCCGTAAAGTGCTCGATTGCAGCAATCACGCCTACTCGGAAAAGTAACCAATATTCATCAAGCTTTTCGCCTTTTAAAAAAGGTATGCCTAGAGGTTTGTCACCCAACAAAATATTAAAAACAAAATGGGCACGGTTGAGTGTTTCTTGAATGTCGTAACCATTTTCACGTAAGAAGTCCTGTGCTTTTTCATGGGCACGTGCATGAGCAGCTTCTTGGCGGACAAATCCAATCACTTCTTGTTTTAGTGCTTCATCGGTAATCAAGGGAAGGGTTTTATTAAACACACGGCAAAACCAAAACTCACCAGCGGGCAAGAGCATGTTGATGCCATTGGCGACATGCGAGCATAGCGGATCATTCGGCATCCAACAGACCGATGATTCGGTAAAATCGAAATGGACCTTTCTTGCTTTAAGCTGATGATTCCCTGTGATCATATATGTCACCCTATTCATAATTGTTCATTTAATGCGAATGGACAATTTTTAGCATTAAGTAAAATTGATCACCATGTGCTTAAGGGACAAAATGAGCTTCAAAAAGGTTTATAGAGATAAAAGCAACTCTGTTAAAGATTGGGTATATTTAACACAACACGAGGGTAAGCTTTATTTATTTTAAATATGAGATGAATAAAAAAAGCTCCTTAATAAAAAGGAGCTTTAGTTTTTATAATTTAAATTTTTAGTTATAAATTTATTTTATTTTAATTTAGCTAAAACTAGCTAGCTTACTTAGAAGTTTAGATCGCTTGCCACTGATCTTTAACTTCTTCTGAGTTTTTATTCAGAATAACTTGGTCTTCTTTTACCTCCCCAATCCATCCAGTAGGAATGAGGTGATGTTGACCACTTTCGTCTCGGGTGAGTTTTAACTGGTTTTCACCATCGAGATGATCGACAGTACCTACTTTAGTACCACAAGAAGCAATAACATCTGCGTGTTTTTTAATATCATTAATATTTAAAGTGTTCATTTTAGACCTCTTCTTTGGAAATAGAAAAACGGTAAGAACTAAACTACTTTAAATAATCGATTAAATGTTGAGTTTTTAATAAACCTTACATGATCGGATTATAAGTTCACTTAACCGTGATATTTGAGTAACAATGAAATAATTAGATATAAAACTAATAATATTTTTCTTTTTATTACAATTTATATGTTTATCTAAACAGAAATCTTTAGTTATGGTTGGGTTAAGTCTTATAAATAATTATTTGCAATGAATATTAAAATACCTATAAACATGACGATACTGAGCAGTTTGAGTGAATTTGAAGCTGCCCTAGCTGAAGATAAAAGTAAGCTTCGTATAAATTTACTTTTTCAGCTTGTAAATTTAACTCAAAATTTGCCTCATCCAGCTTCGGGTCAAACCTATCAACGTTGGCAACTTTTTGCGCAGATTGCTGGAGTTGATTTAAGTCTAGCTAAGCTTTTTGAGTCTCATTGTGATGCTTTAAGCATTTTAAATGAATTGGGTTATCAGCAAGAAATAGATGACCAGACTTGGGCGGTTTGGGCAGCAGACGGTGGAACAGCACCATTGCGAATAAAAGACAATCTTTGTAATGGCATAAAACCTTGGTGCTCTGGTGCTGAATTCATTGAAAAAGCTTTAATAAGTTATAAAGATCAGCAAGGGCTGGCGCAGCTTTGTATTGTCGACTTAAGTCATCCATCCATTACCACCGATTTAAGCCACTGGCACGCTGTAGGCATGCATGCGACACAGACTGCGCAAGTAACTTTTAAAAATACACCTGTTAAATTGATTGGTCAGCCAAATAGTTATTTAAAACGCCCAGGTTTTTGGCATGGCGCAGCAGGTGTTGCGGCCTGTTGGTATGGTGCCGCCGTGCGTCTAGCTAACTTTTTGCAAGAAAGCTGTCAGGCAAATCCGAATCCTTATAAAAAATTGTATTTAGGCGAGGTCGCTCAGCAGCTAGAAATCACTAAACAGTATTTTCAATATGTGGCCAAGCTCATAGACCATAAACCAACGCTAAGTCATGAGCGGGAAATACGCATATTACGTGCCCAAACAGAACAATGCTGCCTCAGCGTTATTGAGCGAGTAGGGAAAGCCTTGGGTGCTCGTCCTTTTTGTGAAGATGCGACATTTGCTCAGCTCATGGCTGATCTGCCTGTGTTTATTAGGCAAAGTCATGCTGCTTTTGACTATGAACAAATTGCAGAACTCTGTGTGTCGGAGCAAAGCCTATGGGAACTTTAAAACATCCTTTGGTTGAAGACCGCGTTATTTTTGGTGAGGGTACGGCCAAAGAGCAATGGTTAAAGGCATTTCAAGAACAACCGTTAGCAGCTTTAGATCTTGAGTTATTTCGCTCAAAAAGAGTGGTGATTGTCGCTCCACATCCTGATGATGAAGTGCTTGGCTGTGGCGGGTTAATGCAGCAACTGATTACGCTGAATTGTAAAATAGTGGTTTTAGCTGTCAGTAACGGCACACAAAGTCATCCTAAATCTACAAAATATCCTCCAGATCAGCTTAATATTCTTCGCCCGCAAGAAAGCTTGGCAGCCTTAAATTGTCTAGGCGTAGCAAAGTTCACCGAGCATATAGAGCTTAATTTGTTAGATGGTCAGATTCATTTGCAAACCGATCAACTGTGGCAGAGTTTAGACAAGTTAGTTCAAGCCGACGATATTCTAATTTGTAGCTATGAATTTGATGGTCACCCAGACCATGAAGCCGTGGGTAAAACCGTACAAGCCTATGCAACCGCTAAGCAACTACTCTGTTTACACGTATTAATTTGGACTTGGCATTGGGCAGAGCCTTTAGACCCACGCATTGATTGGCACCGAGCAAAAGCCTACCGCTTAACCGAAGAACAGCTAACTAAAAAACATCAAGCAATTTTGCAGTTTAAAACCCAACTTGAAGCAGATGAAACTACGGGTAATGCTGCGGTTCTCTCTCCAAATGCGATTAAACGTCTTTTAATGCCTTATGAGGTTTATTTGAGTGATTCATTCTCGCGTGTACTTTGAAGATTTATATCGTCATAACAGTGATCCATGGGGCTACGACTTTCATTGGTATGAAGCTCGTAAAAGACAAATTTGTCTCGCACTGCTGACAAAACCCCGCTACCTAAAGGTGCTAGAAGTCGGCTGTTCAAATGGACATTTAAGTTTTCATTTGGCGCAAAGAGCCGAGGAGTTACTGTGTATAGATGTCTCTGCGCGTGCTGTTCAATTGGCGTCCGCACGGCTACAAGAGTTTGAGCATGTTGTGGTTGAGAACAGGAAAATACCCGAAGACTACTCAATTCAAAAGTTTGACCTGATTTTAATTAGTGAGATGGCCTATTACTTATCCAAGGATGAATTGCATCAGTTTATTGAAAAACTAAAACATAGTTTAAATGATGACGGTGAAATTCTGTGTTGTCACTGGCGTCATGAAATTCAAGATTTTGAATTAAACGCAGAGCAAGTCCATCAGGCTTTTCAGCAACATTTTCCATTTCATCATTACCTCAGTTTAAACGATCCAGATTTTATGATTGACCTGTGGACGGCGAACACTTCTTCTTTAGCGCAGCAGGAAAAACTAAGATGAAAATAGGTATCGTCATTCCAGCGCATAACGAAGAGTATTATCTATCGGCCTGTTTGCAATCTATTCAGGTCGCCATAGATAACATTAGTGGTTATGAGGTAGAAGTGCTTGTTGTACTCGATAGCTGTACAGACCAGTCGCGGTTGATTGTCCAAAGCCATCACATTAACTGGATTGAATGCAACTATGCATGCGTGGGGCAAGCGAGGGATTTAGGAATCCGTCATTTAATCGGGCGTGGAGTAACTTGGATTGCATGTACCGATGCAGACACCGTGGTGAGTCCTGATTGGCTGCGCTATCAAATCCAGCACCAACCTACAGATGCAATTTGCGGCACTGTAACGCTAGACGATTTTAGTCATCTCTCTATAACGAAACAGCAAAAATATTTAGCGCACTATAAAGATCAGATGGACCACGAGCATATTCACGGGGCAAATTTAAGTTTTAGTGCAGAGGTCTATCTTTTGGTCGGTGGCTTTGAGCCTATTTCATGTCATGAAGACGTGTCTTTAATTAAAAAATTGATCAAGCATTGTTGCAATATTACTTGGAGTAATCTAGTTCGAGTAACCACAAGTAGTCGTTTAAATGGACGCGCACCTCAAGGTTTATCCTACTTTTTAAATAATCTCTAATGACCTAAATCATCACTTCGCCCAATATCGAAATATTCTTTAAGTTTTTAGGGTCATATTTAATATTAATAATACTACCGACTTTATATTTATGTTGATCTTGTTTAGCAATAAGCACCTTTAGATTTTCAGTAATGACTTGGCCTTGCTCAGTTTGAAATTTCAATTTGACATAACATAAAGGGCGATATTGCACCTTAGCTAATGAGTCTTGAAAATATACGACCTCGGCAGAAGCAAACTTTCCTCGTTTATAAATTAAAAATCTTTGAACCTGACTTTTAAGAAAAAATATCCAAGCAATATAGATAAACAATAAGCTGAACCAGACTGTTCCAATAAAAGTCAAAAAATCAGAAAATTTCACTCACTCAAACCAGAGTTATTCGTTTAACGCATTATTCTAAATGAACTGATAAGCCCGATCTAGCTTATATAATTGATCTGAAACATAAGCAAATGAAGCTTTAAAATTAACGGATCATAATTAAATTTGGGAAGGGTATATAACTTAGTTGTTGTATTTATGACTACATATGTAAACAAACCTTATGATCAAATGCCGGCGAATTCAAACATGAGGTGCGACAGTTTGAAAAGTCTTATGATAATCAACAAGCTGAGCAAATTTCTCTAATGGTGTAAGCCAATCTAACGCTTTTCTAGGACGAGTATTCAGTGACATGGCAACTTGATTTAAATAATGCTGATCTGCCTGATTTAAATCAATCCCTTTAGGTAAATATTGCCTAATTAAACCATTCATATTTTCGCATGTGCCTTTTTGCCAGGGTGAATGTGGGTCACAGAAA
>NZ_GG753600.1:760422-796640 GCF_000163635.1 Acinetobacter sp. SH024 | reverse complement strand
CCACGTCTACGTCTAGCAAAAGTGTTATCAGAAGCATATCGAGCTTGATAAACGTCATTGATGCTATTTCTTTTAAGCTCACGATAGATCGTACTAGGATGTCTTTTAATAAGTTCAGCAAATTTTCTGGCTGAAAAGCCTTCTTTTCTTGACTCAAGCATTAATGCAGTACGATCTTCAAAGTTAAGATGATGGTATGACAATTTTATATACTCCATAAACCCTTTAAATTAATTAGGTGGTTTATGTCGCACTTCAAGTTTTACTCTGCCGCCTTAACCCTTAAAATTATTGAAAAGAAATTTTAAAGGTGTATAGGTTTGGATTTTTTAAATTTTTTCCGTGATATTCGGGGTGAGTTAAGTCAATATCCTTGGCTAGAAATGTTGGTTTCACTCACGATTTTGATTTTATTTGCTGCAATAGCAAATTTTATTGCCAAACGCATTATTGTTCGGGGCGTTCGACATTTAGTCACAAAACTCAAATCACCAAATCAGTCTATTTTTGCTCAGCATAGCGTTATAAAGAAATTTGCAAATATTGTTCCTGCCGTTGTGATTATGAACGGTATTGCAACGGTTCCTCATCTATCTCCAAAGTTCATTGCTTTTGTAGAGATGGCGGCACAAGCATTCATTTTTCTTACACTCGCGCTTACGGTTAGCGAGCTGTTAAATATCTTTAACCTTATTTATCAGCGTAATCCAAAATCTAGAAACAAACCGATTAAAGGTTACTTACAACTGGTTAAACTCATTTTATTTGTTGTCTGTGGCCTCATGATTTTGGGAACATTCCTTAAAAAGGATGTGTTCACTTTACTCGCTGGTTTTGGTGCAATGGCAGCGGTATTAATGCTGGTTTTCCAAAACACCATTTTGTCTTTGGTGGCGAGTGTACAAATTGCCTCTTATGACATGGTGCGTATTGGCGACTGGATTGAAATGCCATCACTCAATGCAGATGGTGATGTAATTGATATTTCACTGCATACTGTGACTGTTCAAAATTTTGATAAAACCTATACCACCATTCCAACCAATAAGCTCGTGACCGATACATTTAAAAACTGGCGCGGTATGAGCAATTCGGGTTGCCGTCGAATGAAGCGTTCACTTTTTATCGATCAAAGTAGTGTTCATTTCATGAGTGATGAAGAGCAACAAAAGCTCAAAGACTTTTTATTGCTAGATCAATACTTAAATGCAAAGAATTCTGAAATTGAAGAATTCAATAAGCATTTAAGCAATCAATCTCGTTACAACAAGCGCCGTCTAACCAATATTGGTACATTTAGGGCCTATGTAGAGTTTTACTTACGTCAGCACAAGGGTATTGCTCAAAATCAAACCATTATTGTTCGTCAGTTACAACCGACCAGCCAAGGTTTGCCGTTAGAAATTTATGCTTTTACCAACACGATTGCATGGGTTTCTTATGAAGCAATTCAGTCAGATATTTTTGATCATTTAATTGCAATTCTTCCCGAGTTTGGTTTACGTGTTTACCAAGCACCTTCGGGTCATGACTTGCAAAGATTGACGGCAGAAATTCACCCAAGTTAAGTTTTTAAGCTGTAAACAGCAGCGCTTCAACAATTTTAAAAAGCTCCTAGACGGGAGCTTTTTTACCCATATTCTTCACAAAAGATTATCCTGCAAACCAAATATTTTGATGATCACACATGGGGCTCAAATGTTTAATGCGTAGATTGTCTTGCTCAAAATTACCAATACCTCCAGCAATATCTAATATGCCCCCTAAGCCGATCTGCTGACCTTTATAACTTAAAGTGTTTTTTTCAGCATCCCACTGAGCGCTATGTTCTGGAAAGACAATGAGTATATCTTTCACATAAAGACATCCTTGCTTTAACTCTAAGTTTCCTTTTAAGCGTGCTGAACCAGAGAAACCATCGTACTGATAGGCTGGGAGTTTCACAGTATTTGTACTGTCGTTTGCTTCTTGTTGGTGGCATCCTGCAACAAGGGCAAATACAGCCGTGTAAAGCAATTTATTATTAATACCCAATTTTGTTCCTATAGGGATTTGCATATATTTGATAGTAATTGTCTAAAGTTGCATATCAATCTTTAGATTGTTAATGAAGATTTCATTCTATTACCGTTCGAACTTAAGATTTAAAGACTAAACTTTCTTATTCATGGGCTTATAAAACTTTGAGTTATTATATTTTATTTATTTGTATATTGTTATCTTTTTCATGAGTGATTTGAGGCACGATATGACGTGTCATCCACCAAAATAATAATGCCAGAAAGCTAACACTTGCACCGAGAGCACACACGCCAAGCCAACCAGCATAAGCATAAGTCGTTGTTGTGCTGATTGCACCCAATCCACTACCTATTGCATAAAAGAGCATGTATAGACCAACAAGACGGCTATGTGCTTCAGGACGAGTGCGAAAAATCATACTCTGGTTGGTCACATGCAGAGCTTGCCCTCCTAAGTCTAGTAATACGATGCCAATCACGACTGCCCAGAGCGAGTAGGCCATGAGTGAAAGTGGGCCCCATGCGAGCAGTAATATTAACAGTGCCGCCAAGCTTGTGCGCTGAGCATATCCACGGTCGGCCCAGTAACCTGCACGTGCAGCAGCCAAAGCACCAATCACTCCAACGAGTCCAAAAGACCCAATTACAGTATGCGAGAAGCTATAAGGCGGAGCACTTAACGGCAGTACTAATGCGCTCCAGAAAATATTAAATGCCGCGAACATGAGTAAAGCTAACACACCGCGCACTTGTAGCACTTTTTCTTGGCGTAGTAGTTTTAACATAGAGGCTAGAAGCTGCGGGTAGCGCATGGCACTAGGTTGAATATTTAAATGAGGCAGACGTTTCCAAAGCGGCAATGCAATCATGAGCATGATGATGGCTGCGCAAAAGTACACGCCGCGCCAACCAGCCACATCACTAATTCCCCCTGAAAATACACGGGCAAGCAGTAAACCAATGAACACACCACTTTGTGCAGTACCGACTACATGTCCTTGCTCATGTGGGGCCGCAGCACTCGCAGCATAGGCAATAAGACCTTGTGTCATGGCTGTGCCGAGTAAACCCACCGCAAGCATTCCTGCTAAAAGAATAATCGTAGAGTGAGTAAAGCCAACCACGAGCAATGCAGATATTAAGGCAATTAACTGTAGGGCCATTAACCGACGCCGATTTACCAAATCACCTAGCGGCACTAAAAAGATTAAAGCTAGCGCACAACCTATTTGAGTGGCTGTCACCACACCACCAATGGCGGCATGACTAACATTAAAGTCTCTTGCCAAAATGTCGAGCAAGGGCTGCGCATAATAGACATTTGCTACGCTTGCACCACTAGCAATCGCAAATAGCAAAATTACGCCACGAGGCATGCTTGAAAGCGGTTTATCACTTTCAGTGGTTGAGGTTGAAGATGCAAGAGAAGCTTTCATTGTCCTAAATCCAGTTAATCTAGTTTTAAAATGAAACTAGTTGAATATTAAGCCTACTAGTTTTAAAATGCAACTAGGTGGCTTGTTGCTGATGATTGGTAAGGAAACTCGATGAAGAACTCTACGCTGATGAAAGATGAACCTTGTCCTGTTGCGCGCTGTGTCAATCTCATAGGAGATCGTTGGTCACTGCTTATTGTGCGTGATGCTTTTGATGGAATGCGCCGTTTTGGAGATTTTCAGAGGAGCTTGGGAGTGGCGCGAAATATTCTTTCAGATCGCCTAAAAAAGTTGGTAGATGCTGGTGTTCTTGAACTACAAGATGCTTCGGATGGCACGGCTTATCAGGAATATGTATTGACCAATAAAGGGGAGAGACTGTTTCCAGTGATTGTGGCTTTACGACAATGGGGAGAGCAAAACCTATTTGAAAGTGGTGAGCGCCATTCTCTGTTAATTGATAAAACTACAGGTCAGCAAATTCCATTTATGGCACCAGTAGCGGCAGATGGAACAGTGCTGAGAGCTTCTAATACTCAAGTGCAAAAGGTGAAATAAAAGAAGAGAAAACAAAAATAACCTTTTTTAACTTAAATTTGGGCAGATTAATTGATAACCTTGCGCGTCAAATTAAGGTGAGATTATGAGATTTATATTCCTCTTTATAAGTGCAGTTTCAATTCAATGTTATGCAGCATCAGAAGCAATGGAACTTCATTACTGTGAAACTGTGAAAAAAGCAGCGAGTGGGGTAATGGATGCTAGACAACATGAAGTGCCCGCTAAAGAGTTACATGACATCGCCAATCATCTTGAAGAGCAACAAGCCAAACAACTTTATCAAGAGCTTATTAAATCTGCATATTCGTCAAAATTATTTGAAGACCCTCTCATTAAGTCAAAAGCTGTCGAAAATTTTCAAACCACTTGGCATGAACAATGTTTAGCAAAAGAATTGGCTAAAAATATTTGAGGGTGTTAGTGGGAAATGGCTAGCTTAGGTTGGGAGATAGAACTTTATTTCTTACTTATCTCTTAGTTATAAAAAGCCCTCGGAATTTCAGAGGGCTTTTTTGTTGTGTATAAGTTAGGATCAAATTATTTAACTATGTGAGATTAAGAAATTGGCAAGTTCATACTCTTCTGCAGTTAAAAGTGTTGATTCGAGGTTAATTTCTTCAAAATTTCCTTTAATGCTGTCAATAAAGTTATTTTGCACTGCCGCAATAATTAACTGTACATCGTCAGGTGTATTACTAATTAAAATATTAAGCATATTATGATAATTATCAGAATCAATATCTTGCTGTCGTGGAGAGTCAATAATAAATGGAGGAGTAGATAACTCAGCATGAGAGTAGATAGAATTAAGGATAGTAAGCCTTTTCGCTAACATTGCTTTAACTTGATTAGCACCACCACTATAGTAGTTGAGTATATCGTATAAATTATGTTTTAAATACATTTTAATATTTAAGTCAGTACATAATGAATTGAAATATTCAACAACATCTTTTTCAATTTCTTCTAAATTTGAATTCTCAATAATTTTATTTTCATTTCTTATTTTTCTTATCTCTTTCGTATTTGCTCTAAATTCTCTGTTATCTGAGGCAACTTTTTCTTCTAAGCCAGGAATAAGAGATTTGCTAATAAATAACTGATTAATATCTTCATTGAAACTTTCCTCTTTGAAAGCACCTTCAATTTCTTGATAAAAGCTATCTATAGAATTAGTCAAATTATAACTTTTGTTAATTAAAACTGACTTTTCATTTTGTAAATTTTTTATTTGCTCCATTAATCTATTTTGATCATGAATCAAGGAGAATCTATTGACTAAATCATTTTTATGTTCAACACCACAAGTCGGACAAAAAATTGAAGTAGTCTCAATATTTTCAATAGAATAGTTATAGTCTTGCTCAATCTCTCCAATAGCAACTTGAATAATTTGTAATTCATTATCTATAGCTGCCATTCTGGAAGATATGTTTATATACTCGTTTTTCTTTTCTAAAATTTTTCTTTCAGCCATTACTACTGATCTGGCAGAGTTTTTAATTTTATCTTGAAGATCTATTTGGGGGCTAATAGCTCTTTTAGATCTAAAGTAGTCTGATACTTCATTGGTTTTTAGGATTTCTTTAGAGATATCAAAATTTTTTAATTCATAAAAGTTTTGATTAAGTTTGTTATCGTAGTAATTTTTATTTAATACTCCACATAAATATTTGGAGAGTTCAAACTTGTTATTTTTATCAAATTGTCCAAGGTTGTTAAATGAATTCCAAATTTCATTCCACCCACTCATTTGTTCAATATAAGTAGATGCAAAATAGAAAGCTGGAGGGACTTTAGAAAGTTTTTTTGCTTTAGAATTTTTTAATAAAACATTGAAATTTAAAATAGAATTTAATCTATCTAAATAAGAACCAGTTATTTTTTCATAGGTTGCCCATTGTTCATCATCTTCCTGTAGATGAATAGCTTGAGAATCTCTTTTGACTTTATAAATTTTATTATTAATTGAAAACTCAATTAAAACAACTGTGTCAAGCTCGGGCCAATCTTCTTCGAAACGAACTTCACAACCTAGAGCCCAGAATAAACAATTCAATAATGTAGATTTACCAATTGTATTACCTTTTGTCGTTATCAATGTCCTTGGAAATATCTTTAAAACTCGACCTGACTTTTCTGTTCGAGATACAATAATTATTTTCTGAAATTGAAAAGAGTTGCTGGTATTTTTCATTTCGCAAATTCCTAATTAATATTTTAAAGTTTATTTCATTTCTATTTTGTGAATTGTTCATATACTTTATTTAAGACCTCATAAATAGCTACAGATTGCATCCGATTAAATTCCTTAAATTGCAAATTATCATTAATTATTAAATCGATTTTAGTGATTTCGCGCTGTATTTCATTTAAGTCTAAAATATTAGAAGGAATGGAAATTTTACTTCTCATTTCTTCTAAATATTTAATAATTTCTGGTGATCTATTTACTAAGAGATATGTATAATAATTATTAATTAAATTAATTCTTATAGGGGTAAGTAAATCATCTCCTGAAAGTTTATTTATATAATTTTCAATAAATTTTTTTAAATTTTCAGATAGATCAAGCGATATATGTGTCGCGAGTATTTTTTTTACTTCTTCGCTGTTCAAACCTCTTTTTTGAACACATTCATTCCATTGGTCAAAAGGGATTTTATATTCATATTTAATTTTTAAATCATCCCACAGTACTCGATAAATACTCGATATATCCGATCGAACATCGCCATGCTTCGATTGAATAAATTCAGCAATCTTTCCTTTAGCACTTAATTGTGACGAAGGAAAAGGTAACTCAGACTTCTGAAAGCATAAAATATTTTGATATATGGGATCAACAATCTTTAGTTCATTTGTTAACCTATCTAAAATATCTTTAATTTCATTTTCTTCTAAATTAGTAAAATGGCATTGATCCCCTAAAATTTTAATTTTCGTTTTGAAATTAATATCACTAATAGTTAAAAGACATAATTTTTTAACATTTTTTTTAAATAATTTATTTTCAACGCCTAAAATCATTTTTCCAATTATAGAGTTGCCACCAACTTCATACTTGCAGAGATTATCTATTGTAAAATTAGCTTCAGTAGTTTTGATTTGATAAAACTCAAATTCGACATCATCGTGTAGATGAGTGGAGTTGGAGCAAATAACATCCTCATGATACTCAACAAAAATTACGAACTCTTCTTCTTTCAATAATTTTTCTAATAAATAGACTATTGCCCAATCAGCTTGATAATGGAATCTTAATTGAGTATCTAGTCCGTTATTTTCTCTTTCTTTTTCATTTAATATATTTTTATTAGCCATTTAAGTCCTCAAACGTTTCTAGATTACCCGAAGACTTTTACAACCCATTTACTTCCTTTATGAAGTGTAAGATCTTTTCATGTCATTTAGGGTTTAAGGGTTCTAAATACCTATCGTTGCTTTTTGTATTCAATTTCTTGAAGGTTGCTTTCGTATTACTCGTCGCATACAACGATAACCAAATCACCTGTTTTAAATCACTTATTTGAAAGTCAGGATTTACATACTTTAACATTTGGTTTGAGTTCTGAAAACATCCATTATTAAATAATATTTAAACTATAATTATTTTGTCATCTTTAGAGTTAATATAGTTGGAGCGAATTCTGTCTTAGTCCAATATTTTCATCTATTAATAAATTATATAAGACTCATCTCATACTGAAAATTGATATAGGAAATTTAGCCACTAAAGAGGGTGGTGTTGTAGCAGAATATAAAGTATTTTTAATATCCATTTTAACCAGTCAAAATTAATCTATAGACAATAAAAAACCACCTAACTCTTTCGAATTAAGTGGTCTTTAAATTTTGGAGCGGGAAACGAGACTCGAACTCGCGACCCCAACCTTGGCAAGGTTATGCTCTACCAACTGAGCTATTCCCGCAATGTGAGCACATTATAGAGTGTTTCACTAAAGTGTCAACACTCTTGTGATTTAATTGAACATTTAATCAGCACGGCGCCAAACTGTACCTTGACGAGTGTCTTCAAGTACTACACCTTGGTCGAGTAAAGATTGACGAATACCGTCTGCTTTAGCAAAGTCTTTTGCTTTTTTCGCATCAACACGTTGTTGAATAAAATCTTCAATTTCAGCATCAGACAAAGTAAGTGCTTCTTGTCCAATATCTGATTTTAAGAAATCATCTACATTGTGTTGTACTAAACCTAAAATGTTGGTGAGGTGACGTAATGTCGAATAAAGCACAGTTGCTTGGTCAGCTTGCTCTTCTTTTACAGCACGGTTTAACTCTTTGTTCAGTTCAAACAATACCGCCATTGCCTCGGCTGTGTTGAAGTCATCACACATTGCATTGTTAAAGCGTTCAATAAAGCTTTGATCAAGCGTTTCAGTTGTCGTTTGACCGTAAACTTGTTGGTAAGCTTTAAATGAGTGATAGAAACGAGTTAAAGAAGTTTTTGCTTCTTTCAGTGCCACATCAGAGAAGTTCACAGGACTACGATAGTGTGAAGATACAATAAAATAGCGGATCACTTCAGGGTGGAATTTCTCCATCACGTCACGAATCGTAAAGAAGTTGCCTAAAGATTTAGACATCTTTTCACCATCAACGTTAATGAAGCCAACATGCATCCAATAGTTTACATATTGCTCACCAGTCGAAGCTTCACTTTGCGCAATTTCATTTTCATGGTGCGGGAACATTAAATCTGAACCACCACCATGAATATCAAAGTGATTGCCTAAGCAGCAAGTCGACATTGCAGAACATTCAATGTGCCAACCCGGACGGCCATTACCCCAAGGTGATGCCCAAGATGGTTCATTTTCTTTTGCATGTTTCCAAAGTACAAAGTCAAAAGGATGTTTCTTTTCAACTTCTACATCAACACGCTCACTTGCGCCTGCTTGCATATCATCAAGCTTACGGCCAGAGAGGCGACCATATTTTTCAAATTTGGTGACTTCAAAATAAACATCGCCGTTTGAAGCAGGGTACGCAGCGCCTTTATTCACCAGATTGCCAATCATATTTTGCATCTGGTCGATATATTCAGTTGCTTTAGGTGCTTCATCAGGAGCTAAACAGCCTAGATTCGCTGCATCTTCATTCATTGCATCGATGAAACGAGTAGTGAGTTGTTGGATTGTTTCACCATTCTCATTCGCACGTTTGATGATTTTGTCGTCAATGTCGGTAATGTTGCGAATGTAGCGAACATTCCAGCCCTGACTACGCAAGAAACGAATAATGTAGTCAAATGCAACCATAACTCGAGCATGCCCGATATGACAGTAGTCGTAAACGGTCATACCGCAGACGTACATATCGATGTGACCTTCTTTGCGAGGTACAAATTCAACTTTTTTTCGTTGCTCAGAGTTATATAAAACAAACGGTTGCATAAGGGTTTTCAAACACTCAACAAAAACAGTGTTACATCATAACTGATGCATCATTTTTCACAAAGGTTTATGCAAGAATTTTATAAGCTTGTGAAATCTTATACATTTAAAAACGTGTAGATGATTGAGTTATGTTAGAATGCCCCCAAATCTTTTGATTAAAATCACCGATCTTCACAAGAGATCAGATCAATTATTTTGAGTCAAACTCGTATGCCCAATCCTACAGATTTCCAAAGCAGCGCATTAGCAACATTGCGTATTGAGCAACAAGCCTTAGACGTGTTAGCAACACAAATTGGTGACAGTTTTAACCGAGCTTGTGAAATATTGTTACAGTGTAAAGGTCGTGTTGTGATCACTGGCATGGGTAAGTCAGGGCATATTGGCCGTAAAATGGCTGCAACTTTTGCCTCAACTGGTACACCATCTTTCTTTATGCATCCGGGCGAAGCTGGACATGGTGATTTGGGAATGCTGGTTCGTGGTGATGTTTTAATTGCGATTTCCAACTCTGGAAAAAGTGATGAAATCATGATGTTGATGCCACTCATCAAACATCTTGGCGTTCCTCTTATTACCATTAGCCGTGATGATAAAGGCCCAATGCCGCAAAACGCAGACATTGCTTTAACTTTAGGTGAGTCTGACGAAGCATGCCCATTAGGTTTGGCGCCTACGTCGAGTACGACAGCAACTTTAGTATTGGGTGATGCACTGGCTGTCGCTTTACTTGAAGCACGTGGTTTTACCGCAGATGATTTTGCCCGTTCGCATCCAGCAGGTGCGTTGGGTAAACGCTTACTTTTACATGTAAAACATCTGATGCATACAGGCGATGAACTGCCAAAAGTTTCACCAGATACACCAATGAATCAAGTGCTTTATGAAATTTCTAATAAACGTTTAGGCTTGACGACAATTGTAGATGAACAAGAACATTTGCTTGGTATTTTCACCGATGGTGACTTGCGCCGTTTAATTGATAAACAGCAAGGTTTCGATGTGAATTTGCCTGTTTCAGAAGTGATGACAAAAAAACCATCAACGATTTCTCAAGAAGCACGTGCGGTAGAAGCTCTACAACAGCTGAACCTGAAAAAAATTAGTCAGTTTGTGGTGGTAGATGACCAAAACAAAGTGATTGGTGTAATTAGTATGCATGACCTTATTCAGGCAGGGGTAAATTAATCAATGGCATCTTATGCATTGTTAGAACAAGCACGTCATTTACAGGCATTGGTTCTGGATGTTGATGGTATTTTGAGTGATGGCTTCGTAACCTTAACTAATAGTGGCGATGAAATTAAATCATTCGATATTCGTGATGGTTTAGGAATGAAGCTTGCACAGCAAGCCGGCATGAAAGTTATCATTATTACAGGCAGAAAAAGTAATATTGTTGAAAAACGTATGTCTGATTTAGGTGTAGACCTCGTTTTTCAAGGCCGTGAAGACAAAGGCTCAGCACTTCGTGAAGCATGTGCGCAGTTTAATATTTTGCCGTCTGATTGCTTATATATGGGCGATGATTGGCCTGATTTATCTGCTTTTGCAATCGCAGGTATGAGTGTTACTGTGCCAAATGGTCATGAAGAAGTACGTCGCCGTGCGCATTTAGTTACGCAATCGATGGGTGGGCGTGGTGCTGTTCGTGAAGTCTGTGATATGTTGCTGATCGCAAAAGGCATTTACCAAGAACTTCTTGAAAAATATCTTGCAGTACCGCATTAATAATAAGATTACTTAAAAAGGTAGGCTATTCCTGCTCATGGATACCAGAGTTTTATCAATTGTTGCTGTAGTGGTTGCTGCTATAAGTGGTGGTTACTACTACTATAGTGGCAAGGCAAAAAAACTAGACATTGGTTCTGCGAAGAATATGACATATTCAGCGCAGGGCGTCCATTTGACTCAAACTGATGATCAAGGCAATTTGTATATTCGTGCTGAAGTTCGTCAGCTTGAACAGGATATGCAACAAAAAACATCAAAGTTGGATCAACTTAATGCCTCGATGTATAAAGATGGCAAAGTTGATGCGACATTCTTTGCAAAACAGGCAAATGGTTATGATGATAACCGTAAAGTTATTTTATCGGGTGATGTGGTCGCAACTAAACTGGCGCCACAAGGGAAGATTGAATTCCAAACTGATGAGTTAACTGGATATCCAAAAACCAGAGAAATTGAAACAGATCACCAAGTGGTTGTTCAATCTCCGCAAGCCGAGTTTGTCAGCAAAGGGTTAAAAGCTAATTTGAATAATGGTCAGTACGAATTTTTTAATATTCGAGGAAAGTATGCACCAAAGTCTTAATTTAAAACGTTCTTCAGCTTTCCTAAAACAAGCTGCGGTAATTACATTCGTTGCTTTATCATCTGCTTCGACTTTTGCTTTACCGTCTGACCGTAATCAACAAATTTCGTTAGTGGCAGACCGTGCAACTTATAATGAGAAAACGGGTTTAACGACTTATACGGGTAATGTCGTGATTGAACAAGGTACGATGAAGCTTCAAGCCGACTCAATTGTTGCTACGCTAAACTCTAAACGTGAAATTCAAACGATTACTGCCAAGGGTAGACCGTCTAAATTCCAACAGCAAATTAGTGCTGATAAGGGCGTTGCACGAGGTGAGGGGCAAACCATTGTTTATAATGCAGATACAGGCATTATTACTTTAACTGGTGGTGCATATCTATATCAAGATGGTTCAAGCATCCGTGGTAACTCATTGAAATATAGTATGAACAAAGGCGATGTTGAAGCTCAAGGTTCATCATCAAACCGTGTTCAAATTATTATTCCGCCATCAACTTCAAAAAGTTTCCCAGGAGCGCGTGACTAATGCAACAAGCTCTTCAACCCCAAACTTTGTGTATTAAGCACTTAGCAAAAAACTATAGTAAACGTTGGGTCGTCAAAGACGTATCTTTTAGTATGCAAAGTGGACAGATTGTTGGTTTGCTTGGCCCTAACGGTGCAGGAAAAACAACAAGCTTCTATATGGTTGTTGGGCTAGTGCGTATGGACAAAGGTGAAATTCACCTTGATGATCTTGATATGTCCGATTTAGCAATGCATGAACGGGCACGTAAAGGGATCGGATATCTTCCGCAAGAAGCTTCTATTTTTAGAAAGCTGACCATTGCTGAAAATATTATGTCTATTTTAGAAACACGCAAAGACTTAAATAAGCAACAGCGCCAACAACGTCTTACTGAATTATTGAATGACTTTAAAATCAGTCATATTAAAGATTCATTGGGAATGAGTGTGTCTGGTGGTGAGCGTCGCCGTGCTGAAATTGCACGTGCATTGGCTGCTGATCCTAAGTTTATGTTACTTGATGAACCATTTGCTGGTGTCGATCCAATTTCGGTGGGTGATATTAAAGATATTATTCAGACCTTAAAAGATCGTGGTATTGGTGTGCTCATCACAGACCATAACGTACGTGAAACTTTGGCGATCTGTGAACGTGCGTATATTGTGAGCGAAGGTGCGGTAATTGCAGAAGGCACTCCACAAGAAATTCTGGATAACGAACAGGTACGTAAAGTCTACTTAGGTGACGATTTTACAGTTTAAATAAAAAAGTTAATCTATTTGGCTAAAAAGAGGTCAGTGCCTCTTTTTAGTTTTTTTATATTTATTTTTTAAAAACAATAAATTAGAATCTTTAGTTGATAAAAAAGTAATGTGTGAATTATTCCTGCATTTATGCTTCTTTATGCAAAAAAATATGTAGAATGTAAAAGCTTTTAAACGATAACAAACAAGATCAACAAGACAAGCATGATTGGATATAACCAGAGAAGAGTAAAAAGGACATGTAAAAAGCCAGCTTTCCTGAAAGGGTTGATGCTTTTAACTTCACTGCATGTACCTATGGTGATATATGCCGCTAAACCAAGTGAGCAATATCACACATTAAAAGACAACTTATCACAACTTTTTGCCCCTAAAAGTAGTGATGAATTTAAAGTCGCTAAGATGCAAGAGTTGAGTAATTTTAGGCTAGATCGTTCTAGAGTGCAGGAGTTTCCGACTGTTCAACTCAATGATAGAGCAGCTTCATCTTATTCAAATTTGCCATCAAGGAAAATGACACTGCAGGAAGCGGTGAAAATCGCGATTCAGCGTAACCCTGATATTTCCCAAGCCATTTCAACTTTAGCTGGCCAAAATGCTGGTATTGATGTTGCGAAGGCGGGTTATTATCCTCAAATTTCAGGTGGTATTACCACAGGTGACTTGAGTAGTGGTGAGCGTGGTCGGCAGTTATTGACTTTAAACGCAACTCAAATGCTTTATGATTTTGGTAAAGTCAAATCGGGTGTATCGGTTGAGAAGGCCAAACTCCAAGTCGAACAGGCGAATGTTTTGGTCAGTATTGACGATATTGCACTTGATGTGGCTCAGTCGATTATCAATATTCAGCGCTATCTCCAATTAAATAAAATTGCCGAGCAGCAAATTGCAGGTATTCAGCGAATTCAGGAAATCGCTAATTTACGTGCAAATGCTGGTATTAGTAGTCAGGCTGACCCAATCCAAGCTCAATCTTATTTACAAGCTGCGCAGTCCGGCTTGATTGCACAGCAATCTTTATTACGTCAGTACCAACAACATTTAAGGACATTGTTGGGTGGTGATGTTTCACGTACAGGTTGGATTATTTCAGATGATTTGGTGAAAGTATCTGATCTATATGGTGAACCTGAGTTTAATACCATTCCAAAAATGATCGCAGCACAAGCGGGCATTGAAGTGGCTAAAGCCCAAAAGGAACAGACCCGTTTAACACGTTATCCAACTTTGGCAGTGAAAGGCTCGGTCAGTCAGGCCATTAATGGAAAAAACCCAAACAATGATGAAGATGACGGTTTATATAGTTCCATCATGCTTGAAGCCACCAGTCAGTTTTATCAAGGTGGGGCAGTTTCTTCCCAAGTAAAAATGGCAAGTTATGCAGAAGAAGCCGCTAAATCTAAAGTGAATTCTGTGTATCTGGATGTGCTCGATCAGATCAGAACCAGCCGTGAACAAATTGAAAATAAACAACGTCAAATGCAGGTTTTAGCCAACCGCCAAGCGACGACAGTTCGTACACGCGAACTTTATCAAGAGCAGTACAAACTCGGTACCCGTTCATTGGTTGACTTATTGAATGCTGAACAAGCGATTCATAGTGCCAATTCAGAACTTGAAACTGCACGTTATGACATCTACAGCAGTATTGTTCAGTACATCGCAGCAACAGGACGTTCCCGCCAAGCTTATGACTTAAATAATATTTCAATTCAGGGGTTCGAAGTACAACCATGATGACAAAAATAAACTACCAGCCCTGGTTACAGGCGGTCTTAACGATTGCTAAACATTATAGAATTGAGCCTTCAGAAGAAAGAATTCGTTTACAACTTGACTGGAACCAAAATCAAAACCTTGATGATGTTTTGCAGTTAATGACCCGTCAGGTTGGTCTCAATTTACGTAAAGTACCTTTTTCATTAGATTTACTTAATCCATGGCGTTTACCTGTCATGGTCGAGTTTAATGACGGACAAGTTGGTGTAATTGATAAGGCCGATACTCAAGGAAATGTCAGTATTCAGTTTAGTGGAGATCACGGCCTTTCCCAAAATTTAAGCTTAGATGTCTTAAAAACAACAATTAAGAATGTCTACATCCTACGTCCTGAAACGTCTATTCCCGATGCGCGTATTGACGAATATATCAAACCATACGAAGCAAGCTGGTTCTGGTCGATTGTTTTAAGAGACTGGAAACGCTACGTTGATATTATGTTTGCCTCACTGATTGCCAACGTATTGGCACTGGCAACCATTATTTTCTCAATGCAAGTGTATGACCGTGTTGTTCCATCTCAGTCTATCCCGACTCTATGGGTGCTGGCAGGTGGTGTACTGATTGCAGCACTTTTTGAGTTTACCTTGCGTATATCACGGGTGTACTTATCCGATATTATTGGTAAACGTGCTGACTTACGGGTGTCTGATCGTGTATTTGGTCATGCCTTACGTATCAAGAATAAAGATCGTTCAAAATCTACCGGTAGTTTTATTTCCCAGATTCGCGAGCTCGAAGGTGTGCGTGAACTGGTGACTTCAACCACCATTAGTGCAATTGCCGATTTCCCATTCTTTTTCCTGTTCCTGATTATTTTTGCGATTATTGGTGGGAAACTGTTTTGGGTGATGCTGCTGGTTGTACCGCTTATGCTTTTGCCGGGTATTCTGGCACAGAAGAAGTTAGCGCAACTCGCACAAGAGGGCATGAGAGAATCTTCAATCCGTAATGCTATTCTTGTTGAAGCGGTGCAGGGCATTGAAGACATTAAGCTATTACGTGCTGAGTCTCGCTTCCAAAACCAGTGGAACCACATGAACGAAGTTTCAGCCGATATCGGGATGAGACAGCGTAAAATTGTCGGTACCTTAATGGCATGGACTCAAATGCTTCAAGGCTTAACCTATGCAATTGTGGTGTTGGTAGGATGTTTTGCCGTGATGGAAGGTGAAATGACAACAGGTGCGTTAGTGGCTTGTTCTATTTTATCTTCACGTATGTTGGCACCGATTGCACAGATTACAGGTGTTTTAGGTCGTTTACAGCAAGCAAAAGTTGCCAAACAAAGCCTTGATGAGCTCATGCAACGTCCGATCGATCAGGCAGATCGTTCGCATCTGGTACACAAAGCAGTTTTAAATGGCGATTACGAATTAAAAAATGTCTTATTCCAATATGGCGAAGAAGACCCAAAACCAAGTTTGGCAATCCGTCATTTAAAAATTCGTGCTGGTGAAAAAATTGCCATATTAGGGCGTAACGGTGCAGGTAAATCAACACTGCTCCAGCTTCTATCGGGTATGCAAGTTCCAACTCAAGGCGCAGTACATTTAGATGGTCTCGATCTTTCATTAATTGATCCATCTGATGTACGTCGTGATATGGGTTTACTTAACCAGAATGCGCATCTTTTCTACGGTACGATTCGTGAAAACCTCACTTTAGGTGCGCCGCTTGCAACGGATGAAGAGATTCTTCGTGCGCTAGTAGTGACTGGTGCATTACCTTTTGTTCAAGAGAAAAAAGAAGGGCTAGATCACCTGATTTTAGAAGGTGGTGTTGGTTTCTCTGGTGGTCAGAAACAAGCGTTGTTACTGGCTCGTCTATTGATTCGTCAACCTAACATTTTATTGTTAGACGAACCGACAGCAGCCATTGATGACGTGGCAGAGAAACAACTGATTGATCATTTAAAAGGTTGGCTGGCGCATCGTACTTTGGTCGTTGCGACCCACCGCCGCGCTGTATTAGAACTTGTAGACCGTATTATTGTCGTGAATGAAGGCAAGATCGTGATGGACGGTCCAAGAGATCAAGTACTCAATCAATCAACAGCCCAACAAAAACAAGTGAGCCAAGGAGGTAATTCATGAGCGAACCACAACAAGAACAACAACTCACCCGTTCAATGAATGTCTCTTATAGTGAGCCACCCTTACCACGTGCCAGTTTAGTGATCTGGATTGTGGGCATTGGCTTGGTTATTTTCTTTATCTGGGCGTGGGTATTTAAACTTGAAGAAGTTTCTACTGGTACAGGTAAAGTCATTCCATCATCTAAAGAACAGGTCATCCAGTCTTTAGAAGGCGGTATTCTAACTAAGCTGAATGTACAAGAAGGTGACATTGTTCAAAAGGGCGAAATTCTTGCGCAGCTCGATCCAACCCGTTTTGCATCAAATGTTGGTGAATCAAGATCTTTACTGATCTCTGCTCAAGCGACAGCAGCGCGTTTACGTGCGGAAGTAAACGGTACACCTTTGGTTTTTCCTGAAATTGTGATGAAAGAACCAAAGTTAGTACAAGAGGAAACTGCATTATATCGCTCGCGTCGTGCTGATCTTGAACAAACCCTTGCAGGTTTAAGACAGGCGTTGCAACTTGTGCAACAAGAACTGGCGATGACAGAACCGCTGGTTGCTAAAGGTGCAGCAAGTGAGGTTGAGGTTTTACGTTTACGTCGTGAAGCAAATGATTTGCAAAACAAAATGAATGATGCGCAGAACCAGTACTATGTGAAAGCGCGTGAAGAGTTATCTAAAGCGAATACGGATAGCGAAACGCAACAACAAATTGTACTGGGTCGTAGTGACAGTTTAGACCGTGCAGTGTTCAGAGCACCGGTACGTGGTGTGGTCAAAGAAATTGCGGTGACTACTCATGGTGGTGTTGTTCCACAAAACGGTAAACTGATGACGATTGTACCGATTGATGAGCAATTGCTGATTGAAGCGCGTATTTTGCCGCGCGACATTGCCTTTATTCGTCCGGGACAAGAAGCACTGGTTAAGATCACGGCCTATGACTACTCAATTTATGGTGGTTTAAAAGGTAAAGTTACGGTTATTTCACCAGACACGATTCGTGATGAAGTGAAACAGGACCAATTCTATTATCGTGTTTATATCCGCACTGATTCTGACAAGCTTTACAATAAAGAAGGTAAAGCGTTTGGTATTACACCGGGTATGGTGGCAACAGTAGATATTCGTACTGGTCAAAAAACAGTACTTGATTACTTACTTAAACCATTTAATAAAGCCAAAGAAGCGTTACGAGAAAGATAATAAAAAACGACCCGAGATTCGGGGCTTTTTTATAGGTTTGATTCTATTAAATTCACGTTATAATTTGATTTTTATTGTGCTTTATCTTATTTATGGCTTTTACGATTGCATCACAGATTACATTTGAAGAAGAAATTAAAAAAAGTAGATTTCAGGCGATTGCTGCGCCAATAGAAAATGAACAGCAGGTTAAAGAATTTTTAGAATACAACAAGGATATCTCGACCACTCACCAATGTTGGGCGTGGAAAATTGGGCATAACGTACGCTTTAACGATGATGGTGAACCGTCAGGAACAGCAGGCCGTCCAATCTTGGCGACCATTGAAGGGAATGACCTGACGAATATTATTGTAATGGTTAACCGCTGGTATGGCGGTATAAAACTGGGAACGGGTGGTCTTGTTAGAGCATACGGTGGCTGTGCTGGACAATGTTTATTATTGGCTGAACGTATTGAACTGATTGCAAAGAAGACGATTCACTTTTCTTGTCATTTTAATGAGTGGGCAATATTTCAATATGAACTGACTCAACAACAGATTGAATATCAGGAAACCTATACGGCAACAGGTGTAGATATCGAAGCGAGACTACAGATACATCAAATTGAACCGCTCGCCTTAAAACTCAGAGACGTAACACGTGGTCGTGAAGAATTAAAAATTGAAGAGGAATTAACTGATGACTGATTCCTTACTGAAATATCGTGAGCAACATAAGCACCGCTTAAACTATATGCCATGGTTATATTGGACTTTAAAACCTAAAAACCGTGCTTGGGCTGAAGAGTGGCAAAAGGAATATCAAGCTTATTTAATGGATATGGAAACAGTTGAGATTGGTGAAAATTGTTTTATTTCACCGCTAGCACATATTTTTGCTGAACCAGGCCGCAAAATTATTATTGGGGATAATAGTTTTATTGCGGCTGATTGCACATTGCATGGACCACTCGAAATCGGCAATGAAGTCGCGATTAACCATCATTGTATTTTAGATGGGGGACGAACGGGCATAAAATTGCATGACCAAGTCCGTATTGCCGCGTATTGTCATTTATATGCATTTGACCATGGGATGCAACTAGACCGTCCACTTTACCAGCAGCCAGTTACGTCCAAAGGAATCGAAATTGAGCAAGATGTTTGGTTGGGTGCGCATGTGGGGATCAAAGACGGTATAAAAATCGGTAAACATGCTGTGGTCGGGATGAATAGTATGGTGACTAAAGATGTTGAGCCGTACCATATTGTGGGCGGAAATCCAGCAAAATTTATTCGTTTAAGAGAATAATGCAGTCTTAAGAATGTAATAAAATGTTTGATCTTTAAACAAAAAAGTTGATTTTTATACATAAACCTTAACATACCAATTTTTATCTATGTTAAGTTAAAGCTAAGTTTTAATAATAATCTCCAAGGCAATAGACCTGAAGAAGAGAGGCTAACATGAACCGTGTTATTGCGTGTATTGACTCATCACCGTGTATTAATGCTATTGCAGATGCAGCAGCATGGGTTGCTAAAGCAACCGGACGGGAACTTGTATTATTACAAATTCTGGACTATTACCCAGCCAGTTATCATCTTGGTGAAATCAGTGGGGTAATCGGCTTTGAAAGCAATGCAATGCTGCTAAAAGAGTTAGCTGAGCTAGAGCAAAAACAAAGTGAACTCGCGTTAGATTATAGTAATAATTTACTTCGTCACATTTCTGATCTTATTCAAGAAAAACACGGAATTACCAGTTCAAAAATTCAAGAAAAAGGTGATTTTTTAGAACAAAGTTTTAATCTCTTACATGAAAATGACATCGTTATTTTAGGTCGAGTCGGGGAAAGAGCAGCCGAGAAACACAAACCAATCGGTAGCAATGTTGAAAACTTCATTCGTGGTGCGAACTGTACTGTTTTGACCATTGGTGAAAACTTTAAAGTGCCAACACGATTTATCTTTGCTTATGAATATTCGCCAACTTGTCAAAAAATGATGCGCCGTATTGCCCAAAGTGACTTATTGCGAACACTGCAATGTCATTTGGTGTATGTAGGTGATCATCCAGAGATATTAAATGAACCAGAACATTATCTTAAACAAGCGGGTCTAGATGTAGTCACCGTTTACCGTTATGGTGATGTTGCACAAAATATTTTAGAGTACCAACAAGAACACGGTATTCAAATCATTGTGTTAGGGGCATTTAGTCATAGCAAAATTCATCAATTCTTCTTGGGAAGTATTGCGACAACCATATTCCGAAACGCGACTGTTCCATTACTTGTAGCTAAATGATGAGATTTGCATATAGTTATCCGCAAATCTTGTGGATAACTATATGGAAAAGCAACAGTAATAAAAGTAATTAATTGATTATAAATAATAAAATAAAAAAGATGATTTTTTAACCATTATTTCACAATTGCAATTGCGAAGCCATCATGACCTTTTGAGCCAACTGTTTGTAAGGCTGTACAAGACAATATTTGCGGATGATTTTCTAAGGCTTTAAACATTTCACGGATGCCTTCAATACTCGGTTTTTTATTGTCAGGATTTAAAATATCACCTGCTCGAATTACATTATCGAGTACGATAATCGTACCTGATCTTGAGAATTTCAGACTCAATTCTAAATATTCAGGATAACCCTGTTTATCTGCATCAATGAAAATAAAATCAAAAGGCTCGATAGATTGAGGATCAATCGCAGAAAGGATATCTGCAGCACGACCAGCTCGAAGATCAACTTTTACAGGAAGATTGGCATGATCAATATTTTTCTGTGCCATTTCGGCATGAGTAGCACGGCCTTCTATTGTGAGTAAATAACCATCTTCAGGTAAGGCACGACCTAACCAGATGGTACTGTATGCAGCAAAGGTTCCGATTTCTAAAACTCGTTTGCATTTATTCATTTGAATAAGCATCTGCAAGAACATACCTTGGTTAGGAGCTACTGCAAGATGATTTGAAAAGCCGTGTTCGTCGGTATTCTTTAATGCATATTCGAGTCGCGGGTCTTCGGGAATTAAATGTGAATCGATATATTGGTCAATGTCTGTCCACATCTGCTGCATAATCAAATTTACCTATATGTTGATCGGGCTATTTTAAACGTTTATGCATAGAGTGCAAAAATCTTCGTTTTAAGAAATTTTGGTTGATTGGGAAATGAACAATAAAAAACTCCTTTCAGTTGAAAGGAGTTTTTTTATTAGAAATTACACATCGAACTGTTTCGGGTGAGGTCAGGGCCCCAAGTACGATAGCCTTGAGTATCAATATGAATTTGCCCGGAACTATATAGACCAATACCCATATTTAAGCTTTGACCATGCTGAGCCCAGAACTGACAAAGTTTAAACTTGGTATTTTCGATAAATGCATAATCTTGAGCTTGTGGGAACTCAGGACCAATACGGAAATCGATTGCCGAGTTAAATAAATGTTTAGATGAGCTTGCGCCACCTGCACATTCATTTAAAGGTAAATCTCGGTAAACCGAAGTCACTTCAAAGTCGGTAAGAACTTTTGCTGCAACTAAATATTTAAATACGCGTAGGGTAGATAAAGAATTTCCCCATAATTCGCGATTAGGTACAGCATATTCTGAGCGGCCACATTTTTGCCAATCACGTGCTGAACGTAATAATTCAAAGCTTGGCACAATACCTGCAACATTATTTCGGGTTAAGAATTTTTCGTATTCACGAACACGCTGGTAATTTTCACCAGAACTTAACCAACTTCGATAAGATGCAGGCTCAACTTTAGGGGGAATTGGGCGCTCGATAATAACGCGCTCTTGTGGAATAAAGATTCGTTTACCACTTGGAGAGGTTTTGCCTGTTGTTGTGTGTTGGGGAGAGCTGACACAACCTACCATAACCGCTGGGATTATGCATAAGGGTACTAAACTCTGCAAAAACTTCCGCATAAGAAAAATTAAGCACTTATAAATATTGCGGGTATTTTAATGCAAAACAGTGCACAAATTACGAGGAATTTGCAATGAAATGTTTGAATAGGGTATAAAAAAAGATCAGCGGTTGCTGATCTTTTTTGAAATTACTTTTCAAGATATTGTAATTTATCAGGTTTGCCGTTCCATTCTTCACGGTCAGCTGGTTGGTCGCCAATTTGAGTAATGTTAGGCCATTTTTGAGAAAGTTCAGCATTTAATTCAATAAATACTTCTTGGCCTTCAGGTAACTCATCTTCAGAGAAAATTGCATTTGCCGGGCACTCTGGTTCACATAATGCACAGTCAATACATTCATCCGGATTAATCACTAGGAAATTCGGACCTTCGTAAAAACAGTCTACAGGACAAACTTCTACGCAATCTTGGTATTTACATTTAATACAATTTTCAGTGACAACAAAGGTCATGGCGACAGCTACCTAAAAAATATGGTTTCATTTCGAATAGCTTATTTTAGGCAAAAAAGGGGTAAACAAACAATTGCTTTTATTGATATTCTTTATTCATGCATATGAAGATAAGTTAATACGTTGATAATCAAACATATCTTGTAAACTTAGCAGAGCATAGTCTATAAAATTAAAATAATAATATATTTTATAAAACAATAACTTAAAAAATATTTTATTTAATTATTTAGATGTCATTTAAGTCAAGGCATCTATTTTAATAAATACCTTAACTTTTCATTTTTTGTTTTACAAATTTTGATTTACGGCTTTTTTCCTGAAAAAACTTAAATTTTTAGAGCTAAAGCTTACATAGTAAATGGATATCTTCAGGTTCGAGCTGCCAAAGTTGTTGATCTGGAGCACTTAGAGGTTCTGCACCATGCTTTATATAGAAGTCTACAGTGCGCCGAGTTGGAGTTGCTGAAATATACAGTTGTTTTGCACCGAGTTGCTTGGCGGACTCTTTTGCGGCTTGCATTAGCTTAGCACCAATGCCTTGACCTTGCTGGTCTGCATCGACATAGAAATAATGGAGTAATTTAGCGTGAGGATAGTCTGTTATGACTTGATTTGAGACTACACTCACACCAACGAGTTTTTCAGAGGCGTTAAATGCACCGACAAATATTGAACCTTGTTCAAAGAGCTGTTTGAGTTTAGGTGGGTCATTTTCTAGATGGTATGAGTCCCAATTTTGTACATCAAAAAAACAATCAACCAATTCTAACTGTTGCTGTTTTTGTATGTAGTTTTGAGTAATTAATTCACGGCGGCTAATCTGCTGCCAAATAAGATCAATTTCTGAACTTTGCAAAGATCTTAAGATCATATAAATATTATTCTCCAATATGAATAAGCAGACCTAAGCCTGCTTATTCGAACGTGCTTTATTAAGATTTGAGCGCAGCTTTCAGCTCGTAGAGTTGTTCAAGCGCCTGACGAGGCGATAAGTTATCGACTTCAATTTGCTTAAGTAAATCTAGAGCAGGGGATGAAACTTCGATCTCGACAACTTTCTCTATGATTTGTGAACCAGAGTTTGCATCTGGTGGAGCAAACAAATCATTTTGAAAGCTGGTTTGTAGATGTTGCTGCTGCTGTTTTTCTAAAATGCGCAAACGTTTCTGCGCTTCTTTAATAACATTGGCAGGAATACCTGCTAATTTTGCGACCTGTAAACCATGACTTTGACTTGCAGGGCCTTGCTGAACTTTATGCAATAAAATCAGATTGCCATTCAGTTCTTGCGCCGTGACATGATAGTTATCTATTCCTGCTTCACTACCAAGTTCGGTCAACTCAAAATAATGAGTCGCGAATAAACATAAACATTTTACGCGCTTGGTTAAATCGACCACACATGCCCATGCTAAAGATAAACCGTCATAGGTACTGGTTCCGCGGCCAACTTCATCCATTAACACCAACGACTGGTTGGTAGCATGATGCAGAATTTGCGAAGTTTCTGTCATCTCGACCATAAAGGTAGATTTACCTGTAGATAAATCATCGGCTGAACCAATACGGGTAAAAATTCGGTCAATTGGGCCAAGTTTGACCGCTTTAGCCGGAACATAGCTACCACAATAAGCAAGTAAACTGATTAATGCCGTTTGACGCATGAAAGTTGATTTACCGCCCATGTTTGGACCGGTAATAATTGCCATGCGGTGCTGAGCATCAAGGAAAGTATCATTTGGGGTAAATGGTGCTTTATTTAATGCTTCAACGACAGGATGGCGACCTGCCTGAATTTTAATGCCCGTTTCCGGAGTAAATTCAGGGCGCGCCCAATTGTTTAAACGTGCTTGATGAGCAAAGTTTGCAATGACATCAATTTGAGCAATTGCTGAACTCATCATTTGTAGGTGAGCGATATTTTCGCGAAGGTTTTCAAGCAAAGCTTCGAATAATGCTTTTTCACGAGAGAGTGCACGCGACTCACTCGACAGGACCTTATCTTCAAAACTCTTTAGCTCAGGGGTAATGTAGCGTTCAGCATTCTTTAAAGTTTGACGACGGATATAGTCGGCTGGCGCTTGTTCTGCTTGAGCGCGAGTGAGTTCGATGTAATAACCACTTACACGGTTATAACCAATTTTAAGGGTATTAATGCCAGTACGTTCACGCTCTTTAATTTCTAAATCAATGAGGAATTGACCTGCATGATCGCGAATTTGACGTAATTCATCAAGCTCTGCATCATATCCTTCTGCAATTACATTGCCATCACGAAGTAATACTGGTGGGTTTTCAACAATAGCTGCCATCAAATGTTGATGAAGCGCTTTGAAGTCTCCAAGCTCTTCATCTAATTGAACTAATAACTTAGATTTCTTCGCTTGAATGACTGGAGTTAACGCCGTTCTTAAAGCTGGAATTTGTGCACATGCATGACGAAGTTGCACCAAATCACGTGGTCGCGCACTGCCTAGAGCAACGCGGCTAAGCACACGTTCAATATCACCAATTTCTTTAAGCACTAAACGAACTGGGTTTTCGTGATATCCCTGAATGAGTTGCTCAATCGCATCTAAACGAGCATCAAGCAATGCAGTATCGCGCACAGGTTGCATGAGTGTGCGGCTTAATAGACGGCCACCCATTGCAGTTTGGCAATCATTTACCAGTTGAAATAATGATGTTCCGTGTTCAAATAATGGCTCGATAATTTCTAAGTTGCGGCGCGTAATTGGGTCGAGCGCAATAAAGTCGGTACTTTGTTCAAGTTGGATTGAGCGAATATGGGGTAATGCAGTTTTTTGGGTTTCTTTTGCATAATGAATAAGTGCAGCGGCAGCAGCTTTGGCTAAAGGTAATGGGTCTAAACCAAAACCTGAAAGTGTTGATACTGTAAACTGATCACATAAGGTTTTTTGTGCATTATTTAGGTTGAAGTCTACATTTGGACGTTTAGTAACAGGGCAATCTAAATGCTTTTTAATTTGTTCGATAATATTGGTATCGACCAAGTCTTCATCAATCAAGATCTCACTTGGCATTAAACGCGCAAGTTCAATAGGCAATTGCTCTGGCTTGTAATCTTGTTGTTGAACTTTAAAAATGCCTGCACTCAAGTCAAGTAAAGCAAAACCAATCTGGTTTTGATGAATGCACAATGAAACGAGATTAGATGATTGATAACTGCTGAGTAATGCGTCATCAGTTAATGTACCTGGGGTCAGAATACGAACAACTTTACGTTCAACAGGGCCTTTACCTGTTACTTCTCCAACTTGCTCGCAAATGGCTACCGTGCGCCCAGCTTTAACAAGTCGCGCCAAATAACCTTCGGCTGAATGATAGGGAACACCCGCCATTGGAATAGGTCGGCCACTGGCTTTGCCGCGATGGGTTAATGTGATGCCTAAAAGTTTGGCTGCTAAATGAGCATCTTCAAAGAAGAGTTCATAAAAGTCACCCATACGGTAGAACAGCAACGCATGTTGATAGTCCGTTTTAACTTTGAGATATTGCTGCATCATAGGTGTGTGAGAAGATAAGTCAGCCATGATTTCAGCGCTATTCATGCGTATTAAACCCTTAAAAAATCAGTAATATTTTACGTTTGGTCATCTAACCAATTTCAAGTCTTTTAAAAATGAATGTCATTCAAGAAAAGAACACAACTGGATGAACTTTGAAAATTGGCATCCATAGTATAAAGCGAATTGGAGTCACTCCAGATGTGTAATGGTAACAAATTTGAGTTATTGAAAAAAAGAGTAGTGAAACCCTGAAGCATAAGACCAATAAGTTGACTTCAAATTGTGGCTTAAGTGGTCTGAGGTCAAGTTTTTTTCAAGATACTTAAGCAATATGGTTTGCGTAACTTCAAACAAATACTGAAATATGTCGAATCAGAGTATGAATTGCCTACGTCAGTCATTGTCTCGCGCAAAAGTATGCTGAATATAAATAGAGGAGTCATTCATGGGTACGCGTTCAACCATTATGGATACCAATAGCTTTCGTCCAGAACATGCTGCTGAGCTGGATCATGCTACCCGAAAACTGACAGATAAAAGAAATAAAATTTTAGGTGAATCCTATCGCTTGTTTTATCGTAATCCCGTGCATCTGGTGAAAGGTCAGGGGCAATATTTATGGGATGCAGCAGGTCATAAATATCTAGATGTTTACAACAATGTTGCCAGTATTGGTCATTGTCATCCTGCGGTCATTGAAGCGGTAAATGAGCAAATGAAAATGCTCAATACCCATACCCGTTATTTACATGAAAATATTTTGGATTATACCGAAGAACTTTTACAAACCACTCCAGATGAAATTGACCGTGCCATGTATATGTGTACAGGTTCGGAAGCCAATGATTTAGCGATTCGTATTGCCCGTGAATATAGTGGCGGTACAGGAATTATTGTTTCTCAAGAAGCCTATCATGGGACCAGTAGTTTAACCTCAGGATGCTCTCCAGCACTGGGAACTGAACAACCTTTAGATGCTACAACTCGTCTAGTTCCAGCACCTGATTATTATCGGATACAAACTGATGATTTAGGTGAATGGTTCGCACAGCAGATCCAACAACAAATTGATGATATGAATGCAAAAGGCATCAAGTTTGCAGGTTTTTTAGCGGACTCAATATTTTCTTCTGACGGTGTCATGCCTAATCCTGTTGGCTTTTTACAAAAAGCGGTTGATGTTGTGCATGCCAATGGCGGTATCTTTATTGCCGATGAAGTACAACCAGGTTTCGCGCGCACTGGCGATTCTTTCTGGGGCTTTGGTCGCCACAATGTTGTGCCTGATATCATTACCACAGGTAAGCCAATGGGTAACGGAGTTCCAGTGTCAGGGCTTTTAGCCAAGAGTGAAGTCCTTGCTGCTTTTAGCGATAAAATTCCATATTTTAATACCTTTGGTGGTAATCCTGTTTCTATGGCAGCGGCACAGGCTGTACTTAAAGTGATTCAGGAAGAAGAATTGCAAACCCATAGCAAATATGTGGGAGGGCTACTTCTAAAAGAACTCACTAAACTTATGGATAAACATGAAGTGGTTGGCGATGTCCGTGGTGCTGGTTTATTTATAGGATTTGAACTGGTTAAAGATAGAGTTACAAAAGAGCCGAATAAAGCATTGGCTTTGAACCTTATTGAAGAGCTCAGAAACACTCATCGAGTTTTAACCTCAGTTGCAGGTCCTTATGGCAATGTATTGAAACTGCGCCCACCTTTGGCCTTCCAAACAAAAGATATCGATTGGTTAGTCGGTGCTTTAGATCAAGCCTTAATAAAATTAAAGTAAGACCTTCTATAAAAAATACCCTTCAAGTTGGATGTTAAATCTAATTTGAAGGGTATTTTCTTGTCTAATTTGCTCAGCTATTAAAATGAAGGCCTTTATTCAAGGCCTGTATTTGCAATGATTTAGTGTCTTAATTGACGTGGTGTAACACCAAACCAGCGCTTAAATGCACGAGATAGAGCACTTACTTCTGAATAACCTAGCAGGAATGCCATTTCTGAAATTGGAATATTTTTCTGCTTAATATAATGTTCGGCCAATTCACAACGAACCTGATCGACTAAATGGGTAAAGGTCAGTCCTTCATTTTTTAAACGGCGGGTAAGGGTGCAACTCGTTAAACCAATATCGTGAGCGATTTTTTCAAGATTTGGTTCACCTTCACTGAGTTCAAGTTGGATGTGAGAGCGAACCTGATCAGCAAGACATTGACTTGGTGAAGCGCGATTGAGTAGGTGCAACGTATCTAGAATCACTGTTAATAAAATAGAATCGCGTCCCGGCATAGTATGCTGGACGTCTTTTTTTGAAATGATGATGGAGTTAAATGGTTGATCAAAATAAACAGGCGCGTTAAATAATTTGCTATGTTCTTGCCAGAATTCAGGTCGAGTATGCTCAAAGTGAATGGCGCGTGGTGAATAATGAGGGCCCATCACTTCACGGATCACATTCATAAACATGCCCATGGTCAGTTCAGCATCTTGGCGACGAGTTAAAATCGCGCCGTGTTGGACTTGATAATCTATGCGCCAGCTATCTCCTAAATCGACCATTCGATTGAGGGTATCTTTCTGATGCAAATAAAAGTTATTGGTCATGTTCATGAGTGCAGACTCTAATGTGTTTGAGCAAAGACCGATGTAACCAATAAGCCCTAATGATTTCGGTTGAAACTGTTGACCATAATGCAGACCAAAATTATCACAACCTGAAACCAATGCCGCCTGTTCTAACACCTTGCAATAATTGGGTAGTTGTAAGCTCAACGTTGGGCTGATTAAAAGTTCAGGATTAATACCACTAATACCTAAAACGCGATCAACATCTGCACCTTTTTGACGAATAAACTCGCTTAATCCAGAGGCGGCTGCAGACAATACACCTTGATTACACATATTTGAATCGACAAGATGAGCTGGGTTGAGATGTAACATGTCAAGTCTCATGATATTTATTCCTAACTATTCTTATATTAAGCAAAAGCCATACCAGTTTTTGCTTACGTCCATGATTTTTTGTGGTTAAAACTATTTATAAAATAATGGTTTATGTGTTGCTGTTTTAAGTTTCAGATTTGACTCTTTAAGAAGACATCAATCATTGTATTTAAGGTTGGGTAGCGAACTAAAAGAAGGCAGAAAATGCATTAGAGATAGGCAAAAGGGCAGAACTAAAACAAGAAATTAAGCAGCTTCTCATGCATACAACATGTATTGTAGGCATGAGAAAATAAGTGAAATACTAATTTTTTGTAGTTTTTGCCGTTTGTGCACCATAACTTAAACTAGCCATTGAAGGTCTAAATTGACCTGTATTGGCATCGCGACCTTGTAGTAAAAACTTAGGATTAGCGTGACCATAGCTCTGTACAGCCTGCTGAGAAAACTTTCCAATATCAGAACTTGGGCTGCGCAATCGGTTGATAATCAGAACCTTCTGAGTCGCCGTAAAATCTTGCATCATATTTTGATCGCCTTCACTGTCACCTGCGATAAAAATTGGCCCATAACCATATTTAGAGACTAAAAAACGCTGGATGGTTGCGGTTTTGCCTTTACCTTGAGTTTGCGCATAGCCATGACGAAACTCGGGTAAAATTCGATTTTGTGCATCTCGTTCTAACTCCATGGCGTAGGCATTTTTTTCATTAATGTTATAGCCAATCTCTGGATTAGAAATAACTTCCTTAATCACATCAATAAAAGATGCCGAACAGACATAGACATCAATGCCATTATCCTGAAAGGCCTTAAATAGATTTTGCATTTCACGGTATGGTCTTAAACCATTTTCCCAAGTGATTTTCACAACACCTGCTTGGCCCGAAAGCGCTGCTGGGGACGTCCATGTCACGGGTCCAATCGGTTGCTGAATTTGCCAAGCCACCGTTGCTTTTACCAAATTACGGACTTGTTGTTCGGTAAGCCCAGTAAATAAATAAGTGACCCACGGATATGCAACTTCATGATCAAACGTGTCTCCAATTGCCGCATATAGATATCTCATTTTAGTAATGAAATCGAGATAATGCGGATCTTGTTTAATTTGATCCAGAGTTTGCTTGCCTTTTAGACCGCTATAGTGGTGATAAAGCCATGTGTAGCTAGCAATAATATCTGGGGCAATTTTATCAATATTGACGGCTTGGCCTTGCTGGTTATTGTAGGTCGCTTCAAAATTTTGTGAGCTAATCCCTTTACGAATAATCTGATTAAGCTGCTCAGGCGTGACATTAAATGCTAAGTGTTCAAGCTGATAAATTAACGTTGCTTCTTCGATGTCTAAAAATACCGAGGTATTGTCAAAGTCAGTGACAATATACGGGCGTTTGTCAGGATTGTAGTTTGGGCTATCTTTTCCATAGCTAGCAATTAATTGGTTAAGTTGGTCAAAGTTAAAAGTGTCCCATTGACCTTTTTGTATATATTCCTTTTTGGGAATAGCGACTGCGGGAGATGTGTTTTGTAGAGGGCTGTAGTTACATGCGCTTAGAGCAATCATACTTGCCAGACTACTGGTGAGTAATAGTGCTTTGGCAACTTTGCTCAGTTGATGGGTAGCTTGCATAACCCCTTCCTTTAAATTCTATAAAATTTAAAAACTAAAAATTGAAAATGAAGAAAAGCGATCTAAATCACTTTTCAAAGTCCTACAGGCATTTGACCGTTTAGATATTTTTTACAAAGACGCACAGTTTCATTGGACCATTGGTCTCCAAGACTTTGAGCCATTTCTGTTTGTGCGTGAGAACCATTCCAAGCCATCATTTGAATGCGGCGTTGCATTATAAAAGTTGGGATCATTTCATATTCTTCAGACTGAATATGACCTACGCGCTCGTAGCCTTTTAACCAGTAATCAACCCAATGAGGTGCATTTGCATAATGTTCATTGAAGCTAATCGCAGCGGCGAGATCATGCATAAACCAGCTCATGCCGCAGTCATCAAAATCGATCACACCGATACGTTCTTGTTGTAGTAATAAATTGGTTAAACGCAAATCGGCATGAATTAGGCCATAGCGTTCTTGGGTTTTACCAAAGAAATTTAAATCTTTCGAAATTTGTGCAATGGCTTCTTCAATCACGCCGTGATCTTGAGGTCTTAAATGAGGTGCATTTTTCCAGTTTCCCCAGTGTCCATCCGCACCGATCATGGTTTCATGATTCCACACAATACGTTGAAAGTTTTCAGGCGCTTGCCATGTCTTACTATGTACATGTAGCTTTGCGGTAATTTGTCCTAGTTGCTCAAATGCAGTGGGGTCAACTTCAACAGTTGGCATATCGCCCTCCACCCAGTTGAAAAGTACCGCATAACGATAAATATCATTCGATAGTTTTAAAGTGATGACGCGCTCACCAGATTGATCTGCAATCGCAACAGGAACTTGAATACCACTCGCATTTAAGGCATCTAACCATTCAAGCTCACTTTGTATATCGAGTTTGCTGTGGTAGTTGGGGCGGTGAATTCGAAGTGCATATCGGGCAGATCCAGTCGAAATCTGAAAGGTTGCATTTTCAGACTGACATAGCAGTTTGACCTGTCCTTGATAGTCTGATGGATATTGCTTAATTGCTTGTTCTGCCAGTATTTGTAATTGAACTTGGCTTAAAAATTCATTTTGTTCTACAGACATAACCCAACTCCTCAATTTAATTTTTAAACACGTTCTGTGTTGAGATGCCGTCGATCTTATAAAAGAAAAAATGAATCAACTTGACTTCAAGTGGTCGGGGAGATGTTTTGCTGTCAAGTTTTATGAATATCTTTTGCGCAACTATTGGTGGTGTAAATTTGGTCGATAAGGCAATACGACAATGAAAGAGTCTGAATTAAGCGTAGATGTAGGTGCTCTACAACAGGACGCAGAGTATTTTGCAAAACGTCAGTTGAAAAAGGGGGCAGTAGGTTGGTTACTTTTAGTGGGGCTAGGCGTCTCTTACGTCATTTCGGGTGACTTTGCGGGTTGGAATTTTGGACTGGCACAAGGTGGCTGGGGAGGACTCTTTATTGCAACAGTCATCGTCGCGTTTATGTATCTCTGCATGAGCTTTGTAATGTCTGAGATGTCAACAATGTTGCCCACTGCTGGCGGTGGTTATAGTTTTGCCCGCGTTGCATTTGGTCCGTTTGGAGGATACCTCACAGGTACTGCGATTTTAATTGAATATGCAATTGCACCTGCTGCCATTGCCGTATTTATTGGTTCATATTGCGAATCACTCTTTGGAGTTGGCGGCTGGGCCGTTTATTTAATTTGCTATTTAGTTTTTATGGGCATTCATCTTAAAGGTGCAGGTGAAGCGCTTAAAATCATGTTTGGAATTACCGCCGTTGCTTGTATTGCACTCGTGGTATTTATTGTCGCGATGCTTCCACATTTTGACAGCGCACGTTTATTTGATATTCCAGTCAGTTCTCATGCAGGTGCGAGTAACTTTTTACCGTTTGGCTATATGGGAATATGGGCAGCAGTACCTTATGCCATCTGGTTTTTTCTTGCGGTTGAAGGGGTACCACTGGCAGCCGAAGAAGCAAAAGATCCAGTACGTTCGTTACCACGCGGTTTGATTGGTTCAATGTTGATATTGGCATCGTTTGCACTTTTAATTTTATTTTTGGGTGCAGGCGCAGCGGGTTCAAATGCATTAAAAAATTCGGGAGCACCTTTAGTTGATGCACTCATTGCGGTGTATGGTCAGCACACATGGTTAGCGAGCTTTGTTAACTTTGTGGGTCTTGCTGGACTTGTCGCAAGTTTCTTCTCAATTATTTATGCCTATTCACGCCAGATTTTTGCATTGTCACGTGCGGGATATTTGCCAAAAAACTTATCGCTTACCAATGAAAATAAAGCGCCATATTGGGCCATTATCATTCCGGGTATTATTGGCTTCTTACTTTCTTTAACAGGTGAGGGTGACTTACTCATTTTAATGGCAGTATTTGGCGCAACCATTTCTTATGTGTTGATGATGCTTTCACATATCAAATTGCGTTTATCTCGTCCTGAATTACCACGCCCTTATAAAACGCCTGGTGGAATGTGGACGTCTTGTATCGCTTTGATTCTTGCCGCCGTTGCTCTAGTGGCAGGTTTAATGGTGAACCCAAAAGTTTGGTTATTGGCCGCACTGATTTATGTCGGATTTATACTCTATTACTTGTTATACAGCCGTCACCATTTAGTGAAAGGCACGCCTGAACAAGAGTTCGCCATGATTGATGACTGAGTTTGATTGCGATAAAAATAAAGAGGCTTCGGCCTCTTTTTAAGTTTTATAAAACGACTAAAAAGTTTAGAAGCCAAAATTGAGAAGTTTAAATATTTAACTCAAAGTTTACTTTTACACGGTCTAAAACAATTAAGGTTCGATATGTTTTTACATCTTCATTATCAGCAAAATGTTTTCTAACTAAACTTTCAAAATGAGATAAGTTATTGCTCAGCATGATAATGATAAAAGAGACGCCTCCATTCACAAAGTAACACTGTTGAATTTCTTCAACAGAAGCAAAGTATTGCTTCGCTCTGTCCATCACTACAGAGCGGTCTTCGCTAAGGCGGACTTCAATAATAGACGTAATTTTTTCACCAAATTTAAGCGGATTTAAAATAGCGCAATTTTTTAAAATTATTTCCTTTTCTTCCATACGAGATATACGTCTTTGCACGGAAGCGGACGATAGACCAATTTTTTCAGAAATTTCTCGGTGCGAAGTCTTATTGTCTTTTTGCAGTATTCTTAAGATTGCGTAGTCAAAATTATCTAAAGAAATATCTGACATGAGTAAATCTCTCATTAAGCTTTAAATATAGAGTTATTTAATCGTTTTATTGAGGGAAATAGAAGAAATATATTGATTATATAGAATTAAAATTTCAATCATTCCCAGAGCGGTAAATATGATGATTGAGACAAACTCCAAGCAAGGCATGGCATTTGCAGCCGCATTTCTATCTTTAGTTTCTGTGCAAATAGGTGCATCAATAGGAAAAGCCCTTTTTCCAGTTCTGAGTGCAGAAGGAGTGACCTTAACTCGACTTGCTTTAGCAGCATGTTTCTTGTGGATTGTTTATAAACCTTGGAGAGACTGGAACAGACAGACCAATTGGAAAAATCTCATTATTTATGGGGCCATCCTCACTTTAATGAATACTTTAATTTATAAAGCATTTTCTTATATGTCTGTTGGGATCGCGATTTCCATTGAAGTGTTGGGACCGCTTACGGTTGCTATTTTAATGTCTAAAAATAAATTAGATTATTTTTGGGGAGCATTATCTCTTATTGGTTTGCTTCTTTTACCTATGGGTAATTCAAATCATAACTTTAGCTTTATCGGTATGACGTATGCTTTAGTAGCGGCAGTGGGTTGGGGTCTATATATTATTTACGGCTCTAAAGTTGCAAAAGGTGGTGGAAGTTCTGTTGCGACAGGAATGTTCTTAGCAGCTTTGTTTGCAACGCCTTTAGGGGCATCTCACATTGTCCATATTTTTGATAGTTATACTATTCTTTTGATATGTTTACTCATGGCGATGCTAGCAAGTGCGATTCCCTTCATATTAGATATGATTGCCATGAAAAAATTGCATCCACGCGTTTTTGGAATTTTATTGAGTGCATCACCCGCGGTGAGTGCTTTGGCTGGATGGCTGATTTTAGATGAACGATTAAACAGTTTTCAGATCCTAGGTATAATAATTATTATGGCATCGTGTGCGGGATGTTCTTATTTTTCTTATAAACGTAATACTGCAAAGCCTGTTCTTCTATGATGGCTTATATCTAAAGCTGGATGAGTCGTTTTGAAGGGGGATAAATAATAAATAGAGCCCCCTTAGAAAGGCAGTTTGTGTACAAAAGAATATAAAAACAGCAAGTAATACTTACTCAAGTATCATTTTAATCTGATTGATATTTATACAATATAGTTAATGGATCACAAGGATATGAACTCATGAAATTTCTAAAATTTTTAACTTTTAGCTCGATTCTTACCTTATCCGCACATAGTTATGCGACAGTCGGTGGTGGACAAAAAATTGAAGTATTGGGCTATCAGCAAAAAGAGAAGAAACTTTATGTATTACGACATTACGAAGATGGTCGAGGGCGTCTACCACAACTCTATTATTATCTATTAAATAGTAAATCGCCTGATAAACTGATTGAAGTTAAATCTCTCTATATCAATCCAAAAACACATAAGATTGATTATGATCAAGATAGTAGAGCATTTGATAAAGCTCTAAATAAAATTAAAAAGAATTTAACCCCATTAGTCGTAAGTAATAGTAAGACCGTAAAAATTCAAACATTAAAAACTCATCAGAATCAAGTATCGTCTTGGTTTGATCCTTCAGGGAAGATCACGCAATATAAAACAGAATATGTTGTAAAATCGCCGTCTTTACAAAGTAAGACCCATGTTGCGGTTCATTACACCAAAGCAATAAAAATTTCCCAAAATTATAGCGTGCCTAAACACAATAAGAGGTTGGTTGTCGTTAAATATCTGGGGGTTCCAGAAGAAACTGGTTACGATATTGAAGACCCTGTTTTACTACTTCCTGTGAAAAAATAAGTTTAAGAGCAAATTATTTACTTGGTTCAAAGCGGCAATATACACAACATCTGTGTATATTCAGCTCAAAACTTATCACCACTCGACTGCTTTAATTTATAGCTCTTTATAAACCCTAATTTAACAATAACTTCCTCATTATTTAGCCTTCCTTTTTTAATGATCTATTTTAAAGCAAATGTCATTTTGTGTGCTTGACTGCAAAAGGGTTGGACACTATCCTTTGCCTGCTGGCCTACATCGCCAGTCGGTTTTGACGGACCGTATCATAGAAGCATTAAAGGTTTTATATCTTTAGTGTCTAGCCCCTCGTGCCCCCTCTACGGTGGAATGATCTGACCCCATAAAGTTGGACAGTTAGTTAAGCAGTTTTTAAAAACTGGTTTCTATATTGTACAGGGGATAAACCTTGTAGCTTCACCTTGATTCTCTCATGATTATAATAATGAATGTACTCTCGTATAGTTTTCTCTAACTCATCAGTTGATTGAAATTTTTCACCATGAAAGCACTCCGATTTTAATATTCCAAAGAAGCTTTCTATTACAGCATTATCTAAGCAATTTCCTTTACGAGACATAC
>NZ_GG753600.1:624411-759830 GCF_000163635.1 Acinetobacter sp. SH024 | reverse complement strand
TTGTACAGCCTTGATTTTAAATTCGGAAGAGTAGTAGGTTTTTTTAGTTTTAACATTCAGGCCATCTTCACCTTGTGCCTTATAGTTTTCAATCCATAAGCGGATGGTTTGGAGATCTACATTAAATTCTTGTGAAAGGATTTTATATCCTTTACTTCCCTCTAAATAAGCTTGAATGACTTTTAATTTTAACTCTTTTGAATGCTTCGGAATTGGCATAGAGCACACCTCATAAGTTTTAAAAGTCTAACTTATGGGGTGCAGTTCAGAACGGGAGGGGGACACCTTCGGGTGTGCTGGCTCTATGACCAGTCCGTCAACCCTCTTTCGTTCTGCCACCATAAATTTAATGTCTGGCAGAACTCCCAATAAAAAGGAGTTGGCTTTGCACATCCATTATTTCTTGGCAGCCCTTGCCATAAGCTATCACGACACAGCTTAAACTTTTAAAGCAGTTTGATCGCCGAGAGGTTTTCAAGCTTTAAATCGTCACGACCAAAAAACTTACTCAACAATAAAACTTGAGATGTGCCAAGCACAGTCTTTATAGACTTTGCTGTGCCTTTTTTTCTCCCAGAAAGGGCACAGGTTTTTTATCTCATTTATATACAACAAGAATTTTTATAACGGTAAAACTATGCCAAAGTTAGTTCTCTCAACACGTGCTATTCAAGTCATTAATACGTCGATTGATTTATTTCACCATCACGGCTTTCATACGGTTGGGGTCGACAGAATTGTTAAAGAGTCAAAAATCACCAAAGCGACTTTTTATAACTTCTTTCATTCAAAAGAGCGGTTTATTGAAATCTGTCTGATCGTACAAAAAGAACGTTTAAAAGAAAAAGTGGTTTCAATTGTTGAGTACGACCAAGGCTTAAGCGTGAAGGAAAAACTTAAGAAACTTTATTTCTTACATACCGATTTAGAGGGACTGTACTATTTATTGTTTAAAGCCATGTTTGAAACAAAACTGACTTATCCAAAAGCCTATCAAACCGCGGTGAGATATAGAACATGGCTCATTAATGAAATCTATAGTCAGCTTAGAGCATTCAAAAGGGATGCGACTTTTCAGGACGCAAAGCTATTTCTATATATGATTGAAGGCATAATTATTCAGCTTTTAAGTTCAGATGGGGCAATTGATCGGGAAAAGGTGATAGATTTTTATATAATTTATGTCTAACAGAGACGAATTAATCTTTATTTTTTGTGATCTATTCATCATTAATTTTTATCGCTGCGGACGGTTTGGGTAATAGATTGCAAAAGGTTCCTATTAATTACTTAATAGTAGAAATCCCTTACATTTTGTAATGATTAATTCATCATACTTCCTTAAAAGGCAAAAGATATAAGAATGCCTATAATAAAAGGGAAATAGGGATGACAAAATTTATAGCTATCGCCGAAAAGGTTTACGAAGAATGCGAGAAAAAGAATTTATTTTCTGAAAGCACTATTGAGCAACTCAATAACTTAGTAAGTGCGATAAGAAAAGAGCTCAAGGGTTCTTCATGTAAACTAAAAAATAATTACATTGATTTTGAAGAATGCCTAAACAAACCGCCTGATAAGTGCGTAGTTAAGCTAGATATCAGTTTAATGCCCAAATATAAAAATAAGCTTGAATACATCATGTGGTTAGCGGGCTTTATTGAAAGAATTACAGTTGGAGGCAGACCTAAGCTTCCACCACTCGCAAGCTTGATTCCTGCTGAATATCAAGCCAGACAAGAAGTTAAAGTCGATTTAGAAGAAGAAAGAAGAAGGTCAGAAGAAAGCGCCAATATGATTAGAAGCTATTTTGATTCTGACGATTATAAAAAAAATGAAAAAAGTTTGGCTACTTCATGATGAGAAACGCTAATTTTTATTTATAAATGAAAAATCTCAAGCAGCTGTTTATGAGAACAGTTGCTTGATTATGTTTAAAAAATCTAAAAACTATTATTAGTCGTAAAAGATGATGAGGACCCGTAAGTGTAAGAGATTTTGTAAGTTAGAAACTAGGCTATCAATCATCAGTTGTTAAAGAAGTTGCTTTAATATCGCTAAGATTAACCTCTAGCCAATCCGCAAGTGCTGCAACATGTTTAGCGACTTCTTCACCTAATAACGTTAAATCATATTCGACATGGGGCGGGGCAACTGGATAAGAAGTTCTGCGTATAAAACCATCTTTTTCTAAATGCTGGAGAGTCTGAGTAAGCATTTTTTCGCTGACTCCATTTGCTTTACGGCGTAACTCACTATAACGATGTGTGCCATCACGCAAAGCGATTAGACATATCACTCCCCAGAGACTTGTTACATGAGCAAATACTTCACGGGACTGACAATTATTTTCGCCAGTAAAAAGATCACCTCTTCGGACTCTTTCGGTCAATGTGGGAGCTTCTAGTTTCTTCGTTCCCATGCTTTATTTATCTCCATTCAAATGTTAATAAGATGAATACTAACCCCGAGGTGCGTACCTTATATGATCGGGAAATAAATATTATATTAAGGCTTATCTCTATTGGATCCAGAACTTTTGAGATTTTATTTACTCAGCTAATTTTGAATTTGGTTCCATCAATGTAAGTAATACTCTTTTTACATGACCAAACTCTTTTTTAGGGATACAGCCATACAATTTACACAGGATTAAGAATGAATAATTTGAATTTTAAAACTCTAAAGAAGTATTGGCTGCGATTCGTGGGTATTGCTGTAATCGCAGGCTCTTTAGTATTAGCATTTGCTTGGGTCGCCGGTCTATTTGGACATCGCACCACAAGCAAAACTTTTTTGGGAGACTCATTAAATAACTTTGATCCCGGATATCGACGTGCACACGGTAAGGGTATTTGTTTTGATGGCACTTACCACAGTAATGGTTCTGCAGCGGCACTCTCTAAAGCCACGGTATTTGCCAAGTCTGATATACCCGCGATTGGCCGTTTTTCTATTGGAAGTGGTAACCCGCATGCGGCAGATAATTCGACAGCAACAGTGAGTATGGCTTTATTACTTTCCGCAGCTGATCATTCACAATGGCGCATGAAATTAAACAACTTTCCCTATTTCCCTACACGAAATGCCGAAGGTTTTTTGGCGCAGCAAAAAGCATTTAAACCAGTTCCAGCTACTGGCAAACCCGATCCAGCCCTTGTTGAGGCTTTCTTAAAAGAATATCCAGAAGCACGTAAGTCTATTGAGCAAAAGGCAAAGATGCCATTAACCGGTAGTTTCAGCGGTGCAGAATTTTATGTCGTAAATGCTTTTATATTGCGAGCCGCCAATGGACAAGAACAGCCAGTTCGTTGGTCTACGCGTCCTCATTCAAAATTTATTAGCCTGACGAAAGAACAACGTGATCAAGCTGGCCATGATTTCTTATTTAAAGACATCAAAAAACGTTTAGCTGAAGGGCCGCTATATTGGGATTTAGTTTTGCAACTTGCTGAGCCGGGAGACCCAGTGAATGACCCATCTCAACCTTGGCCAAAAGAACGCAAAGAAGTGATAGCAGGAACATTGGAAGTCAAAAATGTAACTGAACAGGTAAATGGCGTTTGCCGTGACATTAACTTTGATCCAACACTAGTTCCACCGGGAATTGAGTTATCAGATGATCCAGTACTCGCCGCACGAGCAGGCATCTATTCACAATCTTACAATGCTCGCTTACGTGAAATTGGATTTGGCAAAGCAACGGATGCCGTGGGCAAATAGGAGAGATCAGCCATGCAAAACAAATCTAACAATAATGCTCCACGTCATTTTAATTTGACTGCTCGAATACTACATTGGCTTATGGCAGTAGCGATTTTGGCCATGCTATTTATTGGTGTGGGAATGACAACCTCAATCACTTGGCGTCCGTGGTTAATCGATATCCATCGTCCTTTAGGAATCGCAATCTTATTATTGGTCATCATTAGATTAATAAATCGACTCTGTTTTCCAATTCCACCTTTGCCGCCGACTGTACCGCGCTGGCAAGCATTTATGGCCCATGCATCACATTGGCTACTTTATCTTTTGATGTTTAGTTTGCCATTGCTCGGATGGGCTACGCTATCAGCAGGTAATTGGCCTGTAACTTTATTTCCGGGTTGGGACCTTCCACCTATAGCACCTACTAGCTCTACGCTTTATGCTTGGTTTCGTTCTCTACACGGAATTTTGGCTTGGTTATTATTTGCTGTGGTTATTGGTCATCTTTCTGCTGCGTTATTACATGCATGGATTTATCGCGATGGCGTATTCTCAAGTATGGCTTCGGGCTCTTCTAAACCATCAAGTAATGGATCTTCTGCTGAAAAGGAGAATGCTGAGTGAGGGGAATTATTTAGCTCAGCTCAGGCGGCTGAGAGGGAAAAGATTTTCGATTGTTTTTTTAATCATCTGTTTGAATCTAAAAATAATTTAAATAATAGGATGTATGGTTTGCTTGTTTTTCGTTAGATGAGCAGACCATAGCCCCTGTGCAATAAGTTGAGATCATTACTCCGATAGAATCAAATCATCCGATCTAACTTTTTGTTTATATTGTAAAAAAATAATATTTTGACTTTATTGGCATATTATTGCTATTTTATTTTACGTTAATCGTAAATTGATTACGTATTGCATAATTAAAATGAATTAATTTAAAGCATGTCATGGAGAAGGGAATACCATGAAAGAAGTTGCATTAAGTGATTTGATCAATCAACAGAAAGTTGGACGCTATCAAAAATTTATTCTGATCACCTGTTTATTACTGATGATTATGGATGGCTATGACATCCAGTCTATGGCTTACGCAGCCCCAATGATTATAGAAGAATGGGGCGTTCAAAAATCCATGCTAGGAATTGTGTTTAGCGCCAGCTTATTTGGTTTGTTTGTCGGATCATTTTTATTAAGTTCACTCTCTGATCGTTTTGGCCGCCGTCCCATCTTACTGATCTCAACCTTTATGTTCTCGGTATTGATGCTGGTGACACCACATGTAGGCAATATTGAGCAATTGACTGCAATCCGCTTTGTTACAGGAATTTTTTTAGGAGGTATCATGCCAAATGTTATGGCTTATAGCTCCGAAATTGTTCCATTCAAATCTCGTATTTTCACTATGATGGTCATTTCTTGTGGCTATACGGTAGGGGCAATGTTGGGTGGCGGTATATCCGCCTTATTAGTTCCTTGGGGAAGCTGGCAGGCAATTTTCTATTTTGGCGGTATTGTTCCTTTAATTATTTTCTTTATCACATACTTTAAGCTGCCAGAATCTTTATATTTTTTGAGTGAAGATAATAAAAATAATCCTAAGATTTTATTTTGGTTAAAGAAGTTTTATCCCGCATTAACATTTAATTCGGAAATAAAAATTATTAATAACACTGAAGTTGAGGTTAAAAAGTCACCGCTTGAGTTGTTTAAAAATCAGCGTGCGTTTTTTACCTATTCCATCTGGATCATTAGTATTTTAAATATGATCAGTCTATATTTTCTGGCAAACTGGCTTCCGACTTTGGCCAAAGAGTCAGGACTTTCATTAAATCAAGCATTGATGATCGGTTCCACTCTACAATTAGGCGGTACGATTGGTAGTGTGGTGATGGGCCTTAAAATCGATAAGACAGGATTTTATAAAGTATTAATTCCTGTTTTTTTGGTTGCAGTGATGAGTGTTGCTTTAATTGGCTATGCGGTTAGCCATATTGTTTTATTATTTATTATCATTTTTATTGCTGGCTTTGCAATTGTTGGTGGGCAACCTGCCATTAATGCACTGTCTGCTAGTTATTACCCAGTTTCACTTCGTACTACAGGAGTGGGCTGGAGTATCGGAATTGCCCGTTTGGGTTCGGTCATTGGGCCGCTATTTGGTGGCTACCTTTCCCAATTTCTGGTCATTACCCATTTATTCGTGATTGCTGCAATACCTTCGCTACTCGTCATTATTATGCTGATGATTCAAGCTAAGTACCGATCATAAAAAACTATTACATGTATCATGCACATATTGATTGTAATTATGATCGGTAAGTAGATATAAGAAGTTGATTACTGCTACTTCATAAGCTATTTAACTCGATACCACGTTTGATTTCGACCAATTGCAGAGATACCAATGTAGCCACGCGCGGTAAGTTTTTCGCCATCTGGGGATACTGTTAAGCTAAAGCGATAGGTTTTATCAGACTGTGGGTCGAGGATAGAACCTTTATCATATTTATTTTGACCGACACTTTTTAAATTTTTGACGATGGCTAAGCCAATCAAAGATTTGTTTTTGTAGGTACCTTCACACATCGTACATTTGTTAGCCTCACTTGGAACAAGTATTTTTTCGATGTTTGCAGAGAGGTTGCCATTTTTATCTTGGTTAAATCTTACCAGCGCTCGAGGTTGATTGGTTGCATCATCAATGGTTTTCCAAACACTGCCATGCAGTTTGTCCGAAGCAAATGAATGAACCGAATAAAAGCTAAGTAAAAGTAAGAGTAAATATTTTTTCATATCAATGTTTTCTCGAATTAAAAATAAATGGTTTTAAAGGCCAGAATTATTCATTTTAAATTTAACTTCACAATTTTCTTAGTATTGAATCTATAAGCTAAACAATATGTAAAGTTATAATCTATTTGTTTGAATATTATTTTGATCGGTTTTTTTATGCAATTGCGAGAATGGACAGAATTATTCGGTTTTTAGAGATGCTGTTGGAGAGGGAGTGGTATTTATGTGTAGTACTGTGAGTTAAACAACTTCATAACAGAAAAATTAAATCTCTGTATATGAATAAAAAATTATGAAGATATTTTTAAAGACAGTTTAATTTATGATACAGTAAATAGTTACTTTATTGCTAAAATAGACTAGAATTATTATTTAGATTATTTTAATTCTATAGTATTTTTTTGCTTAATTGTTTGAAAAATATAATTTTTATAATAGGTTGTTAAAATGAATTAGTAATTTGTATCTTAAATTTTATTATTGTATTATTAAAATATTTTAAAGAAAATCTTCATAATTTGGTGTGCTTAATCTTTCATGGAGAATAATATTCATCTTAATTTTTAGATGTGTAAGTGCTAATTAAAAATATTATAATAAACTTGTATTATTAAAAAATAATTTATACAATGTAATTGTAATTTTTTTGTAATAGTCTTTGTTGTTAAACCAAATTTTTTGGTAAGTTTAAGTGGAAAAATGATGTCGTTAGAAAATGAAAAAAATGAAAAAAAAGAAAAAAAACCTTTAGATGATTATATCGTTGTTAATAAAAAATTATATATACTTAAAAGTAAGAAAAGTAAAAAACATTTTTTCTTTACGGAGAGTATTGTATATATATTAATATCATTCGCATCGTATTTTTCTTTTTACTTAGCTACAAATAAGTTTACAAACAAGAAAGAGTTAGAGAAAAATATAATTTTATTAACGGATTATTTTGGTATAGATAGTATAATAAATACTTTTCTTGGGATATTTATTGTTATTGGAATTATTTCATCTCTAAATTATGTAATAACAAGTTCAAAATTAAATCTACAATATATATTAAATCGGCTTACACATTCTTTAATTGATTTTGTGTTTTTAATGTTTTCTAGTATGTTAGGATTGTTTGCTGCTATTTTAGAGTTTACGAGTAGTTTGAATTCAGCACCTGATATTTTAAAGTTAAACAAATTGTCATGGATTGGTATTTTTGCTTTGTCTATACTATTGTTTGCGTATGTTTTTATTCTCACAATGATGAAAGAAAATAATGATGAATTTTTAGAATAGTTATTAATGAAATTTTTTAAATTAAGGGAGGAAGAAATATTTTTGAATATTTATTTTTTGGATTTTAAGAATAATTTTTAAATTCTCTTAACGTTAAAGTGAAATGTTTAAATAACGTAAATAAATGTTGTGTATGATATTTTTGACATAAAACTAATAAATATTATTTAAGTAATTAAAGTCCTGAGCAGTACGATACGTTGCATTCAATGAAGACTATTAGAGCTGTACAAATGATTTTATTTGTTAATTAGCTATTGAGTTAAGATACCAAAAAATTTCAACTCATCATCAGATAGATTGGTATAAATAATTAATAGGAATAAAAAACATCCACTACTTTTTAAATTAGTTAGATTGCGTGTAACTCATCACAAATTATAAAAATAATATGCAAATCATGTGATTAGTATAGATTGACACTGTGCAATATTAAGTCTTATAACTAAACAATCCTGAAAGCTGTTTCTTTAATAGGAACAGAAAAAACACAATATAAAGATGAATAGACATTAGAACAAAAAGTTAAGGAGAAGACATGAAAGTCATTAGACATGCTTTATTTTCTCTGATGGGAATGTTGACAATAAATAGTGCGGATGCTGGCAATGCATCTACATCGTTAAGGGTCAGTTTAACCATTCTAGAAACTTGTGAAGTTTCCACACAAGGAAACTTAGATTTTGGTTCGGTTGAACGTGCTCAGCCAGTTCCTACTGCAAGAACGGATGTAACTGTGCAATGCAGCAAAAATACACCCTATCAATTGGCTGTAACCTCTGACAATAACTTTGAACTTAAATCTGCTAACAGCCCAGCATCTGTTGCATATGTACTGTATCAAGATGCGGGCTATACTCAAATTTGGGGAGGAGCGGCAGGTAAAATACCTTCACGAATCGCGACAGGAATGAAAGAAAATATTCCTATTCATGGAGCGATCATATCAACTACGAATGTTCAGGCGACTAAGTATGAAGATTGGGTTCGTGTGAATGTTATATATTAATCGTGAAAAACAAAATAATCATAAATATCAAAAACTAATTTATAAAAAATCTGTTTTTAGGGCAGAATAGAATATTTTAAAAAGCTACACCAAATTATGGTGTAGCCAGCTGCTTTGATAGAACTAAGCACCACGCATTAGTGCTGCTACTGCTTTTTCCAGAAATTGTAGAGTCACTGGTTTGAGCCAAGTACCGTCAGCAAGGCCTGGTTCACTTTGCATTGCTGTACGGATTTTTTCTTGAGTACTTGGGTTTTTGCCAGCATAGCCTTGTAGCATAGAGAGCCATTGTTGTGCCAAATGTTTTGCTCCATCACTATCAGGTGTGACCTCGGCATCAATCAATTTTTCAATATCGACCAATAATTGAGGCCATTTTTTCATCTCACGAATGTAATTTTCTTTTAGGAAAGTAAACTCATCGTCAGATAAATAACGGGCAAAAATACTCAGCTTACTCTCAGAAAAAGCTTTAAGTAAAAACTCAACAACTTCTGGCGTTACGCCTAATTTTTCCTGAAATTCAGGTTCGGCTGAGTTTATGGCATTTAGTTTAACTAACCATTCGGGGTTAGCTCGCGTATTGTGCTCAAGGGTTTTCATCCACTTTCGAGCCAAGTCTTGAGCTGCTTCACTGTTAGATGGTTCGCCAGCATTAAATAGTGCATTTGCTGCTTGAGTTAACCCTTGCCATTCTTGGTGGCTTTTAGTGCCTGCTTGTAAGAAAGTTAGTTTTTCAAGCTCTTCTTTTGTAAAGTATTTTTCAAACATCGCTATAAGCTCCAGTGTTTTTAGCCAATCCTCCAAACCAAGCTCTTCACCACTTATGATCTGAGATTTAAGTTTGCTGAGCTGATTTCGCAATTTCTTTTGCTCTGTCAGCCTTTGATCAATTGCTTGAATCTGCTGATCAATAATCGGTAAAAGTGCAAGATTGGGGTCTTCAAGAACCGTATGGATTTCGGCTAACGACATTCCCAGTCCTCGTAATGCTTGAATCTGATGCAAACGAGTAATGTCTTTACGGGTGTATAGTCGATAACCAGCATCGGAACGGACCGAAGGCTGAAGTAAACCGATATCGTCATAGTGATGAAGAGCACGGACAGTAAGTCCTGTTTGCTTAGCCAATTCACCAACTTTTAACAGCATCTTTTTTAGCTCCTTCTTCCTTAGGCGTGTTTTATGCTAGGGGCTTACGTTACGTGAGGGTCAACTACTTTAAATCATATTTTTCATTATTTTTGCTTTAGTAAATATTCGAATTTATTCCATTCATTATTGGAATATTATAAAAAAGATTAGTTAAGCCAGTTTTTCTTTAATAAAAATGATTTCAATCCATTCCAGTCATGGAGTGGCAATATATTTAACAAATCAACAGCAATCGATACTCGCCATCTTTTTCAACTGGAGCTCGATGAACACAAGGTAAAACCTTTTGAGTTGGATGATCTACTGCTAAACGCCAAATATGTCCCGTACCTAAATTTAAAGGTTGGGCATTCGGTTTAGGCTGATAATGTAAATCAAAAAAATACTCTGCCAAAAAAGCTTCAAAGTCAGCATCAGAACCGTCATGTAATTCTTTGAGCCTTTCTCTAATTTCTGGAATTAAAACTTTTTGTTCAACTTGATCATTGGGCACAATATCACTGGCAGCGCCGTGATAGGTACATAAGAATGTATCGGTTTCAATGGGGGAGCGGTCAACATGAAATGAATATACATCTGTTGAAATGAAATCTAGCTCTTCATCACGTTCATACTTTTTAAGCAAATTAAGTACAGGTGATGCGCCACAATCAGTTAACAGCTCGATATCTTCTAAAATAATTGCTCTCGCCAAATTGCCTTTTTCTGAAAGTTGTAGGGCTAACAAGTCTTCAAGAGAAACTTCTGTAATATTTTCTTTTAACTGAAGTTTACTCACAATTTCTTTAAAGTCGCCCACCAAATTTCTGTGCCAGCAGATCGCATTTGTCTCTCCTTGAAAATGTGTATTTACAAGTTCAGAGAAACTACAAACTTTTCTAATTTGATTGCTGTCAGAAAATGCGTTCTTCATAGTGGAAATAAAATAATAGAGCTTCTCTAATATTATAGCCTGAGCTTAGCCAAAAAATATTCCATTCCAATTGATTAAGCCAGTTTAGTCTTACTTCAGAAGAACATATTTGCCTCTGAAGTAAGGTCTTTAAACGTCGAGTAATTTATTTACCACTCATATTTCACGCCCACTCGGAAATTAGTCGGAGCGCCGTAATAGCTATTTGTGGTGGCTAAATGGTATTTCTCATTAAATAAATTATTAACATTAAAGTTGAGCATAAGATTATTGTTGAACTTATAACGTGCCATTAAGTCGACCAAAGCGTAACTTTCTTGAGTAAATCTACCCGTTGCAGAGATCGCATTTTTTTCATAAATTTCGCTTTGCCAACGAACACCGCCACCAATAGTGAGGGCTTCATCAAGATAAGGTAGGGTGTAGGTGGTAAACAGTTTGGCTGTATTATTTGGCACGCCGGTATTTAATCGGTTGTCTTGGCTATCTTTTGATAGGTTACGGCTAAAGCTTGTGGAAACTTGCCATAAATCAGTCAACTTACCTGTCGCTTCGATTTCAATGCCGCGGCTTTTGGTGCCAGATTCTGTTCGATAGGCTTGTGAACCATCTGGGGCAAATACATCTGCTAAAGCAATCGCTGTATTGTCCTCTTTAGTTTGATAAATAGCAGCACCAACATTTAACTGATTATCAAAAAACTCACCCTTAATACCCAGTTCGGTACTATTACCTATTAATGGGTCTATGTATTCGCCTGTAACAGCTTTCTTATCTTGTGGTGAAAAAATATTGGTGTAGCTTGCATACGCAGTCCAGTTGTCAGTAAAATCATAGGTAATGCCCACATAAGGAATCACTTTGCCACTTTCTTCTTGTGTTGTGTAGGTGGTCTTATTATCAGCATTTGAATGGTTACCCGTTACGCGTTCCCAGTCTTCAATCCGTGTACCTAAAATAACCGCAAGATTGTCGGTGGCTTTAAGACGAACAGCACCAAAAATAGATTGGCTACGATCATCTCCACTGTACCAACCATCTATTTTTGTTTCGGGGCGGTTAGGTGTATTGCCATCCCAAGCAAAAATATTGTTTAGAGTGCCGTCCCATGTCATTCCGTTATTCCAGCCAGAATAGGTAGGACGTTTATTTTTACTTTTTGTGTAAGTCGTACCTAACACCACGTCATGAGTTTGATTAAACAAATCAAATGAACCATTCAAGGTTAAATTGAACAAGTCTTGAGTTGGACGATAATCCCAACGGGTTGCGTATAACATCGCTCCACTACCAGTAGCTTTATCGATCCCTTTACTTGAGAAGGTATAACCTACAATTTCATCTGAATCTGTAATGGTTCTAGACACTACACCTTTTAATTTCCAACGGTCATTAAATTGATGTTCAATATCAGCAAAGTAAGATGTCGTTGAGCGGTCTGAACCCGTCCAACTTGCTGCCGCTGAATCTGAACGGGACCAATTAATGAGCGTGCCATCTGTATAAAAGCTTGGCAAACCACCTCTAGCCACACCAGTCAAATCAATTTGCTGGTAACTTGCACCTAAACTTGCTTTGGTTTGGTCTGTTAAATCAGCTTCTACGACTGCATAAGCAACTTTACGTTCTTCATTGTAGCGGTCGATATAAGAGTCTGACTTTTGGTAGGCAAAAAGGGTACGGCCACGAATACTTCCAGACTCATTAAGGGGTGTAGAAACATCAATATCGGTACGATAGGAATCCCAAGAACCAATGTCAGCACTCACCGAAGCCTTAAAGTCTTGTAATGGTTTTTTTCGGACCAGATTAATACTTGCGCTTGCACTGCCAGCACCTGTCATTAAGCCATTTGCACCGCGCACGACTTCGACTCGGTCAAATAAAGCCATGTCCTGACTTTGGAAAATACTTGCATATGAACTCATGAGCTTCACGCCATCGAGTAAATAACTATCTACTTCTTTGCCACGAGCGTAAATAGGTGAGTTATCACTACCAATATTGCCGCCTTGTTTAATAGAGAGTCCTGCTGCTTGACTCACAACATCGGTTAATTGGGTGAGGTTCTGATCTTTCATTTGTTGGTTGGTGATTACGCTGACCAGCTGAGGTGTTTCTCGCAAACTTAAAGCTAAGCCATTAGAAGCGGTGGTCGCCTTCGCCGTATATAAACCTGAACTTTCGGTTGTTAAATTTTCACCATAATCAGCATTAACATGAATTGTTGCTAAATGCGCCGTACCTGTTTCACTGCCTGCCGTATCAAGTTCATTGTTGTTATTTGCTTTTGTTTTAATTGCTTCTAACTGGAAAACTTTGGGTTCAATTGGAGCGGGTGGAGCCTTCACTCGGATGCTGTAACCACCGTTGTTTACCTTAACGGCTTCAAATGGATGGTTTTTTAATAACAGACTTAAAGCATCTTCAACAGCGTAATTGCCTTGAAGCGCTTTGCTTTTTGTTTTTGAAAGACTGTTATTATCGTAGCTAATGGTGGTACCTGTTTGAATAGCCAGTTGTTTAATGGCCTGATCAAGCGTGCTCTGGCGAATTGAAATACTATAAGTTTGCGCAGCGTAAATAGAAGTTGAGGTAAGCGCCGTGACCACCAATGGCGTACTCCATAGCACTGCACGTATAGCCAAAGCCAATTTACTTTTTGCTTGATAATCCTTCATGTGGTCTTCTCGACAGGGAGTGTATTTCTCTATAAGTCGAACCAGATCAAAAAAAGGGTCACATTTTTTTATCTTTTTTTAATATTTAACAAATATTGGCTGTAATAGTTCATTTCAAGTTGATGGCTATAGGCTAAAGTTTCTAAGCTTTGCTCAGGATTTTTTAGAGAGAATACGCCCGAAATTTTTATATTTTTCATTTCTGCATCGAGATGGTAAGTACCTTTTTTATAACGAAATAGCTCATCCAGCACTTTTTGAAGTGGCCATTGATCTACAACCAAAAGTTGTTGGGTCCAATAAGGCTGATCGTTATCGAGAGGAAGAGATCTTGAAATATATTTTTCGTCAAAAAAAGCACGCTGGCCTTGTTTTAATATTTGCCGTTTAGGGGAGTTCTCGGGTTCAATTGCTACAGCATGTTTATAGACTTTGACTTTTGTTTGTTCGCTATTTTCTTGGCGAACCGTAAATTGAGTCCCTAAGGCTTCTACGGAACCATTCTTGGTTTCGACAATAAATGGTCGATGTTGAGCATCCTTTGCTGTTTCAACATAAATTTCCCCATCAATCAGCTTTATCTGACGTTTCTCTTGCGTGAAATTTACATCGACATAGCAATCACTTGCCATAATCAGTTGAGAACCATCCTTTAACGATACTTTTCTAATTTCACCCACTTTGGTGTGGTAGTCCGACTGCCATTTTTCCCAAGGTATGAAATAGGCAGACAAACCAACGATCATTAAACCTGAAAGACTTAACAGCATATTGCGTTTTGCAGCAAGATTAAATTTTTGATTAGACTGAACTAAAGCTTCGGAAGGGAAGTTACCTGCAAGGTTTGATAAACCATGGCTGAATTTTTCCATTTGCTGGAGTGCTAGCTGGTGTTCTTGTTTTTCGGTTTTCCACTGCTCAAATTGTTGTTGCTGTAACGCGGTCATTTCACCCGAATGTAAGATTACCAACCAGTCTGCGGCCGCATCTAAAACATGAGGAGGGATTTTAGTAATATCAGACATAAGGTAACAAATTAAGCGCAGCTAACAGGGTTAATTATAAAGGTCTATACAAGCTAAAAAAGCTTGTTTCATATCTCTTTTCACAGTGGCTTCAGAAATATTCATTTTTTCACTAATTTCTCGATAAGTCATGCCATCTAGTTGAGACATTAAAAAGACCTGAGCTGTGCGGGTAGGCAGTTTTTCTAATATTAAATGAACCTGATATAAGGTTTCTTGAATATAGACTTCATGTTCAGCAGAGGGATAATATTCTTCTGGAAGTTGCTTTAGGGCATCTAGGTAGATGTTTTCAATATGCTGACGGCGCCAATAGTCAATCATGACATGCTTGGCGATCCCCATAAGCCATGCTTGTGGCTCCTTAATTTTTTGAAAACAATATTGGCTTTTTAAAGCACGATAAAACACTTCCTGGCTTAGGTCTTCAGACTGATGATGGTGCTGAAGTTTGTGTTTAAACCATGATAAAAGCATAGTTTGTTGAGAACGATAAATTTGGCTAAACCATACCTGTTTCTCTACATTAAGGTTCATAGCGGCGAAGTCCACAAATTGGCACTGAGTAGCGCAATTAAAAACACATTTAAATTATTCTTAAATAGTAATGATAATTATTATTAATATCAATAAATAGAGTTCTATATTCTAAAAATTCTTATGCTCTAATTTTTCGCTACTTAGGGCCTGTACCTTAGTCTCAGACGCATGTATCGTTAGAGGATAATACTTTAAAATAATAAGGTGACTGAAAAGCAAAATTATTCAATTAAGCAACCGGACTGTGCCACCACAATTAAAACAACACCCACCTCAAGATGAGGCATATAAAAATAAATAAAACATTAGGTTTTATTGGTGAAAATTGACAGGGTATATCACTGTTCAAGCTTGGGGTTTATGAAGAAATATTTTACGGTTGATTTATTTATGATAGCTTCGTCTTACTTTAAAAAACGCAAAAAAAACTACCGTACCGTAAAGGATCAGCAGCTTACAATCGCAGCAAAAGCAAATATCTTTATTTGTATTATTTTTTGTTTGTTTTGGACCGTATATTTCATATTTGCAAAAATGTGGCTGATTGTGGGTATGGATATCTTTTTTACACTGATCTCCATCTTTAGCCTTTTTCTCATTTATATAAACCGCATTTCAGCGGGTATTCTTTTATCTCAAGTCGTTCTGCTTGTTTTTCCAGTCATTTTTTGCTTATTTTTTGATGTTGCTACAAGTGACCGTCCGCAAGTGGCTCAATTGTTTTTACCCGCTGGGGCGATATTGGGATATTTAAATTACCGTAGAAATCCAAGCTTTTTACAAGCTGCTTTAATTCTTTTGTCGATCGGATGCTTTATATTTTTTAGTGGCAGCTCTTTTAATCTTGAGAGCGCCATACCTTTACCAGAAGATATTCGTGATCATGGGGGATGGATTGCAACTTGTGTCGCTACGCTTATGATCTGTATTTCAATTTACACCATGCAATTAGAGATACAAACCGAAAGCACTATGATGCAAGACTTACGCTTAGCGCTTGTTAAAGAACAGTTTGAGCTTTTTTATCAACCGCAAATTAATGCTTCTGAAACGCGAATTGGCGCGGAAGCTTTATTAAGATGGCATCATCCTGTTTTAGGATATATTCCCACAAAAGATTTTATTCCAGCAGCCGAAACTTTTGGGTTAATGCCAGAGATTGGGGAATGGGTATTGGCTCAAGCCTGTAAAGTTTTACAAGATTGGAGTAAAAAAGCCGAGACTAAAGATCTTACACTTTCAATCAATATTAGTCCTGATCACTTCATGCAACCAAACTTTGAACAAACTGTGATTGGGCTGATTCAGAAATATGAGGTCAATCCATCTCGGCTCACACTAGAAATTACTGAAAATATTGGTTTAACGAATTGTGTAAGCATGATCGAAAAAATGAACTTTTTATCTAAACAAGGAGTTCAGCTTTCTCTTGATGATTTTGGTACTGGTTATTCATCTTTAAGCTATTTACAAAAAATGCCCATCAGCCAAATCAAAATTGATCGTAGCTTTGTACAGTCGGCATTGGATGATAAACGCAGTAATAAACTCGTCACTGGCATTATTAAAATTGGTCTGGATTTGAACCTTCGCGTGTTAGTTGAAGGCATCGAAACGACTGAACAATTTAGTGTTTTTAAAAATAATGGATGTACTGAGTTTCAAGGATATTTGTGGGGCTGTCCGATGCCGTTAAATGACTTCGTAAAACAGATAGCCCATTTCAAAAAATAGGCAAAAGGATAATTAAAAATCTTCATTTAACAGCAGAACTCTAAATATAAGAGATCTGCCTTACATTGATTTTTTTAACTAATCAAACTTAGTAGTTTCTGGTACTGACTCTAAATAATCAAAAAATTGCTGTATTTGTTCTTCTGTTACCCGTGCTGTAGAAATAGGCGGTAACTCATCTCTACCAAAGAATCCAACTTCGGGTGTTTCAATACTTGGTGTTAGTTCACCATCAATAATTTCACACCAGAAGAAAGCCTTATACACATGTAAAAACATTGGAGGATGTGGGTGCTTAGTTCTATCTGTTAAAGCCAATAACTTAATCGCCTTAACTCGTAGACCTGTCTCTTCTATAACTTCTTTTTCAGCATTTTCCGATGCTGAGTAACCTACGTCAGCCCATCCACCCGGAACAGACCATTTCCCGTCTCCAATTTCTTTTGCTAATAATAATTTATTTTCTTTAAAAACAACTGCTCTAACATCTAGTTTCGGAGTCGCATAACCTACATCTTGGAGCACGTTATTAATAAAATTTTCTGTTTTGATTTCTTTTAATTCTAATAAATACTCAATATGTCCTAAGAGTTGTTCATAACGTTCTTTGTCATAAACATCTTTTGAATAATGTAAACCTGTTTGAGCAATACCAGTAATTTTATTTAAAGTTTCTAACCACTTCACTGAGTCATTCATTGCAACAGAGGCCTTCATGCTTATATCTTTCAGCTATAGTAAGACATAGTCAGCCGAAGCACTATTAAACAGTTGTTAACTGAAATTTCAAGCTGAGTCTTAATAGGTTTTGTACGATTAATAGCTCTAATTAAATTCACTCTTTAAATAAATTTGACTTAATTATGAGCGGCAAACCAAGACTACTTAATAAACTAGTTCGAGAATTTGGTACATTCTTACTTTCTAAATTAACAAGCTCAATAAATTCTTTATTAAATTGTTTTCTAGGATATTTTTCTAAAATTTTATTTCTAAAAGAGACGGGGAGTCTATATAGACCGTCACTAATCACATCACAGGATGCACCTTGCTGTAATAGTGTAATTTCTGCTGGGTCAGAGTGATCTATATAGCCGTTCATATGTAAGCAGATAGCATCTTTAATAACTCCACTTTTATTCTCATCAAAGCTATGTTCTTTAGCCTTTAGCTCAAATTGTTTAGCACTCTCATAGGTAAAGCAGTTACAACCTTTACTATGAATATGTTGTTCAGTTAAGCCAATATCATGAAAAAGTGAGGCTATTAAAAGTGACTCATGATCAAATTGCTGCTTTTGTATATTGCCTAGGGCAGCCCCCCAGAAATAGGTGCGCCATGAATGATTATAGATAGATATATCTGCTTTAGCCTCTAGTTCATCAAGCGCGACTTTAACCATTTGAGTATCTGGTATCACGATCTGATCGATATCAAAATCGCTAGAAGTTTTGAACCGAAAGTAATTTATTTTTATAGAGGCCATAACACTTGGCAGCATAATTTTTTGCATTAACTTAACTTTCTCTTTGAAGCTGAGCTGACCATTTGTAGCTTGCATCCAGTGATATGAACCAATTCTTTTAGTTTTCATTATTAGCTCTCATTTTAGAGTAATTACTCTAAAATATTATCATAGATAATTTTTTGCAAGTCGTATCTTTTAAGACCTCGTTAGAACTTTGATTGATAACCATTTTATAAACCCCAATTTAACAATAAATTTTAATTATTTATCCTTACTTTTTAATGATCTATTTTAAAGCAAATGTCATTTTGTGTGCTTGACTGAAAGAGGTCTGAATATTATTCTTCGCCTGCTGGCCACATTGCCAGTCGGTCGTCGCGGACCGCTTTTTTCGACCACATCAGGATTATTTCTTCTGAGGAATAGTCTTGTGTGCATCTCGTTCCCTCCCGTAGCGGTAGGACGGGAGAGGGACACCCTCGGGTGTGCTGGAGTCGAAACCAGTCCGCGAACCCTCTTCCGTTCTGCCACCATAATTCTAATGTCTGGCAGAACTCCCAATAAAAAGGAGTTGGCTTTGCACATCCATTATTTCTTGGCAGCCTTTGCCAAAAGCTATAACGACACAACTTAAACGTTTAAAGCAGTTTGATCGCCGTAAGGTTTTCAGGCTTTAAATTATTTCGTCTTAAAACTTAATCAACAATAAAACTTGAGATGTGCCAAGCACAGTCTTACGGGCTTTGCTGTGCTTTTTTTCTCCCCAAAAAGTATCTCATTTAGAAACAACAATAATTTTTAGTGGTAAAAATATGCCAAATTTAGTTCTCTCAACACGTGCTATTCAAGTCATCAATAAGTCGATTGATTTATTTCACCATCACGGATTCCATACGGTTGGAGTCGACCGAATTGTCAAAGAGTGTGAAGTGACCAAAGCAACTTTTTATAACTTTTTTCATTCGAAAGAACGATTTATTGAAATCTGTCTAATTGTGCAAAAAGAACGTTTAAAAGAAAAAGTAGTTTCAATTGTTGGGTACGACCAGAACACAAGCGTGAAAGATAAACTCAAGAAACTTTATTACTTACATACCGATGTAGAGGGGATGTACTACCTTTTATTTAAAGCCATTTTTGAAACGAAACTGACCTATCCAAAAGCCTATATCACCGCGGTGAGATATCGCACATGGCTACTTAATGAAATCTATAGCCAGCTTATAAAATTAAAAACCGATGCGACTTTTCAGGATGCCAAGCTATTTTTATATATGATTGAGGGTGCAATTATTCAGTTTATAAGCTCGGATGTGGCAATCGAGCGGGAAAGAGTGCTTGAGTGTTTTTTGCTGGGGTTTGGGTAAAGGAATACGTAATCTAAGTTTGTTGATCAAAGTTTGATGAAGATATATCAATCGTGAAGCAAATTTAAATATACAAAGATTTGCTTATTAAACTAAGTCTGAACGAGGCTGCTGTTCTAATAACTGAGATATATTATTTTCAAGCCAATCAGTTAAATCAAAAAGGCGTTCGGAAGCTTCTCGACCAAAGTCCGTTAATTGATAATCTACTCGAGGGGGCACTTCGGCATAATCCTGACGATAAATAAAACCATCTTGCTCAAGTGACTTTAAGGTTTGTGCCAGCATTTTTTCACTAATGCCATCAATTATTTTTTTTAATTCATTAAAGCGTAAACGTTGATCACGTAGTGCAACTAAAATTAAAACACTCCAACGGCTTGTTAGTGTCAATAAAATTTTTCTGGATGGACAATCTGCTGCAAAAACCTGACCTTTCATTGCTCATTACCTGCATTACAAAAGTTTACATTTAATGCTGAACTTACTTTTAGGTAAGTACTTACTTTTAGTAAGTGAAGATACTACGATGATTGAAATATTTCAACTACATCAGATGGAGATCATCATGCGTATTGCAGTTACTGGTGCAACAGGTCAACTTGGTCAATTCGTTATTTCTCAATTACTTGAACGGACCGAAGCAAAAAATATTGTGGCATTAGTCCGTAATCCAGAAAAAGCTATGGATTTAAGCTCAAAAGGGGTAGAAGTTCGTCCTTTTGATTATGTTAATGATGTAGAAAAACTTTCAGAGCAACTACAAGGTATTGATAAGCTTTTATTAATTTCATCAAATGAAATTGGTCAACGTACGGTACAACACCAAAATATTATTAATGCAGCAAAACTCGCACATGTAAAATTTATCGCTTACACAAGTTTATTAAAAGCAGATGTAACACCACTTTTACTTGCACAAGAACATGTTGAAACTGAACAATATTTAAAAGCATCAAATATTCCCTACACGTTATTACGTAATAACTGGTACAACGAAAATTATGCAATGGGTCTTAAACAAGCGGTAGAGCATGGCAAAATTTTTGGAGCAACTCATCACGGTAAAGTTTCTTCTGCTTCACGTCTAGATTATGCAACTGCGGCCGCTGTGGTATTAACGCAAGATGGGCATGAAAATAAGATTTATGAGCTGGCAGGTGATACAAGTTACACGCTTGATGATGTAGCAAAATGGACAAGTGAAATCACTAAAAAAGATATAACTTATCAAGATTTACCCGAAGAAGAATATAAAGCATTCCTAGTACAAGTTGGTGTACCAGAAGGGTTTGCTCATATATTGGCAGATTCGGATGAAGGCGTGTCTAAAGACGGTTTATATAGTGATAGCAAAGATCTGCATCAGCTCATTGGCCGCGCAACGACAAGTATGCAAGAAACTGTGAAAGAGTTTTTAAAATAAGCTGTTATTCTATCGCTTAGACTGACACGAAATTTTAACTTGATATTTAACAACGGTAATTTTAGAATCCGCCCAACTAATTTTTAGGAGCTTCAATGTGAGTACTTGCTCGAGTGACAGTAGTCGATCGGTAATAGTCTAAGTATCCACTGAAGTCCTGATAGGCCTCTTTTTGTGGATGCAAGAAGAGGTTTTTTATTTACATCTTTTCATTTCTATTATTAACCCATGATTTATTCATGACGGGTTGCAGTACTTGCATGTGCTCCATGACTTATGGGAGTGATGCCAGTGTTATTTACTTTAAAGAAACGCTCACTTATTTCTGGTTTCTGTTTATTCGCATTATCTAGCGCGAGCCATAGTGGACGACCTATGGTTGTTGACGATGCTGCTCTGGTTTCTCCAAAAACTTGTCAGCTAGAAACATGGGCACAGCATAACTCTGACAGCAAAGAATATTGGGCGACACCAGCCTGTAATTTTGGTGGTAATTTTGAATTTGCTGTAGGGCTGGGGAGAGTAAATGATGATACTGAGCATGTCAGTTATGCAACTCTACAAGGCAAGACCTTATTAAAACCTTTAGAAACGAATGATTGGGGAATCGGCTTTTCTTTTGGCACTCAAATCAATACTAAGGATTCTTCGAACAAAGATTGGACGATTAATGTTCCCTTAAGTGTTTCTACATTAGATGATAAATTTTTAATCCATGCCAATCTTGGTTGGTTACGTGAAAATACCACACATAAAAATCAAACCACATGGGGAATTGGAACCGAAACACAACTTACCCATCCATTAACATTCACTGCCGAAGTATATGGCAATGATCGAAATGATGCCTTTTACCAAACAGGTGTTCGATACATGGTCTATAAAGGCTTGGTTCAAATAAACGCAAGTTATGGCGACCAAATTTCTCATCACGATAATACTTTTTTCTCTGTCGGGTTTGTATTTTTAACAAAACCGTTTTTACCTTAATAACTTAGAAATATCTCAAAGTTCCCTTCAGAAAGTGCTCTTTTAAACATAAAAAAGCACAGTAAAAATAAGTATATATTTCATATAAGGAAACCTTCTCTCTTCTTTTGATTTCATCTAAAACATAGAGTAAAGTTCGTTCACAAGATATTAAATAAAATGAATGGCTTGTTATGAATATTATAAAAGGTACTAATTTTTGGAGATTACTTTCTATTATATTAGGTTTTATTATTTTTCTAGGATTGTATTATTTTTTTATTGTATATCCTAAGGATACAGAGCAAGCTAGAATAAGATTTTCAGAAGAAGTCATGGCTTCTTTTTTTTGGATGGACTTATCTGATGAAGTGGAAATAAACAGTATTATTTTAAAAGAAGGGCTAGAGTTAAACCCTATTAATGATGAGATATATATTAACGATTTGAATGGTTTAAGCTCATTTTATGTTTGGAATGGTGAACATAAAGAAATGAAAGATGTCTTAAATAAATATTCTGAGTATTCATATTTTGGTAATAAGGGCATTCGAGGATTATGTTTAAAGCTTATGTTTGTACAACAATATAATCAAAAAATTCAGCAGAAAAATTATTCTTCATCAAGGCTATTGGCATCAAAAAAAATTAATAAACGTAATCTGGAAACTATCTCTCCATGGTTAAATGATATGAAGGCTTTTGATGAGTTTTATAAAGCTAAACACATGATTCCAAATTGTAAAATATAGATATGGCTTCTAAAAATTTTCTTTCTACGATTGCAGGGAAAAGTAAAGAAAATAGAGGAAATATAGCCTTATGCTCTATTCTTTTTATTATTCCTTTATTTGTATTTCCTGCTTATCCTAAAAACGAATGGCAGTACGAGCTATATCAATACATCACACAAACTATGCATGTGACTATTGGTACAAAAGGCCCACTACCGTTTTTTACGATTCTTTATAGCATTTATATAACCATAGTCATGTTCTTTTTAGGCTGTGCAGTATGCTATTTTTTTATTAAAGAACACGGGATTAATAAAGCTTATCAAGAAGAAATTTATAAATTCTTTTTTAAAGCCGAGTTTGAATCTTCAAAAAAATACCCTTGGTTAGAAAAGCCTCTAGTTAAAAAGACATTGGTCTCAAGTTTATTTGCCCTATGTTTTATCATGGGAATACTTCACTTTATTGAGGATGATATTACTCAGCAAAGGCCTAGACGTAGAGGTGGACTCATATCATTTTGTTATAACTATAGAGTCGGGGTTATGTTTTGGGAAATCATAAGTACTGCCTTTAGTATTTTTCCTATTTTTTATTTTGGCTTGTTATTTTTATATATTATTAATTATTTTTTTCGCGGGTTAGGTACAGGTAAGGTGGCAATTCCTTTAGAAGTGCCAAGCAAAAAACGAAAGAGAATTAGGAAGGTCTGATATTTTCCTTTTGAACTGATTAAACGCATTTCACTAAATCTATCAATAAATGTGACAGAATCTAATTTCTTATAACCTATAAAGGCGACTATCCTAATTGGGCTTGAGCACAATCTTTTGAAGTGCTCCTTTTTAGTTTAGTTAGATTTTTTAGGTATTTAAAAAATGAATAAAATGCACGTAACTTTAGCGGTGATTATTGGCTTAATTATTGGTGGTGTAATCGGTGCTCTAGGTTACTCTAAAACTGCTGCACGTTATGACGCAATGACCACAGCATGTGTCATGGTAAATCAAGCAGTTGAACATGGCATCTTGCAACCAGAACAAGTCAAAGAGCTTGGAGAGTTAACTGGCCAAACCCTTAAAAAAGATTACGAGTCAGTTGCCTCTAAATTTAAATTCTCTGAAAAACAATTAGGCAATGCATCTGAAGGCTCTAATTGTAGTCAGTTTATTGTTGGGGTAAATGCCGCACAATAACCATTAAGAAGCCCACAGTGAGTGGGCTTTTTTATAATGTTTAGTTAGGGCAGCTACAATATTAACTGAACATATCATGTATAGACTGCTATAATAATAACCAATTCAAAACCTGAAATATAAGCTTGCCTAAAGGCAGGCTTTTTGTATGTGTAAACAAGTCTGCTAGGAAATATGAAACGCTACTTAAAACAAACTGAATCGACAACGTCTAATTGGACAACAGAGCAAGACTGTTTCTTGATTGAAAATAATTCTCTCTCAATTTACGAGCTCATCGAGCATTTACCTTTTTCTGAAGAAGAAATACGAGTGCGTCGAGCTGTTTTAGGGTTGGTAAGACGAGATAAGCAAATGAAAACATATTAATTTTACCAAATGGTCAAAATAATATGAAAGTAAATATTTCTGACGATCTCTATTCAACCATGCTTTTTTGCGGATAAGTTATCAAAACCATAATTTTTTTAGGTGTTTTTATGAAGTGTTTTACATAAAGCGCAAACTACTTACAAACCACTCTAATAAGGATACCTTTAATTACACTACTTTAAGCATAATCAAAGACAGAAAACATTCATAGATCAGAACTTTATAACAATAGTATGGAGAGAGGTTAATGCCAAAGTATCTAGCTGTAGCCGAAAAGGTTTATAAAAATATTAAAAAAGATAGCTTATTCACTGATGACATTACTCAGAACCTTAACTGTTTAATTAGTCAGATTCGAAAAGCCATCAAAGGAACAGAGTTTAAGCTCAAGTTCAACTATATCGACTTTGAAGAAAACCTAACGAAACCGTTAAGTGAATGCAAAGTTCAAATTGATCTGAGTGTTATGCCGAAGTTCGCAAATGAAGGTGAATATCTTCTCTGGTTAGCTGGTTTTATCGAGCGAATCACAGAAGGTGGAAAACCGAAACTACCGCCAATTTCGCACTTTTTACCCCCAGGTTTTAAGATGTCGAAAGAGGCATTTCCTATGACTGTCACTCCTCCAAAAGAAGAGCATGCAGACATGATTATCAATTATTTTAAATCTGAGGATTTTATTAAAATCAATAAAACTCCTTCATAAAAGAATATAGAAGTAAACGTCCACCTTACTTCTATATACCTGCTGGTTTTAACTCAGCGACCGCCTTCTGGGGCGGTTTTTTTTATCTAAAAATAAATGAAGGCTGAGTTATTTTGATAACCAAAGTTTAATATTCGGAAAATCTTAAATGTATGCAAATGTGAAAATATAAAATGTTTTTTATAAATATCAAAATCTTAAATTAATCTTTTGGTAAATGAAAATATACGTTTTTCACATAACCCACGTGCCAAGTAACGCAATTAAACATTTAGCTGTTCATAATTTTAAAAAAAAGAGAGTATGAATGAGATGAATGAAAACGCAGAGCTTATAAAATATATAGACGTTGCTGAAAACGTCTATGAACGTGTCTATGAGAACAATCAAATTTCAAATGATTTAATCGTTAACCTTAACCGAATTATGGCTGAAATAAAAAAACAGGCCGCAGAAAAAAATCTGAGATTAAAATATAACTCGATCGACTTTGAATATTGCTTGAGTTTGCCTATAGCAGATCGGGATATAAAAATTGACCTAAGTTTGATCCCTCACTTTGAACATCGTGATGAATGCATTTTATGGTTAACCAACTTTATTGGAAAAATTAGTGTGCCTAAAAAGATGATGAAACAAAAACTAAGCTTTAATTAACTTTTTATAAATTTTAAAGAGATAGATGAGTCACCACTAAAAAATCAACAACGTCTATACTTAAACAGTTATGCTTTATTGCAGATGGATATTTCATAATTAGAAAATGACATAGAGCACTTTAAAATGAAAAAGCTTGCAATAACCTTTGCTGTTTTGGTTCAACTCTCAACCTATGGTCTAGCCAATGATTCTACGGGTTACGTGGGGACGGGTGGGATTCAATATCTCAAAAATTCGCAAATTGCCATGCAAAGTGAAGATCTATTTATTAGTAAAAAGATTATTAAGGTCGACTACCTCTATAAAAACTTAAGCAATAAAGATGTAACGGAAACGATGTTATTTCCCTTACCACGCATTGATAATTTTTTTGAGGCTGATTTTGCTCACACCGAACAGCTTTTAAAAAGTTTTAAAATTGTGGTGGATGGTAAAAATATAAAGCCAGAGATGCATGTCAGAACTTTTATTCAAAAAGATGAAAAATCTCCCCTGATTGATGCTACGGATGAGTTTAAGCAATGCGGTTTTAGTGAAAAAGACATGCTAAATCCGTGGACTCGTACTAACTATGATTATGAATATTATGTAGATAAGCTAAAACAATGTAATAAGCCGCAAATACAGAAAATTTTAGCCAAATTTAAAAAAGATGATGTGATTCCGTGGTCATCTCAAGTGATATATAGTTGGAAGCAGACCTTTAAAGCAAATGGTTTGACTAAAATTCATCATGAATATAAACCTTTGGTCGGTGGCTCTGTAGCTCTCTATCCAGATGAATATAACCAGCAATTTTGTATGGATAAACAATTTAAGCAGGGCTTAAAAAAAGCCAGTGCAGAAAATTCGCCGTTTAGTGCTTTGGGTTATATTTTGACGACGGGCGCAAATTGGGCAAAACCAATTGAAAACTTTAAGTTAACCATTGAGCGCGATAAGGATGAGCTGGTTTCATTTTGTTGGGATGGGCCAGTTAAAAAAATTAGTCCAACTCAATTTCAAATGACCAAGACTAAGTTTGTACCTAAAAAAGACCTAGATATTATTTTTGTGAGAGTTAGATAACTTCATACAGGCTTCTGGTTTGACCAAATTGGCTCAATATTGATTGTGTGTCATGAACCAGACATGGCACACAATAAGAAAAAGATGCCCTATGTTGCTGTCAGTAGGATTCTTGGCGTAATGAGTAATTAGAGCAGCTTCTTTTTAATCCAATAATCTAAACTGAAATAACGACCGCCTCCAAGAACAAGCAGTGCGAGAAGCATGACTAAATACGTAACGGCAAACTCAATTCCATTATTTAAAATTACAAACGAACCACTGGAAGTGAGCCAATCATAATTGCCGTAGATTTGTAATATTTCGCGAGCCTTCTCTAACTTTTCAGCCGAGGCCAAGACCTGCATGTTTGCAAAGGGTGCATTCGGATCAGCAATCGCTTGCCATCCATTTGGTATATGGACAGTAAATATGGCAACCAACATGGTAATCATGAGCGGGATGCTAATTAAGCGAGTAAAGAGGCCAAATGTTAATAGTATTGCACCTGCTAGCTCAGCCGTTGTTGCAAGTAATGCCATTAAATACGGAAAAGGAAGTCCTAAACCTCCATCTGAGTTGCCAAACCATTCTACAATGTCGTTAAAGTGCATTAATTTATTTGTGCCAGCCATCCAAAATATAGGAACTAAATATAATCGAAGAGCCAGAGCTGCGATGCCGTCCGCATGTTGTAGAGTTTTACCCAGTTTTTGATAATATTGAGATAAGCCATAAATAAAATTCTTCATGATAATTTCACATCCGATGCGATTGAATATTAATTAGTCGGATAAAAACTGTATTTCTTACATAAAAAAAATTTTATTTACGGTGTAATAAAAAAGGATTTGGTCCGTCTAACTATACGTACAAATGTACAAACCGAGAATTTATCTTTAAAGGAATACTAACATGAATAAGCTCAATTCAATGACTTCAGTGGCGGCATTATTAGCACTATCAGTTGCTGGCGCTACACAAGTGGCGGTAGCAGCAACCCATACAACAACCGAAGCACATGCAACCAAAGCAGCAGATGGAAAATGCGGTGAAGCAAAATGCGGTGCTAACAAAATGAAAAACCATGAAAAGTCTGCCGAAGCAAAATGTGGTGCAGATAAAAAAGCAGCAGATGGAAAATGTGGAGCAACTAAAAAAGCAGCAGACGGCAAGTGCGGTGCAGATAAAAAAGTCGCTGACGGTAAGTGCGGCGCTAAGTAAACAATCTGATCATGGATGATGTCGGCCTTCTGGTAAGTGTCGGCATCGTTTCCAAAAGGAGAAATCACCATGATGGATTTGTCAGGCGTAGGACTTGGTTTAAGGCGTGATTTTATAGACTCGTTTTTAGATGCAAAAACATGTCCAGATTTTATTGAAGTTGCTCCTGAAAACTGGCTAGGTTTTGGTGGACGACACGCGAAATTACTCGCACAGTGTGTTGAAAAAGCTCCATTAATTTGTCACGGCTTGTCATTGTCTATTGGCGGTCCTCATCCACTGAATCTTGAATTTATCGAAAAAATAAAAAACTTTTTAGAACAATATGATGTCTCGATTTATTCTGAACATTTAAGTTATACAAATGATGGCGGCTATTTATATGATTTGTTGCCCATTCCTATGACTGAACCGGCTGTTCAATATGTCGCTGAACGTATTTTACGTGTTCAAGATATTTTAGGAAGACGATTAGTCATAGAGAATGTTTCTACTTATTTAATGCCCAATGCTGAAATGAGTGAAGCGGAGTTTATCCGTGAGGTTCTTCAATATGCAGACTGTGATTTGCTTCTGGATGTCAATAATGTCTATGTCAACAGCATTAACCATGGCAGTGATGCATTTGGATTTATTCGGGACATGCCAAAAGAAAGAATCCGTTATATACATATTGCTGGACATGAGCAAGTTCAGAAAAATTTATTAATTGATACGCATGGTGCAGAGGTTTGTGATCGCGTATGGGAACTATTGAGATATACCTATCAAGTGTGTGGTGTGAAAGCAACTTTACTTGAGCGCGACTTTAATATTCCATCATGGCGAGAGCTAGAAGAGGAGCTAGCCAAAATTAAAATAATTCAACAACAGGAGAGTGGCTATGAAGGAAAATCAAATATCCTTTCAGACCATGCAACAACAGTTTTGTGACTGGATTAGAGATCCTGATTTGGAATTACCTCAAGCTCTTCCTGCCGGACGAATGCATATTTATCGAGACTTACTTTTTAATAATGTCTGTTCATTTATTGATTTAGTTTATCCCGTGGCTCGTGCGATGTTGCCAGAGTTAAAGTGGCAACAATTACTCTCGGAGTTTTTTCAAAAAACCCAGTGTCGCTCGCCTTTGTATAATGATATTTCTCTTGAGTTTAGAGAGTATTTGACAGATCAGCAGCACCCGATATTGCAAGAATACCCTTGGTTGGCTGAGTTGTTGCAGTTTGAATGGCTTGAGTTGTATTTAGACACTGTTGAAGTTGAAAAAATAGTTTTGCAGGAAAACTGTGATTGGCAGTTAACCACAAAGGTATGGGTATTGGTTTATCAATATCCCGTTTATACATGGACAATTTTAATGACTCCAGAACAGGCTGAGCCTATGCCTGGAGCAATTATGGTTTGGCGAGATGAACAAGACAAAGTGTGTATTGAACAGCTTTCGCCTTTGTTTGCTATGGTGATTGAACAGTTGACTCAAAATGTAAAGTTAACTGACCAAGATATTCATACACTGATTCAATCTGTACTCACTGATTTATCTGAACATGATATTTATCTGCAGATTCAAGAACTAAAAGCACTGTTAACTCGAATGCGATTGATTCAAACTCCCCATGATTTTAAAGAGGTATAAGGATGACTTCAGCCGTGGCATCAGATCATGAAGAAATAGGGGATCAGCTGCATAATCCAGCCTTTTTACAAGACTTAAGACAGCAAATGATAAAATTTGCTTTTTTACAGCTTTCTTCTCTTCCTCAAGCTGAAGATGTGGTGCAAGAGGCATTAACGAGTGCTTTCCAGCATTTAGATTCATTTAAAGGACGTGCTGCGTTTAAAACATGGGTGTTCGCGATTTTAAAAAATAAAATTATTGATGTGATTCGGCAAAAATCGCGTTTGGTCTCAATGACAGAATTATTTAAAGATGAGGAAAGTGAACTGAGTATTGATGCACTGTTTGATGCTTCCGGACATTGGCATAAATATGAAGCGCCTCAAGCATGGCAAAGCCCTGAAGAAATGATGGAGCAGGCATATTTCTGGATGATTTTTGAAGCTTGTTTAAATCATTTACCTGCCAAATATGCTCAAGTTTTTATGATGAGAGAGGTGATAGAGCTGAGTTCTAATGAGATTTGTAGCAAGTTGGAATTGTCTATCTCAAACTTTAATGTGTTGATGTATCGGAGTCGTACCCGACTACGTGAATGTTTAGAAAATAAATGGTTATTGAAGGAGGATTGTTCATGCTGACATGTCGACAAGCCACTCAACTGTTGTCTGAAAAGCAAGATAGACCATTGTTATTACGTGAGCAAAGTGGTTTACAACTGCATTTATTGGCGTGCCGCTCATGCCGCCGTTATTCAAAACAGATCAAAACAATTAGTCAGCTTTCTAAGGCATTTAAAAGTTTTGATGGCTAATTTTATTTAAAAATTTATTTATTGCTAGCCTAATTACGCTAACAACTCCCATACTATAAAAGTAAAGGAGTTTTTTAAGACAGGATGACACGTGAATTTAAAGAATCTTGAAGCATTTTATTGGGTTGTGACTTTAAAGAGCTTCAATAAGGCCGCGACTAAATTACAAACCACCCAGCCTGCGGTCTCTCAAAAAATCACAGCTCTTGAAAATGAATTAGGCTTTAAAGTTTTAGATCGAAGTTATCGGCAGCTTAAACCAACACACAAAGGCTTAACTTTATTTAAGTACGCCGAAAAATTTATGCGACTAGAGACCGATCTGGTGGCTGAACTGACTGAAAATCAGCACCTGACTGGCACCATTCGTTTGGGAGTTTCCGAAACTATTGTTTATACATGGTTGGTTGAATATATCGAAAAGGTTCAGCAAGAGTTCCCCAAAATTTCAGTAGAAATTGTAGTGGACCTTACGCCTAACTTACAAGAAGGTGTTCGGACAGGTGACTTAGACATGGCTTTTTTACTTGGGCCAACTTTAGCTTTTGAGTGTATTGAACAAGCTTTGTGTGACTTTGAACTCAGTTTCTTAGCTTCACCTTCATTTAAAGGTGGAGTTGCTCAAATGTCTTTTAAAACATTAATGTCACATACCATTTTAACTTATCCAAAAATTACCTATCCCTATAAAGAATTGAAAGCACGAATGAAAGAGCAAGGGATTGATGAACCACTTTCAATTACCAGTTATTCATTGGCAACGCTGTTGCGTTTAGCCGAGCAGGGCTTAGGTATTGCGGTGGTGCCGACCTTAACGGCGTTAAAAGAAATTACTGATGGGCGACTAGAAATATTAAATACGCCTATTCAGTTAAAAACCTTTCATTTCACCTCGATCTACATTCAAGGAAATGATGTTGCCTTAAAAGAGAAATTGACCGAAGTCGCGGTTAAAGTATCTGAATGCGCTATGAAAAGACTCAATGAGCAAATAAAAAAATAAGCTGTTTTGTATGTAAAACAATAAAGGCAGCTTATTAACTTCAATAAGTAAAGCTTATCCTGATCTTCTAATAATTAATAAATTATTAAAAATCAAATATTTGAATTTTTAATTTTATGTAAAAAGTCTTATTGTCCGTAGGGATTAGCTATGTTTTTATTTTAGACACAAGATTTGATCACCGATTGTGTTGATTGGGGAGCAGGGAATCTTTGTCATTTTAAAGGATTAAAGAATATCGTTTGGGACAAAAAATGGTGTTCTTGGTTCAACTTGAAAATAGCGTTGTTAAGCTCAAATGGATGAGGAACGCATTAATATGTCTTTACTGAAATCTTCTTTTTTATCAGATCGCCAATGGGCCATTGTGGCCTCGATCTTTATGATGGCGACCTCTGCAATGGGGCCCGGATTTTTAACCCAAACTGCTGTATTTACAGTCAAGTTAGGCGCGGCATTTGGCTTTGCCATTTTAGTTTCCATTCTGATTGATTATGTGGTTCAACAAAACATTTGGCGTGTGGTGACACTTACTCAAATGCGTGCATCTGATATTGCCAATAAAGCATTACCGGGTAGTGGTTATTTACTGGCGTTTCTGGTGATTTTAGGCGGGTTTTTCTTTAGTGTCGGTAACATTGCCGGTGCAGCTTTAGGTTTAAATGCGCTTTTTGGCCTAGACACAAAGTGGGGCGGTATTTTAAGTGGTGCATTAGCCATTTTGATTTTTGCATCAAGAAAAGCAACGCTTGCCATGGATAAAAGCATGATCGTGTTGGGATTACTTAAAATCCTCCTGATTATTATCGTTGCTGTCATTGTGATGCCTCCTGTCGGGCAAGCTGTACATCAAACTTTTGCGCCAGATCAGATCGACTTTGCCATTATTACCACCATTGTTGGCGGTACGGTTGGTGGCTATATCTGTTACGCGGGAGCACACCGTTTACTCGATAAAGGTGCTGTTGGCCCTGAAAATATTGATGAAGTTGCTAAAGCTGCGACCAAGGGCATTGTTGTGGTCGGCATCATGCGCTATGTGTTGTTCTTGGCTTTTTTAGGTGTGGTGGTGAGCGGTGCAACCATTGATTTAGCCAGCCATGACGCCAATCCAGCAGCTCAAGCATTCCAATATGCAGCGGGTACATTTGGTTTTAAATTATTCGGCTTAATTTTCTGGGCAGCGGGTATTAGTAGCACGATCGGCGCAGCATATACTTCAGTGTCATTCTTTACTGCATTTAAAAAGAACTTAAAACCAAAACAAACCAACTATACGACCATTACCTTTATTGCATTGGCTTTATTGCTCTATGTGTTATTGGGTGCAACTCCGGCAGGTCTACTTATTTTTGTAGGCGGTTTTAACGGTTTGGTGTTGCCAATTGGCCTTACAATTTTTGTGTATGTTGCCGCGTGCCGTAAAGATTTGATGGGTAATTATAACTATCCAAAATGGTTGCTTATTTTGGGTGGGTTAACATGTCTGTTAACGTGGTGGATGGGCTACATGTCGTTTACGACTGTGTTTAACTATTTGACCAAGCTTTAAGCCAGACTGCGTGAAGTGATAAAGGAATAATGCCATGTTTGTAGATTTAAATAGTGATTTGGGTGAAAGCTTTGGCTCATGGAAAATGGGTAATGATGACCAGATTTTACCTGTCGTGACCAGTGCCAATATTGCTTGTGGCTTCCATGCTGGCGATCCACTCGGCATTTTAAAAACGGTTCGTAAAGCCGTTGAGCTTGGTGTGACCATTGGCGCTCACGTGTCTTATCCAGACCTTGTAGGCTTTGGCCGCCGTAATATGGATTTGTCACGTGACGAATTGGTTGCCGATGTGCTTTACCAAATTTCTGCACTCGATGGTTTGGCTAAAGTGGCAGGCTCAAAAGTGCAATACGTTAAACCACATGGCGCGCTTTATAACACCATTGCACATGACCAAGCTCAGGCAGCAGCCGTGATTGATGCCATTAAAATGTATAACCCTGAACTGGTTTTAGTGGCTTTGGCAGGTTCTAACTTAGTCGAACAGGCACGAGCAGCGGGTTTAAAAGTTGTATCAGAAGCATTTGCTGACCGTGCTTATAACAGCGATGGTTCATTGGTTTCCCGCCGTCTAGAAGGTGCGGTTTTACACGACTCGGCATTTGTTGCGACCCGTGTGGTGTCTATGCTTAAAAATGGTGGAGTTGAGTCAATTGATGGCGTATTTACCCCAATTCAAGCCGATACCATTTGCCTACATGGCGATACCGACGGTGCGCTAGAGATGTCGGCTGCCATTAAAGCCGAGCTTGTAAAAAATAATATTGAAATTCGCCCGTTTGTAAATAAAGCATAAGGATGAGCATCATGTATAAGGATATTAAAGTCGACCCAGCTCAGCTTGAAGCCGCGTTAGAGGCGCGTTTAAAAATCCGTGCAGGTTTTGATAAACCGACAGCAGGCATGGCTGCGGGCATGACGCAAGTCAACATGATTTCGGTGCCAAAAGAGTGGGCATATGACTTTTTACTCTATGCACACCGTAACCCGCAAAGCTGCCCAGTGCTTGATGTGCTCGAAGAAGGCATCTATGCAACTAAGCTTGCAGCTGACTCAGACATCCGCACTGACTTCCCACGTTATCGCATTTGGAAAGATGGCGAAATGGTCGATGAAGTGACCGATGCAAGAGAGATTTATAACGCTCATCCTGATTTGGTGACATTCTTAATTGGCTGTAGTTTTTCATTCGAAACAGCTTTGCAAGAAGCGGGTATTGAAGTTCGCCACATTCATGATGACACCAATGTGCCGATGTATTTGAGTAATATTCAGTGCGAACCAGCAGGCCGTATTTCAGGAAATATGGTGGTTTCCATGCGACCAATTCCATCGCATCAAATTAGTGAAGCGGTAAAAATTACAGCACGTATGCCGAGTGTACATGGCGCGCCTGTACATATTGGTCACCCTGAAAGCTTAGGCATTAAGGATGTAAATAAGCCAGACTTTGGCGATGCTTCTCGTATTGAAGCGGGTGAAATTCCAGTGTTTTGGGCGTGTGGAGTAACGCCGCAAGCTGCCGTCATGAACTCGAAAATTCCTTTTGCGATTAGTCATGCGCCGGGTTACATGTTTATTACCGACATTCCTGACCGTGCTTGGATTGACTAACTGGACTAAAGAAGAATTAAAAGGATAAGCAAATGCGTTTTTTATCGGTAAACGCCGACTGTTTCCTGATTGAGCTTGCGAGCTTAGAGGAAACTTTGGCGTTGTACAATAAATTGCAAAATACGCAATTGAATGGAATTAAAGACTTAGTCCCCGCTGCAAAAACAATTTTGGTTTTCTTTAATGAGATCGAAACCAACTTTAAAACGCTGGTTGCTTCAATTCAGAGTCTCAAAATTGATTCTGGATTTGAGCGTAGCGACCAAGAAGTGATTGTGCCGATTTGCTATAACGGCGAAGACCTTGCGCAGGTTGCCGAGTTGCAAGGTTTATCTGTTGCCGATGTGATTAGAAAACATCACCAAAGCGTATGGAATGTGGCTTTTATTGGTTTTGCACCGGGTTTTGCTTATATGAGCAGTCCCGATAAGCCTTTTACTGATATTCCGCGCTTAACGGTTCCGCGTAAAAAAATACCGTCAGGTTCTTTGGGCTTGGCTGGAAAATACTCTGGTATTTACCCAAAAGACAGTCCGGGTGGTTGGCAGCTGATTGGTACTACATCAGAAAAAATGTGGGATTTAGAGCGTAAAAATCCAGCACTACTTTTACCGGGTATGACCGTACATTTTGAAGATGTGACGCATAGCCCGACAACCGTAAATATACCACAGCAAATCACGCGTACGGTTGAGCCGAAACAATCGGTGCCACTATTTACGATCACTGCGCCAAGTTTACAAATGCTTATTCAAGATGAAGGGCGTTTAAACCAGACCAATATTGGGGTTGGCGTAGCGGGTGCAATGGATTTATCTGCCATGCACAGTGCTAATCGTATTGTCGGTAATCCAACCAATACACCCGTCATTGAAGTTTTAAATGGCGGTCTAAAAGCAAAGATGCAACATGCAGGTGTTATTGCGGTGGCTGGGGCCATCTCAAACATTCGTGTGAAATTTGCGGATGGTCAAACCGCAGACTTTGCAAGCTATCAACCGATTGATTTGGATGAAGGCGATGAATTTCAAATTCAGCCACCAACAGCAGGCTTAAGAAATTATTTGGCTGTTCGTGGAGGCATAGACGTTGAACCTGTACTCAATAGTGCCTCATTTGACAGCTTGGCAGTGTTAGGGCCAGAGCCTTTAAAACTTGGAGATACCATTTACCAAGGGCAGGTAAAGGCAGCCAATACTAGCGTAAATGAAGTGGGCAAAAGTGACTTACCGCGAGCTGGCGAAGTCGTTGAGCTAGATATTGTGATGGGCCCACGTACAGACTGGTTTGAACAAGACAGTATTGAACTACTCTGTCAGCAAGAGTGGCTGGTAACAAATGAAAGCAACCGAGTCGGGCTAAGACTTTCAGGTGAACAGCCTTTAACTCGCAAAATTACCCATGAACTGGAAAGTGAAGGCACTTGCATTGGCGCTTTGCAGATTCCACCGAGTGGCCAACCCGTTTTGTTTATGAATGATCACCCTTTAACGGGCGGATATCCAGTCATTGGCTCTGTTGCTAAACACCATTGGGATTTGGTGGCACAGATTCCGGCAGGTTGCCGCATCAAATTTAAAAAAATTGCTGAATTTACAGATTTTGAGAATGAAAGATGAATACAGAAAAATTATTGATTGCTAACCGTGGTGAAATTGCCGTTCGTATTATTCATGCCTGCCGTGACATGGGAATTTCATCGGTCGCATTATATGCAGATGACGATATTGGCAGCATGCATGTCGAACTTGCAGATGAAGCATGGGGCTTGGCTGGTGCAACTGCTATCGAGACTTACCTAAATATTCCTGCGATTATTGAAGTTGCAAAGAAATCGAAAGCAACTATGGTGCATCCGGGTTACGGCTTTTTATCTGAACGTGCTGAGTTTGCTCAAGCCGTGATTGATGCAGGCTTAAAATGGGTCGGGCCATCACCAAGTGCGATTGAAAAACTAGGCGATAAAATCGAAGCACGTAAAATTGCAGCTTCGGTTGGTGCGCCCTTGGTTCAGGGTACGCAAGACCCACTCAATAATGCAGATGAAGCTTTAGAGTTTGCCAAACAATATGGTTTACCAATTGCAATTAAAGCCGCATTCGGTGGCGGTGGGCGTGGCTTAAAAGTCGCGTGGAAACTCGAAGAAGTGAAAGAGCTTTATGAGTCGGCAGTACGAGAGGCAAAAGCTGCTTTTGGTCGTGGTGAATGTTTTGTCGAGCAATATCTTGATAAACCGCGCCATGTAGAAGCGCAGGTGATAGCAGACCAACATGGCAATATTGTGGTGCTTGGCACACGTGATTGTTCATTGCAACGCCGTAACCAAAAATTAGTCGAAGAAGCACCAGCACCATTTGTTAGCGATGAGATTTACCAGCAAATTTTAAGCTCGGCAAAAAACATTTGTCAGGCCGCAAACTATGTGGGTGCGGGAACAGTTGAATATTTACTGAGTCGTGACGGTAAGCTTTCATTCTTAGAAGTAAACACTCGTTTGCAAGTTGAGCATCCTGTTACCGAAGAAACGTCGAAAGTCGATTTGGTGGTGGAACAAATTCGTGTTGCACAAGGTGAAGCGCTTTCTATTAAAGAAACACCAAAAGCACAAGGCCATGCCATTGAGTTTCGTATCAATGCCGAAGACCCAGCACGTGGTTTTATTCCAGCCTTTGGTGTGTTGAGTTTATTTGAAGCGCCGTTTGGTAACGGTGTACGAGTCGACACAGGTGTTCGCACTGGGTCATTAGTGTCTAGCCATTTTGACTCACTCATGGCAAAGCTAATTGTGATTGGTCCAACCCGCGAAGTTGCAATTGCTCGCGCTAAACGTGCTTTAAAACAATTTAAAATTGAAGGCGTAGCTTCGGTTTTAGATTTTCACCGCGCGGTACTTAATGAACCTGACTTTACAGATGAATTTAATGTACACACGCGCTGGATTGAAAACGACTTTAAACAAGAATTAAAGCCAACCAAACGTGGCATTCCAAACCATCAACAGCCAATGCTGCTCAGCTACATTGAAATTGATGGCAAATTACACCGTTTAGGTTTACCTGCGGGTATGTTTGCACAAGGCCCAGCAACTGCAGTTCAAGCGCAGACTGCCGAGCCAGAAGTAAGTGCCGAGCATTTACTTGCTCCAATTAATGGTGTGATTAGCGCTTGGAAAGTCGAAAATGGTGAGCAAGTCACAGAAGGCCAAGTGGTTGCCATTATGGAAGCCATGAAAATGGAAGTACAGGTACTGGCACACCGCAGTGGCGTTATTCAGATTGGCGCAGAGAAGGGCGCGACCTGTCATGCAGAAACTGTGATTGCGAGTATTAATTAAGTTTTGAATAAATGATTTGGCTCACTTAAGCATCAGTTTAATTGGGTCAAATCGAATGCTTATTTATTCACTTAGTTCGTTATTTTTCGCAGTACTCGTTAACCATTTTCAGCTTGAAAATTAGCACTAATTATGAGATATTCCTCACAGTTTAGTGATGTGAAAATTAATCACTGTATTGAAAGCTCGCTTATGCGGGCTTTAATTTTTAGCCCAGTTTAAGCATTTCTCACTTAATGAGCTGGCAGCATAAAAACAATTTGAGAATTTGGCACTCACTCAAAGGCGAATTGAAGAAAGCGAATGAAAATTCTACCTTCATCTGAATATGATCAAATTCTAAAATACAGTGTCTATTGGCTCGTCATCTCGATCGTGATTGGAGTCGTAGCAGGGCTAGCTTCGACCTTAATTTTTGTGGCTTTTGATATTTCAAACAAAGTTCGAAGTCTGCATCACTGGCTGATCTACTTTTTACCTTTTGTGGGTTTTGGTATTGGCTATCTCATTAAAAAATATGGATCACCGATTGAGCGGGGAACTCATTTACTGATTGATGAAATTCACCAGCCGAAGTCGTTCATTCCAAAACGAATGAGCCCCATCATTTTTATCACCTCAATTTTAACGCAGTTGTTTGGTGGTTCGGCAGGGCGTGAGGCCCCAGCGGTTCAGCTTTCGGGTGCCTTAATTGACCACTTGAGCCATATATTAAAAATCTCGGAAGACAACCGAAAAATCTGTTTAATCGCCAGTATTGGTGCAGGCTTTGCAGGGGTGTTTGGCTTGCCTCTAGCGGGTGCAATCTATGGGTTGGAAATTACTGCTTTAGGTAATTTAAGATACTCAGCTATTTTTCCATGTTTTGTGTCGGCGCTGATTGCATCGGCCATCCCTGAGCTATTTGATATTGTTCATCCGCATATTTTCTATGTGATTAGTGAGTTTCCGGCCATTCATTTTGGCACGCTTATGAACTTAATTGTGGCAGGTCTGATCTTTGGTTTAGTCGCACGTTTCTTTATTGCTGCCATTCATTTTGCGAGTGACGTCTTTTATAAATATGTGCGTTATTTGCCATTAAGAACGATGGCGGGTGGTATTGTCATTATGCTACTTACCTTGTTCACTGCGCATCAGCAATACAACGGTTTGGGTACAGATAAAATCATTTCATCTTTTTATGTGCCGATTGAGTTTTACGACTTTTTTAACAAGACTGTTTTTACTGCCATCACTTTAGGTTCAGGCTTTAAAGGCGGTGAAATTACGCCGTTGTTTTATGTAGGTGCGACGTTAGGGAATGCTTTAGGAGCAGTTTTAAACCTGCCAATTTCATTGCTTGCAGGCTTAGGTTTGGTGAGTCTATTTTCTGGGGCGAGTAAGGCACCGTTAACATCTATTATTTTAGCTGTTGAGCTATTTGGAATGAATGTTGCCACTTACGCCATTATTACCTGTTTGTTGGCAGCGCTATTTTCAGGGAATTGTGGGTTGTATCGCCGTAAAAAGTTGATGGATTGATTAAGCATTTCTAAGGAGTTGAGTGATTTCAAATTGCTTAACTCCTATTAAATCTTCTTTTTTTAATAATAAAAATTGGCCTAGTAAATGAAATACTTCTAAAAATATGAAAGAATTGAATTTATATCTTTATAAAAGAAGATATAAATTAATTTTAATGAACAACTATTGTTTCCTAAATATTTAAACTATAGATATACATTAATAAAAATTAAAAATATTTAAAAAATTTCCAAAATGTTTCAATTATGAATTTTTTATGACATTTATTGTTGATTGTGAATGATTCATGTAGTTTTTGTTTGATTTTTTATCCATTTGGTAAATTAAAAATAACATTTTATGCAAAACAAAATTTTTTTTACTCACGCTTTTTTTCTTTTGTATGGGTTAGCTACACATGCTTATGCTATCGATGATATTTCTTTACCAGATCGTATACGTCAGGAACAACGTTTAAAAGAGCTTAATCAACAATTAGAAGAGCAAATCACTCAGCTTGTACCTAAACCTGTCACTACCCAATTGCAGGATTTTAAAACTATAGTCGTTTCGGAAGAGCCATGCGTTAAAGTCAAGAATATTGATTTTGATAGAAAGACGTTACAGGACCCTGAACACTATAAATTTCACTTTATGCTTCGGGCAATCTGGAATCATCCGCAGAAGATTATTGGCAAGTGTATTGGTACGCAAAGCTTACGTAACCTCGTTAATTTCGCCCAAAATGAATTGATTAAAAAGGGTTTTATTACCAGTCAGGTTACTGTTGCCCCCCAAGATATTCAGCAAGGTTCTTTGCGACTTGGTGTGCAGATTGGGCGTTTACGTAAGATCATCGTAGAAGGTGAGCAACTCTCCTTATTACAACTTAAAGCATCTTTACCATTTAAAGAAGGCGATGTCCTTAATCTACAACAACTTGATCAGGGTCTCGAAAACTTAAAACGAGCTTATACGGTAGATATACAAATTGTGCCGTCAAATGAGTCTGTTCAGGAAGCTAAAGGGTATAGTGATCTGATTATTAAGTTACAGCCACAATCAAAAATCAATTTAAATTTTGCTCTGGATAATTCAGGGAGTAAAGATACAGGTCGTTATATAGGTAGTCTAGGACTCAATATTAATAATCCATTCTATTTAAGTGATTCTCTTTCTTTTAATTTTAGTCATTCATTAGATAACTTACATCGAGACTTAAATAAAAACTACTTTGTAAGTTATCAGCTTCCGTTAGGAAATTATGATTTCAGTACTAGCTATAGCCGTTATCAATACGAGCAAAATGTATTGGGTGCAAATGGTGTACTACGTTATCACGGCTTAAGTCAGCAGGGTAATTTGAATGTATCCCGTGTACTTAGCCGAAGTGGGCAACATAAAACCAGCCTCTATGGCAAGCTCTACCATAAGCAAAATTCAAACTTTATTGATGATATTGAAATCGAAGTACAACGTAGAAAAACTTCAGGCTGGAATGCCGGGATACAACATCGCCAATATCTGGGTGATGCTGTATTAGATGCGGGTTTGGATTATCGGCATGGCACAGGCGCATTTGATGCGTTGTTAGCACCAGAAGAACAAATTAAGGACATTGATAAAAATCCATTACCGTCAGAAGGGTATTCCCGTGCACCGATATGGAGTGCCGATTTACGTTTTCAAATGCCATTTTTGCTTTTAGATACGCCTGCTCAATACCGTTTGAACTGGCGTGGACAATATGCTCCACGAGTTTTAGTACCTAATGATCGTTTTTATATCGGTGGTCGTTATAGCGTTCGAGGTTTTGATGGTGAACTGATGCTATCAGGCGATAACGGACAGTATTTACAACAGGAAATCAGTGTAAATACACAAATTCCTAATACTCAATTTTACATGGCTGTAGATCAGGGATGGGTGAACGGTGAGAACAGTATTGCTGGGCAGCGTCATCTGATGGGAAGTGTCGTAGGACTACGAAGTTATCTCAACCATTTTTATATTGATGCCTTTACAGGGCGAGGCCTAATCGCACCTAAAAATATAAAAAAAGACTGGATTTTGGGATTTAGCCTAAATGCTTTTTATTAAGTTTCCTTAAGAAACAAAATTAATTTTAATTAGAGAAAACTGACTTATGAATAAAAATCTTTATCGAATTGTTTTTAACAAAGCTCGTAACATGTTTATGGCTGTTGCGGAGAATGTTAGAAGCCAGAGCAAGGCGGCAGGACAATCTACCTCCTCAGAAATAGTGAGCTCTGGGCAATCACTGGTGCAAGAAAAATCATTTCATCAACTGTGGCACGTTAAGGCATTGGTGGCAAGTATCAGCTTGTTGGTGCCATTTGCTCCGGTCTATGCTGCTATTGTTGCAGATAGCGCAGCGAATGCTGCGAATCGGGCTGTCATTGGTGCTGGTAAGAACTCAGCAGGCACAACAGTTCCGGTGGTCAATATCCAGACCCCTAAAAATGGTATATCCCATAATATTTACAAACAGTTTGATGTTCTGGCTGAAGGCGCTGTTTTAAATAATAGCCGAACAGGAGCCACCACTAAAACTGTAGGGACAGTGGGAGCAAACCCATTTTTAGCAACAGGCGAAGCTCGAGTTATTTTAAATGAGGTAAATTCAACAGCTGCTTCACGCTTTGAGGGGAACTTAGAAGTTGCAGGGCAAATGGCAGATGTGATTATTGCCAACCCGTCTGGTATTAATATTAAAGGTGGTGGCTTTATTAATGCCAATAAGGCAATTTTTACTACGGGTAAGCCTCAGTTAAATGCCGATGGCAGTATCAAGCAGTTTACAGTTGACCAAGGAAAAATTACGGTCTCAGCGAATCCTAATTCTAAATTTGGCTTGGGGGGAAATAATAATGATGCAAATTATGTAGACCTCTATACCCGTGCATTAGAGCTTAGTGCTGAGCTACGTGCCAAAAATGATATTCAGGTCATTGCCGGAGCAAATAATGTCAGTGCAGATTTACAGGATGTTACTGCTAAAACAGGCACAGGAACCGCACCGACATTGGCAGTAGATGTTAAAGCGCTGGGTGGAATGTATGCTAATAATATTTATTTGATGGGTACAGAAAAGGGCCTAGGCGTTACTAATGCGGGGACACTTCAGGCAGTCAACAATCTGGTAATTACCAGTGCCGGGAAAATTGAGCATAGCGGTACTATCAGTTCGACCAGTAAAACCCAAGGTTTAGTGAGTCTACAAACAACAGGCACTGGTGCTGTTGCAGATATCAACTCATCAGGCAGTATTAATAGTAATAGCATGTTAAATATTGATTCAGGTAATAACCTGAATGTAAATGCTAAAGAAATTATTATTAATAATGGTAGCTTGGCTGCTTCTCCTTTAATCATTAGTAGCAAAGGGAATTTAAATTTAGCGACAAATAGTCGAATTTTTAATGATGCACAGAGTGGAGATGTATATGTTGATGCAGCGAACATCAATCTGGCAACTAATGCAGGTATCACCAGTAATCGGGGTTCTGCTTATATCCAGTCGCAAAAAGATGTAGTTGCAGCTCAAGGTGCAAAATTAATAGCAGCACAAAATTTGAATGTATCCGGAAAAGGTAAGCTCTCACTGAACGAAAATCAGATACAGGCATCCTTGGGTTCAATAAACCTACAAGCAGATTCTTCAAATACAGATGGTTTAATTGATATTCGAGGTGGGACTATTTATGGGGGTAAAGATTTAAACTTATATAGTTCAGGAGATGTAAATTTACAAAATCTTGGATTTGCACTTGAAAATTCTGCAACACGAGTCAAGAACATTAATGCTCATAGTGGACGAAACTTGGTTTGGAACAATGCAACAAAAGTTCTACCCCAGATTACAGGGAAAGTTGCATTGGATGCCGAGAATAATTTAAGTATTTCAGCTCAAAGGGTCTCTAGTAAAGATAGTATCCAGTTACAAGCAGGTCAATTAACATTAAATACGAATTTCACCTCCCAAAAAGATATTAATCTGATCACAGAAACAACTGATTTATTTCTAAATAATGTATTAAATGCTCAAAATGATATCAACATTTCAGCTTTAACTGGTGGGATTACTGCCAATAGCCTCAAAGCCAATTCTAATGCTGGCAAAATTTCGATTCTTGCGAATAAAAATCTAGTTTTAAATTCACTGCAAGAAATAGAATCAGCTCCTTGGGCAGATCAAGATGGCGCAACAACTGATATGACCTTCATTAATGGTAATAAAGGGGTTACATTAGGGTCAATTGGGGATGGGAATGTACAATTAAAATCTACTCGTATTACTGCTGAACAGGGTGATATTCAACTAGTTGCTGGTAATGGTGTTTCTTTACAGGCGAATACCGATGTTACGATTAGTGGTGATAGTGGATATGACAATGTAAGAAAGAATGTTTTACAAGGACAATCCTTACAGATTCAGAATAAGAAAGCAGATATCGTTATTGATAGCACCAATTTAACAACTTCTGTTGGTGGTTTATCTATTAATGGCGAGGGTAAAACGACATTATCAAATAGCGAATTAAACTCTAAAGGGAATATTGAGCTTTCCGCCAAAGATCATTTGACTTTACAAAATATAGAAGCGAATGCTGATAAACACATGGCGCTTAATAGTCAAAAAAATATCTATTTGAATAGTGAACAGGGCCCTACAGTAACATCTACAATTTGGGAATCTTATAGTTTAGTTAATTTAAAAGCAGCTGGTTTATTATCATTAAAAAGTAAAGGCTCACAAGCTCTTAACTCTACTAGCATTAAAGGAGGAGCAATCAATATTGAAACTGATGGGTCATTTAATATAAATAAGGATGTTCAACTAAACTCAGCAAGGAATATATTTTCTAATCAAGAGTCTGATAAATTTTTAGCAAGTGATCCTCAATTACAGAAGATACAGGGAAATCTTTCAATTCAAACAAATAATACTCTTGTATTGGATCCAGAAAAAATTAAAATTCAAGGTGATAATAATATTGAGTTAATTTCAAAAAATGGAGATTTAACCTTACTTGGATATGGGGGGAGTAAAGGTAATGGTTCTGAGAGGAATTTTACTATTAGTGGTACAGGAGATATTCACGTAGAAGGAAAAAAAGTAGATATTCAAGGGGCTTTTATTTCTGGTCGAAATATAAATATTTTTTCTAGTTCAGGTGATATTAATATTGATGGAATTAAGAATAATTTTAATAATTATGCTAGTAAAAAATATAGCTCTGAATTGTTTGAAAAAATTTTTAATTTGACAATGATCTTATCTAATACTGAAAGTTTAAAAAAATATAGTGCTTCAAGAATTAGTCAAATGCAAGAAGAATTAGCAGATCTAAAAGATGCCTCCACATTTTTAGAAAATGGGACAAATGGATTCGAACATGCAGAAACTGTACTTAGAACAAGTCTAGGTGATGGAATTATTAACCTTATTTCAAAAAAGGGAATAAAAATTACTGGAGCAACAATCCAGGCAGGATATGATGGAAAAGTAAATATTGAAGCTCAAGGGGGAAGCGATAAAATTTATAATTCTACGGTTTTAAACAAGAATAACCAGCCTATAAATATGAATGCTAGTATTATTATAGCTGGACATAATGACTTTTATGACAAGGGTAATGATACAGATTCTAATTATAAAGCAATTTCTTTTGTAAGCCCTACTACTATTGAAGGAGCTGATATAAATATAAAAACAGTAGGAAATAGTGCAGGTGATAATCTTGTACTTCAAGGAGTGGGTATTTCAGCTAAAAATCAAGTAAAGATAGAAGCGAAAAAGAATATTCTGTTTGATGTAGCACTCGAGCAAATTTTTGATCGGTCAACAAAGGTACAGAAGAAAAAATCTTGGGGTGGATTAAAGAAAAAGACAATAACAACTGTAATGGAAAACGAGTTAATAAGACCTGCTTCAGTTGATATTGATGCAAAAAATATTTATATAGAAAGTAAAGAAGTAAATCCACAAAATAGTATAGATATTTATGGAGGTAAGCTCACAGCGAATGGAGGGATGATTTCAGTTCGTTCAGGTGGTAATTTGAATTTTTATACAGCTCCTGAATCTTCAAAAACAACAATTGATGTGAATAGTAAATCATCAATAATGGGGATTAAATATAATAGTTCAAAGACAAATTCCACTCATAATGTAGTAACACAAATACCGACGAAATTAGTTGCTGATTATATCGGTACAAAATCAGGCTTTGATACACGATTAGTAGGGACTGATTTTGAATATTTAAAAGGCGCAACAATTGAATCAGGTGGTAAAATCTTTATTGAGCCTGCTATTACTAATATTTCGACAAAACTAAAGAAAGAAAGTAATTCTGTTGTTTGGCAATCTATGCAAGATAAAGGCTCCATTACAGAAACAGCCAAACTCCCAAATTTTAATGGACCTGTTGCGCCTACATTTAAGGCTGCTGGTGGGCTGAGCGTACAAATACCGATAAGTGAAAAAGATGCCAATAAAATAGTACTTCGGGATGAAATTTTAAAATTAGCAAACCAACCTGGAAATACTTACCTTAAAGATTTAGTCAATCGTAATGATGTGGATTGGCAGAAGGTCCTCCTTACTCAAAAGGATTGGGATTATAAATCACAAGGTCTAACTGGAGCAGGAGCGGCTTTAATTGTCATCATCGTCACTATTGCGACAATGGGTACTGGTACAGCAGCGGCGGCTGGAGCAGCAGGAGGAACAGCTGCTAGTGGTACTACGGTCGGTCTTGGGGCAAGCATGCTTGGTACGGCTGGGGTGACTACCACAGCGGCAGGCGCAATTGTTCCATCAACATTAGGGGCAATGGCAAATGCAGCAGTCACGAGTCTAGCTGCTCAGGCAAGTATTGGTCTGATTAATAACGGTGGGGATATTGGCAAGACCCTAAAAGAGATGGGAAGTAAAGATTCCATTAAAAATCTGGCTGCATCTGTGGTAACAGCAGGTTTATTAAGTCAAGTTGGTACTGCTCTAAATTTAAAACCAGACAGTACTCTCCTATCAGACCGATTAGTAAATAATTTTACCACTTCTGTAGGATCCACCTTAGTACAAACTGCCATTAATGGTGGGAATCTTGGCGATAATTTACAAGTTGCATTACTAGCCGGTTTAGCAGGGGCCTTACAAGGAGAGTTGGCTAGTCAGATTGGAACGAGTTTAGATAAAGTCGATCCGAATATATTTGAATATACAATTCATAAAATTGCTCACGCCGCTGTTGGATGTGCTGCTGCTGCTGCAACGAAGTCTAGTTGTGAGGCAGGTGCGATTGGTGCCGGTGTAGGTGAAATAGTTGCAGGGTTAATGCCAGAACCAGCCAATGGTATTGAATATACTGATGCAGAAAAACTAAAAATCCGGAATATAGGTAAATTAGTTTCTGGAACGGTTGCAGCATATACTGGTTATGATGTAAACACTGCTGCGAACAGTGCTGATACTGCGATTCAGAATAACTCCTTAGTTAGATTAGCAACTACCACAGGTAAGCTATTAGTAAAAGCAGCTGAAATTTATGGTGATATTAAGAAAGCAAATAAGGGTATAGTCGATTCAAAGGTTTTTGTACAAAAACTTAAAGATCAAGGCGTAAGTGAGCTTGTTGGAATAGCTGATGATTTGGTAACTGTTTTTGGTCCTGCCAGTACTCCTTTTGATAGAGCTTTAGCAGCTTTTGACCTTATTATTGGAACAGATTTAAAACCGGGGAAGGCTGAATCATTAAAGCTTGCTCAAGCTGAATTGGATAAATTAAAAGTAGATCAAGCTTATACTTTAAAAGTTTTACAAGTAAAAAAAGACGTAGTTACCAGAAACCGATTAAACGGTAAAGAATTTGAAATGAGTGCTGCAAGTAAATTGGGGGTAAAGCGAAATACCGATCGACAAATGATTACCATAAAAACTGAGAGAGATGGACAGATTAATATTATTCCAGATGCATTCGGTAATGGTGGGACATTAGTTGAGTTCAAGAATGTCCAATATCTTACAGATACCCAGCAACTCAGGGGGTATGGGGCAACAGGAAAACCAGTTACTTTAGTAGTAAATATGAATACAAAGATATCTGAAACAGTGAAGAATAGTATTTTATCTAATAAGGGGACAATTCAAAGATTTGATCCTATCAAAAATACTCTCCACTCATATTAGGAAATTATCAAATGAAGTTTAAGCGTCCTATTTATAGCAAAATTTTTACTCCAAATATGTTGAGAGATCCCCAAGAATTTTTTAAACGGATACACCACTACTGTAATTCCTTTCCAGAAATGCTTCCAGAAAAGTATGGTTTTTGGGAACCATTAAAAATCCCATTTTCACCTGACATAATAGAAAAACTGATTCCTAATGACAGAGGGGGAGCTGCTGATCGATTATTGTGCCAACGTTTAAAAAAGCCCCGTTATCAAGGAAGTTTTTGGCCTTCACTGCATGGAGAGACGCATAGTGAGGAATATCTTACCTCAGAGTTTACTCAAATTGATCAGCATAAATTGATAAATTATCTGAAAACTACTACCTTACAATTTAATGCGGACTTAGCAATTATTGATGCAAATCGGCATTCGGAACCACAGTTAGGAATTAAAGAAGGATGGCGTGGGGTAACACCTTTTTCCTATGAACTAAAACATTGGTTACCAGATATGTATTGGGGAACGGTATTTGGTAAACCTTATGTCGATTTATTTGGCTTAGAGTGTTTATTGTCTACCCCCGCGTATAAAGTAGAAAAGTTATCAGATGATGCTGTTTACATTCAATTAACTGAGCAAGTACAAGATATATTTGAAAAAACAGAACATGTGGATGAACAGCGTGAAATAGTTAAACATCATTTGGGTACTGATGCCTTTTGGTCACCAGAAAAGGCTTATGTAATAAACACGGATTATAGAGTTTTAAAAGGCTTATCTGAACATAATGTAATTAATATTCCTTTGCAGACTAATTATACTGATGTCTTCCGTGTGCCTCATTTTAATTTAATATCAGATGCTTATATGCAAGCAGAAGTGCCGCCGGAAAATATTTATACATATTTGAAGGGAATAAAGGAATTTGGTACCGATCAATGGATTGTTCAATTGTCTCAAGCATGGTTATTACGCATGTTTGATCCTATAGCGCTTGGTTATGGTGTTGAGGATGTTTATAATCATGGTGAGGTAAGTGAAATAGAGTTTTTTTATAAACCCGATGGATATGACTCTCCTATAGAAAAGGAACTATTTATTGGAGCGTGGGATCGACCAGAGCAAGAAACAATGAGCCGTCAGAAGTATGCTGAATCCATACTTCAAGTATTAGCTAGTAATTACCCATTAGCGCAATCAGAATGGTCAAATGTAGAAAGTAAAGTTGATCATTTTGAGGGGCATTCAGAAGTTTATTTAGACCAAATCGATCCACAAGAGTTTAATTTGTTTCGTATAGCAATTAAAGTAATTGTATTTGAGCGGTTTTTTGTTAAAGTCACTTTCATGGATTATTGGTGTAATGACTTGAGTGAATCTCAAGAAATTTCTAACCCAATTTTTAACTTGTTTAAAGCTAAGTAATATTTATATAAAAAGACTTTTATTGATAAAAATAAGGGGATGAAGCCCCTTATTTTTATTCTGTACAAGAAATATATAGCAGCGAATATAGCTGTTGAATGTTCTGTCATCCACTATGGATGACAGAACATCTGCTTTAATTGAATTATCAATACGTGTGGATTTAAAGGCAGCTAAAAATGTTGATGCCTTAAAAAGCGATCAAAAAATTCTTGTGAAGAATTTAGGGACACCCTTAACAAGAATTTAATTCTTTTTGGAGAAAAATGTGAATGAAGCATTAAGAAAAATAGAGATTCTTTGGAGTAAAGAACTAAAGCACGCTGTTCATAGAGGAGAAAAAACTTTTTTTCAGTTTCGTTGTATTTTGAATAATGGTATTTCACCAGATAGATTTGATGATATCGATTTGCAATTACCCACAGAGTTTAAGGAGTTCCTCTTAGTTAGTAATGGGGCTGATTTATTCAAGGATGAGGAATATGGGCAATGGGGAGCGAGAATATTTAGTATTGATGAGTTACAGTCATCTAATAAATATTATAGAGAGTTAAGGCCTAAAGACTTCACTAAGGGGGATTTGATAATTGGTGAGTTTTATGGTGATTCAGATTTGTTATTGTTAAGGTGTGATCCTGAAAGTAAGGATTATGGCGTTGTACTTATCGCTTTACCTTTTGATAATCGCTCAGATTGGTATTGTTCAGTCAACTTTGAATATTTTATAACTGACTATGTTAATTTTGAGGGCGATAAATTCTGGGAGATGCGAACAAAAAAATAATTTTATTGAAGCTCTAACAAGGGCTAGTTTTTTTAGCATATCCCATTTTATTTATTATTCTAATTATGTTGCAAAGATTAATGCTTAAAATTAAATATATAAGTCATCTCTAGAGCTAATCTATAGTTTGCTATGTAGTTACTAAATTAATAAAGCAAGAAAGGTATATCCTTATTTTTCTATGAATATATAAGCCCATTTCCGATGGCTAATTTCTTTCTTTTTAAGGATCTATTTTAAAACAAATGTCATTTCCCACGCTTGACGACAACAAAAGCGGATACTATCCTTTGCGGGCTGGCCTACATTGCCAGTTGGTTTTAGCAGACCATCAGCCAAAGTACACGAAAAAGTCTAACTTTTTTGTGGAAATCCCTGTGTGCCCCCTTTGCGGTGGAACGGAAGGGGGACACCCTCGGGTGTGCTGGATTCTTTGGCTCCAGTCTGCTAACCCTCTTTCGTTTCACCACCATTATTTAGCAGTAATGCGGTGAAACTTCTTTATAGCCAAAGGAGTCCGCTATGCGTACTAATTCTTCTCAATTTTTGGCCTTTCCCAAACTCTTTCTATTCATACCGTTTAAACATTCTATAAATCGGTTTTGACGACTCTAGGTTTTTACGCCTAAACATCATTACGACTCAAAAATCATAGCAACAATAAACCAGAGATAGGCGAGCACACCATTTTGTGCCGCTTTTGTATGCCTGTTTTTAGCACTCAATTTAAGAGTGACGGCATTTCTATCTCTTTTACATACAACAAAAAATTATTTTAAGCGGTATATATGAACAATTTAGAATCTTCATTTAGAGCACTACGAGTGCTGCACACAGCAAAAGATTTATTTAATCAAGATGGATTTAACAAGGTCGGGGTTGACCGAATTATTGCTGAAGCCAAAATCCCCAAAGCGACTTTCTATAACATCTTTCATTCAAAAGCACGACTGATCGAGATGTGTTTAACCTTTCAAACGGATGCGCTCAAAGTAAAAGTCCTTTCAATTATCAATTCATACAGCGAACTTATGGTGTTCGATAAACTCAAGCAAATTTACTTTTTACATGCCAATTTAGAAGGATTTTACCGTTTACCATTTAAAGCAATTTTTGAAATTGAAAAGTGTTATGCAACGGCTTATCGAGTGGTTGTTGCTTATAGAAACTGGTTTATAAATGAGCTTTATAAGCTGCTCCTTACTGTAAAAACTACCGCTTCAATAAAAGATGCCCACATGTTTCTATTTGCAATTGATGGGGCAATGGTTCAGCTGTTAAGTGCCAATAGCGTAGATGAACGAGATAAATTATTAGATTACTTTTTATTTATGCTATCTGAGCATTCAACTTAAACCTTAAAACAAAAAGCCCGTGATTGGGCTTTTTTGTAGATATTGGTCGATTAAAACTTAAGTTTTTTAAGTCCGCGACTCACACCATTTTGTAGAGCGGCTTTAATAATAGGGCCAATAAATGGTACGCGGCCTTTAAAGCTAATGGTGTAATCCAAACGAGTTCGATTATTTCCCAAGTCAGTAAATTTCATGACACCACGGTGACCTTTAATTGGGCTAATCCCGCTCGTAATTGCGTATTCAATCAGTTCATTTTCTTTGTAGACTAAATTGGTTTCTACAAATGAAGGGGTCAATGGAATAGACATTTTGCGCGCAGAGCCAACACCATTACGAGCGTCTTTTCCGTTGCTAATGCGAGTCACTTTAGCAGGAGCGAAAAGTTTACTTAGGTTTTCATGCTCACTTAAGGTTGCAAAGACTTTGTCTACGGGTGCATCAAATTCTTGTACGATGTTGATTTTTTGAGTTTTTAACATCTTATTCCCTCTAGAAATTATTTTGACATTGGTAATTGTCAGAATTTGGATGTTAGCATGCTTTGGGCAATGGGGGAATTCTTCTTCGTCGGAGTTATCGCATACTTAAAAAATTCACTTTGGTACATCTACAATGCTTTTTGGCCTTTTCTTAATTTTTTAAAGAAGGGCTGAATCACAGACCAGTTGGTTGAAACCCAGCAAATAAAGGAACCAGCCGTCACCATTGCTGTTCCTTGCCAAAAGCTCATCGATAATTGAGTTTGTAAAACAAACATCGCCAAAATAGACGAAATGATCGGGGTGAAATAAGAGGCCACCACAAGCACGGTAATGTTTCCATGAATGATGCCAATGTTCCAAGCGGCATAACCAAAACCCATGGCAGCAGAAGCAACTAAAAGGGTGAGGAGAGCTGGAATATCCATTGAAGGGATGGCAAAGTGCCCCGAGACAAGCAGCTTGAGCCAGAGAGTGAGCGCGACACCAACAAAGAAAATGGAAATTGGATTTTGCCCATTACTTAATTTTTTGGTGAGTACACAGTAAAAAGCCCAAATGATGGCACCTGTAAATGCCAAAATATAGCTAAGTGGGTTGCTATGAAAATTATCGACAAGACTATTTAGACTAAAATCACCGCTTCCAGTTTGAATAAAAATAATGCCAGAAATTGAAATAAGTAAGCCGAGAATAATAAGAAAATTAAACTTTAATTCTTTAAAAATAACGAAAGCCAAAACCGTTAAACTCGGCCACAGATAGTTAACAATACTAATTTCAATGGCTTGTCTTGCTGTCTGAGAATAAGCAATCGCAAATGAAAAGCACACCTCATAAGCGACAAATAGAATTGTGCCAAATATTAAGTATTTTTTAGAGATCTGCTTAAAATCTGGAACTTTGAAAATGGCAAGCAACAGTAGCGCACTTAAAGAATAAATAAACGTAACACCTAGCTCAGGCCCAATGGCGGCACTGACTTGCTTCATCAGACCGACCAGAGATGCCCACATGAAAATGGCGCTTAAACCAATCAATGTTGCTAGATTTTTTGACATAAAATTCAGTAAATAACGGTAAAAAAATGGTAAAAGATGAAGCTATATAGATGAAAGGAATCAATTTTCAAGCTAAGGAATATAGGACAAATTATATAAAATATAAACAATTAAATTTATTGATTGGTTGAATCTGCTATGTTTATTTAGCATTCAATTGAGTAACGAAATTTCGGATAAAACAACATTTGTACGAGGAAAATATGGAAGTCATTAAAACGGTTGGTGTTGTTGGAGCAGGTGTAATAGGTGCAAGTTGGACGGCCTTATTTTTATATAAAGGATTTAAAGTTAAGGTTTACGACCCGTATCCTATAGATGAAGCGGTCTTTAAAAAAAGAATATCTGCAAATTTAAATGATTTATTGGCTTTAGATCAAAACGCGGAACACACATATTCTCAGCAAGATGTACTACTTCATCTGGAAATTTTTAATCACTTAAAAGATGCAGTTTCAGATGTAGATTTTATTCAAGAAAATGCCCCAGAACGTCTCGATGTAAAACAACAGCTATATCAAGAAATCACAGCATATTGCCCTGAACATACCATTATTGCTTCAAGTTCATCGGGCTTAAAAGTGTCTGATTTTCAAAAAGAGGCCAAACATCCTGAACGTATTTTATTAGGTCATCCTTTTAATCCGCCTCATCTTTTACCTTTGGTCGAGATCGTTGGCGGTAATTTGACAGCTCCTCAAATTTTAAAACAGGCTTCTGAGTTCTATAAACAACTGGGCAAAAATCCAATTGTTTTAAATAAAGAAGTAAAAGGGCATGTCGCAAACCGTTTGCAGGCTGCGTTATGGCGAGAAGCTTTTTCATTGGTTGAACAAGGCGTGTGCTCTGCTGAAGATGTCGATGTCGCGATTACCAGCGGGCCAGGTTTAAGATGGGCGCTCTTTGGCCCCTACATTAATATGCAGCTTGCCAACCAAAAGGGTTTTAAAGAAGCAATTCATCATTTAGGCCCACCAATGACAGAATGGTGGAATGATATGCACGCATTTCAACATTCAGACGAGACAACAGAATTATTGGAAGAAGAAACTAACCAGCTGTTAACACAATATAAAGATATCGATTTATATCAAACCAGAGATAAAGGTCTGGTCGATATCTTAAAGCTCAGACAGCAACTTAAATTAGATTAATTCAAAATATTAGAATAGAGCCAATCATTTTATTGCAGAGATGATTGGCTTTTTTTGTTGAGGCAAATAATAAAAACATGCCTAGCTGAAACAATCCTAGATTCATTAAATGTTACTGAAATTCCTATCGCGTTGCATTTGAACTATATGCCTTACGTGAAAAGTAAGAATCGTTGCAAACCGTAAAGAAAGCCTCCTCATAATCAAAGGACATGATAGAAAATAGAGGAATAAAAATATGCGCGCTCTAACTTACCACGGTGCAGAAGATGTTCGAGTAGAAACAGTAGCAGACCCTATTATTCAAGAACCAGATGACATTATTTTGCGAGTGACTGCCACAGCGATATGTGGCTCTGATTTACATTTATATCGAGGCAAAATTCCTAGAACCGAGGAGGGCGATATCTTTGGGCACGAATTTATGGGCGTGGTTGAAGAGGTCGGCCCAGCTGTCACCGCAGTCAAAAAGGGGGATCGAGTAATTGTTCCTTTTGTGATTGCCTGTGGTGAATGTTTCTTTTGCCAACTTGACCTAACTGCTGCTTGCGAAACAACTAATACAGGGCGCGGTGCAATTATTAATAAAAAGCAGATTCCACCAGGTGCGGCTTTGTTTGGTTATAGCCATCTTTACGGCGGTGTACCAGGCGGGCAAGCAGAATATGTGCGCGTGCCAAAAGCCAATAAAGGCCCTTTTAAAGTACCCACTTCATTATCAGATGAAAAAGTACTTTTCTTGACTGATATTTTACCGACTGCTTGGCAAGCCGTGACCAATGCCCAAGTGAAACATGGCTCAACCGTTGCAATTTATGGTGCTGGTCCAGTCGGACTGTTAAGCGCTGCTTGTGCCAAGATGCTCGGTGCTGAAAAGATATTTATGGTCGATCACAATGACTATCGATTGAACTATGCAGCGGCAACATACGGTGCCATTCCAGTTAATTTTGATGAAGTCGATGCGGCCGAATTTATTATTCAACATACCGACAATTACCGCGGTGTCGATGCGGTGATTGATGCAATTGGTTTCGAGGCAAAAGGCAGTGTGATTGAAACAGTCCTGACCAATTTAAAACTTGAAGGTTCAAGTGGTGCAGCACTGCGTCAATGCATTGCGGCAGTTCGCCGTGGTGGTGTGGTCAGCGTACCAGGTGTATACGCAGGCCCGATTCATGGTTTCTTATTTGGCGATGCTTTTGATAAAGGGCTGACTTTTAAAATGGGGCAAACCCATGTGCATCAATATTTACCGCAACTCTTGGAATTGATTGAGCGTGGCGAATTAACACCTGAAACGATTATTACCCATCGAATGAAATTAGAAGATGCCGCAGAGGGTTATCGTATTTTTAATGAAAGAGAAGAGGACTGCCGTAAGGTGATTCTGCTTCCTTAATACGCTCTCTTATAATTTAGTCTTAAGCCTCTTCGTAAAAGGGGCTTTTTTATTTTCAAGATGCACAATTTTGAATGCAGTTTTTTATTTTTGAACTTAAATCGCACCTAAACGGCTCAAGTTTAGTATTACTTTTAACCAAAACCGTAATACTAAGCTGGCATGTCCTTTGCATAGTCATAACCAATCAAAAGTGATCTAGGGTTCCGATACTTACAGTATGTCTGGACCGAGAGTTCACGGTTCCTAGCGAACTACACGGAGGGATAAAAGCCCGGGAGGAAGTCTAAAACTATCCGACAGGAGTAGCTATGAACACTGCAAGTTATCATAACAATCAGGCGATTTGGACCGAACTTTTACCCGGAGGACACCACTGGTCGGGTCGAATTCAAAAAGGAACCATTCTTAGATTTACATCGCTTGGCGCTCAGGCAAATGTTTCTTTGTTTTGTGTAAATGCTGCCGATGTGCTTGAACGTTTTAACATGCCCGACAGTTTAAAAGGGCAACACACCGCCTATTTAAAAGCTTCCAATGTGCTCTATTCAGACCTTGGCCGTGTCATGGCTTCCATTGTTCATGATGACCATGGCTGGAACGATGCACTTTGTGGCCCAAGCCGACCTGAGCAAATTGAAAAGCAATTTGGTACGCGTACATTTCAAGATGCCCGCAATGATATGTACCAAAACGGCTTAGACAGCTTACTCATTGAAATGTGTAAATACGGACTTGCCAGCCAAGACCTGAGTGCTACGGTTAATCTATTTTCTAAAGTTGTGCCAGATGAAAGCGGTGCTTTGTCATATGTCAGTTCTGACAACACCGATCAAACCATTGAGCTGCGTTTTGAAATGGACTGCTTGCTATTTTTATCTGCTGCGCCGCATGGTTTAGACACCAGTCCAAGCTATCAACCCGCCGATATTCAACTCAGTTTATTTAAAGCCAATTCACTAACAGACAGCGATATTTGTCGTGATGCGTGTTCACAAAATCAGCGTGCCTTTCAAAACACAGCCCGCTACTACGCGCTTAGCAATATTTAAATCAGGAGAAGCATCATGACAGTTTTACAATCATTTGAAAAAGCAGTTTTAAATGAAGTTTGTCCTGCGGGTGAAGCGTGGATGTGCGAGGTTAAAAAGGGCCAATATTTTCGAATTATTGACCTTGAGGGAAACCAAGCGGTCGATACTTTGTTTATGAGTGCCGAAAATCCAACTGAGCGTTATAGCGCAATGGATACTTTGGCCATCAACCAACAAATCTATTTAGAAAAGGGTACCAAGCTCTACAGTAACTTTGGCCGTCCAATTGCCGTTATTCATGATGATAACTGTGGTCGCCATGACACCATTGGCGGTGCCTGTTCTTGTGAAAGTAATACGGTTCGCTATGCACATGAAACGTACCCTATGCATAGTTGCCGTAACAACTTTATGTATGCCTTGGCAAAACATCCGATTGCAAAAAAGCATGGTTTAAATGTCCGTCATATCGGTCCAAACATTAACTTTTTTATGAATGTGCCTGTGACACCAGACGGCCAGCTTAAATTTGATGACGGAATTTCAGGCCCCGGTAAATATGTAGAAGTTCGGGCAGAAATGGATTTAATTGTTTTAATTTCCAATTGCCCGCAGCTAAACAACCCATGTAATGCCTATAACCCAACCAAAATTCAACTGGTTGTCCGTGAAGCGGAAGGGGTGTAAGCATGTTTAAAAAAGTTCTGATTGCCAACCGCGGTGCAATTGCATGTCGCGTCATTCGCACTCTTAAAAAACTCGGGATCGCTTCGGTTGCGGTTTATTCCGAAGCCGACCGTGACTCGTTACACGTGACTTTGGCCGATGAAGCTTTTTTGATTGGACCTGCACCTGCCCATCAAAGTTATTTAGATATTGAAAAAATCCTTGAGGTTGCTAAACAGTCGGGAGCAGAAGCCATTCATCCCGGTTATGGTTTTTTGTCTGAAAATGCCGAATTTTGTGATTTATGTGAAAGCCAAGGAATTGCCTTTATTGGGCCAACTTCAAGCCAAATGCTCGATTTTGGTTTAAAACATACTGCACGTGAACTCGCTATTAAAAGTAATGTGCCTCTACTTCCGGGTAGCTCATTACTTTCCGATGAAGCCGAGGCTTTGACCGAAGCTGCCCATATTGGTTATCCAGTCATGCTGAAAAGTACCGCGGGTGGCGGTGGTATTGGCATGCGTCTGGTCTGGAACGAAACCGAGTTAAAAGATGCCTATCAAACCGTGTCTTATTTGGCGCAGGTCAATTTTAAAGATGCGGGTTTGTATTTAGAGAAATTTGTACAACACGCGCGCCATATCGAAGTACAAATTTTTGGTGATGGGCAAGGACAAGTTTTAGCCTTGGGTGAGCGTGATTGTTCAGTGCAACGCCGTAATCAGAAAGTCATTGAAGAAACACCCGCACCACACCTAAATGAACAGCAACGTGAGTATTTGCAAAAAGTTGCGATTCAACTGATGCAGTCAGTGAACTACCGCTCGGCAGGCACAGTTGAGTTTGTCATGGACACCGAAACGCAAGAATTTTACTTCTTAGAGGTCAACACGCGTTTGCAAGTCGAGCACGGCGTGACTGAGCAAGTATTTGGTGTCGACTTAGTTGAATGGATGGTTACTTTGGCAAGCGGTGACTGGTCAGCACCGACTGAAAAGTTAGAGCCAACAGGGCACTCCATTCAAGTTCGTCTTTATGCCGAAGACCCAATTAAACAGTTTCAGCCGAGTGCAGGTCTACTCACACATGTTAAATTTGACCCGGAAATTTATCAGGCACCTGCATATGATCTATTGCCTGAACCAATTTTATTAGACGATCTTAATTTACGTGGTGAGATGCTAATCTATTTAGCATTGCCGCTTTTACAAGCAAATAAGCAAAATCTAATTGATCAAAACCAAGCGCAAAAGGGTAGATATCAATCTCACCTTGTCGAAACGCATGATCTATTTACTAATGCTACTGAAGCAGATATTAGTTTGCTACGCCGACGTGCTGTTTTTAAATTATTAGATGTACATAGTAATCCAGACCACAATCTAGATGGTTTCTTATATCTGCCGATTGGAAAAATTAAGCGTCAAAGCTCTGGTGCTTTTGAAATTGACCGAAAGTTTATTCCACCAATTTTGCATGTGGATGCCTCTGAATCACTCATTTCAAACTTAAAAAGAACACTGAATGTGATTAAGGCAAAAATTAAGACTATTCAAACCAATAACCGAGAAAATGAACAGAAGTTAATTGAATTCCGTTCAGGTGATATCGTTTCATTCTGGTTAGTAAATGCCTTAAATACAGCTCATGCTGGCCTGAATCATTTTGTGCAATATCCACAAATCCATCCAGAACGTTTGTTCTTCGAATTGTTACGTTTAGCAGGTTCTTTATTAACCTTCTCGACGGCGTATGATGTTGATCAGTTGCCTGCCTATAAACACCATAATTTACAAGAAAGTTTTTCGCAGTTAGACACGATTCTACGTGATTTACTCGATACGATTATTTCGAGCCGTTACATCAGTATTGCACTTAAAGAAATCCGCCCTTCATATTGGGTGGGAAGTCTTGAGACCGATAAGATTACTCGAGATACTCGACTTTATATTGCAGTATCAAGTAGCGCAATGCAGACACATGAGTTGATCCAGATTGTACCTTTACGATTCAAGATTGGTAGCACTTTAGATGTAGAGCAACGTGTAGTTGCAGCATTACCTGCAATTCCATTGCATCACTTGATTCAGGTTCCAACAGCGATTCCTGTACGTTCTGGTGTGAGCTATTTTGAAGTTGAACCCCATCATGAATTATACCAACGCATGTTAGATTCAGAGACGATTTGTATTTATGTTCCGGCTGGCTTCCAAGATATCAGTATTGAACTGATTGCGGTTATGAACGCTTAAGGGTAAAGGAGAGAAAAATGTCACAATCCACTGGTGCTCCTTCTTTATTTGACGATGGGCAAATTGGAACGGGTGGGAACAATAATAGCCAGTCTCAGGCAAAGCTACAGGCAATCAATCTTATTGATTTATTGCATGATGGCTTTTATTTGGTTTTTTTGATTCGAAATCAGTATGTGCCGGCAGACGCTCAGCAGTTTCGTGAAAAAATCTTAAATTTACTCAATCAATTTGAGCAGCAAGCTAAAAAGTTACAATTTTCAGCTGATGATATTCATGATGCTAAATATGCATTTTGTGCTTTGATTGATGAAACTATCGTAACGCAACAAGACCCAAGCTATTTTAATTTACAAAATGCTTGGTTAATTAGCCCATTGCAATTGAGCTTGTTTGGTTCTCAGTTAGCTGGGTATCGTTTCTTTGAAATTTTGGAACAATTACGTAGTCGTGGAAAAGAACGTCTAGCTGCTTTAGAAGTATTTCATTACTGCCTTTTGCTCGGTTTTCAGGGTAAGTACCGAATTGAATCTATTGAAAGTCTCAACCACCTAGTATCAAGAGTGGGTGATGAAATTGACTATTTAAAAGGGAAAAAAGTTGCGTTTTCGCCGTTCTCGGCAATTCCCGATCAAATACGAAATATTATTCATCGCGAAGTACCTTTCTTTTGGATTTTGATCTTTCTATTGATTTTTGCATTACTTACCTTTGCGGGTTTAAGATTTATGCTGAACAATCAAAATGATAAAGCATTATCTAACTATCAAAATGTGATTTCTGCTCCTCAAGAGCAAGCACATATTACAATTTATTTACCTTGATGATGGAACGAAATGGCTCAGGAAAAACCAACTTCTATTCGAGTTTTACAATCGAATAAAAAAAAGCCGAAATCACCAGTACTTTATATTGTGATTGGTGTGATTGCAGGGGTGTTTGTCAGCATCTCGCTATTCCTGTTCTTGTCTCAACCGAATTCGCCAGAATCAGCAGCAATTGAGAGTAAATCAACGGAAGAGCAAATTTTAAATCAAGATGCTGTACATTCTTCAGATGAACAAAATCAGGTTGTTGTAAGTCAAGATAATGAGACGGACTCAATGAGTCGTGATGGCTTTGAACAGCCAAAAGATAATGAGTTAAGCAATATTTTTAAACCTGTTCCGCATAAAACTGTTGCTACGAATGAACAACGAGTTTCACCATTTGATGAACAGCTAACAGGTGAAAAGAAAGTTCAGGTTGTGCCTCAGCTACAAACGGGTGCAGCTAAAGCGGCTCAACCCAAAATACAGCCAGCTCAGCAAAAACCTGTGAGTAAGCCGCAGCAACAACAAGTGGCGCAGGCTAAACCAGTAGTTGAGAGTAAAGCTCCAGCCGAACCAGAACCTGAGGTTGAGCCGCCTAAGGCATCGGTAGATATTAAAATTACACGAAGTCCTTTTGCCGTGAATTAATGAACTGATGATAATCTTTCTCATTTTCTTTTGCTTTACATGTTTGGCAATTGGTTTAGCGTTTTTAATGTCTTATGAACTCAGGAGTAGAAGCAAAGATTTTGTTTTGTCATTACTGCCCCAAGGGCGTAAACAGCTTAATCAGGTTAAACAATTTGCTCAAACCATGAATCAGGCAGCTGCTCCTGAAAAATTACAATCTCATTGGCATTTACAGCAGTGGTGGATTGTTATTGCGGGCTTTTTCTTGTTTGCTAGTATTTTAGTGTTTGCTTTAACTCGGCCTATTAGCTCAACCCGAATTGAAGCTGAATATCTGAAAAAAACAGATCCTCAAATTTATGCACTTTTAAATGGTGAAATATTATCGCCACCGCCAGAAGTGGATGAGAGCCTAATTGAAGCTGCAATTGTTGAGGCCACGCAGTTAGAGCAGCAATATTCGTCTCAAAATAGTGGAGCTATTAATTCTTCACCGATTGATAATGCAAGTTTCGATGGTCGAGCTATTTTGGATACAAATTTAGTTGATCGTAAATGGGACAAAATGAACCCACGATATAAACAGCGTTTACTCATGGTCTTTAAAATCATGAAAGAACAGTACGGTTATGAGTTGGTTCTATTGGAAGGCTATCGTAGCCCAGCACGTCAGAACATGTTGGCGGGCAATCCTAACACGACTAGAGCGAGGGGGTATCAAAGCTATCACCAATTTGGTTTAGCAGCCGATGTAGCATTTAAGCGAAATGGAAAAGTGGTTATTTCTGAGCGAGATCCATGGGCAATGCAAGGCTATCGGTTATATGGGCAAGTCGCCGAATCGGTTGGTTTAACTTGGGGTGGACGTTGGAAATCTATCCAAGATTATGGGCATACCGAGTTCCGTATGCCGGGCTTAAGAAAAACTCAAGAAATGGCAGAAAAGCTGATTGCTGAAAGTTCGAATGATATAAGTTAAATATTGATTGATGATTGAAAACGTTCTTGTAAAACAGACGTCATTTTATCTACAAGCTGGGAAATTATCCCAGCTTTTTCCCATGTGTAAATTGAAACGGCCATAGGAGGCACATCTCCTAATGAATCATATCGACGTACTCTTCGTCCATTGGTCGTAGCTACAGGCAATAAAGATAATCCTAATCCTGTTTCAACACTGACTAACACGCTTTCTAGGCTACTACCCGTAAAGGCAATATACCAACGTCGCCGTTCGCGCTCTAAGGTTGCGAACATCTCATCCCGATAAAGTCCGCCTTGAGGAAAGGTCACTAAACTCATGGGATCAGACCATTCAGTTGTTGAATTCGAACTTTCAAACCATGCCATTTCTTCTGGGAATGTAGCGTGGTGATCAGCACTAGCAGCAGGTTCTTTGACAATAATAATATCGAACTCACCATTCCGATAACGTTCTGTTAGGTTCCGACTTAAGCCAGAGGTTACATCTAAACGAATGGAGCGATGCTCTTTGGCAAATATACCGAAAACTTCAGCCATTGCAGGACTCATCATATCTTCTGGTAAACCAATACGAATGGGAATACTTCCTGCCGGATCTTTAAGTAGGGCCTCAGCTTCCTGTTGGAGAGTCAAAATCCTTTGCGCATAACCAATTAGATACTCTCCAGATGCCGTCAATTTGAAAGGTCTCGCTGTCCGATCTATAAGGGCATGACCGACAGATTCTTCAAGTCGTGCTAACTGCTGACTAACTGTTGATTGAGTCAGGTGTAATCGATCGGCAGCTGCGGTAAAACCGCCAGTTTCAAAAATAGTGACGAAAGCACGTAAAAGGCGAGGATCAAACATATTAGGTACCGCCACACTTAAAAGCCGATAAGATAAATATTTATAATCTTAATACTATCGATTCAATAATTTAATTTCCAAATACTTTTGGTCGTGTTTATTCTATTTGCAAAATGTTTAGCCAAAAATTTCTATTGGGAGGCCACCATGCGTAAGTCACTAATATGGATGAATCTGATTGTCGCATTAGGGGCGTCGGGTTTTACAAATATGACGAATGCAATGGGTGAGTATCCTTTACATCAGGCAGTGATAAATAATGACACACAATCTATCAAACGGATTTTATCTCAAAAAGCTTTAATTGATGAGCGAGATGAAACTGGTTCGACTGCTTTGATGGTTGCTACAAGAGCAAATAATGTACATGCTGCTCATATGCTGATAGAGGCTGGTGCCGATGTAAATGCAAAAGACAATATTCAAGACAGTCCATATTTATATGCTGGTGCACAGGGATATTTAAAAATTCTAAGAATGACACTCATGCATGGTGCCGATTTAAAAAGTATTAACCGTTACGGTGGAACTGCGCTAATTCCAGCAGCGGAACGAGGCCATGTTGAAACAGTCCGTACATTAATTGCGGCCGGTGTAGATGTTAATCATGTGAATAATTTGGGTTGGACAGCATTACTTGAGGCCATCATTTTGGGAAATGGAGAACCTAAATATCAACATATTGTAGAGCTTTTATTAAAGGCAGGTGCTGATCCGAACTTGGCTGATAAAGACGGCATAACTCCCTTACACCATGCGCGGTCACGAGGATATCGCGAAATTGAAAAAAGACTTCTTGCAGCTGGTGCAAAATAGAAAGTGAGAGTATGTGATGGAAAAAGGTGAACAGTTTTTACGTAAGGCGATTGAGCTTGCCTATAAAAATATTGAAAAAGGTGGCAGGCCATTTGGTGCTGTGGTTGTAAAGAATGGAGAAATTATTGCTTCAGGCGTAAATCAGATTCTGGTAACGAATGACCCAACCGCACATGCTGAATTACTGGCGATTCGTGCAGCCAGTCAAGTTTTAGGATCTGCCAACCTAGAAGGCTGTTCTGTGTATGCAAGTGGACATCCATGCCCAATGTGTATGGCTGCAATGCGTTTGGCCGGTATAAAGTCGGTGAGCTATGCTTATTCTAATGAAGACGGAACACCATTTGGTTTGTCTACAGCTGAAATATATATTGAGCTTGCCAAGCCCTTTGCTGAGCAATCAATGAAAATTCAATATATACCGATCAGAGTTGAAAACCGCACTGATCTTTATGCGCATTGGAAGAATTATCAAGCCAATCATTCAGGCTCAAAATAATGAAGCAGCCTGGAGCTTTTTTGACCCAGCCGATGCTCATTGTAACTGTGGCTTTAGTTGGCCTTAATTTAAGACCATTTATAACAAGTATTGGACCATTGATTGCCAATATTCGAACAGCTACTGGTTTAAGCTTACAAGGGATAGCACTACTTACTTTGTTACCGATGATGCTTATGGGCCTCATTGCATTTGTTGGCCCAATATTGCAGAACTATGTCGGCGAACGAAAAGCTATTCTTGGTGCATTGCTGGCCATTTGTGGAGGATGTGCTGTCCGTTTTTTATTGCCTACATCCGAAGGATTAATTATTAGCGCAATAGTAATTGGATTTGGCGTTGCGATGATACAAGTGGCATTTCCCGGCATGATTAAACGAGAATTTAGCCAATATATTGGGCCGATGATGGGGCTTTATTCGGCTATGCTCATGGGAGGAGGAGCACTAGGTGCATGGTTAGCTCCCATAATTTCAAATATAACGGGTGTCTGGTCGATTGGCCTAGCTTTTTTTTCCATTCCAGCTTTATTTGCATTTATATTGGCGCTTGTCTTTTTACCTATAAAAGTTAGTTCATCCATTCATCATCCGCCTGTACGCAAGTTGTTAAATCAACCTCGAACATGGTTATTAATGATGTGCTTTGGACTTGTAAATGGTGGCTACTCGTCAGTAGTAGCGTGGTTGGCACCTTCTTTTCAAGATCAGGGTTGGAGTGCAGCACAAAGTGGAAAATTACTCGCTTTGCTGGCCTTGAGCCAAGCAGCTTCAGCGCTCATTTTGCCTGTTTTAGCTAGGAAATATAAAGATCGACGTCCATGGTTATGGTTTACGTTAGCAATGCAACTAGTCGGTTTTTCTGGAATGGCTTTTATCCCTGATTTTGCCTCTATGCTTTGGGCAATTTGTTTAGGTATGGGCTTGGGAGGATGTTTTGCCTTAACGCTTATAGTTGCATTAGATCATTTTGATGAACCGACACATGCAGGTGCTTTATCTGCACTGATGCAGGGTGGTGGTTTTTTACTCGCAGCAATCCCGCCGTGGATTATTGCAATCTTGCATGATCTTACGGGGGCTTACAAAGCGGGATGGCTTTTCCATTTAGCCAGTGTGATATTAGTAGTTGTTTTAGTAATTAGATTGAATCCCAAAAGTTATTTTAAAGTGAGTCTGTAAAACGTTGAATTAGTCAAGATTCTTTTTAAGAATTGCTACTCCTATAATCACAAGCAAATGAGGAAATAGTGATACGATAGAACTGAAATTTTTCCGCTTCTAAATGAATACAACAATATTTGATTTCTATGACTTCTTCTTTGAAACAGCTCACTTTATTTAATCAAGGCTTAGGAAAAACCAGTCGATTTGCAAAAGGCGTGGATGGAACTTTACAGGCTATTGAGCATTTAGGATATGTGCAGATTGATACCATATCGGTTGTAGAGCGAGCTCATCACCATATATTGTGGAGCCGAGTACCTGATTATGAGTTAAGTCATCTCAATAGTTTGGTTGGCGAGCGGCAGATTTTTGAATATTGGTATCATGCAGCGTCTTATCTTCCTATGAAAGATTATCGCTATGCATTGCCTGCCATGATGTCTGTCAGAAACGGAGAAAGCCGTTATTTCAATAGAGGTGATCAACACCTTATGAATGAAATTTTAGCCCGTGTTCGTGCTGAAGGAAAAATTCGCCTCCGTGATATTGATAAAAATAATAAAAAAAGTTTGGGAAACTGGTGGAATACCGGACCAGGCCGCCGTGCTTTTGAGCAGTTATATATGCAGGGTGACCTGATGATCTGTGAGCGTAACGGAATGGAAAAGGTCTTTGATTTGACCGAGCGCTGCTTGCCTGAAAATATTGATTTAAGTATGCCTGCGCTTTATGAATATGCGCAGTATTTGTTTAATAATACGCTTCGAGCGCATGGTGCATTTACATGGAAACAATTAGTTCATCTAAAGAAAAATGATTTAAAAGAAATTATGCGCATCGTTCTGAAAGAGCAGATTGACGCAGGTGTAGTATCTGTAATTAAGCTTGAGAATGGTCAAACTTTATATGTTGATGTTGCTGCAATGGAACAAAAGGTTAGTACTGATTTTGGTTTAAAAATACTTTCACCTTTTGATAATTCTCTTATTCATCGTGACCGTTTAGCTTCTTTATTTGAATTTGATTATAGGATTGAATGCTATGTACCAGCAGCCAAACGTGTATATGGTTATTTTTGTTTGCCGATCCTATATCAAGATGAGTTAGTAGGCCGAGTAGATTGTAAAGCGCATCGTTCTATCAAAGAATTAGAAGTGATTAGCCTACATCTGGAAAAAACAGTAAAAAATAAGGAGCTCTTCTTCTTCGAACTGGAACAAGAGTTCAAGCGTTTTGCTGCGTTTAATCAATGCTCAACTATTAATGACAAAGTGATTCAGCGTATTCGTACTAAAATTTAGACACCAAAAGCACTCCAGCTTTTGGTGTTTTCACTTTTTTAGTTCAAAGGCATACGATATTGAATAACTCCTGGTTTTTGTGCAATCCAGTCATAAAGCTTTTGCGCTGTTACATTGGTTTCTTGAGTATGCCAGTATAAACGGTCACAGTTGTGTTTGATTGCTTGCTTCTGCACATATTCAATGAGTTGCTTACCAATGTGTTGTCCACGAACTTCAGGTGAAACATAAAGGTCTTCTAGATAACAGTAATTATTTTCTGCCCATGTTGAACGATGAATAACATAGTGCACAATTCCTAAAACCTGCTCACCTTGTTTAGCAACGGCACAGTACATAGGTTCATTCTCATCGAAGAAACGTTCCCATGTTACTTTTGTGACATGAAGGGGTAAATTCACTTGATAAAAATTTTGGTAAGCAAGCCAATATTTTTCCCATTGTGAATAATCTTGCTGCTGAACAGGAACGATTTGAAGACCTTGATTTTGCATAATAATTACACTCTGTTTTAAAGTAATAAAAAATCGACAACTTGAGTGTAGTTTTGATAGTGGTATTTTTATAAGATACACTTTTGATATTTTTTACAGTACCAGTTTTGATATGGCAGCTTCGATTTCTGCATCTTTTCCCCATTTAATTTTGCCAAAAGGCCAGATTAAAGATGGGTTATATACGGCTTTGCGTGATGCGATTTTAGATGGAAGGCTAACTGCCCGAACAAAATTACCCTCAAGTCGTGCTTTGGCAGAGATGATGTCAATTTCAAGGAATTCTGTATTGGCGGCTCTTGAACGATTACTGGATGAGGGATATTTATTTACCAAACCAAGTTCGGGTACCTATGTTGCTGAGGTTGTGCCAGATCAGTTAATACATGTTCAAAAAAATTCAAAAGAAACGTCTAAAAATACTCATCGTTCCTTAAATATTAATCCAAATCTTGAAACTTTATTGGATTCATGGCGAAAGCAGTCATGGTTAAGTAAAAAGAAAAAGATGTTTCATGTAGGGGTAGGCTGTATTGATTTATTTCCTCATCAACTGTGGGGCAAGTTATTAACGCAAGCTTGGCGGCAGTCGTATTATCAGCTTGGTCAATTTTACGACCCACGTGGCTATCTACCTTTGCGTCAGGCAATTTCTGAATATGTTCGCTCCACTCGAGGGCTGAACTGCAACGAAGAGCAAATTATTATCGTAAACGGAACGCAGCAAGCTATTCATTTAACGGCCTATGCCTTACTTCAAGCAAATGATGAAGTGTGTTTGGATGAGCCGGGATATGATGCAGCTTTTAAGATTTTTCGAAGTTTTGGTGCGCAGGTAAATTTGATCGAAAGTGATGAGGAGGGAATGCAAATCTCTGACATTACAAATCATTACTTCAAAAGCAAACTGGTATATACAGCACCTTCACATCAATTTCCTTTAGGAGGAACTTTAAGTTTAGCTCGCCGTTTTGCTTTATTAGATTGGGCAAACAAACAAGAAAAATGGATTTTTGAAGACGATTATAATAGTGAGTTTCGCTATGGCACTCACCCAATTCAAGCTCTACAAGGTTTAGATCAGCAGCAAAGAGTCATTTATTCTGGCACTTTTACCAAGATGATGTTTCCAGAGTTTCGTTTAGGGTTCATGGTTGTACCTGAAGCATTAATTGAAACCTTTAGTGCAGCTAAATATTATACTGACGTGCGAAGTTCATATTTAGAGCAGGTCGCTTTAGCTCTATTCATTCAACAAGGCCACTATGCTCGACATGTACGTAAAGTTCGAAAAGCATGCTATGAGCGTCAACAAGTATTGATTAACGCTATTAATGAATACCTTTCAGATGTACTCGATGTTCAGCCAACAGATTCAGGCATTCATCTTATATGTTGGTTAAAAGCATCATGGACTGAGCAGGAGTTTATTTCTCATTGCTCGGCATTGGATTTGGAGATTCAACCTCTATCAAGATATTGTCAACTTGAGTCGAAAAAAGCAGCGGTTCTTTTGGGCTATGCTGCCCATCAACCTGAGGAAATGGTGAAAAATATTAAGAGACTAGCCATGAGTATCAAAAAGTAAAATAGCTAAACTTTTCAAAATTATATCTGGATTTTAGAGTGATTTTATTTTTAATGAGAAGGGTAAAGTATTTATTGATTTAAATATTTTGATGAAATTTTAAAAAATTTAAATTTAAAAGATTTATTAATCTTATTTTAAGCTAACTTCATTATTCTAATAATATCAAAGCTCAGTACAGTACACCTTTTGGCCACATTCTCCAGATGTGGCCTTTTTTTATTGGGAATAAATATAGCTTAGAATGAATTAATTTTTTAAGGAGAATAAGATTTAATCTTCTTCCATGGCATTACTATAAAACTTAACACCTAGTTTAATTCGATCTCGTCCATTACTCATACGCCAGCGATTGGTGTCACGTAAAGAATATACACAGCCGCAATATTCCTGTTGGTAGAATTCCTCTCGCTTACTGATTTCAATCATTCGACTAGAGCCACCATTTTTTCGCCAGTTATAATCCCAATATTGAATATCTGGATAATGGGATGCTGCCCGAATTCCACAATCATTAATTTGAGCCATATTTTTCCAACGAGAAATTCCTAACGAACTACTGATGAGACTAAAGCCGTGTTCATGTGCATAAAGGGCGGTTCGCTCGAAACGCATATCGAAACACATGGTACAACGAATACCGCGTTCTGGTTCATCTTCCATACCTTTAGCTCGAGCAAACCAATTATCCGTATCATAATCGGCATCGATAAATGGAATATTATGCTTTTCTGCAAAACGAATATTTTCTTCCTTACGGATGAGATATTCTTTTACCGGATGAATATTAGGATTATAAAAAAATATCGAAAATTTAATTCTAGAATCAATTAATGCTTCCATAACTTCTCCTGAACAAGGAGCACAGCAAGAATGAAGTAATAATTGATCATGTCCAGATGGGAGTTCTAATTTTAAACGTTGGGTTGACATAATAAAAAAATAAATTGCAATTCTAATAATTATATATTTTTATTTTGTATAATGTGAACTGAATTATTTTCAATTAAACATGAAATTTATTTAATATTTTAAAATTTATTTATTACTTTATTTGTGGTTTAGTTGAATATAATGAAATAATTAGATTATTAAATATTAAAATTATTTATATCGTCGCTTTTAAATTTATTAACCGAAATACTATATAGTAATATAAAATATAGATAAATTTAATATTTTTTAAAATAATAATATTAAAAGATAGCTAGGTAAGTGATTGATGTTTCTAAATATAATTTGAAATTTTTTTATGTTTTTATTGTGATGTGTGTCACAGATAAACCTTATTTTTTCAATTAAAATATTTCTTTAGATTTGTAGCTTTAATAAATCTATACTATAAAACTTGATGTGTTTTTAAATTTAAGTGTGTGATTATTTGAGATATGAAAGATTGGCAATGTAAGTATTGTAATGGTTACATTATGGTTAATCATTCAAAGATCAGTGTAGGAGAAAAAGTTTACTTTTTGGTATATAAATTTGATGCAAAGAATGAACGGAAAAAATTATATAAAAAGGGAATTGTAGTTGCTCGCTACGATAATATACTTCACATTGAGTCACGCAAAAAAACTTATAAGATCGAACAAGCTAAGGTCTATCCATTAGGAGCACCAATGCCTTTCGTTTACAACATGTTTTGGGTTTGCGGGTGCCCATGTACCCTAAAAAATTAATTTTTTTAATTTAAATGTCAGCAGCTTATTTTATAAATTTAATTGAATTAATAATCGTATCAAATTTATTTTCACAGCGTTTATAGAAAAGCCAAGACAGATAAGCTCATCAAAGTGGTTTTTAGCAGTTAAGGTGTTTGGATTTTTATTTGACAAAGTAAAGATGCTCTTTTATAAACCTCGAGTAACGTTGAGGTTAAGCATGATAAGTGAAAATAAAAAAACTGACTCTAGTCGAGTTTTGACGGTGGGGGAAGTTGCCAAAAGGAGTGGAGTTCCTGTCTCGACCCTACATTTTTATGAGGCGAAAGGGCTGATAAAAAGTATAAGAACCAATGGTAATCAGCGTCGCTTTCCATTAATCGTTTTAAGATATATTGCGATTATTAAAGTTGCTCAAAGAGTAGGAATTCCTTTAAATGAAATTAAAGAGGCTCTTAGCGCATATCCTATGGGGAGCAAATTAACAGCTAAACAGTGGAAAGAGTTATCAAGCCATTGGCGAAAAGATCTTGATGATCGTATTCAAAAATTAACGAGGTTACGGGATGAAATGGACTGGTGTATTGGTTGTGGTTGCTTATCACTAGAGCAATGCCCTTTAAGAAATCCAGAAGATGTTTTGGGGCAAGAGGGATCTGGACCACGAATTTTGGAAAGGCCTTAATTGCAATATTTCAATAATTATTTTTAGGAGGGAATATCTTAAATTCCAATAAATTAAATATATGGTTAATAGAACTTCTAAGTGAGTTTTTTATTGTAAACAAGTCACATGAAACATGAATTTTTTTGATATCTTTAATTTTTTTATTAAGAAGCAAAAATTTATGAAAAAAATTATCTTTCTTGGTTTAGCGCTTGTTTCGTTAACGGCTTGTTCATCTGTACAACATAAAGATCCAACTCCACCAAAAATTGGTTCACCAAACCCAGCTAGTCAATATTGTGTTGAACAAGGCGGGAAATTAGAAATTAGAAATGAAGCAAATGGTCAGGTTGGGTATTGTCACTTACCAAATGGCCAAGTCGTGGAAGAATGGAAATTATTCCGTGATAACCAAGCGAACTGTGTAGCAGAAGAAGCTCAAAAATTAGTGGGTCAATCTGGCCTTACTGATGATCAAATTAAACAAAAAACTAAATCAGAAATTGTGCGCAAAGTGGCTCCAGGTCAACCAATGACTATGGATTATCGTACAAACCGAGTTACAGTTACTATTGATCCTGCTTCTAAGAAAATTACTCAGGCAACCTGTGGTTAATATGTTTAATTAAAGTTTGCTAAATCAAATTTTAAAGAAAAGAGCCTGCTGAAAATGCAGGCTTTTTTTACTTTAATTTTCGGAATAATGGATAAGGGGATACTCTTTTTGTTGTGGCAGCTTCTGTAAAGCCTGATTAATTTTGATGAGAAAAATATCCACTTTGTATTGGCTTGGATTGTTGGTGTTGTATGAAGCTCTTTCTTGATAGTTAATTCCGCATCCAATAATTTTCATATTTGCAGGGTTAAAGCTCCAGTCATTTTTATTTTTGATCGAGATATCTAAATCACTATCACATTCTTTCCAGAGTTTTAAAAATTGATTGGAATATACAGCTGGAGCTTCTTGTGCTCGGTAGGCTGTAAATCCTTGCATTTCAGGATTAGCAAACTGAAGGAGATGATTGGTAGGCATTCCTCCCCAAAGTATAGCCGTATCTTTCGGTAGCTTTATCCACGTTATATTCTCTTCTTTAAGAGGTGCAGTTTGCTCATTTTTCTGTTTTGACTTTTGAGATTTGTAAACCAGTTTTGTTCCAACAGGAACCGTTACACCTTTGACTTGAGTGATTTGTGTTGTATAGAAATAAGGCGAATCATCACGGTTACAGCCTGTTGGGTTATAACAACCAATACAACCACTTAATAATAAAATAGGGCAACTTAAAACACTTAATTTGAAAACTCGATCCATTTTTCTTGTCTTTAATTATGTCTAGAAATTTAATATATCAGCTTTTAAATCAATAATAAAAAAAGCCCCTAGCGGACTAGAGGCAGAAAAACATCAGATGCAAGAACAGGTGAATTATGCATCTGAGTTAAGTAGGTTGTATCAAACCATGTAAAGCACTTTACCAGCAAAAATGAATAAAAATAGGGAGGTGCGACTAATGGCTAATATTTGTAGTTTTTTATTTGTACAACTTCCTGTACTTGTTTTAAGGAAGGGGGCGCTAATACATTTATATTTGTTAATAAAAACTACAAAAGTTATGGCTGTGAACAAAGTTATTTATAGTGATTGTTCAACCGTTGTCTTTTTGTGCTACTGCCGAAGAGTTATTCGTGATTTGTACTTGGCTTAATGATAATTTTAGAGCTATCCGAAAGGACAAAATAATGACGAACATACGAATAATAATGAATCGAAGGTAGGACCACGTGTTTATTAGTGTATTTGATCTTTTTAAAATTGGCATCGGCCCATCTAGCTCCCATACAGTTGGACCAATGCGTGCGGCATACAGTTTTGTGGAAGATTTATTGAAGCAAAACGATTTACAAGCCACGGTTAGAGTTCAGGTGAAGTTATACGGTTCGCTGTCGGCAACTGGTGTTGGTCATGCGACAGATAAGGCTGTTCTGTTAGGTTTAATGGGTTTTGACCCTGAACATATTGATACTCAAGTAAGTACAAGCTTGATCGAAGATGTTCTTGAAAATAAAGCCATCCAGCTTAATCAGCAAAAGAGTATTTCTTTTGACTATAAGCATGATGTGCTTTTTTTAGATGAATCTTTGCCTTATCACCCCAATGCAATGGAACTGATTGCGTATAACGGGGCTCAAGAAATTTTATATACAGAAACTTACTATTCGGTTGGTGGTGGCTTTATTGTCAGTGAAAGACAATTAACACATACCCAAACTGAAACCAACGACGTTAAAGTTCCATATCCATTTCACAGTGCGGCTGAACTTTTAAGCTTATGTAGAACTCATCATTTATCAGTGAGCGAGTTAATGCTTGAAAATGAAAAAAGCTGGCGTAGTGAAGCTGAAATTCGCAGCAAGATTATGGAAATCTGGAAAGTGATGCAGCAATGTATTCACAACGGATTAATTAATGAAGGCATATTACCGGGTGGTTTAAATGTAAAACGTCGGGCTAAAAAAATTCATGATAAGTTATTAAATAAGAAAAATTCAAACCTGATTGTGACGACCTTTCATGCGATGGAATGGGTCAATTTATTTGCCTTAGCGGTAAATGAGGAAAATGCTGCTGGCGGTCGAGTAGTGACGGCACCCACAAATGGGGCAGCAGGAATTATTCCGGCAGTTTTATATTACTATGTGACTTTCTCTAAAGACTTTTCCGAAGATAAAGTGGTTCGTTTCTTTTTAAGTGCAGCAGCCGTTGGCATTTTATGTAAACTCAATGCTTCTATTTCTGGTGCAGAAGTAGGGTGTCAGGGCGAAGTCGGCTCAGCGTGTGCGATGGCTTCGGCGGGTTTAGCCGAAATTTTAGGTGCCTCACCTGAGCAAGTGGAACATGCGGCTGAAATTGGGCTTGAACATAATTTGGGTTTAACGTGTGACCCGATTGGTGGTTTGGTTCAGGTGCCTTGTATTGAACGAAATGCAATTGCCGCTGTAAAAGCCATTAATGCAGCCCAAATGGCACTTCATGATGACGATGAACACTTTGTCACGCTAGATAAAGTGATTCAGACCATGAAAGAAACTGGCAAAGATATGTCTGAGAAATATAAAGAGACTTCAAAAGGTGGCCTTGCTGTTAACGCCATTGAGTGCTAAAAAAATGAGATGGGGACGAGGTGACCCCATCTCATTTTAACCATTAAGCTTCGCGAGCAACTAAAGTTAAAATATCGTAAGTTGCGACAAGTTCACCACGTTGGTTTTTGACTTTAATATCCCACACCACAACGCCATGCGCAGGCTGAGACGGGTCTTTTTGTGGCTTAGGTGTTTTTTGTTTACAGGTGAGTTCAACTTGGATTGAGTCACCAATTTTAACCGGTTCAACAAAGCGTAAGTTGTCCATACCGTAATTGGCAATCACAGGGCCTTGTGCTGCATCTACAAATAGACCTGCTGCGGCAGACACAATGAAGTAGCCGTGTGCCACACGTTCACCAAAGAAAGACTCGGCCGCTGCGATTTTGTCAGTATGTGCATAGAAGTAGTCACCGCTTAAACACGCGAAATTGACAATATCAGCTTCAGTGACTGTACGGCGTGCTGTTAATAGTCGTTCACCAATCACTAACTCATCAAAAGACTTTTTAAATGGATGTACGCGGTCTTCGTTAACTTTCGAGCCAGCAGTCCATGAGTGGGTAATTTGCGTTAAACTGTTTGGAGAACCTTGAATTGCAGTGCGTTGCATATAATGTTTAACTGCACGAATACCACCTAACTCTTCACCGCCACCTGCACGACCAGGGCCGCCGTGTACTAAATGTGGAAGTGGTGAACCATGTCCTGTACTTTCTTTTGCTGACTCTGCATCAAGTACATGCACACGGCCATGCCAAGGCGCAATTTTTTGAATAATTTGTTCAATATTCTCATCATTATTTTTAACGACAGAAGCCACTAGGCTACCTTCACCACGTGAAACAAGATCAGCTAGTTCTTCAATATTTTGATATGGCATGAGTGTACATACCGGACCGAAAGCTTCTGTGGTATGAACATTCGTCGCTTGTAAAGGTTGTTCGCACACCAATAAAGTTGGAGCGAAAAAAGCACCTTTTTCAGGATGGTCTGCATTAAATGTAAAGCTATCATTGCCACCAAAAACAATTTTTGCGTCTTTGCTGAGTTCGGCAACCTTTTCTGCAACGTCATGTTTTTGTTTAATACTGGCTAAAGCGCCCATGGTGGTTTCTTCTTTTTGAGGGTCACCCACCACAACTTTAGCAAGTTTGGCAGTTAGCTTCTCTTGCACAGTCGCTAACAAATTTTCAGGAACGAAAGCGCGACGAACCGCAGTACATTTTTGACCTGCTTTTGTAGTCATTTCACGGAAGACTTCACGCACAAATAAATCGACAGTTTCTTCATTTGCATCAGGGCTTAAAATTGCGCTGTTTACCGAGTCGGCTTCCATGCTAAATGGAATCGAATATTTATTGAGGTGAGGGTGGTTACGTAGTTTTTGGCCTGTGTAGGCAGAACCTGTAAAAGTCACGCAGTCTTGTGGGCCTAAGTGGTCGAACAAGTCATAAGTCTGACCACAAATGAGTTGTAGCGAGCCTTTTGGTAATACATGTGCTTCTTCAATGGCTTTTACAACAGCTTGAGTTAATTGAGAGCCATCGGTTGCAGGTTTTACAATACATGGCACACCTGCAAGTAGCGTCGGTGCAATTTTTTCAAGCATTCCCCAAATTGGGAAGTTAAATGCGTTGATGTGAACGACAACACCTGCTTTTGGGCTTAAAATGTGTTTAGCGCCGAAAGTTCCATTTTTAGATAATTGAATCCAGTTGTCTTCGGTAATAATTTTTTCGTCATTGAGTTCACGACGAACCAGACTCGAATAAGCAAATAATGTCTGGATGCCACCTTCAATATCAATCCATGCATCTTTACGAGTCGCACCTGTTGCATAAGCAAGTTTGTAGAAGTCTTCCTTACGCTCAAGTAAATGTTGGGCAATTTGTTTTAACGCATTGGCACGTTGGTGAAACGTCCAGTTAGCCAGTTCTGAACCATTTTGTTTCGCATATTGAACAACACGTTTCATATCTATGCCATGACTACTTACGGCATAAATCGATTCACCTGTAATGGCATGATAAACGGTACGTAATTCTTCGTCAGACGAATGCCAAGTTCCATAGACATAAGAAGCAAGATGAGGCAGTTGATGCTCAGACTGCTGAAAATCTGTGTCAGTTGAGGTTCCTTCTAGGTGTGCTTGTTCAAGCATGACCAAACTCCTTTTTTATTTGATACATCAATTATAAAAATTGCAAAAATATGATTCATAATTTCAGATTAATTTGTATAAAAGTCAACTTTATTTTGATTTTTAAAAGTAAAAAAGTTTTTTACATTTAACTTAATTTTATTTATTTCAATGGTTTGAATTGTTTTGTTGTTGTGAATTTAATTTGATACTAAAAAATTAGTTGACTTTGTTTTTTTGTGTATCGAAAAATAGATTTAAGGGTGATGCCTACAGGGAATGAAAGAATGGAAAACAATTACCAGAAATTTGAACAAAATATTGCCAATGAAATTACGATCGAGGCTAAGGATCAAATGCCTGATGCCTACCGCAAAACATTGATTCGTCAAATCGGGCAACATGGCCATTCTGAAATTGTAGGTATGTTGCCTGAAGGAAACTGGATTACGCGTGCGCCGACTTTAAAACGTAAAGCGGTTTTGCTCGCGAAAGTACAAGATGAAGCGGGTCATGGTTTATATCTGTATAGCGCTGCAGAAACCTTAGGTGCTGACCGTGATGACATGATGGAAAAGTTGATTAATGGGAAAATGAAATACTCATCAATCTTTAACTATCCAACTTTGACTTGGGCAGATGTCGCTGCAATTGGTTGGCTTGTCGATGGGGCCGCCATTGTGAACCAAGTTGCGCTTTGCCGTACTTCATATGGGCCATATGCACGTGCGATGGTACGCATTTGTAAAGAAGAAAGTTTCCACCAACGCCAAGGTTTTGAAGCCATGATGGCTTTGGCAAACGGTACACCGGAACAAAAACAGATGGCACAAGATGCAGTGAACCGTTTCTGGTGGCCAGCACTGATGATGTTTGGTCCAAGTGATGAGCATTCTCCAAACAGCGCACAAAGCATGGCGTGGAAAATCAAGCGTTTTAGTAATGATGAATTACGTCAAAAGTTTGTCGATAACACCGTACCACAAGTGTTGCAACTTGGTTTGGAAGTACCGGACCCAGATTTAAAGCTCAATGAAGAAACAGGCCACTATGAGTTTGGCGAGATTGACTGGCACGAATTTAATGAAGTGATTGCCGGACGTGGACCATGTAATCACGAACGTATCGAAGCACGCCGTAAAGCATGGGAAAACGGCAAATGGGTTCGTGATGCAGCAGTGGTCTACGCGAAAAAACAGCAGCTTGAAGCGAATAAAGTGGCTTAACAAGATTTATGGAAAAATTTGAGGAAATCAAAATGGAAGATAAAAACAACTGGTCGCTCTACGAAGTATTTGTACGTAGTAAACAAGGCTTAAGCCACCGTCATGTAGGCAGCTTAAGAGCACCTGATGATGAAATCGCACTACAACATGCTCGTGATGTTTATACGCGCCGTAATGAAGGAATTAGCATTTGGGTGGTTCGTTCAGAACTGATTAAGTCATCACAACCAGATGAAAAAGCTGAATTTTTCGATCCTTCTTTAGACAAGGTTTATCGTCATCCGACTTTTTACCATATCCCAGACGGCATTGAGCACATGTAAGGGGAATGGCAAATGAATCATTCAGTTTTATCTAAATTCTTATTACATATTGGCGACAGTCAACTGGTTTTATCTCAGCGTTTGGCTGAATGGTGCGGGCATGCACCTGAGCTAGAAATTGATATTGCCTTAGCAAATATCGGCTTGGACTTGTTAGGTCAAGCAAGAAACTTTCTGACTTTGGCTGGTCAATATGATGAAGCTAGACGTGATGAAGACCAACTTGCGTATTTCCGTACAGAACGTGAGTTTTTAAACCTCTTGTTGTGCGAACAATCCAATGGTGACTTTGCACAAACAATTGTACGTCAGTGGTTGATGGACCATTACCATCTTCATTTATTTACGGCTTTAGCGCAAAGCTCACTTCCTGAATTAAGTGCGCTTGCTGTGAAATCTTTAAAAGAAGTGAAGTATCACATCCGTTTTTCGACGAGCTGGATGGAACGTTTAAGTTTAAGCACAGATGAAGCACATCAACGTGTGCAAGACGGATTAAATAATTTATGGCGCTTTACTGCTGAATTATTTGAACTGAGTGCAGACGAAAAAGCATTAGTTGCAGAAGGTGTGATTCCAGATTTTTCAAATGAAAAAGAGCAATGGAACCAAAGCATTGCAGATGAGCTTAAGCGTTTTGAATTAAATGTTGCTGTGAACGGTGCTTATCGCCGTGGTGCGAAACAAGGATTGCATACCGAGCATTTAGGTTATTTGTTGGCTGAAATGCAGAGTATTCAAAGAACTTATCCGGGCATGACCTGGTAAGACAAGGAGGTGAGCCATGCAAATGATTCGTCATTGCATCGACCAATGTTGGGATGTTCTACAAACGGTAAGTGACCCCGAAATTCCGGTTTTATCGGTTGTCGATTTAGGCATGATTCGTGGTGTAGAGATTAACGATCAACAAGAAATTATTGTTCGTCTAACTCCGACATATAGCGGTTGCCCAGCAACAGATATGCTCAAAGCACAGATTGTTGAGGCATTTACCGCAGAAGCTTTGACACCGGTCAAAGTCATAGTCGATTTGTCAGAAGCATGGACCACGGACTGGATGTCTGAAGCGGGTAAAAAGAAACTGCAAGTTTATGGCATTGCACCACCTGAAGGGTTGGCGCATCAGTGTGGAACTCACGTTCATTTAAATGATGGTGTCGAGTGCCCACGTTGTAAAAGCCGACATACCCGACTGTTAACAGAGTTTAGTTCTACCGCCTGTAAAGCACTTTATAAATGTCAGGACTGTCTTGAGCCTTTTGATTACTTCAAATGTATTTAAGTCTTTAGATAAGGAAATCAGCCATGAGCCAATTTGTACCATTAAAAGTAAAAAGTATTACGCCGCAAACCGATCAGGCAATTTGTATTGCATTTGACGTTGTACCTGAACAACAAGAACAATTTCATTTTCAACCGGGGCAACATCTAACCATTCGCCATTTAACCGAAGCGGGTGAAATCCGCCGTTGTTATTCAATTTGTAGCTATGCGGGCAAAGAAGACATCAGTATTGCGGTTAAAAAAATTGATCAGGGTCAATTTTCAAACTGGGCAAATGACCATTTAAAAGTGGGCGATGTACTTGAAGTCATGCCACCACAAGGTGTGTTTTTTCAAAAAGCAGCCAAGATGGGCGGACAAAACTATTTAGGCGTTGCTGCGGGTAGTGGTATCACGCCAATTCTATCAATTATTAAACAAGTTTTATTTGAACAACCTGAAGCTAACTTTACCTTGCTCTATGGCAATCGCTCATGGAAACAAACCATGTTTGCCGAGCAAATTATGGATTTGAAAGATCAGTTTAAAGAACGCTTTCAACTCATCAATATTTTTTCTCGTGAGTTCAACGATAGTGAAATGATGAACGGTCGTATTGATGCAGAAAAGCTAAAACAGCTTTTTGATTTTGAAGTGCTTGAAACGAGTTTTGACCATGTATTTGCCTGTGGCCCAGACGAAATGATGAATGCCGTAGAAAGCACTTTGCCGAACTTTGGTATTGCCAAAGAGCGAATCCACACCGAACGTTTCCATACAGGGCAAGCGCGTAAACGTAGTGTTGAAGCGGATGCAAACCGTAAAGAAGAAAAGGTCAACATCATTTTAGATGGTCGTGAACTGATTGTTTCTGTGGCTCAAGATGATGAAAGTATTCTGGATGCGGCTTTACGTGCGGGTGCTGACTTACCGTACGCATGTAAAGGTGGGGTGTGCGCGACCTGTCGTTGTAAGGTGCTTTCTGGCGAAGTCGATATGTTCCTTAACTATAGTCTTGAAGAAGATGAAGTTGAAAAGGGCTATGTGCTGAGCTGTCAAACCTTGCCGAAAGGCCCAAATGTTCGCTTGAGTTTTGATGAATAGAGGCTGTCATGCAAGAGTTGATCAAAGCCAGTACAGCTGCTGACGGTGTTTTGTTATTAACCTTAAACCGTCCAGAAAAAAGAAATGCCTTAAACAATGCAACATTGCAGTGTTTGTGCGAGTTGCTCGAAGAAGCTGAACATAATGCTCAAGTCAAAGCAGTGGTTTTAACAGGTAACTCACAATGTTTTGCTGCTGGAGCAGATCTTAGCGAGCTGGCTGCAATGGACGCCGTGACTTTACAACTCGATATTCGTCCGAAGCTTTGGCAAAAAATTGATGCGTTTAGTAAGCCACTGATTAGTGCAGTCAATGGTTATGCCTTAGGCGCTGGGTTCGAGTTGGTTTTGCATTCAGATATGGTGATTTGCGGTGAAAATGCCCGTTTTGCTTTACCTGAAATTGGCCTTGGTATGTTACCGGGAGCAGGTGGAACACAGCGTTTAGCACGCTTGGTTGGACAACAACTTACCATGCGCTGGAGTATGACTGGTGAAATGATTTCGGCAAAACAGGCAGAGCAACACGGCATTTGCAGTCAAGTGGTGCCGACCGAATTAACCGTTGAATATGCGGTTCAACTTGCAGCCAAAATTGCCAAACAAGCGCCTTTAGCGATTCGCGTGATTAAACAATCAATTAAAAGTATTCATGAAACGACTTTAAGTCAGGGACTCAAGTTTGAACGTCAAAACTTTGTCTGGCTGGCGGCTACAAAAGATCGAAACGAAGGGATTAATGCTTTCTTTGAGAAAAGAAAGCCAGTGTTTAGAGGTGAGTGATGGACTATCAAAATATTATTGCTGAAGAAAAAAATGGTGTTGGCTACCTGACATTTAACCGCCCAAAAGCACTGAATAGCTTTAACGTTGATATGCACCGTGAAGTGGCTGAAGTTTTAAACCAGTGGACCAAGAATCCGAATGTTCGCTGTGTTGTGATTAGTGGTGAAGGCCGTGGCTTTTGTGCAGGGCAAGATTTAGGTGATCGTGTAGTAGACCCAAATGCTGAAGCTCCAGATTTAGGATATTCCATTGAAACTTACTATAACCCGCTCATTAAAACGATTGTAAATATGCCAAAGCCTGTCATTTGCGCGGTAAATGGTGTGGCAGCAGGTGCAGGGGCAAATATTGCACTGGCGTGTGATTTGGTGATTGCAGCTAAATCGGCAAACTTCGTACAAGCATTCTGCCGCTTAGGTTTGGTTCCAGACTCTGCGGGTACATGGTTTTTACCACGTGCTGTAGGTCATGCGCGTGCTATGGGACTGACTTTGTTAGGTGACAAGCTCCCAGCAGAAACCGCAAAAGAATGGGGCATGATTTGGGATGTCGTTGAAGACGCTGAACTTAAAACAAAAGTCACTGAACTCGCTGAACGTTTAGCGAAACAACCTACTTTTGGTCTATCTCTTATTAAAAAAGCGATTCATCAATCAAGCAATAACACCTTTGATGAGCAAGTGCTGTTAGAGCGTGACTTACAACGTATTGCAGGTCGTTCCGAAGATTATCGTGAAGGTGTACAAGCCTTTATGAATAAACGTGAACCAAATTTTAAAGGGCGCTAAGCATGACAGATTTAGACTTATCTCGTGCCCGAATTGCCGTGATTGGTTCTGGCACCATGGGCATTGGCATTGCCCAGTTAGCCATCGTAAACGGGCACTCGACTGTTTTATATGATTTAGATGCTCAAAAAGCGCAACAAGCCGCTCAAGGCTTAGGGCAGACATTTAAAAAGCTGGTTGAAAAGAACAAGCTTACACAACAGCAAGCTGATGAAGCCTTAGCGCGTTTAACTGTAGTCAATCAAATTGAAGCTTTAAGAGACGCTGACTTAGTTATTGAAGCGGTCGTTGAGAAAAAAGAAATTAAACAGTCTTTATTTAAGCAACTCGCTGAAATTTGTAGTGCGCAAACTATTTTTGCAAGCAATACATCTTCAATTTCAGTGACTGCAATTTCGGCTGGCATTGCTCATCCTGAGCGCGTGGTCGGTTTACACTTTTTTAACCCTGCACCAGTCATGAAACTGGTCGAAATTGTACAAGGCTTAAAAACTCCAAACAGCTTATGTCTGGCTTTAAAAAATTTGATGCTGGGCTGGAAAAAAATTCCGGTACTCACCAAGTCGACTCCCGGGTTTATTGTTAACCGAATTGCACGTCCGTTTTATGCAGAAGGCTTTAGAGCACTGCAAGAACAAGTCACCAGCTACGACCAGCTAGACTATGCTTTAAAGCAATGTGGCGGTTTTGCGATGGGGCCGTGTGAACTTACTGACCTGATTGGGCAAGATGTTAACTTTTCGGTAACCCAAAGCGTTTACCAAGAGTTCTTTTACGAGCCACGCTACCGTCCAAGCCTCGTTCAAAAAGAATTGGTCGATGCAGGTGCTTGGGGCCGTAAGTCAAAACAGGGTTTCTATAGTTATAACGAAAAAAATCAATACGAGACATTTCAGCCTCAAGCTGTGGTTGCCAAGCCAGTTGATGCACATATTCAGCTAAAAGGGACTTGGTCTCAGCTACCTGCTTTTTTAACGCGTTTGGGTTTAAAAAGCGGATCTGTGAGTGATGACAATATCCTTCAAATTGATGATATCGACTTACGTTTAAGCCAAGGTGAGTCAGCCAATATTCATTACTTAAGCCGTAAAGTGATTTTAATGGATTGGCACCATGATTTTGAACAGGCGGAGGCTTTAGTACTCAGCCATAACGAGCTTTGTGAAGCAAGTGATCTGGCTAAAGTTGAAGCTTACTTTGCGCAGTTTGGTATCAGCGTGATGTGGATTAAAGACCATCCGGCCCTGTTAACCTTACGCACCATCGCTTTACTCATTAATGAAGCATGCGAAGCAAGTTTACATGGTGTTGCGAGTCTGGAAGATATTGATAATGCCATGAAATATGGAGTGAATTATCCTAAAGGCCCTTACCAGTGGTTGACACAAATGGGTGGTGCGTATGTGCTCCAAACCTTAAATAACTTATATGCACTGTATGGAGAGGAAAAATATCGCGCGAGTATCTACCTCAAGCAATATGTAGCGAAAACTCAAAACATTGCTACCCAATATTCACGTGATATGACCGAATTTGCATAATCAGGAGTCAACATGGAAGACGTTTTAATTTGCGATTTTATTCGTACCCCAATTGGACGATATGCAGGTGCCCTAAGTGCTGTACGTGCAGATGATTTAGCTGCATTGCCCATCAAATATTTAAAAGATAAACACCCGAACCTACCGTGGAATACGGTAGACGAAGTGTTTTTAGGATGTGCTAACCAAGCAGGTGAAGACAACCGTAACGTTGCACGTATGGCAACACTGTTAGCAGGCTTACCTGATACAGTTCCTGCCATGACGGTCAATCGCTTGTGTGCCTCTGGTTTAGATGCGGTGGGACTTGCAGCACGCTCAATTAAAGCTGGTGAAGCACAGTTTGTGTTGGCAGGTGGTGTAGAGTCCATGAGCCGTGCGCCATTTGTACAAGCTAAACCGACTGAAGCGTTTAGCCGAACCCCTGAAATTTATGACACCACTATTGGCTGGCGCTTTGTAAATAAGCAACTTAAAGCGCAATACGGCACCGACAGCATGCCTGAAACTGCTGAAAATGTAGCTGAAAAATATCAAATTAGTCGTGAAGACCAAGATGCGTTTGCATTACGTAGTCAGCAAAAAACCGCTGCTGCCCAACAAAGTGGTTTCTTTAACGATGAGATTTTGCCTGTCGAGATTACAGACCGTAAGAAAAACGTGGTTGTGGTGAACCGCGATGAACATCCGCGCGAAACGACACTTGAAGCACTCGCTAAGCTAAAAGCCCCATTTAAAAAAGAAGGCGGTTCGGTGACTGCCGGAAATGCCTCTGGTGTAAATGACGGTGCTGCGTGTGTGTTAATTACCAACCGTGAATTTGCAAATACACATGGTTTAAAACCTTTAGCACGCGTGATAGGCATTGCAAGTGCAGGGGTTGAACCCAAATATATGGGTATAGGTCCTGTTCCGGCTGTACAGAAAATTTTAAAGCAAACAGGTTTAACGCTAGATCAGATGGATGTGATTGAGCTGAATGAAGCATTCGCAGCCCAATCTTTGGCTTGTATGCGTGAACTTGGTTTAAAAGATGACGATGAACGCGTGAACCCAAATGGTGGTGCGATTGCGTTAGGACATCCGCTCGGTATGAGTGGTACACGTTTAGTCATTACCGCAACACGTGAGCTAAAAAAACGCGGTGGACGCTATGCACTTTGCACGATGTGTGTAGGTGTTGGACAAGGCGTCGCACTGATTTTGGAAAACTTAAATTAATTCAGACGGTTTTTAAAATTACATAATGAGGAGAGAGGCGATGGACAGCCTTACAATGGATAATGTTGAGCAATTAACACTTGCAGAGCTTAGAGAGCTGCAAACTAAACGGTTAAAGCAAACCCTGACTTTTGTATATGAAAATAGTCCGGTCTATAAGAAAAAGTTCGATGAAGCGGGTGTACATCCTGATGACTTCGTGACTTTAGACGATCTGGCAAAGTTTCCATTTACCACCAAACAGGATTTAAGAGACAACTATCCGTTTGGAATGTTTGCCGTACCGCAAGAGCAAATTGTGCGTTTACATGCATCATCAGGCACAACGGGTAAACCGACTGTGGTGGGTTATACCCAAAAAGATATTAACACTTGGTCGGATATAGTTGCGCGTTGCTTACGCATGGCAGGTTTAACCGCGAAAGACATGGTTCAGGTGGCTTATGGCTATGGACTGTTTACAGGTGGACTAGGTGCACATTATGGTGCTGAGCGCTTAGGTGCAACGGTTATTCCAATGTCTGGCGGGCAAACTGAAAAGCAAGTTCAGCTTATTCAAGACTTTAAACCGACTGCAATTATGGTTACGCCATCGTATTGCGTGAGTATTATTGAAAAGCTCGAACAGCAATTTGGTACTGCACGTAATACGTCTTTAAAAGTCGGTATTTTTGGTGCCGAGCCTTGGACCAACGAACTGCGCCGTGAAATTGAAGAACGCCTTAATATTAAAGCACTCGATATTTATGGTTTGTCTGAGGTGATGGGGCCGGGTGTTGCGATGCAGTGCTTAGGTGAGGGCGAGGGATTAACCATTTGGGAAGATCATTTCTACCCAGAAATTATTAACCCAGAAACAGGTGAAGTTTGTAAAGATGGCGAACTTGGCGAGCTAGTCTTTACCACCATTACCAAAGAAGGCTTACCGATTATTCGTTACCGTACTCGTGATTTGACCCGTTTATTACCGGGTGAAAATCTGGCAATGCGCAAAATGGATAAAATTGTGGGTCGTAGTGACGACATGCTGATTATTCGCGGTGTGAACGTTTTCCCGACCCAAATTGAAGAGCAAATTTTGCAAGTTCCGCATTTAGTTCCAAATTATGAAATTTTGGTGACTAAAAAAGGCCATATGGATACTTTGCATATTCGTACAGAGATGTGTCATAACTGTACTATACAGGCCAATCAACTTGCTCAGGAGTTGATGAAACGCATTAAAACCATGATTGGGATTAGCGTTACTGTAGAAGTTGTGACAGAAGCGACCTTACCTCGTTCGGAAGGTAAGGCAAAGCGGGTAATCGATATGCGTCAGATTGCTTAACATCAAGATCATTCAGGGTATAGAATCTATACCCTGAAACTAAACGCCAAGACATGAGTATGAGTGCAAAAATACAGCAAATAATTGATTCTGTTGTAAAGAATGAAACCTTAAGTGGAACTTCGCTTATTTCGACAATTTTTGGAGATTCAGTACTTCATCGGGGTGGAAACATTAGTCTTGCAAGCCTGATTCAGTTATTAGAGCTATTTGGTTTTAATGACCGTGCTGTAAGAACCTCTGTTTTTCGTTTAGTTAAAAATGATTGGTTATGTTCAGACAAAATCGGCAGAACCAGCTTTTATCGAATTACCGATTCAAGCCGTTCGACTTATTTGCAAGCCGAGCAACGTATTTATAACGACCAGATGAAAGAGTGGGACCATTATTGGGATCTTATTCTGATGTCTAGCCTCGATACTGAAAATAAAGCGTTGTTAAAGAAAGAACTCGAATGGTTAGGATTTGCCAATATTTCGACCAACTTAATGGCTTATCCGGGTTGTAACCGTATTGAACTGCAACGCTTGTTGGTTGACTTAAATATGAGTGAGCAAGTGGTGGTGTTTAAAGCCGAAACATTGCAGCTCTTTAATAATTCGGTCGATACCATTGGCCGTATGCTCAGAACCAACTGGCCCATCGATGAATTGCGCCAAAGGTATCTACAGTTTCTTGATATTTTTAGAGAAATTGGCGTGTTGCTGATGCAGGAAAACGAACAACTCGAACCTGTTCAGGCCTTTCAGATTCGAACTTTGCTGATTCATTATTATCGACGGATTTTATTGAAAGACCCAGCATTACCGCTTGAGTTGTTGCCAACTGACTGGCCCGCGATTAGTGCACGAACGTTATCAATGAATATTTATAAAAAAGTATTTGAACCTGCCGATGAATACTTCTTGTCTGTTGCCGCAACAGCAGAAGGACCCATGCCAAATGCCACAGCACATTATTGGCGCCGTTTCGGAGGCTTGGTTGCGACAAATGAGAGGTTAAATCATGCCTTGTTATAGTATTGACGGTGTTATTCCCGTCGTTAGCCCAGACGCTTTTGTACATCCAACCGCTGTTTTAATTGGTGATGTGATTATTGAAGCGGGTGTATATGTAGGGCCATTTGCTTCATTACGTGCCGATTTTGGCCGTATCCATATTAAGCAAAATGCCAATATACAAGATAGCTGCACCGTACATGGTTTTCCGCAAAGCGTGACTTTAGTTGAGGAAATGGGCCACATTGGGCATGGGGCAATTTTGCATGGTTGCCGCATTGGAAAAAATGTTTTGGTTGGCATGAACAGCGTGATTTTGGACTATGCCGAAATTGGTGAAAACACCATTATTGGCGCAAATAGTCTGGTCAAAACCAAAGATATTATTCCGGCAAATGTATTGGCAATGGGTAGTCCTGCCAAGGTTGCACGTGATTTATCAGAACAAGAAAAAAAGTGGAAAACCCGCGGCACGCAAGAATACATGGAGCTTGCACAGCGCTGTTTAAACTCAATGCAAGAAGTTCAGCCTTTAGCTTCAGAGTCAGATGACCGCCTGACCTATAAGGACTTTAGTTCTTCAAACTATCAGATTAAACAAGATAGTGTTTAACGGCTTTTAATCATTCAATTTCAATACACATAGGTTTGTAAGACTTAAGGGAATACTCGCACGAGTAGGGAGACGTTTGTGCAAAAAATGGAAACCAACGCGGTTGATCAATTCGCAGAGCTATTGGGTGTACAAGTGCTGCATCGCAGTTTTGATGAAGCGCGTTGCAAGCTTAATGTCAAAGACGAACACATGAATGCATTGGGCAGCGTGCATGGTGGTGTCATATTTTCTTTAGCCGATATCGCTTTTGCGATGGCTTGTAATGCAGGCGATGCCCCATATACAGGCCTACAGGCGGATATTCGCTATATGAGTGGTGCGAAAGATAGGGTGTTATTTGCAACGGCAACCAAGGTCGGAAGTAGTAAAAAATTCGCGCATTATGAAGTGGTCATAACAGATGGTTTGAATAATAGAGTCGCTTTATTTACATCTACGTGTTATAGGCTTGCGCCGTGAATAGGTTGCATACAGTTAGCAAACAAACTAGAGTGTAGAAAAACTACTTCTTGATTTTTTCATGTTATCTCGTCGAAAACTTCCATCTTTAAATGCTTTACGTGCTTTTGAAACAGCGGGCAGGAAGTTAAGTTTTCGCGCTGCTGCTGATGAATTAGGTGTTACGCAAGGTGCTATTGCCCAACAAGTTCGTGCATTAGAAGATCATTTAAACGTTACTTTATTTCAACGGCTTCCACGAGGACTGTCTTTGACTCCCGAAGGAGCAAAATATCTGGTCAATATCACTCGTGCTTTTGACATTCTTACTGATTCGACAGAATTACTATTAGATCAGCCAGATAGCGTTACGATAAGTGTCACCCCAACTGTTGCTGCCAAACTCTTAATTCCTCGGTTAGGCGATTTACATACTTTATTACCTGACATTAACTTACATACATTAGCTACTGAAGCAGTATCTGACTTTGATCGGGATCAGGTTGATATTGCTATCAGGCTAACCACAAAATCATTTCCAGAGAATTTGGAAACACAATTATTGTTTCGTCAGGAACTCGTAGCTGTAGCAAGTCCTTATTTTGTCAAAGATTTAACGTTGCCATTAAAACGTGAACAGTTATTATCAATGCCACTTCTGCACGATGCACACGATCAATGGCCAAAATTTCTAAATACATTCACCAAGTTGTCAGGGCCTATATTTAATCAAACCACTCTGGCGTTGGACGCTGCTGTATCAGGGCAAGGAATAGCTTTAGCATGTCGAGCGTTTGTTGAAGCAGATATTAAGTCAGGAAAACTAGTACAAGTTGTTTCCGAAACTAAAATAGTTGAGCCAAGTTATTTTCTTGTCAGAAAAAAAGTTCTAAATCCGAATGACAAAGTAGATCAAATTTGGAAATGGTGTATTGAATATTTAGGTACAGAGCAACCATAAAAAGAGAGTTTTATTGCGGTGATGAGTTTAACTCTAACCTTGAAGGGATAATGGTTTAGCAATTTATCCCTTCAAATTTTTATTAAGATTCATTATACAGAGCGAGTTAAGCCACCATCTACTCGAATATTCTGCCCTGTAATATAAGCAGCACTATAAGATGCAAGGAAAGCAACTGTATCTGCTATCTCTTCTTTTGAACCATAACGCTTCATTGGAACATTGTTAATGCGTTCATCTGTTTCTGGCTGAGTATCAATCCATCCAGGTAAGACATTATTAATACGGATATTATCAATCGCATAGGTATCTGCACAAATTTTGGTAAATGCTGCCAATCCAGAACGAGCAACTGCAGAGGTTGGAAATAGTGAGCTAGGCTCAAATGTCCATGCACTTGAAATATTGATAATTACACCTTGCTTTTGTTTTTGCATTACAGGAATAACTAAACGTATAGGTCGTACAGCATTAAGAAAGTAAGTGTCTATACCATCATGCCAATCTTGGTCTGTTAATTCTAAAATTTCCTTGCGGGGACCATGTCCTGCACTGTTAACCAAAACATCTATTCGTCCCCAACGAGAAAGAGTTTCATCAATAAGGCGTTGAACATCGTCTATTGATTGATTTGATCCAGTAATACCTAGACCATTCAGTTGGTTTGCGAGAGCTTCACCTTTTCCTGATGAAGAAAGAATCGCAACATTAAATCCATCTGCTGCTAATTTTTTTGCAATAGCTGCGCCCATACCACTTCCCGCAGCCGTAATAATAGCGACTTTCTCAGACATAATTTTACCTCTTAATTTAATTAAAAATATGAAATATCTAATAAATTTTGAGATGATGTTAAAATTTAAGAGGGTGTTGAGCAAACGATATATTTTCGTTAAACCCAGTAGAAAATCTACTGTCTTACTCAATTTACAGACTTGCGCCGTAAGATGTGGTTGTTTGGTGGTTAGAGCTATTATCAGGTACTTAACTTATAACCAAAGTGATTAAGACATACGTTAATTCCGTTAAGTGAATAGTCTGTACAGCCTTTATGAATGCACTTGTTTTCTGAAAAGCCTTCATGAGCTAAAACAACTAAGAATTGCTTAATACTGTTTATTCGATTTTGGCTTAAGGTTTGGTTCACGTCTAAAAGTTTAATCCCAAAAACAGGTGCTGTTGGTGTATCTGGATAACACTCGAAATACCATGCTTGCTCACACTCAGAGCAGACATAATAAAACTCACTATAATTAAATTTTGGACGAGTTTCTTCGCATGGAGCTTCTTCAATGATGTAGTGAGGAAACCTATTTTTCATTCCATAGTTATTGCTGAAAATATTTGAAAAGCTGTCAGGACATACAAAAAATTCACCGACATTTTGACATTCACACATAGATTATGTTCTTTAACTTTTTCTTGAAATATATAATAGAGTCAATCAAAGAAAATTTTATATTTATCTGGTATATGATTAGATTTTTCTTACAAGATATTCCAAATATTAGGTACTTAAAAATAAATGATTAAACGAACTTTGTGGTATCAAGTTGAAAAAGAGTATTTGTCAGTAACTCAAGAAGATTTACCTAATATGGATAACTCCTTAGTTATTTTAGGAGAGGCAGGTATGGGAAAATCTTGCCTGCTTGAGTGGTTAGGAAGCTTGGATAATTTTGCATATTGTACTGCTCGACAGTTACTCTATCGTCATAAACCTAGTACTTTGCTAAATAATAAAAAAGTTCTTGTAATCGATGCTTTGGATGAATTGAGTTCATCTAAGGATGGGGATGGTATCGATTTAGTTTTGCAAAAATTGGGAGAACTTGATTATCCACAGTTTGTTTTGTCTTGTCGTGTGGCAGATTGGCGTAGTGCTACTGGTTTAGTAGCAATTAAAGAACAATATAATATTGAACCACTAGAACTTCATTTAAATCCTTTCTCTCAAAGTGATATGAATGATTTCTTAAGTGAAAAAATAGGAAATGAGCAAGCATTGAAAGTTGTGGATCACTTTGTGAACCTTGGATTAGAAGGGCTATTGGGTAATCCACAAACATTAAATTTGATTTCAGAAGTAGCTAGGTCGACTCAACTACCTGAAACATTAACTCAACTTTTTGAACAAGCAGTTGGCTTATTAAGAATTGAACATTCTGAACAGAAGATAGAAAGACAACTATCCAAAGAAACTGAACTTGAAGTAGCAGGAGCTGCGTTTGGAAGTTTAATATTGTCAGCAAATGAAGCTATTACTAGGAAGCCTATTCACAGAATTGATGATGGTGAATTACCAATAAGTGAAATAAAAAGTCTTACAAATGGGCAGTATATTGAAAATGTAATTGGTTCTCGCTTATTTAAAGCTAATGGTGTTGAACGCTTTACCTATTTACATCGTAGGATAGGAGAGTTTTTAGGTGCTAAATGGCTAACTAAACAAGCAAATACGAGCCGTAAAAGAAAACGTCTTCTATCTTTTTTCCATGCATATGAGCTTGTTCCTGCTAATTTACGTGGCATGCATGCATGGTTAATTATAGATCATAATTTAGCTTTCGAAGTTATTAAATCTGATCCAATCGGAATATTAGAATATGGGGATGTCGATAATCTTTCAGTAGAACAAGCTAAAGTTTTATTGTCTAGTATAGAAAACTTAGCAGAAAATAATCCTAGGTTTTATAAACGAAATAGCTATCAGATTCGGGCTTTCACCACACCAGTTATTTTGAGCCAAATTAAAGATATTCTTTTAAATTATGAGATTTCTTTTACGTTTAGAATTTTTTTACTTGAATCTATTCAGTCATTTCAATTGCCAGCTTATTTTATTGAAGTTTTAAAGAAGTTAGTTTTAGAGGCTCAGGTAGAGTATGCGATTCGTAAAGCCGCTGGTGAAACATTAGCAATTCAAAAGCAACTAATAGATTGGGAAGAAATTTATCTAAATCTCTCTAAATTTAATGATGAATCATCATTTCGACTAGCTTTAGAACTACTACAAGATATTGGATATAACAGAATTGATAGTAAGCTAATAGCCACTTTAGCTTTTTTATACTTAAAAACTGAAGAAACCGTTTCGGGACCAGTCTGGTTCATCGAAATTGATTTACCTGATTATCAAATAGAAAATTTTCTTGATACTTTTGTAGAACATTTAAAGTTAGAAGAAAAAAATTTTCAACATGATGAAAGATATGAAATAAAGAACCTTCTTTCTCATTTAATATTAAGAGTTCTTAATTTTAAAGAAATTTTAATTGAAAAATTATGGGGATGGCTTGAAGTATTTGATTATAGCTACGGTTATAATAATGAAAAAATAAAAGAATTAGAAAAATTTTTCCGAAACAATGATTTATTAAGACAAAAAATACAAAGCTTTGTACTTCTTGAACTTACTAATGAGAAGCTTATAGGGCAACGATCTAGAGATCTTTCACAAGCATCATTAGGTCTTATACCGAATGAAAACGATGTTATTTTATTATTAGAAAATATGTTTTTAACTAATCCTAGGGATGAGCGTTGGAAAGATATTGTTCACTTAGTACAACATGATGGTGAGATAGGTCAGGAGGTTCGTAACGTAGCACAGCCTTTTACTAGAGGTAATGTAAAAGATAAGCTATGGTTAGAGCAAATTTCTATTAGACAACTAGATAATTGGGAAATTAAAAATAATTTACGTAAACAAAAGCTAGAAAAGAAACAAGAAGAACTTCAAGCTAAAGAAATAAAATTTTATTCTGAAAATAGTGAGTTGCTACGTAAAGGTCACTTTGAGGTAATTTTACTACCTGCTCAAGCATATTTAAAAATGGTTAATGATATTGATAGAGAACCTGCACCTCATCAATGTATTGCAGCATGGCTAGGGGATGAAATATCAAATATTTGTATGGAAGGGTTTGAAAATTTTCTAACAAATAGGGTACCCGAAGTAAAGGCTGAAGATATTCTCGAAATTAGAAAAGAAGGCAGGATTTATAATGAAGTTTTTATTCTAATAGCCGCATTAGCGGAGCGTGTTCGAAAAAATATTGGCTTAAATGGTTTACCTGATGAACGCTTATTTGCTGGTTATTTTACCTTAATGAATTGTCGATATGACCAAGAGGCAAAAATTCCTGAAGTATTCGAAGAAATTGAAAATGAGTTGCTCAGACGAGGTTGTTTAGAAGAAGCACTACAATTATTTTATGAACCACTATTTGAAAGCAGATTTGCTGATATTCATGGTTTATATAATGTTATGAATGGAGCAAAATATAAAAGTTTCAATATTGAATTAGCTAAAAGATGGATGGATAAATTTCCACTTATTGCGTTTAAACCAGAATCAGAATTAATAGATAGTTTGCTTTATGCAGGCCAGTTTGATTTTCTTAAAAAATTTCTATCACAACGTATAAACCTTGAAAATATTGAGCAGAAGAAAAATTGGATTGGTATAGGCTTAATTATAGATTTTGAAGAAACGATTAAAAAATTTCAAAAAGAGTTATCCGATAGAGATTTTATTTGGACTATTAGAGATAGGTTAAATGGAAGATACCGAGAAAATAAAGCGAACCTTCAACTAAGTGTTAATTTATTAGAATGGATAATGAATACATTTCGATCTGAATATCCTGATACAGGTTATCCTAGGGGAGTGTATTCAGGGGATAGGCAACCTTGGGATGCTGCTGATTTCCTTAAGGCGATTGTTGCTCAGTTAGCTAAAAAACCTAGTGATGAAGCATCTAGAGCATTAGAGCGACTTAAGAATGCAGAGCCAGATAGTTATACAGATTTAATTAAGACTTTACAGTATGAACAAAAGCAGATACGAGTTGAGAGTTTATATACGCCTCCTACAATTGAGCAAATTAAAGCAATTTCAGAAGATCTATCCCCTCAGTCCATTTCTGATTTACAAGCTTTTATTCTAGAAGAACTAGCTGTAGTTCAAGCCAAAATCAAAAGTGATGATGCAGAGTCTTGGCGTGGTTTTTATGATGATAATGCCAAACCATATAAAGAAGAGCGCTGTCGAGATCATTTGATAGGATTGCTCCGACAAGGAAGTAACGAAGTAGTTTATGAGGTGGAAGTTCATGAAGCTGATGATAAAGAAGCTGATATAGGATGCACTATAGGGCAATTGCGTTTACCAATAGAAGTAAAAGGGCAATGGCATCCTGAATTGTGGACTGGTGCTGATAATCAGCTCAATAAACTATATGCACAAGACTGGCGTGCTGAGGGTAGAGGTATCTATCTTGTGCTCTGGTTTGGCCTAAGGACTGACAATAAGAAGTTAAAAAGCCGAGGTAAGGGAAAACTTAACCCTACTACCGCTGATCAGCTAAAGGAAATGTTGATTGAAAGTAGTCAAGCTGCAAAATCTGGGCAAATTGAAATAGTGGTTTTAGACATTGAAAGATTGATTTATAAAATTTAAAAATAAGTGAAAAAGTAAGTTATTTTATAGTTGTTAATAATTAAATTTTTTTATTTATAAAATATCTTTTAGCTTAATTATAGTCTGATAATTTCAGGGTTTGCTTTTCGAAATTTATAAATTAATCCAATAGTAAGAATAAAAAGAAGAGTGTTAGAGATGAAATAAGTAAATAGCTTAGAATTTTAACTGAATCATATTAAAATAAAATTTTTATTTTCTAGTTAAAAATTCGATAAAAAACTGAGATGGTTGTATAAATTTAAACCTATATGTAGTGGTAGATCAAAAAAATCCAAATAGATAATAATTTTTATAATTCATATACATTATTAAGTAAATTAAGATTACCCATACTTTGGGTTGTTAAATAAAATTCCCTTTTAATTTTAGCAATCTAATAGCATAATTCTTTATAACTTTAATATTTATGAGTAATTTTTTGAATGAGTAATAATGTTGACGAAAATTTTTCTGATATGAATGATGATGATTTTATAAATTATCTGAAAAAACAAGAGCAAATAAAAGAATTTCGTTCTGAAAAAGATTATGAAGAACAAAGAAAAAGAAGGAAAACAATGTACCAAACAATATTGGTTACTTATACTGCTGCTGCTGTTCTAGGAATGATTTTCTATATTTTATATTCTACTATTGGCACCGAGCAGATGGAGGGAATATTTAGCTTAAATAAGGATGTATTGTTTGCATTGAATATGGCAGTTAATGTATTTATTTATTCACTTCCAGCATTCATAATCGCTTGTTTGGGATCATTTACAAAAATTCTCTTATCTGAAAGCAAATTAGAAATTGTTGCATACTTAAAATTAGTTTTAGGTTCAGGATTGATTGGAGTGCTAACTTTTCTTGGACTAAAAAGTGGTATTGTTTTAGATCTAATTGTTGATACGGTACATACTGAATCAATTACAATATCTGATGACAAGAAGTCATTTTATAAAATGATAACTCTTTGCTTCATTACAGGAATGTTCTCAACAACTATCTTTTTGACTGTTGAAGAAAGAGTTCAAAATTTGGCAAATAGGATAAAACACTCATAATAAGAACTCATTAAAGTTAATCTCATTTCTCTTATTTAAAACAGCCTCCCAAGGCTGTTTTTATTTCTCAACTTAACAATAACCCACCCATTATTTAGCCTTACTTTTCTAATGATTTAATTTAAAACAAATGGCATTTTACGTGCTTGACTGCAATAGGGTTGGGCACTATTCTTTGCCTGCTGGCCTACATTGCCAGACGGTCGTCGCGGACCGATTACAACAGCATCAGAATTATTCCTTTCTGAGGGATAATTTTGTGTGAGCATCTCCTCGTCTCCTCCCGTAGCGGTAGGACGGGAGAGGGACACCTTCGGGTGTGCTGGTTGTTGTACCAGTCCGCGAACCCTTTCTCGTTCTGCCACCATAATTCTATAAATGTTTGGCAGAACTCCCAATAAAAAGGAGTTGGCTTTGCACATCCATTATTTCTTGGCGCTCAATGCCAAAAGCTATAACGACACAGCTTAAAAATTAAAGCAGCTTGAACGCCCTAAGGTTTTCAGGCTTAAAGTCATTTTTACTTAAAACTTAGCAACAACAAATTTGAGATGTGCCAAGCACAGTCTTTACGGCTTTGCTGTGCCTTTTTTTCTCCCAAAAGGGGCACAGGCTTTTTATCTCATTTACAAACAACAAGAATTTATAACGGTAAAACTATGCCAAAGTTAGTGCTTTCTTCCCGTGCTATACAAGTCATCAACAAGTCGATTGATTTATTTCACCATCGTGGCTTTCATACCGTTGGGGTAGATCGAATCGTCAAAGAATGCGAAATTACCAAAGCGACTTTTTATAACTTCTTTCTCTCAAAAGCGCGGTTTATTGAAATCTGTCTGATCGTACAAAAAGAGCGATTAAAAGAAAAAGTGGTCTCAATTGTAGAGTACAGCCAAGACATAAGCGCGGCCGATAAACTCAAACAGCTTTATTTCTTACATACCGATGTAGAGGGGATGTTTTACCTCTTATTTAAAGCCATGTTTGAAACGAAACTGACCTATCCAAAAGCCTATATCACCGCAGTGAGATATCGCACATGGCTGCTGAATGAAATCTATAGCCAGCTGATAAAACTAAAAACCGATGCGACTTTTCAAGACGCCAAACTATTTTTATATATGGTGGAGGGCACAATTATTCAGCTTTTAAGCTCAGATGGGGCAATTGATCGGGAAAAGATGTTGGATTGTTTCCTTAATGCGAATAAGGCGGTCAACGCATTTGAATATAAGCCATAAACATTGGCTTTGAATATTTAAAAAGGCCTTGTTCCAGTAGATAAGGCCTTATTTATTTTAAGCTTATTTGTTCAGTTCAGGGGGTAAATGCTGCGCCAAATAATCAATTGCAAGGCGGGTTTTGAGTGGCATAAAAGGCAGCGTAGGCCATACCAGATGAATCGGAAAAGCAATGCTCGACATGGTTTCTAATACTTGTACCAGCTTACCTTCCTGTAATTCATTTTGAATGAGCCAGTCGGGTAGCCAAGCGATACCAGCTCCAGCAAGCGCTGCATTTTTAATAGCTTGTAAGTCATTTAAAAGAAGTTTTGCTTTGGGTTTTATAAATAAAGGCTCGTCATTTTCCTTTTGAAGTCGCCATTTTTGCATTTGACCAAAATGCGGATCGGCAATCGTGGCGTGATGGTCTAAGTCTTCAATATTTTGTAGAGGACCTGCTTTATTCAAATAGTCAGGTGAGGCACAAAGTAGCATTCGATGCTCACCAATCGGTTTGGCAACGAGCTGAGTGGTGTCAGGCAATGCCCCGATGCGGATGCACAAATCAAAACCTTCTTCGACCAAGTCTACAGTTCGATCATTAAATGAAATTTCTAACTGTAAGTCCGCATGCTGCTGAGCAAATTTAACCATGAGCGGAGCAGCAAAGAGTTGCCCGAACAGCACTGGCACAGACATTCTTAATCGGCCTGTTGCATTAATTTTCCCTTGGTCTAACAGGGCCGCGGCATTTTGTATTTCACTTAACGCTCGGCGGCTATGCTCATAAAACAAAGCGCCTTCATCAGTCATGCTGAGTGAACGTGTTGTTCTTTTAAATAAAGCAACACCAAGCTGTTCTTCCAGCCGAGCAATATTTTTACTTATAGCTGAGCGAGTTAAATGCAATTGCTCAGCAGCTTTTACAAAACTTCCAGCTTCAACCACAGTCACAAATATAGATATTGCACTTAGCTCATGTTGCATGATTGTTGCCTAAAAGGAACCAATGATAAGAAATAATATCACCACTGTTGAATTTATTGTGGAGTTAATATGGCTTCATCAAAAACGTGGAGATGGTCATGGCAAAAATATTGGTATTAAAATCCAGCATTATGGGTGAGGGTTCACAAACCAATCGCCTAATCGATATCATGCTTGAACATCGAAAAGACCAAGGTTTGCAAGATGACATCACCATACGCAATTTAGCTGAAATGAACCTGCCTGTATTAGATTTAGAAATTTTTCAGGCACTGCGTGGGGCTGAAAATGTAAATCAAGACATTCAACAAATTGTTGCTTTGTCGGACGAATTAATTGCTGAATTAAAAAATACTGATTTATTGGTCATTGGCTCACCCATGTATAACTTAAATGTGCCGACTCAACTCAAAAACTGGTTCGATTTAGTGGCACGAGCAAGACAAACATTCCGCTACACCGAAACTTATCCTCAAGGTTTGGTTGAAGGCGTAAAAGCTGTGGTGGTAAGTAGTCGGGGCGGTATTCATGTCGGCCAAGAAACTGAAGCAGTAACGCCTTATCTCAAAGCGGTGTTAGGGCTAATGGGCATTCATGATGTCGATTTTATCTATGCAGAGGGCTTAGACATGCATGCCTATCGCAGCAACGCTTTAGATTTGGCAAACCAGCAAGTCAAAGAATTCGCCATTTAAAATCATGAGCTGAAACTCTTGTATCTCTAATTAATGACAAGAGTTTCTAAGTCTATTTAAATTACATTTCTAAGTTCATTTGCCGTGTTGCGCAGCAATGGCAAAATTTGCTGAACCAAATAGTCTTCTTGTATTCGGTTGGTTTGCGACATACAGTTAAGCGCTGCAATGGCTTGACCCTGTGCGTTAAAAACGGGAACTGCAATCGCAATCACGCCAAGCTCATGTTCTTCTTTGGAAAGGCAATAGTCCGATAACGCAATGCCCTTAAGCACTTCAAAAAACTTTGACTCATCTACAATGGTAAAAGGGGTTAAGCGCTTTAAACCATAATTTTTTACCCAAGTATGTTGGGCTTCTTCGGGTAGTGCTGCCAGCAATACTTTACCTGTAGACGTTGCATGGGCAGGCAGTCGGTTTCCTAAATGCATGCCGTAAGGGCTGACACGTAAGTTATCTTGCTGAGGTAAATAACTGCGGGCAATCGGCACCACTTCGTTATCGTCTAACACCACAATCGAGAAAGTAAGAGATGTCTGCGCACACAAAAGATTTAAAAATGACTGAGCAACTTTAGGCAGATGGGCAGAGCTTAAATAAGAACTCGAAAAGCGCAGCACCCGATGAGTGAGCCAAAAGTAATGTTCATCGGTTTCTAAATAGCCTAAGTATTTTAAAGTTTTTAGATAACGCCTTGCCGCTGTACGGCTTATACCGGTTCGCTCAGCCACTTGAGTGACATTAAGCCGCTGGCGATCCGTTCCAAAAGCTTCGAGTAAAGCTAAGCCTTTTGCTAAGCCTGCAATGTAGTCTTCTTGACGAATTTTCTCATGCGAGTTTGGGTGCTCTAAAAAAGCATCGAGAGAAGGCATCCTTTCATTCCTGTTATTTTGGTTGTTTCTGTCCGCTATTCGGACAAACTAAATGATAAACGGTTATTTTCGTCTTGGATACATAGTGCACAAAACTTAAAGCCAGTAATTTAAAAGTCAGGATGAAACAAGGATGAAGTTATGGATATTTTAAAGACACAGGTTGCAATTATTGGATCTGGACCAGCAGGGTTATTGCTGGGGCAACTTCTATATAAAGCTGGCATCGATCATATTATTGTTGAGCAACGTAGTGCTGAATATGTGGCTTCACGGATTCGTGCAGGAATTTTAGAGCAAGTTTCAGTCGACTTACTGAAACAAGCAGGTGTTGACCAAAATTTAAAAGACAAAGGATTACCGCATTCGGGCATTGAAATCTTAACCAATGGTGAATTGCATCGCGTTGATTTGGCAGCACTCACGGGTGGCAAACAAGTAACCGTATATGGTCAGACCGAAGTGACTAAAGATTTAATGACTGCGCGTGAAGCAGAGCAGCTCACTTCATTTTATGAAGCTCAAAATGTACAAGTGAAAGATTTTTACACGGCACCAAAAGTTGAGTTTGAGTATCAAGGTAAAGCTTTTCAAATTCAGTGTGATTTTATAGCAGGGTGTGATGGCTACCATGGTGTCTGCCGTGCTAGCGTGCCAGAAGATAAAATTAAGACCTTTGAAAAAGTTTATCCGTTTGGCTGGTTAGGGGTATTGGCCGATGTGCCACCTGTAGCCGATGAACTCATTTACGTACAGTCAGAGCGTGGGTTTGCTTTATGTAGTATGCGTTCAGAAACACGTAGCCGTTATTATTTACAAGTGCCTTTAACAGACCACGTCGAAGATTGGTCAGATGAAAAGTTCTGGGATGAGCTAAAAAACCGCCTAGACCCTGAAAGCCGTGAAAAGTTAGTGACAGGACCTTCTATTGAAAAAAGTATCGCGCCGTTACGTAGCTTTGTGACCGAACCAATGCGTTTCGGAAAACTATTTTTAGCTGGCGATGCTGCGCATATTGTTCCACCGACAGGAGCAAAAGGCTTAAACCTCGCGGCTTCTGATATTGCTTATTTATCAAGTGCGCTAGTTGAATATTATGTCGAAGGTTCCGAGCAAGGTATAAATGAATACTCAGAAAAATGCTTACAACGTGTATGGAAAGCTGAGCGTTTTTCTTGGTGGATGACTCATTTGTTGCATCGTTTTGAAACTGAAAGTGAGTTTGATCATAAGATTAAACAAGCTGAGTTAAGTTATGTGCTTGGGTCTATCGCAGGTAAAACCACATTGGCCGAAAACTATGTCGGTTTGCCTTATGAGATTAAGCAAATTGATAGTTTCAAGCACGCAAGCTAAAGGCTAGATAAAAAATAAAAAGGGCATGCAAATGCTCTTTTTTATGTAAAAAACTGGATGGAATGAAATCGCTTAAAAGATGTGATTCAGCTAAAAGTAGCCCCAATACTTTTTAGAATATAGGGCTACCTATCAATTCACCTAAAGTTTAGTTGGCCTTTGCCGCAACTTTATTATTGGTTAATATCACTTGTTGCTGAGATTGAAGGGGTTTAACCACTTGTGGATTAGAGTTACTCCAAGGGATATAGGCTTCTGTCAAAATGTGGCCTGTAAGACTCGTTAAATCACTCGTTTTAACTTCTGCATTGCCTTGATGACCAAATAATACAACTTCATCACCTGCTTTTGCCTCTGGAATATCTGTTACATCAACCATAACAGTATTCATTGATACTCGACCAACCACTGGCGCTTTTTGTCCATTTATTAATACAAAAGCTTTATTACTAAAACTACGACGGTAGCCATCCGAATAACCTACAGGGAGGTTTGCGAGTCTAGAGTCACGTTTCAAAGTATAGGTTTGGTCATAACCTACAGTTGAATCTTTCAGGTAATTATTAACCGCGGCAATTTGTGTTTTAAATGCCATCATGCCTTTAAATTCAGGGTGATTAGGAAAATCACCATATATAATTGCACCTGCACGAACCATATCTAAATGTGATTCAGGAACGTTTACAGTAGCAAATGAATTAGCTGTATGTAATGTTAATTCTTTACGATTCAGTTTGGCTTTTTTAATCAACCATGCGGTTTGTTCATTAAATTGCGCCAGACGCTCACGGACAAATTTTTCATCTTCTACGGCATAGTGGGTCATAATGCCGTCAATTTTAAGATGGGGAAGTTTGGTGATCGCCACAGCTTGTTCTTTGCCTAGAGCCGTAGCCATTTCAAGACCATTACGATCCATACCACCCGAATTTAAAGCCAAGCTGTAATGAACAGTTGTATTGTTCGCTTCTGCCCATTTAGACATACGAGCAGCTTGGTCATAATTACCTAAAAGCTCTTCAATATTTAACGCCTGTGCATTGATAATTTCACTATCTGTGGCGGTACGTAAACGTGTAATTTTGCCTTTATAGCCATGCTTACGCACCATAGCCGCTTCAGCATTACTGGTAATGCCAATACAAGATACGTTTAACTTCATAACACTTGGCATAAGTAGATCAATACTATGGCCGTATGCGTTAGCTTTCATGACTATACAAAGTTGTGTTTTGCCATTAAGTAACTGATTTGTCCTTTTAATATTATCTTCAAAAGCTTGAGTATCAATTTCAATCCATGCATTTGCTGTAGGAGCAGGGCTTACTTCATTTGTAACATGGGGAGTAAGTAAAGGAGCTGCATGAGCAAATTGCACCGAACCGAATAATATTAATGCACAGCTATAAGCGAGATGAGAAAATTTTGTTTTAAGTTTCATGAGTTTTTTAATCTTTCCTGGCTAAATATAATTTAATGCTGGGTGAATTTTTTATGGTTAAGTACTGAAATATAATTGATTTAAAATGTCACACGATTTGGTCTTAATAATACTTTCTCCTTAAAATATTATAGTCGCTATTAAGTAAAGTTTAATTTTGCTTAAACTAAATTGAAAAAATACAAATCTAATTTCAATTAATCTTAATTAAATCTAAATATACATTCATAAAAAAACAAGAAGAAAAATTATTATAATTTCTTGAATGTTATTTTTTTAATCTATTTATTGGTGCTGTTTTTAATAAAATTTTTTAAAATATAACATTTGGTAAATAATTAACTTTATTATTACAAGAGATTTTTTTATTTTTTAAATGTGTTGGATTGTGATTTTTATCAGTTGGTAAAATATAAAAAAGGTGAAATAAATAGCCATAATTTTATTCAATAGAATATAAAAAATTAAAATTACTATATTTTTCATAAGTTTATTTATTATTTATTAAAGCTGTTTTAAAATTTTGGATTATGTCATGTCAATTTTTAAGCATCTAATGTCATGTTTAATAGTTTTTAATAAGTTAATTTAAATTTTATAAATAAAATATTAATTAGATTGAATGAATAATTGGATGGTATTTAACCGCAAGTTTTTAGTTTTTGTTTTGTGCAATAAATGAGCTAGTATGTCTTATATTCTTTTTTTAATTAGATTTATTGTTTAAGGTTTTAGTTAAATTAAAATTTTATGTTTGTTTTGAGGTTGAGTGATTTTCTTAATATTTTAGTTTTTATTAAATGAATAATTTTATATTAAGACTTTATAAATATAAGATGATGAGTGTATTTTTTTATTGCTTAGGATGATTTGGGTTTTTCTTGATCATGTTATTCTAATTCTACAAGAATGTAATATAGGAGGCGTGATATTGATTTTTAGTGCAAACCGTCAATTCCTGTGTAAGAGTCCGTACAGAAATATGAATTTTTATCTTAAAAAGTGTCTAACTAAATATGATGTAATGGCTATGCGATGCCGATTTTTCTTGATGAACAAATGAGCTAAGGAAAATTTTCAGAAGCTATTGTAGGCGTGAACACTCGATTTTTTTTATGAAAAAATGAATTGGAAAAAGCGGGGAATAGGACGCGTTTTGCTTAAAAGATCAGCATTAATAAAAGCTTTTGTCACATTTTTTCAGTATATTGCTATTAATTTCTTTATTTATAAATTCTAAGTTTGTATGGAACAGGACCAAGCTCGCATACCTAAATATATTCCTATCCGCGATACAATTGCCCACGATATTGAATCTGGCTTATTAAAAGCCCACGCAAAACTCCCTTCGGAAAGAGTGCTTTCTGAACAATTCCAAACTACTCGCGTGGCTGCGCGTGAAGCTTTGCTGGCTTTGGAAACCGATGGTTTGATTTATCGTTTAGACCGCCGTGGTTGGTATGTTCGTTCTCCTCGTATTATTTATCACCCGCAATCTACAAAAAACTTTAATCAGTTTGTGATTGAACAAGGCTATGAACCTTCGACCGAAGTGATTTCGAGTGAACTGACTCAGGCTACTTCTTGGGATGCCAAGCATTTAAAAGTTGAAAAAGGGCATCAGATTTATTCGGTTTGGCGACGTCGTTGTATTAATGGACGACCTGTTTTGGTTGAGCATTTACGGGTGAATGCCGAACTTTTTCCTGAGTTTTTAACTCATGATCTTAAGCAATCCATTACTTTACTGATGGCAAATCAATATAACTGCCATATCACCAGAGCTGACATTAATCTGTATCCAACCGCTTTATCGGAACAGCAGGCCAAAGCACTTCATGTCAATGTAGGCGCGCTCGGTTTATATATTCGTCGTAGTAATAGAAATGAAGAAGGCGTAATTACTGATGTCGACCAAGAATATTGGCTACATGATGTTTTAGATTTACATTTCGAAGCGCGAGCATAAAAATACAATCTGGTTTAAACCAGATTAATTAAACTGTCATATAAAGCTGTTGAAATACGATCATCAAATAATTGCATTCGATGGTTTGCAGATGAAACAGTATGTTCAACAGACAATCAAACTCGGCACTGCATCAGTTTTAGGTGTAGTGGTCGCTATTCAAATGGGATGTTCATCAGCAACATCAAAAAACTCAGAAGAAATTACAGTCTATACGGCAGTGGAAGCCGATCAGCTTAAGCAATACCAAAAAGAATTACACAAAGCCTATCCAGAGCTAAAAGTAAAATGGGTACGTGATTCAACAGGTGTGATCACCGCTAAACTTTTGGCAGAGCAGAAAAATCCTCAAGCGGATGTGGTTTTTGGTGTTGCTTTAACCAGTTTGCTGGTCATGGAAAAGAAAGACATGCTTGAGCCTTTCAAACCTGACGGTGTGCAAAATTTAAAACCAGAATTTGTAAGCCAAAAACCTGTACCGACTTGGACGGGTATGGATGCATGGGAATCTGCAATCTGTGTAAATAAAGTCGAATTAGAAAAACGTAAGTTACCAATTCCAAAAACTTGGAAAGATTTAACCAACCCGATTTATAAAAACCTGATTGTGATGCCAAATCCAGCTTCGAGTGGCACAGGCTATTTAGATGTCACGGCTTGGATGCAAATTTGGGGCGAAAAGCAGGCATGGGACTATATGCAGGCTTTAGATAAAAACATTTCACAATATCCTCATTCGGGCTCAAAACCTTGCAAGATGGCTGCACAAGGCGAAATTCCAATTGGAATTTCTTTCGGCTATCCGGCATTTAAATTAAAAGCAGAGGGTGCACCTTTAGAAGTGGTTTATCCAACTGAAGGTTTAGGCTGGGAAATGGAAGCCTCAGCAATTGTGAAAGGAACCAAGAAATTAAGTAGCGCACAGAAATTTATAAATTGGTCGGTAAGCAAAGCGGCAAATGAAGCCTATGCCCATAACTTTTCAATGGTGGCCTACAAAGGAATTGAAAATACCACTATGGACTTCCCGAAAAACCTTCCTCAAATGCTCGTAAAAAATGATTTTTATTGGGCGGCCGAGCAGCGTGAACGTATTTTGGCTGAATGGTCAAAGCGTTTTGAAAAGTGATCTTTTGGATAAAGGCCTCATTATGCAAATTCCTTCGTCATTGCAATCATCGCTGCTAGGTCAAAACCAAAAGGCTGAGTTAGCAGGGCATTTATTGTCGACATTAACGACCTATAAATATCCTGAACATGGCCCTTCGGTTTTAGAAGTGATAGATATTCAAAAAAAGTTTCAATACTTTCAGGCCCTAACGCATATTAATTTAGACCTGAAAGCTGGCGAGTTCGTGAGCTTTTTGGGACCTTCTGGATGCGGTAAAACCACATTGCTACGCATAATTGCGGGTCTAGAAAAACCTGACTATGGAAAGGTTATAAAAAAGGGCGCAGACATTACGTTGTTGAGTGCTGAAAAGCGTCACTGTGGCATTGTGTTTCAGAACTATGCGTTATTTCCAAACTTAAACGTTGAAGAAAATATTGCTTTTGGCTTAGATAAAAAAAAGTGGGATAAAGTACAGCGTAGTCAAAGGGTTCAACAGTTATTAGAACTGATTGAATTACCCGATATTGCCAAAAAATATCCTAACCAATTGTCAGGCGGGCAGCAGCAACGTGTTGCGCTTGCTCGGGCAATTGCGCCGAATCCAGATATTTTACTATTGGACGAACCTCTTTCAGCACTCGATGCTCAGGTGCGTCTAAAGCTAAGACAAAAGATCCGTTCGATTCAATCGCAGCTTAACTTGCCAACGATTATGGTCACACATGACCAAGAAGAAGCATTAAGCATTTCTGACCGTGTTGTAGTCATGAATCATGGTGTCATTGAGCAAATTGATACGCCGCACAATATTTACTACAAGCCACAAACCCAATTCGTTGCCAAGTTTATTGGCACCATGAATTTTTTAAAAGCCACTTGCGCTGTACCGAATCAGTTCGAGGTTTTAGGTTTTATTCCTCTAAATTTGGAGCAACAAAAACTTAAAGCAGGGGAAAATTACAGTATTGGTTTTAGACCCGAAGCTGTCGAGTTGGTTGATGATTTCGGTAGTGATAAAGAGTCGTTGTATTTGCCGGTTAAAGTATTAAGTACTGAATTTTTAGGTGCCAAGCGTCGTTTATTTTGCGCTATTCATATCGATGGAATTGAGCAGGCAAAACACCTTTTGCAAATTGAAATTGAAAATACCAAGTTCAAAACTTTGCAAGAACTGATGTTTATAAAAGTGCCTAATCAGCTCATCCATGTCTTTGACGAACAAGGGTACGCACTATGTTAAATGAAGCTGCTTCAGCGGTTTTAAAAACACAGCCGCGTCGAAAAACTGTATATTCATTAAGATCAAATATTGCTTTGGCAGCCGTTGCAATTGCTTTGACTTTAGCGATTATTGCTCCATTAATCATGCTGTTTGAAACTGCATTTTTTGATGAAAATCAAAATTTTGTTGGCCTTGAAAATTTTTATAATTATTTTGCAAGTCCAGCTTTACTCAGCTCTATATTTAACTCGGTGTGGGTTGCTTGTGCTGCTACTGTCATTACAGTATTTCTTGCCAGTATTTATGCTTTTGCACTCACCAATGTGAATATAAAAGGCAAAGGCTTCTTTAAACTGGTCGCTTTTTTACCCATTTTAGCGCCATCACTTTTGCCTTCTTTGGCATTGGTTTATTTGTTTGGTAAGCAAGGTGTGTTTAAACCTTTACTGGGCGATATACAAATTTATGGTCCAATCGGTATTTTAATCAGTTATTGCTTTTGGCTATTTCCAGCAATTTTGATGTTGATGATGGTGTCTTTTCGCAGTGTCGATCAGCGTTTAATTGAGGTATCTTTGTCGCTCGGCAAAAATATCTGGAAGACGCATTACCACGTCACACTACCTGCAATTCGCTATGGACTCATCAGTGCAAGTCTGGTGGCTTTTATTTATGTGTTGACCGATTTTGGTATTCCAAAAGTCATTGGCGGTTCATTTAACATGATGGCGCTTGATGTCTATAAACAGATTATTGGTCAGCAAAACATGAGCATGGGTGCGGTAATTTCCATCTTGTTATTGCTACCAGCAGTTTTTGTATTCATTTTCGATCGTATTCAAAGCAAACGCCATGCACGGTTTCAAGCTTTTCAGGCTAAACCTTATGTTTCAGCATCGAATAAAAAACTTGAAGTCGTTCTGGGCTTATTTTGTGGTTTAGTTTCAGGTGCGATTTTACTGATTATCTTTACGGCAGTGCTGGCTTCATTCATTCAGTCTTGGCCTTATGATTTGTCTTTGACCTTAGCACATTACAGTTTTGAATATGTCGATGGCGGCGGTTGGGCAGCGTACTTTAACTCGGTTCGCATGGCACTCTTTAGTACGGTTTTTGGAACAGCACTGATTTTTATGGTGGCGTTATTAACCGAACGTTTTAAGGCACATCCACTCATTAAAAATTATGTACAGGCTTTAGTTTTATTACCCCTTGCTGTGCCGGGGTTGGTGCTAGGTATTGCTTATATTTTGTTTTTTAACCAGCAAAGCAACCCGTTAAATGTGCTGTATGGAACTATGACCATTTTGGTGATTTCAACCATCGTGCATTATTACACCGTCCCACACCTGACTTTAACCAATGCCATTAAACAGATTCCGTTACAGCTCGATCAGGCAGCACAAACTCTAGGAACATCGAAGTGGAAAACCTTTTGGAAAGTATATTTGCCCATGTGTTTTCCAGCGCTATGTGATGTGTCGGTCTATGTTTTTGTGAATGCCATGACCACTGTGTCGGCTGCCATTTTCCTCTATTCACCAGACACCAGTTTAGCGGCGGTAGCCGTTTTAAATATGGATGATGCGGGAGACACGGTTGCTGCTGTTGCCATGAGCATTCTAATTTTAACCACCTCATGTGTTGTAAAACTCATTCACTGGTTATTTACCCGAAAAATTATGGCAAGAAGTCAGCAATGGCGCGAAAGCTCTCATTAAGTTTTAGCTAAACACAATTTTTATTTAACCGACTGAAATGAAAATGCTTTGTTCAACAAGGCAAGGGTTTATTCATCCTAAATTTCGCAAATTGGAAGTCTTATGAATAACGCACAGTTTGATTTAATTGTTGTCGGCGCCGGTATTTTAGGTTTGTCCGCTGCCATACAAGCGCAAGAACAAGGCTTAAAAGTTTGTATCTTCGAGAAAAATGCCAAGCCTGTGGGCGCAACTCGCCGTAATTTCGGCATGGTTGGAACATCGACTTTAACCCATCCAGAGCAACAGTGGCGAAAGTACGCGCTTGAAACGCGTTCTTTTTATCAACGCATTCAGGCTGAAACTGATATTTCATTTGAGCAAAGACAAGGTGTGTATCTCGCCAATACGGCACTTGAATGGCAGGTTTTAAATGAGTTTGCCGAGCGTGCAAATAACTATCAAATTCCAGTTCATTTGCTAAAGCATGAGGAACTGGTCACCCAATTTTCCTATTTAAACCCCGAGCAGCAGTTTCAAGGCGGCTTGGTTTTTGAAGAAGACTATTCTGTCGAACCGCATGTGGTTGGGCAGCGACTATTGGCATATGCCGAAAGAAAAGGTGTAAAGATTTATACCAATGCTTGTGTCGTTCAAACCCAATATCAGCATGAAAGTTGTCAGGTTCGTTTGGCAAGTGGTGAGGCATATCGGGCAAATAAAGTTTTGATCTGCCACGGTGAAGTGATCGATGTTTTATATCCAGAGCTTTTACAAAGCTTGAATCTGAAACGTTGTGGTTTGCAAATGGCCCTGACTCAACGGTTTCACCAAAACTTAAATGCTTCTCTTTATTCGGGCTTATCCATTTCACGTTATCCAGCTTTTGAAACTTGCCCAAGTCATGCAGAGCTGGTTAAAGCATCACAACAGGGTTTCATTAAAGAATTCGGTATTCATATTCTGATTAAACAAAATGAATTTGGCGAACTGATCGTAGGCGATAGTCACGAATATTATTCGATTAATGAAGCGCCTCAGTTCGAGCAGCGTGAAGAGATTAATGAGTTTATTCAAGCTTACTGCCACGAAAAATTAGGCCTGACTTTACCTCCAATTCAAAAACGTTGGAATGGTTATTACCTGACCCATGAACATGAGTTGGCCTGTGTCACTGAAGCTGAAAAAAACATCTTTCTGGTAAGTGCAATTGCTGGTAAAGGCATGACCACGGGGGCTGGATTTATGAAAGAAATATTAGAACAAAATATTTATTAGTTTGTCATCTGGTTTAAACCAGATTGATGTATATTGAAATGAACGCGAAAGAAATGAGTAACATTATGAACATGCAACCCCAACTCGATATGGATTTAGAGAACAAATATTTGCTTCTTACTCCAGGACCATTATCAACATCGGCAACAGTACGCCGTGCAATGCAAAAAGATTGGTGTACGTGGGACCAAGAATACAACTCGCTGGTACAAGATATTCGTAATCGACTGGTAAAGTTGGCAACCAGCCAATCTGAAAAATATACGGCTGTGTTAATGCAAGGCAGTGGAAGTTTTGCTGTGGAGTCTGTGCTTGGGTCAGCTATTCCACGTGATGGCAAAATCTTGATTATTAATAACGGCGCATACGGTGCACGTATGGTGCAAATGGCGCGTTGCCTAAATATTGAAGTGATCGAGTTGAACTATTTAGAAACCCAAACACCAGATCTAATAGAGATTGAGCGCTTTTTAGAAGATAAAGCCATTAGCCATGTTGCTTGTGTGCACTGTGAAACCACTACAGGTATTTTAAATCCAATTCAAGAGATAGGCCGTTTAGTGAAAGCTGCTGGAAAAATCTGGATTGTGGATGCCATGAGTTCATTTGGTGGTGTGCCTATGGATATTGCTGAGCTTGGAATTGATTTTCTAATTTCAAGTGCAAATAAATGTATTCAAGGTGTTCCGGGCTTTGGCTTTATTTTGGCAAAGCGTGATTGCCTAGAAGCATGTAAAGGTTTAGCTCGTTCGGTCAGTCTCGATTTGTATGACCAGTGGAACACGATGGAGCAGCATAACGGTAAATGGCGTTTTACCTCGCCAACCCATGTGGTACGTGCATTTTATCAAGCATTGCTTGAGCTTGAAGCCGAAGGCGGTGTTGCTGCACGTTATCAACGTTATTTACAAAACCAACAAACCTTATCTAAAGGTATGCAACAACTAGGCTTTGAATTGGTATTAGGCAATAAAGCACCCCAATCACCCATCATTACCACATTCCTTTACCCAACAGCCGAGACATTTAGCTTTCAGTCATTTTATGAAACGTTGAAAAAATCAGGTTATGTAATTTATCCGGGCAAAGTCACTGACCTTAATTGTTTCCGTATTGGCAATATTGGAGAAGTTTATATTCATGACATTGAAGGGCTTCTTGCTGCGATTGCGAACTACTGTGAAAACCACCTAAACCAAGCTGTAACAGCATAACTTTTATTAAAACATTTGAATTAAAGGGAATACTTCATGACGACCAACAATACACAAATTCAGGCTGTGGTTTTTGACTGGGCTGGTACAACTGTAGATTTTGGCTCACGTGCACCAATTTTAGCTTTTATGGCTTTGTTTAAAGACAATAAAGTTGAAATTACGGTTGAAGAAGCGCGTGCGCCAATGGGTTTAGAAAAACGTGACCATATTGCTGCCGTTTTAAAAATGCCACGTGTAGCGGCGGCATGGCAGGAAGTATATGGTCAGACGGCAACTGAAGCAGATATTGACCGTTTATATAAAGACTTTATTCCTTATCAATTAGATTCGATTCCAACATGCTCGGCTTTAATTCCGGGTGCATTGGCGACTTTTGAAAATATTAAAAATCGCGGTGCAAAAATTGGTAGTAATACAGGATATGCATCCATGATGATTGGTCGTTTGGTTAAAGATGCTGCCGATCAGGGCTACCGTCCAGACTGTATTGTCACTGCCAGTGACGTGAAATTTGGTCGTCCATATCCTGAAATGCTATGGAAAAACTTAATTCAACTCGATGTATCTGATATCAAAACTGTTGTAAAAGTAGATGATACCGTGGTGGGTATTGACGAAGGTTTAAATGCAGGGTGCTGGACAGTCGGGCTTGCGATTAGTGGTAACGAAGTCGGTTTAAGCTATGAAGAGTGGAGTTCGCTATCGGCCGATGAACAGATTATTCTAAAAGATAAGGCATACCAAAAAATGAATGCGTCGGGCGCTCACTATGTGATTGATAGTGTCGCTGATTTGCCAAATGTACTAGATGATATTGAACGCCGTTTGGGACAGGGTGAACGACCTTAAACAAAGTTTAGGTCTATATATTTTTAAGCTTAGCTCCCTTGGGAGCTAAGCTTACCTAAAAAATTAAAATGAAGAGTAGATAAACTCTACATATGTGAAAATAAGGATTAACTTTAATGAGTAAATTCCTTATTTTTGGCTAACGATTTAAAACACATGTTTCGATCGTTAGCACTATCAACCAGATAGGCATATGACCTATTTGATAGATCTATTTATGACTTTTGAGGGTCATATAATTTTTCTTTAATAAATAGAGCTGGTATCACACCACAAATCAGGTAGGCAGCACCCATCACGACAAAACCTAAACCAATTGAGCCGCCAGAGGCTAAGAAACCAATCGTTGCAGGGGCTAAAGCAGCACCTAAACGTCCAACGTTATAAGCACCGCCAATGGCTGTGCCGCGAATAGCGGTCGCAAAGCTTTCGGTCATGTAGGTGGCATTTACGCCATACGGAATGCCGTAGAGGAAACCAAAAGTGACCAGTAAATATAGAATGTTGCTTGGCGAGTTATAAAAAACAATTAAAGGTAGGAAAATAGCAGTACCAATTGCACCAAAGGCATAGGTAAAGCGACGCCCTAATTTATCGGCCATCATGCCCGCAAGAACTTTACCTAAAATCATGGCGGTATATGTACCTACCATATAGGCAGTCATTTCTTTAAACTTCATACCGAGTTCGCTTTCAAGGTATGACGGCATCCAGTTATTTACGCCATAGTAACCAAACTGTAAAAAGCCAGCGGTTAACGCCCACAAGATAAACATATTGCGGTTTCGTTTATCTTGGAAAATAAGCTTAAATGCCGAAGTTTTCGATGCGTTTTGAGCTACAACAGGTTGTTGTAGTCGAGATTTTTGCCATGCTTCTGGTTCGGGTACAAGAATATGCATGAGGACAGCAATAACAACAGGAATAATCGCAACATAAAACAGCATGCGCCAGCCATGATCAGGAATAATCCAGCCTGCAAGCAAAGTCGCAACAATATAGCCAACCGTCCAACCTGCTTGTAGGGTACCCAGTACTGTGGTGCGGTAACGGGTTGGGACATATTCGGCCATGAGGGTATTACAGGCGATATAGAGTGAACCCAAACCCAGTGATGCAAAAAATCTTAAAATACCAAACTGAAGAAAGCTTTGAGTGAAACCTAAGCCACAGGTGAGGAGTGAGAAAGTTAAAATAGAAATAACAACAATGCGCACGCGACCAAATTTATCGCACGCCCATCCCCCAAAAATCCCACCAACAGCCATGCCTGCCAATGTGAAACTGCCAAGCATACCTGCTTGTACTGAACTTAATCCAAAATCTGCCTTAATACTATTTAAGCTATAAGACAGCATCATCAAATCTGCACCATCTACCAACAGTGCTAGAAAAGCAAAAATAAAAGCTATTTTCCACGTATGAGGCTGTATACGAGAAAGACCTTCTTTGTAATTTGTAGCCATAATCCATTACCTACATTTGATAAAAAGCACTTCAAGTCGTTTTGAAGTGCTTAAAATTTGATTAAGACGCAGCGCGAATCATGTTTCGGGCAATAATCACTTGTTGAATTTGAGTAGTCCCTTCATAGAGACGGAACAAACGAACATCTCGATAAAAACGTTCAATGGCATATTCACTGATGTAACCCGCACCGCCGTGAATTTGTACGCAGCGATCAGCAACGCGGCCACACATTTCGGTTGCAAACATTTTTGCGCATGAGGCTTCAGTGCTAACGTTTTGTCCTGCATCGCGTAGGCGTGCAGCGTCTAAGACCATACATTTAGCGGCATAAATTTCAGCTTTTGAATCGGCAAGCATGGCTTGAATGAGTTGGAATTCGGCAATCGGTTGTCCAAATTGCTTGCGTTCGATGGCGTAATTTAAAGAGTCGTCTAGCATTCGTGTTGCTGCGCCGACACTCAAAGCCGCAATATGCAAACGGCCTTTATCGAGTACTTTCATGGCCGTTTTAAAACCAACACCTTCTACACCACCAATGAGCGCTGAGGCTGGAATGCGACAATTTTCAAAAATAACGTCACAGGTATGGGCACCTTTTTGTCCCATCTTTTTATCGCGTTTGCCAAGAGAAATGCCCGGAGTTTGGCTATCAACAATAAAAGCAGAAATACCACCAGCGCCTTTAATATCAGTGTTTGTACGTGCCATGACTGTAAATACACCAGCGTGCGGAGCATTGGTAATAAAGCGTTTGGTGCCATTTAAAATATAAAAGTCACCCTCTTTTACAGCGCTGGTTTTTAAAGAGGCTGCATCAGAGCCTGCATCTGGTTCGGTTAAGCAAAACGAACTGATCACTTCACCACGTGCTAAACGTGGCAAGAAAAATGATTTTTGTGCTTCGGTCCCATCAATAATCAGGCCACTTGAGCCAATGCCATTATTGGTCCCAATGAGAGAGCGAAAAGCAGGAGAGGTACGACCTAATTCAAAAGCGACATAGACCTCTTCTTCCATTGTTAGGCCAAGACCTTCGTATTCTTCTGGAATAGTTAAACCAAATAAACCGAGAGCTTTCATTTGCTCAACGATATCTTGAGGAATTTCATCCGTTTCAGCGACTTCATTCTCATGAGGAATTAATACACCTTCAACAAATTGTCGAATCATATCAATAAGTTGATTTAAGGTTTCCTGATCTCGAATCATAGTCTCATCCTTTTACTACATGCAGAAAACATCAATGTGATGTTCGTAAAATCACCAATATTTGAAGCGATAGTAATCAAAGGATGAACGCAAAACAATATATTTTGAAAATTAATTTCGCAATGCGATACTTTGTTATTGATTTATGTTTGGCTAATTTGTTGATTTATTTAAGCTATATTTTCTTATGAAAAATCATTATTTTTAGTAGAAAATTAAAGTTTGATTTTTAAAAAGAGCTGTGTATATTAAAAATATATATCGCTATGCGAAATTTTAAATGGATAAGTTTTCCTATAGGAAATGAGTCACAAAATATAGTGGGATGAAGATGGGTGCTTTAAATGGAATTCGGGTGCTTGACTTAAGTCGGGTGTTGGCTGGGCCTTGGTGTGGACAGATTCTTGCCGATTTAGGTGCAGAAGTAATCAAGATTGAACGACCAAAAGTCGGTGACGATACCCGTTCTTGGGGGCCGCCTTGGATGAAAGATGACTCAGGCCAAGACACTCAAGAAGCTGCATATTATCAGTCTACCAACCGCAATAAACTATCTGTTGCTATCGACATTGCTAGCTCTGATGGACAAGAATTGATTAAAGCTCTTATTCAAGACACCGATGTTGTGATTGAAAACTACAAAGCGGGTTCTTTGAAAAAATACGGTTTAGACTACGAGTCTTTATCTGCGATTAACCCTAAACTGGTGTATTGCTCGATTACAGGTTTTGGTCAAACTGGGCCAAGAGCAGAGGAACCCGGTTATGACTTTATTATTCAGGGCATGGGCGGGCTCATGTCGGTCACAGGTGAGCGTGATGATTTGCCTGGTGGTGGACCACAAAAAGTAGGCGTTGCATTTTCTGACTTAGCCACGGGACTTTATTCTACGATTGCCATACAGGCTGCTTTACTCAACCGCCATGTGACAGGTTTAGGCCAATACATTGATATGGCTTTGCTTGATGTTCAAATTGCCACAATGGCAAATCAGGGAATGAACTATCTTTCATCGGGTAATATCCCTAAGCGTTATGGCAACGCACACGCCAATATTGTGCCTTATCAAGTGTTCAAAGCTTCTGACCGTGATTTTATTATTGCATGTGGAAATGACACTCAGTTTATTCAACTCTGTCGTAGTATTGGTTTACCCGATTTACCAAATGATGCACGTTTTGCCCGAAATGCAGACCGAATCAAGCATCGTGATGAAATTATCGGAATTTTACAAACTCACTTTTTAACAAAAACAGCAGATGAATGGGTAGATGCAATTTATGCCGCTAAAGTTCCTGTCGGTGTGATTAATAACTTGGAACAAGCTTTTCAAGAGCCGCAAGTGATTGCCCGAGAAATGTTAGTCGAGATGAACCATCCTCAACGTGAAAAATTGAAGGTAATTGGGTCACCAATCAAACTTTCTAGAACACCCGTTGAATACAAAACAGCACCGCCACTGCTGGGAGAACATACGCAGGCTGTTTTGGGAAGAGTGGTTTCTTCAGAAAAACTCGCTGAGCTCAAAGAAAAAGGTGTAATTGGGTAGGTGGCTTAAAAGCGGAAGGTTAAAATTATATTTAAAATCAGAAAATAAAATATTTAATCTTTCGCTTTAATGAGATAAATGAAGTTATCTTTTAGATGCAGACTCGAATGTTTGCTCTTTTGCTATTTATAGAAAAAATAGATTATAATTTTCGCAGTGCGAAACAAAATATGGATTGGTATGACAATGAATGATGCAGTTGATGCAGAGCAGACAGAAAAATTATTAGCGCCTTTAAGGCATGAATTATTACATCCGATTGAAGATATGCAGGATGAAAATGATCGCCAATTTATTACTGCATTAGCACGTGGTTTAGAGCTATTACGTTGTTTTACACCGAAGCATCAGCATTTGGGCAACCAAGAGCTTGCTCAGATGACAGGTTTGCCAAAACCAACCATTACTCGCCTCACACATACCTTGTCGCGTTTGGGTTATATCAAACAAGTACCTAACTCAAGTAAATTCCAGCTTTCAGTTGGTGTTCTTGCGTTTGGTTATTCCATGCTGTCTAACGTGTCGATTCGCTCTATTGCTCATCCATATATGAAAAATTTGGCAGACTATGCTGGCGCTGCTGTAGCTATGGCAACACGCGATCGACTGAACATGATTTATCTTGATGTGGTACAAGGCAAAGGCAATATGACCATGCGCCGTCAAGTCGGAACCTATTTACCGATTCATTTAAGTTCGATGGGGCGTGCATGTTTAGCTGCAATGCCTGAAGACGAAAGAGAATTTTTACTTGATGCCATCCGTAGCAAACATAAAGAAGATTGGATCAAAATTAACCGTGATTTAGACAAAGCTTTTAAAGACTACCAAGATTTTGGATATTGTTTCTCAATCGGGGAATGGCATAAAGATGTCAATTCGGTTGCTGTTCCACTGATTCATGAACAACATGGTTTGCTGGTGTTCAACTGTGGTGGTCCAAGCTTCATTATGAACCGTGAAAAACTTGAAGAAGATATTGCACCGCGTCTTTTACACATGGTGAATAATATTCGTACTGAGATTAGCTAAACGTATTTGATTCATTTATAAAAGCCAGCTTTGTTTTCAAGGCTGGCTTTTTAGTGGGTGAGTTTTAGGCTGTTTGGCTGTAAAAGTTCGGTTTTCTTTTTTCTTTGAAAGCATTTAATGCTTCTTTAAACTCGGAACCCTGTAAACAACGCGAGAAAATAGTCGACTCATGATCAATACGATTGAGTAGATCATTAATTGGCATATCTCTTAGTAACTTTTTACTCAGTTGTAAGGCTTGGCTTGGTTTGTGAGCAAGTTTAATAGCCACATCTTCAACCGCTTGATCCAGCTCAGTTGCCTCAAATATTTCATTTACCAGACCATAATTTTTTGCTTGTTCCGCCGAAAACTTTTCACCGAGTAAAATAATTTCCGAAGCTCGTGCAAAGCCCAATAATCTTGGCAAGATGTAACTTGAACCCGCTTCAGGTACAAGTCCCAAATTCACAAAGGGGAATTGGAAAATAGAGTTTTGGCTCGCATACACAAGGTCACAATGTAGAAGCATAGTGCTGCCAATACCAATTGCCACACCATTTACTTTAGCAATAATCGGTTTTGGAAACGTTGCTAAGCTTTTTAAGAAAACAATCGAAGCGGGTGGTTCTGAAGTGATGGTATCGCGTTTTTCAAATGCATTGACATCATTACCACTGGTAAATGCGGAGTTTTCACCAGTCAGCACAACCACATGAATGTCTTGATTAGTTGCAGCCTTATCTAAGGCCTGACTTAGGGCCGCATACATTTCGTAATTAATTGCATTTTTTTTAGTGGGATTACTCATGGTGAGCGTTAGTATATTTCTATCAAAAGATTCATGAATTGTGCCTGTTTTAAGCTGGTTTTGAGTTTTGTTGCCCTGCTGCATCATTCATTCCTTTAATTAACTTTCTGTCTAAAAATTAAACTCATTAAAATAATGCTATCGAAAAATAATTCCGTTATCAATTATTTTGTTTTATATTGTGGTATAAAATTTTGTATTGTGAAATTTTACCTTAATTCACTTTAAATGATGACAGAATTTATGCGTTAATAAGTATCTATCTCTACTAAGGAAATAAGAGGCTAGCTATAGAACAGTGAGTGGAAAGAATATGAAGACCAAAATTACAGAACTATTTGAAATCGAGCATCCTATTATTCAAGGTGGTATGCATTATGTTGGTTTTGCAGAGCTTGCTGCTGCAGTTTCTAACGCGGGCGGTTTAGGCATTATCACTGGCCTGACTCAGCGTACGCCTGAAAATCTGGCAAAAGAAATTGCACGTTGCCGAGAAATGACCGACAAGCCTTTTGGGGTAAATTTAACCTTTTTGCCTACGGTAAATACTCCTGATTATCCGGGTTTTGTAGAAGCAATCATTAAAGGCGGAGTAAAGGTTGTAGAAACAGCGGGGCGTAATCCTGAACAAGTCATGCCGTATCTAAAGGCTGCTGGTATTAAAGTAATTCACAAATGTACTTCGGTTCGACATAGCTTAAAAGCTCAGCAAATTGGGTGCGATGCGGTTTCTGTAGATGGTTTCGAGTGTGGTGGGCACCCCGGTGAGGATGACGTGCCCAATATGATTTTATTGCCTTTAGCTGCTGATGCATTAGAAATTCCGTTTGTTGCCTCAGGTGGGATGGCAGATGGACGTTCACTGGCTGCTGCATTAGCGATGGGAGCCGATGGAATTAACATGGGAACGCGTTTTATTGCGACTCAGGAAGCTCCCGTACATGCAAATGTGAAGCAGGCGATTCTGAATGCAACCGAAAGAGATACACGTTTAATTATGCGTGCTTTGCGAAATACAGAACGTGTCATGAATAATGCTGCTGTAGAAAAAATCGTGGCAAAAGAAAAAGCACTTGGCGATAACATTAAATTTGAAGATATTATTGAAGAAGTGGCTGGCGTCTATCCAAAAGTGATGATTGATGGCGATGTAAATGCAGGTGCATGGTCATGTGGGTTAGTGGCAAGCTTGATTCATGATATTCCGACATGCGATGAACTGGTTAACCGAATTGTCAAAGATGCAGAAGATATTATTCGTGGTCGATTATTAGGGCTTTTATAACGAACCATTAGCCTACTTTATATAAGATCAGCACAAGCTTTAATTGTGCTGATTTTTTGCATCATGTACACAATAATAAAGACATAAAACGGCAAAAATTAAACCCAAAATACAGACACCTGTCCATCCGAAGTGTTTCCAAGCATAACTTCCTGCCGTTGTGCCTAAAGCGCCGCCAGCAAAGTAACCCGTCATATAAATCGCGTTAAAACGTGAGCGTAGTTCTTGATTAAGTTTAAATACAATACTTTGGTTGGTGACATGCACAGCAGAAAGAGAAGCGTAGAGAATGAGTAAGGCAATAATATAAAAAGCGAAATGGTAGGGTAAAAGTGAAAAAAGAATCCAACTTAAAATAAGGCCAATGCCGCAATAAATTGAAATTTTATGAATGTAGCCTTGATCAATAAATTTACCTGAAAAATTGGCAACGAACGTCCCTAATACCCCAACAAAACTGAAAAGGCCAATGGTAAAGTCGCTAAAAAAATAGGGTGCTGGAGCCAAAAGCAACGACATGGTGGTAAAGGTTAAACTTACACAAGCAAATGTAAAACCACCAATATAAGTTCTGGTTCTTAACCGCCGATTTTGAATAAAAATCTGTGGTAAAGAGCGAATAGTTTTTGCATAGTTTTCAGATTTGGTTGGTGGAAATAACCCGATATTACGATGCAAAATAATGGCAATGACAAGTAACAGAAAGCCACTGACCAGATAAATAATATTCCATGCAAAAAGTGTAGACATCAGCCCTGAAAGAGAGCGGGCGAGTAAAACCCCCATCATCAGTCCACTGAGTAAAAAACCGACGACTCGGCCGCTTTGTTGGATTGGAACCAGACTTGCAGCAAGTGGTAACAACAGTTGGGCTGCACTAGAAAATAGACCAGTAATGATAGTGCCAAGCAGTAAAAGATAAATATTGTGCGAAAACCCGCTAATAATTAATCCGCTTGAAGCCAATAACATAAAGACAAATAGCAGCTTGCGCTTTTCTAATATGTCACCCAACGGCATTAAAAAGAGTAAGCCACATGCGTAGGTGATTTGGGCTAGAGTTGGCACCCACGCTGTAGTTGTTTCAGTTAAATCTAGGCTTACACTAATTGAATGAATAAGTGGCTGACTAAAATAATTTCCACCTGTACAAATGCCTGCGGCAATTGCCATTAAAATAATGGTTGGGGTATAGAGTGCGTTTTTCATCATGCCTTAGTCATAATGAAAGTGGAACTTTAATCAACACAACCATGACTGTTTTAAGCACGACTGTTAGTGCATTTCATTCAAAGCATCTTGAATATTGTGCACCATGTGGATTAAACGTGGTCCAATTTCACCTTCAAGTTTTTCCGGATTTAAATGAAAACTTGGCGCACCACAGTTAAAAACATAAAGACCGTGTTTCGAGCTGACCAAAGGTACAGCCACTGAGTTCACTTCTTTATGCCACTCACCTAAAGACAAACAATATCCATAATCTTGGTAATCACGGAAAGCTCGTTCTAATGAGCGTTTTATGGCTGGCCAGTTTTCTGGATTTTTTTGTTTCAATGCATCAAGTAGAAAATTGCGCTCACGTTCAGGGGTCGCAGCCAAGCATGCTCGGCCCATAGAACTACTATGAATTGGCAAAGTCGAACCAATTGGACGGCGCATATTTAAGGCTGTTTCAATTTGCACAACATCGATATACACCATATTTAAGCGGTCACGTGTTGCCATCGCCACAGGCGCTTGAACATACTGGCTCATCTCTTCCATATATTGATGAGCAATATTACGAATCGAGATGTTAGATAATGCTGCGTATCCTAAAGATAAGACACCAATATCTAGTGTGTATTTGGTCGAGTTAGACAATTGTTTTAAATAACCTAATGACACAAGGGTATTGGTAATACGTGCAATGGTCGGTTTAGGTAAACCTGTCATTTTTGCTAATTCTTGGTTGCCAAGCACCTGATTATTTGCAGAAAAGCATCTTAAAAGTTCTAAACCGCGTGCTAAAGAAGCAATAAATTGCGGGTTGTTTTCCCGATGTATATGCGAAATAGGATCTAAACGTATCTCATCAAAATTTATTGGTTTTTCAGTTTCCGTGTTTTGAGACATTCGATCCTCAAATATAATTAAAGCAATAGTTTTGCCATTATATTTCGCTCTGCAAAATAAATCCATTCATCACTGCGCTGTTGTGATGAATGGATATCTGGTTCAATGGTTATGAAACATTTTCAATCACCATTGCAAGACCTTGACCTACACCAATACATAGGCTCACCACGGCATATTTCTTTTTACGGCGAATTAACTCGCGAGCTACTGTTAAGCTAAGACGAGCGCCAGATGCACCAAGTGGATGACCAACCGCAATTGCGCCACCATTTGGGTTCACACGCGGGTCATTAAAATCAACATTTAAACCTTTTAAACAAGATAAAACTTGTGAAGCAAAGGCTTCATTAATTTCAATAATATTCATGTCGTCTAAAGTAAGGCCAGCACGAGTAACTGCTTTTTTAATGGCTTCGATCGGACCTGCACCCATAATACGTGGTTCAATACCCGCAGCCGCGGCTGATAAGATTTTTGCCATTGGTTTTAGGCCATATTTTTGACCGGCAGCTTCTGAACCAATCAAAAGTGCTGCTGCTCCATCATTAATACCTGAAGCATTACCAGCTGTAACCACGCCACCTTCAAAGAGTGGTTTTAACTTTGTGAGCGCTTCAACAGTTGAGCTTGGGCGAGGGTGTTCATCTTCAGAAACGAGTTTGGGCGGTAATTTTTTGCCTTGGAAAACCTCAATTGGAGTAATTTCATCAGCAAAGAAACCTTCTTCTTTGGCTTTTTGATATTTGGCTTGTGATTGAGCTGCAAATAAATCAGCTTGCTCACGGCTAATACCAAAATCGGCTGCAACGTTATCGCCTGTTTCAGGCATTGAATGACCGCCGTACTGAGCAATAATTTTTTTATTTGGAAAGCGAGAGCCAATCGTGGTGTCATAAATTTTTGCATCACGGCTATAAGCACTTTCTGCTTTACCCATCACAAAGGGTGCACGTGACATACTTTCTACACCACCTGCAATATACAGTTCTCCTTCACCACAAGTAATGGCACGTGCTGAGTCAATCACAGCGCCTAAACCACTAGCACATAGGCGGTTTACCGTTTGGCCCGGCACAGTGACAGGTAAACCGGCAAGCAATAGAGCATTTCGTGCCACATTACGACTATCTTCACCCGCTTGGTTGGTGTCGCCTAAAATCACATCTTCAATATCAGCACCCGGAACACCAGTTTTTTTTAGTAGTTTTTGAATGACCGTTGCGGCTAAATCATCAGGGCGAATTGAGGCAAGTTCACCTGCATGACGGCCAAATGGACTACGTAAACCATCATAGATATATGCATTTAACATTGAGAAATTCCTTTTCAAGACTCTTGAGTAAAAGTAAGAGGTAAATGAAGTGCGACACGGCGCTGTAACCACGGGCTAGGGCGGTAACGTGGGTCATGCGTAAGTGCTGTTATACGGTTTAGAATGAGTAAGATTTTTTCACTGCCGACTTGATCTCCCCATTCAATTGGGCCAAATGGATAGCCTAAGCCAAGACGTACCGCGGCATTAATATCATCTACCGTGGCAACATTTTGCTGCGCAATATCACAGCCTAAATTAATGACCATTGCTAAAACACGCTGTGCAACAAAGCCAATACTTTCAGCAATCATACTCACCAGATTTCCATCTAAATTGAAAATAGAGTGAGCTGCCTGACGGTATTCAGGTTTGGTAATGAGTGAAGGCATTAAGGTGCGATGCTTTGCAATGCCATAAAGCATGTCTATAGCAACAGCATGTTCAGGGTTAACCCCTAGATGGGTCGCCGCTTGGGTTGTGTCTTCACCGTAACAAGCAAGTAAACATAAGCTATCTGTTTGTGGTTCCGAATTGGTGTCTAGGGCAATATTTTGCTGAGTTAAATAATCTTCAAGCAGTTTTTTATCATCTAAGAAATCTGCCGCAATCCAAACTTTTGGATATTGTGCTAAACGCTCTACAAACTTGGCAGGTTGTTCACCTGTTTTTGAACCGGTTTCATAGTTATAAAAACCTTGATTGACTTTACGTCCAAGTTGTTTGGCATCTAGCATTTGTTTGGTGAGCGGGTTTGGTTTGTAGCGGGCTTCTTCATAATATTGATGATAAATCGATTCCATGACTGGATGCGAAACATCAAGGCCAGTTAAATCGAGTAATTCAAAAGGACCCATTCTAAATCCTACACCGTCACGTAAAATTCGATCAATTTCACTAATATCACAGACGTTTTCATTTAAAATTTTGAGCGCTTCGGTGCCATAAGCTCGACCAGCGTGATTAATAATAAATCCAGGGGTGTCCTTCGCTACAACAGGGCGGTGACCAAATGCACGAGACAGATCGTTTAAAGCATCAATAATAAGTGGGTCTGTTTTTAAACCACGAATGACTTCAACCACTTTCATGAGTGGAACTGGGTTAAAAAAGTGATAACCCACAACACGCTCAGGCTTCTTGCAATTTGCCGCAATGGCTGTAATAGAAAGAGAAGAGGTGTTTGAGGCTAAAATAGTATTATCCGAAACAATGTCTTCAAGCTGCTGCATCAAGCTTTGTTTGATATCGAGACGTTCAACAATTGCTTCTACAATGAGGTCGCAATTTTTTAAATCTTCAATTTGATGAGCAACAATTAAATGGTTGTTTGCCACTACTGCTTGCTCAGATGTAATCTTATTTTTATCGACTAATTTTTGAAATGTAGCAGCCAGTTTTTCTTTAGCCTGTTCTGCGGCGCCTTCTTTGGCATCATATAAATAAGTGGTATGACCTGACTGCGCAGCAATTTGAGCAATACCACTGCCCATGACACCTACACCAATCACAGCCATGCTTTTAATATCATAAGTCATGTCGATCATCCTGATGATTAATCTATATTTGAAATTAAACGGAAAAATAGGGTTGGGTGATTTAGCTTAAGCATTGTTTATCACCATCAATGGGTAAGATTTGTCCTGAAATTGAGCGACCACTGTCTGACGCTAAAAATAGGCATAAATCTGCAATATGTTTTGGATTGACAAAATATTTGAGTGACTGATTTTTCAGTGCATTTTGAGTCACTTCTTCAAGTGAGGTATGCGCTACATCGGCACGGGCCTGTAATACACGTTGAACTCGATCACCATCGACTGCACCCGGAAGAATAGCGTTAACTCGAATATTATCTGCACCGAGTTCCATAGAAAGCGTTTTGGTAAAACCAATCAGTCCCCATTTTGAAGTAGAATAGGCCAATCGATATGGATAGCCTAAGCGTCCGGCAATAGATGACATATTTATAATCACGCCTGCCTGTGCTTGCTTTAAATAGGGAATGGCTAACTGGGTAATTAAAAAAGTGCTATTCAGGTTTAAATTAATGACCGTATTCCAATCTTCAAAACTTAGCTCATCTGCTGCAACGGTTGGGCCGGAGATGCCTGTGTTATTGACTAAAATATCAATACCGCCAAGTTTCTGAATGGCTTGACTAAACATCAGTTTAATTTGCTCATGATCAGCCAAATCACACGTATATATATGTAGCTTTGGATAATCTTGTTGAAATTGTTCTAGGCTTTTAGCATTAATATCGCAAACAAAAACTTCATCCTGATTGTTTAAAAAGACTTCAGCAATGCATCGTCCAATCCCTGAACCACCTGCACTAATCAATACTTTTCTGGCCATTTTCATTCCTTTGTTATTATGGTTTTAAATTATTTACCTTGATACGACGGCTTACGCTTTTCGATAAAAGCTTGAACACCTTCATTTTTATCTTCGGTCGAAAACAGTAACTGGAATGCTTTTCGTTCTAGCGTTAAGCCTGCATTTAATGGAACGTCTTCGCTCATTAGTGCAACTTCTTTAATTTGTTGCAGGGCAATAGGAGGCATTTTGGCGAGGCTTTGTGCCATTTGAATCGCAGTTGGAATGGTTTGGTCATCTTCTGTGACTTGTGAAACAAGACCGATGATATAAGCTTCTTCGGCTTTTACCATGGCACCCGTCATAATCATGCGCATGGCATGGAATTTACCCACAGCACGGAATAAACGTTGTGTACCACCAGCACCCGGCATTAAACCAACTTTAATTTCCGGCTGGCCAAAGGTTGCGCCTTTACCTGCAATAATAATGTCAGCATGCATTGCAAGTTCACAGCCACCCCCTAATGCATAACCATTTACAGCAGCAATGACTGGTTTAGGACACTGAGCAATCGCATTCCAATAACGTTCGGTATGGCGCAATAACATTTCTGTTGAAGTCGCGGTTGCCATTTCTTTTAAATCTGCACCTGCGGCAAAGACTTCTTCACCACCTGTGAGCACAACCGCATTGATCTCATCATTAAAACTTAATTCGGTAAAAGCTTGTGCTAGTTGTTTGCGAACCTCTGTATTCAGTGCATTTTTTGCTTCAAGTCGGTTTATTTTTACAATCGCTATTTTTTGAATAGAAAAGTCGACTTCTACGAAATTATTCCCTGTTGATACACTCATTTTTGAATTCCTTGTTTCGCACATCAAAACTATATTCCTTTTATGATGCTTATTTTGGAATTTATTTCAAGTCTTATTTAGTCTGTTCTAATGATTATGATCTATGAAATAAGCTAAGCGTTTGATATTACGTAATGGCGTATTTTTAAATTTCGTTTAACGAAATTAATTTTCAAAAAAGCTTGAAATTTATATTTTTGTTCTCGTACTATGAAACACATCCGCAGTAAACAAGATTTAAAACATGGTATCCAGACAAGCTGGAGATGGCTGATGGGTGCGATGGAAATACATAAAAAGGGAGATCACAGATGATCCGTGATGAAGGGATGTTGGAGCAGTTACTTTCAACAATTCGAGATTTTGTAAAAAATGAATTGATCCCTCGTGAAAACGAAGTGGTAAAGAAAGACAAAATTCCAGATGACATTGTGCAGCAAATGCGTGAGCTTGGTTTGTTCGGCCTCACAATTCCTGAAGAATATGGTGGCTTAGGTATCACCATGGAAGAAGAAGTCAGAGTTGCATTTGAACTTGGACAAACTTCACCGGCTTTTCGTTCTTTAATTGGTACTAATAACGGTATTGGCTCAAGTGCAATTTTGATTGATGGCACAGAAGAGCAAAAGCAAAAATATTTACCTCGTTACGCAAGTGGCGAAATTATTGGTTCATTTTGTTTAACCGAGCCTGAATCTGGCTCTGACGCTGCCTCTTTAAAAACCAGTGCAATGAAAGATGGCGACTTTTATGTGTTAAACGGCACCAAACGTTTTATTACCAATGCACCTCATGCTGCAACTTTTACCGTAATGGCTCGAACCAATCCTGAAATTAAAGGGTCAGGTGGCATTTCAGCTTTTTTAGTTGAGGCCAATACACCAGGTATTACGTTGGGCAAAATTGACCAAAAAATGGGCCAAAAGGGTTCACACACTTGTGATGTGATTTTTGAAAATTGCCGTGTACCTGCTTCTGCATTGATTGGTGGCGTAGAAGGTGTTGGTTTTAAAACGGCCATGAAAGTGCTTGATAAAGGGCGTTTGCACATTGGTGCCTATAGCGTGGGTGTTGCCGAACGCATGTTAAACGACGCATTGCACTATGCGATTGAGCGTAAACAGTTTGGTCAACCTATTGCGAACTTCCAGTTGATTCAAGCGATGCTTGCCGACTCAAAAGCCGAGATTTATGCAGCTAAATGTATGGTTTTAGATGCAGCTCGCCGCCGTGACAATGGCGAAAATATTAGTACAGAAGCATCTTGCGCCAAAATGTTTGCAACTGAAATGTGCGGACGCGTTGCTGACCGCTGCGTACAGATTCACGGTGGTGCAGGCTATATCAGTGAATATGCCATTGAGCGTTTTTATCGCGATGTTCGTTTGTTCCGTCTCTATGAAGGAACCACACAAGTTCAACAAATTATTATTGCCAAAAACATGATTAGGGAAGCTACGGCCTAATAAAAAATCAAATGCCATGAGGCATTGGATGCCTCATGTTCCTTCTGAGGATATGGACATGACAACAGAAACAGTTACCCAAAATACGGCTAGCAGTGAAGCTATCCAAACACCAAAAAAGATTTGGATTACCGCATTTATATTCGCTTTTTTAACATTGTTGTGTGATGGGGCAGACTTAGGTTTTTTGGCATTGAGCCTGACCAGTCTTAAAACAGAATTTCATTTGACGGGTGTACAAGCTGGAACGCTAGGCAGCTTAACGCTTTTCGGTTCCGCTGTGGGTGGTCTGATTGGCGGCTGGGCGTGTGACCGTTTTGGGCGAGTTCGCATTATTGTGTTCTTTATTGCTTATTCTTCAGTTTTAACCAGTGCGCTGGGTTTTACTGATTCTTATATGCAATTTGCAGTTTTAAGAACATTTGGAGCGATGGGCTTAGGCGCACTTTATATTGCCTGTAATATTTTAATGTCTGAAATGGTGCCAACCAAACATCGCTCGACCGTTTTGGCTACTCTCATGACGGGGTACACCTTAGGTTCTTTACTCGCGACCTTACTAGCTGGACATATTATTCCTGAACATGGTTGGCGTTTCCTTTACTGGATTGCAATTGCGCCTGTGGTGTTGTCAGTTTTAATGCACTTTTGTGTCCCTGAACCTGAGTCTTGGAAAAAAGCGCGTCAATTAAAAGCATTAGAAGTTGCTCAAAGTAACCAACCTAAAAAACGTCAAAATCCATATTTTGAGATTTTAAGAGATAAAAAACATGGCACCATGTTTGTTCTCTGGATTATTAGTACGGGTGCATTGCAGTTTGGTTATTACGGCGTAAGTAACTGGTTACCTGCTTATTTAGAGTCTGATCTTGGCATCAAGTTTAAAGAAATGGCCATGTATATGGTCGGTACTTTCCTGATTATGATGTTTGCCAAAGTAATCGCAGGGATCGTTGCCGACAAATTAGGACGCCGCGCTGTATTCGCTTTTGGAACCATTGGCACAGCCTTATTTATTCCAGTGATTGTCTATTTAAATACACCAACCAATATTTTATGGATGATGCTGTTCTTCGGTTTCCTTTACGGTATTCCATACGCAATTAATGCCACCTATATGACAGAAAGTTTCCCGACTTCAATTCGAGGTTCGGCAGTGGGTGGTGCTTATAACATTGGCAAAGTACTTTCAATTTTCTCTCCATTAACAATTGGTTTTCTATCGCAAAACGGTTCTATTGGCTTAGGGCTCTTGGTGATGGCTGCGGCTTATTTTATCTGCGGTGTAATCCCATTGTTATTTATTAAAGACCGACTATTTAACCCGCAAAAGGCAGAGTGACAGATCAATCTGTCACCTTAAATTAAGGATGAAAAGGGACAAGTGAGATGATAAATAAAATCACCAGTGACATTGAACCGATTTTAAAAGCTATTCCTGATGGGGCAACCATCATGACAGGCGGGTTCGGTGTGACGGGGCAACCTGCTGAATTAATTGAAGCCTTAATCGATTTAGGAAAAAAAGAACTTACCATTGTAAATAACAATGCGGCTTCTGGTGACCGTGGCCTAACCAAGCTCATTATTGCTGGCTGTGTAAAAAAAATGATTTGTTCATTTCCGAAATCTGCTGGATCAACCGTTTTTCAAGACTTATATAGAGCGGGAAAAATTGAGTTAGAACTGGTTCCGCAAGGTAATTTGGCTTGTCGTATTCAGGCCGCAGGGGCTGGTTTAGGAGCTATTTTTACGCCGACTGGTTATGGCACTAAGGTTGCCGAGGGTAAAGAGACCCGCACCATTAACGGTAAAAACTATGTGCTTGAATATCCACTTGAAGCTGATTTTGCACTGATTTATGCCGATAAAGCCGATCGCTGGGGCAATTTAACTTACCGCAAAGCGGCCCGCAATTTTGGCCCAATTATGGCAAAAGCCGCCAAGACCACAATTGTTCAAGTGAATGACACCGTAGAGCTAGGAACGCTTGACCCAGAGTGCATTATTACACCGGGAATTTTTGTTCAGCACGTTGTAAAAGTAGGAGATATCTAATGTCAGTTCAAAAGCGTTCTCGTGAAGATATTGCCAAACTCATTGCCAATGATATTCCGGAAGGTTCTTATGTCAATTTAGGAATTGGCTTACCGACCAACGTTGCTAAATTTTTGCCAAAAGACAAAGAAATCTTTTTACATTCGGAAAATGGGGTTTTGGCTTTTGGCCCACCACCACAACCGGGTGAGGAAGATCAAGACTTAGTGAATGCCGGAAAAGAACTTGTCACTTTATTAGATGGTGGATGTTTTATGCATCATGGTGACTCATTTGACATTATGCGTGGCGGCCATCTGGACATTTGTGTGATTGGTGCATTCCAAGTTGCGGTAAATGGAGACTTAGCAAACTGGCATACCGGTAAAGCAGATGATGTACCCGCGGTCGGCGGTGCTATGGATTTGGCAGTCGGCGCGAAAACGATTTATGTCTATATGGAACACGTCACTAAAAAAGGTGAGTCCAAAATTGTAAAAGAACTGAGCTATCCAATGACGGGTGAGCAGTGTGTAAATCGTATTTATACCGATTTATGCATTATTGAACTCAAAGACCAAAAAGCTTATGTCACAGAAATGGTGGAAGGCTTAACTTTTGATGAGCTACAGGCAGTCACAGACTGTGAACTAATCGATGCACGTGTAGCCTAAATACACACGGAAAAACGCTTCTTTAAGGATTAAAAGATGAAAAAATTAATATTAGCTGCAGCTTGCGCTGCGGCTTCAGGGACTATTTTTGCAAATTCTTCAGATACCACAGAACAAAGAATTAATTTGCTAGAAACCGAGCTGCAAAAATTAAAGGCAGAACTTGCTGCTCAGAAACAAACTCAAAATAATTTACAAGTCAAACAGGTAAAGATTGAAGAGAACATCGAAAAAACTAAAGCGACTGTAACAGAGAAGCCTGTTGCTCCTTCGTGGGTGACTTGGACAGATAATGTGAAGGTTTACGGTATTGCCCGTATTGATGCAGCGGTTGATTTTAAATCATCACCAGACTCGGGCGGTAGAACGACCAGCAGTCTGTACCGAACACCTTTTGAAAGTGAAAAACGTTCAAATCATGCACGTTCCGATGCCATGATTAATGCAAGCCGATTAGGTGTTTATTTTAATAGCCCAAATAAAGTGGTTACAGGGAATATTGAAGCCGATTTCTTTGATAGCTCTAACATGGGAACGGGGGATGGTAAATTCCGTATTCGTCATGCATTTTTTACCTATAAAGACTGGACTTTTGGTCAAACATGGTCACTCATGTCTAATATGGAAACCCGTACAGAATCTGTGGATTACACGCAATTTGTGGGAACCTCTTATACGCGTACCCCTCAAATCCGTTATGACTGGAAAATTGATGCCAATAATGATTTGAAAGTAGCTTTGGAATATACAGGTTCGAGAGTCTCGGCTTTTCCAACTTTAACGGGTCGCTATACTTTTAAACAAGGCCCTTTAACGGCACTTGCTCAAGCCTTTATTAATGAAAAGTCTACAGATGTCGCAACTGCCACGGTGAAGAAAGTAAGCTGGGGTGCAGGAGGCGGCTTAAAATATCAACTCACGCCACAACAATCAGTACAAGCAAATTATCAATATATTGTTGGCGATCAAAAATTTATGCCGTATACCACCCAAAGCGGGTTGGCAAATTCAGCAAGTTTAAATGCCGCGGGTGATTTCTCTTTAAACGAAGACAAAACAGATTTGGTTATGAATAAGTTGAATAGCATCAATATTGGTTATTCATATAAATTCAATGAGCAATGGCGTGCAAACTTATCGGCTTCAATGTTTGATTATGATGACGACACGGCTTATGCCAAACTCAACCCAGATGCCAACAAACGCTTAACGGACTACGCAGCTAACGTTTTCTATTCACCGATGGAGCAAATGGATATTGGTATGGAATATCATCAAGGCAAACGAGAAGTGTTTGATGGCAGAACCGCTGATGTATCACGCGTAAACTTTGTATCGATGTATAAATTTTAAAATAGGGCGTAGTTAAAAATGGAAAAAATAGTTGAGCCCAATGCAGAAAATATACTGTCAAAAAGCTTTATTTTTATCATGGCAATGACATGTGGAATTTGTGCGGGTTCAAACTATTATAACCAGCCCTTAATCTATTCCATTGCAGAAGCATTAAAAGTCAATGCCGATCAAGTCGCCTTAACTATTGTGATTAGCCAACTGTCATATGCAGTTGGCCTTTTTATATTGGTTCCTTTAGGCGACTTTTTTGAAAAACGCAGTTATATTTGCTTACTCATGTGTTGTACGGGCCTTGCACAAGTAGGGTTATCTTTAAGTCAAACCTTGCCAGTTTTATATGGCTTTACCTTTTTAGCTACATTCTTTTCTATTGCGACTCAAGTTTTAGTTCCTTTTGCCGCAGGTTTAGCCAGCCCGAAAAAAAGTCCACAAGTCGTAGGCACTCTCATGAGTGGTTTGTTCTTGGGAATATTATTGGCGCGCTCTATTGCAGGTTTACTTTCTACAGTTTGGTCTTGGCATGCGGTTTATTTAATTAGTGGAATTGTCATTTTGGTGTTTGCTTGGGTGATGTGGGTGAAATTGCCAGTTGCGCGTAAGTCTCACCAACTCAATATTTTACAGATTTATGGTTCACTATTTTCATTAGCAGCTCACCAGCCGCATTTATTACGCCGTGGTTTTGCTGGTGGAATTGGCTTTGGAATTTTGGCTCTGATTTTTACCACTATGACTTTTATTTTGGCGAATGAGCCTTATCATTTTAACGATTTCCAGATTGGTTTATTTGGGATTGTTGGACTGGCTGGTGTATTTGCGACACCTTGGGCAGGTAAGAAAATTGCGGCAGGGCTTGAAAATAAAATTGCAGTGATTTGTATGGGGTTATTAATAAGTGCATGGATACCACTATTTTTTGCCCAGCAGTCTCTGTTTGCCTATGCTATTGGTGTGATTATGGCGTACTTTGGTTTGTCGGCATTTCATGTACTCAACCAAAATCTGGTCTACCGAATCTCGGCCGAGGCCCGTTCTCGTATTAATTCAATTTATATGACCTTATATTTTGGCGGAGCCGCCTTAGGTTCTTTTATTGCGGTGTATGCTTGGAAACACTGGGGATGGGAAGCATGTGCAGCCTTAGGGTTAGGGTTGGCAATGGTGAGTTTTATGATTGATCGCTTAGATTTTTATGAAATGAATAAGATTGCAAAGCAAGAAAAAGCTCCATAAATAGGAGCTTTAAAATTTTATTATTTGCGAATAATCATTAAGGTTGCTGAAGCAAAAGCATACACTTTGCCGTTCTCATCTACGATTTTACCTTCGGTACTAATAATATTCCGGCCCGCATTAATCAACTCGGCTTTCGCATAGTAAGACGTATCAACCTGCATGGGGCGGATCATTTTTACATTTAAATCAATGGTTCCATAACCAACGCCATGTTCAAGTAATGTATGAGCTGCGCTGCCTGTTGCTGTATCTAAAGCTGTGGCGCAAAAGCCGCCGTGTACACCGCCTTGTATATTTCTATGTTCTTTGCGAGGAGTAACTTTATAAGTTGCTTTACCTTCGGAAACTTCAACGAGTTGCATTGGTATGGTGTGAGCCATAGGTGATGGAGAAACTTCACCATTTTTTAAAGCGGTTAAAAACTCAAGACCTGTGTATTTCGGGCTTTCCATGAATCGTCCTTGGATTATTAAGCAATCTAATTACGATACTATAAATTGATTTTTTACGGAATAAAATTTTGCAATACAAAATATAAATTTATTCTGGTTAAACGAGACTAACTACTTTTTATATTACATTTGTATTTAAAAACATTTGTTTATATTTTATCTCTATGGCTAAGTTAGGTTGATTTTATTAAATTAATGAAAATATATTTTGCTATAAGAAATTTTTTGATATTTTAGTGAGATTGAAACAATAAAAGTCCATTTCAAGGAAAAACGATAACTGCCCATGATATAGGCAGTGAAGTGAAAGGAAAAAAACGATGCCTTTATACAAAGCTCCATTACGTGATATGCAATTTGTACTGCATGAAATGCTTCAAACAGAACAGAACTATCAAGGTTTAAGCAAATATCAGGAAAGCGTAAATCGAGAATTAATTGATCAATACTTAGAGGCAGGAGCAGATTTTTGTGAAAATGAATTAGCGCCTATTAATCAAAATGGCGATCAGGAAGGCTGTCATTTAAATCAAGGCGTAGTCACAACACCGAAAGGTTTTAAAGAAGCCTACCAAAAATATGCCGAGCTTGGGTTTACTTCATTAACCGCCGATCCAGAATATGGTGGGCAAGGTTTACCGACTTTACTGCGGATTGCGATTTCTGAAATGTTATGTGGTTCTAATTGGGCTTGGGCGATGTATCCCGGCTTATCTCATGGCGCGATGAGAACAATTGAGCACCATGGTGCCGAGCAACAAAAACAGAAGTTTTTGACTAAACTCATTAGTGGTGTCTGGACTGGAACCATGTGTTTAACCGAGTCACATGCGGGTTCGGACCTTGGATTAATTAGAACAAAAGCAGAACCAAATCCGGACGGTAGCTACTCCATTACGGGTGAAAAGATTTTTATCTCGGCGGGTGAGCATGATCTTTCAGAAAATATTATTCATATTGTTTTAGCTCGTTTGCCTCAAGCACCCGCAGGGACCAAAGGCATTTCTTTATTTATTGTGCCTAAATTTAATGTGAGTGATGATGGTCAGGTGCTGGACCGTAATAAAGTCGTTTGTAGTGCGATTGAACATAAAATGGGGATTCATGGAAATGCCACCTGTGTACTGAATTTTGATGGTGCCAAAGGTTATTTGATTGGTCCTGAAAATCGCGGGCTCAATTGTATGTTTACCTTTATGAATACCGCACGCATTGGAACGGCAGTACAAGGGCTTGCTGCTTCTGAAATTTCATTTCAAGGCGCATTAAGTTATGCCAAAGAGCGCCTTGCCATGCGTTCGCTATCTGGTCCTCAATATCCTGAGAAAAATGCCGACCCAATTATTGTGCATCCCGCTGTACGTTCGATGTTAATGACGCAAAAAGCGTTTTCTGAAGGCGGCCGTGCACTGGCTTACTTTTTAGCTCAGCATGTCGATATTGTCGAAAGTTCAAACGATCAGGAACAGCAAAAACACTCTGATGAATTACTGGCTTTTTTAACGCCAATTGCCAAAGCTTTTTTAACAGAATCAGGTAATGAGTCTGCCAAGCATGGCGTTCAAGTATTTGGTGGCCACGGCTTCATTGTTGAGCATGGTATGGAGCAAATTGTACGTGATGCGCGTATTTCAACATTGTATGAGGGAACGACCGAAATTCAGTCTTTAGATCTACTTGCACGTAAAGTTCTAAAGTCAGAAGGCAAACTTCTAAAAAATATGACCGATCTAATGGATCAATTTATTGGTCAACAGCAATCTAGTGGAACCCTGAAATCTTATCAAGAAAAATTAGCTGAGCTTAAGCAACAATGGTTGTCATTGACCAAAATGATTGCAGAGAAAGCCAAGCACAACCCAGAGGAAATAGGGGCAGCTTCAGTGGATTATCTTTATTTTTCCAGTTACGTCGTGTTCGCTTATTTGTGGGCTCGAATGGCACAAGTTGCCCATGAAAAATTAGAGGTGGGTACACAAGAACAAGCTTTTTATAAAGCAAAGTTAACGACAGCTAAGTTTTTCTATCAAAAAATTTTACATCGTACACAGAGCCATGCTGCTTCTATTGAGTCTGGAGCTGAATCTGTGATGGAGCTCGATCAAGACGCTTTTGCATTTTAGTGACTAGTAATTTTTATAATCACTGGGTGAAATTGACATGCGAAATTTTACCTAGTGATTAAATTTGTAATTTTAGACTCATCAGTTTTTGGTAGGAAAAACCAGTTGAGCCAAACAAATAGAGGGTTAACATAAGCATTAAAACGTGAATTTTCATCAAATATTGATGTTAGATAAGGACTACGGAAAGAAAATCATGAATGCTTATTATCAATTACTGAATAGAACAATCGGTCCTCAAGGCGAAGTTATTGCTCATTATTGCTCAACTGTCCATGCACAAGGGGCTTGGAACCCTAATGAACAGCACATGGCACCTGCAAGTGGCGTAATCGCAGCAGAGTTAGAGCAATTTTCACCACGACAAGATATGCGAATTGGTCGAATTAGTTTTGATATTTTTGGATTGATTGCATTTGGTGAATTTACGATTAAGACACATGTGATTCGTGCCGGTAAAACCATTGAATTGATTGAAGCTGAAATGCAAGCACAAGGTAAAACCTGCATTGTGGCTAGAGCGTGGCGAATGTGCACTCAAGACAGTTCCGATATTGCTGGACTTGAAGATCAACCAGTTCACCATCCAGATACTTTTACAGAATGGACAGGTATGAAAAGATGGCCGGGTGGCTTTATCCAGACACTTGTCACTAAAACTGATGATCAGCATCGCGCAGGCAAAGGCATTGTTTGGCTCAATAATGATAAAGAAATGGTTGAAGGGCAGCCGACGACAGATTTTGCACATTTGATCGGCATGATAGATACAGCAAACGGGATTGTACCAAGACAAGAAGGCGAATTTACTTGGGGTTTTCCAAATCTTGATTTGCAAGTTCACATGCACCGTTATCCGAAAGGTAAATGGTTAGGTCTGGAAACTGTTCAGCAATATGGCTCAGATGGTATTGGTTTAACCAGTGCGGTTTTACATGATGTGTATGGTCCATTTGGACGCAGTGAGCAGATTTTAACTTTACGTAAAATGGCTAAATAAATTTTAAGTCAATAAAAAAGTCATCCCTAAGGATGA
>NZ_GG753600.1:602420-624218 GCF_000163635.1 Acinetobacter sp. SH024 | reverse complement strand
ACTTAAAATTAAATTTTAAGTACAAATAAAAAGTCATCCCTAAGGATGACTTTTTTATTTTGAGATTTAATTTTAGTTACGGACTTTTAGCAGTGTTGGTGTAAGTTCATCCCAACGTTGTTTTGCAGCGTCCATTGCTTTCATTTTGATATGACCATAACCACGAACTTCTGCCGGTAATTTTGCAATTTGTTCAGCAACTGCCAAGTTATGATTGTCTGGTGCTTCAACAAGTGCTTCAACAAATGCGATGTAACGGTCACGCCAAGCTTGTTCGTGTTGACGCTCTTCTTGACGTGCAAATGGGTCAAGGAAAGTTTCACGAAGCCATTGTAAGCGAGCAAGCATCATCATTGGGAAGCGCATCCAGTAACCAAACGCACGTTTACGGACATTTTTTAGACCACCGAGTAATGCTGGTGGGGCAAGGTGATACGTTAAACGTAAGCCTTTACCAAACTGGGTTTCAATTGATTCTTTGAAGCTTTTACCTGTTAAAAGACGTGCAACTTCATATTCATCTTTATAAGCCATGACTCTGTATAGCTGAGTTGCAATTGTACCTGTTAACTCTTCTGGTAACTTTTTAGCTGCCAATTCTACAAGTGTGCGGTATTTAGCTGCATAAGCTTCATTCCAGTAGTCTGTTAGACGAGCAGAACGATCTTCAACAAGTTCAGCCAAAGTTTGCGGAGTTTTGGTTTTTGGCATTGCCGCAACTAAGCGTCCAGCTAAAGTTGGGTCACTTGCAAGATGACAACCCACACGGAAAGCTTCGAGGTTCTTTTCAACGGCAGTACCATTTAAGCGAATTGCTTTTTCAATACTTTCACGTAATAGCGGAATGCGTCCAGACTGCCATGCCATACCGAGTAATAACTGGTTGGTATAGATTGAATCACCTAAGAGCTGAGTTGCAATTCGAGCCGCTGGCAGAGAAACCAGTTGACCTTGACGAACACGACCACGAAGACGATCAATTAAATCACTAATAGGCGCATACCAGTCACGAGATTTAATAAACTCAGAAGTAGGAGTGCTGTCTTCATTCACAATAACTAAAGCATCATCTTTTAAGCGAGATAGAGCAGCGCTACCACCAGCCACTACGGCATCTGCACCGATGAGTAATTCACATTGTCCTGCCGGAATTTTGGTAGAAGAAATTTGCTCATCACTTGCCGCAAGTTGAACGTATGAATAAACCGTACCACCTTTTTGGGCAAGACCTGCCATGTCCATAACACGGGTTGCTTTACCTTCTAGGTGAGCCGCCATACCAAGCAGTGCACCAATAGTCACAACACCTGTACCACCAATACCACCAACCATAATACGGCTTGGAACGTCATATAACTGAGGAATAACGGGTGATGTCGGCCAGCCTGCACCAATACCTTCAAATTTAGCTGGACGTTTCATATCACGTGTATGAACAGTTACGAAACTAGGGCAGAACCCTTCGGCACAAGTGAAGTCTTTGTTACAGCTACTTTGGTTAATTTGACGTTTAGTCCCTAAAGCTGTTTCTACAGGTTCAATAGATAAACAGTTTGATTTTTTCGAACAGTCGCCACAGCCTTCGCAAATATCACTATTAATGTATAAACGCTCAGCCGGATCAGGGTAGGCATCACGTTTGCGACGACGGCGTTTTTCGCTGGCACATGTTTGTACATAAATTAAAGCGGTGACACCTGTAACTTCACGAAGCTCACGTTGAACTGTATCGAGTTCATTACGGTGGCGAATTTCGACACCCGGTGCAATGCCATCTTCTTCGTTTAATAGTTTAACTTCATCCGTCACGATGACTTGTTTTTTAATGCCTTCGGCAGCAAGCTGACGAGTTAACTGCGCAACGCTCAAATGTCCATCTACATGCTGACCACCTGTCATAGCGACTGCATCGTTGTAGAGGATTTTGTAGGTAATATTGGTTTTTGCAGCAATAGACTGACGAATTGCTAAATAACCTGAGTGGAAGTAAGTTCCGTCACCAAGGTTAGCAAAAATATGTTTTTCATTGGTAAATGGTGATGCACCGACCCAACTTACACCTTCACCGCCCATTTGAGAGAAAGTTTCTGTACCGCGGTCAAGTGAAACTGCAATATAGTGACAACCGATACCGCCTAATGCACGGCTACCTTCAGGGACGACTGTTGATGAGTTATGTGGGCAACCACTACAGAAATATGGTTTACGTTCTGCAAGATCAATTACACGTTTTGATTCTTGCTCTGCTTTTAGCAGTAAGTCGATTCTGCTTTGGATTTGTGCTTTTAAGTTTTCTGGAATATCAAGTTTTAAGAAGCGAGCAGCCAACATTTTTGCAATCGGTTCAGGCTGATACTCATAGTGACCAATGAGCGGTGCTTCTTCAATAGAAGTACTCCATTCGCCTTTGCCGTCAGTTGCTTTACCAATAACATGTGGACGTTTGCCATCAGGAAGTGAGTACAGCTCATCTTTAATTTGTGTTTCAATAATTGGACGTTTTTCTTCAATAACGATCAGTTCTTGTAAACCTTCGGCAAACTCACGAACGCCTTGTGGTTCTAAAGGCCAAATCATCCCAACCTGATAAACACGTAACCCAAGCTGTTGGGCAGTTTCATCTTCAATACCTAAAATGCGTAAGGCTTCAATGGTATCTAAATAACCTTTACCACTTGCAGCAATACCAATACGGGCATTTTCACAAGGCCATGTAACGGTGTTGATTTTGTTGGCACGGGCATAGGCCAAAACAGCAGGTAAGCGATATTTATAAAGACGTTCTTCTTGCTGAATGCCGTGGTCTGGCCAACGAATATTGACACCACCCTCTGGGAAATTGACATCTTCTGGTATAACCGGAGTAACACGGTCTAGGTCGACATGAACAGAAGCAGAAGTCTCTACAATTTCACTCACCAGCTTCATTGAAGACCAAAGGCCAGAAAAACGTGAAACTGCAATAGCGTGAACACCAAAGTCTAAAATTTGTTGAACGGATGTTGGATAGAAAATGGGAATACCGCAACCAATCATGACATGTTCAGACTGATGCGGGATTGTAGAAGATTTACATGAGTGGTCATCACCAAATAAAGCAACCACACCACCACGTTCAGAGGTACCAGCTAAGTTCGCATGGCGGAGTACATCGCCTGAACGGTCAACACCCGGGCCTTTACCATACCACCATGAAGACACTCCATCATATTTGCCTTGGCCTGAAAGATTAACTTGTTGGGTACCCCAAATAGCGGTAGCAGCCAAGTCTTCGTTTACACCAGGTTGAAATACAACATCATGGGATTTAAGTAATCCCTGAACTTGCCAAAGGAAACTATCATAGTTACCAACAGGAGAACCGCGATAACCAGAAATAAAACCAGCAGTATGATAACCATTCATCGCGTCACGGCGAGTTTGGGCAAGAGGCAAACGAACAAGTGCCTGAATGCCGGTCATATATGCTGTACCGTTATCACTTACATATTTATCTTCAAGTGACACATCCTTTGTTGCAATAATATTTGGAGTGACTTTTGTAGCTATATTCATTTATATCTCCTTAGAATTTTTAGTAGCTCGGACTACTTTCTTTTTTCAACATCCAGTTGAATATTTGGAGCAAGTGACATACGAAATAAAAAAAGATCGGTTCCTCTTCTTAAAAAGAATTAGTGCCAATGTATGTACATTTAGTCATTGTGGTTGATCTAAACTGGTGCAACAATCCGTAATTTAGGAAAACATATTTACGTTATGCGCAAAAATCTCGATGGTGGACTATTGCATGCAATGCATGCATTCCTGAAAGTGATTGATAGCGGGAGTTTCACAGCAGCAGCTGAGCAGATGGATCTGACCACAGCACAGGTTTCACGTCTTATCAGCGAGCTAGAAACACGCTTAGGTACAAAATTAATACAACGCTCAACACGCCAGCAGGCACTGACCGATATTGGTGCGACTTACGCAGAACGCTGTCGGCAAGTCATTTCAATGGTGGATGAAGCAGAATCAGAAGTAACAGGAACAGCATCTAAACCCAAAGGCCGTTTACGTGTATTAAGCATGGGAAGCTTTGGGCATCATTATGTTTTTCCAGTGATGGCCGAGTTTTGTAAGCATTACCCCGAATTAACAGTGGAATATACGACTTCACAGTACGTTCCAGACTTGTTGGCAAAAGGGGTGGATGTCAGTCTTTATCTGACTGAATCATTAACAGACTCTCGTTTTGTCGCACGCAGAATTGGCACTATCTTTTCTGTTTTATGTGCTTCACCTGCTTATTTAGAAAAGCATGGTATGCCGAAGTCCCCAGAAGACTTAAAAGATCATGCCTGTTTACGCTTGGTAAACCCGTCTATTACACCAGATTGGCACTTATTAAATACAAGTGGTGAGTCTTACCAAATCGACATTGGCGGGCAACTCATTGCAGATAACCCTGAGTTATTATTAGATGTAGTGCAACAAGATATGGGCATCGCATTATTGCCGATGTTTTCGGCTTTAGATGCGGTTCAAAATGGAAGATTATGTCATATCTTGCCAGAGTGGCGTTCGCCCGATATCGGAGTTTATACCTTGTTGCCTTCACGCCATTTTATCGATGCCAAAACACGTGCATGGTTAGATTGGGTGGAAGAATATATTTCTCCAAGAATTGAAATGGATGCATCTTATTTTTATAAATAATGAGATAAATTTTTTAAGGACTAAGATAAAAAAGTATGAAGAATAATACAGATTAGAATAAAAATAGGGTAGAGAATGCTTCTTTTGAAAGAGGCATTTAATACAGAGATAAACGATAAATTTTAAAAAAATTGCATAAGGGAATTAGTCCCAATTCCTGAACGAAATGAGATAAAGATGAGATAGGATGATCTGGTACTCAGCCTAATATTAAGTTTTATACCAGATGCTGAGCTATTTTAATTAATGACTACGCACACTTGGTTTGCCAATAAGCATTTGCATAATTCGACAAGCTTTTTCGGTTTAATACATTGCTAATATTTTGACTGGCTTGCATCAGTTTTTCTAAGTCAATGCCAGTTTCAAACCCCATGTGCGACAACAAATAAAACAAATCTTCGGTCGATACATTACCAGAGGCACCTTTGGCATAAGGGCAACCACCGAGTCCTGCAAGGGACGAGTCAAAAACACGAATGCCTTGCTGTAAAGACTGATAAATATTGGCAATCGCCATGCCATAGGTATTGTGGAAATGTCCTGCCAAAACCTTGCTGTCGAGTTCAGCAAGACAGGCTTGCCAAACCTTTTGAACGCGATCTGGTGTTGCGGTACCAATAGTTTCACCTAAAGACACCTCATAGCAGCCCATGTCATAGAGCCGTTTAACAACTTTTACCACTTGTTCAGGGGCAATTGCACCTTCATAAGGACAGTCGACAACGCAAGAGACATAACCGCGCACACGGATGTTATGCGCTTTTGCCGCGCTCATGACATCGCTAAATTTTTCAAAGCTTTCATCAATAGAGCAGTTGATATTTTTGCGGGTAAAACTTTCAGAAGCTGCGGTAAACACCGCAACCTCTTTGCATCCTACCGCTTGAGCAGTTTCAAAACCTTTGATATTGGGGGTGAGCAGGCTAAATTGCACATCAGTTGTTTGGGGTAACAGCTTAAATAGCTCATCACTTTGAGCCATTTGCGGTACCCATTTTGCCGAAACGCATGAACCGACTTCAATCGATTTCAGACCTGCATTAATAAGGTCATTAATAAAGTTTAAGCGTTGTTCGACAGTCAAAGCCTGCTTTTCATTTTGGAGGCCGTCTCTGGGACCGACCTCCACGATTTTGACAAACTCACTCATGCAACTTCCTCCTGTGCAGGCTGAAATTCAACAAGCTCGTCGCCAGCTTTGACCTGATCACCGACTTGGAAATAGGAGTCTACAATCACGCCGTCTTTAGGCGCACGAATGGTATATTCCATTTTCATGGCTTCAAGCGTCATTAAAATATCATCTTTCTTTACGCTATGATTTGCACTGACTAGCACTTGCGTGACTACACCCGGCATCGGTGCTTTTAAGTGACCTTCATCGGCTTGGCTATCTGCTTGATTAAAGTCTTGGCGAATATATGCAAACTTATAGCTTTGTCCATTTTGGAACAAGGTAATGCCTTGCTGACTTTGGTTAAAAGATAGCTTTTGCTGAGTCCCACCAATTTGAACAGATGCCATATGCGCATCAAGCAATTGACCTGAAATCGGGTAGCTTTGACCGTTATATTCTGCGGTGAAGCCATGTTCATTTGAGGCAAACTTGATTTGGGTATTTTGGTTTAAATAATTCAGTTTGATGCTGTGCTGATAAGCAATATTTAAACGCCAAAGTGGCTGAGTTTGCCAAAGCTGTTTTTGGTTTGAGCTGTTGTTATTAAGTTGGCTTAAAAACTCAATAAATGCTGCTGCTACCACCAGTTCCGGTTTAATTTCTTCAGGACTAAACAAGAAGTTTTGTTCACGTTGAATCAGGTTGGTATCAAGCTTGGCTTGTTTAAAAGATTCACTACGAACAATCTTTTCCAGAAAGGCAATATTGTTGCCTAAGCCATCGACATGGAATTGGCTTAAAGCGTGTTGCATTTGAATGAGCGCAGCTTCACGGTTTTTACCCCATACAATGAGTTTGGCAATCATTGGGTCGTAATAGGTCGTGATTTCATCGCCTTCAACAATACCGCTGTCTACACGCACATATTGGTTTTGAGTTGGGTAACGCAAATAGTCAATTTTACCAATGGCAGGTAAAAAGCCTTTTTCAGGTTCCTCAGCATAAATCCGTGCTTCGAGCGCATGTCCGTGAATCTGCAATTCGTTTTGTAGTTTAGGTAAAGGTTCACCATAAGCCACACGAAGTTGCCACTCAACCAAGTCTTCACCTGTAATCATTTCGGTGACAGGGTGTTCGACTTGTAAACGGGTATTCATTTCCATGAAATACGCCGTTCCATCTTGTTCCACAATAAACTCAACTGTACCAGCACCGACATAATTTACCGCACGCGCAGCATCAATTGCAGCTTGGCGCATTGCATCGAGCTTCTCGCTTGGCATTTGTGGAGCAGGGGCTTCTTCTAACACTTTTTGATGGCGACGCTGTACCGAACAATCACGTTCAAACAAATGTACATAATTGCCATGTGTATCGCCAAACACTTGTACTTCAATATGGCGAGGTTGAATCACATAACGCTCAATCAAGACATCATCATTACCAAAGCTCGATTTAGCTTCACGTTTACAAGAGGCTAAGGCATGCAAAAAGTCTTCACTGCGTTCAACCAGACTCATGCCTTTACCACCGCCGCCCGCACTGGCTTTAATTAAAACAGGATATCCAATTCGATCTGCCTGCTGTTTTAAAAAGTCAGCATCTTGGTTGGTTCCGTGATAGCCCGGTGTTAAAGGAACACCTGCTTTTTCCATTAAAGCTTTAGAGGTCGCTTTTAAGCCCATTGCTAAAATGGCATCCACTGGTGGGCCAATAAAGCAAATATTGTGTTGTTGGCAAGCGAGTGCAAACTGATCATTTTCTGAAAGGAAGCCGTAGCCTGGGTGAACCGCTTGGCTGCCCGTATCGATCGCTGCCTGAATAATGCGGTCTGCTTGTAAATAACTTTGCGTTGCAGGGGACTGACCAATATAAATCGCTTCATCTGCAAGTTTGACATGTTGTGCATTTGCGTCTGCATCTGAGTAAACGGCAACCGTTCTAATACCTAATTTTTTAGCTGTACGAATTACGCGGCAGGCAATCTCGCCACGGTTCGCAATTAAAATCTTTTCAAACATGATGATCGTCCTTAATTGTTGTTATTCGAGTTAGAAATCCAAGCAGGCTGTTGCTTATTTAAAAAAGCACTCAGACCTTCTTTTGCCTCACTGCCTTGACGAACTTGAGCAATATGATGTGCTGTCTGTTGCAGCAAGTCATTACTCATGGTCTGGTTGCTCACCATTTGAATGAGTTGTTTTGAGGCCGCTTGAGCGTGCGGGCCACCGAGTAATAGAGCATCAATAATTTCTTGAACTTTTTTATCTAAGTCTTCAGCATCTGCAACTTCGTGTGCCAAACCAATGTGTTTGGCTTCACGTGCTGAAATTCGCTCTGCAGTTAAGAAGTAACGAGAGGCTTGTCTTGCACCAATCGCACGAATTACATAGGGACTAATGGTAGATGGAGCAAGTCCTAAACGAACCTCAGATGTTGCAAACTTGGCATCAGTGCTGGCAATGCAAATATCACATGCTGACGCTAAACCCATACCACCACCAAAGGCAATGCCATGCACGCGGGCAATAGTCGGTTGTTTAAGTGTTGCAAGTGCATCTAACATTTGGGCAAGTTTTAATGCATCTGCTTCATTTTCAGCTGAAGATGCCTGACCTGCTTGTTTCATCCAGTTGAGGTCGGCACCTGCTGAAAAGCTTTTGCCGCGACCAGCTAAAACCACAACACGAATGTCATCACGTGTATTAATTTGCTTAAAACAGGCATGCAATTCTTCAATGACTGTAGTATTAAAAGCATTGTGCAATTCAGGGCGGTTCAGCCAAACATAGGCAACCCGATCTTGTTGTTCGAGTTGTAAAAATTGATAGCTCATATACACCTCTTACATGCGGAACACGCCAAATTTGGTTGGTTGGATTGGTGCATTCATAGCAGCAGCAAGACTTAAACCAAGTACCTGACGAGTTTGAGCTGGGTCAATTACACCATCATCCCAAAGTCGGGCAGAAGCATAATACGGATGGCCTTGACGCTCGTATTGTTCACGAATCGGTTGTTTAAATTCGTCTTCTTCTTGTACTGACCACTGGGCACCTTTTTGCTCAATCTGATCACGTTTTAAAGTCGAGAGGACGCTTGCCGCTTGTTCGCCGCCCATCACTGAAATACGAGAGTTCGGCCAAGTCCATAAAAAGCGTGGTGAATAAGCACGTCCGCACATACCGTAGTTACCCGCACCAAACGAACCACCAATAATCAAGGTGAGTTTTGGTACATTTGCGGTTGCAACTGCCATAACCAATTTAGCGCCGTTTTTTGCAATCCCTTCATTTTCATACTGGCGACCAACCATAAAGCCCGTAATGTTTTGTAGGAATAACAATGGAATATTGCGCTGAGTGCACAGCTCAATAAAGTGCGCACCTTTTTGTGCAGACTCGGAAAATAAAATCCCGTTATTGGCAATAATCCCGACTGGCATACCATAGAGTGAAGCGAAACCGGTAATCAGTGTTGAACCAAAACGTGCTTTAAACTCATCAAAACGTGAGCCATCTACAATACGGGCAATCACTTCATGTACATCGAAAGGTTTACGCGCATCACTTGGCACCACACCATAGAGTTCTGATGCATCAAACAATGGTTCATCAACTTGTTTATTTAACTCATTTGGCTTTTTATTAAGGTTAGCGACAATGTTTCGTGCAATCGCAATTGCATGTTCATCATTTTCGGCTAAATGGTCAGCCACACCTGAAAGACGTGTGTGGACATCACCACCACCTAAATCTTCACTACTCACCACTTCGCCAGTTGCAGCTTTTACTAGAGGAGGGCCGCCTAAGAATATTGTACCTTGATTACGGACAATAATGGTTTCATCAGACATGGCAGGAACATAAGCACCACCTGCGGTACAGCTACCCATCACCACAGCAATTTGGGCAATACCTAGGCTCGACATGCGTGCCTGATTATAGAAAATACGCCCAAAGTGATCACGGTCTGGGAAAACTTCATCTTGCATTGGTAAATAGGCACCACCAGAATCCACCAAATAAATACAAGGCAAGTGATTTTGTTCAGCAATTTCTTGTGCGCGTAAATGCTTTTTAACCGTAAGTGGGTAATACGTTCCACCTTTAACCGTTGCATCGTTAGCAACGATCATGCAAGTGATGCCGTTGACCTGACCAATACCCGCGATCACCCCAGCGGCAGGTACATCATCTTCATAAACGTTGTACGCTGCCAATTGACCAATTTCTAAAAATGCCGTGCCGACATCAATCAGTTGATCAATACGTTCGCGGGGTAAAAGCTTACCTCGAGCCAAATGTTTTTGACGGGCATTTTCACCACCACCTAACGCAATACGCTGGGCAACTTGTTTGAGATCTGTGACCAATGTTTGCATGGCTTGCTGGTTTGTTTTGAAGTCTTCACTTCGAACATTAATCTTGCTTTGTAATTGGTTCATAAGATGCGTCCTTATTTATAATTATTATTTGGTTTCATTGAAGAGTTCACGGCCAATCAGCATGCGGCGAATTTCAGAAGTTCCTGCACCAATTTCATAAAGTTTTGCATCACGCCATAAACGGCCAGCAGGGAATTCATTGATATAACCATTACCGCCTAAAGTTTGAATTGCTTCACCAGCCATCCATGTTGCTTTTTCAGCAGCATATAAAATGGCACTTGCGGCATCTTTACGTAGACTGCGGTCATGGTCGGCTTTATCACATGCAGCACCAACAGCATAAACGAGTGCTTTACATGCCAACCAAGTTGAATACATATCTGCAAGTTTGCCTTGCATAAGTTGGAATTCACCTAAAGCTTGGCCAAACTGTTCGCGTTGATGTAAATAAGGAATTACCACATCCAGACAGGCATCCATAATGCCTAAAGGGCCAGCACTTAAAACTGCACGTTCATAGTCTAGGCCGCTCATCAGTACTTTTGTACCGTTACCAACACCACCGAGTACGTTTTCAGCAGGAACTTCTACATTGTCAAAGAACAGCGGGTAAGTGTTAGAGCCACGCATACCGAGTTTGTCTAAATGGTTGCCGTGACTAAAGCCTTTCATGCCTTTTTCAATTAAAAAAGCAGTCATGCCTTTTGCGCCAGCTTGTGGGTCAGTTTTGGCGTAAACCACCAATACATCTGCATCACCGCCGTTAGTGATCCACATTTTTGAACCGTTTAAAACAAAGTGATCACCTTTTTGCTCGGCGCGTAATTTCATGCTGACGACATCAGAGCCCGCATTCGGTTCAGACATCGCAAGGGCACCCACATATTCACCGGAAATCAGTTTTGGTAAATACTTTTGTTTTTGCTGCTCGTTACCGTTACGGTTAATCTGGTTTACACATAAATTAGAATGAGCACCGTATGACAAACCAATGGCTGCCGAAGCACGGGAAATTTCTTGCATAGCAATAATATGAGCTAAATAACCCATATTGGCACCGCCATATTCTTCAGAAACCGTCATGCCTAAAAGGCCCATATCTCCAAATTTTTTCCAGAGATGTGCAGGGAATTTGTTGTCTTGATCAACTTGTTGGGCAATTGGTGCAATTTCCTTTGCACAAAATGCTGCCACAGAATCTTGAAGCGCAATTAAAGTTTCATCTAGACCGAAATTCAAGCTGCGTAGGTTCATGATATCTTCATCCTATTGGTTATATTTGTTGTCCATAAAATATTTTGTGGGTATTTGATAATTACCATACAATGATTTTTTAAAAAAGTGAATACTGATTCATAAAATGATTTACAATTCATTTTATTTGTTAGAGAATAAATTATGAGCTATAAACGATCATCTTTAATGCAAGAGCGGATGGAACAAAATCGTAAGTCGATTTTGAGTTCAGCCAGAAAGTTAATTTCAGAGGGAGGGTTTAAAGACGCACAAATACAAACAATTGCAGAGCAGGCGGGTGTATCTAGTGGACTGGTTTATCGCTACTTTGATAATAAAAGCCAAGTACTGATTGAAGTTTTGTCCGAGGCTATTAATACAGAACTATTGGTCATCGATTCGATTACCGAAAGTGACTTATCGGCAAAGCAGAAATTACACAAGGCTGTGGCAACCTTTGTAAAAAGGGCACTGAATAGTCCTCAGCTTGCATATTCACTCATGTTTGAACCAGTGGATTCAACGGTTGAACATGAGCGTTTTCGTGTGAAGCAATTGATTAAACAAAGTATTAAAAAAATACTTGCGGATGGAAATGCAAGTGGTGAGTTTGTCTTGGATGATTTAAATACAGCAGCACTTTGTGTTGTCGGTGCCATGACCTATGTGGTGGTTGAACCTCTAGACCCAGCTCAAAATACAAAGTTTGATCATGCGCACAAAGACTATTTTTCAAAACAGATTGCTGATTTTTGTGTAGATGCTGTGCAGAGGAAATAGAGCATATAAAGGATAAAACAACACAAAGCAGGCGGTTTAGAAAAATAGTTGCAGTAACAACAATTAGATCAGGTAAGAAGAGAATTAAAAGAATCAAGGAGAATGATTCAATGCAACAAGAACGGTTAAGCTACGCCTCGGGACCAAGCACACAGCCCTTATTGGGTATGACCATTGGTGAACAATTCGATCAGGCCTGTTGGCAATATGCAGAAAAGGAAGCAATCGTCAGTTTCCACCAAAACAGACGATTAACCTACAAAGCTTTACAGGATGAAGTAAATGCTTTTGCTTGTAGCCTTTTAAAATTGGGATTAAGAAAAGGAGATCGATTAGCGATCTGGTCGCCTAATTGTGTGGAATGGACGGTAACCCAATTTGCAGCTTTTAAAGCAGGGATTATTTTAGTTAACCTGAATACAGCTTATAAAAGCCATGAACTTGAATATGTGTTGAATAAGGTCTCATGCAAAGGATTGATTATTGCTTCTCAATTCAAAACGACTGATTACCAAGAACTGCTCACAAAAATTGCCCCTGAGTTAACTAACAGTGCAGATAAAGTGCTGAGTTCAGCACGACTACCACATTTAAAATTTGTTATTAAAATTGATGATCAGCAACATACGGGTATTCATCGCTTTAGTGATTTAGTCACTACACCAACTTCTGAACAGCTAGAACAATTAAAACTATTAACCAAGCAACTTCAGTTTGATGAAACCATTAATATTCAATTTACATCAGGTACAACAGGTAATCCTAAAGGGACCATGTTGACCCACCATAATATTTTAAATAACGGTTATTTCGTGGGGGAAGGCATTCGTTTAACCGCGGAAGATAAAGTCTGTATTTCTGTGCCGTTGTTTCATTGTTTCGGCATGGTGATGGGGAATTTGGCATGTGTTACGCATGGTGCAACCATGGTCTATCCATCGGCTGTATTTAATCCTTTAGAAACTTTAAAAGCGATTCATCAAGAGCGTTGCACGGCAGCGTATGGCGTGCCAACCATGTTTATTGCAACCTTAGAGCATGAACAGTTTAATGATTTTGATCTATCGAGCTTAAGAACAGGCATTATGGCAGGTAGTCCTTGTCCACGTGAAATTATGCAACGTGTTATAGACCGAATGCATATGTCTGAAATCACCATTTGTTATGGCATGACCGAAACCTCGCCAGTGAGTGTACAAAGCTCGGTAAATGATTCGATTGATAAACGTGTGAGTACAGTTGGTCATGTTCATCCGCATGTTGAAATTAAAATTGTCGATTTAGAAGGGCAGATCGTTCCGCAAGGAACTTTGGGTGAGCTATGCGTTCGCGGTTATTCAGTGATGGCTGGCTATTGGGGCGAAGAAGAAAAGACCAAAGAGGTCATTGATGCTGCTGGCTGGATGCATACAGGTGATATTGCCGAAATGGATCAAGAGGGTTTTATTAAAATTAAAGGCCGTATTAAAGATGTGGTGATTCGCGGTGGGGAAAATCTCTTTCCAAAAGAAATTGAAGACTTTTTATACACTCATCCAGATGTGAGCGATGTGCAAGTTATTGGCTTGCCAGACGCTAGATATGGTGAAGAACTCTGTGCTTGTATTATTTTGCATGAGCATCATCAAATTGATGAAGACAGCATTCGCCAATTCTGCAAAGAGCATATTTCTCATAATAAAGTGCCGCGCTATGTCCGATTCTTTAATGAGTTTCCAATGACAGCTTCAGGCAAAGCGCAAAAGTTTAAATTGCAGGAAATTATGCGAGCTGAACTTAACTTAACTGGAAATGTCTTTGATTAAAGAAGTCGAAATTCAGGTCAAAGTGCAGCAAACTATAAGTTGAAAGGCAGTTTAAATAGAGGATAAACAAAATGGCAAAAGACTTTAATAGCCCAAAGGTAGTCGAAGGATATGACGAACATATTCGTAAATTAATTCCGGGTTATGAAGTGATCCATCAACAGGTGGATGCCATTTTGCAATCAGTGTTGCCGCCAAATGCTCATATTTTAATTGTGGGTTGTGGCACGGGGTATGAACTCGAATATTTACTTAAACGTCATCCAAACTGGAAATTTACAGCAGTTGATCCATCTTTGACTATGCTGCAAAAAGCTCAGGAACAGGTTGAACTTTTAGATAAATCTTCTCAAGTCACCTTTGTTCACGGTGAAACGTCAGCTTTACCTCTTGAGAATTGCTTTGATGCTGCACTTTCTATTCTCGTAGCTCATTTTATTGCAGATGACATAAAACCTGTTTTTTTTAAGGGTATTTATGATCGCTTAAAAGAAAAAGCGATTTTGCTGACCTACGATTTAATGACGTGTGTAAATCCACAGCATCTTCAAGCTTTACGTTATTTATGTTTGGCACAAGGCTTAACAGAAGAACAATGTCAAAAAATGTTAGAGCGTATGGCGCAAGACTTTTTTAGCCTAACCACTGAAGGATATATAAAACTTTTAGAAAAAGCTGGTTTTGAAAGTGTGCATCCTTATACGCAAATTTTGACGTATCAAGGGTTTATTGCAAAAAAATAATGGATTTGGGAAAGCGTTAATACGGATATAAAACCTGCATATTCTCAATGAGGAAGAGAATATAAAAACTGAAAAGAATTAGAAGATTTGGCTTTACTTAAAACAAATTAAAAGTGGTTTTCAGGCCGCTTTAGGGAGGTTTTGTCTAAAAAATATGATCGAAGGTCTTTCTTGTGAAAGGAAGGCAAATTTTAAGCACCTATTTTAGATAGGTACATAACAAAAAGGATGTCGAGATCTTTAAGTCTAATTAAAGATCAAAAGGAAAATTTCATGATGAAAGTTTTAAATACAACGGTTCAAAAAAGCCTGTTGGCTGTTTCTGTGACCCTGTTTATGTCTTTCGCTTTGGCAGGTCAAACAGATCCTGAAATAGCACAACTTCGCCAAGAAGTGAAAGAACTTCGGGCTATGTTACAAGCCAATATGCAGGCGCAAAAATCTTTATCGCAACAAAGAGTGGAGCTAGCAACTACTGCAACGCCCCAAGCTATTCAGCCTACAAAACAAGGTTTAACCAAGTCTGGTGCAGAATTTAACTTATATGGTTATATACGGGCAGATGCTTCTTATCAAATGAAGGGGGCATCTACGATGTATAACAATATTAGCGGTGTTCCACTTGAAAACACGCCAGAAGAATCTGCACAAAAAGACCAGTTGCACAGTACGGTTAATGTGACACGTTTCGGGTTGAATTTTAAAACCCCGACGGCCGCGGGTGAGGTGGGCGGAAAGTTAGAAATGGACTTCTTTGGGGCAGCCAGTCGTGATCAGTTTCGGATACGCCATGCTTATTTAACCTTTGATAAATGGTTGATTGGTCAAACGTGGTCAACATTTATTGCACCCGAATATTATCCGGAAACGATTGATGCGGGCACATTTGTAGGCAGTGCATTATTAAGATCACCACTAGTTCGCTATAGCGATAACTTAACGGCAAATACAAGTTTTGCAATATCGGTTGAAGATCCGAAATATACTGCGACTTCAGACCCAGATAATAAAATGCGTTTACCAGCGTTGGTAGGGCGCTTAAATCATAAATTTGCCAATGGCTCGATGTTGTCGGGACGTAGTTTTGTTGCCGAAAAGAGAACTAATCATGATGAGGAAGTCGCTTGGGGCGTAGGCTTCGGCGGTAAATACCAAATTACACCTGATACATTACTCAAAGCCGATTATTACCATGTCAAAGGAGATGGGCGTTTCCTACTATGGAGTAACAGCGGCTATGCAATAGATGATCAAAACAATATGCATAGCAATGAATTTGACACCGTTTCTTTAGGTATTACTCATCAATTTACACCGCAAATTCGTTCAACCTTAGCTTATGGATATATGAAAGCCAAAGATGATAACCGTTTTGCCGAATTACAACGTAATAGCACTACCCAAAATAAAGAGCTTTGGCAGGGCTGGGTGAATGCACTTTATAACCCATACAAACCAATTACCTTGGGCGTCGAATATGTGTATGGCGAACGAGAAACTTTTGATGGACGTAACGGGATTGATAACCGCTTCAATATGATGGCGAGTTATGACTTTTAATTTATTCAATAAAACCTTGAATAATTTGTTTTTTCTTTAGGGTGCAGTATGTCGTTTTAAAAAATTGAATATGAATTTATCTCACAAAGGAGGTGAGTAAATGACAACATCTAAATTAAATGTAAATGAAGTTATTGATCAGGCCAGATTTACCCCTTTTCACTGGAGTATTTTACTTTGGTGTTTATTAATTATTATTTTTGATGGTTATGATCTGGTGATTTATGGCGTGGTACTGCCTTTGCTAATGCAAGAGTGGTCGTTAACAGCTGTACAGGCGGGGATGTTAGCAAGTACAGCACTATGCGGAATGATGTTTGGGGCAATGTTCTTTGGAACATTGGCAGACAAAATAGGCCGTAAAAAGGTAATTTTAATCTGTGTGACTTTTTTTAGTGGTTTTACCTTTTTAGGTGCTTTTGCATCAAGCCCACTTGAGTTTGGGGTACTTCGGTTCTTGGCGGGACTAGGCATTGGTGGGGTTATGCCAAATTTAGTTGCACTTACATCAGAATATGCGCCTAAACGTATAAGAAGTACTTTGGTGGGAAGTATGTTTAGTGGTTATGCAATTGGGGGAATACTTTCAGCATTGATCGGTAGTTATTTGGTTGAAAGTCAGGGGTGGCAAATTATGTTTTTAATTGCCGGTATTCCATTATTTTTATTACCTGTCATTTGGAAGTTTTTACCTGAGTCTTTAACCTTTTTAGTTAAGACGGGTAAGACTGAGCAAGCACAGCGCATTATTCAAAAAATTTCGCCTGAACAAAACCTAACGATCACTACGCAATTAGTGCTTAATGAAGATAATGTTCCAACAGGTAGTTCTGTAAAGGGATTATTTCAACAAGGCCGTGCTTTCAATACACTCATGTTTTGGCTCGTGTTCTTTATGTGCTTGCTCATGGTGTATGCCTTAAGTAGCTGGTTACCAAAACTCATGCTGGCAGCAGGTTATTCACTCGGAAAGAGTATTTTGTTCTTGCTTGCTCTAAATGTTGGCGCAATGATCGGTTCAATCGGCGGCGGTATTTTGTCTGATAAATTCCATTTAAAACCGGTAATTATGGGAATGCTACTGGCGGGAGTTTTAGCTTTAGTCGGTTTAGGCTTTAAGTCACCCGCCTATGTTTTATATGGTTTGGTGACCGTTGCAGGAGCTGCAACGATTGGTACTTCAATTCTTCTTTATAGCTATGTTGCACAATATTATCCACTAAGTGTGCGTTCTACTGGGATTGGCTGTGCCTCTGGTGTAGGTCGAATTGGGGCTATTGTTGGACCTATCTTAACGGGCCTGTTATTGGGTTTAGAGTTACCACATAAGATGAACTTTGTGATGATCGCAATTCCTGCAATTTTAGCGCTTTTCGCCGTCATGGTTTTAAGACGATATGCAGCTGAAAAACAGCCTATTACACCAAAACTTAATGTCGAGTTAGAGGGGAATTAATCCATATTGATACAGGTAGGAAGCAAATTCCTACCTGTATCTAGACATTAATTATGGAGTAACTGGTTTACATCAACCAGATTTGCCATTTGTTGATTCCCACGGTCATTCGGATGTAAATGATCTCCCGAATCATAAATTGGATTTAATCGGTCAGGATGCTTAGGGTCTTTTAAACCTCGCTCAAGATCAAGTACGCCGTCAAATGTATGGCTGGTTCTGATCCAGTGATTAATGCGCTGACGTAATTCATCTTTATTCGGTTGATAGTAGTTATCAAGAGGAGTATTTGGTAAAGCTCCTGAAAATGGTAATAAGGTTGCTCCAATCACTTGAATACCTTGGCGATGTGCTTCATCTACAACACGTTTATAACCTTGAGTAAGTGCTTCAAAAGTCGGTATTTGTTGTTTAGGTGCAAAAGCAGTACCGGGCCATGAAATATCATTAATACCCACCAGAACAATTAATGTTTTCACACCTGAATATTGAAATATTTCTTTTTTCAAACGATCTAAAGCACTGTCACCCATACCGTCTGTGAGTAGTCGATTTCCTGAAATTCCACTGTTAATGACCGCGACTTGATGTGGCGATAAGCGCTTAGCTAAAAAGTCGGTCCATCGAGTATTTGCGTCTAGAGTTGCAGTTGCACCATCGGTAATTGAGTCGCCAATGACTGCAACAACATGGGCTTTACGCTTTGGTTTTACTTCGATAGACGATAATAATAATCGTGCGGTTGTTTTTTTTGCACTGCTAGGCGTATTTAAGTTCGCGGTCTGGTTACCCGTAATGAGCCAACTGGTTTGTTTCGCATCCCAATGAAAAGTTTTAAATGTAGTTGGCCTTTGAATAAAGGTATTTACCATTAACTGCCCATGATCTGGAACAGGGAGCTGGATTGGATCACTCATCAGTTGTTTGCCTGGTAAAATTTGTGCTTTAAGCTTTCCAGAGAAATAAACTGGATAAGCACTCTTTGATTTAAGACTTTGTCCTTTGACTAGCCCCACGGTAGTTTTATCAATATAGAGCGGTTGATCGCCATATTGATTGGTAAAAACGAGTCTAATAGCTTCACCACCTAAACTAATTTGACTAATTTGTTTAATGGTCTGATTCGATATTTGATCTGGAATATTGGTCGGGAAAACGAAATCTTTATTCCAGACTTTTTGTGGACTAGCTGCCCAAGTGGTAACCCACTGGCTCTTTTGTACTTCTGCTTGTGCAAAGCTCGTAAATAAAACAAGAGAGAATAGGGCGGGTTGATAAAGTTTCATCTCGTGAACTCTTTAAAACGAATTAAAGTTATCTTGAAACAAATTGCTGGCTTGTTATAGCGACCTAAGCGGAATAAGATTTGTGAATGAAATTCATAAATAGATTTTGTTATGTCATATTTTGATATTAATCGGTCTGGGGAGTTGGCAATTTTTATTCGAGTGGTCGAGTTAGGAAGCTTTTCAGCAGTCGCAAGAGCTTGTGACATGACGCCGTCTGCTGTGAGTAAGTTAATTTCACGCTTAGAAAAAAGACTTGGCGTCAGACTACTGAACCGTTCAACACGCCAGTTTCAGCTTACCAGTGAAGGATGCCAATTTTATGAGCAAGGCATTCAAATACTTAATAATCTGGATGAACTAGAACAATCTGTTACTGCAAATCACATGCCGCAAGGGCGTATTAGAATTCATACCAGTCTTTCATATTGGACGCATTTTTTATTGCCTTGTATTTCTCTATTTAACGAGCGCTACCCACAAATAGAATTAGAAGCTCATTTGAGTGATGAAGTCATTAATTTAGTTGAACAAAGAATTGATGTTGCAATTCGCACGGGACCTTTGAAAAGCTCAAATTTGGTTGCTCGCTCACTCGGACGCACTCAGAAACATTATGTATGTTCACCTACATATATTGAAAAGAATGGTTATCCGCAGCATCCAGAACAGTTATACGAACATCAGCTTTTAGACGTAAGTTACCAACGTCAAAATAAAACGTGGCTTTTTAAAAAAGACGATCAAGAAATCACACTTGCTCCCACTAAGGTTTTAAGAATAAATCATGGAGAAGCCATCTTGCAGTTAGCGCTTGCAGGTGCTGGTATTGCACAACTTAACCAATTCCAAGTCAAAAAAGCTTTAGAACAAAAACAGTTGGTCAAAATCCTTGAAGACTGGAATATCAAGGCTTCAGAAGAATTTCATGCTGTTTGGATAGGACATGATAAATATGTCCCTAAGCGCGTAAGGGCTTTTTTAGATTTCTTGGTAGAGCATGCAAAAGTTAGTTAATTGAGTCTTTTCTTGCGCTTAACTGACATTGGTGCATAGTTTCATTCATAGTTTCCACAAAGTGCATATTCGCATTAATATTTTGTAAGCTTACTTTGGGTAAGTTCTCTACAAACTGCGGCGAATAATGTTTTTCTAAAGAGTTATAAATACAGTTGCATTGTGAAAGTGCACGACCTGCCCAAACACAATGTGTATTAAATTCATTTTTACTGATAGACCTGCAACCTAATAAACTTATAGAACTTATTAATAGGGTGCAGATTAAAACAATACGATATAAAAAAAACATCATTATTGCTCTTCATTGGTTGTTGTTATCGTTAAGTCATGTTTATAGAAATTTTCTAGTCTTTATCGAGCGTTAAATATGGAAATATTTACTCTGAAAAGATAGGAAAGCAGAAACATAAAACTGTAGGATATTTTCTTGAAAATAGTTTCAGTTAAGTCGATAACGTGATGAAGAGTAGAAGAAAAAACACGATATAAAATAATAGTCATTAGAGACTCCTTGATGAAAGAAGTTGCGCCCAATCACTGCTATTAATTATGGTGGTGAAACGAAAGAGGGTTAGCAGACTGATACCTAAGAAACCAGCACACCCGAAGGTGTCCCACTCCCGTTCCTCCGTCAAAGGCACGAGGGGCTACACACCAAAAAACTTGTTTTTAGTGCGCTTAGGTAGACGGTCTGCTAAAACCGACTGACAAAATAGGTCAGCCGGAGCATCATAAGCTGAGCCTTAAAGCGGGTCAATTGCAAAAATAAAAGATTGGTTTATATAAACAAATATTAATATTTTTAAATTTTCATTAATAAAATAATGAGTTATTTAGAATTGAAAATATTGAATAATGGTTCAATAGAGGTTAAAAAATAATTTTTAATGTTTATATATCAAATATTTATTAATTGTTTATTTATATAGTGTTTGCAAGTAATGACTTATTTCAACATAAGTCAAAAAAGAGCGGGAAATTTTGATTTTATGAATATCATGTAATTAAATAAATAGCCGTTGCCAAATTTTAATTAAAATATCAATTGCAAGAAAAGTAATTTTTTAACATTTATATTATTTAGATTTTTACAAAAGCTTGCACAACCTACAAAACTTAAGAGAACCACAGCGGTAGGCCAACATAAGATAATGTTATTCATAAGCCTACATCTTAAGATTTATAAGGGTGACCTCAATGTTAAGAATTTTTTGTGCAGTGAGTATGGTAGTTGCAATCGCAATGGGTATGAGTGCCTGCCAAGATCGAAATTCAACAGATGATGATGGAACACATGGCTCGAATGACCCAGCAACTACTCAACAAATGGATAAAAACTCATAATTATTTCACTTAAGAAAACCTACATTTATGTGGGTTTTCTTATCGTTATTTTCTATAAAATATGTAACATAATAAAAAAAGCAATTATATAAAAATATAAAATTAATCAATAAATTAGTGGGCGAATTCAAACATGAGGTGCGACAGTTTCAAAAGCCATATGATAATCAACAAGCTGAGCAAATTTCTCTAATGGTGTAAGCCAATCTAACGCCTTTCTAGGACGAGTATTCAGTGACATGGCAACTTGATTTAAATAATGCTGATCTGCCTGATTTAAATCAATCCCTTTAGGTAAATATTGCCTAATTAAACCATTCATATTTTCGCATGTGCCTTTTTGCCAAGGTGAATGTG
>NZ_GG753600.1:598920-601773 GCF_000163635.1 Acinetobacter sp. SH024 | reverse complement strand
TCTACGTCTAGCGAAGGTGTTATCAGAAGCATATCGAGCTTGATAAACGTCATTGATGCTATTTCTTTTAAGCTCACGATAGATCGTACTAGGATGTCTTTTAATGAGTTCAGCAAATTTTCTGGCTGAAAAGCCTTCTTTTCTTGACTCAAGCATTAATGCAGTACGATCTTCAAAGTTAAGATGATGGTATGACAATTTTATATACTCCATAAACCCTTTAAATTAATTAGGTGGTTTATGTCGCACTTCAAGTTTTACTCTGCCGTGTGTTATAGCCTTTATATTAATTTGTTGTTATTGAATTGTTTCCTCAGTAAATTATAGTTTCAAAAAATTAATAAAATAAACACAATAAATTACTTATATTCATCCAAAATTCATTTTAGTGAAAACAATTTTTAAAGGTAAGGATATGCCCCAGTACTTAAAAATAGCTGAGAAAATCTATCAAAATGTTAAGGAAAAAAAAGGGTTTGTAGATGATCCTATGGAAGATCTTAACAATTTAATGATTGAGCTTAGACATGAGATTAAGGGGACAAAACTTAAACTTTTATACAATTATATTGATTTTGCTGAATTGCTGATTAAGCCTCTTCAGGAATCTAAAATTAAATTAGATTTAAGTATTATTCCGAAGAGTAAAAACACACAAGAATTTGTATTGTGGCTTGCAGGTTTTATTGAGCGTATTACCACAGGTGGCCAAGAAAAGTTACCGCCAATTCGCGATAAAGTTGCATTACCTGCATATGCTTATGAAGAAACATATGCAGGTAAAGAAACTCCCGTGAATAACGGGGAAGAAATTATTGAATATTTTAAGAAAAACCAAAATTGATATTTTGTTTACGTACGGCTCAAGTTTATTGTTAGGCTTTTACGTTAAATAAATGGGAAAAACCAGTAACTTTAGTTAAGAGATAAGGTGGCGGTATGTTTGTATATTTTACTGATGGAACTTGCATTAATGACTCTGAAATTTATGGTGTGAAAGCTAAGCAAGAACAAAACAGATATGTAGTAGAAGTTACGATCAAACCAACACATACTCTATCTACAACGCCGGATGTACAATTTAAAAAAGAAATTTTTGATGATCCGCACCAAGCCAATCAATATCTTAGTAATAATTTTAATATGCCGCCGTTTTTCTAATATAAATACTTCAAATAATAAAAAAGCTTATTTCCCAGGGCCAATAGGAAATAAGCTATATGCTTTGGACCAATTAAGGATGTTACATGTCATCCCATGCATCTTTAATGGCTTGTTTTGCATGTTCCCATTTTAATCGGGACTCAGCTTTGAGCTCTTCCCATTTTTGTTGCAAGCTACCTTCCATCTCTTCAAACTGAGTTCCTTCTTTAGATTCTGAACGGGCACGATGACCTAGTTCATAAGCTGCAGAAAAATCACGATCATAATCCAGATCTGGCGTAGTTAATTGAGCTTCTTGATAATAAGGTCGAGTAAGATAACTTTCCCGCCAGCGAGAGTCAGAATAATTATGGTCGCCAGCTACAAGTTGAGCATGGTCTGTATTTTGATCTGTCATCAGTTTTTCCTCTTCTCTTATTTAATTTTATGCTTATGTTAAATTTAGGAAGGTGAGGCCACCTTCCTAAATAAAATGAATGACCGCATCAAATGACATTTAATTCAACAACGGATTAGCGTTGCTGATTATTGTTATTTGAGTTTTGTTGGCCTGAATCTTTTTGATTAGAGCCTTGTTGTTGGCGGCGGTTGTCATTTTGCTGTTGTTGCTGATTGTTTTGTTGCTGTTGATCGTTTTGCTGTTGGTTGCCTTGTTGCTGCTGGTTGTTACGGTTGTCGTTTTGCTGTTGTTGTTGCTGCTGATTGTTGCGTTGATTGCTTTGATTATTAGTAGTGCTCATCTTTAATTACCTCATATCATTTATGATGTGTGTTTTATCTGAGAGCTTCAGATAGGTTCATTAAAACATGAAAATTTTTAATGTGTAGCGTTGGGGTGTTACCCTATATTTAAATGTAAATTTAAAAATTAAATAAAACCTTGATTTCTATAAAATGTAATTTTAATGATTAAACATAATTAATATGAATATAGTTAAAATTACATTTGGGTACATAGAGGTTAAATAAAAACTATGATCATTTCTAAATGTGTATTTGTTATCTTTTATAAAAGAATTCTATTTTTTATTATCTGATATTATGCATTTAATATCTTGTGTAATGTAATAGAGTAATTGTATAAGCTTAAGGCTAGGAGGTCCTTTAAATATACGTCTAAAATTATAAAAATTATCTTTATAATAAATAGAATAAAAAAAGGTGCCTACAGGTTTTTCTTGAGTTTCTGAGCCTCCTTTTTTTAATAACCCGGTACAAGCGATATAAAGGTCGGCATGTAAAAGTTCTTTACCTTTTTTGATCATTTCTACAGTGACTTGCATCGACTCAGGTGTATATTTTTCAATGAGTTCAGGTGAAATGTGAAGTGTATTTTCTTTTACACGTAAGTCGTAGCTAACTAAGCTTCCAATAAGAATGTCACCAGAATAGGGGCTTAAAGAAAAACGGTAAGCGAGATAACCCGCCGAAGCACTTTCAAAAAAAGCGAGGCAGAGTAAAACTTGAAGTGCGACATAAACCACCTAATTAATTTAAAGGGTTTATGGAGTATATAAAATTGTCATACCATCATCTTAACTTTGAAGATCGTACTGCATTAATGCTTGAGTCAAGAAAAGAAGGCTTTTCAGCCAGAAAATTTGCTGAACTCATTAAAAGACATCCTAGTACGATCTATCGTGAGCTTAAAAGAAATAGCATCAATGACGTTTATCAAGCTCGATATGC
>NZ_GG753600.1:593963-598210 GCF_000163635.1 Acinetobacter sp. SH024 | reverse complement strand
TTCTGTGACCCACATTCACCTTGGCAAAAAGGCACATGCGAAAATATGAATGGTTTAATTAGGCAATATTTACCTAAAGGGATTGATTTAAATCAGGCAGATCAGCATTATTTAAATCAAGTTGCCATGTCACTGAATACTCGTCCTAGAAAGGCGTTAGATTGGCTTACACCATTAGAGAAATTTGCTCAGCTTGTTGATTATCATATGGCTTTTGAAACTGTCGCACCTCATGTTTGAATTCGCCCGATTTTAATTTTTTCCTGTGCTAGTAATTTGCAACATGAGTTAAACATTTGTTTTCTCCCTAAAACTGTTTTAATTTATTTATAAAATTATTTTTAATTTCTTTTTGTTAAGTTTTTAGCCTTTATAATTTTAAAAGTAACTCAAATGTAAATTTAGTTTGTTATTTATATATTTTTTATAAAAACAGATAGTTAAATTATTCTAAAGTTGAGAATGTAAGTTTGTGTTATTTTTTATGTTATTGAATTTTAATGATTTAAAAATATATGAGATTTCTTAATAACGTAATATAACAAAGATAGGCTGGGATTATAGTTTGGTTAAAGTATGGTAATTTATATCTCACTAAAGGAGAATAGAAATGCCTGTTGTAGTGAAAAAAAGATTATTAGACCTATTACAAGATAATCAACAGAACTATTACGAATTATTTGTTTTTTTCCTTGATCCTGATATTTCTAGTTTTGAAAAAGAGAAGAAAGCAAGAGATTTTCTTAATGAAGAAATAGATAAAATAGATCAAAAGGAAATTGATTTTCCTGCAACTATAAATACAGTTAAAGAATGGTGTGAAAACGACAATAAACAAAATTGTGAGTTATTTCAGGCTTATCTAAACCGTAGACAAAGTGGGGGTGAGAGAGAATACTTCCAGAATGTCGGTCAGGCATTTGAATTTTTAATTAAGGTCTCTCCAACTAAAAAGGTAGATGGTGCATGGTTATATAGTTCAGTTCACTACTGGAACGATCCGGTTTTTCATGACCTTATTATTACCTATCTAGAAGAGCTTGGACTTGGTGAGCCTAAAGCAAATCACGTCTGTATCTATGAGGACTTGCTGCGTAGTCTAGGACTCGATAGCTTTGATCTGCTTTTAGAGGATGAATACTATCATAATGCCGTGATTCAGCTGGCGCTTGGTTATGCTCCACCTGAGTTTATTCCCGAAATTGTCGGCTTCAATTTAGGTTATGAGCAACTGCCACTGCATCTCCTCATTAGTAATTATGAGCTTGCAGAACTTGGTATTGATTCAAAATATTTTAATTTACACATTACTATCGACAATATTGATAATGGACATGCAGATAAAGCAATTAAAGTTATAGAAAATATTTACGATAAATACAGAGATAAAGAAGCTTTCTTTAATAAATTAAAACGTGGTTTTGCTCTTAATAACCATGGCGTTTCTTCTTCAAAAATTATTAAAAATTTAAATCTTGAAGATTTAGTCCTTAAAATTTTAAAAAGAAAAGCGCTCGTGGGTCAGCTAATACATAACGAAACCAGACAGTTTGGATGCAAAACCATTAACCAATGGTTATCAAATCCAGAAGACGTTAAAGGCTTAGTTACACATCTCATTAATCACAAGTGGATTAAATTGAATACCGACCCTGAACAGAGCGTATTCTGGCGAATGATTAATGAAGAAAATGGAAAAATGTTTGGGGTATTTAACCCTGTAGAACGACAAATTATTCATGACTGGATTGCAGGTAGTGATCATTCTTCTAACTACTTGGCCTACAGCAGAGAACTAAAGAATAGCCAGCGTATCCAAGATTATCTGTTTAGCTATATTTCTGATGGCGAACTTGATGCGCTCCAAGAGCGTATACGTCAGACACCTGATCTTGCCATAAAAATATGCAAGCTGACTCCGTTTTTGGCTCCAGATTCACACCATAAAAGCATTGGGCTTTGGAGCACACGTAAATATGTCGAGCTCCTTTTTCCATATTTAAGTTCCTTTAACAAAACTAACTCTTGAAGTTTTTAATTCACCCCACGTTTAACTTTAAAACATAGGTAATGAACATGACTGATAATGTTAAATCAACAAATAAAACAAGTGAAATGGCTGGTGCTGATGCTGCAAATAAAGCCAATACTACCCAAAAAACTGAACAATTAGACTCAGTCAGAGACGATGCAACCAATGAAGCATTAACCACAAATCAAGGGGTTAAAATTGCTGATAACCAGAATAGTTTAAGAGCAGGTATTCGCGGTTCGACACTATTAGAAGATTTTATTTTACGAGAAAAGATTACTCATTTTGACCATGAACGTATTCCTGAGCGTATTGTGCATGCACGTGGCGTGGGCGCTCATGGTTACTTTCAGGCTTATGAAGGAAATGAGCGTTTAACAAAAGCTGGTTTTTTGACTGACCCAACCATTCAAACTCCAATTTTTGTACGCTTCTCAACAGTGCAGGGACCACGTGGCTCTGCTGATACGGTCCGTGATATTCGTGGTTTTGCCATTAAATTTTATACCCAAGAGGGTAATTTTGATTTAGTCGGCAACAATGCGCCTGTGTTTTTTGTGCAAGATGGGATTAAGTTTCCAGACTTTGTTCATGCAGTAAAACCTGAACCAGATACAGAAATACCAACAGGAGCAACTGCACATGATACTTTCTGGGATTTTGTGTCTTTAGTACCTGAGTCAGCACACGCGGTGATTTGGGCTATGTCAGACCGTGCAATTCCACGTAATTTACGCTCAATCCAAGGGTTTGGGGTTCATACATTCCGTCTTATTAATGCCGAAGGAAAATCACATTTTGTGAAATTCCATTGGACCCCTAAACAAGGTTTAAGTGCGCTAGTATGGGATGAAGCTCAAAAGCTTGCAGGTAAAGACCCGGATTTCCACCGTCGTGATCTTTATGAAGCGATTGAGAATGGGGTTTATCCTGAATGGGAGCTCGGTGTACAAATTGTTGAAGAAGAAGACGAGATGAACTTTGACTTCGACTTATTGGACCCGACAAAAATTATTCCTGAAGAGTTGGTTCCAGTGACACCAATCGGCCGATTTGTTTTGAACAGAAATGTAGATAATTTCTTTGCAGAAACAGAGCAGGTGGCTTTCTGTCCAGGACATATTGTGCCGGGAATTGATTTTACAAATGACCCGCTTCTACAAGCACGTCTATTTTCATACACCGATACCCAGTTAAGCCGTTTAGGTGGACCAAACTTCCATCAAATTCCGATCAATAAACCTGTGTGTCCATTCCATAATAATCAACGTGATGGTATTCACCAGCATACGATTCATAAAGGGCAGGCTTCATATCAACCAAACTCAATTGATAATGATTGGCCAGCCGAAACCCCACCTGCTGCTTCAAACGGCGGTTTTGAAAGCTATCCTGAACAGATTAGCGGACATAAACTTCGTCAAAGAAGCGAGACTTTTTCTGATCATTTTTCACAACCGCGCCTTTACTACAAGAGCCTTGCCCCTCATGAGCAAAAGCATGTGGTCGATGCCTATACTTTTGAATTAAGTAAAGTGCAACGAAAACACATCCGTGAGCGCCAAGTTCAACAAATTTTGGCAAATATTGATCTCGACTTAGCACGACAAGTAGGCGCTAATTTAGGAATTGAAGTGCCTGATTTAACGCTAGATTATAAAAAAACCGCAGTTGAAAAATCGGCTAAATTATCTTTCTTAGCTTTCCCACCCCAAGATATTCAAGGTCGAAAAGTTGCAGTACTTATTCATAATTTAGTGAAATCTGATGCATTAGAAGCTATGAAAAACTGGGCAATTAAAGAAGGGGTGACTCTTCATTTATTAGCGCCAAGCTTAGCTCCTGTAAAAGATCATCAAGACAATATTATTACGGCTGATGGTATGCAAATGGCTGAACCGTCAATTGCGTATGATGCAGTGATTATTCCTGATGGTGATAACTTAAACGCTGTCATGCAAGACGGGGTAACTCGCCATTATCTATTAGAGGCTTACAAGCATTTAAAACCAATTGCGTTTTTAGGTAATAAATCTGATTTACTTGAACCACTAGGTTTAGTTCCCGATGAAGGCACTCTAGTTGGAGATGAATTCCAGCCGATTGCTGAAAAGTTCAAAAACTTGATTATGGCTCATCGTGTTTGGTCACGAGAACAAATAGCTGCTCAGATACCGGCTTAACAAACAAAAAAGCCCTGAAAGTTTTAAACTTT
>NZ_GG753600.1:590536-593335 GCF_000163635.1 Acinetobacter sp. SH024 | reverse complement strand
TTAACGTTTACGTGAGCTTTTTTATATTTTAGGAATTAACCATTTACGATTTGACCACCATTTACATGAATGACCTGACCTGTAATGTAACTTGCATCATCTGAGGCAAGAAAAAGATAGGCGGGAGCAACTTCACTTGGTTGTCCCATTCTTCCCATTGGGGTATCTTTACCAAATTCTTTAACGGTTTCTGCATCGAAACTGCTTGGAATTAATGGTGTCCAGATGGGTCCTGGTGCAACACCATTTACCCGAATTCCTTTTTTCTGTTTCATTAAATTGTTCGATAAGCTACGCGTAAAAGTCGTAATCGCACCTTTGGTACTTGCATAATCAATGAGCTCATCATGGCCTTGATAGCTGGTAATACTGGTGGTGTTAATAATACTGTCACCTTCTTCCATATAAGGAATGGCTTCTTTAGTAAGATAAAACATTGGGAAAATATTAGTTTTAAATGTCTTTTCTAATTGCTCATTACTAATACTTTCAATTTCTTTTTGTTGATATTGCACACCAGCGTTATTCACTAAAATATTAATTTTGCCGTAATGTTGTAGAACTTTATCAATATCGAGTTTTGCAACATCTGGGTCTGAAATATCACCTTTTAATAAAAGGCAATGTTGTCCTTCTCTTTCAACGAGTTGTTTAGTGATTTCGGCATCTTGATCTTCTTCGAGATAAAGTACCGCAATATCAGCGCCCTCACGAGCAAACAATACTGCGACAGAACGACCTATACCGCTATCGCCACCACTAATAACGGCAACTTTATCTTTTAGCTTATCGCTACCTTTATGGGTACTTTTTATTATCTCAGGTTCAGGGTGCATTTTTTCCTGATCGCCTGGTTGATGAGATTGAACTTGTGCGGGGGCAGATGTTGGATACTGGTTTGTTGAGTTTTCCATTTTTAAATACCTCGGTTGTAATATCTAATTTTCATATAGTGAGCTGTTACCGCGTAAATGTGAGTAAAATGAATTTTTTAATAAGTTGTCTTTGTTATTTTATTTGTAAGGTTGTAAAAAAATATTTTTATATTTGAGGGCTAAATAATATCGATTAACTTGATTTTGTTTTTATCAATCATGCTTTCAATAATAGATCTATTTCCTGTATCCTCTAACCAGTTTTCTATCGGTATATTATTAGATAAATCTAATATTTTTTTAATAATTTCTTTTGCTCCATCTATATTTTCTGAATTTTTATTATTTTTAATAGCTATATTATCTAGCAACAGTTTTATATCTTCATGTTCTATATTTTTTGATTTAATAATATATAAGTCTCTTTGGAAGGGATGACTTGCATGAGGTGGGTCTAATCTATAGCTCCATTCTTTGTCATAGTCCTGCCATGAGTTTTTGGACTTAATATGTCCTAGTAAAATTTCAGGGATAGAAATATGGATATATTGTAGAGCTGACTGTTGATTTTTTAATTGCATAGTTAAGTTACTCAAACCATCTTATTAAAAATAGTTTTAAATATTCATATTAATCTCTCAAGTAAATTAATTCTGAAAATGTAATGATATATGTTATTGTTTTTTAATTAAAATAATTGTTTGCTTGTTATTTTCTCAATAGATCTGATGTTGTGTTAGTTTACTGTTTTGTACATTTTGAAATTTTTTGTTATCAGTTAAAATATTTTAACTGTGTTTGTAAAAATATATTGTAGTGTGCCCTTAGGTAATAATGAGTATATCCAATATTTAAAGAGTAAAATTATTAATAATTAAAATTTTTAAAATATTTTAAAAATAATATGTTTATAAGAAATTTCATTTTTTGATTGATATACATTTAAAAGGATTGATACATCACTTGGGTGGGAAAATATTATAGATATTCTATTGTTATTAAATCCGTTAACCAAAAGCGGTAGTGACTATAATTAAATATAGGAAGATATAACTATGGCTAATACTAGATATGAAGATGATGATAACAATAGAACAGGTACTTCAAATCGTGGATTTGCAAGTATGGATCCTGAAAGAGTACGAGAAATAGCCAGCAAAGGTGGGCGAGCTGCTCACGCGAGTGGTAATGCACATGAGTTTACCTCTGAAGAAGCTCGTGAAGCTGGCCGAGCAGCCCATGCAAGTGGTAACGCTCATGAATTTACGTCTGAAGAAGCGCGTGAAGCGGGTGCATTAAGCCATAAAAATGATGGTCGTAATGGTCGTGGCCGCGGCCGTGACGATGACGACGATGATGACGATCGCGGTAGCCGCTCAGGTGGTCGCGGCCGAAGCCGTTATGATGACGACGATGATGACGATCGCGGTGGCCGTTCAGGTGGTCGAGGCCGAGGTCGCGACCGTGATGATGACGACGATGACGATCGCGGTGGTCGTTCAGGTGGTCGAGGCCGAGGTCGTAGCCGTGATGACGACGATGATGATGACGATCGCGGTGGCCGTTCAGGTGGCCGAGGCCGAGGTCGTAGCCGTGATGACGATGATGATGATGACGATCGCGGCCGTTCAGGTGGACGAGGCCGAGGTCGCAGCCGTGATGACGATGATGATGACGATCGCGGCCGTTCAGGCGGACGAGGTCGAGGTCGCAGCCGTGATGATGATGATGACGATGATCGCGGAGGCCGCTCAGGCGGACGAGGTCGTGGTCGCAGCCGTGATGACGATGATGATGACGACCGCGGAGGCCGCTCAGGCGGACGAGGCCGTGGCCGCAGCCGTGATGACGATGATGATGACGATCGCGGAGGCCGTTCAGGCGGACGAGGCCGTGGCCGCAGCCGTGATGACGATGATGATGA
>NZ_GG753600.1:521569-590350 GCF_000163635.1 Acinetobacter sp. SH024 | reverse complement strand
CGGAGGCCGTTCAGGCGGACGAGGTCGTGGTCGCAGCCGTGATGACGATGATGATGACGATCGCGGAGGCCGCTCAGGCGGACGAGGTCGTGGCCGCAGTCGTGATGACGATGATGATGACGATCGCGGAGGCCGTTCAGGCGGACGAGGTCGTGGCCGCAGTCGTGATGACGATGATGATGACGATCGTGGCCGCTCAGGTGGACGAGGTCGTGGTCGCAGCCGTGATGACGACGATGATTATGATGGCCGTGGTCAAAACTCTCGTAATCAAAAACGTGATGCCTACGGACGTTTTACGTCTTAAGCAGAATGTTTTAGAAACAAAGGAGGCTTTTGCCTCCTTTGTTTTTAGCTTACTTACTGTATTTACTGAGGGAGAGGTTGTAGGCCTTTTACAATATCAAGGTATTCAGAACCGTTTAACCAAAAAGATTTTTTCAAAAAAAGTGTCGTCATAATACTTTCGGCTGCTTCGCTATCTGGATTTTCACAAAATAATCCGTAGCTTTCACCTAAAACCGCATCATTTTCAATTAGGCGGATATAGTAAGCATGTTGCTCATTTGCATAACCTAAAACCGCATCACGTTGATTTTTCATTTCGCATGTCTCCATACCAAAAAACTGAATTTAACCAGAATGTTAAGTGTTCAGAATCTCATTTGATAAAAATCAAAAACAGTCAGCGATAACGACTATTCCGAAATAGGTTTTGATTTTCTTCAAATTGCCATTTTGGTTAAAACATCCCTGTTAAAAGCAAAATGGATTAAAATCTGATCATGAGATTTATTGTTATGCAAAAAAAATATTTCGTCAACTTGAAAATGTAACTTTTTCAAGTTACATTGTTTGTGTAGGATTTGAACAGTGGAATGGAGGCAATATGCCAAAGAAAAAAGAGTTCGAGCATGGCGGTGTACGAGAAAATGCCGGACGTAAAGCACAGTTCAATGAACCCACCAAAGTCATTCGTGTCCCCGAGTCTCAAGTTAACTTTATCAAAAATTGGTTACTGAATAATGTCAAAACCAATAACTTAACCGACTTTAACTCAAAACTTAATGTTCAGCAGGTCCACCCGAATAACGATAAAATTTACCATATTCCTTTGGCAACTGAACGTGTTGCGGCAGGTTTTCCTTCACCTGCGCAAGATGATATTGAGCAAGCGCTCGATTTAAATGAATATTTAATTAGAAATGAAAATGCCACGTTTATTGTTAAAGCCAACTCTTTATCCATGTTAGATGCTGGAATTGATATTAATGATCCGCTTATTGTGGACCGTAGCATTCCCGCTAAATCAGGTGATATTGTGATTGCACTCATCGACAATGATTTCACTGTGAAGCGCTTAATGATTGATAGTCAATTTCATCCACCTAAAGTTTGGCTGAAAGCAGAGAACCCTGATTATCAGAATATTTATATTGAAGAGGGGCAAGAACTGGTTATTTGGGGAGTCGTGACGTATAACCTCAAACGAATGAGATAATTTTTTCTTATATTTATTATTTAAGTTACTGACCTGAAATGGAGGCCAGTAACTTTTGTTGAATGACTTTTAAATTTGCCCAATCAATAAGCACGTTGCGATAATGACCATCAAACCACCTGAAAAACGACCAACTAACTGTGCTGCTTGTGGTCTGGTTTTTAAAATAGCCTCTGAACCATAACCCACTATTAAGTAAATTATTGCGCAGCTAATCATGTGGACAACACCGAAGGCAAGAATTTGTGTTGTCACTGACCATGAAGCATTAATATCAATAAACTGAGGAAGCAGAGCTAAAAAGAGTAAAAAAACTTTCGGATTTAATCCACTCACGTAAACGCCTTTGGTTGCCCAGCTCAACCATGACTGAGCTTTTTCAGAACCAGATTTGTTTGGAGTAGGAGGGGTAAGTAATAAGTTTATACCCATCCATAACAAATAAGCAGAACCCGCAACAGTAAGAATCATTAGAGCAGTTGGATTATTTGCTACAAGCAGACCAACACCAGCCGCTACCAATAAAATCGTAATAAAGTGTCCAAATAGCATACCTGCGACGGCGGGTACGACGACTTTGCCTTTAATCCCTGCCGAAATGGCATAGGCCCAGTCTGCCCCTGGCGTAATAATAAAAAGAATGGAGACACTCCAAAATGCAATAAAAATGTTAAAAGCCATATGCTTATCTCAGCAAACTATTTTCCAAAGGTTTCGCTCGTGGTTTAGAAAAAATCCCTATTTATGCGAGCTTGTTGAAAATAATATGCTCATGTATTTAGAATGTGCTTTTAAATGTTTGCTCATATCACGCTCATTTGGGGTAAATTTTTCTAAATGGATCGCACAGATAAAAAGATTCTTGCTGAATTGCAATTAAATGGCCGATTATCTATTACTGAATTGGCAGAAAAAGTCGGTTTGAGCATTTCACCTTGTCATAGACGAGTGAAGGCTTTAGAAGAGTCAGGAGCTATCAAAGGTTATCGGGCAGAACTCGACCCAAACTTAGTGGGATTTGAATTTTCAGCGATTGTTTTTATCACGCTTAAAGAGGGCGATAAACAGGCAGTCGAGAAGTTTGAAAATGCCGTGATAGACATCCCGCAAATTATTCAGGCACAGCGTTTGTTTGGTGAGCCAGATTATTTACTACATGTGGTGGCTAAAGATTTACCCGCTTTTCAGCGTTTGTACGATGAAAAATTATCTGCTATTCCAAGTGTGCAACGACTCATCTCAACCATTGTGATGAAAGATGTAGTACCTGAACGTTTATTCCCGATTGGCTAAGGATCATCAGATATAAAAAAAGAAGCTTTAAAGCTTCTTTTTTTAGTTTTAAGAATATTTAAGCATCGAGTGTTTTACACAAAGAACAGATCGTACCGTTATGTTTGTGAGAGAACATAATATCTGGACGCTCATAGCCTTGCTCACATACGCGGCAGTGATAGACGGTAGCAACAGGAGTGCCTTCAGCATCATAACGTGGTTCTTTAATACCATCATCGTGTGACTTGATGTAGTATTTTCCTTTGGTTAGTAAGCCCATGATGGGTGTTAATACAAAAGCAAGCACAAGTGCGATAAGCGGTGAGTAAGGTGCCAAGAAACTACCGAGTAAGCCGAAGAATGCTGCAATCGATAAGCCTGCTGATACAAGGAATGCAACCATACCGACAGGGTTTACGTTGTATAGCATGTCACGGCGGTATTCCGGCTCTTTAGGTGAAAGTTTTAAAACATATTTGTTGATTGAAATGTCTGTTGCAACAACTACAACCCATGCAATTGCAAAGTTTGAATAGAATCCTAAGATTTTACCCAGTACCGCAAACATATTGCCTTCCATCAAAGCAAGTGCAATTGCCAAGTTCACCATTACAAAGACAATACGGCCCGGATAATGTTTGCTTATACGTGTGTAGGCACTTGTCCATGCAAGGGAACCAGAGTAAGCATTGGTCACATTAATTTTAATTTGAGAAATAACCACCAAAATCACTGCAAGTGTTAAAGCAGCCCAACCCGGAAGCATGTCATGAAACGCCGCATTAAACTGTTGAACAGGTTCAGTACTGTTTACGCCCGGTATTTTAGTAAGTAAATAGAAACCTAAAAATGCCCCAATAATTTGTTTAATTGCCCCTAAAATCACCCAACCCGGACCCGCTGAAATAACCGCAGCCCACCATGCTTTGCTATTTTCTTTTGTTTTAGCAGGCATGAAACGTAAGTAATCAATTTGCTCACCAATTTGCATGATGAGTGATAAACATATACCAGCACCCAGCATGATTGCAGCCATGTCTACGGTTGCAAATCCTTCGTTACCTGTAAAAGTTGCAAATTGGCTAACTAAGGTAGGTTCTTGATAAATTAGATAGGCCACAGGACCAATCATCAGAACGAGCCAAAGTGGGGTAGTCCAGACTTGTAATTTACTTAAGGCTTTCATGCCGTAAATCACCAGCGGTATGACCATAACTGTTGAGATGAGGTAACCTGCCCAAAGCGGAATGCCTAAACCGAGTAGTAACCCTTGCGCCATGATTGAACCTTCAAGGGCAAAGAAAATAAACGTGAAACTGGCGAAAATGATACTGGTCAGGACTGAGCCGATATAACCAAAACCTGCGCCGCGGGTAATCAAGTCAAGGTCGATGTTATAGCGCGCTGCGTAGTAGGCTAAAGGAATGCCAGTTAAGAAGATAATAATCGCTGCAAATAAAATGGAGAAAACAGCATTGGTTGTTCCGTAAGACATACCAATACTGGCACCAATAGAAAAGTCAGCAAGATAGGCAATACCACCAAGTGCAGTAATAGCGACAACTTTGGGACTCCAGCGCCGAAAGCTGTGTGGAGCATAACGTAAAGTATAATCTTCTAAGGTTTCATTCACTGCTTTTTGTGAATCTGTACCTTGCACAGTGTCCAGATTTGGATGTTCAGATACACTCATAACATCAATCTCCCAATCATTTTCGGTCAATCAACACAAATATTGATCATTGTTTTTTGATGTTTTTGAGTGTGTGATTTTTGGGAAAAATTGAAAATACGTTATTTTGCGTATATGTGCGTATTCGAGAAAATCGCCATGATAAATGACTTTTGGCATAAGGATTGCTGGATTTAATACAGCCACCTGCCAAATACGAGTGTTATGTCAGATTCTTCACGCCCCCAACAAGCGCCGCAACGTGTGATCAAAACACGCCGTGAATATAATATTTGGGTGGCAGATGAAAGCATCGAAGATTATGCGCTCCGCTATGCACCTACCTCAGTAAGAAAATGGTCACCTTGGACCGTTACCAACACCGCAATTTCGACCGTTAGCTTTTTGGCTATGGAAGCCATTGGGGCAACCATGCTTTGGCAGTATGGCTTTAGCAATGCAGTATGGGCAGCAATTGTCGTATGTACCATTATATTTTTAACCAGTTGGCCGATCAGTTATTACGCTGCAAAATATAATGTAGATGTTGATCTGCTTACTCGTGGTGCAGGTTTTGGCTACATTGGCTCGACCATTACATCTCTAATTTATGCGAGCTTTACCTTTATTTTGCTTGCGTTTGAAGCTGCAATTATGGCGATGGCACTTGAACTTGCTTTAGGTATCCCGCAAGTTATTGGTTACTTAATTTCTGCCTTAGTGATTTTGCCTTTAGTAGTCAAAGGCATTGGTTTTATTAATAAAGTTCAGGCGATCACACAACCAATCTGGCTCTTATTGCTGTTGTTACCGTGGTTTTTTGTACTTTGGAAACAACCACAAATTTTAAGTAGTAGCCTGCATTTTGTTGGGGCGGTTTCAAACTCAACTGACTTTAATCTGTATTACTTTGGTGCGGCGTGCACTCTTATTTTTTCATTTGTGATCCAAATTGGTGAGCAAGCCGACTATTTACGTTTCTTACCGCAAAAAGAAAAGAACAGAACTGCATGGCGTTTTGCCGTTTTTCTAGGTGGTCCATCTTGGATTATTTTTGGATTTCTAAAAGTTCTAATGGGCATGCTGCTGATGGTGTTGGCTTTTCAGCTGTTTATTCCTGTCTCTGAACTAGACAATCCGACTTATCTATATTGGGTTGCCTATCAACAATTTATTCCAAACCCTCAGCTTGCTTTAATATTGACTCTAGCACTAGTTTGCTTGGCGCAAATTAAAATTAATATGACCAATGCCTACGCTGGTTCACTGGCATGGTCCAACTTTTTTGCGCGCTTAACTCATAGCCATCCGGGGCGAATTGTCTGGCTACTTTTTAACGTTTTTATTGCCATTGTTTTGATGGAAATGGGAATTAGCCATGCGGTTGAACGCATTTTGGGGCTATATAGCAATATCGCTTTGGCATGGATTGGTGCCGTTGTTGCCGATTTAATTATCTGTAAACCTTTAGGTCTAAGCCCGAAAGGAATTGAATTTCGCCGTGCTTATTTATATGACATTAACCCCGTAGGTGTGGGTGCCTTAATGATTGCCTCAGTGTTATCGATGCTGAGTTACTTGGGCTTTTTCGGACTCATGGCGAAAGGTTTGGCGAGTTTTATTGCTTTGGGGAGCGCGGTTTTATGCGTTCCTATCATTGCTTACCTAACTAAAGGCAAATATTACATTGCACGCCAACCTGAAAAAATTCAGGCGACTTCGGTTGCTAACTGTGTCGTGTGTGAACGGGACTATGAACTTGCCGATATGGCGGGTTGCCCAGCCTATAACGGTAGGATTTGCTCTCTATGCTGTTCACTTGAAGCACGCTGTCACGATTTATGTAAACCCGATGCACGTTGGTCAGTACAGCTCAAAAAAGCCATCTGGCACTATTTACCAGAACGCTGGGCGAGCCGTTTAAATAGTCGAGTCAGTTTATATTTATTACTGACTTTAGGGCTGTCGATTGTTCTGGCAGTGAGTTTAAGTCTGGTTTATATCCAAGAAAAAACCTATTTAGAAACCATTAATGCGGCAGCCGTTCCTCAGCTATTTACGCTATTTGTCAAAATTTATACCATTTTATTTCTATTGATGAGTGTTGCTGCTTGGTGGCTCGTATTAAACGATGAAAGCCGTCGTAATGCTGAAATCGAAACACACCAGCAAACAGCATTATTGATTGATGAAATTGCTGCCCATGAAGTCACTTCAAAAGACTTACAAGACGCCAGAATTTCAGCAGAACGGGCAAATGATGCAAAAAGCCGTTATGTCATTGGTATTAGCCACGAACTAAGAACACCCCTAAATAGTATTTTGGGCTATAGCCAATTGCTTCAAAAACAAGAGCAGCTCTCAGAACAAGGCAAAATGGCGCTCGGCGTGATTAGCCGTAGTGGGCAGCATTTAACTTCACTGATTGATGGTTTACTAGATTTAGCGCGAATTGAAACAGGCAAGATTTCTTTAAATGTAGTGGACGTTCATTTCCCAAATTTTATTGAACAAATTATTCAAATGTTTCAGCCACAGTTTGAACAGAAGAATTTACAGTTTGTTTATGAAATTGGAGAAAACCTACCGCACTATGTTCGTACCGATAAAAAACGCTTAGAGCAAGTGCTGATCAATTTGCTGGGCAATGCTTTAAAGTTTACAACGAGCGGCACAATTACTTTAAAAGTTGAGTACCGTTTTCAAACGGCTTATTTTGAAATTAGAGATACGGGCTGTGGTATTGCCGAGGCAGATTTAGAGCGAATCTTTAATCCGTTTGAACGGGGCAGTAATGTGGTTCAAGGCGGATTTACCGGAACAGGACTCGGACTACCAATTGTAAAATTATTAGTCGATTTACTTGGTGGCCAGTTATCTGTGACTAGTCAGCTCAATCAGGGTTCACAATTTAAGATTAAGTTTTACTTACCTTCAAAAGAAGTAGTTCATCCGATTTCTAATGTTTACTCCAACCAAATTACGGGTTATCAAGGCGAGCGTAAACGAATTTTGGTTGTCGATAATGAAGCTGTGGACCGAGGCTTAGTCGCTAATTTTCTCAAACCTTTGGGATTTATGATTGAAGAAGCCGAGTCGGGTATTGACTGTTTAAGACGTGTACCTATTTTTCAGCCGAACCTGATTTTGATGGATTTAAGTATGCCTTTGATGGGCGGGTGGGAAACAGCACGATTATTGCGTCAGAATAATATTACCAATGTGCCGATCTTAATTATTTCAGCCAATGCAGGCGAGCGCGAAGTCAATCCACAAGATGCGGTCTTAAGTGAAGACTTTATGCTAAAACCAATCGATCTCAATTTGTTGCTGAGTAAAATTGGAGATAAATTGGGCTTGGTGTGGATTGATTCCAAATCAGAGACACTCCTTGAAAATAAAGAAGTTCAAGCACTCGATTTAAATATATATAAGCAAGAGCAAGCTGCTGTTCATACACCAATTCAACAACCAGAAAATAATGATCTGCTTGATTTACCGCAAAGCTTGCAACAGTTAAATGATTTAATTGGACAGGGTTATATTCGAGGAATTCAACAGACTTTAATGCAATGCCGTCAAAATTTTCCGGAGCATAATGAGTTATGGGAACAGCTTGAACAGGCTATTCAAAAGTTTGATTTAAAACACGCGCAACGATTAATTCAGGATAAGTAATGAGTACGCAACATGTTTCTTTTCAGCAAGCTTCGCCAAATGAGCAAGCTGTTATTCTGATTGTGGATGATGTGCCAGAAAATCTAGGCTTGTTACATGAAAGTCTGGATCAGGCAGGTTATCGCGTGCTTGTCACAACTGATGGGTTAAGTGCAATTGAAATTGCCCACCGCTGCTTACCGGATATGATTTTGCTTGATGGCAATATGCCACATATGGACGGTTTTGAAAGTTGTATACAGCTTAAAGCGAGCCCAATTACACAGTTTATTCCCGTCATTTTTATGACAGGTTTGTCTGAGACAGAGCATATTGTGCGTGGTTTTCAGGTCGGTGGGGTGGACTATGTAACCAAGCCTTTGAATATTGAAGAAGTATTAGCAAGAGTAAAAACACATTTGGCACATGCCAAACTATTGCAGCAACAAAAACAGGTGATTGATGCAACGGAAACAGCAATTCTTGCACTAGATGTTCACGGTAAAATTGTTTGGAAAACTCAAAAAGCCAATGATTTACTGAATCAATATTTACCTGAATTAGAAGGTTTTGAAGCAGGCTTAAAAGCTTGGTTTTCAGATTTGGAACATGAAAAAGACCCAAAAAAATTAACCAGCTGTTCTTATTCGACACCATCTCAGCAATTACAGCTTTTATTGCTCACGCCGTGGGAAAGTGAGCCAAGTGTGGCAAAAAATTATCTGATACAAATCAAGACTTCTACGCCAGCTTTAGAAATGGCTGATATTTTGAAATATTGCCCACAGTTGACTCAACGTGAGGCAGAAGTCATGCATTGGTTGTTGTTAGGAAAAACCAATAAAGATATTGCAGAAATTTTGGAGCTTAGCCCACGGACAGTGAACAAGCATTTAGAGCATATTTTTGAAAAACTTTGTGTTGAAAACCGAACTGCTGCCGTGGCACACATTAATAGTCTGGTGCAAGAGTTTCACTAATTTAATTGATGATTGTATTTAAAAAGCATACAGACTCACTGCTAAAAATAGTCTATTTTTTTACACTTAAATTTGTTCTTATAGATAAAGATATATAAAGTCATTTTTAAATAAATACGATTTGTAATATGAGGAATTCATTGTGAATATTCAACAAAAAGATGATGCAAAACACGGCAGCTTTAGCTTACTTGATGATGAAACTGTTGCAGGCGAAATGACTTATACATGGGCAGGCGAAGGCATGCTGATTATTGATGCTACAGATGTAAATGAAAAGTATCGGGGACAAGGCGTAGGTCGCCAATTACTGGATGCTTTGGTGGCTTTTGTTCGTGAAAAAGACGTAAAAGTAATTCCGCTTTGCCCATATGCTAAATCGGTTTTTGATAAAGACTCAAGCATTGGCGATGTACTTAGAAAATAAACAATAGATTGAAAATCATTTAATAAAAATCGGGCCTTGGTGTCCGATTTTTTATTGGTTTTATTATTCATCTTTGTTTTAGTGAATATGTTTTGAGCGGTTGTATTCAATTGATTCGAAAGTTTTCGATTGCCAGATCGAATTTATCAAACTTATAGAAAAGCTTATCTAATAAAAATAGTTTTAGACCAATTGGGAAAAAAATAAACTCGTTGCACAAATATTTAATGGCTGATGAAAGCTAAATATTTATAACGTTTTAATATTATTTTTGGAATTTTCCTTGAACTGGCAGTATATCCATAGTGTGTTGCCGCAATTTTTCTCTGCAACTTTGACCACGCTGAAAATTTCAATTATCAGCATTATTTTGGCAATTATTGTAGGGCTAATTTGCAGCATTTTAATCACATATCGCGTGCGGGTGCTAAATAGAATTGCCCAGTTCTATATTGAGTTATCTCGAAATACCCCTTTATTAATTCAACTGTTCTTTTTGTATTACGGTTTGCCAAAGCTTGGCATCAAAATCGATGGTTTTGCTTGTGGTGTGATCGGACTGACCTTTTTAGGCGGAAGCTATATGGCTGAAGCCTTCCGAGCAGGTTTGCAGTCTGTTGCAAAAGGGCAGATTGATTCTGCAAAAAGTATTGGTCTACAACCGATTCAAATTTTTAGATATGTCATTTTTCCTCAAGCACTGGCTATTTCAATTCCGGCAATAGGGGCAAATTGTCTATTTCTAATTAAAGAAAGTTCTGTGGTCAGTGCCATTGCTGTCGTTGAACTGCTTTTTGTCACTAAAGACTTAATTGGCATGGACTATAAAACCACCGAAGCTTTGTTCTTACTCATCATGGCTTATCTCATTATTTTATTGCCCGTGTCTATTTTAACCAGTTATCTGGAGCACAGAAGTCGGAAGGTGAGCCATGGAACTTGATTATCTATTTCAAGCGAGTCACCTCGAACGTTTAATGTGGGGACTTTGGGCAACTGCAAAAATTGCTTTTATTTCGGTCTTTTTCTCTGCAATTTTCGGCACAGTGTTCGGCGTCATTATGACTTCTAAAAATATAGTCGTTAAATCGCTGTGCCGTCTGTATTTAGAAGCCATTCGAATCATTCCAATTTTAGTTTTGCTGTTTGTTTTTTATTTCGGCTTTGCGACATGGTTTAACTGGCAGTTTTCAGCAATGTGGGTATGCGTTGTTGTATTTGTTTTGTGGGGTACGGCAGAAATGGGCGATTTGGTTCGTGCAGCTATTACTTCAATTGATCAGCATCAACCCGATTCAGCTTATGCGCTCGGACTAACTCATGTTCAAGCTTTGATCTACGTCATTTTTCCACAAAGTCTAAAACGAGTAACGCCAGGCGCGATTAACTTATTTACCCGAATGGTGAAAACCAGCTCTTTGGCAGTGCTGATTGGTGTGGTTGAGGTGATTAAAGTGGGTCAGCAAATTATTGAAAATTCGCTGTTGACCGTGCCGAGCGCTTCTCTTTGGATTTATGGCTTTATTTTTATTTTGTATTTTCTGATTTGCTATCCCTTATCTCGTTTGGCGGCACATTTGGAAAAGGTCTGGGGGTAATTATGCCTTTGTTATCGATACAACAATTACAGAAATCATTTGCACAAAGTCATATTTTACAGGGCATTGATCTGGATGTAGAACAAGGAGAGGTGGTTGTTATTTTAGGTCCATCAGGCTGCGGTAAAAGTACCTTATTGCGCTGTATTAATGGCTTAGAACCGATTCAGGGTGGTGAAATCCGTTTAAAAGGCTCAGGTGTGCTTGGTAAAGACGTGGACTGGACTAATGCTCGTCAAAAAATTGGCATGGTTTTTCAAAACTATGAGCTATTTGGGCATATGAACATCATTGACAATATTTTGCTTGGGCCACTTAAAGTACAAAAACGCCACCGCGATGAAGCTGAACAAGTAGCAGATGAATTGCTAAAGCGAGTGGGACTATTTGAGCGGAAACTTGATTATCCACGACAACTTTCAGGTGGACAGAAACAGCGTATCGCCATTGTTCGTTCACTCGTGATGCAACCTAAAGTCATTTTACTTGATGAAATTACCGCTGCGCTTGATCCGGAAATGGTCAGAGAAGTGCTTGATGTCGTACTCAAATTAGCGAATGAAGGAATGACCATGTTGATTGTGACACATGAGATGTCCTTTGCACGCAAGGTTGCCGATCGCATTATTTTTATGGATAAGGGCAAGATTATTGAACAGGCTTCACCAGAAGAATTTTTTGAACAGCCAAAAACAGAACGAGCGAAAGCCTTCTTAAATATTTTGTCGTACTAAATTTTTATTATTTGAATCATGAGGAAGTGAATGTTTAAACGTAATTCAATAAAAATATTAAGCAGTCTTGCCGTTGCTGGGGTTTTATTAACTGCATGTAGTAAAACGCCATCAACTGAACAGGCAGGTAATGCTCAAGCAGACCATTCTTTAGAGCAAGTCAAAAAAAATGGGGTTCTACGCGTTGCTGTTTTTGCTGATGATCCGCCGTTTGGTTTTGTAGATAGTGCGGGTAATAATCAGGGCTTTGATGTGGCTTTAGCAAAACGAGTGACTAAAGATTTGCTCGGTGATGAAAAGAAAGTTGAGTTTATTGTGACTGAAGCTTCAAATCGGGTGGAGTTTTTAAAATCAAATCGAGCTGATGTTGTATTCGCGACATTTACGGTAACTCCTGAACGCAAAGAGGTTGTCGATTTTGCCGAGCCTTATTTAAAAGGTGCGTTTGGTATTGTCTCGCCTAAAGCCAAGCCGATTACCGACATTGCCCAATTAGAAGGTAAGACCTTAATTGTAAATAAAGGCACAAGTTCAGATACCTACTTTACCAAGCATTATCCAAAAGTGAATTTACTTAAGTTTGAAAGAAATTCGGATGCCTTCAAAGCCTTAACCGACGGTCGTGGTGACGCGATTTCACAAGATAGTACTTATGCTTTGGCATGGGCCGCGAAGAACCCAAGTTATGTGGCAGGTATTCAGTCTATTGGTGATCAAGAGTTTATTGCACCAGCAGTGAAAAAGGGCAATACCCAATTATTGAATTGGCTCAATACTGAAATCAAGCAGCTCAGAACAAGTGGTGAAATTAAGAAAATTTATGATGAAACCTTGAAACCAATTTACGGCGACTCGGTCAATCCGAATGTGTTTTTAGATGTAGGCCAATAATTTTTGATATCGCTAGAGCAGTGTCTAAAATTAGGCACTGCTATTTTTAAATAAGACTTTTACAAGAACGAGAGGGTGAAATAATGACAACATTAACATTTCAAAACGTGAAGCATATTTTAGCTGCGTCTTTACTGAGTTTAGGTTTGGTTGCATGTGATAAAGGAACTCAATCTACTGAAAAAACGGCCAATACCACACAAACTGTATCGAGTATTGAACAGATCAAAAAGAATGGTGTGGTACGAATTGGCGTATTTAGTGATAAACCGCCGTTTGGATATTTAGATGTTCAAGGTAAAAACCAAGGCTTTGATGTAGAGATTGCCAAGCATGTTGCTAAAGATCTGCTCGGTGATGAAAACAAAGTTGAGTTCGTTTTAACTGAAGCAGCTAACCGTGTCGAATATTTAAAAGCCAATAAAGTGGACATTATTTTTGCAAACTTTACTGTTACACCAGAACGTAAGGAAGTGGTCGATTTTGCTAAGCCTTATTTGAAAGTTGCTTTGGGGGTGGTTTCTCCTAAAAGTCATCCGATTACCAATGTTGCTCAACTTAAAGATAAAACTTTATTGGTAAACAAAGGTACAACGGCTGATTCATTCTTCACCAAGACTCATCCAGAAATTAAGCTACAAAAATATGAGCAAAACACTGAAACTTTTGATGCTTTAAAAGATGGTCGTGGTGCTGCGCTTGCCCATGATAACTTGCTGGTTTTAGCGTGGGCTAAAGAAAATCCAAATTACACTGTTGGCATTACCAATTTAGGTGAGCAAGACTTAATTGCACCAGCAGTGAAAAAAGGCGATAAAGAGTTACTGGACTGGTTGAACCCAGAATTAGAGAAACTGGCTAAAGAAGGCGTGATTCATCAAGCTTATGAAAAGACTTTAAAACCAGTCTATGGCGATACGATTAATCCAAAAGATTTATTGGTTGAGTAATCGTGCTAATAACCTCTAAAGATTAGAGCTCTAGATAGTATTTACTCGAGCTAAGATTCATCTACAGCCTGCCCATAATTTATAAAGATAATGTTTTTGCAATATTTTTTATAGATGTAAACAGTGGTCAGGTTCTGTAGATGAGAAAGTTTTTTGGTTACTTTTTTCAAAAAAAGTAACAGAATTAGCTGATTGCTTTAGAGGTTAAAAGGTTGGATTCAATCGTGCTAATTCTTTGACTTTATATTACTTTAACTTAAATAAAGTCGGCTCTGCTGCTAATTTATCTGCCAAATATTGAATCAACACACTCAATTTAGGCGGGACATGTCGTGTCGGTGGGTAGAGTAACCACAGCCCACCACTATAATAGGTCTTAAAATACCAATCTGGTAAAACCTGCACTAAGGTACCTTGTTGTAGAGCATGGCATGCAACGAAGTATGGCAAGCTCGCAATACCTAAATGCTGTAATGCGGCACTCAAACGCACACCTGTATGGTTTGCTGCATAACGACCACGCACGGCAACACTGATCGATTTATTTCCTTGCTGAAATTTCCACTTTGAGTCACTGGCTTGTTCACCCAAGTAAATACATTCATGCTGCTTTAAATCATGAGGGTGGTTCGGTATGCCATGCTTGGCCAAATACTCAGGCGTAGCACAAACCAAGTGATCAATATCAATGAGTTTTCGGCCCATAAGACCACCTGGTGGTTGCTCTGTAATTCGAAGTGCTAGATCAACTCCATCATCAATCAGGTCTACATAACGGTCTTCTAAAAGCATTTGTATATCAATTTTCGGGTAGCGTTTTAAAAATTCGGGTAAATGCGGATGAATCATAAAATGTCCCACAGCTTTCGGAACACTCATGCGAATAACACCTTCTGGTTCGACATGAAATTGCCCTGAACTTTCCATGACTGCTTGTGCAGCATTCACCATATCTAAACAACGTTGATAAACTTGTTGTCCACTTTCACTTAAACGAAGTTTCCGTGTGGTCCGATAGAGTAAGCGAGTGCCTAAAGCACGTTCTAAACGAGCAATTGCACGACTAACAGCAGAAGGTGTTGTACCAAGCTGGCGGGCAGTTTCAGAAAAACTTTCCGATTCGACAACCTTAACGAAAGTCGCCATTTCATTTAATAGAATCAGACTTTGATTTGTGCTCATGAGGCAAAAGTTATTTGGATTTTGATTGGATTATCGCGTCTAAAAAATCGCAATACAATCTTTTAGGTGATTTTCAGGAAACTAAATTGTTATGTGGCAGTTGTATGGACATGAGTTTTTAACGCTAGCTCTTATTCACTTTATGGCGGTGATTTTACCGGGACCAGATTTTGTAGTTACTGTAAGACAAAGTGTACGTTATGGCTACTTAATTGGATGTCTAACCGCAATTGGTATTGGTGTAGGGATTTCAGTGCATGTGTTTTATACACTTGTTGGTATTGGCTTTTTGATTCAGCAAAGTGAATGGCTCATGTCACTGATCAGAACAGCAGGGGCAGCTTATTTGATTTATTTAGGATGGCAGTGTTTACGTAGCCAGCCGAATACTAATATTGAAATTAATGGCCAAGCAAACGGTGATACGCCAAGTTTATTTAAAGCTTTTACTATGGGTTTTCTTACCAATGCATTAAACCCAAAAGCCACTATCTTTTTTCTGGCAATTTTTACAACGATTGTAAGTACAACCACACCAATGAAAGTTCAGGTTTTTTATGGTGTGTGGATGTGTATGGTCAATGCCATCTGGTTTATGGTGGTGAGTGTACTGTTTGCACAGCCTATTGTACGTAAACGGTTTTTGGAGTTTGGAGTGTATTTTGAGAGGGTGATGGGAGCGTTATTAATTGGAATTGCATTGAGATTGATTTGGGGATTGTTTGTTTAATTGCCGTGAGTATTTAATGGGGGTACAGAAGTACGATTTTAGATTGCTTATAGTGTTCAAGGCGTTCATACCTATATTCACTCGTGCTAAATTTCATCCACAGCCTGCCCATAATTTATAAAGATAATGTATTTGCAATATTTTTTGAAAAATGAAAACAGAGAACAGGTTCTGTGGATGAGAAAGTTTTTGGTTACTTTTTTAAAAAAGTAATGGAATTAGCTACTTTCTTTGGAGATAAAACGGTAAGACTCCGCCGTGATAACCACTAATAATTTTTAGCTCAACCTAAAGTCATCTGCGAACTATTGCATAGCACGACAGAGTATTATCGCTTAAAGTTTTAATTTCTTCAGTCGCCTTCGGCTTGACTTACTTTGGTTTCGCTCAAAGTAAGCAAAAGCATTGTCATCTGCAAAACCTGTCGACTTATTTCATTTAACTAGTATTTCACAGAAACAGAATCTTTTTGATGCTACGCAGGTTGCAGACGACATTTGCTCGAGTAAATATAGTGCTAGGACTATTTGAGTTTTAATAGTTTCCTCATTGAAAAATTGAATTTTAATGATGGCAAATTAATTATAAAAAAAGACCGCTCGAAGGCAGTCCTTTTTGCAAAAATAGATTTAACTGGTACGCTTGTTACGCGTAAGTTGATGTAAAACCGACACCAATAAATCAATTTCTTCCGTCGTGTTATAAAAAGCCAAAGACGGACGCACGGTCTGTTCTACACCAAAACGACGTAAAATTGGCTGTGCACAATGGTGCCCAGAACGTACAGCAATACCATGTTGATTTAAAGCTTTACCCACTTGTTCGGTTGAATAGCCTTGTAAGGTAAAGGACATAACACTGGCTTTGTGATGTGCGGTTCCGATCAGGCGTAAACCTGACACACTACTCAGCGCATTTTGACCATATTCGAGTAGATCATGTTCATAGCGAGCAATGTTATGAATGCCTAGACTTTCGACATATTCAAGTGCAGCGCCTAAACCAACAGCATCGGCAATGTTTCCAGTTCCAGCTTCAAACTTGTTTGGTGCAGGTTGGTAAACTACTTGTTCGAAGGTAACATCCTGAATCATGTTACCGCCGCCTTCCCAAACAGGCATACTTTCTAGCAATTCTGGTTTTGCATAGACCGCACCAATACCTGTTGGACCAAACACTTTATGTCCAGAAAACACAAAAAAGTCTGCATCAAGAGCTTGTACATCGGTAGGGATGTGCGAAACAGATTGAGCACCATCAACTAAAACACGAACACCTTTGGCATGCGCAATTTTAATGACTTCAGCAACAGGTGTGACTGTACCCAAAGCATTTGAAACTTGAGTAATCGACAGCAGTTTGGTGCGCTCATTAATCAGTTTTGGCAATTCTTCTAAAATAATTTGCCCAGTGTCATCCACAGGAATGACTCTTAATTTTGCTCCAGTTTTTTTAGTGAGTTGATACCAAGGCACAATATTGGCATGGTGTTCTAAGTGAGAAACAATAATTTCATCACCTTCGCCAATATTTTGCTCACCCCATGTTTTTGCAATCAGGTTAATGCCTTCGGTTGTTCCGCGAACAAAGATAATTTCTTTAGAAGAGGATGCACCAATAAATCGGGCAACTACATTTCTTGCATGTTCATAGGCATCGGTTGCACGAGCCGCTAACTCATGTGCAGCACGGTGAATGTTTGAGTTTTCATGCTGATAAAAATAAGCAATCCGGTCAATCACACGCTGCGGTTTTTGTGTAGTGGCTGCATTATCAAACCAGACCAAAGGTTGACCGTTGACGCGTTCCTGTAAAATTGGAAAATCGCGACGTATGGCATGTACATCGAGTGGTTGAGCACTGCTTGCTACAAAAGTGGGTTGTGATGGTTGATAGTGACTATAACTTTGTCCAGTTTGAGGCAAGTCTAAAAAATAAAATGCAGAGCTTACCGAACTTTGAGAAGGCTTGTTCGTTGCAAAACGATCTTCCGTCAGCAATGATTTCAGTTGGTCACCATGTGGCAATTGAAAAGACTGTGCAACTGAATAATTATCTTCAACACCTTTAACAGACGGTTCTACTGCATTTGGAGCAGAAAAATCATTTAAAAAATAATAAGGTGATTCACCTGCACCCGTTGGTAAGCTTGGTTCAATGCGTGGCACGTTGGGTTCACTATGAGCAACTTGTGGCAAATGTGGTTCAAATGGTGGGCGTGGCAAATTAGCTCCACCAACCACAGGCGCAGACGCTAAAATTCGGCGTTCAGGGTAGTCTGGCAAATTTGGAATATGTTCAGGAAATTCCGGATTTAGACTTTTCTGAAAGGCGATATTGGGCGCACGACCACTGAGAGCAGAGAATGGTTCACCCGGTTGTGGAGGGTGCGGTGGCGCTCCGACAGGTAAGTCCAAGTTAAGGCCCGATGGAGAAGCTGAACTGCTTGAGCTTGGTAATGCTGAAAAAAACTCATTAGCAAGTCGAGCAATAGTGGACTCATCAGGGAAGTTGGCTGGTGGGTTAACACCAGTCACTTCAGGCCCCGTTGGACTACCTTGCAGATTACTTGTAGTTAACTGGGTAGTCATGATATTTGTCCACCTCCACATCATCTAACACTGCCAAAGCATCGTCTGTTAATACTGCAAGTGAGCAATATAACGAGATTAGATACGACGCAATCGCGTTACGGTTGATTCCCATAAAGCGTACTGAAAGTCCTGGTGACTGTTCACCCGCAAGACCCGGCTGGAACAAACCAACAATCCCTTGACGCTTTTCACCAACACGAAGTAGCAAGATTTTAGTTTTGCCATCTTCTACAGGAATTTTATTTGATGGAATGAGTGGAATACCACGCCATGTAATGAACTGCGAACCAAATAAGCTAACCGTTGGAGGCGGTACACCACGGCGTGTACATTCACGGCCAAATGCTGCAATCGCATCAGGATGCGCTAAGAAAAACCCTGGTTCTTTCCAGACTTTACGTAGCAAATCGTCAAGATCATCAGGAGTAGGTGGACCATTTAAAGTCGAAATACGTTGGTCATCTGTCACACTTGCCAGTAAACCGTATTCAGGGTTATTGATAAGCTCGCTTTCTTGACGTTCTTTAATGGTTTCAATCGTTAAATGGAGCTGTTCTTTAATTTGGTCGTGTGGGCTGCTGTAAAGATCAGCAACGCGTGTATGTACATCTAAAACAGTAGATACACCGTTTAAAAAGTATTCACGTGGCTCTGGATCATAATCGACAAAAGTTTGTGGCAAAGTTGCTTCATCACGTTGTGTGCAAGCCACTTGAATATCATCGGTATTATTGACACGGTTTAGGCGATAGATACCTGCTTCAACAGGAATCCATTGCAGTAAATGAGTCAGCCATCGGGGAGTAATTGTAGAAAGTTGGGGAGCTGTTTTTGTTGCATTGGCCAGTTGACGGGCTGCGTGGTCCCCCAGCGCAAGTTGGGCTTTGTCAGTATTTTTCGCCATGAATCATTTTTCCTTATTACATTGGCTTTTTGAAAATAAAAATTCTAGGATGCATATAAACTAGAATTAGTTCTGGTTTTAAAATTAAAATAGCGTTATAAATTTTTTAAATAGAGAGCTTATTAATGAGTTATCTATTTTCTAAATAAAAATATATTTAAACTAGAAATAAGCATTTTATTAATCTGCACGTTCTTTGTTTATTTATCTCCTTATCTATTTATTTCACATCTATAGTTTTTAACCGGCTATATGATTTTTTTGATAAGACTCATTAGGAGACTGTAAAATCTGACTACCTGCAGCAACACTATGTGTAAGCCAGACATTCCCCCCAATAATTGACCCTCGGCCAATGGTAATACGGCCTAAAATAGTGGCGCCTGCATAAATCACGACATCATCTTCAACAATTGGATGGCGTGTATAGTCTTTTTTCAAAGCGCCATCATCATTGGTTTCAAAGCGTTTTGCTCCAAGAGTCACTGCTTGATAAATACGAACACGTTCCCCAATGACACTAGTTTCACCAATCACTACACCCGTACCATGATCGATGAAGAATCCTTTGCCAATTTGCGCACCCGGATGAATATCAATACCCGTTGCAGAGTGAGCCAACTCGGAAATAATGCGAGACAATAAAGGTATTTGGGCATAGAGTTGATGCGCAATTCGGTGATAAATGATCGCAAATATGCCCGGATAGCAGAGTAATACTTCATCTACACTATGTGCTGCTGGATCACCTTCATAAGCAGCACGCACATCGCCGTCTAAAAGACGTCGTATAGAGGGCAAGGTGTTGGCAAAATCCTGCACAATTGTTTGAGCAAATTCTTGTGGGTGCTGCACTGGGCTTGAATGACCTAAATGACGTTTTGCTTCATAATTCAAAGCCAGTTGCACTTGAGCATGTAAGGCTGTCAGCACCCGATTTAAAGTATAGGCAATATAAGAATCTTCAGTTTCTTGACGTAAGTCAGCAGGGCCTAAACGCATTGGAAATAAAATTCCACACAAGTCATCTAAAATGACTTTTAAAGCTTCTTTAGATGGAAGTTCACGGCCTCCAAATTCTTTTGTTCTGTGCTGTTGCTGACGCCAGTCATGCCTTGCTTGTTGTAAACCTTGTACAACCGCATTAATGTTCCATTGAGTCACAAGCTTACCTTGATTCACTGAAAATTGATTGAAGTATTAGTCTTGTTGCCAAGGAAGTTGGTGGATGCGCCAGCCATTTTTCTGATTACGCTGTTGCTGATCATTTAGGTCGCCTTCGAAGCCTTCAAGAACGTTATAAATGTGCTCAAAACCTGCATTAAATGCGGCTTCTGCTGCCTGTGCTGAACGGTTGCCACTACGACATAACAAAAGAATGGTTTTGTCTTTGCCAACTTTTGATTCAAGTTCTTTTAAAAAGCGTGGATTACGGTTAAACGATGTGCCTGTTGCCCAAGCGACATGAACACTTTCAGGGACATAACCCACAAATTTACGTTCTTCATTGGTACGTACATCAACTAAAACAGCTTCGCCTTGTTGTACGAGCTGCCATGCATCAACAGGTGATAAACTGCCACTAAAATTTAATTCGTGTTCTTGTGCATATTGCTGTGCTTTAGCAAGAATTTCTTCGGCTGAAAAGGATGTATTTGAACCATTTGAGATAAAACTTTGTGGAGTTTCAGTATTTAATTTAGCGTTCATTGAATATATCCTTATCTTTGATTCAGATTGTTAAGGTTCAATTTACGCGGTTTTAAATATAAGCAAAAATAAGGAATATCTATTTATATATATTATTTTGATAAATAAGAGCGGTGAATATTTTATATAAAAAAGTATTAGTTAATCTTATAAAGTTATTAAAATAAAATAGATTTAAGAAATTTTATTATTTAGTAAAAAACCGTACAGATTAAAATAATCCGCACGGTTTTTAAAATTAAGCAAATCCACCATTTACACGAATGACTTGAGAATTTACCCAGCCCCCATCTGGGCCAGCCAGCATGGCCACTACGCCAGCAATTTCTTCAGGTGTTCCGATTCGTTCCAATGGAGCAAGTTTTGCAATAGCCGCTACTTGCTCTTCAGTTTTTCCATTGTAAAAAAGGTCAGTGCCTGTCGGACCGGGCGCAACGGCGTTTACAGTGATATTGCGTCCACATAACTCATTTGCTAACACATGTACCAAGCCTTCGACACCTGCTTTTGAAGCAATATAGGGACCATATGCCGGAAAAGATTTAGCAATTACACTCGTTGAAAGGACAATAATCCGGCCACCATCCAGAACTGTTTCGGCTGCATACGCCAATATTAAAAAAGTACCACGTAAATTGGTATGAATTACTTTATCGAAATCTGGCAGACCTTTAGGTGTAATTTTTGCCATAGGCATAATACCAGCACTATGAACCACAACATCCAATTGACCGTTAATGGCTTTAGCTTCTTGAAACAAACGACTCACTTCATGTTCATTTGCGACGTCCGCTTGAATAGCAGAGGCTTGACCACCTTGCTCAATAATATGATCTACAGTGGCTTGGGCATGGACCTTATTGCCCGCATAATTAACAATCACATAAAAACCATCTTGAGCTAAACGTTCTGCAATAGCACGGCCAATACCACGTGATGCACCAGTAACCAGAGCTGTTTTTCTTGAAATATTCATTTTTAGATTGCCTATTTGATTAAGTATGGCTTATTTTAATAATATAGAAATATGGGATAAATCATCAGAATTGGATAAGATAATTCCATATTTATTAATAATAGACAGGGTTAAAAGCGAGCACCATGGATAAATTTGATACCTTGCAACTTTTTACCCGCATTGTAGAGCTGGGTAGTTTTAGTCAGGCAGCCGATCAGCTGAATATCCCACGCGCTACAGCAAGTAATGCCATTAAGGAGTTAGAAAATAATTTACAGTGCCGTTTGCTAGAGCGGACGACTCGGCATGTAAGACCATCACTAGATGGGCAGGCATTTTATGAGCGTTGTACACAAATATTATCGGAACTCGATGATGCCGAATCGTCTTTACGCAATGTAATTGCACAGCCCCGTGGTTTATTACGTGTCGATTTATCCGGTGCGCATGCGACCAAAATTGTTTTACCTAATATTGATCAATTTCACGAGTTGTACCCCGACATTGAACTGGTAATCAGTACGGGTGATCGCTTGGTTGATTTGATTAGGGAAGGGATAGACTGCGTGGTGCGAGCGGGGCGTTTGGATGATTCCACTTTAATTGCTAGACATTTGGTCGATATGCCACAAGTGATTTGTGCAAGTCCTGACTATTTAAATAAACATGGAATGCCACAGCAACCAGAGGATTTGTTATCACATTATTGTGTTAATTTCTTCTCGACATCAGGCGGACGGAATTATCCATTTGAATTAATGGTGAATGGCAAAAAACAAGATTATTTTTTGAAAAGCTGGATCGCGGTAAATGACGCTGAAAACTATGTATTATCTGCCTTACAAGGGGCTGGCTTAATTCAGGTCCCACGCTATCATGTGGCAAATGAGTTAAAAGACGGGCAACTAGTTGAGGTCTTATCGGAGTGGGAAATCCCGAAGATGTCAGTTTCTGCTTTATATCCGCAGCATCGGCAGCTCTCGCCACGCGTACGCGTTTTTGTCGCTTGGCTGAGTGAGTTATATACAGGCTATTTTTCAAAATAACGATAGCATAAACGTATAGGTAGAATGCTCTCTAGCACATATAAAATTTTGGTGAATATGTGATTGAATTACCCAATGCAAATGATTGGATCGTCAGAAATTCTGACCCTAATAGTCTCGAACGAATCGAAGCCTTTTTTACCGATCATGCTTATGAGTCGCATCGCCACGATACTTTTGCCATTGGTCGAACATTAACAGGTGTTCAAAGCTTTCATTATCGTGGAGAGATGAAACATAGCTTGCCGGGTATGACGATGGTTTTGCATCCTGATGAAAAACATGATGGCGAGTCAGGTAGTCGAGACGGTTTTAGATATCGGATGGTGTACGTAGAACCTGCAACACTACAGGAAATTATGAAGGGTAAACCTTTACCATTTTTTGAGAATGGGTTGAGTCAGGATCCTCGATTATTTAAAGCAACTGATGTTCTATTACAAGGGATGGATCACCATATTGATCCATTAGAAAAACAAGATGCTTTATATGATCTTGCAACCACACTTTACGAAATTTCTGGTAATCATCAGCGAACCTCACATTCTTATGACTATATTGCAGCGGAGCGTGCTAGAGAATTTATACATGCCTCTTTATATGAAAATATCTCTTTAGATGATATTGAAAAAAATGTGGGACGAGACCGTTGGAGCCTTTCACGGGACTTCCGATTGCTATTTGGTACAAGTCCACATCGATATATGACTATGCGCAGACTGGAAGTTGTGAAGTCCTGTTTGATGTATGGAGAGTCCTTAACTCAAGCTTCATTGATTGCAGGATTTTTTGATCAAAGCCACATGACACGTCATTTTTTAAAAGCATTTGGATTGACTCCAGCCAGATGGCGGATGATCAATAAACTCTCTTCATAAACAAAAGCCAGCCTGTTTAGGCTGACATAGACTTTATCTTAAATTAGCTGCATACCTTTCAAAAAATCATAAAGCATAAATATGCCGGAAATGATTAGCATCAATCCCATGGCTCGGTTTATACGATTAAACCAGATTTTATTTTTAATTTTTTTACCTAACACAGCACCTGCCCAAGAGTAAAGGCAGGGCGCGCCAGCTGCACCCAGTGAAATGAGCAATGATACGAAGAAGATTTGTACACCAATGATATGTGCAGTAGGGTACATAATGGTTGTAACAGGCAAAATGACTAAAATCCCTTTGGGGTTTAAAGCTTGTATCCAAAAACCATTCCAGAACGAAAGCACCTGAACTTCAGTGGTCTCATTACTCAGATCGATATCTGACTTTAACATTTGGTATGAAAGATAAAACGTATAAAGTGCACCAAACAACGCAATATAGTGCAAGGCATTTTGTGGAATGATTGCAGCCCCAAGATATCCAAAAATCATGAATAACATCAGCATTGCACAACCAACGCCTATAAAAAAATAAATCGTTTTTTTGAATTGTCCGGTAAGCCCAGCATTTAGCCCCATAAAATTTACTGGACCGGGGCTATACATCACACTCAAGGTATAAAAAAAGATTTCCATAACGTATCTACTGAAACAAAAACAACCCAGCATAGTGACTCGTAAATTTAGGGTCTTGTACGTTTGTGATGGCTCTTGCACAAACGTACAAGACGAGAAAAATCCGAATGAGTCATGATGAGCGACCTAAAATAAATGATTCAGGAAAGAGATTTATGTTTGACACAAAAATTGCGCTGATTGTCCGTAATGATCTTGCGACGTGGCAGAGATTAAATGTGGTGGCTTTTTTGGCAACGGGGATTGCCTCTGCTGTACCTGAAATGTTGGGGAAACCTTATATCGATGCAAATGGCTATGAGTATGGCAACATGCTAGGGCAACCGATGTTGGTATTTGAGGGGGATTTATCTGGTCTACAAAAAGCACATCGCAAAGGAATAGAGCAAGATTTAACGATAATTCCCTATGTACATGCCATGTTTTCTACAGGCAATGATGAGGATAATCGAGCTGTATTTTTGGCCGAAGATGCGAATCAATTAAATTTGGTTGGGCTAGCATTAAGAGGACCTAAAAAAGCAGTTGATAAGGCAATTAAAGGACTTTCTTTGCATCAATAAGATTTTTATTGGAAGAATGATAAAACCCACTTTTTGAGCAAAAGTGGGTTTTATTTAAAAATAATAATTAAACTTTATCTTGAGTATTGGTCTCAAAATCACTCGCATCATGGCGTTCATGCAACTGCGTAGTTAAATCACCAAAAGTACGATTGACCATACGACCACGTTGTACCGCAGGGCGCGCTAAAATCGCATCTGCCCAACGTTGAACATTTTTATATTGATCGACACCTAAAAACTCCGCGCCGTTATATACCCAGTTTTTAACAAGACCGCCATACCAAGGAAATGCCGCAATATCAGCAATCGAATATTCAGAACCAGCCAAATATTCGTTTTTTGCCAGATGCTGATCTAACACATCAAGTAAACGTTTTGTTTCCATGGCAAAGCGGTTAATCGCATATTCAATTTTAACGGGTGCGTAGGCATAAAAATGCCCAAAACCACCACCTAGGTAAGGTGCGCTGCCCATTTGCCAGAATAACCAATTGAGGCATTCAGTACGTGCAGCAATATCAGTCGGAATGAATGCTTTAAACTTTTCAGCTAAATAAAGCAAAATTGAGCCAGACTCAAATACTCTTAATGGCGGGTTTTGGCTATGGTCAACTAACGCTGGAATTTTAGAGTTTGGATTAACTTCTACAAAACCACTGCCAAATTGCTGTCCTTCACCAATTTTAATCAGCCATGCATCATATTCAGCATCTTGGTGTCCTAGAGCTAAAAGCTCTTCTAATAAAATAGTGACTTTTTGACCATTAGGCGTTGCTAAAGAATAGAGCTGGAGCGGATGTTTCCCTACAGGAAGTGTATGATCGTAGCGAGGGCCTGAAGTAGGTTGGTTTAAATCGGTTTTTTCTCCAGTCCATTGCCAAACTTGTGGAGGAATATAGTTTGAATCACTCATTTTTTATCTCATGTTTGGTGTAAATATAAGGGTTTAGTTATGTCGCAAGGCAAGCCATTTTTGTACGGTCGGTCTTTGCCATTGCTGTAATGCATAGTTTTTTAAACGTTCTGGTATAGCATCACTATTTTGAATAAGGCGTTGCAACATTAATGCAAGTTCAGCATCCACAATGCTCCATGAACCAAAAAGAAATTCGGCATCAGACGCAAGAAGTTTTTCTGCAACAAAGAAAAGTTTCTCCGCAGCTTTTAGACCTTCTTCTGAAAGTGGAGTGGAGGTGGGCTGAATAAAAATAACATCGGTTGGACGCTCAGTTCTTAGTGCAACTAAGTCCGATCGGAGCCATGCCTGAATCTGTCTTGCTCTTGCGCGTGCTTGAATATCTTTTGGATAAATAGATGTGTTTGGATAAAGCTCTTCAAGATATTCCAAAATGGCGGAGGATTCTGATAAGGCAAAATCGTTATGCTCGAGTACAGGCACTTTGGCAGTTAATGACTTTGCTACATAAGATTTTTCAAACTGGCCTTGTTGGCCTAAGTTGATGGTCGCAATTTCAAATGGAATTTGTTTTTCATGTAGCCCTACAAAAACTGTAAACGCATAGGGGCTTAGAAATTGTGAATCTGTGTACAGCTTAAAATGTTCATTATTCATTGTTATTGTCCATGTCATAAAACAATCGGATCTAGTCTAAGTGAGCTGATTCAAGATTGGGTAGCTTTTTTGTGGAAAAGCTTTATCGGTTTTTGAATTAAGCTATTTCAACGTTAGGGCTTAATGTGCTGAAAATGTTGACGGACAATGCTAAGCCAAGCTTGTACTGCTGGTGAAACAGGAAGATTTTTTTTCCAAGCCATGACTAAGTGCCATTGAATATTTGGTTTTTCGAGTGGCACTGCTGCAAATAAAGTCGGGTCAAGCATGTCGGTATAATATTGAGGAAGAAGCGCGATCCCCATACGTTGTAACACCATGTCTGCTAAGAGGTGCCATTGGCTGGTCCGGCACGCAATGGTTGGGTAGAAACCATGCTGCTTACATGCATCGAGAATAATACTGTTTAAAGAAAAATTTTCAGGAAACATTAAAAATGATTGGTGTTGTAGCTCTTCTAGATTTATTTTTTTGCGGGTTGCCCAAGTGGCATCACGGCGTAAAAGGACCATTAAAGGGTAGTTACATAACTCGATGCTATTAAAAGTTTGTTCATCAAAAGGCTGCAATAAAACACCAACGTCTAGCTCATTATTAAGCAAAGCTTGCTCAATACCGCGTGAACCAACTTCCATAAAAGCCAATTCAATATCTGGTAATTGCTGATGATAATCAAACAGGGCAGTCGTCAGAAGCTGCGAACCTAAAGGCGGAACGCCAAGTTTTAAAGTTCCTGTTTTTAATTGATGGTAGTTTTCAATTTCAAGAAAGATGTTCTGTTCTGCCTGAAGAAGCTCGATTGCATGTTGATAAATGCGCTCTCCAATTTCAGTTAACTCGATTTGTCTTTTACGGCCATGATCGGGTTTAACCAAAAGCTGTACCTGAAGTTGCTCTTCAAGCTGCTGTAATATTTTACTAATAGTGGGTTGAGTCAGATACAACTCTTCAGCAGTACGGGTAAAACTTTTAGTTTTAACCAGAGTAACAAAGCACTGTAATGATTTTAGAGAAAGCATAATAAAGAATAGATTATTCCATTTTGGAATAATATTAACATAAATAATTCATATTTAGCAGGTCTAACCAAGCTAGCATAATAGTGTAGTTAACCATCTAATTTCGCAAAATGAGTACTGAATCTGCTTCTGGAACACCCAAACAACCTTCACTTTTAGTTTTAGTTAAACAAATTTTGATTTTGGCTGGATTTTGGTGGATCGGGTATCTTTTACATCAAAAGCTCGGTGTACCTGTCTCGGCAGGTATTTTAGGTATGTTTTTATTACTTTTATGCCTGTTCTTTAAAATTATCAAAATGGATCAGGTGGCAATGGGAGCAACTGTGGTTTTAGGTGAGCTATTACTGTTTTTTGTGCCTGTAGTCGTTGCCGTAGTTCAGTATAAAACCTTGTTTATGACCGAAGGGTGGCAAATTGTCTTGAGCATTGCGGTTGGGACCATTTCGGTCATGCTCAGTACGTGCCTGACGATTCACTATTACAATCGTTTGAAAGCTTATTTACAGGCTCGAAAACGTCTTCAACATAAGCATATCTAAAGAGCAAACGACATGAATATCTGGTCAATTCTTTGTCTGATCTGGACTTTGGCAGCCTATATTGTGGCAAAGCGGATCTATCAGAAAAATCCAAAACTTTGGTTGTCACCCGCGATTAGTGTGCCTGTACTCACCATCATTTTGATGACGATTTTTGGAATTTCATACCAAACTTATTCAGAAGATACGCAGTGGATTGTTAATTTATTAGGGCCTGCAACGGTTGCGTTTGCTGTACCGATTTATCGTTATCGGGAAACGATTCGTAAAAACCTTGGAGTCCTTTCAATTGCGATTATTGTGGGGATGAGTGTAGGTGTGATGTCAGCCTATGAGATGGCTCAGTGGTTCCACTTTAGCCCAGAAGTGACCAACAGTTTAATGGCACGTTCTATTTCAACACCTTTTGCCATGATTTTAGCCGAAGATATTCATGGTTCGGCAGCATTGGTTTCACTATTTACCGTTATTACTGGTTTGGTCGGTATGATTTGTGGTGACGCAATTTTAGCGATTACTAAAATTCGTTCAAATGTGGCCAATGGGGCAGCTTTCGGAAATGCAGCCCACGGTTTTGGTACAGTGAGAGCACAGCAAAGAAATAGTGAAGAAGGAGTGATTGCCAGTTTAACCATGGTCATTGCAGGTATTTTAATGGTACTGATTGGGCCATTTGCGATTCATCTATGGCTGTTATTGTAGGCTTTGTCTAAGTCGGCTTGTCATATTGTTGAATAATCTTTGATAGTTTTTTTATGGCTTGTTGCATCAGTTCGGGTTCAAAATCGCCTAAGCCGACAATTAAACCCGAACGTTGCCGCTCTTTTGAAAATGTCGGTGAAATTGCTTTGATGGCAATGCCTGCATCGATTGCCGAACTTGCAACGTCAATATCATTAATATGCTGAGCAAGCCATAACACCATATGCATGCCTTGATCGCCTGGCTGTAACCAAGCCAGCTCTTGAGGTATGTATTTTTCAATCAAACCAATAATGTATTCGCGGACTTCTGCATAGACATTTCGAGTGCGTCGAATATGCCGTTCTAAATAGCCTTCTTGAATAAAAGCAGCCAAAACGTGCTGGTCGGCAGCAGGTGGGTGTCGATCAATTAAGACTCTAAGCCCACAAAAAGGTGCTACCAATTCTTTAGGTAATACTGCATAGCCAAGTCTAAGGGAAGGAAATAGTACTTTGCTGAAAGTACCCAGATAAATGACTTGGTCGGGTGCCATGCCTTGTAAAGATGGGAAGGGCTGACCGTTATAACGGAGTTCGCTGTCATAGTCATCTTCAATGATCCATGCATTTTGCTGTTTTGCCCAAGCCAATAAAGCAGTGCGTCTTGCTAGACTCATCGGCATGCCAAGTGGATATTGGTGAGATGGGGTTACAAAAGCAGCACGTGCATGTTTAGAAAGCTTAATTCCAGTTTCAACCTGAATGCCTTCTTCATCAACAGGAACACGTACCATCCGAATGTTTTGTACAGCATGTTCAAAAATAGCCGTTGTACCCCGATAAGCCGGATCCTCAATCCAGACTTCATCTTTTGCTTCAAATAAAATCTGACTGCAAATATAAAGTGATTGCTGGATGCCAGGTGTAATCACAATTTGGTCAGGTTCGCAGTGGACAGAGCGTGACCGTCGGACATAGTCTGCTATAGCGACTCTTAGTGATAACACGCCTTGAGGTTCGCCATAACCCGAAGGGGCACCTGCACCCCGAGCTCTAAATTTATTACCAAATTTACGCCAGATGTCGCTCGGTTGAGTCCGTCCAACGGGGACAGATACCGCAAAAGGAACATGGGGAAGTGGCTTAAATTCATCAAGCACTTTGGCATAAGAACGTGCCGATTTGGTCAAAGATATCGAGTTAGGTTTATTTTCTTTTGATGAGTGTTGTATTACAGATGTTTTAACCAAAGAATGAGACACATAAGTGCCAGTTCGTGGTTGAGAGTCAAACACACCTTCAGCTAAAAGCTGATCGTAAGCTTCAATAATGGTTCCGCGAGCGACACCTAGGGTTAAAGCCAATTCACGTGAAGAAGGCAATGGATCGCCAGGCTGTAAATCACCACTTTGTACAGCTTCGCGTAAAGCTTGAGTCAGTTGAGCACTTATCTTTCCTTGGCTTTTATCAATCTTTGCAATAGACGGAAGTTCAACAACTTTTGCCATTCTTGCCATAATTCTGGTCTACTTAAAAAAATACAAAGTGGTTCTTTTTAATAAACCACATAAACCAGAAAATTTACAACACAAAATATAAATAACCCTGATATTTACAGTGAGGTTTTAGCCATGTATATCCCTGATGATTTTGCAGAAAACAGTTTGGATGTATTGCATTCTCTTATTGCAGAACATCCATTTGGAGTGCTTTTTACTCATGGAAGTAATGGCTTAGATGCAAATCATCTTCCATTCGAATTACAGGCAAGCGAAGGGAACTTGGGTGTGCTACATGCGCATGTGTCACGAAATAATTCTGTTTGGCAGGATATTAAAAGTGGAGATGAGGTAATTGTCGTGTTCCAAGCAAGCGATGCTTATATTTCACCAAACTGGTATCCATCTAAACATGAACAGCACAGACAAGTACCGACATGGAACTATAGGGTTGTGCATGCTTATGGCAAAGTGACAATTCGGGATGATGAGCGTTATGTTCGTGGTGTAGTAGCTCGCTTAACCCGCACTCATGAAGCATCTCAACCTGAACCATGGAAAATGTCCGATGCACCAAAGGATTATCTTGAACCGATGTTAAAAGCCATTGTAGGTATTGAGATTGAAATTACCAAGCTGCAAGGAAAATCAAAACTTGGGCAAAACAAAGAACGCCGGGACATTTTAGGCGCGGCAGATGGCCTATCGAAATCTGGTCATCAAACTATAGCGAATGCCATGTACAGTGTGGCTGAGTTAAATAAATAATTTTGAAAATATAAAAGCTTAATATCAATTGAGGAGAAAAAGATGTCTTTGACTACACCTGTTGAATTAGTGGGTGAGCACGTTATTTTAAAGCCGCTAGATGTAACTCAAGCTGAAGCGCTCAAAGAGGCCGTTTGCGATGGGGAACTCTATAATCTTTGGTATACCCGTGTGCCAAGACCTGAACAAATGACTGCTGAAATTGAAAGACGTCTTGATTTGCAAAAAGCCGGCTCTATGTTGCCATTTTATATTGAAGACCGAAAAACGGGGCGAGCACTGGGCATGACCACTCTCATGCATATTGAAGAAGCTCATCGCCGTGTAGAAATTGGTTCGACGTGGTATCGAAAGTCTGCACAACGTACGCCTGTAAATACTGAATGTAAAAAGCTGCTATTGGCTCATGCATTTGAGACTTTAAACTGTATTGCGGTTGAGTTACGCACATCTTCTTTAAATGTTCAAAGTCAAGCCGCGATTGTACGCTTAGGTGCAAAACTCGATGGTGTGCTAAGAAGTCATCAAATTGTGAAAGATGATATTTTGCGGGACACTCATGTTTATAGCATTTTGAAACATGAGTGGCCTGCGGTCCGTCAAAATCTAGAATGGCTATTGAGCAAACCGCGTTAAAAAGAATTTAAACAACCTGCTTTTCTCTTTTTTGGCTTAGCCAGAAGAGAGAAGCTGCGGCAATCATTAACCTGAAGTTAATAACAACTCATCTAGGTTGATTGATCGAAACTCCATAAAGCGTTTTTATAGATTCAGAACAAAACTGCGATCTATAGGTAAACACATGGAAGGCTCAGTTCAGAATAAAGAACGGTTATGGACAAAGCGGCGTCATGCCAAACAACTAAAACTAGAGATGGCAAATCGATATACCGATGGTGTGGTGATTCCAACTCAAGACATTATTAAAGTTTTGGAAACCTTAATTACACCGGGTGACAAAGTTGTACTCGAAGGGAATAACCAAAAACAGGCTGATTTTTTATCGCGCTCTTTGGCTCAAACCAATCCAGATATTTTGCATGATTTGCATATGATCATGCCAAGCGTAGGGCGTTCAGAACATCTTGATCTGTTTGAAAAAGGCATTGCGCGTAAACTCGATTTTTCTTTTGCTGGCCCACAAAGCTTACGTATTAGCCAGTTAATTGAAGATGGTTTGTTAGAAATCGGCGCCATTCATACCTATATCGAATTGTATTCACGTTTGGTGGTCGACCTCATTCCAAATGTGGTACTCTCGGCGGGTTTTATGGCAGACCGTCAAGGCAATATCTATACAGGCCCAAGTACCGAAGACTCTCCAGCACTCATTGAACCTGCTGCTTTTAGTGATGGTATTGTGATTGTTCAGGTCAATGAGCTGGTCGATGACGTTTCAGATTTACCACGTGTTGATATTCCTGCTTCTTGGGTGGATTATGTAGTGGTGGCAGATCAGCCATTTTATATCGAACCGTTATTTACTCGAGACCCGAAACATATCAAGCCAGTGCATGTGCTTATGGCGATGATAGCAATTCGCGGAATTTATGAAAAGCATAATGTGCAATCGTTAAACCATGGTATTGGTTTTAACACTGCGGCAATTGAACTGATTTTACCGACCTATGGTGAGTCTTTAGGTTTAAAAGGAAAAATTTGCCGAAATTGGACACTAAATCCGCATCCAACCTTAATTCCAGCGATTGAAACAGGTTGGGTTGAAAGCGTGCATTGTTTTGGTACCGAACTCGGTATGGAAAAATATGTTGCAGCTCGTCCTGATGTTTTCTTTACAGGTCGTGATGGTGCTTTACGTTCTAACCGCATGATGTGTCAGCTTGCAGGTCAGTACGCCGTTGATCTATTTATTGGCGCAACTTTGCAAGTTGATGGTATGGGACATTCTTCGACTGTCACCAAAGGCCGTTTAGCTGGTTTCGGTGGTGCACCAAATATGGGACATGATCCACGCGGACGTCGTCACGATACGCCAGCATGGTTAGATATGCGTTTACAAGGTGCTAATGAAACAGAAACTTATTTGGCACGTGGTAAAAAACTCGTTGTGCAAATGGTGGAAACTTTCCAAGAGGGCGGTAAGCCGACTTTTGTGAATCGTCTCGATGCCATTGATGTTGCTAAAACAGCAGGCCTACCTTTAGCACCAATCATGATTTATGGCGATGATGTCACCCATCTACTGACTGAAGAAGGCATTGCTTATTTATATAAAGCAAGCAGCCAAGAAGAGCGCCAAGCCATGATTGCTGCGGTGGCAGGTGTGACTAGCATTGGTTTAAACCAAGACCCGAAAACAACAGCACGTTTAAGACGTGAAGGTTTGGTGGTATTTCCTGAAGATTTAGGTATTCGCCGCACCGATGCAACACGTGAACTTTTAGCTGCAAAAAATATTGCCGACTTGGTGACATGGTCAGATGGTCTATATCAACCCCCTGCAAAGTTTAGGAGTTGGTAATGATGGCACAAGTTCAATATCAAACTTTCAGCGATAGTCAGCTTTTGGCAGATATGGCAGTCGAAGCGTTAATTGATGAAGTTAATCTGACTCCTAAGCCCGCCTTGGTAGACCGTCGTGGTAGTGGTGCTCATGATGACCTGACATTGGAGTTAATGGAGAGCTCTGCAAAAAGTTTAGGATCCATGTTTGAAGAAATGGCTCAAGCAGCCATACATCATGGTGAGGTTTGTTTAGCTTTACGTGAAGACATTGGAGAAATTGGCCGCCAAGGTGAAAAGACCATGATGTTGGCGACAGATGGTGTCAACACACACCGCGGTGCAATTTGGGCGTTAGGTTTAATGGTTACGGCAGCAGCATTGGCGCGCAGTAATCAACAATATTTATCGGCTGTTGAGCTATGCCAGTTAGCAGGCCAGATTGCTCAGCTTGAAGATCGTTTTATTCCAAATCAGGCCTTGAGTCATGGTCAACAAGTACAAAAGAAATTAGGCATCTTAGGTGCCAAAGAACAGGCTCAACAAGGCTTTCCAACTATTGTGAATTTTGGGTTAAAGCAACTTTATCAAAGTCGTAGTAAACCCATGAAAGAAGAGTTCGCTCGCTTAGATGCCTTACTTGCCATGATGACAGATTTGACCGATACCTGTGTGCTTTATCGCTCTGGCACATCTGGTTTAAAGCGTATGCAACAAGGTGCTCAGCAAGTATTGGATTTGGGTGGTAGCTCAAGCTTGGAAGGTCGACGTGCTTTGCATCTTTTAGAGATTGACCTGCTTCGGATGAAGGCTTCTGCTGGTGGTGCCGCAGATTTGTTGGCAGCAACCTTGTTTATAGATCGTGCTCAGCAGTCATCTTTAAAAAATAAAGAGGGATTTTGATGATGGAAACACTTCATTTTGAATTTGTGGCGACAGAGCCACCTGTAAAAAAAGCGTTGGTAGGATGTGTCGGCTCTGGCGATTTAGAAATTTTGATGGAACCTGGTGAAACTGGAAAAGCTTCTATTCATGTAGTGACTTCGGTAGATGGCAGTGCAGCACGTTGGCACAATGTTTTTGAACGAATTTTTACTGCGAAAATACCACCTGCCGTCAATATTGATATTCATGACTTTGGTGCAACTCCCGGTGTCGTGCGCTTACGTCTGGAACAAGCATTAGAGGAGATTGCTCATGACTGATATCGAGAGCTTGTTAAATAAACAAGATTTTATTGAACTCAGCGCCAGAGAGCGTGCTAAAGCATTATTAGATGAAGGGACTTTTCGAGAGTTACTCGACCCATTTTCCCGTGTTATGTCGCCTTGGTTGATTCAGCAAAATATTGTCCCACAAGCCGATGATGGTGTAGTGATTGCAAAAGGATCTATTCAAAAGCGCCCAGTGGTTTTAATTTCAATTGAAGGCTTATTTCAAGGTGGAAGTTTAGGCGAGGTGGGCGGTGCCAAAATTGCGGGAGCCTTAGAGCTTGCAGTTGAAGACAACCTGAAAGGCATTCCAACAGCTGCAATTTTATTGTTGGAAACGGGTGGCGTTCGCTTACAAGAAGCAAATCTAGGCTTGGCTGCAATTGCTGAAATTCAGGCTAGCATTGTGAACTTACGTCAGTACCAACCTGTGATTGCTGTGGTTGCAGGCAGTGTAGGGTGCTTCGGCGGTATGTCAATTGCGGCTGGTCTATGTAGCTATATTGTAATGACACAAGAAGGGCGTTTAGGTTTGAATGGTCCCCAAGTGATAGAACAAGAAGCTGGTGTACAAGAATATAACGCCAAAGATCGTCCATTTATATGGAGTATTACGGGTGGTAATCAGCTCTTCGCGAGTGGTTTGGCAGATGCTTATGTAGACGATGATCGTCAGAAAATTCGTCAGCAAGTCATCGATTACTTAACTCAAGGCTTGCCTCAGCAGCACCGTAGTTCAAATTACTCATTCTATTTAGCACAGTTACAACAAGTCGACACTGCTGAGCAAATTACTCCAGCACAGGTTCAAGCTTTGTATCAAGGAGAGCAAGCATGAATATCGCCATTGATACATTAAAAGCATCTACTCGGGGTGCACATTGGTTTAACGCACTCACGCAAAGCTTTAAAACAGTTGAAGGTTTTCCAAGTTCAGTTTGGGTGGCTGATGGTCAGATCGATCAGCAAGCGGTGCGTGTGATCGCAGTTGTTCAAGACAGCAATAATCTATTCCCACGGGCAAAACAAGGTGAGGTTGGACTGTTAGAAGGTTGGGGTTTGGCAAAAGCAGTCGATGAAGTGATTCGAGCTGATGTACAGGCTGAAACTAAACGCGGCATTTTATGCTTGGTTGATGTCCCAAGTCAGGCCTATGGACGCCGTGAAGAACTATTAGGTATTCATCAAGCTTTAGCGGGTGCAGTAGATAGCTATGCTAGAGCCAGATTGGCAGGCCATCCTATTGTGAGTTTATTGGTTGGTAAGTCAATGTCGGGTGCTTTCTTGGCGCATGGATACCAAGCCAATCGTATTATTGCCTTAAAAGATTCAGGTGTTATGGTGCATGCAATGGGTAAAGAATCTGCTGCACGAGTCACGCTACGGTCGGTTGATGAGTTAGAGCAATTGGCCTCAAGCATTCCACCAATGGCTTATGACATTGAAAGTTATGCAACGCTTGGTTTGTTATCCGAACTGTTATCTGTTGAAAACCCTGAACAACCGACAAATGATGATCTTTTATTAGCGAAACAGGCAGTTGTAGAAGCATTTAAAGAAATTAATGCTGATCAATCTAGAGGATTGGAACACAGACTTCACGGCCAAAACCGTCAAATGTCTAAAAAAGTCCGTGAGTTATTGCGTGAGCAATGGTCATGAAACTTAAGCTTGAAGCCCATGATTTACTGTGGGGCATGACGGTCGATTGCTTGGCCGATGATGCTCCGCATTGGGTGAGAGAGGTATTGCAACGAGGTGATCCTGTTGTAGTTCGACGGGCAATTACTCCTGTAGATCAGGTGGCTGTGGGTGTAAGAGGGCAATTTCGTCATCAACGATATGCAGCTCAAATACCACGATCAGCGATTAGCAGACAGCTTAAGCCAGAAGCGCTGACTCGCATAGATACGCAACAGTTTGCACACTTGGCAGAACGTTTACAAAGCATTTCCAGCATTATGAAAAACTTTTCAGGATGTTGGGGATATACAGGAAGTTTCGGGTTTGAGCTGGCAACTGGTATTAAAACGGTAACTCAGCAAAGTGATATAGATTTGTTGATTCGAGCTGAACAGCCTTTTGCCAAAAAACAGGCAGTTGAGCTACTCGAAAATTTTCAGCAAGCAGGGCTCAATGTAGATATACAGCTACAACTTCCACAAGGTGGTTTGGCTTTAAAAGAATGGGCCAGGAATAGCGGAAAAGTTCTATTAAAACGTCCTGATGGCGCTGTTTTAGTAGAAAACCCATGGAATTAGGGAATAGTTATCATGGCTTCAATTTGGGTATATCCGGGACAAGGTGTGCAACGAAGCAATATGCTGCACGACTTACCTCAAAACGCTCTAGCTAAAGAATACCTTGAGCGTGCATCGGATGCACTCAAAGAAGATGTCTTGATGTTGGATAGTTCGGCTGCATTGCAATCGACACGTGCAGTACAGCTTTGCTTACTGATTTCTGGTGTGGTGAGTTCAGCTCTATTAATGGCTGAAAACTTAAAACCTGATTATGTAGCGGGGCTATCAATTGGTGCATGGTCGGCTGCGGTTGTAGCAGAAGTTTTAGCCTTTGAGGATGCCGTTCGTTTGGTTGCCTATCGAGGTGAACTTATGCAAAACGCTTACCCCGCTGGATATGGCATGACAGCTCTGATTGGTACAGATCGTTCAGCTGTCGATGCATGGGTCAAACAGATTTATGAAATAACGCCAAAGGTTTTTGTCGCAAATATTAATGCACATAACCAGATCGTTATTTCAGGAAGCTTTGAAGCCATGAACCAAGTTGCTGTTTTGGCAAAGCAACAAGGCGTGGTGGCAAAAAAATTAGATGTATCGGTACCATCGCACTGTGAATTATTAAGCCAGCAAGCAAAGCAACTTGCAGCATCTATGGAGGGAGTGACTTTAAAGCAGCCTAAAATACGTTATTTAAGTGGAACAACGGCTCGTACGCTTGGCAGGCCAGAACAAATTGGTGATGACTTGGCTTTTAATATGAGTCGAACTGTAGATTGGGAAAGCACCATCCAAGCTGCATGGGAGCGAGGTGTAAGGTTACAGATAGAAGCTTTGCCGGGAACGGTACTTACTACACTTGCACGTCGAACGTTTAAAGAAGGAACTGTATTGTCATTTCAGGGAACACGTTTAGACAGCATTCAATTGGCAATGCAAAACGAAAATAATGCTTCTTTGTAATTACAATACAAATTAAAAATTGAGTAATAACCCAAGGATATGAGGGATTTACAATGATTATTTATGGAACAGCAATATTAGCGATCTGCCATTTATTAGGTGACTATCTTGGCAACACCTTAGGCATGGTATTAGGCGTTAAAGCGAATGTCGGTGGAGTGGCTATTTCGATGATTCTGTTAATCTTATCTAAAGAGTTATTGGCAAAAAAAGGTTACTTACCTCAAGTCACACAATTTGGCGTCTTGTATTGGTCAGGTATGTATATTCCGATCGTAGTTGCGATGTCAGCAGGTCAAAATGTGGTTGCCGCTTTATCAGGGGGCATGTTAGGACTGATTGTCTCTATTGCATCGTTAATCGGCACGGTTTTAGTCATCCGTTATTTAAATAGAATTAGTGGCGACTATGAAACCTATGAATGGACGATAGAATCCAAGGAAAAAATAGCCTAAGCAACATAAACTACAAAAAGTTCAATCAAAAAGGATTTAAATGATGGACGCTATAATTGCTGTGTTATCAAAAAATGCATTAGTTACTGCTCTTGCCGTAACGGGTTTAATGATGTTCGTTTCCCATCTACTCTCAAAATATTTGACGAAGGGAAAATTACAAAGCTCTGCAATCGCGATTACTTTAGGTTTGGTTGTTGCTTACTTCGCAGGGGTTTATACGCAAGGAACCAAAGGCGTTTCTGACATCGCTATTTTTTCTGGTTTTGCGCTGTTGGGCGGAGCCATGATTCGTGATTTAGCTATTGCTTCAACTGCATTTGAAGTTGATGTGAAAGAAGTGAAGAAAGCAGGCAAAATTGGTCTAATTGCATTAATGCTTGGTTGTGTTGTGCCTTTTGCAATTGGGGTTATGGTTGCATGGGTTATGGGCTATCGAGATCCAATTTCGATGACAACGATCGGTGCAGGCGCAATGACTTATATTGTAGGTCCAATTACTGGCACTGCAATTGGCGCGAGTTCTGATGTCATCGCACTTTCTATTGCAATTGGTTTAATCAAGTCAGTTTTCTTTATGGTCGGTACGCCACTTCTTGCGAAATTTATGTATCTAAAAAGTCCACGCTCTGCCATGGTCTTTGGCGGTTTGGCAGGAACAACCAGTGGTACAGCTGCGGGATTGGCAGGTACAGATGTACGATTGGTACCTTATGGCGCTTTAGTTGCAACCTTCTATACAGGACTAGGGTGCTTACTTGGACCTTCTGTCTTTTTCTTAACGGTTAATGCGATTTTTGGATAAATTTTTGAAAATCCTATAACGGCAACTCATTATTCTTTAATAAGTTGCCGATATTTATCTTTTAAAATTAGAGGCGAACATGCGACATTCAGCAATCAGAGCAAGTAAGTTTGGGTCTCGTTCTTTGCTTTTTAGAAAGACCAAACCGATTTCTTGCTGCATATGATATTGCTGTTTTAGCGGAATGAGTTTGACTGAGCTTTCATAAACTGCAGAAATACGGCCGGGTAGTAGAGCAAAACCGACACCTGAGCTAACCATACTAATTAAGGTAAAAATATCATTGACCTGTAAAGCAACTTTTGGTGAAAAACCTGCTTTTTTAAAAATAATGTCGCTGTCGTTATGAGTTGCAAAACCCTTAGTTAAAGTTAAAAAAGTTTCTTCTTTTAAAAGGCTTAAATCAATATCTTTAAAATCGGCATATTTTGAATCTTTATTGACGGCCAAAAAAATGTCATCTGAAAACATTGGCAAAATTTCAAAGTCATCATCTTGTGTGGTTTCATTTAAAGCCACGATAATCGCATCAAGCTCAGTTGCTTTAAGCTTTTTCACCAAATCCTGATTTGAACTCAGCAACAGTTGAATATCCAGTTCACTACGTCGGAGCTTAAGACCGCTAATCACATTTGGAATCGTATTTACAGTTAAAGAATAAAGAGACCCTAAATGTAAAACCTTAGCCGCAAAACCAGCAGCTTCTCTGGTTTTATTTACGGTAATAAAAATGTCTTGTACGATTTTTTGTGCCCGTTCTTCAAAGACATAAGCACTTTTTAAAGGAATGAGGTTACGGCCTTCATTTTTAAAAAGAGGGCAACGTAAAGCACTTTCTAAAGAATGTAAGGCTTTATGAACACTGACATTACTCAACTGCATTTCTGTGGCTGTTTTAGACAAATTTCCACAGCGCATAAAAGCTAAAAAAATCTGTATTTTTTTAAGGGTGAGTTCTTCATCAATTTCCATATTAATTCCTTGAACCGGTTTCCCTTAAAACTATAGATTTGAGCTATAAAGTTACCACAAAATAAAGGCCATAAAATTGTGCTTAGGTCGAAGCATTTCTTTAGAGACTTGCTTCAACTCTTTGTTGAATGGTTTTAATAATTTGATGTAATGCGCTTTGAATTTTAGTGTTCCACTCAAAAGAACAGTTAATTCTCAAATAATGCTGCTGTGCGGGTAAAACACTAAACAAAGGGCTTGGCGCAACACCAATGTCTTGCTGAATCAATTCTTCATAAACTTGCATACTGTCCAGCGTACTAGGAAGTTTGACCCATAGAAAATAGCCACTTGGGTAGTAATACACTTCGCAAGAGCTAGGTAAATGTTGCTTTAAATAGTGATAAAACTGCTTTTTATAACGCTCAAGTGAAAGTCTAAGTGTACGCAAGTGCTTTTCATAATGATGATGAGATAAAAACTCAACCAATGCATTTTGAATAAGTGCATTTACTGAAATGGTGCTCATAAGCTGCAAGTGTTGAATATGATCTGAAAACTTACCCGCATAAACCCAACCGACCCGAAAACCTGCACCTAATGTTTTAGAAAAAGACGAGCAGTGAAGCACCAAATTTTGTTGATCAAAATACTTCATTGAAAGTGGTTTTTGGCCGCCATAAAAAAGCTCTTCATAGACATCATCTTCAATCAAATAAATTTGATGCTCATGAAGCAACTTGGCAATTTTATATTTAATGTCATCACTGACGGTAAAACCAATCGGGTTATGGGCATTCAGCATGAGCCAACAGACCTTGATAGGATAGGTTTGAATGACTTGTTCAAAAGCCTCTAGGTCAAAACCATGTTGCGGATGTTCAGGAATAGTAATCACTTTAAGTCCTAAACGCTCAGCGGCTTGCCACGCCCCATAAAACACGGTTTGCTGTAATAAAATATAATCGCCGGGTTGAGCGACCGCTTGTAGCGAAAGGTTCAGTGCGTCTAAACCTCCCGATGTAATGACAATGTCATCTGGATCGGTCTGTATGCCTTGCATACAGTAGCGCTGAGCAATCAGTTTTCTTAAGTTTAAATTACCAGGAGGTAAGCTTGTGGTCTGGTCATAACTTTGTCTTTGGCGCGCAAGTTGCCCCATAATTTGAATAAGTTTGGGTGCTGTTAAAAGCTGACTGTCTGGAAAAGCTGAACCAAAAGGTACGACAGATTCATGTTGAATTGACTTAAGATATTTAAAAACTAATGAATTAATTTCAATTTTAGAGTTTAGTGAAACAACTGAATATTGCTCTAAAGGTTTAAGTGCAATTTGCTCGGCAACGAAGTAGCCAGATTTTTCTTTTGAATAGATCAGACCTTGTGATTCAAGCTCCTGATAAGCATTCATGACAGTCATTAAACTAAAACCAGAACGTTGTACCTGATCTCTCAATGACGGCAATTTTTCATGTGCATTTAAAGTACCGCTCTCAATGAGTTGGCGAATGCTATGAGCGAGTTGTTCTGATTTATACATGTATGAGCTGCACGAAATAACAAAATGAAAGAAGCACTTAATCAATAATAAATGCCGTTTGCAGAATCTACAAACGGCATTTGTTTAGAACAATAGATTTACTTTAAGTAAGGGGCTGCATAAATCAAGATAACTTTAAACAATCCCGCAATCACAGCTAAGGCTAAAAAACCACCGATCCATAGCAGAATAAACCATTGGGTTTGATTGAGTTTAACGGATGACTTTTTCATAAAACCCTCCATACTTAATGATAGCCTTCATCACCTACACGAACTTTGTCACGGAATACCCAATAAGAGACAATGGTGTAAGCAATAATGATCGGGATTAAAATAAGTGCACCGACCAAAGCAAACATCTGGCTTGATTGCGGTGCTGCAGCCTGCCAAATGGTGACTGATGGCGGAATAATATATGGCCATAAACTAATCACAAAACCAGTAAATGCAAGGAAAACGAGCGCCAATGTATATGCAAATGGTTTGAGGTCATGATCCTGCTTTTTACATGCCGATAAAATCAGGCCAACAAATAACAAGACCAAAATTGGTACAGGACTAAAATAGAACAGGTTTGGTAACGAGAACCAGCGATCTGCAATTTCAGGATGCGTTAACGGCGTATATAAACTCACGCCACCAAAAATAATGAGCAGTGCAATAATCAGCTTTGGCATAAGCTCATACATACGTTGCTGCAAACCTTTTTCGGTTTTTAAAATCAGCCATCCACAGCCTAAAGTGGCATACATGGCAACTACGCCAATACCTGTAAAGATGGTAAATGGGGAAAGCCAATCAAAAGACCCACCAGCAAAAATACCATTTTCGGTTTTGATTCCTTGAATATAAGCACCCAAAATAATCCCTTGGAGAAAGCTGGTTAAAATTGAACCCCAGATAAAGGCTAAATCCCAAAGATGTTTGGTGCGATGAGCTTTAAAGCGGAATTCAAACGCCACGCCACGGAAAATCAGGGCAATCACCATGAAAATGATCGGTAAATATAGTGCTGATAAAACTGTTGAATAGACTAGTGGGAATGCAGCATATAGACCAGCGCCACCGAGTACCATCCACGTTTCATTACCATCCCACACAGGGGCCACGGTATTCATCATCACGTCACGTTCTAGGCTGTTCTTAATGAAGGGGAACATAATCCCGATTCCTAAGTCGAAGCCGTCCATGACCACATAAATCATGACACCTAAACCGATAATACCGACCCATATTAAAGAAAGATCAATCATGATGTTTCTCCCCAGATTTTTGATTATTGTCAATGTTTTCATCGACCGCACTGAGTGGACGCATTGGTGTTTTAAAGTGTCCAACGCCACCAGTTTCAATATTTGGTGTATCGATAAATACAGGGCCTTTATTAATGAGTTTTAAGGTGTAGTAAATACCGCTACCAAAAACGATGGTATAGACCACCACAAAAATAAACAGGCTCAGACCCACCTGATCTGCCGAAACGGTATGTGAAAGCCCGTCTTTAGTGCGCATAATGCCGTATACAACCCACGGTTGACGGCCTACTTCGGTAGTAATCCAACCAGCCAGCATTGCCACATAACCCGCAGGCCCCATCACTACAGCAAATTTATGAAACCATGATGTTTCATAGAGTTTTCCACGCTTACGTAACCAAAGTGCAATGAGTGACAGAGTGACCATGAGTACACCAAGACCCACCATCACACGGAAGCTCCAGAAAACGATGGTTGAATTTGGACGGTCTTCAGGTGCGAAATCTTTTAAACCTGTCACTTGGCCATCTAAGCTATGCGTTAAAATTAAGCTACCTAAATATGGAACACCCACTTCGAAGTGGTTACGTTCTTCTTTCATATCGGGAATTGCAAATAGCAATAATGGCATCGGCTCATTGTGATTGGTTTCCCAGTGTCCTTCCATTGCTGCAAGTTTGGCTGGTTGATGTTCACGGGTGTTTAAACCGTGGTTATCGCCAATTACCACTTGTAAACATGAAGTCACAAGCACCATCCAGAGACCCATCGAGAACGATTTTTTCACCAATTCATCACGACGGCCTTTTACTAAATGCCATGCAGATGTTCCGACGACCAATAATGATGAAACCAAAAAGGCGGCAGCACCCATGTGGGCAAAGCGGTAAGGGAAGGATGGGTTAAAGACAATTGCAAACCAGTCTTTTGGCACAATAATGCCATTTTCGATGGCAAAGCCTTGAGGTGTCTGCATCCAACTATTTGAAGATAGAATCCAGAACATGGAAATACATGTTCCGATGGCAACCATAAGTGTTGCGAAGAAATGGGCTCGAGGACCAACACGTCCCCAACCAAATAACATAATGCCTAAGAAACCTGCTTCTAAGAAGAAGGCACTCAAGACTTCATAGGTAAGTAAAGGGCCAGTAATACTTCCGGCGACACGTGAAAATTCACTCCAGTTCGTACCGAACTGGTAACTCATGACCACGCCCGAGACCACACCCATACCAAAGGCAACGGCAAAGATCTTAATCCAGTATTTAAATAGATCTTTATAAATCGGGTTTTGGGTTCTTAACCATTTCCACTCTAACACTGCTAAAAAGCATGCAAGACCGATGGAGGTGGCCGGAAAAATAATATGGAAGGATACTGTAAAAGCAAATTGTATTCGCGCTAATTCTAGAGCGGTTAGACCGAGGCTCATAAACTTTCCCCCTGTGAACTAGCTGATGATGGTTAAATGAGTTAAATACTTATTTTCAGGCAACAAAGTATTTTGGCGATTAAACTTACTTCTGTGATAGATCTTCTTAGCAAGTAAAATGCCAACAGGGTTAAGCAACATAATTGCTTGATATTTCAAGAGAATAGACTGATTGATTGTTCTCAATCTGTTAACAAAGTTTATGCTTGATGTTGCATTTGTAAAAATGCATGTTGCATTGAAACATTGATGAAATATCTGGTGATATGCAATAGATCGTCTCATGAAAACTACCTACCTTAAGAAGTTTCCTTAATCATGCACTTACTATTTTTGTATATGTAGATACAGAAATTTTTTATAAAACTATAACAGTCTGGAGCAGTCATGAGGTGTGCTATAGTTTTTTTTCAATTATCTGTAGCTATGTATCCGTTCTTCAAAAGTCCAAAATAAATGAACAAGATTTACGAATGGCCAAAATCACTCTCCAAAATACAGCGAATGCGACTTTGGGTAATAAGCGCAGAATAGTTTCTTCTCTTTTATTCCTTTGTTGTTTTGCGTGAGGTCTGGTTGTTACGTAGGTTATTAAAGACCTGATTTAAGTGTAGCTCTTCTAAAATAGCTTGGATGTTAAAAAATGTTTATTACTTCTCAACTCAATGTCCTGCATAAAATTATTAAAAATCAGCCTATTCCTGTTTCTATATTGGCTCAGTTAGAGCAAACCTATGTTAATTTTGAAGCTACTTTATTAAGAGCGAAAGTACTCAGAGACTTTTCTAAATCTGAAACTGTATATTTAATCCAAGCTCATATTGAACCACAGCAAAGTAGTGTGGCTTATCTATTTTCACCATTTATTTTTGCTAACTTAAATAAGGCCGCTATTTATACAACGCCTGCAACTGCGCCTGTGCTTTCTATTCTTAATAAATATTACCAAGCTGAGAAGAAAGTACTCTTTAAAGTAGATGACGTTTTAGAAAGTCTAAAAATTTATATAGATTTGGAGCTTGCAGAGCTTAATGAGGTTGAGTTTATTTATTTAAGCCTAATCAAGGCACTGTGCCGAAGTGATCTCTCTACAGTTTTTTTAATTACGAGTTTAGACGTAGATGTCGAGCATTTAAAAGCACTGGAGCAATTTTTAAAGATCAAAATTTATTGGATTAAAAACACAAAAGATGATGACTTAAAAAACCTAAATGGCTTAGAAATGCGGAAATTATTATTCAAAAATAAAGATGAAACTTATGTAAAACTATGCGCGAAATTCGCTCAAATGAATGCTGAGTTGGTAGGACTCTGTGACACTTTCACGACGCCTCAAATGACGCATTTAATTGACGACATGTTTTATTCAGAGCATATTTTCGAAAAATTATCTGTCTATTCAGAATATATACAAACACTTCTACAAAGCCAGCAGAGCATTAGACAAAAAGAACTATCTTAGGGCTTGGGAGATGGGCTTTTTATCTTTGTGTTTGGGTTCTTATATAAAGAATGAATACAGTTATAAAAAAATAATCGTTTTCATGTGAAATAAATATTTTATGGTAAAAGCAAAGCAATACTGGTTTTACTTACATGACAAATTTAAATTTTGAGCATCATCTCGGTTCACTAACGCATGCAGCACTCAGTCAGGCTTCAATCATTTCTCGCGTGTGGGGTGAAGGGCCAACTGAGCGTTATGATGAATTGGCAAAAAATTTCAGACCAACTTTTGCCCGTATTAAAGAAGGGGCTTTAATCCGTGAGCAGCAGCATATTTTGCCCTATGAACAGCTTCAGTGGCTCAAAGATGTTGGTTTTACGCGCTTAAGACTTCCCAAAGCTCATAGTGGCTTTGATGCAACCATTCCTGAATTATTTGCATTGCTCATTGAACTTGCCGAGGCCGATTCAAACTTACCGCAAGCTTTGCGTGTGCATTTTGGTTTCACTGAAGATGTCTTGGTAAGTAAAGACAAAGCGTTTCAACAGCGTTGGCTTAGCCGAATTGCAAATGGGGAAACAGTCGGTAGTGCATGGTCTGAAGGCGGGAAAGAGTCAATTGATCAGTTCGAAACTCATTTGTATCGAGACAGTGAAGGAAAAATTCGCGTTAAAGGCAAAAAATATTACACCACTGGTAGCCTATATGCAGACTGGGTGGATGTTGGTGTAACAGATTTAAAGGGTGAATCTGGCTCGGTCGTTGTTCGCCGTGAAGATGAAGGTGTCGAAATTGTTGATGACTGGAATGGCTTTGGTCAGCAACTTACCGCGAGTGGTACAGCATATTTCCATAATGTGTTGGTCGATGAAACTGAAATTTTACCTGATGATGATCGTTTTAAATATTCAGCGGCTTACTATCAACTGGTCCAACTGGCAATCATTACAGGTCTAGGACGCGCTGCAACCTATGATGTTTCTCAAGCTGTTGCTAAACGTACCCGAAACTATACGCATGCGAATGCCCAATTTGTAAAACAGGATCCGCAAATTTTACAAGTCGTAGGTCAAATCCGTGGTGCAGCTTACAGTGCAGGAGCGATTGTTGAAAAAGTTGCACAAAGCTTACAACGTGCTTACTTGGCTGCATTTCAAAATAATGAGCAGCTTGAAGAGGAGCAAAATGCACTTGCCGAACTTGAAAGTGCGCAGTCTCAAACGGTCATTACCGATCTAATTTTAAATGCTTCTACAATTTTATTTGATGCTTTAGGTGCTTCTGCAACAGACAAAGATTTAGGCCTAGATCGATACTGGCGTAATGTACGAACTTTATCTTCACATAACCCGAGAGTATTTAAAAATCGAATTGTCGGTGATTTTAGTGTAAACGGCACATTACCTCCGTATCAATGGCGAATAGGGAGTGTTGCTAAACAATAAATTATAGTTTTAGATATTAAGCTGCTATTTTTAGCGGCTTAATATTGTTTATTTTTTTAATAAATTATAAAAACCTATTAGAATAAAATCATATTTTGTTTGGGATTTATATTATAAAGAAAACCTAAAAATTGCTTTAGTATAAAAATAAATAAAATGCTGGCGAATATTTTATGACTAAGAAAATTAGTTTTAATGCTTTTGAAATGAATTGTATTGCACACCAATCTCCTGGATTATGGCGACATCCTCAAGACCGATCTGTTGAATATAAAGATCTAGAATATTGGACAGATTTAGCACAAATTCTTGAGCGTGGTTTTTTTGACGGTATTTTTATTGCGGATGTGCTTGGTATTTATGACGTTTATCATCAAAGTGCTGAACACGCCTTAACCGGTGCAGTACAAGTTCCAGTCAATGATCCGCTACAGATTGTGCCAGCGATGGCCGCAGTCACCAAGCACTTGGGTTTTGGTGTCACGACCTCTATTTCCTTTGAACATCCGTATCCTTTTGCTAGACGTATTAGTACGCTAGACCATTTAACCAAAGGGCGAGTTGGATGGAATATCGTGACGTCTTATTTGGAAAGTGGTTCGAAAAACTTGGGCCTAAAAACTCAGGTCAACCATGACAATCGATATGATATTGCCGATGAATATTTAGAAGTCCTGTACAAACTTTGGGAAGGTTCTTGGGAAGAGGGTTCGGTACTTCGTGACCGTGAAAACGGTATCTTTGCTGACCATAAAAAAGTGCATCCAATTCAGCACGAGGGTAAATACTTTACTGTACCCGGCATCCACATTTGTGAACCATCACCGCAACGAACACCTGTACTTTATCAAGCGGGGGCATCTTCACGTGGCCAGAAGTTTGCGAGTCAAAATGCCGAGTGCGTATTCATCGCAGCGCCGTCTAAAATTGCCACTAAAAAAGTGGTACAGGGTATTCGCCAAAAATTGGCTCAAGAAGGCCGCGATCCGTACTCAGTTAAAATTTATGCACTTTTGTCGATTGTCACTGATGAAACCGATACAAAAGCACAGGCTAAGTTTAAAGAATATCAAAGCTATGGAAGCTACGATGGGGCTTTAACATTATTGTCAGGCTGGTCGGGTGTGGATTTTTCGCAATACCAGCCAACGGACAAAGTTGAATATATTCAAACCAACGCGATTCAATCTTTATTAGACTCTTATGTAAATGCAGATCCAGAACGAGTCTGGACCATTGAAGAAATTGCAAACTGGAACAGTTTAGGTGGTAATGGACCTGTTCTTGTAGGTTCGGCAGAAACCGTTTCGGATGCTCTACAGCAATGGGTTGAAGATACCGATGTCGATGGCTTTAACCTTGCCTACATTTTGGCGCATCAAACCTTTGCCGATGTAGTTGAGTTTATTGTGCCTGAGTTGCAAAAACGTGGGGTATATCAAACCTCATATGCACAAGGAACATTAAGAGAAAAACTATTTGGTGCTGGGCCATATTTGCCTGAAAATCACCGCGGTGCAAAATATCGTAATTTAAAAGAATTAAAACTTGCTGAGGCGAGTTAATATTTTAAAAATCCTTTAAATAAATAGCTGGTTAAATGCCAGCTTTTATTTTGTCTTTTTATATCGATTTTATTGCTGAGTTAATAATGAAAAGATAATTCTATAAATTAGATTAAAACATCAGATTAATTTGTTTTTGTATGGTGTGAATAATCATTATTTTGTTTCTGTGATTAAAATACAGGAATTATTAAGTGAGCACACAAGAACTCGATCATAACCACCGTTATGAAATTAAATCTCCCGATGATGTTTCACAATTAATTTCCAAATTTGCAGGGAAGGGTAAATCGAATAAAGTTATTTGGTTGGCACTGATTGGAGTATTTATTGATGCCTATGATTTAACAACGCTGTCCTTTGGTATTGAGCAAGTCATCTCAGAGTTTTCCTTAAGCCCAGTCATGACCGGTGTGGTGGCATCAGCAATTGTTTGCGGAACCATTGTGGGTAATCTGATTGGTGGATGGCTGACAGATAAAATTGGCCGTTATCGGGTCTTCATGGCGGACATGGTGCTCTTTGTCATTGCGGCAATTGTCGCAGGCTTTGCGCCGAATGTATGGGTTTTGATTTTAGCCCGATTTATTATGGGAATTAGTGTTGGTATTGATTTGCCTGTGGCAATGTCATACTTATCTGAGTTTTCCAAATTTAATGGTAGTAGCAATAAGGCAGCGCGTTTAGCCGCATGGTGCCCAATGTGGTATGCCGCTTCTTCGGTGTGTTTTGGCCTAGTTCTGGCGCTTTATTTTCTTTTACCCCCTGAGCATAGCAATTGGTTATGGCGAGCATCTTTAATTTTCGGAGCAGTGCCAGCGTTACTCATTATTTTTATTCGCGGTAAATATTTAACTGAGTCACCCATTTGGCTTGCAAACCAAGGCGATTTAAAAGGGGCGGCTAAAGTTCTACAAGAATCCTATGCAATTAATGCAGTCGCTACAGTTGAAAAAGTAGAAAGAACTGCTGAAAAGAAAAAGCGCGAGGGTTTTGCAGTTTTATTTAATAAAACCTATTTGCCAAGAACGATTGTGGCAATTGTGATTCACATTTCGGTGGCATTTCAGTACACGACCATTGCCTTCTTTTTACCTTTTATTTTAACGCGTTTCTTTCATACCGATGTCTTGACGACCATTACTACAACACTCGGACTCAATTTGCTGTTTGCATTTACGGGCGGACTGTTAGGCGTATTTGTTGCTAGCAGATTTAAATCTCGTCATGTGTTGCTTACAGGCTTTTTACTCCAGTTTATAGCCCTCATTGCCTTGGCATTCATTGGTGAACCGGATAATAGCTTTTTACTCTACACCGCAATTGGCATGCTAGGTTTATGGCTTTTTGCCGAAGGCTTTGGGCCAGGGGCACAAATGATGGTTTATCCAACTATGGCTTATCCAGCTTCGATTCGTGGTGTTGGTGTTGGCTTTAACCGTGCAGTAACGGGTGTTGCTCAAGCAATTGCTTTGTTTGTTTTACCAATCTGGATGGCGGGATATAAAACTGATGTTTACCTGATTATTTCTATTTTTGCGTTTATTCCTTTAATTGTGATTGGACTACTGATTAAGTTTGAGCCTACCGCCCAAGATGTCGATGTGATTGATGAAGATAAAACAGAACTTCCTCTCAATAATTCACCAGTAATCGATTAGAGTAAAAATAAATATCTAGATAAAAACAAAGGCCAACATCTGTTGGCCTTTGTTTTAAGAATTAGAAGTAATAAGCAAAAATTACAAATGCTTTTTTATTCCATTTATCATTGCTTCCACCAGCCGCAAGGCCCTCACTGTCTCCTAGATATGGGTCGTGTTTACCCATCAGCAACTCGGCTTGTACTGTCAATTTTTGATAGTTAAAGGCAATGCCGGGAATAAAACGGGTAGAGTCTTTAAACCCATCTTGTTCTTTTCGATAAGAACTATAGTTCAAGTATGGGCGAACAGAGGTAATGGGGCCAAATTGCTGAGGAAATAAATAGCTCAGTTCGGCTGAATAAATCTGACCTTTGGTTGCGGAGTTAAATGAATAATCGAAACCGCCCAAAGTCAGATGATCTTTATATTCAGTGTCGGCATTATCAATGTCTTGATAACCAGCCAAAAGCTGTAAATTCCATTGATTATAATTGGTATTGCTAAAAACCGAATAGACTTGGCGATCTCCATCTTGCCCTGAACGCTTGTTTTCAATAGTTGAATACCACGCAGAGGCGCCCACTTGGGTAGAGAAATTTTCTTGGCCTAAGACATTTTTAAAGGTATGAGCACCGCGAACAACAATGGAGTTCTTTTCTTTAGTATTGGTACCTTGTGGTACAGAGTCATCCGCATTGACAGGATTGATACTAAATCGACTCGAGTCTTTGCTTTTACCTCTATAGGTGCCACCATCGGTAGGATAAAAGGCGAGTTGTGCTTCATTGATTCCATCATTGAAATCATATTTCACCCCAAGGTTATGTACATCTTCCCAACCTGCACTATTGGCAATGCCTAAATAATAAGTATTTCCCCAAAAGCGACCCAAGCCAAAAGGAACTGGGTTTAAGCCAGCAATAATTTTACTGTTGTCATTAATTTTATAACCCAACCACGCATCGGTAAGCCAATTGGCATCGCCTAGACGTCCGTAATATTCATAAACCCGATAATCTAGGCGACCAATCCATTTCGGGGAGTTGTAGTCCAGCCATAAGACCGCGTCATTAAAAGAAAATTTACTTGTAGTGGGATCAGAGTCAAAATCATAAACATATTTAGCTCGAACAGTACCGCTTACTTTAAGCTGACCTTCTTCAGCATTACCAAAGGTAAGCGCTGCATGACTTGAGAGGCTGAATGTAATTAAAGACGTTGTAATTAATGTTTTTTTCAAAATTTGAGAATGTTTAAACAAAAGAATTTTTCTCCTCTTAAAAATAAAAATTAAATTTGCGTCATGTATAAACCAGAAAAAGATTTGCCCAAATCTCAATATTTGCAGAAGATTTAAGATAAAAAGATAATAAAATCTGAACTTTATATAAAAGAGTAAAAATTAATTAGATGCAAAACTCTGGATGCAATAAGCAAAAATAAAAATGATCAAATAGGAGAGGATAAAATACTTAGAGGGTGTCTGTCAGGTTTTCCTAATCATATGATTTGTGAATATCATTTTTAGTTATTGATATATAAGTATTTTAATTTTTATTTTAATCTGTAAGTTTACTTAGAACTTGCTTTTTACCAAAAGATAAAAACTTATAAGGAAAAGTTATTTATAAAAATTAGATAAGCAACTCATATTTTTTTATTTTTCATTATAAAGCCGGCTGCATACCATGGGCTTATATTATTGAAAGATCATGAAATTATGAGCACAAAGACCAAACCGTTGATTATCACGGCAATTGTGGTTGTAGCAATTGTTGCATTTATCGTATGGCAAAATAAGAAAGATAATAATACGGGTGCTTCAGTTCGTGATAACAAACCTGTCGTGATTGCTTATCAAACAGGGGTGGACCCAAGCAAAGTTGCGCAGGCTAACGGAGATTATGAAAAACATAGTCAACGTACCATTCAATGGAAAAAATTTGATGCGGGTTCAGATGTAGTTAATGCACTTGCTTCAGGTGATGTGGTACTTGGTAATATTGGTTCAAGCCCACTTGCTGCTGCGGCAAGCCGTGATTTACCAATTGAAGTATTCTTAATTACTTCAAAACTTGGTGGGTCTGAAGCATTAGTGGTGAGTAATAAATCAGGCATTAAAACCCCTCAAGATTTAATTGGCAAAACCATTGCTGTACCTTTTGTTTCAACAACCCATTACAGCCTTTTGTCTGCACTTAAACATTGGAACATTCCAGAAGACAAAGTAAAAATTATTAACTTGCGTCCACCTGAAATTTCAGCGGCGTGGGAACGTGGTGATATTGATGCTGCCTATGTTTGGGAACCTGCATTAAGTAAAGCTAAAGCATCTGGTACGGTTTTAACTGACTCGAAACAAGTCGGTGAATGGGGTGCTCCAACTTATGACTTATGGGTTGTACGTAAAGATTTTGCAGAGAAAAACCCTGATTTCTTAAAAGCTTTTGTTAAAACTACGCTTGAGCAGCTTGAAAAATATAATCAAGATCCAGCCGCTTACGTTAAAGATGCCGATAACGTGCAAAAAATTGCGCAGCTTACAGGTTCTAATCCAAAAGATATCCCACTTTTATTAAGTGGAAACATCTACCTTGACTACGCTCAGCAAAAACAAACGTTAGATGGTGAATTCGCGCAAAATATTTTTGATACAGCGAAGTTCTTAAAAGGTCAGGGTAAGGTCGATCAACTTAAAGCCGATTATAAAGGCAATGTGAATTCTTCATTTTTGCAGCCTTAAGGAGTTGTCATGAGTGTATTAGAAGCCAAACATATTCATCTGACTTTTCCTAAACAGCAAAAGCCAGTTTTACAAGACATTAATCTAACGATTGAAGAAGGTTCTTTAACCGTGATTTTAGGCGAGTCAGGTTGCGGCAAAACGACTTTGCTTAATATCTTGGCAGGCTTTCAAAAGCCGAGTTCAGGTGATGTGCTTGTAAATCATGAAGTGGTAACTGGACCAGATGTAACCCGCGCTGTGGTGTTTCAGGATCATGCACTCCTTCCTTGGTTGAATGTTGCAGATAATGTTGGCTTCGCTTTGCAGTTAAAAGGTTTAAAGCGCGCAGAGATCGAAACACAAGTAAACGCAATTTTAAAAATTGTAGGTTTAAGTCACGTTGAAAAAGCCAATATCTGGGAACTTTCCGGTGGTATGAAACAACGTGTTGGTATTGCCAGAGCTTTGATCAGTCATGCGCCGTTTATTTTATTAGATGAACCTTTTGCCGCATTAGATGCTTTTACACGTGAAAACATGCAGCAGTTAGTGCTCGATTTATGGATTCAACAAAATAAAAGTTTCTTTTTAATTACTCATGACATTGAAGAAGCATTATTGCTCAGCAATCAGTTAGTTCTGATGACAGCGCATCCAGGCAAAATTGTAGAAACTCTACATCTCGATTTTGCTAATCGATATCGTCAGGGCGAGTCTATTCGCTCAATTAAATCGGACCCTCAATTTATTCAGCTCAGAGAGCAGCTGTTTGAAAGTTTAAGAGCACAAAAACAAAGCGGTAAGGAGGCGTTAACCACATGAGTACTAAAGATAACGTCTATGAATATGACAAAGCAGGGCTAAAACTTAAGCCAGATGTGCAAACAGAAAATGCTTCATTTCTATCGTCATTTTTTGAGAAGCATCGCACTTTGGCAGTTAGCATAATTAGTGTGGGAAGTGTGGTTGCACTCTGGTTTCTCATTACTGCTTTGCATGTCGTACCTGAACTGTTTTTACCGAGTCCGCAGGCAGTCTGGCAAAAATTTATATCGGTCAGCCAAGAAGGCTTTATGAAGGCTACTTTGTGGCAACACTTGGCCGCTAGTATCTCGCGTGTGTTTTTGGCTTTGATTGCTGCCGTAGTGATTGGTGTACCACTGGGCTTATGGATGGGTCTGAACAAATGGGTTCGCGCTGTTCTAGATCCTTTGGTTGAATTATTACGTCCAATTCCGCCGTTAGCTTATTTACCCTTACTCGTGATTTGGTTCGGTATTGGCGAAACCACAAAAGTACTTTTGATTTTCTTCTCGATTTTGGCACCTGTCATTATTAGTAGCGCGCATGGTGTGTTAAGCCATCAGCTTAATCGTGAGCGTGCAGCATTGTCGCTAGGGGCAAGTCAGGCTCAAGTATTTTGGCATGTCATTTTACCAACAGCTTTACCTCATATTATTACCGGTATTCGTATTGGTCTCGGGGTGGGCTGGTCAACATTAGTTGCAGCAGAGTTGGTTGCAGCGGATCGTGGTATTGGTTTTATGGTGCAATCGGCAGCACAGTTCTTAATTACCGATACGGTGATTCTGGGCATTATTGTGATTGCGATTGTCGCAGTTAGTTTTGAGCTGTTTTTACGTTGGTTACAAAAACAGTTTTCTCCTTGGTATGGTCAGCAGTTGTAGTAAAGAAGATGAATACAGTAGTAGCAAACTTAAATATTGAAGTGATCAAGCCTACCATTGGCGCAATTATTCACGATATTGATTTGAATGCGTTAAATGAACAGACAACGCAACAAATCCAGCAGGCTTTGCTTGACCATCAGGTCATTTTTTTTCGAAAGCAACAATTAGCACCGCAAGCACAAGCAGACTTGGCACGCAGTTTTGGTAGCTTACATGTGCACCCGATTTATCCTTCAATTGAAGATGTACCTGAAGTGATGGTACTCGATAGCTGGAAACAAGATTTGCGTGACAATGAACTTTGGCACACAGATGTAACTTTTAGTAAAACCCCGCCTTTAGGTTGTGTGTTGCAAGCCATTAAAATTCCACCTGTAGGCGGAGATACATTATGGTCGAGCAACACAGCAGCTTTTAAAGGGCTTCCGCTTGAGTTACAGCAAAAACTACGTGGCTTAACTGCAACACACGATATTCGTAAGTCTTTTCCACTTGAACGTTTTGCCCATAACGAAGAAGAGCGTGAAAAGCTTTTGCAAACATTTAAGCGTAACCCACCAGTGGTTCACCCAGTGGTGCGTACCCATCCTGTTACAGGTGAGCCTTTGTTGTTTGTAAGTGAGGGCTTTACCACTCGCATTAATGAGTTACCTGAACAAGAAAGTGAGCAATTACTTGATTTCTTGTTTAAACATGCGACCCAAGAGCAATTTCATTTGCGTTGGAAGTGGCAAGATGGTGATATCGCGATTTGGGATAACCGTTGTACGCAACATAAAGCATTGTTTGATTATGGCGATGCTCATCGCATCATGCACCGTGCAACTATTAACGGTGATGTGCCATTTTATAAAAATGAACAACAGCCAGAGTTAGCCGAAGTTTAATTCTTTGGTTTACAGCAGTTTCAATTCCAACGCAGCGTTTTGAGTTGGAATTGAAACAGTAATTTATTTCTAATGTGCTCCAAATCCTGACAGTATGCCTGTGTAACTCTTTACAGGAGGTGAGGCCCAATCACCAACTTTGCTGGTTTTTAAATTTAACTGAACTAACATTTCAGCTTGTTTAACTGCTGCTGCAACGCCGTCAATAACAATCACTCCCAATTCGTTTTGTAGTTTTAGGCATAAATCACTCATACCTGCACAGCCCAAAACAATCGCATCGCTTTTATCTTCTGTGAGTGCTTTTTTGCACTCATCTCGTATGGTTCGATAAGCATCTGAGTCAGGAAGCTCTAACTCTTCAACTGCAATGTCACAAGCTCGAACATTTTTGCAAAATGGTGTAGCCCCATAGCGATGAGCCAGATGCCAACTCATATTCACTGTGCGTTGTAAGGTTGTGACCACACTAAAACCATTACTGACATAACTTGCAGTTCGCATAGCTGCTTCGGCAATCCCAATCACAGGTGCTGAAGTCATTTCACGGGCAGCATAAAGCGTAGGGTCACCAAAACAGGCAATAACATAAGCATTTACACCTAGAAATTCACCTTGGCGAATTTCCTCTAGCACACCTACTGCACTTAGGGCTTCATCATAATAACTTTCAATTGTTGCAGGGCCCATTTGAGGACTCACTGCAATAATTTGAGTACCAGAACCTGCGACTATCTTTGCTGATGCAGCAATTTTGTCTGTCATGCTTTGAGTAGTATTGGGATTAATAATTTTAATTTTCATTGTACTTTTACCTTAGTCATTGCCGATTTAACATGGGCAAGCGGTTGGTTAAGAAATCGGTAAATGACAAAACCGAATCCCATACCGATAAACCATGTGAAATTAGCCAGCCCAGACAGTTGTGGTAAAAGTACGCAGAGAATAGGAATTAATGAAGCTGGAATTAAGGCATAAAAGGCAGAGTGGTTATAACCATTTTTGTACCAATACAAGCCTTTGGTATCTAATGTATATAAATCATCCACCACGATTTTTTGTTTTTTAACGAGGTAAAAATCGGCGAGCAATAAGCCAAAAAGTGGACCGATAAATGCACCTAAAATATCAATGGTGTAATGGATCACTTGAGGATTATTAAACAAATTCCATGGGGTAATGAAAATCGATCCAACTGCTGCAATCATTCCACCCATGCGCCAGCTAATTTTGCTCGGTGAAACATTGGAAAAATCAAAGGCAGGTGAAACAAAGTTAGCGACAATATTAATCCCAATGGTGGCAATCATTAAGGTCAAACTACCTAAAATGACTACAAATGTGTTATCCAGTTTACCGACCATCTCGACAGGGTCTGTAATGAGCTTGCCGTACACTGGAAGCGTTGCAGCAATACAAACCACAGTAAGTAAAGAAAAGCCTAAGAAATTGATCGGTAGGCCAAGAAAGTTGCCCATTTTAATGGCATTAAAACTTTTACCATAACGAGAGAAGTCACCAAAATTCAGCATAGGCCCTGAAAAATATGAAACAACAAGCGCAATAGCACCAATCATGACTGGTACAACCGCAAAACCATCGTATTGAACACCGCTCAAGTTTAAATCAATATTTTGCCAGCCAGCTTTCCAGATCAGCCATACTGCCATCGCAAACATCACAACATAGACAGCTGGACCTGCCCAGTCAATAAATTTACGTATGCTGTCCATGCCAGACCAAAAAACAATCGCTTGTAGTAGCCAAAGCAGCATGAAGCCAACCCATCCTAAATAGGAAAGCCCAAGAAAGCCGTAAGTTGAAACATCAGCATAGGGTGACCATTCTGGAAAGAACTTTAAAATGACTAATAAGAATGCACTTGAGGCCAAATAGGTTTGAATGCCATACCACGCGACAGCGATAAGACCCCGAATAACAGCAGGAATATTTGCACCAAGCACACCGAAAGTGGCACGACAAATAACAGGATAGGGCGTGCCTGTTTGTTGGCTAGACTTGGCAATCAGATTTGTAAAAAACTGAACTATGGCAATGCCGATGAGTAAAGATAAAAGTACCTGCCAGCTGTTCAGCCCGAGTGCAAAAAGGCTCCCAGCCATGACATAACCGCCGACACTATGAACATCAGACATCCAGAAAGCAAAAATATTATAAGCGCCCCATGTTTGCTTTTTTAAAGGAGCTAAGTCTTGATTTGTCAGTTTTGCATCATAAGAAGGTTTAATTATTGCTTCGGTATTATTCATCTTGAACACTCACTTCCCTTATGTTGGGCTGGCACGTTCTTCAGCAGCTTGAAATTCTGGCTAAAAGAATGAAATTAAAATTGTGCACAATATGATATTTATATTGTGCACAATTTTAATTTAGCAAAAGTTATGCCAAATTTAAGAAGTAGCGCTTATGAGTTATTTAAACTGGTATGAATTTTGGATATGAAGAGACAAATTTTTAAAATGAGAAGTGCTTAATTTTTTATAAAAAGTAAGTAAAGTTAGGTGTATAAGTGGATATTTAGAAGTCTAATATTGAATTGTTTAGCTCAACATTAGTGTTTTGGAAATGAGAGTAATATTCCCAAAAAGTTAAGTTAAACTTACACTACAGTTATTAGATAAAGTTTTAAAAAGAGGAGGCGTTAATAAAAATGGAGAAATCAATGCCATCGAATGCACCAAAAAAAGTCTTAGAAATGAGCAATGATGAAATTGATGACCATATATATAACGCTATTGTAGATGCTATTTTAAATAGGCAACTTGCCCCTGGCGCACGTTTAGTTGAAGCACCTTTGTGTGAAGCATTCGGGGTAACGCGAGGAGTGTTAAGACGTGTTTTCGTGAAACTTGCCCATGATAAGGTTATCGAAATTCAGCCCAATCGTGGGGCACTCATCGCAAAGCATAGCGTTCATGAGACAAAAGAGGTCTTTGAAGCACGCAGCATGCTTGAAATCGCCACTGTAAAAAAGCTCGCTCAAAAGTCACATAACCTAGATTTTAGTGAGCTTCGAGGCTTAGTAGATCAAGAGTCTCATGAGCGTTTAGCTGGCAATTGGGCCGAGTGGATTAAGCTATCGGGGCAATTTCATTTAAAGCTGATTGAAGCAAATCAAAATACGATTATGACCAGTTATTTGCAGACGCTTATTGCAAGGACTTCATTATTAATTGGCTTATATGAAATTCCAAAACATAATAATTGTTCGGCAGATGAACACCGTGCAATTTTAGATGCGATTGAACAAGGCGATGAAAAACGAGCAACTCAATTGATGGAAGAGCATTTAGAACACTACGCGACGACATTTATTGAAGAAGACAGCACAGCGTCAGCAGAACAAAATTTATTAAATTTATTTAAAAATAAGAAGATTGAATCCATTTAAACTAACTAAAAAATAATGGGGCCAATTCTTCTGGAAAAGGCCCAGATTAGTTATTTTATGGGAACGATTTGACGTGTTAAAAAATCAATAAATAGTTTTACTTTCTTCGATAAAATCTTACGGTTTGGCCATGTAACATATAGGTGAAGCGGCTGACTGGTGTAGTCCTCCAAACATTTCTGTAATTTGCCTTCTTTATAGTAAGGCTCTGCAATAAACTCTGGAAGAAAAACAATACCGTGATCTTTCAAGCACATATCTAATAATAGTTCACCATTATTACAGGTCATCACAGGGAAGCAATTAAAGGACACTTCTTTTTGATCTTTTTGGAAGATCAACTTCTTATGTCGACTATCTTGATAGTAAATTAGAAACTTATGTTCTTTAAGTTCTTCTAATGAATCTGGCAATCCATGCTGATTAAAATACTCAGGTGTTGCATACAAATATCGTTGATAGGTATTTAATATTTTACTATTTGCCAAATTAGGAGGAGAGCCATCTACACGAATGGTTAAATCAAATTTATTATTATTCATGTCTAATAGCTGATCAGTCATGAATAAATCAATTTTGATGCTGGGATATTTCTCTATAAAGTCCGAAATGATATGTTGAAGAAAAATGTTGCTAAAAGACATTGGTGTATTGAGCTTGAGTTCGCCTTCAGGGTACTGCTGATTATAGCTAATTTCATATGCAGCCCATTCGAACTCACTTAAAATGACTTTGCTATGTTGATAAAACTTTTCCCCACAAGAGGTGAGGTTCATCTGTCTTGTTGTTCGAGTTAAAAGTGTGGTTCTGAGGTCATTTTCGAGGTAGCAAACACGTTTGGCAACTAAGTCGCGAGAAATATCGAGTGCTCTGGCTGCGCTACTAAAATTCCCATGTTCTACAACACTTACAAAAGTGGAAATACAGTCTAATCGATCCATGGATAAGCGAAAGGTAAAAAATATATATCAATGATTAAACTATAAAAATTAAAAAGCAATCATTGTTTTGATTGTATTCGTACAGAATACAGATTCGTGCTGATTTGCTGTCTATGCTTTTACATTTTTATCTGTTTTCATAATAACCAGTAAGCAATTTTAATGCATTACTCATAAGGAATAATGGAGTTTACCCATGAATAAATCACTTTTAGAACAACTATCACCAACCAATTGTCAGGTTATTTTTATTGATCATCAGCCACAAATGGCTTTTGGGGTACAGTCAATAGATCGCCAAGTATTAAAGAATAATACTGTAGGATTAGCAAAAGCAGCTAAAACATTCAATATTCCTGTCACCATTACAACGGTTGAAACTGAAAGCTTCTCTGGTCATACCTATCCAGAACTTTTAGATGTATTTCCAGATGCTCCATTACTAGAACGTACTTCAATGAATTCGTGGGATGACCAAAAAGTACGTGATTCGCTTGCAAAAAATAATCGTAAAAAAGTGATTGTTTCAGGTTTGTGGACTGAAGTGTGCAACAACACCTTTGCTTTTGGTGCGATGCTTGAAGGGGATTATGAGATTTATATGGTCGCGGATGCTTCAGGTGGTACATCGAAAGAGGCTCATGACTATGCCATGCAACGCATGATTCAAGCGGGTGTTGTTCCAGTAACTTGGCAACAAGTATTACTTGAATGGCAGCGTGATTGGGCACACCGTGATACGTATGATGCAGTTATGGCAATTGTACGTGAGCATTCTGGTGCTTACGGTATGGGTGTGGACTATGCCTATACAATGGTACATAAGGCACCTGAGCGTACAACATCAAAACATGAAGTACTTGCACCAGTTCCTGCAAAATAAAACACTACTGATTTAGGTAAAGGCATGTCTAGTATTCAATATTTAAGTGATATTAATACAGATATGCCTTTATTTTTTAGAACGATAATTCACAAGAATGGAGTTCAGAATGACCGAAATAAACCTCATACTCATAAACGGTAAAATCACAACATTAGACCCCAAAAGTCCAGAAGTACAAGCAATTGCGATTGCAGATGGTAAAGTATTACGCACGGGTACAAATGATGAGGTTATGAAGCTCGCAACACCAACAAGCAAAGTTGTAGATTTAAATGGCCGTCGCGTTATACCGGGTCTAAATGACAGTCATCTGCATATTATTCGTGGTGGCCTAAATTACAATATGGAGCTGCGCTGGGAAGGTGTACCATCTGTTGCAGATGCATTACGCTTACTCAAAGAACAAGCAGATAATACGCCAGCTCCACAATGGGTTCGTGTAGTAGGCGGTTGGACTGAATTCCAGTTTGCCGAAAAGCGTTTACCGACTTTAGAGGAAATTAATAAAGCTGCACCAGATACTCCTGTATTCGTTTTACATCTATATGCCAGTGCTTTGTTGAACCGAGCTGCACTTGATGTATTAGGCTTTAACAAAGATACACCTGACCCACCTGGTGGCAAGATTGTACGAAATGAAAAAGGTGAGCCAACAGGTCTCTTGCTCGCAACTCCATCCGCTATGATTTTATATTCGACCTTAGGGAAAGCACCAAAATTGCCAGTTGAAGACCAAGTCAATTCAACTCGACATTTCATGCGTGAGTTGAACCGATTAGGTATTACTTCAGCAATTGATGCGGGCGGTGGCGGTCAAAACTATCCTGAAGATTATGATGTGATTAAGCAATTACACGATCAAAATCAAATGACCGTACGTATTGCTTATAACCTATTTGCTCAGAAGGCAGGCCAAGAGCTTGATGATTATCGTCGCTGGACAGAAATGACATTTCCGGGTGATGGTGATGAGCTATTTAGAATGAATGGAGCAGGTGAGAACCTGACGTGGTCAGCGGGTGACTTTGAAGATTTCTATGAGCCACGTCCAGATTTACCAGAAAAAATGGAAGGCGAACTCGAAGCCATTGTAGAACACTTGGCTGAAAAGAAATGGCCATTCCGTATTCATGCAACTTATGATGAAAGTATTAATCGGCTGCTCAATGTATTTGAGCGCGTCAATTCAAAACAGCCATTTGCGACACGATTTATTATTGACCATGCCGAAACTGTATCTGAGCGCAATATTGAACGTATTGGTGCGTTGGGGGGCGGTATTGCCATTCAACACCGTATGGCATATCAAGGTGAGATTTTCGTAAAACGCTACGGTGCTGAGGCTGCTCAGGCAACGCCACCCGTTAAGAAAATGTTAGAACTCGGTGTTCCTGTGGGTGCGGGAACAGATGCGACTCGTGTTGCATCCTATAACCCTTGGGTGTGTTTGTATTGGCTAAGTACTGGTAAAACAGTCGGTGGTTTACCACTCTATGATGAAAAAAATCTATTAGACCGTCAAACAGCACTTAAACTCTGGACTAAAGGTTCAGCTTGGTTCTCAGGTGAAAAAGATGTCAAAGGTTCACTAACAGCAGGGGAACTTGCCGACTTAGTTGTGTTGTCAGATGACTACTTCAAAGTTGAAGCAGAAGATATCCAGTGGATTGAGTCTGTACTCACTGTTTTAGGCGGCAAAGTGGTGTACGCAGGGGCAGAGTTTAAGCAAGACGATCCGCCGTTACCGCCAGCATCTCCAACATGGTCGCCGGTAAAACGCTTCGGTGGTCAGTGGCGTTTATCTGAAAACCGTAATGCTCCTTCCAATCAATCATTACAGTCACAAAGTGCATTGTGTGCATGTGCTAGCAGCTGTGGAATGCATGGACACAGCCACGCTTGGATGCTTGATGTTCCTGTAAATGATAAGGACAAAAAATCTTTCTGGGGCGCACTTGGGTGCTCGTGTTTTGCATTTTAAATAAAACAGTATGGGAACCTGCTGATTAAATGGCTTGATTCTCTAAGGTATGTACGATGAAAATGTACTTGTTATCTTTGGCTGTAGGGTTGCTTGTTGGTGTCTTATATTATGTTTTAAATGTTAAGTCACCAGCTCCACCTCTTGTTGCATTAGTCGGTTTATTAGGCATGGTAATAGGAGAGCAACTGCTTCCTTTTATCAAATCCTATTTTTAATCCGTTTCATTCAGAAAAAGCTAAATGGCGCCATGCCATTTAGCTTTTTATATTAATAAATATCTTCAATTACTTTATACGGCGGCCTTGTTCATCAATGATTACTTCGCCATCTTCTTTTGTAAAATAGCTTAAGTTTTGTGAATCTAAAATATCCAATACAATCTCAGAAGGGCGGCAAAGTCGCGTGCCTTTTGGTGTAACCACAAATGGGCGATTAATTAAAATTGGGTACTGAACCATAAAATCAATTAACTGTTCATCGGTCCAATGGTCTTGTTCCAACTCTAACTCTTTATATGGATCAACATTTTTACGAATTGCTTCACGTACAGTTAAGCCTGAATCCTTAATGAGTTGAATTAATTCATCTTTACTAGGTGGAGTTTGCAAATATTCAATAACGATAGGCTCAAACCCAGCATGACGAATAAGCGCTAATGTATTGCGTGAGGTTCCGCAAGCAGGGTTATGGTAAATCTTTACTAGCTCAGTCATGGTAAATTTATTATCAAATTAAGATATTGCATTTATATATGGATATCCGTATATTTGCAATAACGAATATGCTCTGTTGAAGATATGATCAACCAAGTCGATTTCTTTAAATGTCTATCTGACCAAACTCGGTTAAACATTCTTAAGCTAGTTCTTAGCAAACAAAATATTTGTGTCTGTGAGTTAACTGAACAGCTTGAGTTGAGCCAACCGAAAATCTCTAGACACTTAGCCTTATTAAGAACTCATGGCATTTTACTTGATGCACGACAGGGGCAATGGGTGTATTACAGCGTCAATCCAGATTTACCCAATTGGGCTGTTGAAGTTTTGAAAACTATAGCAAACCAAGATGAAAATTTAGTGAATCAATCATCTTCACAGTTTTCTTCTATTTCTACCTATTGTGGGTGAGGCCATGAAATTTTTATTTTTATGCACTGGAAACAGTTGCCGTAGCATTTTGTCAGAAGTTTTATTTAACAGCCGTGCACCAAAAGGTTGGAAAGCTTATAGCGCTGGTAGTAAACCATCAGGACAGATACATCCATTAACCATTGAAACACTTGAAAACTTATGTCTTTCAACAGATGGGCTATGGAGTAAAACGATTGATGACTGCGAGCAGTATCAACCAGATGTTGTGATTACAGTATGTGATTCTGCTGCACAAGAAGCATGCCCACTATATTTAGGTGGTGCAATCAAAGCACATTGGGGTTTAAGTGACCCATCTCACTTAGACTTGCCGAAAGAAGAAAAGCTTAAAGCATTCCAAGAGACTGTAGATCATATCAACCGTCGTTTAGATGCATTGTTTGCACTTGATGTTGCGAACTTAAGCCGTTCACATTTGATTGCTGAGATTAATAAAATCTCTCATATTGAGTAAGAGAGCCGAGATGACTAAGCAAAAGCTTTCTTTTTTAGATCGTAACCTGACGCTATGGATTTTTATTGCCATGGCTTTAGGTTTGGCAATTGGGGTGTTCTTTCCTCAAGCCTCGGTTTCTTTGAACAGAATGAGTGTAGATAACGTTAATATTCCGATCGCAATCGGCTTAATTTTGATGATGTATCCACCTTTAGCAAAGGTTGATTATGCTACGCTACCAGAAGTATTTAAAGATAAGAAAACCTTAACTTTATCGTTGGTACAGAACTGGATTATTGCTCCAGTTTTAATGTTCGTACTTGCGATAGTTTTCTTGCATAGTTATCCGGAATACATGACAGGTCTGATTTTGATTGGTTTGGCACGTTGTATTGCAATGGTTTTGGTGTGGAATGGTCTGGCTTGTGGTGATAACCAATACGTTGCAGCTTTGGTTGCCTTTAACAGTATTTTCCAAATTTTGTTCTTTAGTACCTACGCCTGGCTTTTCTTAACCTTCTTACCTCCGTATTTTGGTGTGGCAGGGCAAGTCATTGATGTGAATTTTTGGACTATCACACATGCGGTTTTGGTGTACTTAGGTATTCCATTCTTAATGGGGTTCTTGACGCGCTTGGTTTTAGTCAAGTCGAAAGGGGTGGAATGGTATCAAACTAAATTTTTACCAAAAATCAGCCCAATTAGTTTACTTGCTTTACTTTTTACCATCGTGGCGATGTTTAGCCTAAAAGGTGGTGATGTAGTGAGCTTACCTTTAGATGTATTGCGTATTGCAATTCCACTCACGATTTACTTTGTGGTGATGTTCTTCATTAGCTTCTTTATGAGTAAACGTATGGGAAATAATTATCCACGTACCACTGCTATTTCGTTTACTGCGGCTGGTAACAATTTTGAGTTAGCTTTAGCGGTTGCCATTGCAACATTTGGTCTGGCATCACCTGTGGCATTTACCACAGTGATTGGACCATTAGTTGAAGTTCCCGTTTTAATTTCACTCGTTACCGTTTCTCTTTGGTTAAAGAAAAAGTATTTCTCAGATGAACAGTCTTGATAATGATTTATCAAATGTAGCATTAGATCTTCTAGATAAACCTACATTTGAGCAAGTGCAAGCGCAGCAGCTTGAGCATCCACCTCGCATTTTATTGCTATATGGTTCTAATCGCGAACGTTCTTATAGTCGTTTTGCTGTGCTGACTGCTGGGCAAATTCTTGAATACTTAGGTGCTGAAGTCAAAATCTTTCATCCTAAAGGTTTACCTTTACCTGAGGATGCAGAAACAGATCATCCGAAAGTTCAAGAATTACACGCGCTTTTGGCTTGGGCAGAAGGTATGGTGTGGTGCTCACCTGAACGTCATGGCGCGATGAGTTCAATTTTAAAAGCCCAAATTGACTGGATTCCTTTGGCAGCTGGAGCAATCCGTGCAACTCAAGGTAAAACCTTAGCAGTCATGCAAGTTAGTGGTGGTTCGCAGTCGTTTAATGCGGTCAATCAAATGCGTATTTTAGGGCGTTGGATGCGCATGATTACCATCCCAAATCAGTCTTCAGTTGCTAAAGCTTTTTTAGAGTTTGAAGAAGATGGCAGTATGAAACCATCCTCTTACTATGATCGAATCGTTGATGTAATGGAGGAGTTGTATAAGTTCACTTTATTAACACGTGGGCAAAAACAATACTTGACAGATCGCTATTCTGAGCGCAAAGAATCGGCAGAAGAGCTGTCAAAACGAGTAAATCAAAAATAAACAGTTTCATAAAAAAGTGCTCCATTCGGGGCACTTTTTATTACTTTGCTTTTACACTCAGGCCATTGGGTAAAAGTTTTTGCAATAGTTCAATAAAGTTTGAAACTTTGGCAGAGCTCTCATTTTCTCGTGTAATCAAGTAAATAGGCGCATTCATTTTTATTGAATCATCAAAATCGCGATACACAATTTCATGTTCCCAAAAATTATGCATTGAGGCTGGCACAATCGTTATACCAATTCCAGCAGCGACTAAATTTAATGTAGCGGTAGGTCGAGGCGCTTCTTGAATAATGCGTGGACTAAAACCTGCTTGGTAGCAACTATATAAAATATTGTCATATAAACCTTGTCCTGAAGAACGACGGTATAAAACAAAATTTTCATTTGATAAGTCATTTGAACTAATTTTTTCTTTTTGTGTAAGTGGATGGCCTATAGGCAATGCCACCATCATTGGCTCATCTAAAATATGGTGATGTTTTAACCCAATATCACGGCTGATCGGTGCTCTTAAAAAAGCAATATCAAGTTTCTCGGAGATTAATCGATCTAATTGTTTTTGGCTGCCTGCTTCTTCAAGTTTGGTTTGTACCTTTGGATATATTTCTCGATATGAGCGCAATACTAGTGAAATAAGCGGATGCAAACCTGCGGAACTTGTAAAACCAATATTGAGTTGTCCAGTTTTACCTTGGCTAACATCTTGGACTAATTTTGGAATATGGCGCGCATGTTCTAATAAAAACTGTGCTTCTTTAAATAAGGCTAAACCAGCCTCAGTTGGTTCAATTCCTCGAGGCTGGCGAATAAGTAATTGTGTACCAAGTTCTTCTTCGAGTTTTTTAAGTAAACGCGTTAGAGGCGGCTGTTGAATAAATAACCGGTTTGCGGCATGCGTAATATTCCTTTCTTCAATTACCACAACAAAGGCATGGAGCTTATGTAAATCGAGCATAGGAATACCTTTATGGTATGGTTAATGAAAATAAAAGCATTTGTAGATATACCACAAAAGTATCATTCTATCTTGGTCAGATAAAGTGAAAAGTAACGAAAATGAACCATGTTGAGATTGCCGTGCAGAAGGAGAGTGTCCCGACCTGCACAGAGTTATTTTTAGGTTTTTTAACATTAGGTTTAATTGGATTCGGTGGCGTGCTGCCTTTAGCCCGTAAAGTTATTGTAGAGCAGAGACAGTGGCTAAGCCCTGAAAAATTCACTGAGTTACTTGGTCTGTGTCAATTTTTACCAGGCGGCAATATTATTAATTTATCGGTTGCGATTGGCATGGAGTTTCGCGGTGTTCGTGGGGCAGTGAGCTCACTCATTGGTCTGATCCTTGCACCTACGATAATTGTTGTACTTTTACATTATGTCTATGAGCAGTTCCAAGATAATTTAATGGTTAAGCATCTTTTCGAAGGTTTAGCGGCAGCAGCAGCAGGACTTCTGGTTGCAACAGGTTTGAAAATGCTTAAGCCATTATTACGTAATCCATTAGCGATTTGCGTAGTTGTTGCTGCAATTATCAGTATTGCTTTTCTAAAAATCTCTTTACTAGTGACGATGCTGATTTTGTTGGCATTTTATTCAGCTATCATTTGGAGACGTGTGTAATGGGTGCAGTTCTACTTACTTTAGCGATTATTTTTACTCAATTGTCTCTTATTGCATTTGGTGGCGGGAATACAATTTTGCCTGAGATGCAACGCCAAGTAGTTGATATTCATCACTGGATGACGGCACAAGAATTCAGTGCATTGTTCGCCATGGCTCAAGCTGCCCCTGGTCCGAACATGATGATTGTACCTTTGGTGGGATGGCATGTAGCAGGGTTGTCAGGTCTACTTGTGACTTCTACCGCTAAATTTTTACCTTCATCGATTATTACTGTGTTTGTAATGAGAGGTTGGTCGAAATTTAAAGATAAGAAATGGCGCCGTGTTTTACAGCTTGCTTTACAACCTGTCACTGTTGGAACGGTGCTTGCCAGTGCTTGGATTATCTCTGAGGCAGCGGCAATAAATACTTTACTCATTATTATGGTAGTCATTGCAACTTTATTATCTTTAATTAAAAAAGTTCATCCCTTGCATGTTTTGATTGCTGGGGCTGTATTTGGTGTGGTCTTACTCTAGTTTAACCAGTTTGCCGACCTGCGCTGGATGAGTTCAGGTCGGCTTTTTTTAATTGCGGAAATAATAAAATCTAAAAAACCGATCAAATCTATAAAAACATACTGTTTTACCTATTTTGTGTTTTCACGTACTATGCATCTATTGAAAGAATTTGGATGCATTGGAGTAAAAACAGATGTTAGATCAAAACATTAAAACTCAATTAAAAGCTTACTTAGAACGTCTAGAAAGTCCAATCGAATTAGTTGCTGCTTTAGATGAATCAGATAAAGCGGCTCAAATTAAAGAGTTAGTGACAGAAATTGCTGAACTATCTGACCAAGTCACTGCCCGTTTTGACGGAAACA
>NZ_GG753600.1:481724-521070 GCF_000163635.1 Acinetobacter sp. SH024 | reverse complement strand
CTGGTCTTAAATATAAAGACCGTGCGACTGATGAAGAGCATGTGGTCGAGCTTGCAGGGATCTTTGTACAGATTGGTTTACTGCCAAACACTGACTTCTTGAAAGACAGTGAAGTTGAATTAACCAACCGTGGCGAGATCATTGTGAATGACCGCAACGAAACCAATGTGCAAGGTGTATTTGCTGCGGGTGACTGTACGACTGTACCTTACAAGCAAATCATTATTGCTACAGGTGAAGGCGCTAAAGCATCACTCTCAGCGTTTGATTACATCATCCGTTCTGGGCAGTAAAATTTAAGTTCAAAACGAAAGAGCCAAAGGATAACCTTTGGCTCTTTTTCTTTTTATGGTTTATATAAACCGTGTTCGACTAAATGCTCTCGTAAAATACGGCGTAACTCTAATACAGCTTGTGGTGTCAGTTGAATTGAATGGCCACCTGGAAGAACTTTCTCAGATTTTGCACCTTCTAAGTGAGCACTTTTGTACGGAACGATGCCATCGGTAATCACATTTGGATCATCACTCTTGGTAATATTTCCCATTATTGAATGGAAAACTAATCCTTGGTGTGGATTAATATTTTTAGTCAGCTCCATAAATTTAGATTGATGACTTAGATCACTTGGTCCATTTTGAATCAAACCATTATCAATATTACTCAAGAAATCCTTAACATCTAAATTCTCGGTTGTCAGTGAAGTCGCTACAGCCGACAAAAATGCACCCGGTAAACGAATAATTTTACGTGCTGCCAAGGTAAACCAACGATCCGCATAATCTGTACCGCGATGAGGGGAAGCCAAGAAAATTGCACGATCAAAATTATTGATTGAATGCATTTGCAATCGTTCAGTAACCATTGGATGTTTTTTAAAGCGGTTTTGCTGACGGATCGTCATTAACTCTAAGGCAGGTTTAGTAATATCTCCATCACTGACCAGTAAACGGCTGATAATACCTCCCATACTATGTCCAACAAGGACCGCATCATGCGCGGCAGGGTCACTTGGGTTTAATGAACCAAAAGCTTGTTTCAAGAGTGCATAAATCTGAAAACGACTTTCCAAAATTGGCATGTTGGTCGAATAGAAAACTTGCCAAACTTGGTAATTGTCTCTTAAAACCGTATCGCCCATAACATCATTGGTCAGCGCAATCCATGCCTCGGGACTACTGGCTAAGCCATGTACTAACACAATAATTTTCTTATTGGGATTGTATGGTTCAAGCATGTAGAGATGCGGCATAGTTAAATGCTGATCGCGGTCAATCAGAGTTAAATAAGCTGCGACCCCTAAATTATTTTCGGCCAACCATAGACCGTAAGGCGCAGAAAAGTTAGCTGCTAGCGGATATTGCTTGCCTGCTACATTAATATTATCTGTCCGATATGGGTCATAAACTCGAATCACGAATTCTGGATTATTAATAATTTCTTCGACAGTGGTCGCGTGTTTGGGTTCAGCTACAATAGTTGCAGCTAAGTAGCGTGCATTATGAATATTTGGATTAACACCATTTTTATAATTATATTTAAGTGGGTCTAGGATATATTCATTAATATCTTCATTTCCTGAACTCGGAAAAACAGCCACAAATTCGGAGCCAAAACCATCGCGGCGGTTAATGGTTCTTAAGCCAGAAAAATTCAGGTTATAACTTGAAATTAATTTCTCTAACTTTTGGCCTGATAGTTGTTTATGAAATTCAAAGTCTATTGAATAAACACTCTTACCAATATGGATTTGTGGCTCTACCACATTTTTTTTCGGGTATCTTAAATCATAAACACTGACCATTTTGGCAATGGCTTGATTATAAAAGTCGCGTATTTGAACTTGTCTGTTATCAAAAATACGGTCGTTAGGCTTACGCTTTGTGGAAAATAGATAGGCATAGCTATAGCGAATACTTTTATCTAATAGACTCAATTGCTGGTCTAAGCAATCATCATATCTATTCAGAATATTCTTTTGTTCTTCTTCAGATTTATGTTTAGTAAATCTACTTACTTTACAGTCAGACGTATCTGATAAAGCCATTGCTTTTGCGAGATACATCTCGCTTGCTGTTGATAAGAACTGTTCATCTAAAATTTGAGGAAGGTTTTTGAGTTGATTTACACAGGTTTCAGGTGTATCTGTACAAACTTTAGCTTCCTGACCAGACATTGATAAAACATTCAGACTCGCTTCGCTAAGTTTATCTTGGGTAAGAATACTATTACGTTCATTTGCAATCGTTACATTCAAAGCTTGCTGTTTAACATTTACGACCTGACAACCACTCAGAATTGAACCGAGTAGTATGACCGTCAACAGTGTTTTGCTTCTTTTTATTGAAAACATTTGGTCAAAATATAGTGGCTCAATGGTAGGTAGATCATACAAATTTTAAAATATTTTTCAAATGATCAAATATAAAAAAGGGCTGTCAAAACAGCCCTTTTTATAGAATTAAGCTTATTTTTTAGGTGCAGCAGCAGGAGTAGTTGCTGACATTGCTGGGTTAGTTAAAACTTGCCATACGTTCCAACGACCTTGTTTTTCAATTTCTTGAATTAAACGGTCAGCAATTTCCGCTTCGTCTGGATATTTAACTTTATAGTTCTTTAGAGTCTGGATCGCGTTTTTCTTTTGCTCCATTGCAATATAGTTATTTGCAGCAGCTAAATATGCTTCTTGAACATTACCTTTAATGGCTTTGTCTAAGTATGGAATCGCTTCACGTTGACCGCCACCTTCAGATAAACCAAAACCGAACCAGAAATTTGTTTCCGCATCATCTGGATTAATCTTTAAAAGTCTTTGAGCATATTCTAAAGATTTAGTGGTATGAACAGTACCTAAATCAAGATTACGTGCAAGAACACTTGCTTTAAAAGCACGAATTAAAATATCAAATGATGCATTTGGATTTGCAGCAAGTGTATCAAGTTGTTGTGTTACTTCTTTAAGTTTACTTTCAAAGCCTTTACGTTCTTGACGGTCAGTAAAGCGAGGTGGGTAATGACGTGCTTTACCTTCTACTAACTGTAAAAAGTCATCAATAGTAGTCACGTCAATTTCATTTTCACCGGCTAAAACAGCGTATTTCATTGAACGTTGTGAATTATTGACAGTCGGAACGATCAGTTTATTGACGTCGAGAGTAAGCTGTTTGGTTGGATCATCTTGACGATTAACGACCATTTTGGTTACAGGCTGTGCAGCAGCGTCTTTTAATGCAACTTCAAATGCAGGTGGCTGATCATAGTTAAAAGGGTTTAGCGCATAAAAAGGAGGAGTAAGCTCTGGTTCCTTGAAAACAAAAGGCTCAATTTTTTGTTCTTTTACGGGTGCCATTGTACAAGCGGTTAAACTTGAGGTCGCAAGGATTATATATGCCAAAGGCTTAAAATTCATAGGATCTTCCGTTCATTTTAGTAAAGTCAGATTTGGTACAGGTAAGTCTAGGAAAAGCTAAACAGACATGCAAGGGTAAGCGTGTTACATTATGAATCAAGAATATTACGTTTTTGATGTCTTATCTTGCGCACCGCATTCACGACGAACTTCTTCAATAATTTTCAGTTCTTCATCACTAAAAGGCTGTTCATCCTGACTTTCTTTTTTGAAGCTCGGATCTAGCTCTGATAAACGCTGGCATAAATTATTCATACGCGTTTCATTATGCTGAATACGATCAAGTAAAACGCGCATACCTTCTAAAATAGGGTCTGACTGATCAGCAGTTGTCGCATATGGGGCAAAGCCAATACTTTGCGCATAATCACGGCGACGTTCTTCATCTTTATTCTTGTCGGATGCATCTTTATAAATATAGCGAGCAGGGTTTCCTACAGCGGTCACACCAGCAGGGACTGCTTTGGTCACTACAGCATTTGAACCGACTTTAGCGCCTTTACCAACCGTAAATGGACCTAAAATTTTTGCACCAGCGCCAACAACCACACCATCTTCTAAAGTTGGGTGACGTTTGCCAGTCTTCCATGTTGTACCACCTAAGGTCACACCATGATAAAGCGTAACATCATCACCAATTTCAGCAGTTTCACCAATCACAACACCCATGCCATGATCAATAAAAAAACGTTTACCGATTTTGGCACCTGGGTGAATTTCAATGCCTGTTGCAAAACGACTAAATGAAGAAAGAAGGCGAGCAGCACCTTTACAATCTTTTTGCCATAATTCATGAGCAACACGATGCATCATAATCGCATGAATGCCAGGATAGGTCGTGAGAACTTCGAGTGTATTGCGGGCAGCAGGATCTCGCGCAAATACAGCCTTTATATCTTCTTTCAGCTGTTTAAGCATTGGGTTGATCCTCCTTGTCAGATAATGCTTTTTTCCATTTACCACTGGTTAGGGCTTGTACACGACTAAAAATACCGCGAAGTAAATGATATTCCATACGATCTAATTGTATACGACCAAATAAACGACGCAAGCGTAAAGGTAACAAACGTGGATTATCTGGATCTAAAAATTCAATTTCGGTTAGCATTTTCTCTAGATGAGGATAAAACTCTTCCATTTGTTTTTGAGTCACCAATGGTTCATCCCATTGCATGCTTTGACCTTGGACTAATGGCATTTCATCTGCATCTTGATCCAAGTTTTGTTGCTCTAGAGCAGACATGCGAAGCTCGTAACATACCACTTGAATTGCTTGCGCAACATTTAATACACCATAGTCAGGATTGACAGGAATTGTTAAATGATAATTTGCTAGGGCTAATTCTTCGTTAGTTAAACCACGATCTTCGCGGCCAAAAACAATCGCAATTTGCTGTCCCTGAGAGGTGGCTTTAATGGCTTCTTTGGCAGCAGGTCTTACGTCAAGTAAAGGCCAAGGAATGGTGCGGCTACGTGCACTTGTTCCAAACACTAAATGGCAATCTTTAATAGCATCTTCTAAAGTATCGACAATCTCAAGATGTTCAAATAAATCCTGAGAACCAGCAGCAAGCGCTTGTATGTCTGGGTGAGGATATGTTTTAGGTGCAACAAGAACTAATTTAATTAGCCCCATTGTTTTCATGGCACGTAAAGCACTGCCAATATTGGCAGGCAAGGTAGTGTTTACCATGACAATACGCACTTGTGCTAATTGTTTTGACACAGTGTTGTGATCAAACGAACTCATAAGATTTCCAGAAATTACGAATATTGAGAAACTTCGCTTTGGTATAAATCCAATGCATCGTCCATAGTCATGTCCGCGGGAGGGGAAGCAACGGTTTGCGGACGAGCAGGTTCTGCTGCTTTAGCTGCTTTCGACTTTACTTGATATTCAATATAAATATTATCTTTACCAAAATAATCTCTGAGTTTAGCAAGTAATTCATCGAGAGGAGCAACTTTCCATTGCGGACCAAGTTGAAGCTCGGCTTGAGCATAAGGTTGATCAATCTGTAGCTGTAGAGTGATATGTTGATGCATATCTACATTGCAAAATGGCAAGATGATATTTTGTAAATCTTTTGCCAAAGTGGCTTGCATAAACTCTTCTGTTAATTTGATCTGAATGCTATTAGCACGTTTTTGTCGTATTTCATTTAAAGTAAAAGCCTTGGTTAAACGGCCCATTGGACGTTCAAAGCCTTCTCTTTCATAAATTTCGCCTTCAAAGACGACAACACGCTCAACTTGGATAATATCTTTAAAACGTTGGAAACGTTCATGGTTGCAACTTACTTCAATACGAGCTGTACCATCATCTAGTACAATAACTACGCGATTTGGAAAGTTTGCGACGTCAATGACTAAACCCGCATAGACTGTTGTAACACCACGACGTGTAGCCGTAATTTCATTAAGTTTTACCGGAATAAAAGCCTTAAGCTCTTGGCGGTAAACATCAATTGGGTGGCCCGTTAAATATAACCCAAGCGTGTCTTTTTCGCCTTTTAGACGAACCTCGTCACTCCACGGTTTAACAGGTTTAGCTGGCTTACGCTGAACTTCTTCAACCTCACCAAATAAATCCATAATACCGCTTTCACGGTTACTGCGCGCTTGTTCAGCAGCTTGAACAGCTTCAGGCAATTGTGCCATTAAGCTTGCACGTTCAATTCCCAAGCAATCGAGTGCACCCGCACGAATTAAAGCTTCAAGAGTACGCTTATTGATTTTCTTCAAATCAATACGATGGCAAAAATCGAATAGATCTGTATAAGGACCAAATTGTCGACGAGAGTCAATAACTGACTGCATTGCTTGTTCGCCAACGCCTTTAATTGCACCTAAACCATACACAATAGTTTTATCATCGCTCGCATGGAAATGATAAGTCGACATATTGACTGATGGTGGTAAAACTTCTAGGCCATTATTTCGGCAGTCATCAATTAAAAATACAACACTGTCAGTGTTCTGCATTTCCGATGACATTACTGCTGCCATAAACTCAGCAGGATAATGTGCTTTTAACCATGCAGTATGGTAGGCAACGAGGGCATAAGCGGCGGCGTGAGATTTGTTGAAACCATAGCCTGCGAATTTCTCCATATAGTCAAAGATATGGTTGGCTGTACTTTCATCAATTCCTTTTTCAGCAGCACCTGCCAAGAAGATTTGGCGTTGCTTAACCATCTCCTCAGGTTTCTTTTTACCCATTGCACGACGTAGTAAGTCCGCGCCACCGAGCGTATAACCCGCACAGATCTGTGCTGTCTGCATCACCTGTTCTTGGTAAACCATAATCCCGTAAGTTGGCTCTAATACACCTTCAAGAAGTGGGTGAAGATATTCAAAATCTCCACCATGCATACGGTGAATAAAGTCAGGAATGAGATCCATTGGACCAGGACGATACAATGATACGAATGCAATAATCTCTTCAAATTTACTTGGACGTGCTTCTTTGAGCATTCGTTTCATGCCGACGGATTCAAACTGGAATACCGCTGTTGTATTTGCATCGGCAAAGACAGAGTATGCTTTAGCATCATCAAGTGGAACATGCGAAATAATGAGCGGATCATTACTATCGCGATTTTTATTAATATTTTGAATTGCGTCTTCAATAACGGTTAAGTTACGTAAACCCAAGAAGTCGAATTTGACGAGACCAGCTGCTTCTACATCGTCTTTATCATATTGAGCAACACGGCTAGTTCCATCTTCATCACAAAGTACAGCCGAGAAATCGGTAATCTTACCGGGTGCAATAACAACACCACCGGCATGTTTACCAGTATTTCGGGTGATACCTTCTAGTTTTAATGCCATTTCCCAGATTTCACTCGCATCATCATTATCTGGGTTAGATGGGTTGGTAACGATATCTTTAAGCTGAGGTTCCATCTCGATAGCAGTGGCTAAGTCCACACCGAGCGGTTTAGTCGGTACCATTTTTGAGATACGGTCAGCTAAACCGTAAGACTTACCCAATACACGGGCAACGTCACGAATTGCACCTTTTGCCGCCATTGTACCGAAAGTTGCAATTTGCGACACGGCTTCACGGCCATAAGTACGGGAAACATAATCAATGACGCGGTCACGTCCGGCAATACAGAAGTCGACGTCAAAGTCAGGCATTGAAACACGTTCTGGGTTTAAGAAACGTTCGAAAAGTAGATCGTAACGAAGAGGATCAAGATCAGTAATTTTTAAGCTATATGCAACGAGTGAACCCGCACCTGAACCACGTCCAGGTCCTACAGGAACGCCATTATTTTTTGCCCACTGGATGAAGTCCATGACAATAAGGAAGTAACCCGGGAATCCCATTTTGAGGATAATGCCGACTTCGTAATCAATTCGTTCATCGTAAGGCTTACGAATTTCTGGCCAGTCTTCGCCACGTTTTTCGACAGGGTAAAGATAATCTAAGCGTTCTTCTAAACCTACTTTTGACAAATGCTCAAAGTAAGTGTCGATGGTAAAGCCATCTGGAATTGGATAGTCAGGTAAAAAGTAAGTGCCGAGTTGTAGGCTAACATTACAGCGTTTTGCAATGTTATAGGTGTTTTCGATAGCACTTGGGATATCTGAAAACAACTCGATCATTTCGTTCGAGGTTTTAAAATGTTGCTCGGGACTATATAAGCGTGGACGACGATCATCTGCTAATACATAGCCATCAGCAATACAAACACGTGCTTCGTGGGCCTCAAAATCTTCTTTTTCTACAAAGTGCACATCATTATGTGCAACTACACCGACATTATATTGGGCAGCAAGTTTAGCGGCTTCTTGAATAAAGTCTTCTTCACCAGGACGATCGGTACGTGTTAAAGCCAGATAAACACGGTTACCAAATTTTTCGATCCATGCTTCTAAAAGCGGAGCTGCTTTTTGAGGGTTAGATGAGCAAAGCATCTGACCCACATCACTATGTTGACCAAGTAAAACAATAATATCTTGATGCTGTTCAAGTACCCATTCTTTTTGTACACATGGGATACTAAGTTGTTGCCCTTCAATAAAACCGCGTGAAACGATTTCGGTGAGACTTTTCCAGCCTACATTACTCATTGCAAGTAAAGTTGCACGATGTTGAGCATCGTCAAGGCGAATTGTGCTACCTAAAAGCGGTTTAATTCCTTTTTTTAAACAAGAATTATAAAATTTTACAGCTGCATGGAGGTTTGATAGATCGGTTAATGCCAGCGCAGGCATTTGGTCTTTAACCGCAGCGTTGACCAAGTCAGGTATGCGAACTATCGACTCTGTAATCGAAAATTCTGTATAAATACCGAGATGAACAAACTGCATAAACCAATCCTTAATACGACTGCAGCATAGTTTAGCACGCAAAGTTAAAACGAAATGCTTAATATTTTGGCAAACTGTTAAGGATTTTATTATTTAAGAAGAATGATTTGAATATCTATTGTACAGATTTAATATAAAAGAGCTTATTTTAAGAAATAGGACCAACCCAAACTTTATGTTTGGGCTGGTTGAAAAACTTAGTACTGCCAGAACATGCGCTGAATTTCTTTCGTGTCATTAGTCTTAGTAAGAGCTAAAGCTGCAAGAAGACGCGCTTTTTGAGGGTTTAAATCATGTGCTGCTACCCAACCATATTTAGAGTCAGGTTGTTCTGCATCACGTAATACGAAACCTTGTGCGACACGTGATGAACGGATAATTTGAATACCGTTTTTGTCGTGAAGATTTTGTAAGGTTGGTACGATATATTTTGGTACAGAACCGTTACCAGTACCTGCATTAATGATCGCTTTAGCACCAGCTTTTGCATACGCTTCATATGCATCTGGAAGCATAGAGTCCGAACCATAAACGATCTGTACAGTTGGAAGTGCATCGCCTTTAATATTTTCAATATTAAACTCTGAAGCATTTGTATGACGTTTTACAGACTGTCTGAACCAGTAAGGTTTGCCTTCAACCAATGTACCTAAAGCGCCCCATTGACTAACAAAAGCATTTGTATGAATGTTAATGCCTTTAGTTACATCACGTGCAGCAAAAATAGAGTCGTTCATGAGAACCATAACGCCTTTATTTTTTGCATCATCTGAAGCTGCTAAAGCAACTGCACTATAAAGGTTAAGTGGACCATCAGCTGAAAGAGCAGTTGAAGGACGCATTGAGCCAACAAGTACAATCGGTTTATCAGTATGAACAACCAAATTTAAGAAAAATGCTGTTTCTTCTAAAGTATCTGTACCGTGTGTAATTACGATACCATTAACAGATGGCTTTTTAACAAGCTCATTCACTTGACGAGCAATTTCTAATAATTCCTTGTCAGTAATACTCTCAGAAGCGATTTGTAATGCTTGAATACCACTTACATTTGCCAAATCTTTGATTTGTGGAACTGCGTTAATTAGCGTATCAACAGGAACTTTTGCAGCAGTATAAGTTGCACTATTTGCCGAGCTTGCGCCAGCACCAGCGATAGTACCGCCAGTCGCAACTACAACAACATTATTTTTTGCATAAAGTGGGAGAGAGCAGGCTAATAAGCCCATCGCTAAACCTAAAGATTTAACAGTTTTAGTCAACATCGAAAATATCCTTATGAAGTGACGAAGTAAAAGTTTGTTGAATATGACTGCTTTTCCTAAGCAAAATACATACCATGTAAAACATATTCATAACTTGTTTGAATAAGAAGCATCCTTGAATAGCATTTTGTTTTATCAACAATTGCTTAGTCATTGCTTTTATTTAGCGCTAATAAATAACATGAATAAAATAAAAAATCTATTAAGTTTTTCTAATTTATCTTGATTTGTTTACTTTTTAATATAAATAAAACAAATGATTTTTTTATCAGTATAAAATTAAAAAATAATAGACATTTTTAACTAGTTTTTGCCATTTTATATTTTTATATTATTGATTTTTATTGTTATAATTTAATATTAATATATTTTTAAATTTTTCAGTGTAAGTTAAAAAATAATTCTATTAATTTAATATAATTTAATTGTTGTAAATTGAATTAAAATTTAATCACTTGGTATTTATTTTCAAAAATATAAAATTTGTTTGAGTGATTTTTATTCTATTTTTAAGGTTTGATTTAAGAAAATTTAATAGCAGTTTAAAGTCATTATTTAATATAAAAATATAGGTGACTTTCTGCCATCAATTTTAAAATAAAAAAAGAGCAATTTTATAAGGTCATATAAAATTGCTCTTAAGTTGGGAGAGTGGGAGAAAAGAGAAACTTACGCGGTCGTTTGTTCTTGAGTTGATTTAATTAATACTGGCTCTGGTAGTTCTTCAGTATCTGCCACTTTATCGCCTTCAAGCTTGGCAACAACTGCGGTTGCAATACTGTTACCTACTACGTTTGTTGCAGTACGGCCCATATCAAGGAACTGATCGATACCGAGTAATAAAAGGATGCCAGCTTCAGGCAAATGGAACATGGTGAGTGTTGCTGAAATAACGACAATTGAAGCTCGTGAAACACCTGCAATACCTTTACTTGTTACCATGAGAGTTAACAAAATTAAGATTTGTTGAGTGAAACTAAGATCAATATTGTAGGCCTGAGCAATAAAGAGCACTGCAAACGTGGTGTACATCATTGAACCATCAAGGTTGAATGAATAACCTAAAGGTAATACAAAGCTCGTTACTTTTTTAGGCACACCAAATTTATTTAGTGCATCCATAACTTTAGGATAGGCTGATTCACTTGAAGCTGTAGCAAAAGCAAGTGTTACAGGTTCACGAATTAATTTACCTAAGCGGAAAATATCTTTTTTAAGTACGATTGCACCTACAGAGAATAAGATGATCCACAGTAATAAAAGACCGAAGTAGAACTCTGCGATTAAAATGCCATAGTCAACAATCAAGCCTAAACCTTGTACTGTAATTGCTGAAGCGATTGCTGCAAATACTGCAACAGGTGCAAACATCATGACGTAATCAGTAATACGGAACATGATTTTGCTGAGTTCATCAGTTAAACGAATGATAACTGAATCTTTTTCTTTGCCTTGATTTACAAAAGCAAGGGCCGAGCCAAAGAAAATAGAGAAAACAAGTACTTGCAAAATATCATTGTTTGCCATTGCTTCAGCAATACTGCGTGGGAAAACATGGCTTAAAAATGATTGTAGAGTGAAGCCTGTAGTCGCTGGAGCAGAAGAGCTACTCAATTGTTGCGCAGTTGGTAATACTAAATCTAAAGCTGCACCTGGTTGGAAAAAGTTTGCCAGACCCATACCGATAGCAAGCGATACGAACGAAGCAGTAATAAACCAAGTCATTGATTTAAGGGTGATACTGCCGATTGATGTCGATTTCCCCATTGATACAATGCCTGAAACAATAGTGGCAAATACCAATGGAGCAATAATCATTTTGATAAGGCGTAAAAAGATATCTGTAGGTATGTTGAGATAAGAAGCGATTTGCTTCAATTGTTCACCCTCATTAAAGAAGTGGTGACAAATCCAACCTGTCAGTATGCCAAGTAAAATAGCAACAACAATATACTTGAGCAATTTCTTTTGCTTCATATGAACCTCTATCCATTTGATTCAATCATCCTTTGATGGGATTTGAATGATTGAAAGCTTTCCTTGTTAGTTTAGTTCGGTTGTTCTAACGATGTTATCTTCCTAGATCTGTATCTGTTTTAACCGAATAGAATATGGTGATGTTGTTATGGAGATGGATTGTTGCTCGATTTTGAAGCAGTGTGAAATGCAAAAAAATATTGATCCATGCATTTTTTGCATAATAAAGGTTAAGTAGATTGAAGGAAATCAAGTAATTTAAAACGTATGGTAAAAAATATATAAATCAAAAAATTAACTAATTCTTAAAGTCGAAAGAATCATAAATTTTATAAAAATTATTTAAATACAATAATTTATTTTATGTTGATAAAATTGTTATGTGGTTAGGAGATTCTTCTTTTATAAAAATGAAAAAAATAGAATTATAAAAAAGGCACCTATTTAGAGATGCCTTTTTGTTATGCATTTTTTTAACGGCGATTGGCTAAGAAACGACCTAGACGGGTAATTGCTTCACGTAATTCATTTTCAGCAGGTAAGAAAACCACGCGGAAATGATCAGGTCTTGGCCAGTTAAAGCCTGTACCTTGCACCAATAAAACTTTTTCTGCACGTAGCAAATCAAGCATTAACTTTTCATCATCTTCAATTGGGTAGATGTTCGGGTCAAGGCGCGGGAAACAGTACATTGCTCCATCTGGTTTTACACAACTTACGCCTGGAATTTCATTAAGCATTTCCCAAGCAATATTACGCTGTTCATATAAACGGCCACCAGGACGGATCAAGTCATTAATTGATTGATAACCGCCTAGGGCAGTTTGAATCGCATATTGAGCTTGAACGTTTGCACATAGGCGCATTGACGCCAACATGTCTAATCCTTCGATATAGTCGGCAGCCCGGCTTTTATCACCCGTAATTGCCATCCAACCTGAACGGAAGCCTGCAATACGATAAGCTTTTGATAAACCATTAAAAGATACACAAAGCTGGTCGCCGGCTAATGACGCTACTGAAACATGTTCAATCCCGTCATAAATAATTTTGTCATAAATTTCATCAGCAAATAAAATTAGATCATATTTTTTTGCAATCGCTACAATCTGTTCAAGAATGTGGCGTGGATATACCGAACCCGTAGGGTTGTTCGGGTTAATGATGACAATACCGCGAGTATTCGGAGTAATCTTACTTTCAATATCAGCAATATCTGGGTACCAGCTATTTTCTTCATCACATTTATAATGAATTGCTGTGCCGCCTGAAAGATTAACTGCTGCTGTCCAAAGCGGATAATCCGGCATTGGAATCAGCATTTCGTCTCCATCATCTAATAGGCCTTGCATAGCCATTACGATGAGTTCAGATACGCCATTACCAATATACACGTCATTGACATGCATATTGAGAATGCCTTTTTGCTGGTAATACTGACAAATTGCTTTGCGAGCAGGGAAGATACCTTTTGAGTCAACATAACCAATTGCGTTTGGTAAGTTTAAAGCAACATCATTAATAATTTCTTGTGGTGCTTCAAATCCAAAAGGAGCAGGATTGCCGATATTCAGCTTAATGATTTTATGTCCTTGCTCTTCCATTTCATTGGCGGCTCGTAAAACTGGCCCACGGATGTCATAACAAACATGCTCAAGCTTCGATGATTTTTTGATTTCTCGAGTAGATGGCATGGAATGGATGGTAGCAGTATTTTTAGACATAACGGAATTCACTTTTGCATATCGGTATAAATAACTTTTAAATGTTTTAACTGTTACCAAATTTAGATCATGTTGATCTTTCAATAGTTCAACAATTTTTTCATGGGTAAAACCCGATTGTTGATATTGTTTGATAATTGGTAGTAGTTGTTGGAAAGCCACACTTTTTTTCTGAGACATGTTCTGTCCTATACAACCGTGCGCACTTAGAATAGCACTATGTTTGCTTGCTTTAAAGAAGATTAGTAATAAATTTGCTTACTTTCGATTTTGTATTTTGCTTACTTTTTGCTTTTTGTTCTTTATATGTTTAAATTCCAACAAATTTTACGTTCAGAGACTAGTGTTTTTGTGATGAATGGCGTAAATATAAAACTCGATCATCAGAAATGTTTACTTCAGAATAAAAGGTGTATGTCATGGGAAAAGTCAATAAAACAGACCGGGAATGGCAAAGAGAGTTATCACCAGAAGAGTATCGGATTACACGACAAAAAGGCACTGAACCTGCATTTACGGGGCAATACTGGAATACTAAGCAACATGGTACCTATGTTTGCCGTTGCTGCGGCGCAGAGTTGTTCTCATCAGATACCAAATATGATAGCGGTTGCGGTTGGCCAAGTTTCTTCCGTCCGATCAATGGTGCTGTCATTGATGAACATGAAGATTTAACGCATGGTATGGTCAGAACTGAAATAGTTTGTCATGATTGCGAAGCTCATTTAGGGCATGTATTTGAAGATGGACCACAGCCGACTGGTTTGCGCTACTGTGTAAACTCGGCATCATTACAACTGAAAACAGAAGAAAAAAATGATGAGGAAACCTATCCATGAGTAATATTTATCAGTTTGAAGCTGAGCTGTTAGAGGGTGAAGTTAAGCAATTGGCTGATTACAAAGGTAAAGTTTTACTAATTGTAAACACTGCCAGTAAATGTGGTTTTACACCACAATTTGCTGGCCTCGAAAAACTATATGAAAAATATAAAGATCAAGGATTAGAAGTTTTAGGTTTTCCCTGCAACCAGTTTGGTGGGCAAGATCCAGGAAGCAATAAAGAAATTGGTAGCTTCTGTCAGCGTAACTATGGGGTAAAATTTCCCATGTTTGCTAAAGTTGATGTAAAAGGTCCGGAAGCCCATGTAATTTTTAGATATTTAACACGTGAAGCTAAAGGTATTTTAGGTAGTAGTAGCATTAAATGGAACTTTACCAAATTTTTGGTAGGCAAAGATGGTGCTGTTTTAAATCGCTATGCACCTACGACTAAGCCAGAAGCTTTAGAAGCTGATATTGAAAAAGCATTAGCGAGTTAATCGTTTAAATGAACGCTATTCCTCAAGCTTTTGAGTTTTGGCAAGATGGGCGAATGCCGTATGTTGAAACCAGAAGATCCTGTTTTAGCCGAACGTGTTATAAGTCTCATAGTCATCCAACGTTTTCTATCGGGGCTATAGACGAGGGGAATAGCGTTTTTCATAGTTCATTTGGTACGCCCCAAAAGATTGATGCTGGTACTTTGGTGATTGTACCAGCACATATTGAGCATTCATGTAACCCTTTGCCGGATCAGGCTTGGAGTTACCAAATGCTACATTTGGACATAAGGTGGTTAAATCAGCTGTATTCAGAATTTCGAGAACATGGTCTGGATTTACATCTGCCTCAGCATAAGCCGCTCATAATAAAAGAAGAAACTTTATATCAGGCTTTTTCTGATATGAATGAAACTTTATTCGATCCTGAAAAATTAATTATTGAAAAAGAACAGTCGCTGATCTATTGCCTTACCCAGTTGTTACTCCCACATTTCGTATTACAAGAAATACAAAAAACTGAATATTTGTATGAAGATTTTTTGGACTTAATTCATATTATTAAATCGTCAGAACAATTTATTTCTCTTGAAGAGCTTGCAGAGCAGGTTGGTCTTAGTAGATATGCAATCATTCGTTTATTCAAGGCCAATGTTGGTTTAACTCCACATGCATTTCAAATTAATTTAAAGATTAATCAAGCCAGAGCTCAATTAAAGCAAGGGATTTCACTCGCAGAGCTAGCTGTCAATTTAGGCTTTAGTGATCAAAGCCATTTTCATAAAGCTTTTAAAGCACATACGGGAATTACTCCTCGACAGTTTCAACTTGCAGCCGCGCAATAATTTACAAGAAATTATTTTTCTCTATTTTTAAGCTACTCCATACAGTTTTAAAGATGAAATCGTTATGGAAGTTTTTTTGGTTATCGCCTTTACTCACTTTTTAGCACTACTATCTCCGGGGCCAGATTTTTTTCTTATTCTGACCAGTCTTTTGCAAAAAGGAGCGCGTTATACCTATGGCGTTATTCTGGGAATTACTTTGGGTAATGCTGTTATCTTAATGGTGTGTATATTTGGATTTATGGTGCTTGGCAATTTAAGCACAACGATTCTTTTAGTACTTAAATGGCTGGGGGCTGGATATTTAGTTTATTTGAGTTTTCTTTGTTTTAGAGCCACTCAAGGAACAAACTTAAATATTACTGTTGCTGAAAATAGTTTGGTTGAACAAGAGTCTAGTTATAAGAGTAAAGTTAAAAGCTTGGCTCTGGGTTTGCAATCTAGTCTTCTTAATCCTAAAAATATTATGTTTTATAGTAGTTTAATGCTACTTATTCAACAGGAATTTAGCTTATTTCAAAAATTACTAATGAGTATATGGATGACAGGAGTGGTTTTCGGGTGGAATTTATTATTAGTTCGTTTATTGCGTCAAGAGCGTGTATTAGCACAGATTAAACGCTCTGCTAGAGGAATATATTATTGCTCCAGTCTGGCTTTCATTTTTTTCGCAGTGTTATTGGTTGCCTATAGTTAAAGCAGATCGCATAGCCTTCTAAACAAAATGAAGGCTATGCAATTTTGCTGGGTTTAAAGAATCGCTTTTAAACGTTTAACAACTTCTTCACATTGTGCCAAATCTGCTACTAAAGCCATACGCACATGATTGGCACCAGGGTTACCTTGTTCGGTATCACGAGATAGATAACGACCCGGTAAAACTTTAATGTGTGCTTTTTCCATCAGCATCTTGGCAAAAGTTTCATCATTATCGACTTTTAACCAGTAATAAAAACCGGCATCAGGTTTTTGTAATGGGAGGAGATGACCTAGCTCAGATTGGAATAAATCAAACTTTGCACGATATTGCTTACGGTTTTCTTCAACATGGTTTTCATCGTTCCACGCTGCGATTGAAGCAAGCTGGTGTTGTACTGGCATTGCAGCGCCGTGATAGGTGCGGTATTGCAAATATGGCTTTAACAGATCGGCATCACCCGCTACAAAACCTGAGCGCAAACCCGGTAAGTTTGAACGCTTTGAAAGTGAATGAAATACGATACAGTTTTTGTAGTCATCACGTCCAAGCTCAGCACAAACTTCTAATAGACCAGTAGGTGCTTGGTCAAACCAAAGCTCTGAATAGCATTCATCAGAAGCAATAACGAAATTATATTGATCAGATAAGGCAATTAGCTTTTTAAATTGTTCTTTAGAAAGCACAGTACCTGTTGGGTTACCCGGTGTACATACAAAAAGAAGGGCTGTCTTTTCCCAAACTTCGGCTGGTACAGCATCAAAGTCGCCTAAATAGCCATTTTCTTCTGTGCAATTAATGAAGTATGGCTTTGCACCTGCAAGTAAAGCCGCACCTTCATAAATTTGATAAAATGGGTTCGGCATCACCACATAAGGTGCATCTTCACGATTAATTAATGCCTGTACAAAAGAGAAAATCCCTTCACGTGTACCAGAGACGGGCAAGATGTGGTTTTCAGCGCTAATGCTGTTAAGTTTAAAGCGCTTAGTTAACCAATCTGCAATGCTTTGGCGAAGCTCAGGTAAGCCTTTGCTGTTTGGATAAGTTGATAAATGGTTAAAGTTATCAATAATAGCTTGTTTAACAAACTCTGGTGCTGGATGCTTAGGTTCGCCAATTGATAGAGGAATCAAGGGAAGGTTAGCAGGAGTAGTATCCTTAAAAAGTTGGTTTAACTTTTCAAATGGGTACGAGTGTAATAACGACAAGCTAGAGTTCATTAAACAGTTACCAAGTAGTTGAGTTTCAGTGCTGACAAATTTGATTAGATGCTTCATCTAATGCAGCTTTCAGTTTTTCCGAGAAGAGTTTGACCTCTTCGTTATTCAGCGGTTTCCCATCTTTTTTGGTGACAAAGAAAATATCTTCGGCACGTTCACCTAAAGTTGCGATTCGGGCTGAATGGATGTCTAAACCTTGCATCATAAATAAACCACCCACGCGTGCAAGTAGGCCGGGGTGATCGAGTGTTGAAATTTCGACCATATTTTGCTGTAAGGCTTCATTTAATGTTACGTCGACTGTATTTTCAATATCGAAGTGACGTAATTGACGTGGAATGCGACGTTGCATGAGTCCCGGATATTGGTCTGGTTGACTAAGGGCTTTCACTAATGCATTTTTAACGGTTTCTTCACGTTCTGGGTCGGTAAGCAATGTCCCGAAACGATCAAGTACAACATAAGTGTCTAAGCTAAATGCTGTACTTGCCGTGATAATTTTTGCATCCTGAACGTCTAAGTTCATTCGGTCTAAAACGGCAACAGTGGTGGCAAACAGATTAGGTTGATCGCGTGTATAAATAAAGATTTGCACTGCATCTTGAGCTGCTTTACGGTGAGCACGCAAGAGCACTAATGGCTCCGGATTATCGCCGTGTTTTAAAATCGCTTGTGTGTGCCATGCAATTTCATCTGCCGATTCTTTAATGAAGTATTCATCACCAAGTTCTTGCCAAACTTTTTCGACATCTGCCAATGCGAAGTTATTTACCAGCAATTCACTTGCTGCAAACTTGGTGTCTTCAATCAGCATTTGGTAGTCAACAGGACGGCCTAAACCTGTACGGATTACATCACGAGCGTGCGTATAAAGTTGACGCATGAGAGAAGCGCGCCATGTGTTCCATAGTTTTGGATTTGTCGCGTTAATATCGGCAACCGTTAAGGTATATAGATAATCAAGATGCTCCATATCGCCCAGTTTTTCTGCAAAATCTTTCACGACATCAGGATCAGAAATATCTTTTTTCTGAGCGGTCAAGGACATGAGCAAATGGTTTTGAATAAGCCATGCAATTAATTTACATTCACGCTCTGTAAAGCCATGTGCACGGCCAAACTCAATTGCGTCTTCTGCGCCAAGTTCGCTATGATCACCACCGCGTCCTTTTGCGATGTCATGGAATAAAGCAGCAATAAAGACAATATCTTGACGGGCAAGACGTTGGAAAACTGAACTTACTACAGGGAATTCTTTGGCAAATTCTGGTTCTCTAAAACGATTTAAATTACGCAGTAATAATAATGTATGAGCATCGACCGTATAGATATGGAATAGGTCATATTGCATAAGGCCCATAATTTGGCCAAAAGCAGGAATATAGTTTCCTAAAACACCATATCGTTTCATCGCAACCAAGGTATCGTATAAACGATATGGTGAGCGAATAATCGACATAAACAGTGCTTGATGTTCTGGATTATCACGATAACTTCGGTTGATTCGTTTCGCAGCAAGAATAAGTAAGCGTAAAGTCCGAGCGCGAATTCCTTCAATATCTGGTCGATTGGCTAAAATATAGAACAACTCTAAAATCGCGCTTGGATGCTCTGCGAATATTTTATGATGTTGTACGGCAAGTTTATTATCGACAATTTTAAAGTGATCGTTAACAACTTCAATTTTGCGTTCATAGTTGGGGAGTCGAGGAGTAATCACTGACTCGCTAAAATATGCCAGCAACATTTCATTGAGTGTTGAAACCTGTTGCGCCGTACGGTAGTAGCGTTTCATGAACTGCTCAACACCATAATTTACAGGTTGGCCTTCTTGACGCACATATCCAAATTTGGCGGCAATTTCCCTTTGGTGGTCAAAGAGTAAACGGTTTTCATCCCGTTTAGCTAAACGGTGTAAATGATGTCGAATTTCCCAAAGAAAACTTTCAGCTTCTTCTAAAACTGCCAATTCAAACTCTGAAATGAAACCTAAATGCACTAAGTCATAAATACGGTTTACGCGAAAGTGACGTTTAGCAATCCAGCCAATTTGGTTAATGTCACGAATACCGCCCGGTGCGTTTTTAATGTCGGGTTCTAAATTACTTTCAGTATTGTTGTGTTGATGGTAACGCTTGGCTTGTTCGGCCATTTTTGCGTCATAGAATGTTTTGTCAGTCCATGTCTGTGAAACAATACGGCGAGGCCACTTCGCAAGCTGACTATTGCCAGTAATTAACCGCGCCTCAATTAAAGTTGTCGCAACGGTTAAATCGGTAGCGGCCTGTTCAACACAGCTTTGAATAGTGCGAACACTAATGCCGGGTTTGAAATTGCCAACGTCCCATAAAGAAGAAATAAATGTAGAGATACGTTTTTCGTTTTCTTCGTTAATTTCATGCTCCGATAGGATCATGATATCGACGTCGGAATAGGGCAACATTTCACGGCGCCCATAACCACCTACAGCAAAAAGGCCCAGTTCTGTCTGATTGAGTTCAGCATGTTTCCATAAAAAGATCAGTGCTTCATCTACTAAATCTGAACGGGCTTTAATGATTTCACGAATAGATTGTCCATTTTCATATGAATCTTGCAACTGCTTTTCTACATCCGTTCGCCATTGATTAATGGCTTTAATATCATGATGACTTGAGACATAGTTCAACAATGGCGATATATTGATCATGAAAATGGGTCTACCAATAAGTAAAAATTATGAGTTTGTTTGAACGCTTACTTGATCAGCGGTTTCTTTCGCTAAAGTACGAGCAAGATCAGTATTTTCAGCACGAGCGGTTGCTACACCCATACGACGACGTTTGAAACCTTCTGGTTTGCCAAACAGGCGTAAATCGGTGTCTGGGTGTGTTAAAGCTACATTGAGATTGCTATAACTTAAATTGCTGGCATCAACTCCAGCATAAATTACTGCACTTGCTGCAACACTGTGGCGTGCTGTGTTTACAGGTAAACCTAAAATTGCACGTGCATGCAGTTCAAATTCACTTTGAAACTGAGATGCTAAAGTTACGAGTCCTGTATCGTGTGGGCGAGGTGAGACTTCACTAAACCAAACCTTGTCACCTTTAATAAACAGTTCTACACCAAAAATACCACAGCCACCAAGTGCAGTTGTCACTTTATTTGCAATACGTTTTGCTTCTTCGAGTGCCGCCGCCGTCATTGGTTGAGGTTGCCAGCTTTCTACATAATCACCGGCATCTTGGCGGTGACCAATTGGGTCACAGTAATGAGTTTCAATTTCACCAGTTTCAGGGTTTTTAGCGCGAACGGTAAGTAATGTAATTTCAAAATCAAAATCAATTTGAGATTCAATAATGACCGTACCTTGGTTAACACGGCCACCTTGCATTGCATATTCCCATGCAGCATCGACTTCATCGAAACTTTTTACACGAGACTGACCTTTACCTGAAGAAGACATGACCGGTTTTACAAAGTTTGGATAACCGATGTCATCGCAAGCGGCGCGAAAGCTTTCGAGCGTATCAGCAAAACGATAAGCAGAAGTAGGTAGGCCAAGTTCTTCAGCCGCAAGACGGCGGATGCCTTCACGGTTCATTGTGAGGTTTACAGCTTTAGCAGAAGGGATGACAGTTGCTACTTTGCTCGCTTCAATTTCAAATAAAACCTCTGTCGCAATTGCTTCAATTTCTGGAACAATTAAATTTGGCTTAATTTTCTCGATGAGTTGTTTTAATTGGGCAGGATCTGCCATGTTTAACACATAAGAAAAATGTGCAACTTGCATTGCTGGTGCATGATCATAACGGTCGGCTGCATGTACTTCTACACCAAGGCGTTGTAAGGAAATTACAACTTCTTTGCCAAGCTCTCCTGAACCTAACAATAAAACTTTAAATGCAGAAGATTGAAGTGGGGTACCGAGTGTCACGCTCATGCGAATCATCCTGACAAAATTATTTTTTTAAGCATAGCAGAACTTATGGTGGAGTTAAGCCTTATCATGCATAAAAAAAGTAATTTTGTCGGACAATTAAAAAAAGTGGTTTTTAGATATTAACCTGATAGTTTAAAAGCAATTCATCCGCATTTTTACCACGGATGCCCCAATTTTCTTTAGGTGTTTCAAAAATAGTAATTTCAATGTCTTGTGGAGAAATTCTACATTGTTCTTGAATATTACGAAATAAGGTTTGGATAAGCTGCTTTTTAGTGGCTGCACTGCGGCCTGCAAACATTGAAAGTTCAATAATAATGTAATGCTGGCTTCTGTCAGAAGGGTAAATGAAATTTTCTGGTTTAAGGCTAATAAAACGTTGAAATCTTTTCTCAACAGGATATTTCAATTCTTCAATAAGCGCCTGATGGATTGCATGAGAAAGTAATTCTCGGTACTGCATAATGGTTTGTTCATTTGCATAAATTTTAACTTGTGACATTTTTATCTCTATTAAGTAGCTAAGGTTATCTTTTTAATCAATTCAAAAATTAAATTTTCCAAGCCAGAAGTTTCAATCTTAAACGCCTCTGGCCAGATTTTATTTTATATAAGGAAGATAAGTTTATCTATTTATAAAGGTAAATAAGTATAGATCAGACCATAAACAATTGCGGCAGTTAAAGTTGCTGGTACGATTTTCTTAAATTTAAAATAAAGACCTGCTAAAACTAAAAAACCGATAAGCATTGCGAAACTCTTATTGGGAGTTTCAAGGAGAGGTGGAAGGGTAGCAACTACAAGCATGGCACTAATTGCAGATATTCCAATACTTCCCAAAGCAATTTTGATCCAGATTGAGCCGCGTCTTTGTTGGTTGCCCTGTAGTTTTTGTATTACGAAAAAAGGTCCAAAGCGTGAAGCAAAATTGGCTATGCCTACAATAATGCCGACCAAAATAATTTCTAGGTTCATATTAAGCCTCAACCTCATCATGTTGTTTCAGCACATAATGTTTAAATAGACCAGCTAAAATGCCTGAAAAAATACCAATAAAAATAGCAGCTGATAAGTTAATCCAATAACAAGCCAAGGCTGAAACCAATAATGATACAGCAACAACAAGGCTATGCTTTCGCTCAAAGGCCGCTAATAAAAAACTTAAAAATAAAGCAGGTAATAAGAAGTCTAAAGCTGCTTGTAAAAACTTTGGTAAATGGGCAACTTGATCGGCAAATAATCCACCTAACAAAGAGCCAGTTGCCCAAGCCATCCAACTAAATAGGCTTAAGCCAAGCATCCAAGACTCGGACCATTGTTGTCTGCGCTGTGAAAGTTGGATCATTCCACTGGCAAAAACTTCATCGGTTAAGCCCCAAGCCCATACTGCCGTTTTCTTAAGATTTAATTTGTTTGGAATCAGGTTGTATAGAGCAGGTCCATAAAGGACATGTCGAATATCTAGTGCAATAACTGTTAATGCTGTTAGCCAGATGGATGAACCGCTAGCCAAAAGAGCGACAACCAAGAACTGGCTAGCGCCAGCATACATTGAACAAGATAGAAAAAAGGCTTCCCATGGTGTAAAACCAAACTGAGATGCAGAAACGCCAAAGGCAAAAGAAACGGGTAAATAGGTGAGTACGATAGCTTGGCTATCTTTGGCACCTTGCCAAAAAGTTGCTGTTTGGGCAGGCATCAATTGTTGTTCGGACACAATACACCTTGGCAATAAACCAAATGATAAAAATACTTGAAAGATTGAGTATTGTAGCCGAATTTAATAGCATAGTGCCGAAATGTTTAATCGGCAGTTTGATATGTTCAAGGCAAAGATTCGTTTAGTTTATATCGCCATGATGAGTGCAGGTATTTTTACATTGCAGGGCTGTGATAATGGTAATCAAGGTGCAGAAAAAAAAGTAGAAATTAAGCCAGCACCGAAACTAACCAATGATGCAACTGTTTATGCTCAAAAAGCATGGGCATTAATTAACACGGTTGATCATTTAGTTTATGAAAAACAACTCAGCCAAATTGATGACAAAGTTCGTAAACCTTTACGTCAATTGAGTACAGACTGGCGCATTAATGTAAAAATGACGGATTCAGTGACAGAAGGGAAATATGCACTCTGCCGTAAGGCCCTGACAAGTTTAGATATATGGGCACGCGAAACACTAGAAAACAATAGTTCAGTTGCCCAAAAACAAGCGGACTATGAGCGAGATAAGGCTCAATGTAAGGATGCGATCGATACACCAAATCTTGGAAATACGTCGCCAAAATAAAACTAATGAATCTAAAAAAAGCGAGATAATCAATCTCGCTTTTTTGCTTTTAAACGATAATGAGTGAATGTGAATTACGGTTTTGTGGCAGCTTTAGCGGTGTTTGCAGTCTTCACAGCATCTTGTTTCATTTGATGTGATTCATGTTGAGCATGAGTCGCGCTGGTCATTGCATCATGTTTTTGAGTGCTTAAGTCTTTTTTAACATCCTGTTTAGTTTTAGTTACCTCTTTCTTGGCTTTTTGAGCGGTAGTTTTTCCATGTACCGCTACACATTTTCCACCTTTGTGATTCGGTCCTGTACCGCCTTGTAGTTGAGTTCCTTTTGGACATGCAAATGCCGAAAAACTTAACATAGCCAATACACCTGCTGTAAGAATTGTTGATAATTTTTTCATGTTAATCAGTGCCTTGTTGAGTATTATTGCTCAGCTTGAGTGTAGGGTGAAAATATCTGCTTTAACACATTTATTTTGTGGAAATAGAGTTTGAACAATGTTTTGATTTGCAGTGTTATCTAATTTTTTAATTTAATTTTAAGTTTTTATTATTTAGCCGCTTTTAAAAAAATTAGGATTGTGCTTTAGCAACTACTTTCAATTTCTCAATATCTAGAATCTCAATTTTTCTAAAAGCAATTTTAATGATTTTCTGTTTTTCGAGTAGGCTCAGTTCATGATTGATTGTCTGTCTAGATGTAGTCAGCATATTTGCCAATTGTTCTTGAGAAATATGAATTTGACGATCTTGAATAAGAATATGATTCCCATAACCTTCTAAAATGAATAGAAGACGTTGAGCAAGCCTTTGAGAAATACTACGTGTTTGGATAGCAATCTGTTCTAAGAAAACATACCTGAGTTTTTGGCTCGTTAAACGTGCAAAATAGTACCAATAATATGGATTTTCCTTGAGTAGATCATTTAATGGTTTTGCAGGAATATGCAGAACGTTACTTTTTTTCAATGCAATCGCATCGTGTGAGCGCGGTTCATGGTCAATCAGGGATATTTCACCAAACCACATAATTGGCTCAGCAATTGCAGAAAGAGCTTCGTTACCATTTACATCGACATAACCCAAACTAATTGAGCCTTCAAGCACAGTATAAATGCCATCAAATAGATCTTGAGCATGGAAAACATAGCTATTTTTCTCAAAGGTGATTTGTTTGCCATGTTCTAAAATAAAATTTTGGAATGTTTCCGGAAGCACACTAAACCATGTGTTTTCTTTTAGTCGATTAATATAAATTAGGTCCAATATTCGGTCATCCATGAAAAAATTCATTACTTTGTCAAATAGCTGACAACTTTACGTTTTCCTTATATGTACAGTATGACTATATGTAAGTGAATAGGGAATAACTCATGTCAAATCTGGAGCAACAGCTTAGCAAATATGCGGCTTATCATTTGAATCATAAAAATATATTGACGCATTTTATTGGTATCCCTCTCATCGTGTTTTCAATTTTATGTTTAACCGCAAGAGCAGGCATCGATATTGGTAGTTATAAGCTTACTTTAGCCATAGTGCTGATTGTAGCTAGTACGATTTATTATTTATTGTTAGATAAAATTTTTGGTTTACTCATGCTCATTATCTTGGTTGCTGTGTATCCACTAGCGAGCCAAATTGCTCAATTGTCTTTAGGAGAATGGTTAGCAGCAAGTATTGGCTTCTTTGTTGTCGGTTGGGTCTTTCAGTTTGTGGGACATTATTTTGAAAAGAAAAAACCTGCTTTTGTTGATGATGTGATAGGACTTGCGATAGGACCATTATTTGTATTGGCAGAATTTATATTTATGCTAGGTTTTAGAAAGCCTTTGCATGCGCGTATTTTACAAGAGGCACGCAGTAAACGAGAGACGATGGATTTAAGTCATTAATAACAAAAAAAGCCCCAACATATTGGGGCTTTTTTAGCTTTAACTTAAACGTTAAAACGGAAGTGCATTACATCGCCGTCTTGAACAACGTAAGTTTTACCTTCTAAACGCCATTTACCAGCTTCTTTAGCGCCGTTTTCACCGTTGTATTGTACGAAGTCATCATATGCAACAACTTCAGCACGGATGAAGCCTTTTTCGAAGTCGGTATGAATCACACCAGCAGCTTGAGGAGCGGTTGCGCCAACTTTTACTGTCCATGCACGAACTTCTTGTACACCAGCAGTGAAATAAGTCTGTAAACCTAAAAGCGCATAACCTGCACGAATAACCACATTTAAACCTGGTTCTTCCATGCCCATTGCTTCTAGGAACTCAGCACGATCTTCATCTTCTAATAATGAAATTTCAGCTTCGATTTGGTTGCAAAGAGGAACAACAATTGCGTTTTCGTCGCTTGCAAGTTTTTTAACTGCTTCTAAGTGCGGGTTGTTTTCAAAACCATCTTCTGCAACGTTTGCAATATACATAGTTGGTTTTAAAGTCATTAAACCAAAACCACGAACTAATTTACGTTCGTCATCAGACAAATCAGCTGCACGAGCTGGTTTACCTTCGTCAAGTAACGGTTGGATTTTTTCTAAAACTGCTTTAGTTGCTACAGCTTCTTTATCACCGCCTTTAGCAACTTTAGTTAAGCGTAAAATTGCTTTAGCAACAGTTTCAAGATCGGCAAGCGCAAGTTCAGTATTAATAGTTGCGATGTCGTCTAATGGATCAATTTTACCATTTACGTGAATTACGTTTTCGTCTTCGAAACAACGTACAACGTGTGCAATTGCATCAGTTTCACGAATGTTAGCAAGGAATTGGTTACCTAAGCCTTCACCTTTTGATGCACCAGCAACAAGACCTGCAATGTCCACAAATTCCATTGTAGTTGGCAAAATACGCTGTGGTTTAACAATCGCAGCAAGTTTGTCTAAACGTGGATCTGGTACAGGAACAATACCTGTGTTTGGTTCAATGGTACAGAAAGGGAAGTTTTCCGCTGCAATCGCTGCTTTCGTTAATGCATTGAAAAGGGTAGATTTCCCTACGTTTGGCAGACCAACAATACCGCAATTAAAACCCATGAAAACCACTCACAAATGTGTAAATTAAAAATTGTCGCTGATTTTACATGAAAGCCATGACAAAGTCATGGCTAGAGCAGGGTTGTATTGCGTTTAAACTTTACGTTTATCAAGTTGCTGGGCTAATGCATCGCCAGCCGCTTGTACCAACATGACTAAAACAATTAAGACTAAAATGACAGCCACCATAATTTGCATATCAAAACGTTGATAACCATAACGATAAGCAATGTCTCCTAATCCACCTGCACCAATAGCACCGGCAATTGCAGAAGAGTTAATCATAGTCACAATAGTCACGGTAAAGCCTGCCACAATACCCGGTAAAGCCTCTGGTAAAAGCACATGCCAAATAATTTGTTTACGGTTGCAACCCATGGCTTGTGCAGCTTCAATTAAGCCTTGATCGACTTCACGTAAGCTGACTTCCGCAATACGAGCAAAGAAGGGAATTGCCGCAATCGTCAATGGAACAACGGCTGCCCAAACCCCATAACTTGTACCCACAATCCAGCGAGTAAGCGGAATAAGCGCAACCATTAAAATAAGAAAGGGTACAGAGCGAGTAATGTTGATGACCCAACCTAAAGCTTGATTAATCTTTTGTGACGGATGAATGCCGTGCTCAGAAGTACTGACTAAAACAACAGCAATGGGTAAGCCAATTAAAAAAGCAATAAACGCAGATGCACCTACCATGAGTAAGGTATCTACAGTTCCAGTAATTAATAAATCAATGAGCTGGTCGTGCATAGCCAAGTACCTCAAATTGTGCAATTGCAGTTAATGCATCTTGTCGTATAGATGAAATATCAATTTCTACGTTAGGAATACCGACTAAAAGTGAACCAATAATATGCCCTTGAATGGTATCGACCTGACTTTGATATAAATTGACAGGTGCTTTAAATTTGGCAAGTAATTCTTGAATATCGGGAACCTGATGTGCTTCAGCCTCATATTTCAGTTTTACAATAATATGAGTCGAATCTTCATCGGGTAGAGGACTGATTTTAAAAGGCAGGGTAATTTGCTCAAGGTTTAACAATTCTTGAGTAATTTGTTGTTCTGGTCGTGAAAATACAGACCAAACTTGTCCAGCCTCTACTATCTCACCTTGATCAATCACCACCACTTGATCACAAATTTCTCGAATAACCTGCATTTCGTGAGTAATTAATACAATAGTAAGACCCAGCTCCTGATTAATCTTTTTAAGTAAAGCCAAAATAGTGGCGGTACTTTCAGGGTCAAGTGCCGAGGTGGCTTCATCACACAGTAAAATTTCAGGATGGTGAACAAGTGCGCGTGCAATACCGACACGTTGCTTTTGTCCGCCTGAAAGTTGCGATGGATAGTAGCCAGACTTATCGGCAAGACCTACGAGAGCTAGAACCTCATTTACACGTTGGTTGATATCTGCTTTGTTGTAATTGGAAACTTTTAAAGGCAATGCCACATTTTCCCAGACCGTTTTTGCAGACATTAAATTGAAATGTTGAAAAATCATTCCAATTCTTTGACGGGTTTGAATAAGCTCGGAATGGCTCAATTCAGCAATGTTTTGTTGATGAATATGAATGCTACCAGTATTTACTTGTTCTAAACCATTTAATGTACGAAGTAAGGAAGATTTTCCTGCACCACTTTTACCAATAATGCCTAAAATCTTACCTTGAGGAATATCAAGGTTAATCTCTTTTAAAGCATGCAGTTTTTGACCTTGTGATTGGTAAAACTTATTTAAACCGCGAATTTTGATATGAGGTAGAGAAAAATCAACTTGTGATCCAAAACTCACCATTGTCATTCTCCTTATTTCCAGCCTTGAAACCACATACCTTTACCAAAGTCTTTATCCAGAATATCTTGTGCTTGTTTTGAGTTCTGGAATGCTTTAACAAAGGTTGCAAGTTTTTGGTTTTTATCTTGGTAATCGCGACGGGTCACAAACAAAATTGCATATTTTTTATCGATTGGATCTAAAAATAATACGCTATGTGGGTCGGTTACCTTTGCCATTTTTAAGTAATGAGGGAAGCCGAAAATTAAATCGACATCGTCATATGCATGTGCTGTCTGTGGTCCTTCAACTTCAACGAAGCTCAGCTGTTTAGGATTAGCAATAATGTCTTGAGTGGTTGAAAGCTCATTATTTATATCTTTAAGCTGAATTAAGCCAGCACGATGCAATAAAATTAAAGCACGGGCTAAATTAACCGGATCATTTGGAATGGCAACACGTGCATTTAAAGGTAAATCTTCAAGTGATTTATATTTTTTTGAATATAAACCCACATGACTTCCTGAACCCACACCAAATGCATGTAAGTCATAACCCGTTTCTTTAACAGCATTACGTAGAAATACACTTTGCTGGAAAAAGTTTGCATCAATATCGCCGTTTTGTACGGCAACATTGGGTGCTCGCCAATCAGAAAATTCAACGAGTTTGACATGAACGCCTTGCTTTTCTACTTCATTGGCAACGCTTTGTAATAGCTCAGCATAAGGCGGGCTAATGCCAATCGTTAAAACATCATCGGCTTGTTTATTTTTAATATAACGGTAACCGACAAGGCCCAGAACTACGATTAAAATCGTAATTCCGAGTAACCAAGGCTTATGCTGTTTGAACTGAATCGCCATAATCTTTCCGTTATTACTTCCAGCCAGGGAACCAAAGTTTTGGCCCAATTTCAGCGTCTAACACAGCTTTAACTTTTGGCGAGTTTTGATAGATCTCAACAAATTTCTTTAATTTGTCGCCCTTATCTTCATAGTCATCACGCACTACAAACAAAATGGCATAACGTTTATTGGTATTGTCATCCAGTAAAAGCGCACTATTAGGGTCTGCTGTTTTTGCTAAGCGCAAGTAATGTGGATAGCCAAAAGCCAAGTCAACATCATCAATTGCACGAGCAGTCTGTGGTCCTTCAACTTCAATAAATTGCAAATTTTTAGGGTTTGAAACAACATCTTTGAGTGCAGATAAGTGATTATTTGAATCTTTAAGCGTAATTAACTTAGCTTGTTGTAAAAGAAGTAGGGCACGACCTTGGTTCACTGGATCATTTGGAATGACTACGCGTGCGTTTTGTGGCAATTCATCAAGACTTTTATATTTCTTTGAATACAGTCCCACATGTGAGGCTGCACCTACTGCAAATGCCTTTAACTTAAAGCCAGTTTCTTTAATTGCATTGTCTAAGAAGGGTTGATGCTGGAAAAAGTTCGCATCAATATCCCCATGATTTAAGGTAATGTTTGGGGTATTCCAGTCAGAAAATTCGACAAGTTTTACATTTAAACCTTGTTTCTTTGCTTCATCGGCAGCAGCTTGTAATGGTTTTGCAAATGGTGGACTAATACCAATCACAAGTTCATTTGAGCCACTTTGTCGATGTTTATTCCATAAGAACAAAGCAACAAAAAGGACTACAACGACTAAGCCTATGCCTAGCCATTTTTTAGAGGCTGTTTGAGCCATGTCTATCTCCAAATTTAAGCGGTTATTTCTTCAATTTTTGTTAAGTTTTTGCTGTTGTTATAGGGACTACATCGGAACGCTTGAACAGGGTGCTGTTCTGGTAAATGATCACCCCGATTAAAAATTTTGTTCCGTAGTGAACCCGTTTTATATGCAGTTTTATAGCGACCACGTTGTTGTAGCTCAGGAATGACCAAGCGTATAAAGTCGTGGTGAGACTCAGGTGCAACTGTACGTGTCAAATTAAAGCCATCAATATCAGTCTCATCTAAAAGATGAATTAAGTATTCAGCAACTTCTTCGCCACTACCTACGATGAGGGGATAACGACCACCTAGAACATGCTGAGCTTTTAAGTCATTTTTTGTGATTTGCTGTTCTTTAAACTTTTCGGTAATCGAAACAATACTGTTACTTTTTTGGTAAGGAATCGCTTCATCGTCAGCAAACTTACTTAAGTCAATGCCTGTTGAACTCGCATAATGCGCTAAGCCTGCTTCAGGACTCGCATACTGACGATATTCATTCAGTTTCTGTACAGCCAGATCATGTGTTTCAGCAACAACAACTGTTATACCGACAAAGACTTTAATATCATTCGCTGAGCGTCCTTGCTGTTCGGCAAGAGTACGAATCTTTTTCACTTGTTCACGTATCTTTTCGGGTTTATCCCCCCCAATAAATACACATTCAGCATGACGTGTTGCAAACTGCATACCTTTAGGTGAAGCACCTGCTTGAAATAGGGTTGGAGTGCGTTGCACAGAAGGAGATACCTGAAACACACCTTCACTCTGGTAATACTTTCCATGGTGGTGAATGGTATGCACCTTAGATGGATCTGTAAAAACACGCCGTGCTTTATCTTTTTTAACTGCGTCGTTTTCCCAAGAACCTTCCCAATATTTGTAGCAAAGTTCTAAAAACTCTTCGGCTTGCTCATAGCGGGCATCGTGGTCTTTTAAACCCTTTTGACCAATTAAGCGTTCGGCACTATCTAGATAACCTGTAACAATATTCCAGCCAATACGACCTTGAGTTAAATGGTCAAGACTCGCAAAGCGGCGTGCAAATTGATATGGATGTTCATAGCTCAAATTCACAGTGACACCAAAACTTAAGTTTTGAGTAACTGCTGCCATAGCTGAAATAAGTGTAGATGGGTCATGGCTTGGAAGTTGAATGGACTCTTTTAAAGTGAGATCTATACCATTTTGATAGACGTCATACACACCTGTAATATCGGCTATAAACAAGCCGTCAAATAAACCACTTTCTAAGGTCTTAGCTTGTTCTGTCCAATAGTTCAGTTCATTAAAGCGGTGTGATTCATCACGTGGATGTGTCCATAAGCCATGATTGATATGTCCAACACAGTTCATATCAAAGGCGTTTAATAAAATCTCTTTTGCTTTGAAATCTGCCATTACAATGTCCCCCGACGAGGTGGTAGAACACCGTTAAGTACATAGTTCCCAATAAAGTAATATTTCCATCGTGCGGCATCATGTAAGGTATGCACACGCGCATTGCGCCAGAAACGGTCTAGACCATCTTGTGATTGACTACCACGGCTACCAGCAAGTTCAATCAGCTTAGACGAAGCTTTTAGCGCCGTATCACTACTATGAGCACGTACTTTGGCAACATCGATGGATGCTTTCGCAATATTTTCTGGTGTGGTCTCAATTTTTGCGGCATCGATTGATTGCGCAGCTTGTTTTAATAAAACTTCACTTGCTCGTACATCGACAGCAATGCGTCCTAGCTCATAAATCGTTAAAGGATCTTGATTGGCTGTTTCTACATTTGAATCAATCCATGGGCGAGCTTGATGCACTCTTTGCAAACTTTCTTCAAAGGCTGCACGTGCAATGCCTACTTCAATCGATGCATGCATGATTTGAGCAAAAGGGCCCACTAAGGTTGGTTGCAAAAATGCAGTATCAAAAGGAATAACATCATCTGCATCTACAAAAACCTGATCAAATTTAACCGTGCCGCTACCTGTGGTTTTTTGCCCAAAGCCAGACCAGTCATCAACAAGTTTCAATCCTTGTGAACCACTTTTTACAAAGGCTAGATATTCTCGACCTGCATCGTCTAAAACTAAGGTTGGAATACGGTGAGCAAATAAACTTCCTGTGCAGTAAAATTTTTCTCCTTGAATCAGGTAGCCATTTTCGTGTGGACGGATATTGGTTTGCTTATGAGTTGAAGTTTTGGTTTTAAACTCAGCAAGTGCATTACCAAAGCGAGTGCCATTTAAAACTTCGCCATATAACCGTTGTTTTTGAACTTCTGTACCTGTATTGCGCAATACTTCTAAAGCATAAAAATGGTTTTGTGGAATTTGTCCAATTGAACCATCTGCACCGCTTAAAAGAGCAATCACTTTAGCAACGGTATGACTTGAAACTTCGGCACCGCCATATTGCTTAGGTACTGTAATTGCCCAAAGTCCAGACTGGCTCAATGCATCAATTTCGGTATACGGTAAAATTCGCTTAGAGTCTCGTTCAACAGCAGTTTTTTTAAATTGCTCAGCAAATTGTTTGGCAATTTCTAAAGCTTCAGCATCATTTTGAATAATATGTGCTTGACCAGATGCCGATGTTTGTTTGGTTTGTACCGATTGATATGAAGTCATGACAATTTCTCCTTAAATCCAAGCATGGCGGGCAGGGAAATGACCATTAAGGTAATAATTGCCAATGGCATGTAATTTCCAGCGAACAGGGTCGTGTAGGGTATGTACACGGGCATTTCGCCAATGTTGATCTAAATTATGTTGGCTTAAGCTTGAACGACTACCGCCCAGCTCTAGTAGTTTTTCAGAAATTTGTAGGGCTGCATCATTGGCATAGACCTTTGCTTCTGCGACCAAAATTGAAACTTTTGCTACTTGTTCATCAGTCAGAGTTTGAAGTTGGTCAAGTTCATCTAAATATTCAGCAGCTTCATCAAGCAGTAAAATTGCAGCATCGAGCAAAATATTTAACTTACCTACCTCTTGCAGGGTGTAATGTTCAAAGCTAGCTTTTTCAACATTTGCATCAATAATTGGACGTGCTTTATGAATAGTCGATAAAGTATCTTCAAAAGCAGCTTCAGCAATACCTACATCAATTGCTACTTGTAATAACTGCGAATAGGCACCCCGATAACTAGGGGTTTTAGTTAATAATCGCTCATCAAAAATGAGTTCTGGATTAACTTCAACATGATTTAATTTAACTGTACCGCTCGCTGTAGTACGCTGACCAAACCCATTCCAGTCATTAATGACTTCAATACCTTGAGCATTTCGGTTAACAATCACTAAAACCACATGGCCTTCGGGATGAATCGCTTTAATTGCAAGCCAATGCGCAAAACTTGTTCCCGTCGAATAAAACTTTTCGCCGTTTAAAATATATTTGCCGTTTTCAATAGTAAGAGTGGTTTTTAAGGTTTTTGAATCATGGGTATTACGTTCTGGTCCACCATTGGCAAGACGCTTGCCTGCCAATATTTCTGAAAAGATAAATTGTTTTTGTTGTTCTGTACCCATGATTTCGATCAGGTTTAACAAGCTAATCTGATTTTGTGGAATCTGACCAATATTAGCATCGCCTTTACTTAAAATACGGAAAACTTGTGCCAGTGTTTTATTGGAAACAAAAGCACCGCCATATTTTTTTGCAATGCGAATTCCCCCTAAGCCTTTTTGACTAAAGCTTTCGATTTGCTCATGTGGTAATAAGCGTTGTTGATCACGTGTATTACGACCCTCTAAAGCAAAATCAGCCACTTGATAAGCAGCGTTAATGGCTTGTTGATCATTTTGAATGACTTGGACGTACGCCGTCGTTTTAGATAGAGAATTAGACATAATGACACCTTGTATTGCTGTCATTACCTTACAAAAGAAATATTTTTCCACTAAACGAGGACTTATGCTCAGCTTATGAAATAAAGTGCAAAGCATTTTTTTTGCTTTTTAATGAAAAAATAGAGATATTGAAAGATTATAAAAAACAATAGCTTAAGATTGTTATGCGGAAAAATAATAATAGAATTGGTTTTAATATGAAAAAGAGCAATAAGTACGGTAAAAAAAGATATAAAAAAAATAGACTTAAGTGTCAGTGAAAAATGAGCACAATATCCATTGTTTTAACTAAAAATAGCTTCTAAAGTATCTACTTACCGACGACCATTTTTGTACAAATAGTCAAATAAAAATAAACGTGGAGATTTTATGCGGGTTTTGTATCAGTTTCCTTTGTCCCATTATTGTGAAAAAGCTCGCTGGTTGTTAGACCATAAAGAACTTGATTATGTGGCTCATAACTTAATTCCAGGCTTTCATCGTGCTTTTGCACAACTCAAAACAGGCCAAAATTTATTGCCTATTTTGAAAGATGATCATCAATGGATCGCTGAATCGACTAAAATTGCACTTTATCTGGATGATACTTATCCGGAGCATTCACTGTTACGTCGTGATGAACAATTAAGACAGCAAACATTAAAAATAGATAGCTTGGCTGATGAGCTGGGTATTCATGTCCGTCGTTGGGCTCTAGCTCACACATTGGCACATGGAGACCATGCTTTAGAAATTATGATGGGTGAACAAGGCTATTTACGTCAGTTTGAAAAAATATCCAAGCCATTCCTCAAAACACTGGTAAAGAAGAACTATAAAATTGAAGAAGAGCTAGTCAACCTGTCAAAAGAACGTATGGATGAACTCATAAATGAACTAAATAACTGCTTAATCGAAAATCAGGCACGTTATATGGTAGGCGATCGCTTAAGTCTTGCTGATATTTCTGTATGTTCTATGCTTGCTCCTTTATTAGAAATAAAGGGTACGCCGTGGGAGCGGGAAGAGGCTGAAGGTGTTTCGGAAGAATGGAATAACTATCAACAAAATTTACTCGATTTACCTCTAGGTCAGTATGTTTTAAGAATATATCAAACTGAGCGTAATGCGCGAGTAGATTGGCGCGGAATTTAAAATTATAAAATGCCCTGAGAAATCGGGGCTTATTTTTATCTTTGCTAGTTATTTTATTAAGGTAGATATTACTATCAATTTTCTAAATGATTTTTATTAAGCCATTTGTTTATATTATTTTGATGCCAAAATTACTTTTTACAATATAAATTCCATTTTATCTAAATGACTAATAACTTTAATTTTTATGATTTTTTGGAAAATACAATTTTTCTAAATACTATTTTTAGCCAAAGTTAAGCCACTTTATTGTGCATGTGTTTACAATGTAATCAATAATTGCCACATTTAAGTGTAAATAGATGAGCTTAATAATAGACAGAAGATTAAAACATAGATTAAAGTAGAAACATGTGAGCAGTTTTAAAGGTATTAATTCTGCAAAACAGATTGAATAGAATAAGTGAAGCAAATGGATGGGTCCGACTTGGAAAAGTTGGCTCGATAATTGCAATTTAATAAAAAATCACTCTATTGCTCTATATGAATGATTCTATAGATAAATAGAGAGAATGATCATCAAGGAGTTCTTATGAAACGTTCTGCAACCTCTCTCATTATTTCAACAGTTATGCTTTGTACGGTTGGCGCTACTTCTCAAATTCAAGCAGCAGATACATTAGCTAAAATTAAAAGTACCGGAAAAATCGTAATTGGTCATCGAGAATCCTCAGATCCAATTTCATATGTTGTTGCAGGTAAACCAGTAGGTTATGCAGTCGATATCTGTAACCAGTTTGCAAATGACATTAAAAAAGAATTGAAAATGCCTAGCTTAAAAGTTGAGTACAAGGCAGTCACTTCATCAACACGTATTCCTGAGCTTTTGGCAGGCAATATCGATATGGAATGTGGTACCACTACAAACTCTAAACAACGTCAGCAACAAGTCGGTTTCTCAACTAACTACTATGCAACAGAAGTGCGCATGGCTGTTAAAGCAAACTCTGGTATTAAAAGTTTGGCAGACTTAAATGGTAAAGCAGTTGTTACCACTCAAGGAACTACATCTGACAAATACATCAAGATGAATGAAAAAGGTCAGGCAGTTAATGTTCAAAATATTTATGGTAAAGATCATGCTGACTCTTTTGCCATGATGGCATCTGGCCGTGCTGCTGCATTTGTAATGGATGATAATATTTTAGCAGGCTTGATTGCTAAGTCTTCTACACCTAAAGCTTTCGCAATTGTAGGTCCGGTACTTTCATCTGAACCTTATGGAATTATGCTTGCTAAAGATGATCCAAAATTTAAAGCGGTTGCAGACCGTACTGTAAATAACTTGTGGAAAACTGGTAAAATGGACGCTTTATATAAGAAGTGGTTCTTATCTCCAATTCCACCAAAAAACACGAATTTGAACATGCAACAAAGTTCATCTTATAAGAAATTAAAAGCTAACCCAACAGATGCAGGAATCTAACTGGATCTTTTTGTCCTAAATTTACTTGTGTAAGTGTAAAGATTCATTTGCACAAGTGGTCTATTTTCTAAAGATATTAATTTAAGGGGCAAACATGTCAGTCGGCTCGCTAAACTGGACTATATTCTGTGCGGAGTCTAATGAATATGGTGTCGATAAAGCCGCATGGGCAGAATCAGTTTGTAAAGCTATTGGTAGCTCAAGCTACAATGCTTATGCTGAGGCACCCACATGGTTACAAATGTTAGGTTCAGGCGTGTTCACTATGGTTTGGACAGCTATTATAGCCTTTCTTATCGCATTTTTATTAGGTTCTCTCCTAGGGGTAATTCGTACATTACCCAACAAACCTCTCGCATTTATCGGCAATTGTTACGTTGAAATTTTCCGTAATATTCCACTTATTGTGCAACTATTCTTCTGGGCTTTTGTTTTTCCCGAGTTTTTACCGGACAGCTTAAGTGCAGGTAGTGGGGATGTAGTTGCTGGCGGTTGGTGGAAAAATATTTTAAATCAGCAACCGGCGGTTATTGGTGTTTTTGCATTAGGTCTCTACACGGCTGCCCGTGTATCTGAGCACATACGTGCCGGAATTAATACCGTTTCTCGTGGACAGAAGTTCGCAGCTTCCGCTATGGGTTTTACTACTGCACAAAGCTATCGTTATGTCATTTTACCGGTTGCATATCGTACCGTATGGCCAACGATTACATCTGAAGCAATGAACGTTTTTAAAAACTCAGCTGTTTTATATGCGTTGAGTGTGTTGAATTTCTTTGCTTACACGAAAACCATGCGTGAAGAAACTTCTCAGGACATTATCATTCTTATTCTCTCTACGCCTGTTTATTTGATTATCACTTATAGCATTAAGTTTGTGATGGCATGGATTGAGAAACGAATGGCTGTACCTGGCTTAGGTTCAGGAGGGAAGTAATCATGGATTTTTCTTTATTACAAAACCCTGATGTGATCGCGGCACTCAAAGAAGGTTTCATTTTTACGCTTACCGTAACGGTATTAGCAATGATGGGCGGTATCCTAATTGGAACCCCATTGGCAATGATGCGTTTATCTAGTAATGCCATCGCAAGTAATTTTGCAAAATTTTATGTTGATCTGTTTCGTGGTATTCCACTGATTCAGGTGATCTTTATCTTCTATTTTTTGTTGCCGAAAGTATTTGAGTTTCAATCTGATACTTATTGGGGACCGTTGTTTTCGAGTGTTGTAACTTTTGCCATTTTTGAAGCAGCTTTTTTCTCGGAAATTGTACGTTCTGGAATTCAGTCTATTTCAAAAGGTCAGGTACATGCAGGCTATGCGCTAGGTTTTACCTACGGTCAATCAATGCGCTACGTGGTATTACCTCAAGCCTTCCGTAACATGCTCCCAGTATTGTTAACTCAAACAATCATTCTATTTCAGGACATCTCTTTAGTTTATGTGATTAGTGCACCAGACTTTTTAGGTCGTGCAGATACATTAGCTAATACGTATGGACCTGAAACAAAAGCAACATTCTATTTAATCGTCGCTGTAGTGTATTTCTGTAGCTCGTTTGTGCTGTCGCATTTAGTCAAACGCTTACAGCAAAAAATTGCCATCATTCGCTAATTGGAGATTTTAAATGCCAATGATAGACATCCAACATATCTCTAAATGGTATGGTGATTTTCAGGTTTTAACAGATTGCACGACGAGTATTGAAAAAGGTGATGTCGTTGTTGTTTGCGGACCATCTGGTTCGGGAAAATCAACACTCATCAAAACAGTAAATGCTTTAGAACCATTTCAACAAGGTGACATTATTGTTGATGGAATTTCACTTAAAGATCCAAAAACAGATCTTGCTAAATTCCGTTCACGAGTGGGAATGGTCTTTCAGCATTTTGAGCTTTTTCCGCACATGACTGTTTTGGAAAATTTGACGATTGCTCAAGTTAAAGTGTTAAAGCGTTCAGTTGCAGATGCTCGTGCAAAAGGTTTGAAATATTTAGAGCGTGTAGGCTTACTTGCTCATAAAGATAAATTTCCGGGGCAGTTGTCGGGTGGTCAGCAGCAACGTGTAGCGATTGCACGTGGCTTGTCTATGGACCCAATCTGTATGTTGTTTGATGAACCAACTTCTGCACTTGATCCTGAAATGGTCGGTGAGGTTCTTGAAGTTATGGTGCAGCTCGCACATGAAGGCATGACCATGATGTGTGTTACGCATGAAATGGGCTTTGCTAAAAGAGTATCTAACCGTTTAATTTTCATGGATGAAGGTAAAATTTTAGAAGACTGCCCAACCCATGAATTCTTTGATAATTTAGAAGCTCGTCATGAGCGTGCTAAACTTTTCTTAGAAAAAATTCAGGCGATGCACTAATAACCTAATAAA
>NZ_GG753600.1:451946-481601 GCF_000163635.1 Acinetobacter sp. SH024 | reverse complement strand
TTTTTATATCTAATTTTTAGAAACTATATTTTGCTAGCAGGTTGATACGTGAATAATCACCCTTGTCACCTGCAAAAGTTTCACGTTGACCGTAAGTATATTCTGCTCCTAAATCAATATTTTTAACTGGGTTCCAGATTAAATTGACTAAAGCGTTATAAATTTCTTTGTTATAGCTGGTATTGGTTAAATTGCTATTAGCATAGACATTATCATCTTTGTATTGAATACCACCTACAGCAAAAGTAGAACGCAGAATAGGGCTCCATTTACGTTGATATCCAATTACTGCGCTATCGAATTCTCCTAAATTAATATCTTGTGTTGTTGTGTCATAGTTATAAGCCGAATTGCTATAAAGTAAATAACGGCCATCGCCTTTAACATGATAGTAGTTAGCAACTACGCTATCTTGAGGCGTTAAATCATATTTACCACCAATGCCTACACCCCAGCCAAATTTCTCTTCAGAAGTACTATCTTTTGGAGCTACACGGTTTTCATGGGCAAGACCATGTAACTGTAATAGGCCTTTGTTATCCGTAGTTTTGAAATCATATCGTGCTGTTAAAGCAGGAAAACGGCTTCCACCGGCAGCATTACCAGCTTTTTCAACATCGCCACCCTCTAAGGCAACTAATATTTTTTGTTGTGCATTAATTGGCTGGGTGTAACGAACCTGTACTGTACGTGTAGTACCTGTACCAATAGCGCCATTAAAATCTACTGTTTCTGGTGATGTATCTGTGTTTACAAAGGGTGAGGTTGTTTGACCAGCTAACCATTTTCCTAAAGACATATAGGCATGACGAACACGGAAAGTACCATTGCCATTATCTCCATTGCCACCCATGAAATCGGCTTCAATTTTACCTGTTAAATCTCCATATTGAGTTGGACGAGTAATATCTAAGCCAATTCGTGAAGTTGCTGCAGATACATTTAGTGAGTCTTGTTTTGGATCATCTTTATTCAGTGGATAATTGGCACCATTTGAAATACTGCCATTTGAACCTTTAAAGTCATAGGTTGCATCTGCGCGAACACTACCATAAAGCTTGACTAGAGTTTGCCCATCGGCCATAGCCATCCAACCTGGTTTTGATGCAGGGGGTGTAGGGGTGGCAGGTACTGCGGGAATTGTTGCTGGAGCAGTGACAGTTAAAGCTATTTTTTGTTGATCAGATAGCTTCTGGACAAGTTGTTTTAACTCCTTTACTTCATCACGTAAGGCGTTAACTTCAGCATCTGTAGCGGCATGCACAGGCATCGTCACGCTCATTGCACCTAAAGAACTCATTGCTAACACTAGTGTTTTGATCTTATTCACAGGAACTCCCCCGACATGGATAAAAATTTTCCTGCAAATACATAACAAAAATGATGCCAACTTTAAGAAACTTGAAAAATAGCCAAATTTTGATGATTACTTACTTTTTAGCGTTAAACAGTAGTGAGAATAAAGGTTAAGCATAGAGCTGACTCTCTAAAATGAACCGCACATGACACTACTTGCACGTTTAAAAGGCATAAAAGACTTAAGCTCTATAAAAGAAATATAGTTTTGCTGCCCATAAACCTTTGTATTTTCAATGCAGAGGTGGTGGTATAGGGTTATACTGTCTTTACTGTGAAATTCTGGCTGGAGATAAGAGTGGAGTTAGATCGTTTTGATAAACAAATTCTAGAAATTTTGTCTCATGAAGACTTAAATTTGAATGAACTTTCAGAACGGATCAATCTGTCAGTCAGTTCTGTGCATCGCCGTATTAAGCACCTGATTGAAGCCAACATTATGGGACAGCTCAAAAGGGAAATTAATTTTAGTAAGCTTGGTTTTACTTTACATATTTTATTGCAAGTTTCACTGAGTAAACATGATAGTGAAACATTTGATAAGTTTCTGTCTGAAATAGAAGCAATTCCAGAAGTAACCAATGCATTCTTGGTAACGGGTCAGAGTGCCGATTTTATTTTAGAGCTTGTAGCACGCAACATGGATGACTACAGTGAAATTTTATTAAGACGTATTGGAAAAATCGACAACGTAGTTGCTTTGCATTCTAGCTTTGTCATTAAAGAATATAATGTATTTAATTGCTATAACTTGCTCAACAAGCTATAAAAAAACGCACCAAATGGTGCGTTTTCTTTGATTCAAATGTTTGATTTAAGCATCAAGTTGAGCCAAAACCTCATCCGAGAATTCAACGTTAGTATAAACGTTTTGTACATCGTCAAGATCTTCAAACATATCAATCATTTTAAGAATTTGTTTTGCTTGGTCAACATCTGTAATTTCAGCTTTTGTAGATGGACTCATCACAACTTCTGCGTTATCAGATTTTAAACCAGCAGCAGTAAGGGCATCTTGTACTTCACCGAAAGTTTCTGGTGAAGTGATTACCAAAATTTCATCTTCTGAAACTTCAATATCTTCAGCGCCAGCTTCTAAAGCAACTTCCATGATTTTATCTTCTAAAGAAACATCTTCAAAAGTAATTTCACCACGTTTAGTAAATAGATAAGATACAGAACCCGCAGTTCCTAAGTTACCATTTGTTTTACTAAAACAGTGACGTACGTCTGGTACTGTACGGTTTAAGTTATCTGTCATTGTTTCAACAAGAACAGCAACCCCGCCAACACCATAACCTTCATAAGTTACTTCTTTTAGATCATCATTATCTTCACCACCAGCACCACGTTGGATAGCACGGTTAATGGTGTCACGTGTCATATTAACTGAGAGAGCTTTTTCAACTACTGCACGCAGACGAGGGTTGCTAGCAGGATCTCCACCACCAAGTTTGGCAGCAGTCACAATTTCACGAATATATTTAGTAAAAACTTTACCGCGACTTGCATCTTGTTTAGCTTTACGATGCTTAATATTGGCCCATTTAGAATGACCCGCCATGGACGTGAACTCCAAAAAAAGAAAATGCAAAAGTGCTGGAATATTAGCATAGGCTTGGTTTTGTTGAAAACTGTTGCCCTGCGTTTTGTTAGCCAATTGAATAAGAACAATAAGCTTAAGACCTAATGAGTGAGATTAGGTCAGATCAAGTCCAATTTGATTTAGTTAATTTTTACATCTATACCAAATTGAGCGTACAGCTCTTTAATGGTTTCCAAGTCTTTTTGTAAATCAGTCGGGTAAATTTTACCTAAAATCCCACCTTGTTTACTTCGAGCATTGGCATACATTAAAACAATAGGAACATTGGCTGCTTTTGCAATATGCCAAAAACCTGTACGGATAGGCTTACGTTCAGAGCCATCTTTAGCACGTGTAGCTTCTGGAGCAATCACTAAGTTAAAAGTTTCATGGGTTTGAAATTGTTCAACCATTTGCGAAACGATATCTTTACTTGCTTTACGATCAACAGGAATGCCACCCAATTTTTCTAAAATTGGCTTAAGGGGGCCTTTGAAAAGTTCTTTCTTTATTAGAGTATGAATTTTGATGTCTAACATTTGGAAGAGGGCAATCGAGAGCACTGCATCTAGATTTGAGGTATGTTCAAAGCCAATAATAACTTGTTTTTTCTCAAGAATTTGTGGGTCTACATTGTAGGTCCAACCAACGGCTTTAAAGATAGAGTTACCTAGAAATTTTTTCATACATCAGTGCAAATTGATAAATTTTCAGGATTCTAATATGAGTTTGTAAAAAAGCCTAGAAAAATTATGAAAGCTAAAGTAGAGCACAAAAGTTAAGGATTATCTAAGTTCTAAAATACTTTAAAAGTTCTTTTTTTATTTTTCTCAAACTTCATTTTAAAGTAATAAACCTAGATGATTTTAAAATTAAGATACTGGCTGTGGTATCTCTTCATTAATTAAATATTCAATATATTTCCAAATTTTTTCAGGGTTAATAAGGTTTTTATCTGTCGTTCCATCAATAATCATCCCATCAATAATGGAAATAATGATATGAACAAGGGGCGTTGGATTTTCTATACCTAATTGATTAAGCTTTTCATGTAATAGATTAGTCAACCATTTTGTATATTCATAAAATGGTTCACGAATTGAAGTATATTGTTTAGATACTTCAATAAATGCCTTTTTAAATAAACAGCCATTAAATGTTTCGCTATTGATCCATTCAATATACCAATTAAAAATAATATGAATTTGCTCAAGAGGACTAGCATCTTGATGTAAACTTAATTGTTCATTGATTGAGTTTTGAATATTTATATTTCGATGTTGCAAACATTCCATAATTAAATTTTCCTTTGATGGAAAATATTTATAAAAAGTCATTTTTGCAACATTTGATTCAGCAATAATACGGTCAACACCAGTAGCATTGTACCCAATCTGATTAAATAAATTTAAAGCAGTATTTATAATATCTTCTTTTTTTGACATTACTATTCCATATAGTTAAAACTAATTATAACTTAATCTAAAATATTAAATTTTTAATACAAATTATGATAATAAAAAACTGATTTTGATTCAAGTTGAGATTGTGATAATGATTATCATTAATTGAGGTTTTTTTTAATTTTTCATTTGATTTCGTACGATTTTAATTCTAATATTAATCGATGAAGGAACATATTTAAATATTAATTTAAGTCATTGTTTTTATAATAAAATATGTAAAAATCGATCATGCTTCAATAAGTTTAATGAGAGCGGATATGCCTAAGAAATTTGAGAATTTTAATAATCCTAGAAAGAAAGCACTCGCAGGGATGAAACAAAGCATTTCAGCTGAACTATGGGAAAAAAATTCAAACTTTTTGACCCGATTAAGAGCAAAGATTGCAAAACATCCTGTATCCCATCATCCTGCAATCGATACTTTAAATAATGGCGAAATTAATAAAGAAGATTTAAAAAAAATTCATTTAGAGTATCGTCATGCAATTGTGCAAACTTTTACTGATGCATTGCTCATGGCCCAATTTCAAACTAAACAATTAGAGCCGAGATTGCATGCCGGTGCAAAAATGTTCCCGCGTTTTCTTTTGAGTTTAAATATTTTTGATGAGTTTGGATTTCGGCCAGGTTTGGATAAAGACGGCTACTATCAGGGAAATCCTGAATATGCTCATTATCCCTTATTTGAAGATATATTGAATGATTTCGGTATTACAGAACAAGATCGTCTAACTTATCATCCGACTGAAATTGCAGATCAGGTTAGAGTATTTTTAGAAAATGCTTATGATGACTATAAAGCTGTTTCAGCCTTACTAGCAGTCGCAGAGGAAGAAGTCATTCTGTATAGTCCACCTTTACGTAGAGCAACTAAAGCAGTTGGTCTAGATGTGGAGGGTGGTGGTTATTATCATGTACATGGTATCTCTGAGGATGAAAGTGCTGAAGCAGCAGATGACGATCATGAAGAAGATTTATGGTATGTCTTGATGCAAGCTTGTACAGAAGAAGACTATAATTATATTGAAAAATTATGCTTAGAGTATTGTGATTTATGGGAAAAGTTTTGGGATACACAATTAGAGAATTCTGAGCCAATGCGAAAGCAAATCTTAGCTTAATAGATGAAAGATGGATATTTAGTACGAAACGTAAGTGTATTTTAAAACATCTAAAATTTAGGGATAAAATAAATTTAAATTTTGAGTATTTTTTATAAGAGTAAAGCATATTCTATTTGGATATATATTAAAAAACCCCATAAACTTTTTGTTTATGAGGTTCGGTATTTGGTGGGCCCACACAGACTTGAACTGTGGACCAACGGATTATGAGTCCGCTGCTCTAACCAACTGAGCTATAGGCCCTATAAGTCAGAAAAGCTTTTAATCTCAATGCTTTTCAGTGCGTGCAATACTAATCAATTTTTTTATTAAACACAAGTCATTTTCTGAAGTAGACGCAAACTAAACCCAAAAATATTGTGTCATATTGGTTAATATTTCAAGCGATAGTGATTCTAGCTTATGTGTAGTTCAAGAGTAAAGTGGGAAAAGTTATTTATCGATCAATTAGAATTTATTCCAACAATCTATTGTGACGATGACTTAATTGTATTTGTAGTTTGAGACATTAATTTATATAAAATAAATTTTGTTTAAAATATAAGCGGAAATTGTAGCTGTGCTGTTTGTGTGTTGTGAAAATATAGAATTAGAAAAAACTTATTTAAGATAAATATAAATGGTGATTAAAAATATTATGTATTTTTATATTGTAATTAAGCTTTAGGTATATGGTAGATTGCCTTTTTAACTATATATTTCGAAAAATAATAGTTACAATAATTCTCTTAATAAGATTCTAGCCTATATGTAGTAAAAATATAGACTATTAGGGCCAAATTACTTAAGAAAATAGTATTATTAATTTTTAGATTAGCTTAAAATTTAAACTCAACTTAAAAAAGTAAACATTAAGATATAAAGTTAGCAACTTTAATAATGAAACATAAAACTAACGAATAAACGGATTCAATTTTTTTAATGCAAATAAATTTAATTAAAATATAATACTTTTTCTTAAGATGTTTATTGTGTTTTTCTAAAAAAGCTGTTAAGGACGCTAATAGAAATTTTTATCATTAAAATACCTTTCCGTCTCTAAAGTATTTTCTATATGAAACCTAAATTGTGATTGTCTTCACAACAATACAAATGTTTGTATCTTATAAACTTTATTCTTGACTAAAACACTTGGTTTTAATAAAGTATAAGTGTATTTTTTACAAAACAAAATATTATTGCTTAATCCTGAAATACAACAAGAGGCCTACTTTCTAAGTAGGCTTTTTGTTTTTAGTAGTATTTAGAAAGATGGCACAGAGTAATAAGCTTAAGCTTTAAATAAACTAGATTTAACAAGAATCAAAATTATAAAAATCCTTAGACTTTCAGAACTAACCTATAAAGTTTTATAAATTTTCTTGAATAATTTTAATTAACTCTCTAGCTGCTTTAGGTAAAGGGCGGTCTTGGAGCCAAATTAAATAAATAGATAGAGGTAAATGATTTTTCGTATTTTTAAAATCTAAAAGGACTAAGTGACCTTGATCAATTTTATCTTGTACTAGTGATAACGGAAAATTTCCCCAACCAAGTCCAGCTTCAACCATATTAATTGCTGTTTGTAGACTATTGGTTTTCCAGTACATTGCACCAATAATTGAACGGGGATCTTTCATTTTATGTTCACTACTCGCCACAACAATTTGTCTAATATTGATTAATTCCTCAATAGAAAACTGCTTTGTTCTATCTTGTAGAAGAGCGTGGTTAGAAGAAATCGTAGCCGCCACTGTTTCAGTCATTACCAATTGTAGATTCTCGCGCATTTTTATATTGAGGTCTGAACCCGCTAAGCAAAGACTGATTTGCTCCGTATAAAGTAAATTAACAATGTCGTCTTGGGGAGCAGTAATAACTTCTATGTTGAGTAAAGGGAATTTATCGGCTAGTTTCTTTATTGAATGGAATAATAATTTTGTATTTACATCGGAAACAACGCCAATACGCAATTTACTTTCAAGTCCTAAAGAAAGTTCATGTGCATGAGTGCTAAATAGCCTAAGTTGTTCAGAAATGATCCGTGCTTGAGGTTCCAAGGCTAATGCTGCAGCGGTAGGAATGACCTTTCGAGGAGTCCGTTCAAATAATATATAACCCAATTCTGCTTCTAAATTAGCAACGGCCATACTTACTGCTGAGGGGACTCGATTTAGTTTACGAGCAGCCGCAGAGAAAGAACCCGTATCGAGTACGGTTATGAAAAGTTCAATATTTTCACTGTTAAAATTCATTTTGATATCAGCTGAACTGAAAGCTATTAACTTTATATATGATTTTGACTGAAATTAAAATATAAGGAATTAAGCAGAGTTTAGTGATTATGCAAGGTATAAAGCGTCGAATTGTATATGTTTCTTCCTATGAAATAATCGGAATGGTTATTTCATCAGTAGGGTTAGCGATTTTGGCAGGTGATAGTGTTGAACATACAGGACCACTCTCTGTCATGATTACGACCATCGCTGTAACTTGGAATTTTATCTACAATATTTTATATGAGAAATGGGAAGCTAGACAAAGCAGCCATATCCGTACAGTTAAGCGTAGAGTGGGGCATGCTATTGGTTTCCAACTTACCTTAGTCTTGTTTTTGATTCCTCTTATTTCATGGTGGATGGATATTTCTCTGGTTGCTGCTTTTTGGTTAGATGTGGCCTTTATTATCATTATCCCTATCTATACTTTTATATTTAATTGGAGCTTTGATAAGTTATTTGGATTGCCTATTTCGGCACAGGCTAAAGCGCTATCAGAATAACCGTAAAATTATTTTATAAGCTATCAAGGTGATCGACTTTGATAGCTTATCTAGTTTCATTATTTGATTTGATCAATCACTAATTGTTTTGAAAACTTGAGTTGAGCTTTCTTGGCGAAAATGTAGTAAATCAATGCAGTAGAGATAAGACCTACGAGCCACGATAAATCGATTCCTCCTAGCAATGCCGCAATTTGACCCGTATAGAATTTACTATCAATAAATGGCAGTTGAATCAAAATACCTAGAAAGTAGCAGGTAATTCCAATCCGATTCCAACGGCCATACTTACCATTTGGATCATAGAGTGCATCTACATCACATTCTTCTTTAGAGATAAAGTAGTAATCAACAAGATTAATGGCACTCCACGGAATAAAAAAGGTGAGTAAAAACAAAATAAATGCTTTAAAGGCGCTTAAAAAAGTATGTTCACCTATAATTGCAATAAAGGTTGAGACTACAACCATAGCAAGGACAATCAATAATCTTGTTATTTTTGAGATTTGATTTGTCGATTTGAAACTATTCCAAATCGTAGCAATACACATAAAACTGCCATAGGCATTTAAGGTCGTTAGAGTAACTTTCCCAAAAGCGATACTAAAATATAGAAAGGTTACGACAAGGGCAATTGGGTTCATACCCACAACATATTGAACTTCATTTCCAACAAAATTGCCGTTTGCAACCTGAGCGATTAAAACGCCTAAGCTCATAGAAATCTGTGAGCCAATTAAAGAACCTAAGCCGACAGCCCAAAAAACACGAGATGAAGATGTTTTAGTTGGAAGATATCGAGAATAATCTGCAACATAGGGACCAAAAGAGATTTGCCAAGAAGCAGAAAGGGAAACTGCTAACAAGAATGAAGACCAGCTGAAATGACGTACTGCTAAGAGTTCAGAAAAATCAGAAAGTGCGAAGATCTGAGTCAAAATAATCACAAAAGCAATCAAACCAATAATACTGGCTACTTTGCCTACCAAATGGATTAAACGGTATCCAATCGTTGCGAATAAAATGATTAAACTTGCATAAATTAAGATACCAGTTGTGTTGCTGACATGTGCCAAATGTGCAATTGCTTTACCCGCTAATACCTCTCCAGTTGCGGTAAAACCAATATACATAAGGCAAACGAGTATGATTGGAATACACGCGCCATAAACCCCAAATTGCACACGGCTTGAAATCATTTGAGGGAGGCCAAGTTTAGGACCTTGGGCAGCATGTAGTGCCATGACGGCAGCACCAAAACATTGTCCTACTAATAAGCCAATAATAGACCAAAAAACATCCCCGCCTAACACAACGGCTAGCGCGCCTGTCACAATGGCTGTGATTTGTAAGTTAGCACCAAACCATAGGGTGAATTGGGCAAATACTCCGCCATGTCTTTCATTTTCAGGAATAAAATCAATACTTCGATTTTCTATAAAACTACTATTAGGTTTCCCAGCCGATGAGTCCATTTCACTCTCCTTATCCTTTAAGAGCCATCCTATTCTTATTTATTCATATTTGTATAAGCAAATATAAACATGTATATACAAGTAATTTTAAGAAGAATCAAATATTTTTGAAGTATTGGACGTTAAAATTGAGTTAAATAATTCATAGATAAGTAGAAAAAGTATTTGACTGATTTTATTTTTTAAAATTTAAATGATAAAAAAATAATATATGAAAAAGCCCTCTGCAGAGGGCTCTATTTTATGCATTTGCGTCTAAAACTAGTTGGAAATAAGTGGGAAGTTCAGAAAATTGTACCAGTTGGGTCTTATCTTCTTGCTTAAAATAATACTGATAATTTGGAGTGTCTAAATGGTTATCTAGATATTGGGTTGCATCTGTAAACTGTGCTTTTGCAATCGGCTTATCTTTCTTGCATTTAATAATAACAGGATTTACGGAGTTTAATTTTACAGGAACGCCATTTTCAAATTTAGCAGTTTCAATCAATAAGGAAATTTTGAAATCTCTGAAGGTTACACAGAAGTGACCTCCATTTTCAGTCTTAATTTCTCGGTCGGAGAAAAGATCTTTAAATAAATTCTTAAGGGATTCTCTGTGTTTATCTAAGGCAACTTGAAATTCATGATCTCGTTGCTCGATCTTTTCTTGCTCTTCTTGTAGCAATTTGGCTTGCTTTTCAATTGTTGTAAAATCCAGCTTCATTTTAATATCTCCTTTGGTTGTTTTAAAACTATATATGGCAATCTTTTATTAAGTTTTAAAGAAACATACAGTATTTGTTACAACGGAATAATTAAGATGAGCTTTTGTATAAACCATCACAATTGTAAAAAAATATTTTGAAAATATAAGAATTTAAAGAAATAATTTATATACTTGAAATGCTGCTACATATTAAGTACAGATTTTTAATGTAGCAGCATATTTCTTATTTTGTACAATGTTTTGCCATAAGTGGAGTGCTTTTAATTTTAAAAAATCCTCCGCTACTCATTACACCAAGCATTACTAAAACTGTTCCTACTAATTGCCAGATATTGAGGGCTTGTCCAGTAAGTAGAGCAATTATCATACTGAACACTGGGACAAAGTTAAAAAAGACAGAAGCACGACCAGCACCTAACTTTTGTATGCCATTAAACCAGAATAGATAAGCAATCATGGTAGAGCAGATAACAACATATCCCATGGCTAAGTGCGCATTTATAGGGGCTGATGTAATCGCTGTAAGAGGATCTTCAAATATCACACTCAACAAACCAAGTGTTATTGCCCCGAACAGCATAGAAAAAGTTGTTGTTTCTAAGGGAGTAGCATTTTTTACATAACGGCGAGACAGTACATTTGCAAGACAAAATCCAAATGCGCCCAATAATATAAATAGATCTCCAATGTCTATTTTGAGGTGCAGCAAAGTCGTTATATGTCCCTGACTAATCACCAGTAACACGCCACTTAAGCCAAATAAAACGCCTAAGAATTTATTAGTAGTAAGTTTTTCACCATCTAAAAGGATTGTCATTAATAGAGTCATTAATGGCGTGGTTGCCATAATTAAAGCACCGTTAACAGCTGATGTGGTTTGAAGTCCATAAAAACAGCCAATGTTAAATCCCGCAATTCCGATAATACCAATAATCAGATAGATAGCTAGATTCTGTCTTAAGGCTGTCCATCTAAGCTGGCCTGTTATTGAAAAGATTAAGAGTAAGCCTAGACTTGCAATAAAAAAACGTTCAGACGCAGCAGATAACGGGGGCATATGTTGAATAATATAAGACATTGCATTAAATGCTGATCCCCAAAAAAACATCGTTAAGACAACACCAGTATAGGCATAAGCCACCGTTCTGTTCATGGACAGGCTCCCATTAAGAAAGGTTTTATTCTCGACAAATCTATAAAGGTGTACAATTCCATATTAATACACTTCTAATGTGAAAATTTGCACAATGATTGATTGGGAAAATTTGCATTACTTTTCAGTTTTTACCGAAGAAAAGTCACTTTCTGCTGCTGCCAGAAAATTGGGAGTAGATCATGCAACTGTATCTAGAAGAATTGCCCAGCTAGAACAAAATTTAAAACTTAAATTAGTTGATCGTAGGCCACGGACATACATTCTGACTCCTGACGGAGAACGTCTTGCACAAGTAGTTGCTCGTATGATGGAAGAAACTTTTTCTATTGAACGTTTAACTCAAGCAGGTCAGCAAGAAGTAATGGGAAGTGTCTCTATTAGTATGCCTCCTTTAACTGCTGCACATCTCATCATGCCTCATTTGGGTAAATTTTATCGCCATTATCCGCAATTAAAATTACGGGTACTCGGTGATGTTCATTATGTTTCTTTACAGCATAGTGAGGCCGATATTGCGGTACGATTTGGACGTCCTAAGGATGAAAATTTAGTTGCTCGAAAAGTAGGTGAAATACCTTTTGGAATATATGCCGGTTCAAATTATTTAGCTTCAACAGATCCTGAAAATTATGAATGGATTAGTGTAGAAGTGGGGGGAGTGCATGGTCAAAAACAGCAAAAGTTAAAAGAAAGATTAAATCATAAAGAACCTATAATGGTTACCAATAATCCCGAGTTACAGTGGAGAGCTGCATGTGGGGAAATTGGTTTAGCGGTCTTACCAGATTTTTTAGGAGCTATTAGCAATTTGGTCAGATTACAAGATGATTATCCGATGAGTGCTGAAATATGGTTAGTCACACACGAAGATTTACGGCATAGCCCTGCAATACGTGCAGTAATGGATTTTCTTATGTCTTGCTTTGAGCCATTTAAAGTCTAAGCTATTAACTGCATTCATTTAAAAAGCTGCTGGAGTCCGCAGCTTTTATATTGAGATAAATTTTAAGCCAGACTGACTTCTATTCCTCTACGTAAATTAGATTGGTCCTGATCGGAGTTTAAATCAATTTTGGCATACGATTTGGCAAGTATGCGTCGAGCAGCAAAATTAATTGGTTTTTCTATCAACTTAGGTAATTTGATACCTAAGGGGTTGCTTTCGGTTTGAGATACCTCGGTTTTAACCCTAGTTCCCATAATATAGTCAAACCATGGTTTGGTAACGCACCAATTAGCATTTTGATTGCTTGTCATATGATGATCATAGTGCCAAGGGATGCGTTTCTTAGCATATTCAGGGTCTAAATGGGCTTTTGAATGTACACGCCAATAATTCCATAAGCCATAATAAAGCCCAGCTGTAAAAAAGGGCGCTACTGGTAAGAATACTGTTGCAGCACCAGCTAAACTAATTAATGCTGTTTTTTCATTATAAATTTCTGCATTTTTGAACATTGATTCTGCATAACCTTCATCATGAAAATTATTTAAGCGAGCACGTTTATGATGAGCAATATGAGTAAAAAAAGGGCTGTTACGATACTTGGTTGGATATTCGTGTAACCAAACTTTATGGAAGTACCATTCAAGGCCATTTGCAACAAAAATACCGACAGGAAACCCGAGCATACTAATTACTTCTCATGAATCATAATTTAAATGCATTGTAAAATAAGAAAGTTTTATCGCTTTGACTTTATAGGCAGTCCAAGAACTGCCTATAAAATCAATTTTATTGCTTTTGTTTGCGTTCGCGATATGCGCTTGGAGTTTCACCAGTCCAACGTTTAAAAGCTCGTGTAAATGCAGAGGGTTCAGAAAAGCCAGTTAAATAAACAATTTGATCAAGGGTTTCTTTGGTGTTTGCAAGTAAACGTCTTGCAAGCTTCTCTCGATGCTGGTTTAAAATTTTCTCGTAATTAGTATTAATTGCTTGTAAATCAGCTCGAAGGGTACGTGGGTTACGATTTAATTGTTCAGCAATAAATTTTTGATCGAATTGACCAGATTCAAGTAAACCATTGCTGAGCAAGCGCTCAATCGCATAAACAAGTTGATGCTTTTCTAAGTTTGATAGTTGCTGTTCAGCAATTGTTTCATGAATTTTTAATAATTCAGGTTCAGCCGCTGGTGATGCTTTATTCAATAATGTACTAGGAAAAATTATAGCGCCTTGTTTTTGGTTTAAAATTACCGGACATTTCCAAGCTTCTTGATAATTATTAGCTGAAGCACCTTGTTGATAAGGTAATGTAATTTGGCTAGGCCTAAACTCGTTATTTGTAATATATTTAAAAAAATTAAGAAAAATACCGATACCACATTCAAGATAATGTCTTACAGGGTGTTCAAAACCTACTAATAACGCGATATCTTTTTCAACAATTAAAGAAAGATTAAATACATCGGTTAACAGGTCCTGATATCTTAAAGCACGTTGTAAACCTTCACCGAAAGTAGAACTACTTAAAAATAAATATTCAATAACTAAACCTCTGAAAGCAGGCATTTGACTACCTACATGCAAACCAATATCAGGATCTTCACTTATTTCTTCTGCCGCTGTCCAAAATCGCTGTTGAGTAGAATTGTCTCTACGAATATTTTTATCGGGCGGTTGATTGGGTAAATTTACACTTGCAAAAATAGATGCTGCATCTAATCCCATTTGCTGCATAGTTTGATAAGTCATCCATAAAAAAATTCCAGCATCGGAAGAATTTTTTGACATGTTTTTTATAAATATCCAGAAAGTTGTACAATGCATTCAATCATGAATTTATTGTTAATACGATATTCTTACCTATAAATTTCATTGATCAGAAAAAAAGCCTGCATCTTCACGTGCCTGTTTTAAAGCTAAAATAAAAGATATTAGTAAAAGTAGCCCTATGAGGAAAAGAAAAAGATCAATTTTACTGATCGCGTAACCTATACTTGTAGCTCCTAGACTTAGTAAAACAATACATAATATTTTCCAAAAAATGAGCATGTTACGTTCTGATAAAAGCCTAAGAATATTGTTTGTAATTGAAGGGGATTTCTAAATTTATTTATGTTTTTTTTATTATAGATTATGTAATTCTTTATAATTTTATAAAATTTGTTTTTTATTAAGCTTTTGAAAAATAAATAAATTATCTTTAGGCCATATAAATCAATTTCTTTCATTATTTCTTAAAATTAAGTTTTTATTAATTAATAGAATGATAATTCTTTAGAAACACTATAAAATAGGAATGTAAAAAATAAATTTAATTTTTTAATTAATATAAAACAATAGTTTACTGTGGTTATTTAAATTTTTGTTAAAAAAAAGACTTGATTTTTAAGCTAAATTTTGGAATTATAGTTATGCAAATTGTGATCTATTTCCCACAATTTGTATTTCAGGTTAAGTGGTTATCACTAATGCTCATTTGCTATTTTTGCTTATGAGCATTTTTTTATGTGACTTTTTAATATAACTACAAAATTTTTGAATCGTTAAATTTTAAGATTATTTAGCTGAGCTAAGCTTAATTATTTTTAATAAATTTTTAGAGATAAGTTAATCATATTGAATAGTTACAGTTGCTGTTGCCGTAACCTCACCCGCGCTTACATTAGCCGCTGTTTGATAGTAACGAGCAGTTAAGGGGATATCGTACTCTATAGTCTGATTAGAGCTGACTGTGCCTATATTTTGTTTTATTGTTTTTGAATTGGGGTAGTGGCACCATTCATATTCCATAATAGTTCTACACCCACACCATTGGCTTTGGTTGAGTTTGCTGCACTATTATTAATGACCTGATTATTTTTGGGATCAGAATTATAGTCAAAACTTAAGCTGATGGTGTTACTTGTTGCTATACCCGAGTTGTTTTCGCCGCCGTTACATAAAATCGATAGATTAAAGCTCTGCTCGCCTTGTGTTGAACCAATCGCTTTAAAACCTGACTTTGTAACAGTCGGGAGTTGAATAGGTATATCTACACCATTTTGAATTTCACATGATGAAGACGCGATCAAAATAGGAGCATTACTTAATACTGTAGTAGTTAAAAATGGTCGGTTTTGTTGACCTGATACATAATAGGTGCTGTAACGTCCTGCTACTAATGCTCCTGAACCTGTGGTCATGGATGTTTTAATAACTTCCATAACAAAATATCCCGGTGAAAGGGTATATGCAGTATTTGGGGTTAAAGTACGTCTATATGGGTAATACCCAGAAAAATCTGAAGCATCTGCTGCTTCACGATAAAGACGAATACCAATACCGGGAATATTGGTTGCATATACATTATTACCTATTGGGCTAACTGGATAATTTAAGGGGAGAGCCGCAATAATTTGATCACTAGCACGACTACATGTTGCAGTGGAATTATTGGGAGAAATCGTAAAAGTATTCCTTTGTAAGATAGTCCCTATAGGGTCAGTCGGTTTTACGACGATTTTACCAATGTTCATCGGGATATCGACGGTGGTAAATCCCTTACTTAAATTACAATTTGCATTTGTATGGCTATAAGCAAATAGACTCGCTGCCAAAAATCCAATTTTTTTTAAAATCTTATTCATTTACAGACTGCCTTTGTCATAATAATTGATTGATTGTTATGCTTTATTTGATCCGTGATATCGTATTCAAGTTCGCATTTTTCAGTATTCCTTTCTCCCCATCTCACATATAAAAGGTCATGGGTTAAGGGGGTTCGTAAATAAATACGGCTGCCTTGCGCAACAATACCTATTACTTCGTTATTCTGGTTATATACCTGTGCGGCAAAAGGTAAATGTGAGCCATCTAAAGTGGTCGGTCTGATAAAAAGTGCGTAACCTTTTTTTGTTGTGAATTGAACTTTAGTGATTGAGCCTGCATAGGGAGCAATACGTAAGCTACTTTCAGCTAGCTCAACCTGTGTAGACATGTTTTGTGGGTCAAGGCTAATGTCATTCATATGGTAAGGCGTAACATATGGGATAACCGCATATCCCTTTTTGTTTATGCTGAGGCCTGGTGTATTACCGACTTGTGCTCCTGTTGCATCTGGTGCATAAACTAAAACCATTGTTTGAGCTTGATCTGGACCAAACAGAATTCCTTGGGAGTGAGTAACGATATTGCCACTCAAGTTAAGCATTTCTTGTTGATATGAGTCAGCGTAACTAAAAGAAGCACCTAATGTTGTGTAGTTTGTCTTATAGTTGCCATTGATATTGAGATTCGTTTGCCCATGGTTTTGACTGGAAATTGATGCGCCGTAATTCAACCGGTTTCCTGTAAAACCGCTAAAACTCAGAATTTGGCTATCTTCACTTATAAGACTATTAAAATTTAAAGAGCTTTTCTTAAAATCTAAGGGAAAGGATAGAGAAATGAGATATTGAGTATCTTGGTTAGCTCGCCCGCTAGCTTCAATAGTTTCACTATTAATTGCAGAGAAACTATAAGTTAAATCTTTAAATTGGTTGCTATAACCTAATTGGAATTGCTTATTAGTAGTAGACTGGTTCCAATAGTTTGTCCACGAACCTACTAAATAGAAATTTCCCCATTGGTTTGGAAGAGCTTGATTTAAATTAAGCTGGAATTCACTTTTTTGCTTACCTACCGAAAAACTATCAATGTTTTGCTCTTGTAAGTCCCGAATCAAAATTGCATCACGTAGTTTGAGATAGTTTTGTGTTGAATAACGATAAGTTGCTAGTGTTAAGTTAGTATGCGTTGGAGAAAATAACTTATTGTAACTTAGACGATAACTTTGCCCTGTCATTTTAGGTTGATAAGAAAAATTGGCATTTGAATGTGTTGCATCAAAAGAAATAGCGCCAATAGGCATTGAAAAAGCTGTACCTAACAATACAGAGAAATACTGCTGTGTTCCTTGAATTGCGCTATAAGTTGTAAGGTAATTATTGATTCCGCGTTGATATTTACCCTGTATTAGCCATGGAGTTAACTTAATGTTTGGGTCTCGAAATTGTCCTAAGGTGAATGAATATCGGCTCATTTGAGGACGTAGCATTTCAATTACAGAAGCATATGGAATAGAATATTTTTGAACTACTCCATTAGATTCAAGTACCGAAACTTGTAACTCACCTCCAAATCCTGTGGGATAGAGATCATTAATTTCAAAGTTTCCTGGTGGGACTGTGGTTTGGTAAATTAAATTACCTTGTTGTCTAACTTCGACTTTTGCATTGGTTTTGGCATAACCTCGAACTCTTGGAGCATAACTGAGCATACTATTTGGAAGCATTCGGTCATCACTTGAAATATTCATTCCACGATAGGGCAAAGAGTCAATAAAATCGCTATTAGTAAAATATTCTCCTAAAGTCACCACACCATGGATATCTGGAAATGCCTTTTGTACATATGTATTTGTCGAGGTATAAGAAAAATTATTAGATTGAGAATTAGATTGGCTTTGCCATTTCCATTGTTCATTATGGCGAAACTGCCAACTTGCTAAATTTGCTCCAAGATTGGTTCCCATAAAAGCATAACTATTTGCATGTTGTTCATTGACTATTCGATATGCTGTGGCGTTATAGCTTAAAAAAGCTGCATTAATACCACGATCCCACAAATGTGGATCGATATAGCCTTGCGGATTTTTTTCTAAGACGACTTGCGGGATCGAAATATCAATTCTTAAACGGGAACTATCAAATACATAAAAAGCACTATCTATCCATGAAGCGAGCGCTTTACATGAAAGAGATGAATTAGAGTCATGTTGACTTAGAATATTAGCTTTTACCCCATATTCAAGCAACATGGCCTCTGTAAAACATGTTTCAGCATTTATGTTAGGGGCTGAGGCAGTAAATCGCATACGCCGTTTACCCAGCCATTGACCATTAATATAAACATCTAAGCTATATTCACCAGGCAAGATCGGGTTTCCGTATTTGAAGCGAGCTATATCAATTTTTTGTGCATTACCTACTAAGAAATTGCTATCAAATTCAGCCTTTGTAAAATGTGGAGCATTAGTAGTATTTTCAGCATATATAGCCATAGGCATGAATAGCGTAATACTTGAGACGACATACCAAGTAAAGGGGCTTTTTAAACATATATAAGGTATAAACCATTTAGACATAGTTCTAGAGCCTATTCATGATAGGTTTTAAATTTTCTTAAGTAATACAATGAGGTTAGAATTTTATTGTGTGCTCAACTCGTCCACCGTAATCATTGATATACACAAAGCTCATATCTGCTAAGTTTTTATTTTTTAGTTTAATTTTATCCTCTGAATAAGGGGCAATCATTAAGCCTTGTTGCAATAAGTCTGTTTTATGGCCTTCACTTCCTTGAAAAATGGAGGTAATAGTAAGAAAAAAAGGTGTCGGATTTTTTATCATTAGATATTGATCATTTATTTTCCACTCGACTTTGTCACTTAGTTGATCAATATTTTCTTTTAGATCTATAGGGCGGTAAAAAAATTTAATTCGCGAACGAACAGCGAGTTGCAAAAAATTTTTAGAGGTTGTTGTGGTTTGACCTTGTTGAGTTCTTCCTTCAGGTTTAGGAGGGATATCTAAAACATTAAGCCAAAAAATAGATTCTTGTTGTTGGCTTAGTTGAGATGTAGTAGGTAAAGCTGTAATTCTTAAGGTTTGCCCCTTAGTTGCTTCTACTCGTGAAATTGGTGGAGTAATAATGAAAGATACATTTGTTTCATCTGGTGTTGACTTTGCATTTCCATCATCGATCCATGCTTGAACAAGAGACGGGGCCGTGCCGTTATTACTTAGTTGTAATGTGATCTCACGTGCATTTGAAGGGTAAATGACACGAGTACCATGTAAAACAATTTCAGTATGGCCTGTAGTAGTGAGCACTACTTGCAGACACACTAATCCCCAAAAAAATTTACGACCACGAAAAAGCATCAGTCATATTCTCAATAACAAATAATAGGAAGGAGATAGCTTCTATTCATGAATAGAAGCTTCAATTTTAAGTTTATTGATAAATAATCGTATATTTTACTTGCGATGTTACCGTACCAGCAGTAGAAGCACCTGTAGCATAATATTCAGCATAATAGTTAAGATCAGCACTACCGCCTGCTGAAACATTTACCCATTGTGAATTCGTCTGAGTTTCATTTGTGCTTGTAGCAAGTAAAGGAATTACAGCGTTATTACTGCCAAGTAACTGAATATTTACATTTGTTGCTGCACCAGAAGTTGCTTGGTTTAATAAACGACCCGTATTAAAGTCAACGGTTGCGCCTGGTTCAAAATAAGTTGCGACTTTACCTGCAGCGGTACAGTTCGTTAGATTAATTTGAAAAGGTGTACGACCAGCTACATCACCAGCATTTTTTAAGGTTTGAGATGAAACAGTAGGCAAATTGATTGTTAAATTTTTATCTCCAGTATCAATAGTACAAGTATTATCCGTGACAAGACCATTAATAGTAATTGTGCCATCTGCTGCTTGTGCATTTGCTATATTTAAGAGAGAAACTGCCGCCACAAAAATAAATTTTTTCATAAAATCCCCAGAATAGCTTTTTAAAATAAAATCCATTACTTTTCAGTAAGTTTATTCTGATTAAGTAAGGCGAAGGAAATATATCACTTTTCAATCAAAAAACAAGGAAAACATTATATTTATATATATTTTGATCAATTGTTTTTATTAATAAAAATTAAATAAATTATTTTTTATCAGTTGGTAAAATAATTAGTTGGTTTTTATTTAAAATAGAATTTAAAAATTAGTAATATCTAAGTGATTGTATTGTATTGAATTAATGTAATTTTAAAATATTTAAGATAATAAATATCTAATATTTTTGATTAAGTTATTGTTTTTGAATGATAAAATTGTTTTGTGTATATCTTATAAATATATTTAATTTTTTAAGAATTTTTTAAGGTTCAATTCCTACTGTTTTAGTTGTAATTCAATAAAAGATAATCTGGAGTTCAGTTCCATGAATACTATGAAGTATAGCTATAAACCTAATTACTTTTTCTTTGCTCATAAATTAGTTTTATTTTTAAAGGATTATCTCATCAAGCATCCGACGGAGCAGCAAACAACGTTTAACTTGCAAACGATTTATGACATCTTTAGCCATGATCTTGCTTCAAGTACGACAAACCTTGAAGGCATCTTAAATATTGCAGATGAATATGTTTTTGAAACAGAAGATGGCTTACTTCCATTAATTAGTAAGCATTCAGTCAATCTCAAAAATCATGTGCTTTCTTTAGAATTTACACCTCAAGCCTTGGCAAGTCTGTTATCAGGTCATTCGTTAGTAAATCCTAAAGCAGCTTAGATTTTCTTTTAAGGTAGAGTGAACTCATATAAAATTCATAAAATTTATTTTTAAGAGTTATTTATGAGTAAAGACTTCAAGGCTTTAACTTATATTGCGGATGAAAATGTAGCAGATACAGTGACTTGGCTTTTACACCATCAAGATGTTTTTGATTCTTTTAATTTTGATGTGTTGAGCCAAGAATTCACAGTAACGCATGCAGCAGGAAAGGATATTATTCGAGTCGGAACCTTTCTGAATGCTACTTACGGAATATTAGTAACTTCTATATAAATGAAAAAAGCCCTGAATAATCAGGGCTTTTAAATTTTCTAATTTGAGTTAAGCACTCATTGCATCTACTGATAAATCAGCAACTGTTGGCTTTGGTTTTTCAGCCGTTAAACCTAGTTTATTAAATAAAGCTTGGTCTTTACCTTCACCGGCATTTGGTGTGGTTAGTAGTTTATCACCAGAGAATAATGAGTTTGCACCAGCCATAAATGCTAATGCTTGGTCTGAATCACTTAATGATTCGCGGCCTGCAGAGAGACGGATATAACTATGCGGCATGATAATACGCGCCACAGCAATAGTACGAATCCACTCAATAACATCAAGCTTTTCAACATCAGCTAAAGGTGTTCCTTCAATAGGAACAAGCATATTGATTGGCACAGATTCAGGATGAATTGGTAGGGTAGCTAGTTCATGTAATAAACCAATTCGGTCTTCACGACTTTCGCCTAAACCTACAATACCGCCACTACAAACTTTCATACCAGCTTGACGAACATAATCAAGGGTATTTAAACGATCATCAAAAGTACGAGTACTAATGATGTGAGAATAATACTCACGAGATGTATCTAAATTGTGGTTATAGTAATCTAAACCAGCAACTTTTAGGCGTTCTGCTTGAGATTGGTTAAGCATACCTAGAGTCATACAGGTTTCCAAACCTAATGCTTTAACTTCACGTACCATTTCTAAAACATAAGGCATATCGCGCTCATGTGGGTTACGCCAAGCAGCACCCATACAAAAACGTGAAGAACCTGAATCTTTTGCAGCTTTTGCTTCACTAATCACTTTTTCAACAGCAATACGTTTTTCTGCTTCTAGTTTTGATTCGTAATGTGCCGATTGTGAGCAGTATTTGCAATCTTCAGGACATTTACCCGTTTTAATAGATAAAAGGGTACTGACCTGAATTGAATTGGCAGTGAAGTGCTCACGATGTACTTGCTGAGCCTTGAAAACTAAATCCAAAAAAGGTTGTTCATATAAAGCTTGGATTTCTTCACGATTCCAATCATTACGTAGAGTCATTGTCATATCCATGATGATGGCATTAATTCACTATACATAATCATACAGAATTCGTATTAAAGCTATAGGGCAAAAAACATCATTTTTTTAATTTGATAGCTGAAGTTGATTAAGTTGCTGTTCAATTGCCCAATCAATATGCACATTGACGATTTCGTCATGTAAATTTTTGCCATTTTGTAGTTGATCTACAATTTCTTTTGAATAAGGAGCATTTCCTAATCCGATTGCAATATTACGTTTAAATGATTGATAACCTGTCCGGCGGATCGGGCTACCTTCCGTATTGGCTAAAAAAGTGGCTTCATCCCACTGCCAGATATCAAGCAGACTAATATTATCTAACCCATGTCTAGGATTAAAATCAGAAATAGATGCTGTTTTGGCAAAGCTATTCCAAGGACAAATTAACTGGCAGTCATCACAACCAAATATTCGGTTTCCAATACCTGCACGTAATTCTTCAGCAATAATTCCTTTATATTCGATAGTTAAATAGGCAATACAACGTCTTGCATCTAACATATAAGGCTCGACAATTGCTTGCGTCGGGCAAATATCAATACAAGCGCTACAAGAACCACAATGTGCTGTTGCAGGCTCGTCGAAAGGTAGCTCGAGTGATGTAAATAACTCACCTAATACGAAAAAAGAACCTGACTTTTTATGAATGAGCAAAGTATGTTTACCTGTCCAACCCATTCCAGCACTTTCAGCTAATGATTTCTCAAAAATAGGAGCCGAGTCTGCAAAAGGACGAGATTCAAAGTCACCAACTTTTTCACGAATTCGTGTTGCTAGCGTTTTCAATCGGCCACGCATGACTTTATGGTAATCACGACCACGTGCATAACGGGCGATAATGGCGGAGTTAGGTTCCAAAGGTACATATCGAGGCTTTGGAGATTCCACAAGATAATTCATGCGGACACAAATAATACTTTTTGTACCAGGCACTAATAGTGTTGGATCAGCTCGCTTTTCTAGATTTTCTTCTAAATAGGTCATGTCTGCATGATAACCACGTTCAAGATACTCTAAAAAACGTGGCATTTGCTCTTGAGCATCTGGTTTTGCGATGACACAATCAGCAAAACCCAAGTCTAATGCTTGAGCTTTGACCCATGCTTTTAACTCATGTGGATCAATTTGTTGCACTGCAATGCGTGATGTGTCGGAAGATGTCATAAACCAAAATGCAAGAGGATAATAATATGCAGGCGGTAGTTTACCATAGCGATGATATTCGAGCATGGGAGCGGCGCTGGTTTGCTGCGCAAAACTCCTCATTAGGTTTAATGCAGCAAGCGGCTTGGTCAATTGCCCAGCAACTTATTGAGCTTTTTAACGAGCAGGCTATAAAGAATATTGCTATTTGGTGCGGACAAGGCAATAACGCAGGTGATGGTTACTTTATAGCAAGTTACCTTAAACAAGCAGGATTTAATGTTGAAATCTTTGCAGCTCAATTGGGTGAGTCAGCTGATTTACATTGTGCAGCGCAATTTGCTAGAGAAATAAAAGTCCCAATTCACTCAAATTTTGATATTAAAAGAACATTTGATTGTCATATTGATGGTTTATTTGGCATAGGTTTAAACCGAGAATTAAATATAGGTTGGCAACAAGTAATTCGAAAGTTTAATGAACAAGTGGGCCTAAAAATTTCGATTGATATACCGAGTGGCTTACAAGCAAATACAGGACAAGTCTTACCCTGTTCAGTAAGAACTGATCATACCTTTACTGTTTTAGGTCTTAAAGCAGGACTATTTACAGGGCAAGGTAAAGAGTACGCAGGACAAGTTCATTTAATTAATTTAATTCCTATAGACTACGAGTTGAAACCCTTAGCTTATTTGTCACCCACAAACATTAAACTTCCTCAGCGTATGGCATTTGGGCATAAGGGAAGTTACGGGCATGTTTTAGTGGTGGGTGGACATGAGCAAATGGGCGGGGCTGTTATTATGGCTGCTGAAGCTGCTTTTCATGCTGGTGCAGGCAAAGTGACAGTGGTTTGTCATCGCAACCATCATCAAGCCATTTTGTCGCGGGCACCTAATATTATGCTTCGTGATATTAATGCTTTAGATGAAAACAATATTAAAGAGATTCTATCTCAGGTCGATGCAGTCTGCTTTGGAATGGGATTAGGCCGTGACGATTGGGCAAAGCAGATTTACCAACAATGGTTTAATTTGTTAAATCAGAGTACACGCCTAGAAGTTGTTTTAGATGCAGATGCTTTATGGTTTCTGGCTAAACAGCCTGAAAAGTTAAATACACATATTTATGCCACACCTCATCCTGGTGAAGCCGCTACTTTACTTGGTTGCTCTACAGCGCAAATTGAAAATGACCGAATTGCTGCAATTTATGCCTTACAACAAAAATATGCTAGCCATTGGGTGCTTAAAGGAGCGGGTAGCTTAATTTTAGAAGATAATTTGTATATCTGTACGCAAGGTAATGCTGGTATGGGAACAGGTGGAATGGGAGATGTGTTAGCAGGAATGATTGCGAGCTTAAAAGCTCAGTTCCACAAAGGTATTGCATTACATGAGATAGTGACTCTGCATGCTCAAGCAGGTGATGAACTTGCAAAACAAGGTATGCGTGGTTTACAGGCTTACCAAATGAATCAAGCCATTAGTCAGGTTGTAAATCAATAAATTTTTAACGTCTACGACTGCTAGAACGACTTCGCCCACGTGCCATACCACCTAAGGCATTTAAAACAGAAAGTTTACTCATGCTTCCCGATGCATGAGCATGGCAAATGGCAGCAGCAAGGGCATCGGCTGCGTCGGATTGAGGTTTAATGGTCAAATTAAGTAAACGCATCACCATCATTTGAACTTGTTCTTTATCGGCAGCGCCATAACCAACCACAGACTGTTTAATTTGACGGGCAGTATATTCTGCAACTTGTAAATCTAAATTCACTAATGCGGCTATGGCAGCACCACGGGCTTGTCCTAGTTTTAAGGCAGAGTCTGGGTTTTGAGCCATAAAGACTTGCTCAACCGCAGCTTCAGTTGGGCCATGGAATTTCACAATTCGCTCAACACCAGCAAAAATACGTTTTAAGCGCTCTGGCATTTCTTGAGTTTCAGTTCGGATTGTACCGGCATCAACAAAACGCAGTTTACTACCATCTTTTTCAATGATGCCATAACCTGTTAAGCGTGAACCCGGGTCAATACCAATAATCAATGCCATGTGAAGACTTATATAAATAGTTTAGAGAGTATTGTTACATAGCCAAAAAGGTTCTGCATGCGTAATTTAAAGAATGCTGCGATGAATGGTTATTTTTCGGTTTTATCGAACCAATTTATATCTTTAAAATCATTTGATGTAATTCTATTTTAGTGGAATACTTATCTATAATTTTGGAATTAAAGTTTATCAGTAGATGGAAGATATTAATATCCGCATTGCGCAGCAAGTGCGTGAAATACGTCTAGCGCGTGGATATACCCTAGATATTCTTGCTAGTCGATGTCAGGTAAGCCGTTCTGCAATTTCACTCATTGAAAGAGGAGAAGCGAGCCCTACAGCTGTTGTTCTTGAAAAGCTAGCAAATGGTTTAGGGGTGCCTTTGACTCAGCTATTTGATTCCCCCCCGAATACTCAATCGCCTCAACCTATGGTACGGCGTACTCAACAAGCAGAATGGAAAGATCCAGAAACGGGATATATTCGCCGTCAAGTTTCGCCTCCAAATTGGAAATCTCCATTTCAAATCGTTGAAATTGAATTTCCAGCTCAGTCACGAGTTACTTATGAAACAAGTGCGAATTCCAAAGTTGTATTACAGCAAATTTGGGTGATAGAGGGGCAAATTGATATTCAACTGGGTGAAAAATTTTATGCTTTACAAGAGGGTGATTGTTTGGCGATGCAATTAGATCAACCGATCATATATAGCAATCCTTCTTCTAAAGCTGCTCGATATATTTTAGTTGTATGTAATGAGCTCGTCTCTATTCTTAAGGAATCTTCATGATTAAAAATCTTAATCCAAATTTACGTTTAATCGATTGTCATGAAGCTACACATGCAAAGGCTATATTAGATATTTTGAATGAAGCAATTATCAATTCTACCGCTTTGTATGACTATTTGCCGCGCTCTGAAGACTCAATGAAAAATTGGTTCGGGGTTAAAAGGGAAAATGGTTTTCCTGTCATTGGTATTGTAGATGAGACAAACAAGTTATTAGGTTTTGCAAGTTGGGGAACTTTTAGAGCTTTTCCTGCCTACAAATATACGGTCGAACATAGTATTTATATCCACCATGAACATCGTGGCGGCGGATTAAGCAAAATTTTAATGCAAGAATTGATTAAGCGTGCTCAAGAGGCAGACTTACATGTATTGATAGGCTGTATTGATGCAACCAACCAAGCAAGTATTGGTTTGCATGAAAAAATGGGCTTTATTCATGCAGGTACTTTTAAGCAAGTCGGTTTTAAGTTTGGGCAATGGTTAGATGCTGCTTTCTATCAGTTAAATTTAAATACACCACATACCCCAGTTGATGGATAAACAATAAAGCTTTCAAATTTCAAGTTTAAGCAATAGCCTGGTTTATAATGTGAAATATGAACCCGGCTAAAGAGTCTAAACTATAAAATACCGAGTTGTTCCAATCCCTTATAAGCAATTTCTTTTCGAATAGAGCTAGGTATGCCTTTTTTCATTTCTAAATTAAGTGAGAAAGCTATAATTTCTCCTTGTGGTTGAACGACCCAGCCTGTTAACCAGCCCACTTGAGGCTCCACATCCCATCCCCAACCACTTTTGGCATAAATTTTCCGTCCATTTTTTTCTTCTATGAACAGCATAGATTGAACTTGTTCTTGCATATTTTTGCTAAAAGGAAGAGTTTTATGGGCTAGTTCATAAGCAAACTGGGCTTCTTGTTGAGGTGTAATTTTAAGTGGACCAACAAGCCAAAAATCATCTACTTTTGAACCAATATCAGCATTACCGAAACCAATGCGTTTTACCTCTTTAGACATAAGATCAAGGCCAATTCGTCGAGCTAGTTCCTGATAAACTGGAATAGCAGAAGCTTTCATCGCATCGCCTAATGTCATATCTTTTTCCCAATCGGGAAATAAACGCTTTTGCCCATCCCATTTAAACACTTCAGTTGGTGTTGCTTTATGATGCTCAAGTCCAATCAAAGCATTTAACATTTTAAAGGTAGAGGCGGGAACATATTCGGTTGATGCTCTTTTAAGATCATTGCCATAGACTTCCTCTGTTTGCCCACGTTTTATAACTAAAACACCTGTAGTTTGTGCTTGATCAAACAACGATTTAATTTTCTCTGAGTTTTTATTGGTAGAAATTGACTGTATTTGATGTTGTTCTACCGTATTAAAAGAACATGCAGACAAAAACATCGTACCAATGGCAAAGAAAAGAGCTTTTTTAGTCATGAGTTTATGTGGGGTTAAAAGAGTTATTCTTTAATTTAACTTGAATAGAGGTACTTTTAGATAGAGAAAATGTAAGTTATTTAGGAAATTCTATATCTATGCACTACTTTTTAAAATTTTATAAAACGACTATATAAAAAGAAATATATCGAATTTTTCTAAGAACCTAAGTTTTTAACTAGACTAAAAAGCTGCTTTTTTGAAGGACTTTCCGTTTAACTAGAGTAAAAAAATTAAAATCTAATTGAAGTCGCACTTGATAAACTTGATACAGCACTCATTAATAATAAAGCATGTTTGTTTTTATCGAGTTAAAATCAAATGTACTCCAGTATTGCAGACTCTTGTTGATCCGATAGCGTTGTTAATTTTTAGGAATTAGACAGAACTATCAAAGCTAAGAGGAACGCTTAAACCTTATTTATAACTTAGGTAGGGTTGGGTCAAATAAAACTGCAATGAATTTTCTTTTTGAGATAGATAAAGTTTTACATGAATTTACTTCTTATTGTAGTTCTGGGCGCGATTGTTGAAATTGCCGTATGGATTGGCGTAGCACAGTTCATCAGTGGATGGTATGTGTTCTTTTGGTTCATTCTTGCTTTCTTTATTGGTTTGGGGCTTATTCGCAGAAGTACTGCTGGTATTATGCCTCAATTACAGCAAATGCAGATGACTGGCCAACTCGGTAATGACCCAACAGTAACTAAAAAACTTGCTTATGCTTTTGCAGGTTTCTTATTAATGTTGCCAGGCCTTGTTTCTGATGTGTTAGCGGTTTTAATTTTGATCCCTGGTGTTCAAACTGCTTTCCGTAATATAGCCATGAGAACTCTTGCAAAACGCCAACAAGCTATGATGGATAAAATGATGGGTGGTATGGGCGGTAATATGGGTGGGCAAAATCCATTTGCTGATCTAATGCGCCAAATGCAAGATATGCAGAATCAACAAGGTGGTGGTAGTCAAGGTCAATACCGTGATTCAAGCATTATTGACGGAGAAGCGCGAGAAGTCACTCCAGATCATAAGAAAATTGAACATAAAAATAAGGATTAATAAATACCTTATCTACAGGCCTAAACCTCCAAAGTTTAGGCCTTTTTTATTTTAAGAAGATACAAATTATTTAGTTAGAGATTCAGTCACAGCAGAATCTGTTTGAGCCAATTCAGTTGGGCTTTCTTGTGGTTTTGTTTGAGGTTGGTATTTGTTTGAAGCTAAGGCTGTTTGCTTATTTTCAGATTGTTGATAACCTCGGCTTCGGTTGGCTCGTTCGCGAAAGCCACCTTTATTAATGAGCTTTGTATGTGACATGCATTTGCCTAAAATGTGAGATTATTCGCTTATTTTAACAAATTTGGCAAAATATCAAAATAAGAAAAATAGTCCTATAAAAATAATATTTAACTTATATATATGTTTTAATTAATATTTTTTTAATTGACTCAATTGTTCATCCAGATTGAATTATCTATTCATTTCACATAGGATAAATATAAAGGATGTATAAATTAAAAATGCAGCAAACCTATTAAAACAACAACGGTTGAAATGAGGGAAGGAGGGTTACCTATGCTATATCAATACCATTGTGCGTGTTGCGACAAAGTTGTGGCATCGACTGATAAATCATGTCCATATTGTGGTTCACAACATATTCGAAGCCCGTATGGCTTATGGATGTTTTGTGTGATGGCTTGTCTAGCTGTTGTCGTTGTATTTAAAGTTGTCCATATTTATATCCAGAACCATCAAGATACTCCAACGCAGTCAACTTTACTGGATGTATTAAATCAGGATGATAAAACGACAAGACAATAGATTTTGATTACAGCTACAAATGATATGGCGTCAAGGATGATTGCTAGAAGACTAAACCCTACGTACCATAAAATTTGAACTATAAATAAAAAAGCCGCTCATAGCGGCGTTT
>NZ_GG753600.1:207739-451437 GCF_000163635.1 Acinetobacter sp. SH024 | reverse complement strand
TACGAGTGGCGCTTTTTTATGATTTTATTTTAGAGGCCAGCAGCATCTTTAAGGGCATCAACTTTATCAGTTTTTTCCCAAGTAAATGCAGAGTCAGAACCTTCGCGACCAAAGTGACCATAAGCCGCAGTTTGTTTGTACATTGGTTGAAGAAGATCCAACATACGAGTAATACCAAACGGTCTTAAATCGAAATGATCACGTACAAGTTGAATAATCAACTCATCAGAAACTTTTGCTGTACCAAAGGTATTAATTGAAATCGAAGTAGGTTCTGCTACACCAATTGCGTAACTCACTTGAATTTCACATTTGTCAGCAAGACCAGCAGCTACAATATTTTTTGCAACATAACGACCAGCATAAGCAGCAGAACGGTCAACTTTAGATGGATCTTTACCAGAGAAAGCACCACCGCCGTGACGAGCCATACCGCCGTATGTATCAACAATAATTTTACGACCTGTTAAACCACAGTCACCTACAGGGCCGCCAATAACGAACATACCTGTTGGGTTAATATGGAACTTAGTAGCTGCATGGAACATTTCAGCAGGGATGATCGGTTTGATAATTTCTTCAATAACTGCTTCTTTAAGCTGGCTTTGAGAAATTTCAGGATCGTGCTGAGTAGATAAAACAACAGCATCTAGACGTACAGGCTTGCCATTTTCATAGGCAAAAGTAACTTGGCTTTTTGCATCTGGGCGTAACCATGGCAGGGCACCAGAACGGCGAAGTTCAGCTTGACGCTCCATTAAGCGGTGAGCATAAGAAATCGGCGCAGGCATAAGCACGTCTGTTTCACGGCTTGCATAACCGAACATTAGGCCTTGGTCACCAGCACCTTGATCTTCTGGTTTTTGACGGTCTACGCCTTGAGCAATTTCAGGTGATTGTTTACCAATCATATTGATTACAGCACACGTTGATCCATCAAAGCCAAGATCAGAGTGGTGATAACCAATACCGTTAACAGTATTACGAACAACAGCTTCAACATCAATATTAGCAGTCGTTGTTACTTCACCAGCAAGTACAACAGCGCCTGTTTTTACCAGTGTTTCACAAGCAACACGTGCGTATGGGTCTTCTTTTAAGATTGCATCCAAAATAGCGTCGCTAATTTGGTCGGCCATTTTATCGGGATGACCTTCGCTTACAGATTCCGAGGTAAAAACAGCGTACTCGCGCATGAAAGTCCTATCTTGGTTATTTCAAAAGACATAATATGTTACATCGACTTGAGCTTGAGGACCAGTTCATACTGACTAAAAAGCATGAATTTATTTCATTTATAGTGTGTTTTAATTGATAAGTGTATTAGCAAAATTGATATAGAAAGCTTTAATTTAAAGTATTTATATTTTAACAACTTGTTGCTAGTGTGTTTTTTAAACATATAACTTAATAAAAATCTTAAATATTAGAATTTGAATTTTAAAGTAAAGAAACATGATCAACACATACAAGATTGGCTAACTATTTTATCTATATATCAAAAGCTAACCAGATAAATGCTTTTATATTTAGTCGTTGTGCAGAAAAATGAACACTGTTTTGTATAACTTAAAGATTCAAATGTTTTTTGTGTAACCAAGAAACGGTTAAAAATAAAGAAATATACCGTGTTGGGGTTTACCCTAAGCCTTTTTTTTAAGACAATATAGCGGCATTGAATGGTTATTCATCTTCTTCTTTTCATCAATCTATTAAAATTGGATTCTGATCTATGACGACCCCTTTAAACGAACGTCGTATTGCAAATGCAATTCGTGTATTGGCAATGGATGCTGTGCAACAAGCAAACTCAGGGCATCCAGGTGCTCCAATGGGGATGGCAGATATTGCTGACGTCGTCTGGCGTGAGTTTTTAAATCACAACCCAACAAATCCACAATGGGTAAACCGTGACCGTTTCGTTTTATCAAATGGCCATGGCTCAATGTTGCAATACGCTTTGCTTCATTTAACAGGTTATGATCTTTCAATTGAAGATTTAAAACAGTTCCGTCAATTGCATTCTAGAACTCCTGGTCATCCTGAATATGGCTATGCACCGGGTGTAGAGACGACAACTGGTCCTTTAGGTCAAGGTATTGCTAATGCTGTTGGTTTTGCTTTAGCAGAAAAAACATTGGCTGCTCAATTTAATAAAGATGATTTAAAAGTTGTTGACCATTTCACTTACTGTTTCTTAGGTGATGGCTGCTTAATGGAAGGTATTTCTCACGAAGTATGTTCTTTAGCTGGCACATTACAACTTGGTAAATTGATTGCTTATTATGATGATAATGGCATTTCAATTGATGGTGAAGTAGAAGGCTGGTTCAGCGACGATACAGAAGAGCGTTTCAAAGCCTATGGTTGGCAAGTTCTTCGTGTAGATGGTCATGATGCCGATGCGATTCGTCAAGCGACAATTGAAGCAAAAGCTGAAACTCAAAAACCAACAATCATTATGTGTAAAACGATTATTGGTTTAGGTTCACCAAATAAGCAGGGTAAAGAAGACTGTCATGGTGCGCCATTAGGTAAAGATGAGATTACTTTAACTCGTGAAGCATTAGGTTGGAACGAAGAAGCATTTGTTATACCTGCTGACGTATATGCTGCATGGGATGCAAAAGCAAAAGGTAGTGAATCTGAAGCAGCTTGGAATGCGGTATTTGCACAATATCAAGCAAAATATCCAACTGAAGCGGCTGAGTTACTTCGTCGTATCAGTGGTGACTTACCAGCAGAATTTGCAGCGCAAGCAGATGCTTTCATTCGTGAAACAAATGCGAAAGGCGAGACAATTGCAACTCGTAAAGCAAGCCAAAATACATTACAAGCATTTGGTCCTTTATTACCTGAATTGTTAGGTGGTTCTGCTGATTTAGCAGGTTCTAACTTAACACTTTGGAAAGGTTGCCAAGGTGTTCAAGAAAACCCAGCTGGTAACTATGTCTACTATGGCGTACGTGAATTTGGTATGACTGCGATCGCTAATGGCGTTGCATTGCATGGTGGTTTCGTTCCTTACGTTGCAACATTCTTAATGTTTATGGAATATGCACGTAATGCAGTACGTATGTCTGCATTAATGAAACAACGTGTAATTCATGTTTATACACATGACTCAATTGGTCTGGGTGAAGATGGTCCAACTCACCAACCGATTGAACAAATTGCTTCATTACGTGGTACACCTAACTTAAATACATGGCGCCCTGCGGATACTGTAGAAACTGCAATTGCTTGGAAATCTGCTCTAGAACGCAAAGATGGTCCTACAGCACTTATTTTCTCTCGTCAAAACTTACCATTCCAAACACGTTCTGAAGAGCAAATTCAAAACGCTGCAAAAGGTGGTTATGTACTTGCTCAAGAAAAAGGCGAATTAAAAGCGATTATTATTGCAACAGGTTCTGAAATTTCTTTAGCAATGGAAGCTTATGCACAACTTGAAGGTGTGCGTGTAGTTTCTATGCCATGTGCAGAAGAGTTTATGAAGCAAGATGCGGCATACCGTGAAGCAGTATTACCAGCTCATATCCGTGCGCGTGTTGCTGTTGAAGCAGCTCATGTTGACTACTGGTGGAAGTTTGTTGGTCTTGATGGCAAAGTAATTGGTATGACAACTTATGGTGAGTCTGCACCAGCAAAAGATTTGTTCCAATTCTTTGGTATTACGACTGAAGCTGTTGTTGCAGCTGTAAAAGAATTAACTGCTTAAATATTAAAGTAGTGTAAAAAAGCGCTCTAGATAGAGCGCTTTTTTATTTGAGAAGTTAAATAGTGAGTTCTGTTTGGATATTAATTTGAGAAGTTAATAACTTATGAATAGGGCAATTCTCTGCAACTTTTAGTAATCGCTTATGCTGGTCTTCAGTAAATTCACCTTTGAGTGTAATTTTTCGTTCAATATTATTTTGGCCTTTTTCAGGTTCGCCATTAGGGTTTAATGCTAAATCCACTTGAACATGCTCAAGCTTAATACCTTTAAGATTCGCATACATTTCTAAAGTAATGGTGGTACAAGCTCCTAAAGCGGATAATAAAAGCTGAACCGGGTTCGGAGCTGTATCTTGTCCACCTTTATCAGTTGGTTCATCTGCAAACCATTGATGACCTGAAGGATCGGTAAGAGTTACTCGATATGGGGTAGAAGTACTTTGTGCTTGGGCTGTATTAACCATGTTTTACCTTGTTATTCATCAATAAAATCGTAATAAAAATTAATAAATCTGAAGCTTCGAATAGAAGAATATCTAAACTTTATAATATTGTTTTTGAATAACAACTGTAACGCTTTTATTGTTGCATGGATGAAACATATCGTTTTATAAAGAATGGTGAATTAAATTACTTGATGTATACACTAACGACTATATCAATAAAGGATACGAAAAATGCATCTTAAAACATTAAGCTTCGGTTTGGCAGTAGCATTGGCTAGTTCAGTTACTTTAGCTGCACCAGTAGACTACAAAATTGACCCAACACATACAGCTACTGTTTTCTCATGGAATCACTTTGGTTTCTCTACTCCAAGCGCTAACTTCTCGGATATCCAAGGTGTAATTAAAGTTGATAATGCTAAACCAGCAAACTCATCTGTAAATGTGACTATTCCTTTAAGCAGTGTAAATACAAACGTACCTGCTTTAGATAAAGAGTTCCAAGAAGAAGCTTGGTTTAATGCTGCTAAATATCCAAATATTACGTTTAAAAGTACTAAAGTTGAAACCAAAGACAAAAAGCACTTTAAAATTACTGGTGACTTAACTGTTAAAGGCGTAACTAAGCCAGTTGTACTTGACGCTGTTTTAAACAAGCAAGGCGAGCATCCAATGGCTAAAGTTCCAGCAATTGGTTTTAATGCGACAACTTCATTCAAGCGTTCTGACTTTGGTTTAGGAAGTTATGTGCCTAATGTTGGCGATAAGATCACTGTAAACATTACCACTGAAGCAACTGCTGCTAATGCAGCTAAAAAATAAGCTATAAGTTTTCTAAAAAGCCCTCAAATATGAGGGCTTTTTTATTTAGATTGGCTCTTTTTTATCTGGATCTATAAATACTAAAGGCGCTGAAGGATCGATATTTCTTTTCTGAGATTTTTCTCTTAAGAACTGGTAAGTAGGAACTTTTCTTTTTGCTTGATCACGTAGTTTCTTTTTAATATACAGAACCAGAGCAAAACATGTAGTTGCAACGGTCAACATCATACCATTCATATAACTCATGATTGAGCTTACATAGCCAATAGTCGTTAAACGATGCATCATACGTTCAACTTGAGTGCTACTTTCAATACCCGTAATTGCCCAACTGCATAGATGTTCACAGTTATTAATAATCAAATGATAGTGATTTTCATGCATACGTGAACGCATTCGGCGAACAACAATCTTTCCTTTATAACGAGGTTTGTCATAAGAACGGACGTGTATTTTTTTGCCATGCGAGAAAGCATCTATTGAAGTGATTTCAATCGGGCGTTTTTTGATGAAATGAGCTAAGCCGGAATAATGGATAACTCGACCTCTCCCTGCATATATACCATGATGGCTATAGCCGAGATGCTTTACGATGAGGTGAGCCCCTAAAGGGTAGCGTTTATTCAGTTGTTGCATGCTTACGCTGATCCAATAAAGTGTAAATGGCTTTTATTGAAAAGCTGCTAAACATTATAACCAATATCAGCAATTTGCAGTGTATTGATTACGTCGAATGAAGGAATTTGATGCATATCCAATCTATTTATATTTCTTGTATATAATTTAAGAACTTAATATGAAGGAAAAATGTCATGTCAGGTGTTATTCAATGAAATGGGTAGTTGGGTGCTTCGCTTTGTATGGGCTTTTGTTTCAGGCCGCATATGCTATAGCGCATCAGCAGATTAAAACGGTGGAAGGTGACCAATACGATGTGATCTCGATCAGCGAATTTAAAGCATTACGCTTGTTTTTAAAGAATCCTAATAATCAGCAATACTATAAAAGCTTTAACAATATTGAGGAACAATTAAAGCAGTGTGAGCAGCTTAGCTTTGCAATGAATGCGGGGATGTTTCATTTAGGATTTTCTCCAGTAGGGTTGTATATTGAACGAGCTAAGGTAGTTCAGCCCTTAAATGAGCATAAAGGATTGGGAAATTTCTTTTTACAGCCGAATGGGGTAGTAGCTTGGAATAAAAAACAGGCCTTTGTTTTAACTACGCCACAATATAGCCTACAAAATTTGAAAGTTGATTATGCAACCCAATCTGGGCCAATGTTAGTTATTGATGGAAAGATAAATTCCCTTTTTTTACCAGACTCTCAATCAAAGAAAATTCGTAATGGAGTTGGTATTCGAGATAATAAACTCTACTTTGTAATATCTAAGAATCGTGTGAGTTTTTACAATTTTGCCAAGTTTTTTCAAAGAAATCTTAAAGTAGAGCAGGCTTTATATCTCGATGGTTCTATTTCTAGTTTATATATGCAAAAGAACAATCGGAACGATCAGCAATTTCAAATGGGACCAATGGTCGGTTGGGTAGATGAGTCCAATTGTGCAGTAAAGTGAAATATAAAAAAGCCAGTACAAGACTGGCTTTTTAATTAATGAATAGACGGTTTTTGAGTGAGTTCATTTAACTCTTTTCGGCTATAACCACGGGAAATAAGAACTTTTTTAATTCCCTTAATGACATCTTCATCTGTTGCTTGTGCAAGTGCACTTAGAAGTTGTTCATTAGTTTTACATGAGCAGTCATTTTCAACACAAGCAGTTTGGTTTTTATGCTCGTTATGCTGTTGATCTGCCAAGAACAGCTTTTGCCAAAAACTCATAGAGCCTTCATATACAACCTAACATAGCTCGAAATATAGCCAATTTAAAATAAAATACAAGACTCTATAAGTGATAAATCCACCACTTGAACTCGAGAATTTTCGATGGGAATGCTTGAGTTAAACGAAATTATGACGAATAGATGACTTGATATTTTTTGAAAATTTAAATACTTAACTAATAAAACGTTAAAAAATAAGGAGGTATGTAGCCTCCTTATTTAAAACTTTACAATGAAAGATTTTGTTTAAATCTTCTCAAGTAAAACACCAGATTCTACATGATGTGTATAAGGGAACTGATCAAATAAGGCGAATTTAGTCAATCGATGAGTTTGACTGAGCGTTTTTAAATTTTCATATAGCGTGTCAGGGTTACATGAAATGTAGATAATATGTTCAAAACCTTGTAGAAGTTTTAAAGTCTCATCATCAATTCCTGCACGCGGTGGATCTACAAATACGGTGTCAAAGTCATAGCTTTGAATATCAATATTCGCTTCTTGTAGACGGCGGAATTCGCGCTCACCTTGATAAGCTTGAGTAAATTCTTCAGCCGAGAGACGTGCTACTTGAATATTATCGATTTGGTTTTGTTCAATGTTCCATTGAGCAGCATAAACAGATGATTTTGCAAGTTCAGTCGCGAGTACTCGTTCGAACTTTAAAGAGAGTGGAAGCGTAAAATTACCATTACCACAATAGAGTTCTAATAAGTGTTTCTTTGATCCTTCAGCTGCATCGCATGCCCATTGCAGCATTTTTTTGCAAACTTGTGCATTAGGTTGGGTAAAGCTACTTTCGATTTGTTTATATTTAAATGAACGATTTAAAAGTTCGAATTCTTCAACGACGAAATCATCGCCAATAACAATTTTCTGGCCACGACTACGGCCCATAATCTTAATATCTAATTTATAGGCAAGCGCTTTAGCGGCTTGTTCCCATTCTTGATCCAGTTTACGATGATAAATTAGGGTAACCAACATTTCTCCGCTAAGTGTTGCGAGGAAGTCAGCTTCAAATAAACGGTTAGAGAGCTTAGGCTCAGCCTTAAGTTCTTCCAAGAGTTTTGGCATTAAATCATTGATGCTTTGATCTGCAATTGGAAACTCATCAATGCGTACAACGGTTTTTTGCTTGTCGTCATCGTTACGCTCAAACATGGCATAGAACATATCATTTTCTGTATGCCAGATACGAAATTCAGCACGCATACGGAAATGTTGTTCAGGTGATTCAAACACTTCTAATGTAGGTGGTGTAAATTCAGAAAATTGAGTAGTAATGCGTTCAATTTTAGCTTGAAGTTGTTGACGATAAGAAGAGGTCATAGACAAAGAAAATTTAGACAGAATCAAATATTGAATGGTATCAAAAAAATTGAACTTACAGGAGCCAATTTTAACCAGATATTCATAAGAGAAAAGGAGGTACCTAAACTAGAGATGATTTAAAACGCGATTAATAAAGTCTGATTTTATTGTTCTATATTGATCGGGGTCTAAATGGCTACACTGTAATTTTAATTGATTATATTCATTGACCAATGTGGGTGAGCTTATAAGCTTATTTTTAAATGTTAAGAAAAATGTAAATACTGAATCCGTGACTACAATTTGAAAAGCTACATCATCATTGTTGAGTGATTCGAGCATACAAAGCTCATGTGTTCTTAATGTGTTTTGTTTTTCGATAAAGTTAAGTGTTTTTAATTGTTCTATTGCGAATTCAAATTGCTCAGGTATAACTTCAATATAAATATCTAAATCACCTTTTGAAATTGCATTCGGTATAGCGGAAGAACCAATATGCTCAATTTTGGCAAATGGTAGAAGGGCGCAAATAGCTTTGTGATATGAATTAAAAAGTTGAGCGCATCTTTGTTGATATTTTTCTGGTTCTAAAAAGACCATTATTCGAATCTCGAATTGATAAAGTTTATATATTTAAGAATAGATTACTCGATTAAATAAAAAAGCCCAAATACTGAGATTTGGGCTTTTTTTGAAACTTAGGTATTAATCAGTCATTGTCATTAAGCTTGCGTTACCACCAGCTGCAGCTGTATTCACACTAATTGCACGTTCAATCACTAAACGCTCAAGTGGAATAGCCTCATTTGGTTCAACATGGGTAATACCGACAATTGCACCAGAGCGAGTAGCAATCTCTTGCTGTAATGAGAAGATCTCTTCGCGATTACCATGATGTAAAACTGCATCAAAATCATCTGATGCGATATTTTTAACTGTAGTAATTGCAGCAAGCACATCTTTTGGCAATGTTTGTTTGTATTTTGCCAATAACGGACTATTTGGCATTACGGCCGCTTGGCTACCCACTGCAAAAATTGCGAGTAACTGATGCAACTGATTTTGTTCTGTATCAGCGATAGAAAGAACACGATGACGTGGCAAAATAATATATTGGTTACTTTCCCCAGTAGGGCCTTGTAACTCATAAAATTTACCAACACCAAATGGTTCAATTTCGCGATTTGCTTGTGGTAAATGTTGTTTTGCCCAATTTTGTAAGCTCTGATAAACCTCACGGTTAAAGCCTTCAAAAGCAGTTTGCTCAGTCTTCATAGCAAATGGTGTTGCCAATACTTTGTTTGAACACTGCTGCATCAAGCGATACATGTAAAGCGGACCACCAGCTTTCGGGCCTGTACCAGATAAACCTTCACCACCGAATGGTTGTACACCAACGACAGCACCAACAATATTACGGTTGATATAAAGGTTACCAACTTCAGCATGTTGAATGACCGTTTGAATGGTTTCATCAATACGGGTATGTAGACCCATTGTTAAACCATAACCTTTGGCATTAATACGTGAGATCAACTGCTCAAGCTCGCCATACTTATAGGTAATGATGTGTAGAACTGGACCAAAAACTTCGCGTTGCAAGTCATCAAGGTTAGGGAGTTCAATTGCTGTTGGTACAACAAAGGTTCCTTTATCTAGTTCATTCTGACTTGTTGCCCCGAACATCAACTGATGTACTGGATAGCCTTTCGACTTCATTTTCTGTATGTGTTGATCAATCGTTCGTTTTGCTTCTTCATCAATCACAGGACCAATGTCAGTTTTTAAAATTGCAGGGTTACCTACAATTAACTGTTGCATTGCACCTTTAAGCATTTTAATTACGGTTGCAGCGCTGTCTTCTTGCACACATAAAATACGTAAAGCAGAGCAACGTTGACCCGCGCTATCAAAAGCGGAACTTACAACATCGAGTACGACTTGTTCAGTTAATGCTGATGAATCCACAATCATTGCATTTTGACCGCCAGTCTCTGCAATGAGAGGAATCGATTGACCATTTTCAGATAAACGTTTCGCAACGGTTTTCTGTAAAATTTTTGCAACTTCAGTTGAACCAGTAAACATGATGCCATCGATACGGCTATCTTGGCTAAGCTGAGCACCTACTGTTTCACCGCGGCCAGGAAGTAGCTGTACAGCACCATGTGGAATACCAGCTTCCCATAAAATCTGAACGGCTTGAGCAGCGATTAATGGGGTTTGTTCAGCAGGTTTAGCAATAACGCAGTTACCACTGACTAATGCTGCAGCAATTTGACCAGAGAAAATTGCAAGAGGGAAGTTCCACGGGCTAATACAAAGTACAGTACCTAAAGGCTGAATAGCTGTATTTGCAGGAAGATTCTCAACTTGAGTTGCGTAGTAACGTAGGAAATCTACAGCTTCACGAACTTCTGCAATGGCATTGGCATAAGTTTTCCCGCTTTCACGGCAAAGTAAAACCATCAATTCTTGAATGCGACTTTCCATTAGGTCAGCTGCACATTTTAAGTATTGAGCACGCTGTTCTTTAGGCGTATTTGACCATTCTGATTGAGCTTGTTCAGCTGCATTAAGCGCAATTTCAACATGCTTAAGATCAGCTTCTTGCACATAACCAACAATTTCATCATTTTGTGCTGGGTTTGTAATTGCAACAGAATGACCTTGCTCTAACGACTCGTTATTTGCCAATAATGGATGACTTTGCCAAATACGATTACGTAATTCTTGAGCTGTGCTATCTAAAGCTGCAAGTGGGGTGTCATTTGCTAAGTCATAACCTTTAGAGTTTTTACGAAGTGTTCCGTACATATCTAAAGGTAGAGGAATAGATGGGTGTTTTAAACCAACTGAACCTTCAAGCTTAGCTGCATGACGAATATCATAAATTGGAGACTGGATAAGATCTTCAACTTTAAGTGTTTTATCGGCAATACGGTTAACGAATGAAGTATTCGCGCCATTTTCGAGTAAACGACGAACTAAATAAGCTAACAAAGTTTCATGGTTACCAACAGGAGCATAAATACGGCATGGTACGCCTAATTTATTTTGCTCACGTGGACCAACAACTTGTTCATAAAGCGGTTCGCCCATGCCATGTAAGCATTGGAATTCATATTGACCAGCATAATATTTGCTTGGATCCGCTAAATGATAGATCGTTGCCAATGTTTGAGCATTATGAGTTGCAAATTGCGGATAGATGAACTCAGGTGCTGCAAGTAGTTTTTTAGCACACGCGATATAAGATAAATCCGTATGTACTTTACGGGTAAAGACAGGGTAGTCATCCATACCTTCGATTTGCGCTTTCTTAATTTCGCTATCCCAATATGCACCTTTCACAAGGCGAATCATGAGACGCTTTTGGCTGCGTTTAGCAAGGTCAATAATATAATCAACCACGAAGAAACAGCGTTTTTGGTAAGCTTGAATAACGAAGCCAATACCTTTCCAGTTTGCAAGTTCTGGCTCGAAGCAAAGACGTTCTAGTAACTCAAGAGAAATTTCTAAACGTTCTGATTCTTCGGCATCGATATTTAAGCCAATATTGTACTTTTTAGCCAAACGAGCGAGTTCAAATACTTTGCCGTAAAGTTCTTGATGAACACGTTCAATTTGCGCGCGTTGATAGCGAGGGTGTAAAGCAGAAAGCTTAATTGAAATACCCGGACCATCATAAACGCCTTTACCATTAGATGCTTTACCAATTGCATGAATGGCTTGTGTGTAATCGTTAAAGTAGCGTTCAGCATCATGTTCGGTTAAGGCTGCTTCACCTAACATATCGTAAGAATAGCGGAAACCTTTGTCTTCGAGTACTTTCGCATGATCTACAGCTTCTTCAATGGTTTCACCAGTTACAAACTGTTCACCCATCATACGCATTGCAACGTCAACAGCTTTACGAATGATGCCACGTCCACTGCGTGCTAAAAGGCCAGTAAGTACACTTGAAAGACTGGTTTGCTTAGGAGTTTCCATGAGCTTACCAGTTAACATGAGGCCCCATGCTGCAGCATTTACAAACATTAAGCTGCTTTGGCCAACATGTTCTTTCCAGTTACCTTGATTGATTTTATCTCGAATAAGCAAATCACGTGTTGCTGAGTCTGGAATACGAAGCAAAGCTTCGGCAAGACACATAAGCGCCACGCCTTCTTGTGAAGAAAGAGAGAATTCTTGTAATAACCCTTGAACAATACCTGCTTTGCCCGAAGAGGTCTTACGTTCACGTAAATTATTGGCAAGATTAAAAGCAAGGTCATAAATTTTATGATCTAAATCATCAGATACCGCGGCAGCTTGTAATAGCTCTTCTACAGCTTCTGGTTCAGCACGTCGCCAAGCTGTATTGATGCGTTGTTCAAACTCACTTTTATCGTTAAATTCGGTGATATAGCCTTGGTGAGATTTATCCATTTGATGAAAAGTATCCATTGTGTTCATATCAGTTTCCGTCAACCAGCTCTCGTAAACTCATCTTGAGTAGAGAGGTTTAGATAATTTATCATTACAGAAGAAACACCGAATAACTCACTATATTTAGCCCATTTTTTAGAGGAAAATTCAGATGAATGGCCCAATATTAAGCCTTGACCGTACTGATTTAAAAATTTTGGATATTCTTCAAACAGATGGGCGAATTTCTAATAGTAAATTAGCCGAACTTGTTAACTTGTCGCCAACTGCTGTTATGGCTCGAGTGCAGAAGTTGACAAAGGATGATTTCATTTTGGGATATGAAGCGAAATTGAATCCAATCAAGTTAAATGCAAATTTTTTGGTGTTCGTAGAGGTGCTATTAGATAAAACAACACCCAATGTTTTAGATGAGTTTATTGATGCTGTGGTTCACTATCCAGAAATTGTTGAATGTCATATGGTGAGCGGTGGCTTTGATTTTTTAATTAAATTACGAAGTGGCAGTATGGAAGAATTTAGACGGATTGCGGGACAGGTGCTGTGGCAATTGCCGGGGGTAAAAGAGACTCGTAGTTATCCAGTCATGCAAGTTGTAAAAGATACTTCAAAAATTAAAATCAAAATTAAAAATAAATAAAGGGGCCGAAGCCCCTTGATTTATTTCAATAACTTATACGCTTTCTTTGTAGAGTTCATCTGCTTTTTCAAAGCGGCCGGTTACTGTCGTGTTTGGCGCTTTAGTTAAAAGACTCACTACAATGATGCTGATAAATGCAAGGATAAAGCCTGGAATAATCTCGTAAACACCAGTGTCTGCGAAAAGATTTTTCCAACCAATCACTACAACTGCACCAACGATCATACCCGCTAGTGCACCTTGTAAATTCATACGTTTCCAGAACAATGACAAGATGATAAGCGGACCAAATGCAGCACCGAAACCAGCCCATGCATAAGCAACAAGGCCAAGAACTTTACTGTCTGGGTTACCAGCAAGAGCAATCGCAAGAACAGCAATCGCAAGAACCATGACACGGCCAACCCATACAAGCTCTTTTTGAGATGCATTTTTACGAATGAAGCCTTTGTACAAATCTTCTGTTAGCGCACTTGAACATACCAAAAGCTGGCAGCTCAATGTACTCATCACAGCAGCTAAAATCGCAGCCAGAATGATACCTACAATCCATGGATTGAATAAGATTTTAGTCAATTCCATAAATACAGTTTCAGGGTTTTTGCTTACAACTGCTGCTAATTCAGGGTGTTGCTGGAAGTAGGCAATACCGAAGAAACCAGCACCGACAGCACCAACTAAACACAGGATCATCCAAGTCATGCCAATACGACGAGCAGCAGGGATTGATTTTACAGAGTCAGCAGCCATGAAACGTACAAGGATATGTGGTTGACCAAAGTAACCCAAACCCCATGCCATGGAAGATAAAACTGCCACTACACTTAAATCTGAAATAATATTAAATGCATGTGGACGAGCAGTTTCAATGAGTGTCACAAATTGTGTTGTATCGCCAATTGCAAGATAAGTTACAATTGGTGTTAATAACAAAGCAAAAATCATTAGGCCAGCTTGGAATGTATCTGTCCAGCTAATCGCTAAGAATCCACCGATACAAACATAACTGATGGTTGCAATTGCGCTGAGCCAAATAGCAGTGGTGTATGACATTCCGAATAAATTTTCAAATAAACGGGCGCCTGCTACCATGCCTGAAGCACAATAAATTGCGAAGAAAACCAAGATGATAACGGCAGAGAAAATACGAAGTACTTTTTTCTGATCGTCAAAACGACTTGTAAAATAATCTGGCAACGTGAGTGCATTATTTTGGACTTCAGTATGAACGCGTAATCGACCAGCAACCAGTAGCCAGTTAAGCCAAGCACCGATAATAAGACCAATTGCAATCCACGCTTCAGATAAACCAGAAAGATAAATCGCGCCTGGTAAACCCATGAGCAACCAACCACTCATGTCTGATGCGCCTGCGGATAATGCAGTTACGAAACTGCCTAAACTACGACCACCGAGAATATAATCTGAGAAGTCGCTTGTAGCACGGTAGGCAAATAAGCCGATAAGAACCATTGCTACGATGTACACCATAAACATGATGAGGGTGGGATCAAAATAACTCATAATGGATGTGTGTCCTTATATCCATAATCCGTGATTGTAACCTAATCCAGGTCGCTGTTTTCTTGTACGGCATCCAAGAGGTTGAGATTCAACCACAAAAGATTTTTTTTGCACTGTTATTTTTATATTGTACTTTTGTATCATTGTGTAACTTGAAATAAATTGATTTTATAAATATAAAATTATAATATTAATCATTAACTTATAATTTTTTAATATTTATTTTTTAAAATTTTTTCAACAAAAAAACGCCATTCTGAAAAAAATTAAATCGATATAGAGTTATAAATAGGCTATTAGTCAAAAAAAATGTATAGAAATTTAGAATAAAGTTAAAAAAATCGACAATTTTTTGTTCAATTAATAATTTTTTTTATTCACGTTGGGCTTATTTAGTGTCTATAAATAGCAATTAGCCGATTAAATTTTCAAAAAGTCTATGCATTCCTTGAGTCGCTGACATCTTTAATAATTCATATTGGTGGGGAACACGCAGATGATCAGCATTTGAATCTATATAGTAGGCTTTACATTGATTTGAAATTTCATGAACTAAAGCTGCAACTGGATATACGCTTAATGTCGAGCCGATCACAATAAAAATATCTGCACTCTGTACTAATTGAATTGCTTCTTCATAAGCAGGTACAGCTTCACCGAACCAGACTACATGTGGACGTAGCGGATAGCCATCTGGGCAAAAGTCTTGTTCTAAATCTAGCTTCCAACCATTAATATCGTAAAACTGTGTTGTAAATTGTGCATTCGGGCCAGAGCTTTTCGCTAAACGAATATTTCCATGCAAATGTAAAACGTTAGAACTTCCAGCCCGTTCATGTAAATCATCAATATTTTGAGTAATCACTTGTACGTCGAAGTAGTCTTGTAGTTTGGCAATATAGTGATGAGCTTCGTTAGGTTCAGCCTCTAAAATATTTTTACGTCGCTCATTATAAAAGCGTTGAACTAGAGCAGGGTTCTTTTGCCATGCTTCAGGTGTGGCAACTTGTTGGATGTCGTAATTTTCCCATAGACCATTACTGTCACGAAAAGTGCTAATTCCACTTTCAGCACTCATGCCAGCGCCAGAGAATACAACAAGCTTTGTCATAGAAGTCACCGATTCGTAAAACTGAATTTGAATAGATTTTGAATGGATAAAAAAACCAGTTTAAGACTAAACTGGTTTTTATTAAATATGAAAAGATATAGCTATCTTTTATAAGCCAGCTTCATATTCTGCATTTGTTAAAAGTTTTTCAACATCTGCAATATTGTCTGGTTTGATTTTATAAATCCAGCCTTTTCCATATGGATCGTCATTTACAAAATCAGGATCATCTTCAAGGTCAATATTTACTTCTACTACAGTGCCTGAGACAGGAGCATGGATGTCAGAAGCAGTTTTTACTGATTCAACCACACCAGCTTGTTCGCCAGCAGTAACTTTACTCCCAACTTCCGGAGTTTCAACGTAAACCAAATCGCCAAGTTCATCTTGTGCATGATCGGTAATGCCTGTAATAACAAGATCACCCTCAATCTTTACCCACTCATGTGTACGTGCATACTTCAGTTCCGAAGGATGATTCATGGTAACTCCTTAAGCTTGTGTCCAATAGTTTTAAACATTATAAGTATGGGTCTTTACGCCAGTTGCTTGGGCTACGGCCACTCCAGCGTTTAAAAGCACGGCTAAAATTTGCAACGTCCGAATAGCCAAGTTCATCTGCAATTTGCTCAAGACTATAATCTGTACGTGAAAGCAGAGATGTTGCGTGTCGATAGCGTACTTCATCAACTAAAGTTGAAAATGATGTTCCTTCCGCTGCTAATTGGCGCTTTAGTGTGCGGTCTGACATGTGTAGACATTCAGCTACATTTTCAATGCTTAAATAATGTTGTTCAGAATTACTTAAAATATCACGAACTCGCATTGCTAAACGACGGCGCTCACCTAAAGCGGAAAGTTCTGCTTCGCACTGATTAATAGCAACCTGACTTGCGATAGGATCAGCATTAACTAATTTAATTCCTAAGTATTTTTTATCAAAACTTGAAATCAGATGTGGCTGGTTGAAGCGAATTGTGCTGCTTAGTTTATTTCTATACTTTTCAAAGCCTTCTGGTTCAGGAAAGTCCAAATCTACATCACCAGCTAAATCTTCGATACCCGTAATCGCTTTGGCCATACTCATAATACCAATGGTCAAACCTAAAACGATTTCTGTTCTTAGAGGTTCAAGTTCGATGTCACACTGTAATTGTAGGGTAGCTTTTGGCCCAAACGTTGAAAAATAGAGTTGTAAAAAAGGTAGTCGTAGTTGAATAAAGCGTGCTGCAAGGGCAATTGCTTCAGTAATGTCTTTGGCTGTCATAATCGCATAGCCAATAAAGCCATGAATCGAAATACGCATTTGAGTACCAAGATGGTAACCCAACGTGGTTTCACCAGTTAAATTAAGCGCGTGTTTAACTAGTTCGTTTGCTACAGGTGTAGAAATACGATAATCAGGATCGGCCAGTTGCTCACTAGTAAGATGAAATGGAGCAAATAATGTTTCATCGTTATATCCCCAACGTGAAACAACATCTAATAGCAATAAGCCATAGACACCCGGAATACCTTGATCTTGACGAGCTGAGGTAATTTTCATATGCGTTCCATTGCTCTCATCAATTTGTCACATGCATTTCTTACACATCTTGTCATGAAATATAATCTGAGTTTATAAAAACTGTTAGACAATCATATCAACCATGTTTTAAACATTCTTTTTAAAGACAACAATTTTTGTTGTTGAAATAAGTAATACGTCGCCATTTTGATTTAAGGCTTGCGTAACGTAACTTACAATACCACGATCTAATTTTGTTTTGGATGGTGTGATCGCTGAAATTTCTGCTTCAACATGAATTTTATCACCTGGTCGAGTAGGGCGTGGCCACCGTAAGCTGGACTCTGAACCAATCAGGCCGCCATGAATCGGCATACATTCCGTCCATAACCGCATAGTAATTGCAGAAGTATGCCAACCGCTAGCAGCAATTCCCTGAAAAATTGGATCGTGCTTAGCTTGTTCTTCATCTATATGGAAGGGTTGAGGGTCATAGGAGCTTGCGAATTTTTTGATTTCATCTAAGGTAATTTCATATTCACGGCTAATGAAACGATCACCAATTTTCAAATCTTCTAAATAAAGCATTAATCTTGACCCTGTAATACTTTTTGTTCAATTAGGAAACCACCTGTTTGACGTTTCCATAACTGTGCGTATATACCATTTTGCGCAATTAACTCTTCATGAGTTCCTTGCTCAGCAATTCGACCTTCATCAAGAACGATTAAACGATCCATTTGTGCAATAGTAGATAAACGGTGTGCAATTGCAATAACGGTTTTATCAACCATCAGGTCATTTAAACTTGACTGGATTGCTGCTTCAACTTCCGAGTCTAATGCACTAGTTGCTTCATCTAAAATAAGAATAGGAGCATCTTTTAAGAATACACGTGCAATGGCAATACGCTGTCTTTGACCACCAGAAAGTTTAACACCACGTTCACCTACTTGAGCGTTATAACCACTACGTCCTTTTAAATCAACCAATTGCGGAATAAATTCAGCAGCTTTGGCTTTATTTACAGCATTCTCCATGTCTGCATCAGATGCATCAGGGCGACCATATTTAATATTTTCTGCAACTGAGCGATGCAATAAAGACGTATCTTGAGTAACTAAAGCAATATTAGCTCTTAAACTATCTTGAGTTACATCTTCGATGTTTTGACCATCAATTAAAATGGCACCTTGCTTAAGATGGTAAAAATGTAAAAGCAACTGGATCAGCGTAGACTTTCCTGCGCCAGAACGGCCCACGATTCCTATTTTTTCGCCTGCTCTAATATGCAAGTTGAAGTGATCAATCACATTTTTATTGTTATAAGCAAAGCTTACATCTTTAAATACAATCTCACCTTTGGTCACTGCAAGTGGTTTTGCATCTGGTTTGTCTTGAATATTGATTTTTTTACCTAATGTTTGCATACCATCTTGAATGGTTCCAACATTTTCAAATAAGGCTGACATATGCCACATCATAAATTCAGCCATACTATTAAGTTTTAAAATCATTGCAGTAGTTGCTGCGATTACACCTAATGCTGCTAAACCTTGAGTCCATAGCCAAACAGAGGTACCAATTACACCTACAAACAAAACAGCAGACAACATATTAATGCTGACTTCAAAGAGGGTACCTAAACGCATTTGAGCATAGACTGTAGTCATAAACTCTTTCATAGATGCTTTTGCGTATTGGCTTTCACGTCCAGCATGAGCAAATAGTTTTACTGTTTGGATGTTGGTGTATGCATCTGTTACGCGGCCCGTCATGATCGCTCTAGCATCGGCTTGTTGCTGAGAAACTTTACTTAAGCGGGGGATGAAGAACCATGCGCTTAATAAAAAAAGACTTAACCAAACTAAAAGTGGAATAAGTAAAATTGGTGAAATTGCGCCAAGTACAATGCTGACTGTAATGAAGTAAATGCTGACGTATGCCAACATGTCACCCAAAATAATCCAGAACTCACGGATTGCTAATGCTGTTTGCATAACCTTGGCAGAAAGTCGTCCTGCAAAGTCATTATGGAAAAAGTCCAAGCTTTGTTTCAATAAAAGATTATGGAAACGCCAGCGCAAACGCATTGGGAAGGTACTATATAAAATTTGATGTTTGATAATAGATTGAAGATTTACAAAAAAGATGTTGGTAAATAAGACCGCAATCAAAATGAGTAAATCAGTAGCATGCTGACTTAAAAAGCTTTCCGGATGACTTTTACTTAACCAGTCTACGAGTTGTCCAATCTTTGAAAAAAGTAAGGCTTCAAAGCTTGCAGCACCTGCTGTAAAAAGAATAAGTAAGAATAAGTAAGGGCGTAGGCCTTCCGTAGCTTGCCAAACAAATGGAAAAAAACGAGTCGGTAAAGGTTCATCTAAACCTTTAGTTGGGTAGGGATCTACAAGTTTTTCAAACCACTTCAGCATGAATTACTACCTTTGAGACAAAAGCCACTTAATTAAATCTTTGCAATTTAATTTGCAAAAAGTCAGTTAGATCAATATCACTTAGGGTTTCGATCTTGTGAATATATGCAAATACACATGAACTGATAATGTTGTACGTCTTAAATTAATACATGACGCAAAAATGGAGACTCGAAGAAATCTTCAAGAACGTCGCGAGGACTAAAAATATTATTCATTATATCGAGATTAATAGATAAAGGGTGAAGGAATTTATTCTTTAAGTATTTTTTATTAGTATTTTGAACATTTGTTAAATTATTACAGCTACACATATTAGAAAAGGCCTTTAGATTTGGGTCATAAAGGCCTAAGTATCGTATTACCACATTAAGTCATCTGGAATAACATATGCTGCATATGGATCTTCCTCATCAGTGGCTTGTTCGTTTTTCTCAGCATTATTAATCAAAATGAAGCCTTGCATTTTTTGATCAATTTTTTCACCTAAAGCTTTTGGAAGATAGGCGTATTGATCTTGATCTTTAGCAATAACTAGGCTACCTGCAACAAGTGCATTATAAACTTGCTGAGATAGATACACTTTTTTGATTTTATTTTCATCAATAAATTGATAAGCCACATCCCCAGCAAAATCAGTAATCTTGTGCTGCTTAATCATCTGAATGATTGATGCTTTAAGTGCTTTTTCTTCAAGCTGTTTCTGTTTTTCTAAATTTAAAGCCTGATCTTTCGCTAACTTTTCTTGTTGAGCTTTTTCAATATTTGCTTTGATTTCAGCTTCATTACTTAGTCCAAGACGTTGTTCGTGATGAGCTTGCTTTGTTAATTTTTTTGCTTTTTTATTATCAACTAAACCAGCTTTTAATAGCTGTGCTTGTAAGGCATTTTTAACCATGTCTTAGTCCTTTTGTGAAGTTGAAGTACTATAGAGATAAACTATCCAGTAAGAAATACTTAAGGCTAAGCTTAAAATTGCTGGCAATAAAAATGATTGTAGTTTCAAATATGGATGTACTGAAGCGGCAAGAATTCCACCCAGCAGGAAGCCAGCAAGAATAAGTAAATGTAAAACAATACGTCGATTTTCTACAATTAAGCCTCTGGCTTTATATCCAAGTGCTAAACCAATATCAGTCAGCACACCAGATAGATGAGTAGTGCGAATAATCGTTCCTTTGTAGTGGCTTACCATCGCATTTTGTAAACCCATGGCCGTACAAGCCCATAATAATCCATAGCGTGGAAAATAAGGAAGCAATAGCCAGCAAAGGAAAATGAATAAGGCAACAAGGCTCAAAGGTAAGCCATAACGACGACCTAGTCGAAAATGACTACTACCTAAAATAAAACCACTATAAAATGAACCGCAAACATAACAAATAATCACCAGAAGTAAAAAAATGATATGTTCTGGTTGCCACTCTACCAAACTCATAGCCAGCATACTAACGTTGCCAGTCATATGTGAAATAGATTGATGCAAAAGAGTAATTAACCCTAAGACATTAATCATTCCGGCATTAAATGCCAGCAAAAAGGCTCCAAGTTGGAACCAGTTTGGTAGACGTTGAAATGGCATTTTGTTTAAGACGCTTGCTTAGAGCGAATATCTACAGCTGCGGTAAATAATACATCTGTAGATGAGTTAAGGGCTGTTTCTGTAGAGTCTTGCAATACACTGATAATCATACCAACCGCAACAACTTGCATTGCTACTTCTGATGAAATACCAAATAAACTACAAGCGACTGGAATCAGAAGTAAAGAACCGCCAGCAACACCCGAAGCACCACAAGCTGATACAGTCGCAACAACTGATAAAATAACCATTGTGGCTAAATCAACATGAATGCCAAGCGTATGGACGGTTGCTAATGTAAGTACAGTAATCGTGACTGCTGCACCTGCCATATTTACTGTTGCGCCTAAAGGAATAGACACACTAGCTGTAGACGGGTTAACACCTAAACGCTCTGCTAAATCCAAGTTAACTGGAATGTTTGCTGCTGAGCTTCGTGTGAAGAATGCAGTGATCCCACTTTCTTTTAAACATTTAAAAACTAATGGATATGGATTACCACGGATAGTTAAACCTACTAAAATAGGGTTCACTACGAGGGCAACAAATAACATTGTTCCTAATAACACCACTAATAAGTGTGCATAGCTCTCAAGCGTCGCAAGACCAGCATCAGCAAAGGTCACAGCAACCAATCCAAAAATACCGACTGGTGCAAAAGCAATTACTTTATGAATAATAGCACTTACAGCATGTGAAACATCTTGCATCACTTGTTTTGTGGTATCTGAACTATGGCGCATAGCTAAACCTAGGCCAATTGCCCAAGCTAAAATACCAATAAAGTTAGCTTCACTAATTGCTTGAACAGGGTTCGCAATAAAGCTTAAAAGCAAGTTTTTTAATATATCTGCGAGACTACCAGGCGCTTGTAAATTATTATGAGAAACCGTGTTGAGGTAAAGAGTGCTTGGAAAAGATAAACTTGCAATAACAGCACTAAAAGCGGCTAACAACATACCTATAACGTACAGTAGTAAGACTGGGCGTAAATTGGCGCTATGACCCACTTGGAAGTTGGCAATAGAAGAAAGCACCAATACAAAAACTAAAATAGGGGCAACCGACTTTAAGGCTTTAATGAAAAGCTCACCAAATAAACTTAAGTAAGGCGTAACGTTCGGAAATAGTAATGCAACGCCTATCCCTAGAATAATGGCGATAATAATCTTAGTGACTAAGCTTAATCGAGAAAAGAATGCAAGCATATAAAGGCCTTATTAACCTAATCATGGCTAAAGGTTGAACAAGCGGAGTATTTTATACTTAAGTGATGTGAATCTTAAGCTTTTTTATAGCACCTATAAGTATTTATACTTAGTGGTAATATTAAATATTTGTTTTTATTGGTCTTAATTTAATATTTTTAATTTTGTAGTTGGTGATTTTGCTTGTTAATTGCTCATTAAAAAACGAGGTATATCAAAAAGCTGTGAAAGCATGGAATAGGCTAAAGAAAATAGGGTGGCAAAAAGTTAAATATGGTTGAGCTTTTTAGAAAAGCTACGCGAATTTTCAAAACTTTGTGCTTGGATTGGGCTCTAAGCTTTCAAGCTGAAAAATCGCATATTTCAGGAAGTTACTACTATTATTATAAATTTATAATTTAAAAAATATTATTTACTTGCACAGTACAGCTGATGAAGCGTATTTAAAATTGAATGCATATTGTCATCCTTAATTGAATAAAAAATTTGCTTGCCATCACGACGGGTTGATACAACATCACTTTTGCGTAGCATCATAAGTTGTTGTGAAAGAGTGGGCTGGGTAATTTGGGTCTTCTCTTCAATTTGAGAAACATTTAACTCCTCATAAGCTAAGTGACATAAAATTAATAAACGATCTGTATTAGCCAAAGATTTAAGAATTCCAACGACTGAATCAGCCGCATTTTTCATTTCTTCGATTTGGAGTCCATCTTTCATACTTTATACCTATATCAATATAGCGGGCATAGTATAGATTGATCTTATGAAAATGAATGTAGCAAAACTAATCAATCCAATTGTTTTTGTTGAAAAGCAATATAAGAGGAATTGATAAATAAGTAGTCTTTCTAATTAAAAACAACTATTTGTATTTCTTTTGTGTCTAAAATGTTGCTTTGTGTTATAAGTGTAATTGTTAAGTATAAGTGAAACGAAGTCAACCTAAAACAATTTCAATTTGCTTTCGATAAATAGTTAAATCTAATTTATCTTGAGACAAATCATAAAAAAGGATTGAGTTTTTATTTTTTAAATATATAATCTGTTTTGTACAGACAGGTCTGTATATTTTGGTTCAGTAAGGTCGAAAAAAACGTCTAATTGTGAACCAAAATGACTTTCAGACGCAGCGTGATACATAAGAAGAATCATTAAATATAAGAAGAAGAATATCACGCTTTATTTTTATGCTGCTCTTTCGAAATCGATTAATTTTTCTACTCGAGTCCAGTAATCATTAATTTTTATTGAACCATGTTCGACTTGAGCCTGTATGGTCATACCTTCCAAAATATTAACGAGTAGTAAAGATAGGGGAACTGGCTCTTTTACATCATACTGGTTAAGAAGATTTTGCATAAGTTGAGTCAACCAAGCTTTATACAAAGTGGCAGGTTGATGTGTTGAAGGATATTGTTTTAAAACCTCTTCCAAGGCTTTTTGAAACATACAGCCATTAAAATCTTCGCTATTAAACCAGTCGGAATACCATAAAAATACTGCTTTAATTCTGGCAAGAGGGTCTAACTCATCATGTTTTGATAAGGCAGAAGTAAGAGAGTTTTGTAGAAGCGTATTTCGAAGAAGTAGACACTCTTCAATTAATTTTTCTTTTGATGGAAAATGCTTATAGAAAGTCATTTTTGCAACGCCAGATTCATTAATGATGCGATCTACACCTATAGAATTATAGCTATACGAGTTAAAAAGTCTTAATGCGGTGTTAATAATGTCATCTTTTTTCGACATATTTTAGCCTCTCACAAATGAATTGCTATTAGCTTGAACGGTGATCTTTATCAATGAGAATCTAGATAATTTAATTTTACAAGGTATTGTTTGTTATTGATAGAAAAAAGATATTATTTTTTTAAACGCTGAAGTTTTACTTTTAAGGGAAAGGTAAAGGGTTCTAGGCTATATATTTAAATAATTATACTTCCTTTTCAAAATCTTTTAACTTCAATATTTTTGCGATAAGTCGCTTTAAAATTTAAAAAGGAAAATTAATAAACAAAAAACAAATCTATTTTTGAGTTTGTCGGCCAATTTAAAAGTGGACTTTCCGTTGCTTTGAAAAGTCCATTTTTATTAAAGTTTCTTACTCTGAAGGAGGTAAAAGCATCAAAATAGATTCATTGAGTAAGTAAGCAACATTCTCAAGGATTTCAAGCTCATTAAATTCGCTATCGAAAGCTAAGCTTTCTCCATCAGCAATAGCTTTTAATTTTGGTGCGAAAGTTTCAGCTATACATAGCGCTTCGCCATTTCCCCAGAAGTTTAGAATTCCGTTATTTTCTGTATAAAGTAGGCGAGAGGCAGGTTCTAATAGAACTTCATAACCTTCATGTAAGATCTCTTGAAGATCATCGGCTTCGATCTCATCAGGTTCTGGAATATTATCTGGATATTTCGGTTCACTCATGTATGACATGATTGCTGCATCAAGTGCTGCAGAGTCTTGCAACTGAGCTAAAACTAAGTCTTTTAGATAGCTTAGTTCAGTTGAGTTAATTTCGCCAATTTGGCTCATTTGTTTGCGTGCGATATCTACAACAGGATTTTGAAGTAAAGTATTAGCTGAAAATTGATCGCTAATACGTTCCATCATTCCTGCAACGTTTGGCATGCGAAAGCCAAATGAGAAAGTTAAGCAGTCATCTTCAGCTACCCCATAATGTGCCATTCCAGGAGGAACATAGAGTAAATCGCCTGGTGCTAAAACCTCATCAAATTGCACATCTATTTCTGGCAAGAGTTTTAATGGTTGATTGGGTACAAATGCAGTATTTACATCGCACATTTGACCTAGCTGCCAGCGACGATGACCATGACCCTGAACTAAAAACACATCATAGAAATCGAAATGTTTCCCAACTGAACCACCCTTAGGTGCATAAGACACCATAATATCGTCGCGGCGCCATTGAGGAATAAAAGGAAATTTTTTCCAAAGTTCAGAAAGATCAAAAGAGTAGTGATCTACTGCCTGTACTAAAATTGACCATAATTTTGGTAGCTTTTGAAAATCACCTTTGGTTAAAGGTGAAGACTTTACGTGCCATTCATTTGGATTTTTATCTTTTTGGCGAATCAGTCTGGCACTTGCATGTTCTTCCAAGGCAAGTTCTTGCACATCCTGAGGTTGTAAAAGACCTATAATTTCTGGTAATCCGTTACGCACCAGTAAAGGTTTTTTCTGCCAATACTCTGCTAAAAATTGCTCGGCAGTAATACCGCCTAAAACTGTTAAAGGTTCTGTCATGGAAATAACCTATTTATAAAATATCAAGAATTAAGGAATTTGTAGATCAAGTTGCCTTAAAATATGGCAAAGTTGAATCATAGGAAGACCCATAAGTGTGGTCTGGTCTTGGCCTATCATTTTTTCAAACAAGCTAATTCCTAAACTTTCGCACTTAAAGCTGCCTGCGCAATGTAGTGGCTGATCCAATAAAACGTATCGTTCAATTTCAGCTTGATTCAGGTTTCGAAATTTAACTTGATAATGTTCAACGAGCGTTTGTTCAAAGTTTCTATCGAGCCATTGCACGCTAAGTGCTGTACTAAAAAAAACAGTTCGACCAGAATTATCTACTAGTTGTGCTTTAGCATTTTCACTAGTCATCGGTTTGCCAATAAAGTCATGCGGGGCATGTTCTCGCCAAGCAACTTGATCTGAACCAATAACGATGGCTGATGGGTTCTGTTCAGCAATTACCTGAGCTTTTGTGAAAGCGAGTCTTTTTGCAAGTTCATCGGCATGGGTTTCATCGCGAGGACTTTCATCAATATCGGGACTAATACAAATATAATTAATTCCAAGACGGTCCATTAAGTCTTTGCGAGTTTGACTACTCGATGCCAAAATAATTTGTGGCTGAACCATTACACTGCAAATTCCATTAATACATCTAAAGGTACATAGCTTAATACAGCTTGATGACATGCATGTATTTTAATAGGAGGGGCTTCACCAGCTTGATAAGCCTCTACCCAGCGAGTTACGCAGATACACCAGAAATCACCCGGTTTCAGACCAGGGAAACCTACTTCTGGCAAAGGAGTAATAAGATCATTACCAATTTTCTGAGAGAAATTTAAGAAATCAGAGGTCATTTGTGCACATACGGTGTGCTGACCAAGGTCTGTTACTGCTGTGTGGCAGAAACCATTTCTAAAATAGCCTGTAATAGGGTCAAAGCAACAACTTGCTAAAGGCTCCCCTAAAACATTTAAGCGATTGATTTGTGGATCTGGATGAATAGACATAATGGGTGAAATATCAAATAACTACCTCTATCATAATCAAAACTGGGGCTTTCTACAGCTTTTATGCAAAAAAACTAACCTTTTTTGATGTAATCATTTAAAATTGGCGCGTTTTTAAAATCATAAAGAGAGCTTTACATGAATTTTCAGCGTATGACTGACCTTAACTTAACAGGCAAACGTGTCCTTATTCGTGAAGATTTAAACGTTCCTGTCAAAAATGGTGTGATTACTAGCGATGCTCGCTTACGTGCAGCATTACCAACTATTAAAGCTGCTTTAGATAAAGGCGCAGCAGTGATGGTATGTTCACATCTAGGTCGTCCTGTTGAAGGTGAACCAAAGCCAGAACAATCACTTGCACCAGTAGCTGCTTATTTAACAGAAGTATTGGGCCAAGAAGTTAAATTATTAACAGATTATCTAGAAGGCGTTGAAGTTGAAGCTGGTCAAGTTGTATTGCTTGAAAATGTACGCTTTAACCATGGCGAAAAGAAAAATAATCCAGAGCTCGCTCAAAAATATGCTGCATTATGTGATGTATTTGTTATGGATGCATTTGGTACTGCTCATCGTGCAGAAGCATCTACTGAAGGTGTAGCTCGTTTTGCTCCAGTTGCTGCTGCTGGTCCTTTATTGGCTGCTGAGTTAGATGCATTAGGCCGTGCAATGCAAACTCCTGAAAAACCAATGGTTGCAATTGTTGCTGGTTCTAAAGTTTCAACTAAACTCGATGTTTTAAACTCACTTTCTAGTATCTGTGATCAACTGATCGTTGGTGGCGGTATTGCAAATACATTCTTAGCAGCTGCTGGCTTTAACGTTGGTAAATCATTATATGAAGCTGACTTGGTTGAAACTGCTAAACAAATTGCTGCTAAAGTAAGTGTTCCACTTCCTACAGATGTTGTAGTTGCTGATGCATCGCAAATTAATTTTGAAGATTTCTTAGGTTCTTTAGGAGCAGCTCAAGCTGTTGTGAAGAAAGTAGAAGATGTGACTGCAAATGATATGATTTTAGACGTTGGTCCAGAAACTGCTAAAGCATTCGCTGATATTTTAACAATATCAAAAACGATCCTTTGGAATGGTCCAGTAGGCGTATTTGAAGTAGATCAATTTGGTGAAGGTACCAAAGCACTTTCTCTTGCGGTTGCTCAATCTGAAGGATTCTCGATCGCTGGTGGTGGAGATACATTAGCTGCGATTGATAAATATAACGTAGCTGACCAAATTGGTTATATTTCTACAGGTGGTGGTGCATTCCTTGAGTTTGTTGAAGGAAAAACATTGCCAGCAGTTGCTGTTTTGCTTGAACGTGCTTAATACTGTTATATAGAAATAAGAAGGGATTGGGTAACTAATCCCTTTTTCATTGATAAGTCATTAAACTGTCATATATTTGCAATAAAATGTCGAGTATTAAATCACCAACTGTGGAAAATAGTGATGAATTTAAAGCTTACATTTGCTGCTATGTTAATTGTACCGATGATGTTGACTGCTTGTGCTAAGAAAGATGAAGCATCTCAAGCGGGGCAAGAATCAGCTGCATCTACTGCTGTTTCTGAAAAAGTAACGCCTGAGCAACAAGCAGCAATTGATGCGATTGATAAGCCAGTTCTAGATGAAAAGAATACAGATGTGGTTGAAGGTAGTGCGCCAAGTGAGGCTGCTGCTTCAGAAACACATTAATTTGTTGTTTTTTGTTAAAAAATCCCTGCAAATGCAGGGATTTTTTTTGAAATACTGTGATTTGTTGCTGAATTGAAATAAATGACAGGGTAGAATAAGCCGCACTACCTGGGAGGATATTATGGCACTCATTTCAATGCGCCAGCTCTTGGATCACGCTGCTGAACATAACTACGGCGTACCAGCATTTAACGTAAATAACTTAGAACAAATGCGTGCAATTATGCTTGCCGCGGATGCAACCAATTCACCTGTAATTGTTCAAGCATCAGCTGGAGCTCGCAAATATGCAGGCGCTCCATTCTTACGCCATCTTATTTTGGCTGCAATTGAAGAATGGCCACATATTCCAGTGGTAATGCATCAAGACCATGGAACAAGCCCTGATATCTGTCAGCGTTCAATTCAGCTTGGCTTTAGCTCAGTGATGATGGACGGTTCATTAGGTACAGATGGTAAAACACCTACTTCTTACGAATACAACGTTGATGTAACTCGTAATGTTGTTGCTTTAGCACATGCATGTGGTGTTTCTGTCGAAGGTGAGATTGGCTGTTTAGGTAGCCTTGAAACTGGTATGGCTGGCGAAGAAGACGGTGTTGGTGCAGAAGGTGTACTTGATCACTCACAACTTCTTACTTCTGTTGAAGAAGCAACTCAGTTTGTTGCCGATACTAATGTAGATGCATTGGCGATTGCTGTAGGTACTTCACATGGTGCTTACAAGTTCACTCGTCCACCTACAGGTGATATCTTGGCAATTGACCGCATTAAAGAAATTCATGCGGCATTACCAAATACTCATCTTGTTATGCATGGTTCAAGTTCTGTGCCGCAAGAGTGGTTGAAAGTAATCAATGAGTTTGGCGGTGATATTAAAGAGACTTATGGTGTACCTGTTGAGCAGCTTGTAGAAGCAATTAAACATGGTGTGCGTAAGATCAATATCGATACAGACTTACGTTTAGCATCTACTGGTGCAATTCGTCAGTTTATGGCTGAAAACCCAGCTGAATTCGATCCACGTAAATACTTTGCTAAAACTGTAGATTCAATGAAGCAAATTTGTATTGATCGTTATGAAGCGTTTGGTACAGCTGGAAATGCTGACAAGATTCGCCCGATTTCTCTAGAGAAAATGGTTGATCGTTATAAATAATTCCCGTTAGGGTTTAATTTATAGAAACCGGTTATTTATATAACCGGTTTTTTTATTAGGAAAATTTCATGCATAAAAAAACCTGTGTTTGTCACAGGTTTTGATGAAGATAAAAAGACTTACTTTTGTAAGTTCTTTTTATCTAGACTTGGATCTTTGATTTCTACATATGCGTTTGCACGTACTTCACGTAACCAGCTATCAATCTCAGTGTTAAATTGGCGTTCACCTAAAATTTGACGTGCCATGCGCTCTTGATATTCATGCGTCATATCTTTTTCACGTTTATCCGTTACTTGTAAGATATGCCAGCCGAACTGAGTTTGGAAAGGTTCGCTAATTTCACCTACAGGAATTTCCTGCATTTGTTTATCAAATTCAGGAACCATCATTCCAGGCGTTACCCAACCCAAACTTCCCCCATCACGTGCTGAACCTGTGTCATTTGAATAGGTTGCTGCAAGTGTTGCAAAATCTTGACCAGCTTTTAAGCGTTTATAGATGTTATCAATAATTTGCTTAGCATTCTCAAGAGTCACTACTTCAGACGGCTGAATGAGAATGTGGCGGGTTTGAAATTGAGGTACTAAAGCTTTTTGCTCATTTTGTTTACGTTCAAGAAGCTTTAAAACATGTACACCATCACGTACTGAAACTAAGTCAGTCGTTTGACCATCTTGTAATGGTGTAATACGAGCCGCAAGTTCAGCAGGAATATCAGACAGTGGGCGGAAACCCATATCAGCACCTTCAACTTTTACATTTGCAGTTGAAAGTTTTTTCAAAGCATTTATATCATTACTTTGCGCAAGCTTTGAACGCACTTCTTGAGCTACAGATTGAACTTCTTGTGCATTGTCACCAGAAATGCGCATATGAATTACATGTGCTTGATTACCTAACGCAGCTTGTCCCTGAGGTGATTTTAAGAAGTTTTCTACATCTTGATCACTAATTTTAATACGAGACATCACTTGTTGTTGGCGCAAACGGCTAATCGCTAAATCTTCAGCGATTCGATTGCGTAAACTTTCATAAGTTCCTGGTGCCATAGCATCCAACTTTTGCTGGAAAGCTTCTAAACTTTTACTTCCAGATTGACTTGCTACTTTTAAGACTGCTTCATTTAAGCTCTTTTCATCAGGTTTGATGCCATATTTTTTAACTTGTTCAAGTTGTGCCTCACGCAAGATGAGTTGATCTAATACTTGAAACTGTAAGTATTGCTGAGGTGGCACTTCTTTCTTTTGAGCTTGCAGTTCATGTGCTGCTTCAGCCATACCTTGTTGAAGATCGCTTTTTAAAATTACGCTATTGTCCACAATTGCCACAACTTCATCAGCGGGTTGGGCAAAACTATGCATTGATGAAGAGATTAGGGCAGCAAGTGTAGTTGCTTTAAAAAACTGTTTAAGATGCTTTGTCTTCATTAACGTTGTGTCCAAGATTGATTAATTTTGTTAAAACCTAAAACGCGATTTTCAAGTAAAGACGCGAGTTTATTGTTTAAACCACCTAAACCTTTTAGTGTAATTTCGGCCATGATCGCGCGCTTTTCACTAACATCTGGAGATTTTGGATCATCTAGATCGTTATAATACGAGCGGCCGTAGACAGAAATACCCCAGCAACATGACTCATAGTTAACTCCTAGTAAGAGTTCGCGGGCAACATCATTGTCCATGTCATATTGTACGTGGCCCATAATACGCCAATTGTCTTTAATTGGTTGTATAAACGATGCAACAACTTGGTCATAAGTATCTTGACGACCAGGAATATCTTTACGATAGAAATAGCCTAGGTTATATAGATTTCCTTTATCACCAGTATAGTAAAGTTGGAAGTCACGTTGAGCATTGTCACCATTCGACATCCAAGCTGAGTTAGCAGCAATGGTAAAGTTTTGGTTAAGCTGGCTTGATAGACTCACCACAGGACCTGTGTTGCGTTCAGTATCAATTTCATCTTGTTGTCGTTGTAAGGTGACACGACGGTCTTCGAAATAGTAACTTTGACCTACACTTGCCCGTAAACGTTCTAAACCTACTGTGTCAAAGAGGCTATAACTTACACCCAAGGATAAAAAGTTATTGTCTTCTAGGCGGTCATGACCATAAAAACGGTAAGGGTTAAATAATTGATCATAACTTACTGACGCAGTAGTTGAGTCAAAGTTAGGGTAACCATCTTGATTTTTGTATGGCGCATATGCATAGAAAGCACGTGGTGTAAGTGTTTGTAAGTACTTACCATCACGTTCAAAGTTCAGTCCAGTGTCTAACGTGAATTGAGGTACAACGACTGATTTGTTTTCGGAACCACCATCTAGATTTTGAGATGCGATACTGTCCTTATCATAAAACGTTTGAATAGAACGTACAGAGACTTCAGGAATCACAAAAGCTGCCGGTGTACGGTAGTTATAACGCGTTGCGAACTGGTTATAAATACGTGTACCACTACTTTCTTGAGCAGAATCATCATTAATTGATTTCTTAAAGTAAGCAGTGTCGTTATTAAATTCGTATTGTAGTCCTAGTGGATTACCAGTGACGTAATTTAATAAGAATTGTGGCAAACGCGCGTATGGTTTATCTGCATCTGCAACTTCAGGATCAAGTGTCTGGAAATCTTCGACCTTAAGCTGTGCTTTTAAACCCGGAATACCATGTTGATAATTAAGTTCCCAAGCTCTACGTAAGTTAAGATCTGTTTTAGAGTTAGGACTGCTATCTAAGTCAGAGAAATAATCTTTATCTGATGCATAGTTATATTCGAGGTTAGTAGACCACTGGTCGTTGATATCCCAATTATGTAAAAAATGGAAATCTTTACGATCTTTGTCATCATAACTTTTGTCAGATGGCAAGATGCCACCCCACATTTCACCAGCACCAAAGCCATCAGTTAAATATCTAAATTCACCTTTTAGCATTGCACCGCGGTCTGCTAAATATCGCGGAGTAAGTGTCAAATCATAGTTAGGTGCAAGGTTTAAATAAACCGGAACAGAAAGCTCAACACCACCATCATTTGAGAAACCAAATTGTGGGTTGAGGATACCTGTAGTACGGCGGTCATCAATCGGGAAGTTAAAATAGGGAACAGCTAGAACAGGAACGTCCTTAACATATAATTTTGTTCCACGAGTTACGCCGCGTCCAGTTTCCTGATTTAACTCAATTTTATTGGCTTGAATTTTCCAACCGGGTTTTTGGCCTGGTGGGCAAGTCGTATAGGTTGCATCATTAAGAACCATAACGTTTGGTGAGGTTCTTTCGATTTTTCCTGCATGACCATGGGCATGTTGCTGTTCAGAAATATAAAAACTATTGTCTAAATTCCCGGTTTGGGTTTTTAGGTTATAATTAATTTCATCACTCTGTGAAAGTAACCCGCCTTGAGCTAACTGTACTCGACCTTGTGCATGCGCAAAGGTTTGGGTCTTATCAATCGTTACTTTGTCAGCACGAACTGTACGTCCTTCCTGATCAATAACGACATCACCTTCTAAAACAGAATCACCCGCTGGATTGTAATGTCCGTAGTTAGCCGTAACGACAGAAGTCGCTTTGTCGGCGTCTAAAGCTTTGGTCTCAGGGTTAATCGGTGTAACCCATGTGCCTTGGCAAAATGCCGAGCTTAAATATTTATTGTCACGAAGCTGTGCTTCAGGTGCAGATTTATCAACATAATATTGCTGAAAGAATTCTTGACCTGGGTAAGCTTCCTTGATGCTCGCTTTAAGTTGATTATTGTCTATATTGGAGACAACATCAGTTGACTCAGCATAACTTGATTGTATGGAGCCACATAAGAGCGTAAAAATAGCTGTCGCTAAAGGATTAAATTTAAACTGATGCTTCATTGTCTCATTAACCAAGTATGCTAATTCACAATTAATTATTGTCGCATCATAGAGAAAAAGTTTATAAGTGGCTACACTTAACCCTTCAAAAATCTCAGCTTGTTTTAGATTTTATTGCAAATGAATACACAACGTGAACAATTGATATATACATGGCTTACATCTGTTCTTGAAAATGATCAATTTAAGATCGCTTTTTTAGCAGGTGATGCAAGCTTCCGCCGTTATGCGCGTATCGAGTTACAAAATAAAACGTATATGCTCATGGATGCCCCTCCAGAAAAAGAAGACTGTGTTCCGTTTGTGACCATTGACGAGTTTTTTGCGAGCCATGGCGTACGTGTGCCTCAGATCGTCGCGAAAGATCTGGCTCAAGGTTTTCTATTGTTAGAAGACTTTGGTGATGTGCTTTTGTCGACATTATTAACTAATGAAACTGTTGATAAATACTACGAACAAAGTTTTAAACAACTTATTCAATTGCAATCTATTGACGGGACTAATCAGTTCCCAGCTTATTCTTACGAAAAATTAATGTCGGAAATGCAGCTACTCACAGACTGGATGTTGCCGTCGCTTTCTATTCAGCCGACTGCTGAACAGAAAAAAACGATTGATAATGCATTTGACTTCTTGGCTCACGCTGCATTAGCCCAACCGCAAGTTATTGTACATCGAGATTTTCATAGTCGAAATTTGATGAAAATTACCGATGAGCAAGAATTAGGGGTAATCGACTTCCAAGATGCTGTTATTGGCGCTGATACATATGATCTAATTTCGATTACTCGTGATGCATATGTTCAATGGAACGCTGATCGTGTTTATCAATGGTTTAAAGTGTTTTATGACCTGTTGCCAGCGTCGACTAAACGGAACCGTAGCTTTGATCAATTTAAACGTGATGCAGATTTAATGGCGATTCAACGCCATATTAAAATTCTAGGTATTTTTGTTCGCTTGTTTGAACGTGATGGGAAGTCGAGTTATTTGAAGGATTTACCACGTGTCATGTGGTATTTGCTCGAAGAAAGTCGTGGTTACGCTGAACTTGAAGAGTTTATGGCATTTATAAATAATATCGTGATGCCTAAATTTATCGAGAAATATGGTAGCTATGAGGTAGCAGCATAATGAAAGCAATGATTCTTGCTGCTGGCTTGGGCAATCGTATGCGTCCACTTACGCTATATACACCAAAGCCTTTGCTCGAGGTGGGCGGTAAGCCCCTGATTGTGTGGCATATTGAAAAACTTAAGAAAATTGGTGTGACTGAAATAGTCATCAATTCTGCATGGTTGGCCGACAAGCTCATCAGTAGTTTAGGTGATGGCTCTCAATTTGGTGTGGATATCCGTTGGACACGAGAGGATGAAGGGCTAGAAACAGCTGGTGGAATTATTAATGCTTTGCCACTGCTTGGAACAGATCCTTTTATTCTGGTGAATGGGGATGTATGGACCACAATGGATTTTGAAGGTCTGCGCCATATTAAGCTAAATGATGATTTGGCACATCTTGTGTTGGTTGATAATCCTAAACAGCATCCTGAAGGCGACTTTACATTATTGGATGGGCGCGCTTTTACATTTGATCAAGATGTGACGGGCGAAAACCTCACTTTTAGTGGTCTATCTGTTATTCATCCTAAACTTTTTGACGGATTGGAAGCGGGTAAGCGTCCTTTAGCTCCACTATTGAAGCAAGCGATGCATAATCAGAAAATATCTGGTGAAAAGCTTAAAGGTGCATGGGTAGATGTGGGAACGCCTGAGCGTTTAATGGAGCTAGATTTGCAAATTCGTGAAGGCTTCTACGATTAAGTGTGTAATCCCTAATCGTTAACTAGTGTTCCACGATGCATAAATGGGTATACTTTGTTTTAAATTTTACTTAGATGTTATCTGTTTATGCATCCGTTTTTTCAAGAGTTACAACAGGGTAGTCAAAAATTAGGTTTATCGCTTAGCGATGAAGCTTTGACATTATTGTTGAAGTATCAAGATGCTTTGGTACTTTGGAACAAAGCTTATAATCTAACAGCGATTCGTGATCCGAAAGAAATGTTAGTGAAGCATTTGTTAGATAGCCTAAGTATTTTGAAAGATTTGCCAACAGGCCGTTTGCTTGATGTAGGTACAGGTGGTGGTATGCCGGGCATGATCATTGCTTTATGTCAGCCGGAACGCTCATGTGTATTACTTGATTCAAATGGTAAGAAAATTCGTTTTTTGAAACAGTTTATTGCTGACCTTAAGTTAAAAAACGTAGTAGCCGTGCAAACACGTGTTGAAAATCAAGATACAATTGATGAGCTTGGTCAGTTTGATGTGATTACAAGTCGCGCTTTTGCTTCTTTAACGGATTTTGTGGATGCAGCTCAGCCATACTTGCATCAAAGCAGTATAATTGCAGCAATGAAAGGAGTTGTGCCAGTTGAGGAAATTGAGCAACTTAAGCAGGACTTTTCATGTAAAGTGATTGAGCTGCGCGTACCAAGACTTGATGAACAACGTCATTTACTTTTACTTCAACGTATTTAAATAAAAAGTATTAGGGTTACCATGGCTCAAATTATTGCGATTGCAAACCAAAAGGGTGGTGTTGGTAAAACAACGACTGCAGTAAATCTTGCAGCGTCTCTAGCTGTATTAAAGAAACGTGTATTACTTGTAGATATGGATTCACAAGGTAATGCTACGATGGGGTCTGGTATTCAAAAGAACGATCTTTTGTATTCCATTACGGATGTTCTACTTGGTGAAGTACCAATTGAAACGGCCATTCAAAAAGCAGAAGTTGGATATAAAGTTTTAGGGTCTAATCGTGAACTTTCCGGTGTTGAGCTTGCTATTGCAGAACAAGAGGGCCGTGAATTCATTCTAAAAAATGCTTTGAATGAAATCCGAAACTCATTTGATTTTATCATTGTGGATTGTGCGCCAAGCTTGAGTTTGATTACTGTCAATGCTTTGGCAGCTGTAGATAGTGTAATCATTCCAATGCAATGCGAATATTATGCGCTAGAAGGTTTAGCTGATTTAACCCAGACTATAGATCGTATTCAAAAGGCATTAAATCCTGATTTAGAGATTATTGGTGTATTACGTACAATGTACGATGCACGAAATGCTTTAACACGTGATGTATCTGCTGAGTTAGAACAGTATTTCGGAAAAAAACTTTATGATACTGTCGTTCCGCGTAATGTTCGCTTAGCAGAAGCGCCGGCGCATGGTTTGCCTGTTATATATTTTGAGAAAAGTTCTAAAGGTGCAGTTGCATACTTAAATCTTGCAGCTGAGATGTTGAAGAAAAGTAAAGTAAAGAAAGGAAGTAAAGTATGAGCATCAAAAAACGCGGATTGGCTAAAGGACGTGGTTTAGATGCATTACTTGGTTCAATTCAAAAAGAAAAATTACAGCTGGAAGCACAGGCACTTGACCACGGACAGTTGAAACAAATTGATGTAAATTTATTGAAACGTGGTGAATATCAACCACGTCGCTTTATTCATGAGCATGATTTGCAAGAGTTAGCATCTTCTATTGAAAAACATGGAGTGATGCAACCTATTGTAATTCGTCCAGTTGATGATGAATCACATCCATACGAAATCATTGCTGGTGAACGACGCTGGCGTGCAGCGCAACTTGCGGGTTTAACTGAAATTCCTGCAATTGTTCGTGATTTAAATGATCAGGTTGCCATTGCATTAGCACTTATTGAGAATATTCAGCGTCAAGATTTAAATCCGATTGATCAGGCTATAGCCTTGCAGCGTTTTCATGATGAATTCGGTTTGAGCCATCAAGAAATTGCTGACACAGTAGGGAAAGCACGTACTACCGTAAGTAATTTACTTCGTTTGTTGAGTTTGGCGGATGAAATTAAAGATTTCATGCAGCAAGGCCAGCTTGATATGGGGCATGCTCGAGCTATCTTGACGTTAAAGGGTAAAGATCAATTAGACGTTGCTAAAATCGTAATTGAAAAAGGACTATCTGTTCGTCAAACAGAGCAATTGGTGCGTGATAGAAGTGAGCCTAAGCAGGAGAAGGAAAAAGCACCTGTAGCACCTGATATTGAACAATTGACACAAAAATTATCAGAGCGTTTTGGCGCTAATGTGAAAATTGATCATAATCAAAAAGGTAAGGGTAAGCTTGTTATTCATTACCATACTTTAGATGAGTTAGATGGCATTTTAAATATTTGTTTGCCTAATTAATTTGTATTTGGGTCATATATTTCTAATTTTATATTCTTGGGGAAGAAGATATGTGGGAACTTGTGAGAGCGGGTGGCTGGTTGATGCTGCCTTTAATTCTGTGCTCAATTTTAACTGTTGCGATCAGCATTGAACGTTTTGTTCGGTTAAGACGTTCACAAGTTCTACCCAAAGCATTAATTGATGATAGTTCGTTAAGAACTGAAGATATTGTGGAAAATTTGGAACAAAATGTAGAAGTGCAAAACAGTGCATTGGCTCACATTTTAAAAGCAGGTTTTGATCATCGTGAGCATGGTGAGCAATTTGCACGTGCGCAGATGGAAGTTGCAGCTTCTCAAGAAATTTCTTATTTAGAAAAAAATATTAATTTTTTGGGCACTTTAAGTGCTGTAGCGCCGTTACTGGGATTGCTTGGCACTGTGGTGGGAATTATTGAATCATTTCTTGTGATTGATTTTGGATCGGCTGGTAGTCCAAGTTTAATGATTCCGGGTATTTCTAAAGCGCTTATTACTACAGCTGTGGGAATGTTAATTGCGATTCCTGCTTTAGTTGCTTATCGCTATTTTCAAAGATTAGTACAAGATTATATTACTGACCTAGAACAGCAATCGACTTTATTTCATGCCTCATTGTTCTATAAACGTTCCTCGTCTATAGCAGAACATCGTCGTGTTGGGTGATGGGTGAATAGCCAGATGAAATTTAAACGTTCTAAGGTTGAAGACATTCATATCAATTTAACGCCTATGATTGACTGTTTGTTGTTCATTTTAGTTTTTTTATTACTATCGACTACTTTTAATCAGCCAAGTCGCCTCAATTTAACTTTACCAGATGCACAAGGTGTTCCACCAAAACAGTACGATCACAAAATTGAAGTCGTGGTAGACTCTTCTGGTCATTATGCTGTAAATGGTCAGGCACTTTCGTCTAAAGAGGTTGCTGATCTGAGTACTGCGATTAAGCAAGTTGCTCAAGAGCGCCGTGATTTTATGTTCATCATTGCTGCGGATGCCAAAGCGTCTCATCAGGATGTAATTCGCGTTATGGATGTAGCAGGACAACTCGGTTTTGTTAACATCAATATTAGTACCAAAGTTCCTTCTAGAGGTTTTTCTGAGTGAATCAAGATTTTAAGGTTTATTTGCGTCTCATAGCCTATTTAAAACCTTATTGGGGCGTGGCCTTATTAGTTCTTATCGGGTTCGGTATTAACTCAGCAACAGAAGTCTCCGTTGCTAAATTGATTAAATTTATTATTGATGCAATCCAAAGTGGCAGTAGAAGTGATTTGGATTGGTTCCCATTATTAATCATTTTATTGGTTTTTTTCCGTGGTTTAGGCCTTTTTATGGGAGGTTACTATACTGCGGTGATTTCACGTAGTTTGGTTTTTAGTATTCGCCAAGAAGTTTATGCCAAACTTTTAAGACTACCGGCACAATATTACCTAGATAATTCATCTGGCCATATTACTGCCAAGATTATGTATAACGTTGAGCAGCTAACAGCAGCTTCTTCGGAGTCATTAAGAGTCATCGTTAGGGATGGGATGATTACACTGGGATTATTAGGCTATCTGTTTTATACCAATTGGCGTCTTACTTTATGTGTTTTTGTATTTTTACCTGTAATTGGTGTATTGGTACGTAAAGCTTCAAAACGTATGCGAAAACTCTCATTACAGGTTCAAGATACAATGGGTGATGTGAACCACGTTGTTCAAGAGAGTATCAATGGTAATGCTGTAGTAAAAACTTTTGCTGGTGAAGAGTCTGAACAAGAACGGTTCTATAAGTCATCAGAAGAAAACTTAAAACGTGGTTTAAAAATGGTAATTGTACAAAACCTGAATAGCCCTGTGGTTCAGGTAGTAATGGCTTGTGCGATGGCCCTTATTGTATGGTTAGCTTTACGACCACAGATTTTAGGTAATACTAGTGCTGGTGAGTTCGTGGCTTACCTTACAGCTGCTGGTCTATTAGCAAAACCAGTTAAAAACTTGACTGATGTTAATGAAAAGTTACAACGCGGTTTAGCAGCAGCTCATTCTGTTTTTGAACTATTAGATTTGCCTGAAGAGCAAAATAACGGTCAGTTGAAACCTAAACTAAATGGTGCAATTCGTTTTGATCATGTGGCATTAAATTATGCTGATGGCGTACAGGCTATTAAAGATTTCTCTTTAGATATTCTTCCTGGGCAAACTGTAGCATTAGTTGGACGTTCAGGTGCTGGTAAAAGCTCATTAGTTAATATGTTGGTACGTTTCCAAGAGGTATCAAGTGGGCAAATTTATTTAGATGGTTTGCCAATTAATGATATTGATCTTTCTTGTTTGCGTACCCAAATCGCAATGGTAAATCAGCAAGTTGTATTATTTAATCGTACTGTTCGTGAAAACATTGCGTATGGTCAGTTGCAAGGTGCGTCAGATGAGGAAATTCATGCCGCTGCAAAAGCTGCATATGCACATGACTTCATTATGAATTTACCAAATGGTTATGATACTGTTTTAGGGGCACAGGGCCTAAACTTATCTGGTGGTCAGCGTCAGCGAATTGCTATTGCTCGAGCAATTTTAAAGAATGCTCCAATATTAATTTTAGATGAAGCTACAAGTGCTCTTGATAATGAATCTGAACATTTTATTCAGCAAGCATTTGATGAAGCGATGCAAGACCGCACTACGATTGTCATTGCTCACCGTTTATCAACAATTGAAAATGCTGACCGTATTGTAGTGATGGATCAAGGACAAATTGTTGAACAAGGTACTCATCAAGAACTCCTCGCAAAACATGGTGCTTATTATCAATTACATCAGCGTAATTTCGAGGATAACTAAGCATGTCATTAGTCCAGCTGATCCAGAATGCATGGAATAAACAATCGAGTTGGTTGATTGCTTTACGTCCATTGTCTTGCTTGTATCGGGCTGGGTTTTTACTAAATCGTAATCTTTATAATTCAGGTTTTAAGCAAATTTATAAAGCGCCCGTACCTGTGATGGTTATAGGTAATATCACAGTAGGTGGAAGCGGAAAAACTCCCTTGCTAATACAACTGGTGAATTATCTACAGCAGCATAATGTAAAAGTAGGGGTAATTAGTCGGGGATATGGGGGTAATGGTCCTTTTCCACTGCTGGTTACCTCGGGCGGCCAAGTAGCTCAAGCTGGGGATGAGCCAGCATTAATTGTTCAGGCTACAAGTGTACCAATGGCAGTAGGTCCTAATAGGCAGGCCGCAATAGAGTTATTGCTTGAGTCATCAGAAATAGATTTGATTATTAGTGATGATGGGTTGCAGCATTGGGCATTAGATCGACAGATCGAGTGGATTGTACTGGATCAAAATCGTGGTTTAGGGAATAAAAAACTATTACCTGAAGGTTATCTGCGAGAGCCTGTTGAACGTTTAGAAACTGGAACAGTGATTGAGCATACTCATAAACCTGCTACAGAATTAAACATGTATCTCGAGACAGGACAGCCATATTTACTTAACCCTTTATCTAATTCTAAACCAAGCTTTAATCTTGAGAATAATTATCATGCTGTAGTGGGTATTGGCTTTCCTCAACGGTTTTATCAAACCCTTAAAGATCTAGGGTTGAAGCAATTCGAAGAGCATGCCTTTCAAGATCATCATGATTACACAATCAATGATTTAATTTTTAATGATGAGCTGCCACTTATTACAACTGAAAAAGATGCAGTTAAACTATTACCGTTACTTGAAAAACATCCTGAATTTAAACAATCTATTTGGGTAGTTCCTGTTACAGCTGTGCTGTCTACACAGTGTTATCAGGTTTTAAAAATGCAATTGCAAGAACTTGATATTCAATTATCTTAGGAAGAAAAAATGAAACACATCGTCATTCCAGCACGCTTCTCAAGTTCGCGTTTGCCAGGTAAACCATTGTTGCTTATTCATAACCGTCCTATGATTTTACGTGTAGTGGATCAGGCAAAAAAAGTCGAAGGTTTTGATGATTTGTGCGTGGCAACAGATGACGAACGTATTGCTGAGATCTGCCGTGCAGATGGAATTGATGTAGTTCTTACCAGTGCAGATCATCCTTCGGGTACAGACCGTTTAAGTGAGGTGGCTCGCATTAAGGGTTGGGATGCAGACGATATTATTGTAAATGTTCAAGGTGATGAACCTTTATTGCCAGCTCAACTTGTTCGGCAAGTTGCAGAACTTTTGGTTGATAAACCAAATTGTTCAATGTCTACGTTGTGTGAGCCGATTCATACCTTAGATGAGTTCCAGCGTGACAGTATTGTAAAAGTAGTCATGTCTAAACAAAATGAAGCTTTATATTTTAGCCGGGCTACCATTCCTTATGATCGAGATGGGGCTAAGCATGATGAACCGACTTTACATTCACAAGCATTTCGTCATTTAGGTTTATATGCTTATCGAGTGAACTTATTACAAGAATACGTAACATGGGATATGGGGAAGCTTGAAAAGTTGGAGAGCCTTGAACAATTACGTGTTTTGGAAAATGGTCATCGAATTGCAATTGCTGTAGCCGAAGCCAATTTACCACCAGGTGTGGACACTCAAGCTGATCTTGATCGCTTAAATAGTATGCCTGTTGAATCTTTTGAATAAGCGTTAATTTTTAATGAATCCGAATGTAACTTCAAAGGTTTATCCTTGGCAGCAAACAACATGGGACACCTTGACAACAAGATTTCCCAATATTGGACATGGTCTCTTATTTTACGGCAAGCAAGGTTGTGGAAAACATGCTTTTGCTAAGCAGTTTTTGGCATGGGTACTTTGTTTAAATAAGCAGCCGCAGGGCCCTTGTGGTGAATGTAGTAGTTGCCAATGGTTAAAATCAGACACTCATCCCAATTATGTTCATATCACAACGGATGAAGAAAATAAAAAACAGAATGCAAAAATTAAAATAGAAAAGATCCGTGACTTACTACCTTTCGTACAACAAACGGGAGAAGGTTGGCGCGTTATTGTGATTGAGCCTGCAGAAGCACTTAATTTGGCATCTTCAAATGCTTTGCTAAAGACTTTAGAAGAACCAGGCGAGCGTGTTGTTTTAATTTTATTAGCTGATCACTATCTTAAACTACCGGCCACTATTCGTAGCCGATTGCAACATTTCGCTTTAGATCGTATTTCATATGAGCAAGCTACTTCTTATTTGAATGAGCATTTATCTGAACTTGCGGAAGTGCAGCCCGATTTACTGCTTGGCTTATCTAATGATATGCCTTTACAAGCAATAGAAATTGCTCAAAGTGACTGGTTTGCGAAAAGGCAAGTTTTCTTAAATGATTGGCTTAAAATTGTTGCTCAAAAAAATATGCCTTTATTTTTCTCAGGCAAATGGCAAAAAGAATTAAATTTTAATGATTTTATAATGCTTTTTGAATACTTATTGGGTGATTTAATTTGTGTCAAGCTAACCCAACCACAGAAAAATACTGATTTAGATTTTGATCAGTTAAGCCCATATTATGATTTAGAAAGCTTATTTAATATTTATAGTGAATTACAGCAAGCAAAAAAGCTTGTTGAACAAAATGTACAAAGCCAACTTATTATTGATCAATTATTTATAACGTTAATGAATATTTAAGGGGAAAACTATGCAGCCGCAAATGGGGGGAATTATTCAGGTAAATATTCCTGATAAAGCTACTTTGCAAGCAAGCTATATGGGATATGTGCAAGGTGGGGGCCTATTCGTACCATCAAAACAAAAGGTAAAGATGGGACAAGAAATTTTCATTTTAGCGACTTTGCCTGAGCAGTCTCAAAAAATTCCTCTAACAGGCAAAGTAATCTGGATCTCCCATAAACAAAGTGGATTTAAACCCCAAGGTTTTGCTATTCAGTTAAGCGGAGATAAGGGAATTTACTATAAAACTGAGGCAGAACGAGTTTTGGCTGGTAGTATGTCTCTAGACCGTCCAAGTTATACGATGTAATTAAATAGGAAAGAAAAGTGTTTGTTGATACGCATTGCCATTTAACGATGTTAGATTTAACGCCTTATAACGGTGATCTGGACCTTGCGCTTGCAGCGGCGCGAGCAGAAGGAGTGTCTAAGTTTATGGCAATTTCCGTTGATCTCGATGACCATATTGCATTGGCTGAAATTGCAAATAAACATGCAGATGTTGGTTATACGGTAGGTGTACACCCTTGTGAGGATGTGGACACAATGGCACGTGCAACAACTGAGTATTTGGTTGAATTGGCTCAATCAGAAAAAGTATGGGCTTTAGGTGAAACTGGACTGGACTATTATCACAGTACAGATTTTATTGAAGAGCAAAAAGCATGTTTTGCAAGACATATCCAAGCTTCAAAAATTGTAAAAAAACCAGTTGTCGTTCATACCCGATCAGCAAAGCATGATACGGTAGATATTATCCGTGCTGAACACTCAACACATGGAATTCTGCATTGTTTTACTGAAGATTGGGAAACTGCTAAAGCTGTGCTTGATTGTGGTTATTACATTTCTTTTTCCGGTATTGTGTCATTTAAGAATGCACAGGATTTGCGCGATGTAGCTAAACAGATCCCACTAGATCGCCTTTTAATTGAAACAGATAGCCCGTATTTAGCACCTGTCCCATATCGTGGTAAAACAAATGAACCAAAATATGTGCCTTATGTAGCCAAAGCGCTCAGTGATGTATATGATAAATCGGTTGAGGAAATTGCAATGATCACCTCACAAAATTTTGAGAACTTGCTAAAAGCGATTTAGGTTATAGAAACTATATAAGAGAGTAATTGCGTGAAGATGGATCGTCAGGCTCAGTTCCGAGCAAGAGAAGTATTAATATTTCAGGTTGCGGAACAATTATTGCTAGAAAATGGCGAAGCCGGAATGACACTTGATGTCTTGGCTGCTGAGCTTGATCTAGCAAAAGGAACTTTGTACAAACACTTTCAAAGTAAAGATGAGTTGTACATGCTGTTGATTATTCGTAATGAGCGTATGTTACTTGAAATGGTTCAAGATACTGAAAAAGCCTTTCCAGAGCATTTGGCCTTTTTCATGTTGCATCATTTACATCATCCTGAACGAACAGTTTTATTTCATCAAATTGAAGAAAAACTCTCAATCACTGCTCAAGGCATTCATCATCTTTTTCATGAACTTTATCAAGTGCGTAAACAGAGATTGCGAATTATCATTCGGATGACAGACCATTACCTGGAATCTATTCAAAGCAATATGCCTACACGAGATTATCTTGCTTCTATTTGGTCATTAACTCATGGTGCAGCAGCTATTCTCAATTCAAGTTTTTATCAACGATATTTAGGTTCAAGAGACACTTTAAGAGTGGCTTATATTGATCAGGCTTTAGCCTTACCTAAACAAGCTGTTGAGCAATATGCTTAGGTCGATATGAAATCTCAATCACCACTTAAATCCCAAAAAGGTTTTACTCTCATAGAAGTGATGGTGGTGATTGTTATTATGACGATTATGACTTCTCTAGTTGTACTCAACATAGGTGGCGTTGACCAAAAGAAAGCGATGCAAGCAAGAGAGTTATTTTTGCTTGATATGCATAAAATTGGTAAAGAGTCGCTTGATCAGTCTCGTGTTTTAGCTTTATCTACTCTCAGTGAAACAGATGTTTCACCATTTTCTTATGAATTGTATGAGTATCATGACCAGAGTAAATTACAGGTCCAAGATTTAAAAAATCGCTGGCAGAAATATTCTGAGTTTAATACACGCCAGTTGCCTAAACATGTATCGTTTACAATACAACCTTTAGATGAGCAAAACTATTCAAAAGCTACGAATACCGATTTAATTGGAGGGCAGGCTCCCCAGTTAATCTGGTTCGGTAACGGTGAAGCTAAAACTGTGAAAATACAGTTTTACTTTGAACAAAAACCAATTGGTTCAGAAATACAAATTGATCATTTGGGTAAAATAAATGAAATCTAAAGGCTTTACTCTATTAGAAGTAATGGTTGCTTTAGCAATTTTTGCAGTGGCGGCTGTCGCGTTAACTAAAGTAGCCATGCAATATACTCAATCTACCTCAAATGCAATTCTTAGAACAAAAGCTCAGTTTGTAGCAATGAATGAAATTGCTTTAATGGAGATAAATCAGGAATGGCTTGAAGGTACTCAAAGTAAGCAAGTTACTTCTCAAGGCGAAACATGGCAGATTGACAAATCTGCACAATCTACAATTAGCCCGAATGTTCAGAAAGTAGATTTACAAATTAGCTTATATGATTCAGATAAGGGCAAAGTTCAAAATGGTATTACTCACTTGGTATTTTTTAATTATCCAATGAAAGCAAAATAATGATAAAGAATAAAAGTTTTCGCTCTCCAAGCTCAGCTTCACGTCTTGCGGTACGATCGGAGCAGATGATGAGGGGTTACTCCGAGCAAAGCTCTTCGTCTTGCACTCAGACAAAGCATTGCTTTAAAGACTCTCACACTCGAAACATAGTTTCTCATCTTGCGACACGATCGAGCAGTGCTCGATTAACTCGTGCCTCAGGATTTACTTTAGTTGAGCTTTTAGTTTCAATTGCAATTTTTGCTATTTTATCTTTGTTGGGTTGGAAGGTTTTTGACTATTTATTAAAAGTTCGCGATCGTAATACTCAACATGAAGTGCAGCTATTTGAATTACAAGATGCTTATCAACAAGTTTTGCGTGATACATTGCAAATTATACCTTTATCAGCCAATCAAGGCGGGCAATTACGTCCAGCTTTAGAGATTGATAATCAAGTTCTCCGCTTTAGTAAGGCGGGTGTTACTGATCCATTAAAGCAAGGATTATCACCTTTTGAGCGTATCGAATATCGATATGATCCTGATCAAAAAAAGCTTTATCGCCTTAAATATAGTAACTTAAATACTTCAAATAGAGAGCAACCCTTATCAAGTACGCTGTTGAGCCAAGTTGAACAATTTCAAATTATGGTTTTGACACCTCAAGAAGTAACAAAGTGGCCTGAAGTTAATATTGACCCTACAAAACCTGATGAATTTAGGAAGTTGCCAAAAGGAATAAAAATGCAACTCACGGTTGCAGGTGTAAATTATGAGTGGATTTATAGCTTAAACCAAGGTGACTTATCGCTCTCCAAACAGGGAGGTCAATAAATGTTACTCTATAAAAAAAATCAGCAAGGTGTAGCGTTACTCACAATTTTGATAATGGTTGCTTTGGCTACAATTTTAGCTGCCTCTATCGCAAAGCATCAAACTAATACGATGGAAAATACGGGTTATTTGATGCGTCAAAATCAGTCATTACTCTATGCAAAAAGTGCAGAAGCTTTTTTTTCTGAATTATTAATTCAAGATGCAAATAATGCTGGTGGTATCGATCATTTAAAGGAAAGTTGGGCTCAGCCAATGCCACCTTTTCCAATAGAAGATGGAGTTGTATCGGGGCGCTTACTAGATGAGTCAGGAAAATTTAATCTAAACAATTTAACGACCAATGAAGGCAAGGTAAACGAAGCTGCTAAAAATTGGTTTGAGCGATTGCTTGTGCGTGTAGGATTGCCAGCAGAGTTAAGTCAAGCAGTTATTGATTGGCAAGATCCAGATGACGAACCATCTGGACCTATGGGGGCAGAAAGTAATTATTATGAAGGCCTTGATCCTGGTTATTTGGCTTCAAATGCTAAATTTCATCGTATAGAAGAGTTGAAATTGGTAAGAGGTTTTGAAGGCAAGAAATATGATTTAATTGCACCATATATTTCTGCATTACCTGAAAATACAAAAGTGAATGTTAATACCGCATCACCATTAGTATTAGCGAGTATTGATCAAAAATTAGATTTAGGGACTATAGAAAAAGAACTTCAATTACGTCAACAGAATTTAAAGTTCTTTCAAAATATTGATGAATTATGGCAATTGAATGCTTTTTCAGCAGTTGATGCGCAAAAGAAAACTGAAGTTAATAGCCTTTTAGATGTGAAGTCGAACTTTTTTCAAGCACAAATCGAGGTTGTGTTGAATAATAGAAAAAGACAGTTTACAAGTGCCTTAATGCGCAGTGATAAGCAAGTTTATGTATATTCTAGAAATATAGTGCCTTTTAACTAATTGAAAAGTTATGATTTATTTACTTTAGATGTTTTTTGAAGTTTGTAATTATAAATTTTTCCAAGTTAAACGTTAAAGTAAATATAAACTGTCTATATGTGTATATTCGATATTTCTTCATCAGTCTTATCATACTTTTTGCTAATTGTTTCTAATTGAAAAGTGATGCGAAATTTTTGTCTTTTGCTTTATAATAATGTTCTTAGAAGGAATGATCGATTTGGCACATGTTAATTCGTAAGTTATTTAAGTTTGAAAATGCACATGTTGTACGTAACTGTACATCGGATCGTTGTAAGCGATCAATTCATGGACATAGCTATAAAGTTGAGTTATTGCTTAAAGCTTCGAAATTAGATCATGGGCAAATGGTTTATGATTTTGGACTCCTAAAAGGAGTAATAAAAGACTTATTCGATAGCTTTGATCACGCAATTTGTTTTTGGGAAAAAGATGATTCTCAATATATTGATGCATGTCAGACTTTTAGTGCTCGTTGGATTTCTTTACCTGTTTCACCATCGGCTGAACAGTTTTCACGTATTTTCTTTTATCTAGCTCAGCAAGTTTTACAATCAACAGTCACTCAAAATGGGGAAGGTGATGTTGAAGTATATTCTGTTATTGTTCATGAGACTGATACTGGATATGCTCAGAGTTTTATTGAAGATATTCAAAACGAACAAATGGGTATTTTAAGTCTTGATGGAATTGTTTTTTCAGAACAAATTCAGATAGAGTGGGCAAATCCACAAATGTATGAAGACTTGAAAAAAGGGATTAAATTTAATAATCCTCAAGTTGATTTGCAAGTCGAAGTATAAATCGAATTACTTATTTTATTTGTAGAATTGAAAATTGATCTAGGATGACATTAATGCAATTAACTGAGCAACAGCAAAATAAACTCAGTAAAGTTCAATTAGAAGAAAGTTGGAAAAGATCTTTAGCACCTTTTCTATTAAGTCCTCAGATGGATAGTTTGCGCGATTTCTTATTTCAACAGAAACAAGCTCAGAAAATAATATATCCGCCTAGTAAACAGATCTTTAATGCTTTAAATACCACACCACTGGCTGATGTGAAAGTTGTGATTTTAGGGCAAGACCCATATCACGGGCCAAACCAAGCGAATGGATTAAGTTTCTCTGTTCAAAAAGGTATTGCATTACCACCATCTTTGCGCAATATTTTTCATGAATTACATACAGATTTGGGTATTCCAGCTCCTCGCCATGGTGACTTAACAAAATGGGCTACGCAAGGCGTACTTTTACTGAACAGCGTGCTTACTGTTGAAGCTGGACAGCCAACCTCACATCAAAAGCAAGGTTGGGAAGCATTTACTGATGAAGTTATTGATGTTCTGAATGAACAGAGACAACATATAGTATTTATTTTGTGGGGTGCTTATGCACAGCGCAAAGGACAACGTATAAATAGAGATAAACACTTGGTTTTAACAGCCGCACATCCATCACCTCTTGCTGCAAATAGAGGGGGATTTTTTGGATGCAAAGTGTTTTCAAAAACAAATCAATATTTGAAACAACATGGCATTGAGCCCATAGACTGGCAATTGGACGCATGATGAACTCTCCCAATGTAAATAACTATCACCCGGACTTGGTGGTTGAAGAAGCAAAAAACGGCTGGCGTATAGTACGTTTGAATCGTCCTAAATCGTTACATGCTTTAGACGAATCAATCGTAACGGCATTATTGCGTGTATTTGAAGATTTCCGTGACAATGAACAGGTTAAAGCAATTTGGTTAGACTCAACTACACCAAAAGCTTTTTGTGCAGGTGGTGATGTTAGAAAATTACGCCAACTTGTTATAAATCAAGAAGTCGATACCGCAAATAAGTTCTTCCAGCAGGAATATGCTTTAGATTTACTTTTACATAATTATGCTAAACCGGTTGTGGTTTGGGGAGAAGGTTATGTAATGGGCGGTGGTTTAGGCTTGTTTATGGCTGCACCATTCCGTCTAGTGACGCCATATTCACGTTTAGCAATGCCTGAAATTAATATTGGTTTATATCCTGATGTTGGTGCGAGCCGTTTCTTGGCAGATCGTGGTCCAATAGGTTTGTTTACGGGGTTAACCGGTTCAATCATGACTGCTGCTGGAGCATATAGCATCGGTTGGGCAACACATATTTGTGAAGCACAGCGTGATAATGTTTTGCAAAAAGTTTTAAATATTAATTGGGCTCATTATCCTGCAGGGGATTTCCGAGCAATTGATGATACTTTAAATAGTTTGCACCGTCCTGTTGCGGCGGGTCCATTGCAAAACTCACTTGATGTAATTCATAGCGTTTGCCGTGGTTTTAATTTTGAACAAGACTACCAAGCTATTGTTAGCTTGCGTGATGCGAGCAGTGATTGGTTACGTCAAGCGAGTGAGAATTTGCAAAAAGGATCTCCTAGTACCGCGGCAATTACTTGGTTACTGTGGCAATGGGGCAAACAAATTCACTCATGGGATGAGGTCTTTGATCTAGAGGCTCAGATTTCTGAGTGGAAAATACGTCATCCTGACTTTGTGGAAGGTGTTCGCGCACGCTTAGTTGATAAAGATTTATCACCTGAATGGAAACCATGTGATGATCTAAGCTTGAGAGGTATATTGGCTGATTGTCCACCAGTAACTTCAATTGATAGCTGGAATGCCTTACTTAGACAACACGGTGTGATCAACTAAAGTAAATGACTGAATATAGTGATGAATACTGGATGCAGCTTGCTTACGAGCAAGCTGAATTAGCCGCTCAGCAGGGTGAGATACCTGTTGGAGCGGTTCTGGTGAGCCAAAATCGAGTAATTGGATCTGGTTATAATGCTCCAATTACTTTATTAGATCCAACTGCACATGCAGAAATTCAAGCTATCCGTGCAGCGTGTTCCTCTTTAGAAAATTATCGATTACCTGAAGATACGACTTTATATGTCACTCTTGAGCCATGTACTATGTGTGTAGGTGCGCTCGTACATGCAAGAATTAAGCATGTGGTTTTTGGTACGCCAGAACCTAAAGCAGGCTCTTTGGTGAGTGCGCGTCAGTTATTACAGCAAGGTTATTATAATCATAGGTTTACATTTCAGAATGGTTGTCTACAAGAAAAATGTGCACAACAGCTTAGCCATTTTTTTAAACAAAGACGTGAGCAAAAGAAACAAGAGAAACAACAAAAAACGTCCTTAAATGATTAAAAATTAACATACTCTTATGGCAAACTAACGCGGTTTTAATGTCATGATTCTATTTAATAAGGACGATCCAATGCGTAATGTAATTACCGTAGAAAAAGAATTTAATGCTCCTCTTACTGATGTATTTAATTTGCTCTCTAAGCATTCAACTTACAATACTGCTTTTGCACCTTTACAGGTTGTGCGTGTTAAAGACTCCGCAGATTCTAAAAGACCTGATGGTTTAGGCTCAATTCGACGTATGGGATTTGGTCCAATTAAGCCACTTAAAGAAGAAATTACATTGTTGGAAGAAAATAAAAGTATTGAGTATAAATTAATAGAAAATCCTTTGATTAAACACCATTTAGGTAGAATCGAGTTTTCTGAGATTACTCCATACATTACCTTAGTTACATACCGCATCGAGTTAACGGCAAAAGCGCCAGTGGTCAGTAAATTAATCCTTGCACAGTTAAAACTAGCCATTACACTAGGCTTTTCGAGATTAGCTAAAGCATTTGCTTCTTAGTGAGAGTTCAATGACAGTTCAAATTATTACTATTGATGGTCCGAGTGGTTCGGGTAAAGGAACATTGGCCGCAAAACTTGCAGCACATTATCAATATCATTTACTCGATTCGGGTGCCTTATATCGTTTATTAGGGTTGTCATTACATAAACACGAGTTATTAGAGAAATTAGACAGTCAGCTTGATGAATGTATTCAATATGCACGTCAACTGGACATTAAATTTGAAACGTCTACCTCAGGGATTTTGGTCTTCTTGGATGGCGAAGATGTATCTCAAACAATTCGTACAGAACGAGTTGGTGAGTACGCATCAAAAGTTGCAGTGGTTCCAGAGCTTAGACAGGCACTATTTGAAAGACAAAGAGCTTTTGCGCAAAGCCCTGGTTTAGTTGCAGATGGTCGTGATATGGCAACATCTATCTTTCCAGAAGCCAATGCCAAAATTTATCTGACAGCTTCGGCAGAGTCACGCGCTGAGCGAAGAGTAAAACAGTTGCAGGGTATGGGGCTAGATGCTAAAATAAACGACATTTTAGCTAATATACAGGCACGAGACAAAAGAGATATGGAGCGAGAAGTTGCTCCGCTCAAGCCAGCCAAAGATGCTTATATCATTGATAGTTCGGAATTAACGATCGATCAGGTATTTAAGTTAATGGTTGATTATGTCGATAGCCGTACTATTTAGTAAATAGAATTATCAGTTGAAGCATAGCTTGATCAGTCTATAAAGACTATGTTGATACTTAACTAAACCGGCCTTGTCTGATCCAAGACCGCTGAATTTATCAGGTATATCATGACCGAATCTTTTGCAGCCCTCTTTGAAGAAAGTGAATTAAACCTCAACGTTGAAAAGGGTGCAGTCATCCAAGGTGTTGTTGTAAACATCGATAGCGACTGGGTAACTGTTGACACTGGCCTAAAGTCTGAAGGCATTGTTGACCGTGCTGAATTTTTAAATGAACAACGTGAACTTGAAGTTCAGGTTGGTGATACTGTTGACGTAGTTGTTGAAGCTCTTGACAACGGTATGGGTCAAACAGTTTTATCACGTGAAAAAGCTAAGCGTGCTGAAACTTGGACTAAACTTGAAAAAATCTTTGAAGATGGCGAAATCGTTACTGGTGTTATCTCTGGTAAAGTTAAAGGCGGTTTCACTGTTGACATCGGTCCTGTTCGTGCATTCTTACCAGGTTCATTAGTTGACACTCGTCCTATCCGTGACACTACTCACCTTGAAGGTAAAGAGTTAGAGTTTAAAGTAATCAAACTTGATGCTAAACGTAATAACGTTGTTGTATCTCGTCGTGCTGTTATGGAAGCTGAATCTTCTGCTGACCGTGAAGCATTACTTGCTCAACTTGAAGAAGGTCAAACAGTTACAGGTACAATCAAAAACCTTACTGATTACGGTGCATTCGTTGATCTTGGCGGTATTGATGGTCTTCTACATATCACAGATATGGCTTGGAAGCGTATCAAGCACCCTTCAGAAGTTGTTGAAGTTGGTCAAGAAGTTACTGTTAAAGTACTTAAATTTGACCGTGAACGTAACCGCGTATCTTTAGGCCTTAAACAATTAGGCGAAGATCCATGGTTAGCGATCATGAGCCGTTACCCTAAAGGTTCTATCGTTAAAGCTCGCGTAACTAACTTAACTGACTACGGTTGTTTCGCTGAAATCGCTGAAGGCGTTGAAGGTTTAGTTCACGTTTCTGAAATGGACCACACTAACAAAAACATCCACCCATCTAAAGTTGTTCAGATTGGTGATGAAGTTGATGTTATGGTTCTTGAAGTTGATGAAGAACGTCGTCGTATTAGCCTTGGTATCAAACAAACTCGTGCTAACCCATGGGAAGAGTTTGCTAAAGCTCATGAGAAAGGCGAAAAAGTATCTGGTACGATCAAGTCTATCACTGACTTTGGTATCTTCATTGGCTTGAACGGCGGTATCGACGGTTTAGTACACTTGTCTGATATTTCTTGGAACGAGCAAGGTGAAGAAGCTATTCGTCGTTACAAGAAAGGTGACACTGTTGAAGCTGTTATCTTGTCTGTAGACGCTGAAGGTAACCGTATCAGCCTTGGTATCAAGCAATTGAACAGCGATCCGTTCAATGACTTCTTAGCTGCTAACGAACGTGGTGCTTTAGTTAAAGGTACTGTAACTGCAGTTGATGCTCGTGGTGCAACTGTTAAGTTAGCTGACGAAGTTGAAGCAACTCTTAAAGCTTCTGAAATCAACCGTGACCGCGTAGAAGATGCGACTAAATTCTTAGAAGTTGGTCAAGAAGTTGAAGCGAAGATCATCAACGTTGATCGTAAATCTCGCTCTATCAACTTGTCTATCAAAGCGAAAGACGAAGCTGAAGAGAAAGAAGCAGTTGCTAGCTTGCGTACAGCAACTACAAGTCAAGACAATGGTCCTAAGACTATTGGTGACTTGATCAAAGCACAAATGAAGTAATAAGTTAACAAAGTACAGTTTCATGTAACGGAATTGTACTTTTTATACAAATTACTGTAAACGGTAGCCTAGTATTCAACATACTGCGCTACCGTTTTGTATTTAAACAGGTTATTATCGAACGACATAGAGTAGCAATAAATAACGAGGTCGTAGATGACTACTGAAGCTCTTAATAAGTCTGATTTGATTGAACGCATTGCGCTAAAAAACCCACACTTAGCTGAACCTTTGGTGGAAGAGGCGGTTAAAATTATGATTGATCAAATGATAGAAGCACTATCAACTGATAATCGAATTGAAATCCGTGGTTTTGGTAGCTTTGCTTTACACCACCGTGATCCAAGAGTTGGTCGCAATCCTAAAACAGGAAAATCAGTTGAAGTTGCAGCTAAAGCTGTTCCACATTTTAAACCCGGAAAAGCCCTTCGTGACGCAGTAAACGAATCTGGGAAATAAATAAAATTTATAAGTCGGGGTGTCTATGCGTTATATTTTAATTGCATTGCTTATTGTTGTATTTGGCTATTCTTTAGCACTTGTTTTGCAGAATCCAACAGAACTTTCTGTTGATTTGTTATTTACCCAAGTTCCAGCTATGCGTTTAGGCTTATTATTGCTACTCACATTAGTACTAGGAACAGTGGTCGGTCTTTTACTTGGTGTACAGGTTTTCAGAGTATTCCAAAAAGGTTGGGAAATTAAACGCCTGCGTAAAGATATTGACCATTTAAGAAAAGAACAAATCCAAAGTGCTCAATTAGCAGCGGCTGAAGCAGCTGCAAATGTAAGACATGAAAAAACCGTTGTAGATATTTATCCGCAAGATAAAAATTCTACTCCGCTATAATCCCCCCCGTACTACTCTTTATTAATGAGTAAAGAGTAGTATGTCTCTAAATTTTATCTCTTCTTTTATTCTTCTAAATATAAACGCTTTTGATCTTATCGCTTTAATTTTGGAAAGCAGCTCTCTACATTCCTTTATTCCTTCATGAGTTGTCTATTATAATAACGCTGATTTTATATGATGGAAGAAAGTCTCTTGAGTATCATTGTTGCGTTAGATGCAAAAAGCCAATATGACGCTTTAAAAATTGTTGAACAGCTTGATCCTGCTTTATGCCGCGTAAAAGTAGGTAAAGAGCTTTTTACTCATGAAGGCCCATCTGTTGTAAAAAAACTGCAAGAACAAAATTTTGAAGTTTTTCTTGATCTTAAATTTCATGATATTCCAAATACTACCGCTCAAGCAGTATGTGCAGCGGCTGATTTAGGCGTATGGATGGTAAATGTTCACGCTTCAGGTGGCCGTAAAATGATGGAAACTTGTGTGGAACGTTTAAAAGCGGGTAACTATCAAACCCAACTTATTGCTGTGACAGTACTCACATCAATGGGTCGTGAAGATTTAAAAGATATTGGTTTAGATGTTGAACCTGTAGAGCATGTAAAGCGCTTGGCTAATTTAACGAAAGAAAGTGGCTTGGATGGGGTGGTTTGTTCAGCTCAAGAAGCTAAGATTCTTCGTGAATTAATTGGGCAAGACTTCTCTTTAGTAACACCTGGTATTCGTCCAGAAGGTTCTAATGCAGACGACCAAAAACGTATTGTAACTCCAAAGCAAGCTATGCTTGATGGCTCTACGCATCTGGTAATTGGTCGCCCGATTACTAAAGCAGAAAAGCCAACAGAAATGTTGAAGTCTATTCTTGCTTCAATTACCTAAAAATTTAGGAATAAGCTAATTAATAACGGGGCAAGTAGGCTTAGTAATAAGCCGCTCATCATGGCATGTGGTACATAATGTGTACCACATGATTGTTTTACCATTGCTAAGGTAACATCCATGGATGTTGCTCCAGCACTTGAGATAGCAGGGCGTGGAAAACGCCAACCCATGGTATACATTAGAAAAATAGCAACAATTTCTCTAAATAAGTCGGTTAATAAGGCGATTCCACCCAACTCTGCCGAATGTAATTGCGTAAATAAAATCCCTGACATTGAATACCAGCCATAGCCTTGTGCTAAAGCTAAAGTTTCATTAAGTGTAAAATGCTTGAGAAGTAAATAGTAATTCAAAAAGCCTGCTATACAAGACCCTATAAAAGCAGCTAAGGGCACAATTAAAATTTTCCAGCTTAACCATGTGCGGTTAAAGTGGGTGAAGGCAAGTTCGATACCAATTAAAAAAATAAAAAGTAATAACAAATACCAGCTATTAAATGCGATATGAGAGGTGAATTGAGTAATGATAGCGCCGAATAAAACACCGACACCTAGTGCAAGAAAAGCCTTCGCAATATTCTTTAAAGCATTTACAAAAAGTTGTAGGGAAATTTTTCCTTTAACACTTTGTTTATCAAAAATTGTATAAGCAAATAAACACGTAAAGAACGAACCAAAAGACGTGGTAAGAGCAATTATAATAGCGGGTGGAAGTATGGTAGAAGGATTCTCGATTTGATCAAGTGCCAAGGTTAATTCCAAAGCTACACTAGCTAAAAGAATATAAGAAAAATAGGGCAGTATTTTAAATATAAAGTGTCGGATATTTAGAGATAGTTTGGGTGCTAGGAAATAACCGAAAGCAAGTGCTAAAAAAATTTGAATAATGAGATAAAGAGATTGCATATAATAGGTAGATTGTTATCAACCTACCTATTATGTCTTGAACATTTTAAGCTGCATAGCTTTGTGAGCTTTTATTTAAAAGTAAGTAGTCTTTGGGCTTAACTTTACGTGTTTCTAACCAATACTTCCATGTGTAAGTTGGCCATAGTGAAAAGTTTCTACCATCGGCAGATTGATACCAACTACTACAGCCGCCAGCTTGCCATACGGTTCCTTGCAGCTGCTTTTGAACACGTTCGTTAAAAGCGTCTTGAATTTCAGGCTTGATCTCAATTGCTTTTTGACCAGACTCTTCTACTAACCGAATAAGCTGTAAAATGTAATTTACTTGAGATTCAATCATAAAAATAATCGAATTATGACCTAGAACTGTATTAGGGCCTACCAGTTGGAATAGGTTGGGAAAGTTTTTAGTCATAATGCCGTAATAGCTTTCAGCACCATCTTTCCATGCTTGTTTTAACTCGATTTGATTACGTCCGATACATGTGAAATGTTTTAAATAAATACGTGGGTCAGTAATAAAACCTGTACCGTAAATTAAACAATCAATAGGTCGTTCTCGACCATCTTTAGTAACAATACTGTTTTCTTTGATCTCTTGAATACTATCAGTTACTAGCTCAACATTTTTTCGGTTAAAGGTAGGAAAGTATTTATTTGAGATAAGAATACGTTTACATCCCATAACGAAGTCAGGTGTGAGTTTTTTTGCTAACTCTTTATCCTTAACTTGAAAACGGATGAATGCTTCTGCCAATTTTTGGCCATACTTCATGATTTGAGGTTGAACAATGGGCACAACGCGAGATTCATTACTCCAGTAAAGACGACTACGATGAATCTGGCGATAAATATTAGAAGATTTGAATAATGCTTTACTTAAGCTTGAATATTTGCGCTCATCGCGTGGTATTACCCATGCAGCTGTTCTTTGAAATACATAGAGCTGTTTAACATCTTTGGCTATTTCAGGAATATATTGAATTGCGCTACCACCTGTACCAATAGATGCAACTGACTTTGCGTTTAAGTCATAGTCATGTTCCCATTTTGAGGAATGAAACACTTTTCCTTTGAATTTTTCAATCCCCTTAATAGCAGGAATTTGTGGGATGTGTAGGGGCCCAGATGCAAAAACTACAAATTGCGCTTCTATTGAAGGTTGATTCTTAAAATCTAGAATCCAGACATGACGTGTTTCATCATATTGGACATGAGTTACGTCATGGTTAAACTTACAGTAATCTTTAATCTTATATTTCCCTGTAATGTCTTGAATATAATTAAAGATCTCTGGTCCCTCAGCATAGCGTTTGGTCCAATCTGTTTTGGGTGCAAAAGACAATGAATACATATGAGATTGAACATCACATGCTGCACCTGGATAACGATTTTCTCGCCAAGTTCCACCGACATCGTTTGATTTTTCTAAAATAACAAAGTCTTGCTGTTGATTTTGTAGTAAACGGATTGCCATTGCTAGGCCACCAAAGCCAGCACCAATAATAGCGATTTTAGTTTTTTGAATAGCATCTTGCTTTGCGTTTAGCATTGGAAACCCTGCATAAGCTGAAAAGAGGATTGCACGCAAGACTAACGTTTTTTAATCAGTTTAAACATGATTGTATCGACGTGAAAATTGATAGATTCGGCAATTAATTTTCTTGCTTCTTTATAGTAAAACATTTCAGTCTAGGGAAATTGATAGAAGAATGAAACGGTCGATACTTGGTTTAATCTATTTAATTCAAGGAATGCGCAATGCTGGCATTGATGTCGACTCACGTTTGGCCGATATAGGTATTAAAGTGGATGCTCTAGACCCGAGTTCCACAATTCATGATCGTCTTGAATGGGACATTCAACAAATAATTAGTAAAAATGTAGAGCCTGAAAAGGGTTTATTTATTGGACAGCATTATGCTTTAGCCGGTTACGGCCCATTGCTTATGCTACTTGTCACAAGTAATGATATTCAAACTGCTTTAAATAAGGGTATAAAATATCAAAAGCTTACGCATTTATTTGGTAGCTTAGCTTTATACGAAACTGATGAGCGGACGATTTTAAATTATTTGCCGGTTGATTTAAAAACGGAAATTGGTCAGTTACGGGCACAATGTGAAGTCTCTGGAACTTATAAGTTTATTCAAGATATTTATACGATGATGGGATTACAAATGCCTACGATGCGTATAGAACTTCCATTTGAAAAGCCTACTGATATGGATACTTTGTCATGTTATTTTGCATATTATGGCGAAGATGTGCATTTTAATGGTAAATATGCGGCATTTAGCCTAAGTAAGGATGTACTTGAAATCAAGATTCCTTCTGCTGATATCATTACACATCGTATTTATGAATCAAAATGTATTGCAGAAATAACAAGATTAAATCAACAAGATCATCAAACTCCACATATCATACAATGTGTGCAAGATTATCTTGAACTGCAACAAGGAATTATCCCGAGCATGGCGGAAACAGCTTTTGCATTGAAAATGCCTGAAAGGACATTAAGGCATCAACTGCAACAGCTAAATACGAGTTATAAGCAAATTCGTGAACAAATTATCAAGAATAAGGCATTGAAGCTTATGGAATATAGGGAATACTCAATAGAAGTTGTTGCTGAATTACTCGGCTATTCTGAACCGGCGGCATTTAATCATGCATTTAAACGATGGTTTGGACAGAGTCCTCGGCAATATGCAAAAGAGTCATCGTCGTAACTCTTGATGCTAAAAGCTAATGTGGTTGAACAAAATGTTCGCTATACTCTCATCAGTTAAAATTGAAATAAAACGATATGTTAAATTTAAAATCTTCTTATAGTACTGCATTCACACCTTCTTCCCCAGCAGAACGCTATGCTGAGGCTTTAGCTTCAGGTCAATTTATGGCAGATGAAGCGCAAGCACAGGCAGTGCAAGAATTAGATCGCGTATGGAAAGAACTTTTAAACCGTTATAAAGCCTCAAAAAAAGCTTTCCGTCGTTTTCGTCGCCAAACTTCACCTAAAGGTGTATATATGTGGGGCGGAGTAGGCCGTGGAAAAACTTGGCTGATGGATCAATTTTATGAATCTGTGCCATTTCGCCGTAAAACGCGTATGCATTTTCATCATTTCATGCAACATGTTCATAAAGAACTAAATAAGCTTTCAGGCCAACGTAATCCACTTGAAATCGTAGCTGACCAAATCTATAAAGATGCTGTCGTTATCTGTTTTGATGAGTTCTTTGTATCAAACGTAACAGATGCAATGATTTTGAGTGATTTATTCCAAAAATTGTTTGTTCGTGGTGTGACATTAATCGCAACATCAAACATTGCACCAGATGGCTTATATAAAAACGGTATTCACCGTGATCGTTTCTTGCCAACCATTGAAATGGTTAAAAAGAACTGTGCTGTTTTAAATGTAGATGCAGGTGTGGACTATCGTTTGCGTGTACTAAAACAAGCTCAATTATTTAAATCGCCATTAACGAATGAAGCGCAAAGCTGGATGGCTGAACGTTTTAGTGCTTTAACCCATACACAAGCTCATTCTCAAGAGCCGATTGTGATTAATAATCGTGTTGTCGAGACTTTGGGACATACAGAAGATGTGTTGTGGTGTGAGTTTTCTGAACTCTGCTTTAAACCACGTAGCCCAGCAGATTTTATTGAAATTGCAAATATTTATAATACGGTTCTAGTGAGTAATGTTCCTCATTTGACAGATTTCTTATCTGAAGGTACTCGTCGCTTTATTTATCTAGTCGATGAGTTTTACGATCGAGGTGTGAAATTACTTTTAACGTCTCAAGATAGTATTATTGATATTTATCAAGGTGAAAAGTTAGCATTTGAGATTGAACGTACGCGTTCACGTTTGCTAGAAATGCAGTCTGATGAATATTTACATTCTGAACACCGACATATTGATGCTACAAAAACCTCTTAAGTAAAATAGATATGAAAAGCGCTCTAGATTGAGCGCTTTTTTATAACAAAAAATAGATAAATTTAATTAAATAGTGCTTTTTCACGCAGCAAAGTTTGATATAACTAAATACGCTTTAGAAAAACAAGATAGTGAAACTTTTTGTCTGTTAACAAAAAGTCTAGTTTCAGTATCTTTAAATATTGAATAAATTGATGGGAATCCTAGTTAGAATTTTAATATTTTCTATATAGAAAAATTTATCTTTGTCAATAGTTTTGCAAGGGAAAATGCTTACTATTTAGGAATGTGATATTAGTATTCAGCTTAATTTAAATCGGTATACTAGGATTCTCTTGGTATAAAAAGTAGCAACTTCAGGAAAGACAATGACTGCACGTATTCAAAAAGGCAAGTTAGCGATTGCTAAAGAACTTTACGATTTTATCGAAAATGAAGCTTTACCAGGTTCTGGTTTAGATAGTGAAACTTACTGGAAGAACTTTGAGCAAGTTGTTGTCGATCTTAGCCCAAAAAATAAAGCATTATTGGCTAAGCGTGATGAATTACAAGCAAAAATTGATGAATGGCACCGTAACAATAAATTTGAATTAGGTGCTTATAAAGCGTTCTTAACTGAAATTGGTTATTTATTACCAGAAGTTGAAGATTTTCAAATCACTACTGAAAATGTAGATGAAGAAATTGCGTTGTTGGCAGGACCACAGTTAGTTGTACCTGTACGTAATGCACGTTATTGCTTAAATGCAGCAAATGCCCGTTGGGGTTCTTTATATGATGCACTTTACGGCTTCGATGTAATTTCTGAAGAAGGCGGAGCTGAAAAGGGTAAAGGATATAATCCTGTTCGTGGTGCAAAAGTTATTGAGTTCGCTAAGAATTTCTTAAATGAAGTTTTCCCGCTTGCTCAAGGTTCACATGCAGATGCAACAAAATATGCAATTGAGCAAAATAAACTCGTTGTAACTTTGAAAGATGGTTCAAAAACAGGTTTAGCTCATGAAGCTCAGTTTGTTGGTTTCAATGGTGAAGAAGCAAATCCTTCAGAAGTTGTACTTTTAAGTAATGGTCTTCATGTCATTATCGAAATTGATGCAAATAGCCCAATTGGACAAACTGATCCAGCGGGTGTTAAAGATTTAACATTTGAAGCGGCAGTAACCACAATTCAAGATTTGGAAGACTCGGTTGCGGCTGTCGATGCAGAAGAAAAAGTTGAAGGTTACCGTAATTGGTTAGGTTTAATGAAGGGTACACTTCAAGAATCTATTGAAAAGAATGGTAAAACGATTGTTCGTGATCTAAATAAAGATCGCGAGATTAAAAACTTAATTGGTGGTACAACAAAACTTCATGGTCGTTCACTTATGTTACTTCGTAACGTAGGTCACTTAATGACTAACCCAGCTATTTTGGTAGATGGTGAAGAAATTTTCGAAGGTATTATGGATGCATTGGTAACTCCATTGTTATCAATTGCTGATATCCGTAGTACAAACGAAAATAAAAACTCTCGTAAAGGTTCTATGTATATTGTTAAGCCAAAAATGCATGGTCCTGAAGAAGTTGCGTTTGCTGTAGAGTTATTTGAACGTGCTGAACAGGCGATTGGATTACCTCCTAAATCGTTAAAAATCGGTATTATGGATGAAGAGCGCCGTACATCTGTAAACTTGAAAAACTGTATTGCTGCTGCTAAAGACCGTACGATCTTTATTAATACTGGCTTTATGGACCGTACGGGTGATGAAATCCATACTTCTATGGAAGCTGCACCTGTTGTTCGTAAAGAAGCGGTTAAAACACAAAAATGGATTGCTGCTTACGAAAACCGTAACGTTGCGATTGGCTTGAAATGTGGTTTACAAGGTAAAGCACAGATTGGTAAAGGCATGTGGCCAAAACCAGATAGCATGAAAGATATGTTAGCAACTAAAGCTGCACATCCAAATGCGGGTGCTTCTTGTGCTTGGGTTCCATCTCCAACTGGTGCTGTACTTCACGCAATGCATTACCATCAAGTAAATGTAAAAGCACGTCAAGATCAGTTAAAAGCTGAAGAAATGTTGTCATTAGATGACTTGTTAACCCCTCCATTTGCACCTGATACAAACTGGTCAGCGGAAGAGATTAACAATGAACTTGAAAATAACTGCCAAGGTATCTTAGGTTATGTTGTTCGTTGGGTTGACTTAGGTGTAGGTTGTTCGAAAGTTCCTGATATTAACAATGTGGGCTTAATGGAAGACCGTGCAACCTTACGTATTTCTTCTCAACACGTTGCGAACTGGTTACGTCACGGTATTGTAACTCGTGAACAAGTTGAAGAAGTGCTTAAACGCATGGCAAAAATTGTTGATGAGCAAAACGCGAATGACCCATTGTATAAACCAATGGCAGCTAACTTTGAAACAAATATTGCTTTCCAAGCAGCTTCTGATCTTATCTTCAAAGGTTGTGAACAGCCTTCTGGTTACACTGAGCCGTTACTTCATGCTGCTCGTTTGAAGTTAAAAGGTTATACAGGTGACTAATTTTAACCTATTATAAAAAAAGCCTCTTCGGAGGCTTTTTATTTTTCGGTATATTTTGTGCATTATAAAATGCAGACTTATAGTTAAAAGGTTTTGAGATTGATTAACTTAAAAAATCTTAATCGTGAGAATTGGATTCAATGTGCAAAGTTGTCGTTGGATGAATCTCAAAAGGACTATGTTGCACCAAATGTATATTCTATTGCTGAATCTAAAGTGGAAGAACATTACTGTCCACGAGTGATTTGTTCAAATGATAGAGTCATTGGATTCTTAATGTACTGTGTCGAAGTTGACCCACCTGATGAGACATTATTTTGGTTGTTTCGTTTTATGATTGGCAAAGATCATCAAGCCAAAGGTTATGGTACTAAGGCATTGCAAATAGCAATTGATGAAATGGCTGCAAAAGGAGCTAAACGAATTAGAACGATGTATAAATCGTCCAACTATGTGGCTGGAAAACTTTATAAAAAAATGGGTTTCCGAGAAACTGGAGAATATGATGAGTGTGGAGATATTATTTTAGAGTTGAATATTTCGCTTCAAAAAAAACGCTAACTGAAGATTCAAGTTAGCGCAGGAGTTAATAGAATTAAATAGATTGAAGAGCAATATTAGTTACTGCTCACAATTCCAATTTTAGTGACACCTAAACGTTGTGCAGTAGCCATGACCATCGCTACATTCTTATATTCAGCCATCTGGTCTGGTTTGAGTTTGATCTGGTCTTGATCTTTTTTAGCAACAACACCTTGAAATAAAGTCTCTAGCGCCTTTCGGTCAGAAACCTCTTGGTTATTCCAAAATACTTTACCTACCGCATCAATTCTTACATCAATCACTTCAGGTGGCTTTTCATTTGTTGGTGGCGGTGTACCATTTGGCAAATTAATATTAATCGCGTTGTTTGGTGCAGGTATGGTAATAATAAACATAATAATGAGTACCAACATGACATCAATAAGAGGTGTCATGTTGACTTCTAACATCACATCGTCATCATTATTTGAACCGACATTCATACCCATAAAATTCTCCTTAAGTTAATTACGGGGAGGCTGGAGGGGTGGTAACAAAAGCAATTTTGCCAATACCAGCTTCTTTGGTCGTACTAATGACCTGATCTATCGCTTCAAAATGGGTAAGCTGATCACCCCGGATATGAACTTCTGGCTGAGGTCGTTTTTGTGCAACTGCTTGAAGTTTTGCCAGCAATATTTCTTTACTAGGCACATAACTTTCGTTCCAGAAAATATCGCCTTTCTTATTTACTGAGAGTTGAATATTTTCAGGAGTGGTTGCATATGGAGTATTTTTTTCTTCTGGTAGTTTCACTGGAACCGTATGTGTGACTACCGGAATAGTAATAAGAAAAATAATAAGTAAAACCAACATGACATCAACCAGAGGTGTCGTGTTAATTGTGCCAATCATTTCGTCATCATCTTCAGAACCAACACTCATACCCATAATGTTTGCTCCTGATTATTTAATACTGCGATTAACTGAATTATTGGTATTAATTTCTCCACTTAATAAAACCGCGTGTAAATCTGAACCAAATGAACGGACATTTTCCATAACTGCTTTATTACGGCGTGTAAGCCAGTTATAACCAAGTACAGCAGGTACTGCGACTGCAAGACCAATCGCTGTCATAATCAGAGCTTCACCAACGGGGCCTGCAACTTTATCGATAGATGCTTGACCTGAGATACCAATGGCTGTTAATGCGTGATAAATTCCCCATACAGTACCAAAAAGACCAACAAATGGTGCAGTAGAACCTACTGTTGCTAAAAAGGCTAAACCACCGCCTAAATGATTTTGTATTTTCTCAATTGCGCGTTGAATTGAAATGCTCACCCATGTATTAAAATCGATTCGTTCAAGTAAAGAACCGCCATGTGATTTAGTTGAATTAATGCCTTTTTCTGCAATAAAGCGATAAGCGCTACTTTGTTCTAAACCTTCTGCAGCATTATCAAGGGAAGTCGCTTCCCAGAAATGTTTTTCAGCTTCTTTGCCTTGGCGTTTGACTTTACCTTGCTGCAATAGTTTAGAGATGATGATGTACCAAGTTCCAATCGACATGAGTACTAATATAAATAAGGTAGACTTAGCAACTAAATCACCTTCGCGCCAAAGGGCTTCTAGGCCATAAGGGTTTTTAACAGTTTCACTCGTTGCGGGTTTCGGTGGTGGAGTTGGAGTATTTGTACTTGATGTAGTTTCAGTAGTTGCTGTGGTCACAGGAGTATTGCTTGTTTCTTCTGCGAAAACTGAGCTTAATGGAAGTAACGAGCAAGCTGCGATTAGACTTGCAGAAGCGAAACGAACTAACGGTTGAGTTGATTTTTTCATCGTATATCTCCAATATTTTTTAATTTCTTGCTAATTCAATTGTTTATTCAATTACAAATGGATATTCAATTTCATACCAATCTTGCTGAGGTACACCATCTTTCATTGCTGGCTTAAAGGTACATAAGCTGTAAGCTTTAGTTGCCGCCTTATCTAAAATTTTGCTGCCACTCGATTTTTTTACTTTGGCATCAATAACTTTGCCGGATGTATCAACCAAAACACGTATTCGCACTGTCCCTTGTTCTTCATTCATAAGTGCTTCGCGTGGATATTCTGGTTTTTCACAGCCAGCAGAACCCTCTGAAACACCACGACTTACACCAGCTGGTTTTGGTGCCGGCGCAGCAGCCACTGGGGTAGGTGCAGCAACAGGGCTTGGTGATGGGGTACTAGGTGCAGCAGGAGCTGGGGTAGCCACTTTAGTTGGTTGAGCCACCGGGGGCGTTTTTTGTACAGGTGTAACTTTTTCGACCTGTTTCACTGGCTCAGGAACCTTGGCAACTTTTTCTACCATTTTTGGTGGTTCAGGTGGTTTTTCCTTTGGTTTCGGCTCTTCCGGCTTTGGTGGTGGAGGCGGCTTAATATCCTGAATAATTTGTAATTCCACAGGTTTTTCTGCTGGTTTTTGAATATTGTTTGCTAAACCTGACATCAGAATATAGGCAACAAGAAGATGCAGAAAAATGACTGCAGCAATACCAATTAGGCGTTTGGCAGATTTATTTTCTATGTCTGTAAAAGTCATGCCCATAGTTACTCCTGAAACTGTAGACAAACAATTTATATTGAAATGCTTGGATAAAGACTTATGCATTTTTTGTTTGGCTAAGTGAGAATTTCATTTTGCAAACATGGTCCATTGATGTTATGGAGCCATATTTGCAAAACACCCGTTTAGAACTTGTAAGTACCACGTAGGAAGTACGTACGGCCTGTAGGGTCGCTGTAACGAGGGTCATAACCCATTTGGAAGTTGTCCTCAACATTGGTTGCAGCAGGTTCTTCATCAAAGATATTCTTGATACCGGCTGTTAACTCTAAGTTCTTAAAGCCTTTGTATGTGCCTGAAACGTTGTAGAGTGTGTAGTCGCTGACTTTATGGTTTTGGTCTGATGCATTCTGATCGTCATAACCGCGAGTGAACTGTTGTTGGAAGTTGAGTGCCCAGTCTTCGTAATTCCAATTAAGGTTGGCAACATGTTTCCATCGAATAATTGGACCAGTACCTTCGTAGCTGCCTACATTGTGAATCCATTCACCATCTTTTTCATTTTGGTAGTCATATTTGATGACATAAGTACCATCAATACCAAAGCTATAACGGCCTGTTGCAGTCATTGGTGTAGCATAGTTTAAGCTCACATCAATGCCGGAGGTTTTTAAATCTCCCATATTTTGTTGAGTAGTGATGATATATGCGAGTGAACCATCAGAATTACGTACAAATTTATCTGCATATTTGGTTGGATTATTAAAAATATCACTTTCTGGAAGAGATGAAATTTGTTTTTCAACTTCGATATTGTAATAGTCTAATGTTAAGACTAGGTTTTTGATTGGTTCTAACACAAAACCAGCTGTAAACGATTTTGATTCCTCTGCATCTAAGTCTTTGTTACCACCATTTTTACGGTCAAATTGCATATTACAGTCGCGGCTTTTATCACCACCAGCGGCTTCGTTTACTTTCCCACCTGGGCAAAGAATTGGATCATCATAGTTGGCAGATGTATTAGTTATCGAGTTTGGTGCATTCATTTCCCAAAGAGTAGGGGCGCGGAAACCTGTACTATAAGAGGTACGGAACATCAATTGTTTGATTGGTTCCCAACGGAGTGCAAATTTAGGGTTAAAAGTATCACCAAAGTCGCTGTAATCATCATAACGTGCAGCAAGTTGAGCTTCTAATGTTTTGTGGAGTGGAATGTGCAGCTCGGTAAAAGCTGCTTTGATTTCACGTTTACCTTTGTTAATAGGTTCATCTGGATCTACACCAGTACTCGGTGCGAGACTTGCGATTTCTGAATTTACTTTTGATGTCCAGTCATCTCGACGGTAACTAGCCCCGACTGCGAAACCAACATCGCCTGCTGGTAAAGTAAAAATTGGACGGCTTGCTGTGAAATCAACTGTGGTTGAATCAACATCAGCATCCATATATTTGCCAGTTACACCTAAAGTATCCCATAAACCAGCATCTTCAGGTTGTTGTGCACCAAAAGGGTTAAGTTTTCCTGCAAGTAGTGCTTCAGAAGTCTTGCCGTAGTTTAAGTAGCCGCTGTCTAATGCATCTGAGGCTTTACTTTTTGCATAGGTAATACCTGTGTTGATGTCCCAACCATAAGCGTCACCTTCTATACCGCCAAAGATACGATGGGATTCATTGACACTCGTACTTACACGATTGCCAGCTTGAGAGCGTAGAGATAGGGTGACGTCTTGTCCATTGACACCTGCTAATGCAGGGGTAATGCCGTTACCTGGATAGTATTTACTATTTCCTTCAAGTGGTAAATCGAAGAATACATCTGGAGCCACAGAGGTCGTAATTTCATTACGTGCATATACATATTCAGCTATAGCATTAAAATTATCATTGAGTTTAAAGGTTGCACGTCCCATTGCTGAGATGTCTTCTGTTTTTGGAACAATTCCAATCACAGCTTGGCTATTGAAGCGACAGGTATTTCCATCAACGTAAATAAGAGGATTATCTCCACAACCTGTTGCGGCATAAGGATTCCCTAAGTTTTTTGAAATATTTGCAGGAAATGCACCGCTACTACCTCTTGTAACACCTAGTTCAGGAAGTAAGCCACCGCGCTTACTAACCTTACGATCTTGGGCCATGATGTCATTACCATGACGATAATCTACAACACCAAAAACGTTGAAACCATTTTCATCTATATCACCAAAACCGCCAAAAACGCTAATATCTTGAGTATCTCCACCAGTTTGTTCTGGTTGGGTCAACCCGGCACTAATATTTAAACCAGTGAATTGTTTTTTTGTAATGAAATTAATAACGCCACCAATAGCATCTGTCCCGTAAATGGCAGAGGCTCCATCACGTAAGACTTCAATGCGCTCTAACATAGCAAGTGGGATGATATTGAGGTTAGTCACACCGCTATCGTAAGCATTGGCTGCTAGACGTCGTCCATTGAGTAAAATCAGGGTTTTGTTGGCGCCAATACCACGTAGGTTTGCTGTTGAGCCAGCTGTACCGCTAGCTCCTACATTTTGTGCCGTAACAAATCCCGCTTGATTTGCGGTTATTTTAGATAATGCTTCCTCTGTTGTTGTTACACCTTGTTTTAACATTTCATCAACTTTCACCACTGTGATTGGCGACGCACTTTGTGCTGCAACCCCTTTGATTGAAGAACCAGTAACGGCAACTTTTACGACTTTTGTTGGTTTTTCATCAGTACTTGATTGTTCAGTTTCTGCTGCCTGTGCCAGGGTAAGACACATCATACTTAAACTAAGGGTGCTTAATTTAAGAATTGTTTTGCTGATCTTGGGGGTTGCCTGAGATCGAACATTGTATTTTTTTTTCATCGTGGATTTGATCCCTTTTTGTTGTCGTTAGCGATATTGCTGGAAAGTTTTTAAGCAAAGCAAGTGCCAACTATATATTTTTCTTTTTTTAGTTTATGCAAAATATTGATATATATTGATTTTATTATGATTCAGTACGAAGATTCATCTGTTATTAAACAAAAAAAATTTTTCCGTTTGGAAAATTTTTGATCGCTGGCCGAAAGTTTCAAATTTTTTTGTATAAAAAATATACATTGCTGGACTCTTCACATGCTTAATAAATAAAAATGTATCGTTTTAGAACCTTTTTATATGTAATGTTATAATATTTATTGCTATGTCTTTGAGTTGTATTTTTATTATAAATCAATATATTGAATGGTAGTTATGTGTGGGGGGAGCTTGATCTAATGTGGAACATAATTAATTTTTAATGTATTTTATTTGTGCATTTAAGGTATTAGATGATTAACATATGCAAATATAATATTTGGCAAAAAGTTACTTTTATTTATATAGTTCAAACCATTTTAAGTACCTAATAAAAATATGAATTTCTAATATTATTAATTATTTTGTGATGAATATTAATAAATGGCATGAAATTCGCTTTATTTTCAGTAGTTACAAAAGATTGGGTTTTTGACTTTGTTTTTCCATTTGTTCAAATAAAAATGCTCATAGAAAAGTAAAGAATTAAACCTAAATAGGCTTATCTGTTGAAAAAGAACTTTTCTTATGCAGATTTAGATGTTACTCAAAAGGATAATATCTTTTAAAAAACTAATTACGTGGGTATGAACTTGAAATTAAAATTTTTTAAGCTCGCCATTTTAAGTCTGGCTATTACATCTGTTCCTTGTGCTTACGCAATTACGCCAGCGCAACCAAACAAAATTTTGCATGTTGCCTATGAAGCCCCGGATGATGGCTTCGATATGGTTAAAACTACCAATTTCTATAGTGCTAATATTGCTGAGGCAATTTTTGAGCCTTTACTTAAATATGACTATCTGGCACGCCCATTACAGTTAGCTCCCTATACAGTAGAGAGCCTGCCCAAAGTGGAACAAGACGGTAAAGTGTATACTTTTAAAATTAAGCCAGGTATCTATTTTACTAATGATCCCGCTTTTAAAGGTAAACGCCGTGAGCTAGTAGCCGAAGACTACGTCTATACAATTAAACGTATTCTAGATCCTAAAAATAGAGCACCGTCTGTTTCATTCATTGATGGTAAGTTACTAGGTGCCGATGCGGTTGTAGCCCAAGCAAAGAAAACTGGAAAATTTGATTATGCTGCTCCAATTGCAGGAGTCAAAGCACTTGATCGATATACTTTACAATTTACCTTAACTCGCCAAGACTATAATTTCCCTTATATTCTTGCCTATATTGCATTTGGCGGAGTTGCTAAAGAGGTTGTCGATTATTACGGTGACCGTATTGGTATGCATCCCGTAGGTACAGGCCCTTACATGTTAAGTAAGTATGTACCAAGAAGTAAGGTCGAGTTGATTGCTAATCCTGATTATCGTGGTTTTGTCTGGAACTTTAAGTCGACAGGAACACCTTGGGATAACCAGCTTGTTAAGGAAATGTCTGGAAAGAAAATGCCACAAATTGGAAAGGTGGTAGTCAGTATTATTGAAGAAGAGCAGTCAAGATGGTTAGCTTTCCAGTCGGGTCAACTCGACTTTGACAAACTTACAGCGAGTGCAGTTCCTCAAGCTTTAGATGGAAATCAGCTTAAAGCTTCTTTTAAGAAGAGAGGAATTAAACACTTCCCATATAAGGAACCTGAAATTACCTATACGATGATGAACATGCGTGATCCGGTGATTGGTGGTTTTAGCCCAGAAAAGATCGCTCTTCGTAGAGCAATTACTTTGTCGTACAACCAAAAAGAAAGTATAAAACAGGCTTATAAAGGGCAAGCTGTTCGGGCTGAAATGTTTATATCTGAAGGTGTGAATGGCTATAATCCGAAATATAAAAGTAGCGTAGGATATAACCCGCTGCTAGCAAATAAATTACTTGATTATTATGGTTATAAAAAAGGTGCTGATGGTTATAGAACCCAGCCAAACGGGAAACCTTTGATTTTAAAAATCAATACAGAAAATAGCTCGGCCTCAGTTATCCACTCAGAACTCTGGAAAAAGAATCTGGATGCAATTGGCATTCGAGCTGACTTTAAGGTAAGTAATTTTGCAGATAACTTAAAAGCCGCAACTCAATGTAAATATATGATTTGGAGTGGGGTATGGATTGCTGACTATCCTGAAGGAGATAATTTTGCACAGTTGCTTTATGGACCAAATGCTGGACAGGGAAACCATGCTTGTTATCAGTCTAAAACATATGACGCTCTTTATACTCAGGCCATTCATTTACCACCGCAACAACGTCTACCATATTATGAAAAGCTCAATCGCCAGATTGAAGCTGATAACCCATGGATTGTTCATGTAACTCGAATTCGTAACTGGTTAGTACGGCCACAAGTTCAAGGTTTTAAACCCCATCCTATGATGAATACAAACTGGCAATATCTTGATATTACTCCTATTAAAAAATAATTTTAGATAAAGATCATGATGACTGAAAATTTAAAACAAAAGCTCAAGCACTGTAGTATCAGCTTGCTATTCGCTAGTATGGCCTTAACGGGATCTACAAGTATTTTTGCGAAAAGCCCAGCCGATCCGAATAAAGTTTTACGTTATGTATTTCCAACAGCTGAGACAGGTTTCGACCCGGCTTATATCCATGATTTATATTCTGCGCATGTAACCACATCGATATTTGAAACTCTATATACCTATGATTATTTAGCAAGGCCGGCAAAGCTTATTCCGCAAATAGCAACTGCTATGCCAGAAGTCAGTGCTGATGGTTTGACCTATACCATTCGCATTAAAAAGGGAATTTATTTTACGCCAGACCCTGTTTTTAAAGGCAAACCTAGAGAATTAACAGCCAATGATTATGCGTATTCTTTTAAGCGTTTATTGGACCCGAATCTGCGCTCTCCAAATAGCTGGCTATTAGAAAACAAAATTGAAGGTATGGATGCGTTAGTCAAAGCAGCCAATAAGTCCGGAAAATTTAACTATGATCAAAAGGTAAGTGGTTTACAAACACCTGATAAATACACTTTGGTGATTCGTTTAGTTAAGCCAGACTATAACTTTCCTTTATTACTCGCCCATGACCCGACAGGTGCAGTGGCACGTGAAGTCATCGAAAAGTATAAAGACAAAGCCGGTTATGTAATGGGCCACCCTGTAGGTACAGGTCCTTATGTGTTGAGCAAGTGGGTACCAGCATCGCGCATTGTTTTAAAAGCGAATCCTGATTATCGCGGCTTTACTTGGAACTTTAATGCCAGCAGCCCTGAAGATCAGGCAATTGTGAAGCGACTTAAAGGTAAAAAAATGCCTCAAATCGGCACAATTGATATTCAGGTAATGGAAGAAAACCAATCGCGGTGGCTAGCATTTCAGCGTGGTGAGGTTGATATATTTCAGCTTGAAGGCCAACTGGTCGCAAAAGCGGTTAAAGACGGCAAACTAAGACCTGAACTTGCTAAAGAAGGTGTGCAGTTATCTCGCATTGTTGACCCCGAAATTAGCTATATTTATTGGAATCTTAAAAATCCAGTTGTTGGGGGAATGAGTAAAGAGAAAATTGCTTTACGCCGTGCGATTGCGATGTCTCGTTCGATAGATCAAGAAATTAAACTAGTAAGAAATGATGATGCACAGCGTCTACATTTTCCAATTCCACCAGGTGTAGTGGGTAATGATCCTCAATACAGAACCAGTACCCCATATTCGGTGAAAGCAGCAAATTTACTATTAGATCGATATCACTATAAAAAAGATGCCTCAGGTTGGCGTACGCAACCAGACGGAAAACCACTTGTCATTGAATATATGGCGCGTAGTGACAGTATTGGTCAGCAAAGCGCTGAGCTCTGGAAGAAAAATTTTGATAGTTTGAATATCCGTATGGTCTTTAAACCCATGCTCTTTGCAGATCTTATTCGTGCGCAAAAACAATGCGACGGGATGTTCGGGTCTTCTGCATGGATAGCCGATTATCCAGATGGGGATAATTTTATGCAAAATTTTTATGGACCCAATACACATATGACGAACTGGTCTTGTGGTTCTACACCAGAGTTTGATCAGTTGTATCGCCAAACGCAACAAATGCAAGCAGGTGCTGAGAGAGATGCGCTTTATCGAAAAATGACACGGTTGTTAGAAGTCTATATGCCTGTTCAAATCTCATATGCACGCTACCGGAATATGCTGGCTCAACCAAAAATCATTGGATATAAGAAGCATCCAATTTTACATGCAGAGTGGATGTATTTCGATATTGATACAAATACTAAATCTAATCATTAAATGAAAAAAATTGGAGATACGATGAAAAATAATTTACTGAAAATGACAACCTTATGTGTGTTGACCATGGGTATAAGTCAATTTGCAACGGCAGAGACAACACGTCCTACTTTGCCATTACTTAAAGCACAACAACTTCCAGGATGGTGTGATGCGAATTTAAAAAAGATTCAGAAAGAGATTTCAAATTTTGAAAAAACACCTGTTAAAGATAATGCAGCAGCGGCACCTATATTGGCAAAATGGGATAAAGTTTTTGCGCATTTTGAAGATTTCTCAGGTCCTATAAGTCTATATAGTAACGTAGACCCAGATGCAAAGTTACGTAAGGCCGCAGAAGACTGTGAAATCAAAATTAATCAGTTTCATACTGATATATTTCAAAATTCAAAATTATATAACGTCATTAAGAATACAAAAGCTACTGATCCGATAGACCAAAAATATCGTCAAGATATCTTAGATCAGTTTGAAGACACAGGCGTTCAACTTGAGCCAGTAAAACGTGCACGAATGAAAGCTATTCTGGATGAGTTGACCAAACTCGAACAAGAATATGCCCGTAACGTCCGTGATAATCCAGAGAAACTTGAGTTTACTCCTGAAGAGATGAAAGGCTTACCTCAAAGTTATATTTCAGCATTAAAGAAAAATGCTAAAGGCAACTATTTATTAGGTTTTGAATATCCGGAATATCGTCCTTTTATGGAGTTGGCAGATAATGATGATGCCCGAAAAAGATATCAAATTGCCTTTACGCGACGGGGTACTGAACAAAATTTAAAACTACTTAAACAGGCAATTGATTTGCGTTATGAGCTTGCTCAGTTATTTGGAAAAGCAAGTTATGCAGATTGGGTTTTAAAAGACCGTATGGCTAAAACGCCTGAGGCTGTAAATCAATTTTTAGCAGAAGTCCAAAAAACAGTAGCGCCACTTGAACGTAAAGAAGTAGAAGAACTCCGTGAATTTAAAGCACAAACATTAAAAACACCATTAGAAAAAACCGAGATCACACGTTGGAGTGAAGCTTACTGGAGTGAAAAGCTTCGTAAGAGTAAATATCAGATCGATCAGGAAAAACTTCGTGATTATTTTCCAACCTTAGCTGCTCAAAAATGGTTGTTTGCTGTTTCATCTGATCTTTATGGTATTGATTTTAAACCTGTCAAAGTTAAAGCATGGCAGGATGAAGTTGAATATTACGATGTAGTTGATAAGAAAACAGGAAAACTCCTTGGTGGCTTATATATGGATAAATTCCCTCGTGAAGGGAAGTATGGCCATGCTGCCGTTTGGGGAGTATATGGTGGTAGTACATTAACAAACCGCTTACCAGTTTCAGCCCTAGTCACGAACTTTAATCGTAAAGGGCTAAATAGCGATGAGCTTGAAACTTTTGTCCATGAGTTTGGTCATGCTTTACACGGCATTTTGTCAAATACACGTTATGCGAGTCAGTCTGGAACATCCGTAGAACGTGATTTCGTAGAGGCACCATCTCAAATGTATGAGGAGTGGGCACGCCGTAAAGAAACCTTATCTAAAGTGGCCGATTATTGCGATCCAGCCTGCCCACGTGTTGACGATGAGTTAATTGCCCGTTTAAAAGCTGTACATAACTATGGTCGTGGCTTGCGTTATGCGCGTCAAACTCTTTATGCACAGTATGATATGTCATTGCATACTGCCGATGCCTTAAAAGTAAAACCTTTAGAAAATTGGCAAAAAATGGAAGCTGCTACAGCCTTAGGTTATGTACCAACAACCGAATTTCCGGGGCAGTTTGGGCATTTGATGGGCGGTTATCAAGCAGGTTATTACGGCTATATGTGGTCTGAGGTTCTAGCTTTAGACATGCTTTCTGCTTATGGGGATAACCTTAATAACCCACAAGTAGGGCAACGTTACCGTCAAACCATTTTGTCGCAAGGTAGCCAAAAACCAGCAGCTGAATTAGTTAAAGATTTCCTCGGTCGTGATCCTGACAATAAAGCATTCTTTAACGAAATTACCGGACAACGGATTAAATAAGGAATTATCACTATGCTGGCATATGTTATTCGGCGTTTATGGCAGATGATTCCAACTATGTTGGGGGTAGTCTTACTTATTTTTATTCTTTTTAACTGGGTAGGTGGCGATCCTGCTTATATTTTAGCGGGCAAGATGTCTAATCCTGAGCAGATTGAAAACATTCGTAAGCAGCTAGGTGTAGATCAACCTTATTACGTTCAGCTCTGGATTTTCATTAAACAGATACTGACTTTTGACTATGGTGCAAGTTGGAGTACTGGCGAACCCGTTTCTCAAATTATTTTAACCCGATTAGGACCCTCGCTTACGCTTTTAATCCCACTGACTATTTTACAGACGGTTATTTCAATTATTTTGGCATTAGCTGTTGCTGCGGTACGGGGCTCTCTAACCGACCGTATGGTCATGATGCTATGTACTATTGGCATGTCGATCAGTATCTTAGTTTACATTATCGTTTTTCAATATGTTCTGGCGTATCAGCTAAGTTGGTTTCCTGTGCAAGGCTGGAGCGACACCTTTACTGATAATTTATTTAAGTTTGCCTTACTACCAATTCTAATCATGTTGGTGGTGAGTATTGCACCGACTTTACGGTTATATCGTAGTTTCGTGCTTGATGAAATTAATCAGGACTATGTTCGAACAGCACGTGCTAAAGGTGTAGGTGAAAGCCGAATTTTAGGTGTACATGTACTGCGGAACGCTTCAATTCCGATTATTACCGATGTGATGTCAACTTTACCTGCATTGCTCATAGGCGCATTTTTAATTGAACGTTTTTTTGGTATTCCCGGGATTGGTCGAGAGGTGATTATTGCAGTTGAGCGGAGTGATTTTCCTGTTATTAAAGCAATTACAGTTTACATCGCAGCTGCAACCATGATTTTTAACCTGATTGCCGATTTGGTCTACAAAGTGGTTGATCCACGTGTACAGTTGAAGTAGGTGGGCTATGCTGAGCGTTTTATCAAAAAGAAAACAACAAACAAAAGCCGAAGCTCATTCATCTGGCCTGTGGAAACTTGCCATGCGTCGTCTTCGGGCCGACAAGATCGCAATGTCATCGCTAGTGATTGTATTGCTTTATTTTATTATCTTGGTTCTATCAATGACGGGCGTGATTGCATCTGACTGGAATAAAGAGGTAGCCGTAAGTTATGCACCGCCTACATTTATAGGGGCAGATAAGACAACAGATGCAGGGCAAAAGGCGGCAGCGATTGAAGAAGAGTTACCAGAAAATCCAGTCGATCCTTTAAAAGATGTAATTGATAAGCTTAAGGCTGAAATTAAACAAGAAAAGAGTGCGGGAAGTGCAATTGATTATTATGGTGTAGTTGACCCATTAGCCGATGATATGAAAGCGATCGATCAGCAACTTGGAGGACATTTACTTGATCAACAAGCAGAACTGAAAAGTACCCTTGTGTTTGGAGCTGATAAATGGGGACAGGACGTTTTAAAGAAAACTATTAAAGGTGCTGAAACTTCAATTATTGTTGGGGTGATATCGGCTTTACTTGCAGTAGGAATTGGTACACTTTTAGGCGCAATTTCTGGATATTTCGGTGGTTGGGTTGATGATATTCTCAACTGGTTTTATAACATTTTTACCTCAATTCCATATTTGTTATTAGTTCTCGCGATTGCTGCAGTACTTCAACAAAAAGGTATTTTGTCTATTGTTCTGATTTTAGGTTTAACGGGCTGGACGGGTGTTTATCGATTAATTCGTGCAGAATATATGAAACATACTGCACGTGAATACGTTCTTGCTGCCAAAGCAATTGGTGTTGGTCACTTCCGCCGTATGTTCATTCATATTTTCCCAAATGTCAGCCATATCGCTTTGGTCCAAATGTCAATTTTGGTGGTGTCTTTCATTAAATCTGAGGTCATCTTGAGTTTCTTAGGCTTCGGTGTGCCAGTAGGCGTAGTGTCTTGGGGGAGTATGCTAAATGAAGCACAAAGTGAACTTCTTTTAGGCAAATGGTGGCAGCTTGTAGCAGCCTCTGTCGCAATGGCTGTTTTGGTAACGGCATTTTCAATGTTTACTGATGCACTTCGTGATGCATTAGATCCAAAGCTAAAATAAGAGGAAGGTCAAATGTTAGAACAAGAAAATAAGAATGCGCCGTTACTGCATGTTCAAAATTTACGAGTAAGTTTTAAAGGTGAAGATAAGCAATATATTGAAACCGTAAAAGGAATTACTTTTGATATTCCTGCAAATACTACGGTTGCTTTAGTAGGTGAGTCGGGTAGTGGTAAATCGGTTACTTCTTTGGCAACTATGGGATTGTTGCCTGTAGGTCAGAGTAAAATTGATGAGCAAAGTAAAATTATATTTGAAGGCAAAGATTTACTGAGCTTATCTCGTAAAGATATGCGCAAAATCTGTGGTAAAGACATAGCCATGATTTTTCAGGAGCCGATGTCATCATTAAATCCAGTTTTTACGGTTGGCAATCAAATTGCAGAAGTGTTGTGTTTACATATGGGGTTGAATCGTAAACAGGCCCGACAACGCGTTTTAGAGTTGCTTAAAGAAGTAGGTATTCCTTCACCTGAAACTAAAATTGACGCTTACCCAAATCAACTTTCGGGTGGTCAACAGCAACGTGTCATGATTGCTATGGCGATTGCGTGTGAGCCTAAACTGCTCATTGCCGATGAGCCGACTACGGCACTTGATGTAACGATCCAAAAGCAAATTATTGATTTACTCGAGTCATTGCGTAAACGTCGTCAAATGTCGATGCTTTTTATTACCCACGATTTAGCATTGGTCGGTGAAATTGCAGATAAAGTCATTGTAATGCGTCATGGCGAGATAAGAGAACAAGGTGCTGCTGAACAGGTCCTTGAACAGCCTAAAGATGTATATACGAGAGCTTTGTTATATTGCCGCCCGCAAATGTCACAACGGCCTTATCGTTTGCCTGTAACGAGCGATTTTATGCGTCAAGAAGATGATGTATTGGTCGAGCAAAGTTTTGATGCTTCAGAAATTCCCGAGCGCAAACGTGGCTTAAATGGTGATGAACAAATCATTTTAGAAGTAAAAGACCTGAAAAAAAGCTTTTATAGCCGTAAAGGTCTATTTGGCAAAGAAGAGTTTCAGGCCGTAAAAGGAGTTTCTTTTAAGCTGGCTAAGGGTAAAACTTTGGGTTTAGTCGGAGAGTCTGGATCAGGTAAAACGACTGTTGGGCTATTACTCATGCGTTTACATCAGGCATCTGGTGGGCAGGCTTTCATCGAAGGTAAAGATATTCTTTCATTAACTGAAAAAGAGTTTGCTAAATATCAACGGAAAATCCAGATCATCTTTCAAAATCCGTATGCGTCTCTTAATCCGCGCTTTACCATCGGGCAGATTTTATTAGAGCCTATGCAAATTCATAACGTTGGTAAAGATGATGCTGAGCGCAAGCAAATTGCTCTCGGACTGCTTGAGCGAGTCAATTTACCTGAACAAGCTTACTACCGATATCCGCATGAGTTTTCAGGTGGACAACGTCAACGTATTGCCATTGCACGCTGTTTAACGCTAAAGCCTGAAATCTTAATTTGTGATGAATCTGTTTCTGCGCTCGATGTTTCAGTTCAGGCACAAGTACTTAATTTATTGCAAGACTTACAAGATGAGTTTGGACTAAGTTATATCTTTATTTCACATGATTTATCGGTCGTGAAATATATCTCTGATCAGGTCATGGTCATGAATCATGGCGAGGTTGTAGAAATAGCCAATTCAGATGAACTCTATGCACATCCTCAACATGATTATACTAAACGACTATTACAGGCGATTCCTCAAGGGATTCAACACGTTTCATAAGCGTAAAGTTATGTCGTTAAGGGCACTTTCGAGTGCCTTTTTATTTGGTTTATGTGGTAAATGCTTATAAAATAAAAGAAGTAAATGTAGAGTATTTTATTCTTGTTATGTGCGCCAATTTTAAACCTTTAACGCTTGCCCAATTACAGCAACTTCAGTTGCCTGTGGTCGGCTTTAGCTATGCCGAAGAGGTTTATCCTGCTGGAACAATGCCACTATTATTCAAATCACCTCAAGGGTTTGAATGGCGCGAAGTGATGTTTGGATTGGTTCCTAAATGGGCAGAAGATACAAATATAGCAAAACATACCTACAATGCCCGCCATGAGACTATTTTCCAAAAACCGAGTTTTCAAGAAGCTGCACTTAAATGTAAATTTGGTGTGATTCCAGTGACCGAATTTTATGAAAGTAAGTATATAAATGATAAGCCTGAGCGGTGGGGGGTACGCCGTAAAGATGGGCAGGCTTTTTTTATTGCAGCGATCTACGAAATTTGCAAAATGAATGAAACGATTATTCGTTCTGCAAGTATGTTGACCATGGACGCTATAGACCATCCAATGATGAAAGACTTTCACGAGCCAGGCGATGTTAAACGATCAGTTATTGTGATTCCACATGATCGACTAGATGAATGGTTAAGTTTAGAATCACCAGATATTTCCAGCTTTATCGAAGGTTTTCCAGTTGAAGAGTTTGAATGCTCTCATGTCCCCAAAGAAAAAATTATAAAACCTACACCTCAGTTAAGTATGTTTGACTAATCTACCTAATATTAAGATGAGGTTATTGATCTCAAATTTGAATCAATAACCTATATCACTTATTCAATATCTTTACTTAATGTTTGTACCTCGGGATCTTCAGCTAAATAGCTCAATTCAATCGGTGAAATCACAAAAGTTGTATTATCTGAGGTCTGTTTAAATACAAAACCATATTCAAAAGATTGGCTATTTTTACTTGGTAACCAGAATAGATAAGGACAGCCTGTATAGCTACCATCCCAACCCATTTCTCTAGCGAGAGCCAACGCTGTATCAGATTTCGCTATGATTTCTTTGAGTGATTCTTTATCTCGTGTTGAGACATCACCATCATCATCTGCAAATGTTTGTAGAAACTCATTTAAGGGCTTAAGGTCTTCCCAGTTATGTTCTATTGTCGAGAAATGATATCCATATAGCATCATGTGCACTTTCTTCCATCTTGTTATTGTGTCCTTGAACATACCAAGAAATATATGAAAAGGAAATGGATAAATCTGATTTAAGTTGTTTATTTTTCATAACTTATAGATTGTTTTTTGTACGGAATAAAGACTTTTATAAATATTAAAATTATTTATATTACCTAAATAGCATAAGCGGAAAGCAACGGCCTAATGATTAAGATAAATTACTATTTTAGTAAATCAAACTGTTGGCGAATATAGAATTGTTCATAATTCACCTATAATAGAAGTGAAACTATGTAGAGCATATTTATGTTTATAACAACTACACGCCCACAAGATAATTTAATTAATCAACTTCTGCCTATTCTGGAACAGGCGAGTCAGATTTTACTAGAAGAATATCAAAACTATTCTGCGGGTTATGAGTTTACTATTCATGAAAAGCAAGATGATTCACCTGTAACCCAAGCAGATTTAAAGGTAAATAGATTTTTATTAAAGCATCTTGCAGAGATTAGTCCAGAGTTGCCTGTATTGTCTGAAGAAAGTGATTATAGTGCCCGTCATGAATGGTCTACTTGTTGGATGTTAGATCCACTCGATGGAACCAAAGAATTTATACATGAACGTGATGAATTTACGATCAATCTAAGCTTGATCAACGGCAAAGAAACAGTTTTCTCAGTTATTGCCGTGCCATGTGAACAAGTTGTGTACTTAGGATATCTGCAAGATTTACCTTTTAAATATAGCTTTAGCCAACAACAATGGTATCAATATCAGGTCAATTCAACTTCGTTAGATGCCCCTATACAAATAGGACTTAGTCACGGTAGTAAAAATCCAAAATACCAAAAATTTATTCAACCTATTGAAAAAGAACATCGCATTATTCGACGAGAAGCAGGAAGTGCCTATAAGTTTTGCATGATGTTAGAAGGTGAAATAGATATTTACCCACGCTTTCATCCTACTTCTGAATGGGATACCAGTTCTGGTCAAGGTCTCTTAGAAAGTATAGGCGGTGGTTTACTTACTCTGGATGGAAAACCTTTTGAATATAACCAAAGAAACACGGTTTTAAATAAGGGCTTTATCGCTTTTCGTGATCAGGAAAGCAAAAAAATAGCATTTGAAGCATTAGCCCAATCAGGTGTTATCGATTGAGAGTTATGCCAGACATGTTATAGTGACAAAGTATTGAAAAAAGATGACAAGATAAAGATGGCACTCGATTTATTGCCTAAAAGTATGTTTGAAGCAATTGATTTATTGCCCGATGCTTCAACTCCTGTAACCTTATTTACGCGCCATTCTTTAAGAGAACTTGTAGATGGGCAGGGCTTGGCTGGTTATGATCTCCAACTTACTCCTCAAGGACGTGAGCTTGCGCAGGCATGGGGTAATTACTTAATCAAAAATACAGATCGTGTTATTCAGCATTGTATTTCAAGTCCAATACAACGCTGTGTTGATACGGCGGCACTCATGATTGAAGGGGCTGACGATGTAAGTCCCCAATCAAATACTCATACGATTGAAATTATTGAGCAAGGGCTACTTGTTGAACCGGGTAGCTTTGTGTTGGATATACAACAAGCTGCTCCTTATTTTAAAAAGCAGGGTGCTTTAGGTTTTATTAATAGTTTTGTAAATAATGCATTACCTGGTATGAAACATCCCATTACAGGTGTTTTAGATGTACTAGAGCTTATTTACCGGACTCATCCAAAAACTAAAGGCGGTCTTAGTTTAGCCGTGAGTCATGACACGATTATTGCAGCAATTGTTGCTGTAATTTCTGGCGAGAATAAAATTAAGAAAGAAGACTGGCCGGAAATGATGGAAGGATTATTTGTATGGTTTGAAGGTGAAGAGTTTCCAAATTGTAAATTAAAGTGGATTTGGAGAGGAAAGGCCTATGAGCTGAATGTAGCTAAATTTCATAAAGTGCTATAAGCTCAAAAACAATAGATAATAAAAAAAGCCCTATTGGGCTTTTTTTACATGTTCAAATTAGTTAGCTAACGCTTTAACTTGAGCATTTAAACGGCTCTTATGACGAGCAGCTTTATTTTTGTGGATGATGCCTTTATCAGCCATGCGGTCGATTACAGGAACAGCTTTTTTGTAAGCTTCTGTAGCAACAGCATAATCACCACCAGCGATTGCACTTAAAGTACGTTTGATGTAGGTACGAACCATAGAACGCAAGCTTGCGTTGTGTTTACGCGCTGTAACGTTTTGACGCGCACGTTTTTTAGCTTGAGCAGAGTTTGCCACTCTTGCACTCCTTGAAAATAAGTTGGTCTGGGCGGGCTGTGGTCAATTCAGTAAACTGGTGTAACCATCACCAGCCCGTAAACAAGTGCCATATTGTGATGAATCAACACCGTGAAGTCAAGCCTTGCGAGCATTTTAAGCGGTTTTAGGGGCTGCTAAAACGGTAAGAAAAGGTTAAATTTGATACAAACTTGAAGAGGGTTGGATAAAAAATGACTATAAGTACTAAAAAAGCAATTGTGATAGGTGCTACGGGACTTGTGGGTTTAGCGCTTGTCGAACAGCTTGAGCAAACACCAGAATTTGAAGCGATTACTGTTGTGGTAAGAAAAGAATCACAACTACTTAATACATATAAAAAAGTTACTCAACTCGTTATAGAGGATTTTTTATTACTCAATGATGAAGATGTGAATGGCCATACCCATGCATTTAGCTGTCTTGGAACAACATTAAAAGTGGCAGGCTCAAAACAGGCTTTTTACGCTGTGGATTATGAAATCAATGCTCATTTAGCAGATCTAGTGCAAGATAAGCACATTCATCTATTGCTAGTGAGTGCCCTTGGAGCAAATGCAAACTCTCCAATTTTCTATAATAAAGTGAAAGGACAGTTAGAGGATTATATTGAGAGCTTAGAACTCGAAAAACTATCTATTTTTAGACCGTCTTTACTGATTGGTAAACGCAGCGATGTACGGTTTATTGAAGACTTAGGGCAGAGTCTATTTAAACTTATTGAGAATAAATTTCAAAAGCCATTCAAATATAAGCCAGTAACTGCGGAGCAATTGGCTCATACGATGGTCGTAGCGGCGCTAACGCAAATTGAAGCCTTTAAACGATATGATAATCTGAGCATACAACAAACTCGATAAGGGAGTATTAAAGTGTCGACAGTACCATTTGTAACATGTGATTTATTAGATGATAACCCTGAAAAAGACTTACAGGTTGTAATCCCATCAATGGATGGCAAGTTCTTTCAAAGTTATGGAGCACGTAAAACTTTTGGGGGACAGGTTGTAACAGTAAAGTGCTTTGAAGATAACTCACGTGTAAAAGAGTTATTGGCAACAGATGGTACAGGTAAAGTATTAGTTGTGGATGGAGGTGCATCTATGCGCTGTGCACTCATGGGTGATTTGATTGCTGAGTCAGCAGTTAAAAACAACTGGAATGGTGTAGTGATTTACGGTTGTGTACGAGACGTTGATGCACTTGCGACCTTAGATTTGGGAGTACATGCATTGGCTGCAATTCCACAAAAAAGTAATCGTAAGGGCATTGGTGAGGTAGATATTAATTTGTATTTTGGTGGAGTCACAATTCAATCTGGTGATTTTATCTATGCTGATAATAATGGGATTGTGATAGCAAAAGAAAAATTAGTCTAATTCTCTAATATAAAGGAAGGCATGATGGTGATTCATCAAATTAAAGTACTTCAAGCAGTTGTATCTGCAATTGCTGAAGGTGGTAGAGGTGTTTCAGGAACAGCATTTCCACAACAACCTGTAAAGGCTTTGAAATTATATGAATTTGAAGGTTCACCATTTTGCCGTCGTGTTCGTGAAGTGATTACACTTTTGAATCTGGACGTTGAAATTTATCCATGTCCTAAAGGTGGAACAAAGTATCGTTCAGTTGTAAAAGAAAAAGGCGGTAAATTACAGTTTCCATTTTTAATTGATGAAAATACTGGCGATCAGCTATATGAATCACAGGATATTATTCATCATTTATTTAAACATTATGGTAAGACAGGGAAAACACCGCAGAAATTTTCGAGTTACCCAAACATGCCTTATGTTGCAGTTGCAGGAACTATATTAAATGGAGCTCGTGGAATATGGATAAATAAAAAAATTGTTGATAGAGCTGCACCTGAACAAAAACTTGAGTTATGGAGTTTTGAAGCAAGTCCGTATTCACGAATTGTAAGAAGTCTACTCTCTGAACTTGAGCTACCATATATTTTGCATAATGTGGCTAAAGAGAGATGGCAAGATATGGGACCTGCTATTCTTCGCTTAAAACCTGGTAAATACATACCTTTAGAAGGCGGAAAAAGAGAAAAGCTGTTGCCGATTATGCAAGGTAAAATGCAAGTACCATACTTGGTAGACCCAAATACGGGAGTGAAGATGTTTGAGTCGGCTCAAATCGTAAAGTATTTAAAAAAGCAATATGGACGTTGATTAAGCTTAATCTGAGTAAGAGTTTAGGCGTTTTCTTAAACTCTTATCAACATCAGATTTCTTAACAGGTTGTTTGAAAAAAATATGAGTATGCTAAATTAATAAGCTTAAATACCTAAAAAGGCATATTTTATGGAATGTATGAGAATTCAACCTGTAACGAGTGCTCCTGGTGAAAATGCATTATTTATTGTATTGGGACTAGCTCAAGGTGATTCTGTAATAGAAAAAGTAAAAGATTTTGCTGCTAATTTTTCAGCACTAACCAGAAGTCTCTTTAATCGTTATCCAGATAGTAAATTTAATGCTACTTTAGGTTTTAGCTCTAATGCATGGGATATCTTATTTCCAGAGCAATCCAAGCCTCAAGAGTTAGAGCCATTTCAAGAAATTAGAGGTCCGAAATACACGGCTGTCTCAACTCCAGGTGATTTATTTTTCCATATACGTGCTGATCGTCAGACTTTATGTTACGAGCTGGGCAATATAATTAATCAACAGCTTGGTAAAGTAACGTATCCAATTGATGAGGTTCATGGTTTTCGTTATTTTGATGGTCGTGCAATTATTGGCTTTGTGGATGGAACTGAGAACCCTGAACCTGTTATTGCAGCGCAGTGGGCATTAGTAGGCGATGAAGACCCTGACTTTACCGGGGGAAGTTATGCTTTTATCCAAAAATATACACATGATATGGACAAATGGCGTTCATTAACTGACGAAGAACAAGAAAAAGTGATTGGCCGTAAAAAGTTCAATGATGTTGAGCTCGGCGATGATGAAAAACCTTTAACTGCTCATAATGTCGTTAGTAAAGCTCATGACGCAGAAGGCAATGAGCTTAAAATTATGCGAGCTAATATGCCCTTTTCAAATCCTTCTAGAAATGAATATGGTACATTCTTTATTGGCTACTCGCGTAAATTTAGTACAACCCGACAAATGCTTGAGAACATGTTTTTAGGCAATGAGCATGGTAACCTAGATCGGTTACTTGACTTTAGTACTGCTCAAACAGGTACTTTATTTTTTGTACCAACTGTAGATTTTCTTGATGATTTAGGCGATGAATAGTCGTTAGTTTAGAAGACTTAAATGATGGGAGTGACTAGATTACTTGCATTATTTAAATTGAAATAAATATGATGTGATGAAATGTTTAAAAAGATAACGCAGCTTTTTCAAGGCTCAAAAGAAGCACCAGAACAACTTTACTTGCAAGAGAATCAATTGAAATTTGATTCTGAACGTGGGCCTATCATTAATGATGTAGCGATTAATCAGAAGTGGTCAGAGCATCTTGAATATTTCTCAAACCGTAAATTACAGAATTTTGATAATCTTCAAAAGTTATTTCAAATTACGCCACAAATTAATGAAAAGATTGATTTAGAAATCGCAACACAGCGCTATGTTGCAAGATTGGAAAATACTCAAGAAAAGCTACTTCAACTCAAAGCGATTATACAAATTTTAAATCAATATTACGTTTTGTTTTTGCGTGATAAATAATCATAGTTAATTGATTAAAAAATATAAAAAGTAGGGCCAACTAGTAGTTTGATTTTCAAAAAAATAACTCATTTCACTAAAAACATCATGCTACTATTGAGCTCATATCTTTTTAGCTGATAAAAGCCATATACATGTTTCAACAAGAAATCTCTCAATTGAATTTACAACAGCTCAAAGCCGGTGAAAAGCGTTGGGTAGGGTCGTTATTAGGTTCGTCTGCTGCATTATTATTCAAAGAAATTGCCGTTCAGCATTCATCTTTGCTCGTTGTAGTAGCTCGAAATAACCAACATGTTGCTCAGTTAGAAAGTGAACTTGAATTTTATGGCATAAAACCGACAATTTTCCCTGATTGGGAAATTTTGCCGTATGACCGCTTGTCACCTCATCAAGATATTGTTTCAGAACGACTCGCGATTTTATCCAATATGCCGCAAAAAGGTGTATTGCTCATTTCAGCAAGCACTTTAGCTCAAAGAGTTGCACCATATTCTTGGGTTTTAGGTGAGCATTTTGATATACGTGTGGGGCAAAAATTTGATTTAGAACAACAGAAGCTACGTTTAGTACAAGCTGGGTATCATTTAGTAGATACAGTTTACGACCATGGTGAGTTTGCTGTACGTGGCAGCATTATGGATATTTTTGCATCTGGTCAGGATGCACCTATCCGTATTGACCTTTTTGATGATGAAATTGATACTTTAAAATTCTTTGATCCAGAAACGCAAAGAACAACAACTACTTTAAAAAGTTTTACCGTCTTACCAGCAAAAGAGTTCCCATTAAAAGAAGCTCGTTCAATTTTTAGAGACCGTTATTCTGAACTTTTTCCGACTGCAAATCCTAAGAAAAACCCAATTTACCAAGATGTTCTTGATGGAATTGCATCTCCGGGAATTGAGTTTTATTTACCGTTATTTTTTGATAAAACTTACATGCAATCTCAAAGTACACTCACAACGTACTTTCCAAAGAATTGCATTGTAATTACAAATAATGATATTGATACTGATTTAACCAGTTTTTGGAAAGAAGTTTTCCGTCGCTATGAAGATAGACGTCATAACGCAGACCAGCCAATTCTCCCACCTGATGAGTTATTTATTGCACCAAATAACTTACTAAGTGCTTTAAATCAGTTCCCACGTATGCTTGTGAGTGCTGAAGCAGTTGAAGAAAAAGTTGGGGCTCTAAATCTTAAGGTTGAGCAACCACCTAAGTTGCCAGTTGATCCGAAAAAAGACAAACCATTTGCCGTAGTTAAAAAATATATTGATGAAGCAAATCATCCTGTTTTATTGGTTGCAGAAAGTGCTGGTCGACGAGAAAGTTTAAGAGATGGTTTGCGTGCCAGTCTGGGAGATATTCCTAGTGTAGATAGTTTTGAGCAATTCCAGAAAAGTCAGTTTGCGATTGCGATTACGAATGCGCCATTAGACCGTGGTTTGCTTTTAACTGATGAATTGTCTGTTATTTCAGAAAATCAGTTATATGAGCATCGGGTAGTCCAACGTCGTCGTAAACGTCAGCAAGAAGTTTCAGAAGAATTCCTAATTCGTAGTTTGACCGAATTAAGCATAGGTGCTCCTGTTGTTCATATTGACCATGGTGTAGGGCGTTACGCTGGATTAATTACTTTGGCAATTGAAGGGCAAGACTATGAGTTCTTGCAACTAGACTATGCTGAAGAGGCAAAAGTTTACGTGCCTGTGACTAACTTGCATCTCATTAGCCGCTATAGTGGCGGAGATCCAGATTTAGCACCATTACACAAAATTGGAACTGACGCGTGGAGTAAGGCTAAACGTAAAGCTTTAGAACAAATTCATGATGTTGCAGCAGAGTTGCTACATATACAGGCACGTCGTCAGTCAAAACCTGGTTTTGGCTTTGAAGTCGATCAGTCGCTTTATATGCAATTTGCAAGCGGATTTGCGTATGAAGAAACACTTGATCAAGCCAATGCTATTGAAGCGACGCTTTATGATATGCAACAAGCTAAACCGATGGATCGACTTGTTTGTGGGGACGTTGGTTTTGGTAAAACAGAAGTTGCAATGCGAGCAGCATTTGTTGCGGTGCAAAATGGTAAGCAGGTCGCTGTATTAGTACCGACGACATTACTTGCTCAACAGCATTATGAATCTTTTAAAGACCGCTTTGCCGACTGGCCTGTTCGTATTGAAGTATTATCACGCTTTGGTTCAAATAAAACGCATACGAAAAATATTGAAGATCTTGCTGAGGGCAAAGTCGATATTGTGGTGGGTACCCATAAACTTTTACAAGAAAATGTACAGTTTAAAGATCTAGGGTTAATGGTAGTCGACGAAGAACATCGTTTTGGTGTGCGTGATAAAGAGCGTATTAAAGCATTACGCGCAGATGTTGATATGTTAACACTTACAGCTACACCAATTCCACGAACTTTAAATATGGCTTTTTCGGGAATGCGTGATTTATCTATCATTGCTACACCGCCAGCCCGTCGTTTAGCTGTTAAAACCTTTGTACAAGAACATACCGAAGCGTCTATTAAAGAAGCGATCTTGCGTGAGTTACTACGTGGTGGCCAAGTATATTTCTTGCACAATGAAGTTGATACGATTGAGAGAGCAGCTGAAAATATTCGCGTGCTTGTTCCTGAAGCTCGTGTAGCAGTGGCTCATGGGCAAATGAGGGAAAGAGAACTTGAGCAAGTCATGCAACAGTTCTATCACAAAGAATACAATGTATTGGTATGTTCAACAATTATCGAAACTGGAATTGATGTTCCAAATGCCAACACTATTTTGATAGAAAGGGCTGACAAACTTGGTTTAGCTCAACTACACCAATTACGTGGCCGTGTGGGGCGTTCACATCACCAAGCTTATGCTTATTTATTAGTTCCTTCGATAAAGCATCTAAAAGGTGATGCTGAAAAACGCCTTGATGCAATCCAACGTGCTTCAACTCTTGGTGCTGGTTTCATGCTGGCTACAGAAGATTTAGAAATTCGAGGCGCAGGTGAGCTTTTAGGTGAGCAGCAAAGTGGTTCAATGCAAGCAATTGGTTATAGTTTGTATATGGAAATGCTGGAAAAAGCTACTAAAGCGATTCAGCAAGGGAAAACGCCGAATTTTGATGCACCTTTATCATTAACTGCAGAAATTAATTTACATATTCCTGCACTGATTCCAGATGAGTACCTAGGTGACGTGCATCAGCGTTTATTATTCTATAAGCGTATTAGTAATACAGATACCCAAGAAAAGCTCGACAATATTCGTATGGAGCTTATTGACCGTTTTGGAGTTCCCCCGCAATCGGTGAAACACTTATTTAGTGTTCACCAAATTCGATTGAAAGCTGAACAGCTAGGTATTACTAAAATCGATATTAATACTCAAGGCGGCAATATTGAATTCTCGCCTGATACACCTGTTCAAGCCATTACTATTATTCAACTCATGCAAAAGCATCCAACCTATTATCGTATGGAAGGTGGTCAACGTTTAAAAGTTATGGTTCAGCTTGAAGAACAGGAAAAACGAGTCCAATTTATTAATGATTTGTTAGCGAAATTATTGAATGAATTACATGCTTAAATAGTGTTTTAAAGTGATTTTCATTCTATACAAATCCTTTATATGTTGATAACAAAATTTTATGCACGATTTCTCGGTCTATTGGGGGAATAAGTGCATAAAATCATTGTTATTTGTAATCAAACCAGACACTAGCAATACTCACATTAAAACTGATGTGATAGTATTAGCCATTATTGTTTATTGTCATTTATAAAAGATATGTTTAGTTTGCATCCACAACTTGCTCAAGATACTTTTTTTGTAGGCGATTTTCCGCTTTCAACATGTCGTTTAATGAATGATATGCAATTCCCTTGGCTGATTTTAATCCCTCGTGTGCCGGGAATCACAGAATTATATGAGTTGAGCCAAGCTGACCAAGAACAGTTTTTACGTGAATCAAGTTGGTTATCTAGCCAGCTATCTCGTGTATTCCGTGCTGATAAAATGAATGTTGCAGCTTTGGGGAATATGGTGCCTCAATTGCATTTCCATCATGTTGTACGTTATCAGAATGACGTTGCATGGCCTAAACCAGTATGGGGTACACCTGCGGTTCCTTATACAAATGATGTGCTGGCTCATATGCGTCAAACTCTTATGCTTGCGTTACGTGGTCAAGGTGATATGCCATTTGATTGGCGCATGGACTAAATCAATGCAATGCCACATTTATATGAATGTGGCTACATTGAGGTGTGGAGGATAGGGTGCAATTAGAGAGGTTTATCGATAGAGAGCCTAAACAGTTTGCATATTTTCATCGCTTGATGGGATATTCAATTCTGTCATTAATTTTAGTGATCTATGCTTTTACCTCACCTAATACAAATTATCAGATCTATGTTCCACCTTTTTTCCTATTTCTGCTTTTTATTAGTTCGAAGTTAGAACATTGGCTTCAGTACCAATTCGATAAAAAAACTCAAAAAAGTGTTTTCTTTGCAATCGATGCAATTGTTGTAGCAGTTACATTGGCTGGTTTGCATCTTAATTTGGTGCCTACATTTATTGCAATTTTTGCATTATTTTATTCAGCAATTAATAGTCGTATTTCTTTCGCAGTCATTTGTTTGACCAGTTTGTTAGGCGCGATTATTTTTTATTTAAGTACTTTCTTTTTATTTGGTTTTTATACATATTTTGAGCCTACTAGCCAAGAGTTGACTGTAATTACACTTCTTGGTTTGGTTATGTTTATTACCATCGGAAACTACTACCAGCATCGCTGGGTTAAAAAAATCAGTCAGCAGCGTCAACATTACTATGACCAAATGACCCGCTATATTGCTTTTGCTAATCAGTTAAGCCGTTATGCGCCACTACAGTTGTGGCAGTCTATTATGCGCGGTGAGGCTGAAGCAAAGATTGAATATAAGCGTAAAAAAATGACAGTGTTTTTTTCTGATATTCAGGGTTTTACAGAGTTATCAGAAACTTTGATTCCAGATGATTTGGCATTTTTGCTTAATGATTATTTAAGCCATATGACTGAAATTGCTAAACAGTATGAGGCTACTGTCGATAAATTTATGGGGGATGCCATTCTCATATTTTTTGGTGATCCGAATTCACAAGGTGTGGAGCAAGATGCTAAAGCCTGTGTAGAAATGGCAATCGCTATGCGTCAGCAAATGAAATTGTTGCGCGAGCGCTGGAAAAAAATGGGTTACTCAGCATTGCATATCCGAATGGGCATTAGTACTGGTTATTGCCACGTAGGAAATTATGGGGCAACACATCGTATGGCTTATACGATTGTAGGTCGTGATGTGAATTTAGCGGCTCGTTTGCAATATGCTGCTGAAATAGATGAAATCTTAATTTCAGACGATACTTATCAATTAATTAAAAGTGATTTCTTGTGCGCTCCTAAAACACCGATTTATCTAAAAGGTATTCAAGGTGCGGTAAAGACATGGCAAGTGATGGAGAAATATACAGGCAATAAATCGGATCATCAGCAATGGTTCGATTATGAGTATAAAGGCTTTCACTTGGTACTTAATTTGGAAGAAGTACAAAACTATGAATATCCTGAATTAGTAGAAGTGCTTGAGAAAATGATTCAACGAATTAAAGTTCAACAAAATTTAGTGAATACTCAAGGTATAGCGCAGCTAAGACTTGAAGATGAAGTTAAACCTTTAGAAATAGACCAGCAAGATCAGGTTTAGAGTTTATAAAATATAAAAAAAGCTGCTTTAAAAGCAGCTTTTTTATTAACATGATTAATGATTTTCTGAAGCATGGTTAATTGTATATTTAGGAATCTCAATTTCTAAATCTTCATCCACAACTTTTACTTGGCATGAAAGGCGAGAATCCGGTTCAAGACCCCAAGCGCGATCTAAAAGATCTGCTTCAACATCATCCATTTCTTCTAAGCTATCAAAACCTTTACGAACTACTACGTGACAAGTAGTGCAAGCACATGACATGTCACATGCGTGTTCGATTTTAATTCCTCGATCAAGCAAACTTTGGCAAAGATTTGCATTTTGTTCAACTTCAAATTCTGCACCTTCAGGACAAAATTGAGCGTGAGGAAGTACTTTAATGCGGGGCATATTGATCACCTATACCTTTAGTTTGAATTTGACCAATCTTCAAGTTTTGTACCTTTTAAGGCGTGGTCAATATGTCGATTCATACGTAGTGCAGCAAAAGCATCACTATGTACTTTAAGTTGTTCTACAGATTTTTCAATCGCTTGAATATCATTGCCATCAAGTTGTACTTTAAGCATATTTTCAGCGGTTTTAAGTGCTTCGAGCTGCTCAGCATTGAGTAAATCAGCATCAACTTTCAAAGCTTGTTCTAATGCTTCAAGCTCACGTTGAGCTTCAACCTTGGTTTCTTTTAAATGACGCAGATTTTTGTCTTCTTCTGCATGTTGGAAACCTTCAATTAACAAGCGTTCAGTGTCAGACTCTGATAAACCATAAGATGGTTTAATATCAATTTGAGCTTGTACACCTGAAGTTGTTTCACGAGCTGAAACAGTAAGCAAGCCGTCTGCATCTACCTGAAAGGTAACTTCAATACGTGCTTGACCAGCAGTCATTGGGGGAATGCCATGAAGAACGAATCTTCCTAACGATCGACAGTGTTCGACTAAATCTCTTTCACCTTGAACTACATGAATAAGCATGGCAGTTTGGCCATCTTGATAAGTAGTAAACTCTTGGCGGCGAGCAACTGGAATAGCTGTATTACGAGAAATAAGACGCTCTACTAATCCACCCATGGTTTCTAAGCCAAGAGAAAGAGGAGTAACATCTAAAAGTAGTGAGCCGTCTTGGCTGTTTCCAATTAATTGATTGGCTGTAATAGAAGCACCAATCGCTACAACTTCATCAGGATTAATTGTGCAAAGTGGTTCTTGGTTAAATACATTGCGAACTGCTTGCTGAACAGCATACGAACGGGTAGAACCACCTACTAAAACAACATTTTGAATATCTGATAATTCAAGTTTTGCATCACGTAAAACGCGTTTGCAAACACTAATTGTTTTGTCTAAAGCAACTTGAATAATGCTCTCAAAGGTTGAACGATCAAGTGTTAGTACATTTTCAAGTAGTTTTAACTGAACGGATTCTTGTGTAGAGAGCTGTTCTTTTGCTTGGCGAGCAGCAACAATAAATACTGCATAGTTTTCATCACTTAGCGTATCAATATTTAATTGTTTTTTAGCCCACTTAACAATGAGACGATCTAAATCATCACCACCTAAAGCAGTATGACCACCTGTAGCTAATACCTCAAAGACACCTTGTGAAAAACGTAGGATTGATACGTCGAAAGTACCACCACCTAGGTCATAAATCACATAGTTATGATCTGTAGCTAAATTCGTTTCTTGATCTAAACCATAAGCCACAGCAGCAGCAGTTGGCTCATTTAAAAGACGTAGTACATTCAACCCAGCCAGCTGTGCAGCATCGCGTGTTGCTTGACGTTGTGCTTCATCAAAATAAGCTGGAACAGTAATTACGGCTCCATTTACTGGGTTTTGTAAACTAGATTCAGCACGTTCTTTTAGTTGTTTTAAAATTTCAGCTGAAATTTCAACAGGCGTTTTACGACCAGAACGTGTCTCGAAAGCTGGCATCTCATTTTCAGAACCCACTAATTCATATGGGTGTTGAAATTTGATATCTGCTTTTGAGCGTCCCATAAAACGCTTTACAGAAACAATTGTATTTTTTGGATCAGCAATAATGAAAGGTTTTGCTTCTTCACCATAATGAGTGACATCATTTCCATAATGCACAATAGAAGGAAGAAGTCGTCTTTCTTTTTCGTCGTTAAGGACTTTTGGTTTGCCTGATAACACTGTCGCAACTAAAGAATGTGTTGTTCCTAGGTCGATACCAATCGCAATGCGGTGTTCATGTGGGGCACTGGATTGACCCGGTTCAGCAATTTGCAAAAGTGCCATGAGTTAAATCCTTTGAATATAAATTGGAAAAAGCAAATTAAAAATCATCGTCTAAATCAAAGTTGTCTTCATCATCCAACAGTTGATCTTCTGCTTTTTCAATATCGTTAAGAACGCGCTGAAAGAAACGTAATTTACGTACAGTATCTCGAGCTTCGCCCCAATCTTCATCTGAGTAGTCAATTTTAAATTCGCGAACTAAGCCATCAATCCACTGAAAAACTTCTTGCTTAAGAGTACTTAAATGCTCTTGTGAAGTTGCTTCATCAAGTTGCTCACGAAGTTCTAGAGCTGATTGTAGGAACTCAAAATCACTAATGGATTGATCAAGGTGATGATCTTGCTTTTTTAATGCTAATAGATAAGCAGCGCGGCTATCTACTTGCGAAAGTACTTTAAAAGCTTGATTAATTTCACTTGATTTGATCAATGCCTGATCTTTATCTTCTGCTTTATCTGGGTGATATTGCTGTTGCAAACTTAAGAAACTAGATTTTAAGCTCGCCAAATCGATATCGAGTTCTACGGGTAAATTGAACAACTCAAAATGATTCATTAGAAAGGAGGTCCACGTTAATTAAATACATTAAAACAGTGCTATAAAAAGTCACTGTTTTAATGAAAAGGATGGAAGGAGAAGAGGGAGTTATACAGTGAAAGACTCACCGCAACCACATTCACCTTTTTTATTGGGATTGTTAAATTCGAACCCTTCGTTAAGGCCATTCTTTACGTAGTCCATTTCTAAGCCTTCTAAATAGACAAGACTTTTTGGATCTACAAAAACCTTAACGCCAAATTGTTCGAAAACTTGGTCATGTTCATCGACAGAATCAACAAATTCGAGAACATAAGCCAACCCAGAACAACCAGAAGTTTTCACACCCACGCGAATGCCTTCACCCTTACCTCGATTTTTAAGGTAATTGCTAATATGAGTCGCAGCATTTTCAGTTAAATGAATCATGAAAACTCCAACGTTTACAATGGTAACAAATTAAGCTTTAGATTTTTTACTGCGGTAATCATCAATCGCAGCTTTAATTGCATCTTCAGCTAGTACAGAGCAGTGAACTTTTACTGGAGGAAGAGCAAGCTCAGTTGCGATATCAATATTTTTGATCGCTTGAGCTTCATCAAGAGTCTTACCTTTTAACCATTCAGTTACAAGTGAGCTTGATGCAATTGCAGAACCACAGCCATAAGTTTTGAAGCGTGCTTCTTCAATCACACCACTATCATTTACCTGAATTTGCAAACGCATCACGTCACCACATGCAGGTGCACCCACCATGCCTGTACCAACATTTTCAGAGTTTTTATCTAAAACACCAACATTACGTGGGTTTTCGTAATGATCAATTACCTTTTCGCTATAAGCCATTTCGCTTCTCCAAACCTCGGGGTCAGCCTAATATTAATATGAGGGGTAAAACACTAATTTCAATAATTAGTGTTCTGCCCATTCAACTGTAGAAAGATCGATACCTTCTTTGTACATATCCCAAAGCGGAGAAAGTTCACGTAATTTCTCAACAGCGGCTTTGGTAATTGTAAGCACGTGGTCAATGTCTTCTTCAGTTGTGTATTTACCAAAACTAAAGCGGATTGAGCTGTGTGCTAGCTCATCAGATAAACCTAATGCGCGAAGAACATATGAAGGCTCTAAAGTTGCAGAAGTACAAGCAGAACCACTTGATACAGCAGCATCTTTAAGCGACATCATTAAAGATTCACCTTCAACAAAGTTGAAGCTAACGTTTAAATAGTTTGCAACGTTTTGAGTTGGGTGACCATTTAAGAACACTTGTTCAAGGTCTTGTAAACCGTTCCAAAGTTTGTCACGAAGTTTACGGAGACGCTCTTGTTCTGCATGCATTGTTTTGCCTGCAATTTCAAAAGCTTCACCCATACCAACGATTTGGTGAGTAGCCAAAGTACCAGAACGCATACCACGCTCATGACCACCACCATGAATTTGTGCTTTTAGACGAACACGCGGGCTACGACGTACATATAATGCGCCGATACCTTTTGGACCATAAATTTTATGAGCAGAGAAACTCATAAGGTCAATTTTCATCGTAGATAAGTCGATATCAACTTTACCAGCTGCTTGTGCTGCATCTACGTGGAAAAATGTTTTGTTGGCACGTGTTAATTCACCAATCGCCGCTACATCTGTGACTGTACCAATTTCATTGTTTACCATCATAAGAGAAACAAGAATAGTATCTGGGCGAAGGGCAGCCTTAACCATTTCAGGAGTGATTAAACCTGTTTGTGGTTCTGGCTCTAAATAAGTAATTTCAAAGCCTTGTTCTTCTAATTCACGACAAGGATCTAGAACAGCTTTGTGTTCAATTTTACTTGTAATGATATGTTTGCCTTTAGATGCATAGAATTGAGCTACACCTTTAAGGGCAAGGTTATCTGATTCAGTTGCACCAGAAGTCCAAACGATTTCACGTGGATCAGCTTTAATTAAATTTGCTACTTGCTCACGTGCATATTCAACTTTTTCTTCTGCCTGCCAGCCATAAGCGTGGGAACGAGACGCAGCATTACCAAAGGTACCGTCGAAAGTTAAACACTCCATCATACGTTCTGCAACTTGCGGATCTACTGGAGTGGTTGCTGCGTAATCAAGATAAATTGGACGTTTCATATCAAATACCTGTACCCGATAAAAGAGCTGAATCTGTGCCAGTCACATTTTGGCGTAATGCAACAGTTTGAACGTTGTCTCGGCTAATGAGGTCGGCAAGAGAGATTTTTGCTAAATAGTCGGCAATATGATGAGAGAGTTCTTGCCATAAATCATGAGTGAGACACATTGCACCATTTTGGCAGTTACCTTTATGGTCACAACGTGTTGCATCAACCGTTTCATTTACAGCTTCAATAATTTCTAACACAGTAATTTCATCAGCATTTCGAGCCAAATGGTAACCACCATTTGCACCACGAACACTAGAAACTAACCCATGACGCTTAAGTTTTGCGAATAACTGTTCTAAATAAGCAACTGAAATGGATTGGCGTGCGGCAATTTCGGCGAGCGTGATCGTTTGTTCAGTTGGCTGCAAAGCTAAATCAAGTAGAGCAGTCACTGCGTAGCGACCGCGAGTTGTAAGGCGCATGATTCGATACACATGTTAAGACTAGATAATAGGATTTTATGAATCCCGACTAAAATAGTCAAGTTTTTTTATTTTTAATTCAAGTGTAGGAACAAAATAGAAAAATAAATTAGGCAACCCACAAATTATATATGAAATAAACAATAAATATTAGGCTAATTATACCAAAGGAGAGGTTAATATTTCGTTGACGTCGTTGTAAGCGAGTAATTCGATTTTGATACTGTTTAATTTCCACGTGAAGGGAGTTGATCTCTGATCTTTGTTGATCAATTTTCTCAAGTAATGGAGCAATCCGTTTACGTGAAGCAAGTGTTTCAGCTTCATCATCTGGAGTGTTAAACCACTGTTTCCAGTCAACTAGCAATTTTGGTAGAGTTAAATGAGAAATTAAATCTAGAAGTTCCTTTTTCGTTTCCTCATCACCATCAATACGCATATTTTTAAGACTGCGTTGGTTAGAAAAACCAAAAATTTTAATTAAATCGATAAGCGTACTATTGATCTCAAGATCAATACGTCTATCAAAAGAGTGAATATCGAATAACAAACCTTTTTCTGTAAATTGAACATAGAAGTCAAAGAAAGGTAAATAGCTATTAATACGAATCGTTGTTTTGTTCAAAATAAACTTTTTCGCTTGCAAGCGAAGGGCACCATCGTGGGTGAGAATAAATGAAAAAAAAGTTTCTAAAATAATTAGAACAATATTCAGCAACAGACGCGGATGTTTTTGTCTTTGTTGCGTTTCACTCATAAAAGTTTATCCTTAGAAATAGCAATTAACCGAAGAATGGGACATCCTATCCCAAACTTAACACAATGTCGTGTTAAATATATTTACATGACTTATTTGCTTTGTAGAACAGTTTTGTAAATGGATCAAGTCTTTACTTTGATATTATAGAAATATTTTGTGGTCAAATCAGTCATCATTTCTCTCATCTGATTAGGAGTTTAGATTAATGGATAATGCAAATACAGATACCCAGATAGAAGAGTCGGAAGAAAAAAATAAATTAAAATCAAAAAGTTCAAGAAAATCAGCTTTAGATTTTAGGAAGTATACTAAGCAAATTTGGCTAGCAGGACTTGGTGCTTTTTCACGTGCGGAAGAAGAGGGAAATAAGCTCTTTGATTCTTTGGTTAAAGTGGGTGAGGAGCTAGAATCAAAAACTGGAGACTTGGCAGACAATACTGTTGGCAAGGTCACAGAAAAAGCAAAAGAGTCTGTTTCTGAAACAAAAGACAGAGTAGAAAAGATTCTTGATACGAGTGTTAATCACTCTTTAAACCGTATTGGGTTGGTGACGCCGAAAGATTTGCAACACATCGAACAGCTGCTTGTACAACTGCATATTAAGGTGGATGCTTTAATAGAAGAAAATCAACATTTGAAAGAAAAATTGAATAAAAAGTAAAAAAATGTTGGGATTTAGCAAATATATAACAGTTTTTTAGCATTTATTTTTGCTAAAAGCCCTGCTCTAGTATTGCGTTTTCCCCTAAAGCATTGCTATAAAGGCGTCATGGCCTTTTAAACTATAGCCTTGGACCTTAAACAAACGATATTAAGAGGATGTTTTATTCATGAATAAATCAGAATTAATCGATGCAATTGCTGAAAAAGGGGGAGTATCTAAGACTGATGCAGGCAAGGCACTCGATGCGACAATTGCGTCAATTACTGAAGCACTTAAAAAAGGTGACACAGTAACTTTAGTTGGTTTTGGTACTTTCAGTGTTAAAGAACGTGCTGCACGCACTGGTCGTAACCCTAAAACTGGTGAAGAGCTTCAAATTAAAGCAACTAAAGTACCTAGCTTTAAAGCTGGTAAAGGTCTTAAAGATTCAGTAGCTTAATCTTTTAAGATGAATAAACGCGCCAATATAGGCGCGTTTTTTATTAAATATCTGAATTGACCAATATTGCTCATTCATTGATTGTGGTTTTTCAGTTAAAATTCTCCTCGAAATAAAATATTGGAATACTTATGGAATCGTTTCGTACAGTCATTAAGGGTTGGCTCGGCAAAGTCCTTCTAATTTTGTTTTTGACCCCTTTAGCACTTGTAGGTATTGAAGGATATTTTAATAGGGGAAACAAGGCTGATGTTGCAAAAACAGTAAACGGCCAAGAAATATCTAAAAAAGACCTTGAAACTTTAACTCAGTCTTACAAAGAACAATATTTAGCTGCTGTTAAAGGGGATGAAAGTTTACTTAATTTGCCTGTCATTCAGGCTAAGGCACTCGATATTTTGGTGTCACGTAATCTATTAATACAGCAAGCAGAAAAATTAGGTATCTCTTTGAGTGATGCTCAAATTGAGCAAATGTTAGCTCAGCAGCCTAGTTTGCAAGAGAATGGTCAATTCTCACAAAAACTCTATGAAAATTACTTACGTTCTATTGGCATGACGAGTCAGGGTTTAATAGCAAGCCTACGTCAAGATCATGCTTTGAAAATGTTAACGTCAACGTTTGCTGATTACTCTTTAGTAAGCAAAGTTGATCTAATGCAAATTGCGAATTTGCAAACTGAACAACGTACGTTACATTTAGCTAGTATTAAATTAGATGCTTACAAAACAGGTTTAACGGCATCTAATCAAGAAGCTACAGATTACTATAACAAGCATCAAAATGAATTTAAGCAACAGGCTTCAGTTGATGTTGATTATGTTGTCTTATCTCCATCAATGATGACTAAACCAGCTCCTGCAACCGAAGCTGAACTTCAGCAAGCTTATGCAAAGTTTGTTGAAACTCAGAAAAAAGATGCTAAACGAACTGTAAAGCACATTTTAATTACTACTGATGCTCGTGATGATGCCGCTGCTCAAAAACTTGCAAAAGAAGTTTATGCGAAAATTCAGGGTGGTCTTTCGTTTGCACAAGCTGCATCGCAGTTCTCTGAAGATCCTAGTTCAAAAGCAAAAGGTGGTTTAGTTGAAGCATATGCTTCAGGTGTTTTCTCGGATGCATTTGATAAAACTGTTTTAAGTTTGAAAAATGGACAAGTTTCGCAGCCAGTAAAAACACAATATGGTTATCATATTATTGAAGCAGAAACTCAAGCTAACCAAATCCCTTCATTTGAAGCTGAGAAAGCGCGTTTAACGGCTGAGGTTGAAAAGAATAAAGTTGCTACGGTTTATTCAGATGCCGTAAACAGTTTGAATGAAACAATTGTTGGTAATGATTCTTTAGAAGCTGTTGTACAAGAAGTAAAAGGTGCAAAAGTTGAATCATTGAATGGTGTAACTTTAGCAACTCAAAACCCATATTTAAGTGATCCAAGTGTCAAAATTAAGTTATTTAATGATGATGTGAAAAATGGTGACCGTAATGCATCATCTAATATTCAATTAGCAAATGGTGATACGGTATGGGTTAAAGTGCGTGATTACCACGCAGCTGGTGTAAAACCATTAGCGCAAGCGATGAATGAAGCAAAAGCCAAAGTTATCGATGCAAAAGCGCGTAAAGCAGCCCAAGCAAAAATTGCTACCATGTTGACTGAGTTTAAAACTCAACCAGCAGAACAAGTAGTTGCTAAAAATAAAGTCGCATTTGAATCAGCTGGCGTATTTAGTCGTTCACAGGGTTTAAAGCGTGAAATTGAACGTGCAGCATTTAGTTTAGCTACCCCAAAACCGGGTATGTGGTCTGTTACAACAGCAAACTTGCCAAATGAGCTGGTAGTCGTTGCAGTTTCAAATGTAAATTCATCAGCCGCTAATGCTATTCCTGCTGATCAATTACAACAGCTAAAACAACTTTATCGTCAATCTCGTGGTCAACAAATATTGGAAGATTACAGCCAATATTTAAAATCACATGCAAAAATTAAATAATAATTTGATCAAATAAAAAAAGCGCTTCGGCGCTTTTTTTATTTTCTATTAATCGAGATGATGTTCGATATATTGCTGTCGATATTGTTTAGGTGATAAATCAAAAATTCTTTTAAAGGCCTGACTAAAAGCAGTTTCGGATGAATAGCCGACTTTGTTTGATATTTGCTGAATTGAAAAATTACTTGTGCGTAAGTACTGACTTGCTAAACGAAAACGGTAATGTTGCAAATAAGTTAGAGGTGGTTCCCCAATAATACTATTAAATAGATTTGCGAATTTGGATCGTGACATACAGCATCGTTCTGCTAAAGATTCAACTGTCCAAGCGACTTCTGGTTGGCTATGAATAGCGGATAGGGCATTACTCAATTCAGGATGGGTTAACGCACTTAGCCAGTTTTGTTGATCTGTCATTTGTTGAACATGATCACGAATACATTCAATGAGAAGAATACTGACTAAATGATCAATAATTTTGTCATGTCCCGGCCTGATTTTTTGAGTTTCAATTGCTAAAAAATAAAGCCCAATTTGTAGCCATTCTGGTGGGTTGGTTTGATTTTCGTGCTGAATATGCATGATAGAAGGCAATGCATTAATCAAAGGACCTGCCATATGAGTATCGATCTGACAGCGTAAACATAGTAATAATGTTTTATCTGGAGAAGAAGTACCAAACTCGATCGCGTCTTGTCTATGGCCATTAAAAAGTGAAGTAATATCTAGAGAATCTACTAATTTAGTTGCTGTTGATTTTGAGTCGGTGGCATTATGTGCTTTTCCAGAAGGAATTAAAATAATATCACCAGCTGTGGCAATTATTTTTTCTGACGCATTAAGTTGAATATATACTGAACCAGTTAAAACAATATAAGCAAGTAAAGCAGATTGATCTTGTGTTTTAAAAGCCCATTCTCCTTGTGCTTTTAAATAGATGTATTCAGACTTGTTAAGGTGAATATCATCAAAAAATTTACTTAGTGCATCCATCTTTAAATGATCAATCATTATTTTAATAAAATTATAGTGAGCTATGAGAATAGATCAACATGTGTTTTTAGGACAAAAAAGTGGAAGAAAATGCCAAAGACTTTGAAATAGGTTTTTTGGACGGTTACTACTGTTAAGTAAGTACTATTTCTTTAACTATATAGATATATAGAAAAAGGAAATATGACTATGAATGCACCAGTAAATGTTCAGCAAGAACTTATGCCAGTGCCAGCGTCTATGCGTGAGATAGATCGTAAGCGCTATTTATGGATGATTAGTCCAGCTCTACCTGTAATTGGTTTAGGTATTTTAGCTGGTTACCATTTTGGTCCACGCCCATTAAAAAAAGTTTTCGCTTTAGGTGGTCCACTTTTATTACATGTTGTGATCCCTGCAATTGATACTGTTATTGGGAAGGATGCACGTAATCCAACCGATGAAGAAATTAAGCTTCTTGAAAAAGATCCGTATTACTCACGTTTAGTGAAGAGCTTTATCCCATTACAATATGCAGCAAACGTTTACGCATGTTATTTAACAAGCCGTAAAACTACTTCATTTATTGATAAAATTTTGCTTGGTATTTCAATGGGTGCAATTAATGGTATTGCAATTAATACAGCCCATGAATTAAGCCATAAGCATGATCGTATTGATCATATTTTATCTCATCTTGCTTTGGTTCCTACAGGTTATAACCATTTCCGTATCGAACATCCTTATGGACACCATAAACGTGCAGCAACTCCTGAAGATCCGGCTTCTTCACGTATGGGCGAAACATTTTATGAGTTCTGGCCACGTACAGTTGTAGGTTCTTTTAAGTCTGCAATTGAAATTGAGAAGAATCGTTTAAAACGTAAAGGAAAAGAGTTCTGGTCAGCAGATAATGAATTATTACAAGGTTGGGGAATGAGTGCTGCTTTTCATGCCTCTATGGTTGGAATTTTTGGTAAAAGTACAATTCCATATTTAGCGACACAAGCATTTTATGGCATTAGTCTTTTTGAAATTATTAACTATATTGAACATTATGGTTTATTACGTCAGAAAAAAGAAAATGGTCAATATGAGCGCACAATGCCAGAGCATAGCTGGAACAACAATAACGTAGTAACAAACTTATTTCTGTACCAGTTGCAGCGTCACTCAGATCATCATGCTTATCCGACTCGTCCATTCCAAGCATTACGTCATTTTGATGAGGCACCAGAATTACCAAGTGGTTATGCAAGTATGTTATTACCTGCGTTAATTCCTTCGTTGTGGTTCAAAATAATGGATAAGCGAGTTTTTGATCACTATAAAGGTGATTTGAATAAAGCGAATATTTCACCAAAAAGACGTGCAAAAATCTTCAAAAAATTTGGTGCAGTAGATCAATCATTAGAAACATAAAAGTTGAATAAATAATATATATTCCTGAAATACCAAACCCTCTAATCATGTGATTAGAGGGTTTTTATTTTGCCTATAGATGGTAGTACTAAGCAGCAAGGGAATTTAAACTCCCTTGCGATGCTCTTATTTTAATTCACTTGAAGATTTACCAAGCTCACGACGCGCAATAATTAATTGTTGAATTTGCTGAGTACCTTCAAAAATATCAAGAATTTTTGAATCACGTGCCCATTTCTCAAGTAGTTCGTCTTCGTTATAGCCAACACTTGCTGCTAACTCGACACATTTTAAAGTGATCTCGTTACCAACACGACCTGCTTTTGCTTTTGCAATAGAAGCTTCTTTAGAGTTTGGCTTTTTGTTATCAGCCATCCATGTTGCTTTTAACATGAGCAGACGAGCAGCTTCCCATTCAGCCTCCATATGGTAGATTTGAGCTGCAAGGTTAGAAGCATGTAGGTAGGGAGTCGAGTAATCAGGATCAAGCTGATCTTTAAAAATCTCTTTAATACGCTCTAGTGAAGCTTTTGCACAACCGATTGCCATTGCTGCAACTAAAGGCCGAGTATTGTCAAAAGTTTCCATTACTCCGGCGAAACCTTTAGCAACATCCACTTCGGCATTACCCAAAAGGTTCTCAGCAGGTACACGGCAGTCAATAAAACTAATCACTGCCGTATCTGATGCTTTAATTCCTAATTTATGTTCGAGGCGTTCGACCTTCATGCCAGGCGTACCTTTGGGCACTACAAATGATTTAATCGCTGCACGGCCAAGTTTACGATCAAGTGTGGCCCAAACAACGACAGAGTCTGCACGTTCGCCAGAGGTCACAAAAATCTTTTCACCATTTAAAATATAGTCATTACCATCTTTGGTTGCTGTGGTACGGATAGCGGCAGAGTCGGAGCCACAACCCGGTTCGGTGATGGCCATTGCTGCCCATGTTCCTTTGAAACGCTCCAATTGTTCATCATTTGCCACAGCAGCAATTGCTGAGTTTCCAAGACCCTGACGAGGCATACTCAGTAATAAGCCTGTATCGCCATAACACATCTCAATAATTCCAAGAGCGGTCGACATGTTGGTTCCATTGCGAATACCTTCATTGTCGGTATCACCGCGCTTTCCAGCACCCGCAGCACCAGCATTAATTCCTTCACCACCTTCATTCATGCCATCAATGAGGGAGGCAAGCATATCAAGTTCTTTTGGATATGCATGTTCAGCTTTATCATATTTACGAGAAATAGGGCGTAAAACATTGATCGCAACATCATGTGCTTGATCAATCATCATTTTGAATTTTTTAGGATTTTGTAAATTCATTAAAGTATCCTCTGATTGATCTTTTAAGCATGTAAGCCAGATTGTAAAATTGCAGTAGCCCGTAAATCGCGGTACCAACGTTCAACAGGATGTTCTTTTGTGAAACCATGTCCACCAAGAATTTGCACACCGTCTGTGCCAATTTTCATGGATTTTTCAGCACAAAGTAGATGGGCTAAGTAAGCTTCGCGGTGAAATGGCTTGCCTGACTCTGCAAGGCTTGCTGCATTTAAAATCAACATACGCATTGCATCAATTTCAATTGCCATATCTGCAATCATGAAAGCGACACTTTGACGATGTGAAATAGGTTCACCGAACGCGGTTCGTTCATTGGCATATTTAATACAGTAAGCTTTTACAGCTTCACATGTACCTACAGCCATTGCACACCACACTAAGTTGCCTAAATCTACAAAGGCTGTGTAATCAAAATCTGTTGCACCTAAACGTAGAGCAGGAGTGTGATTAAAGCGAAGAGTTGCTGTTTCTGTCGCTTTAAGACCCATGGCCGGAGTGTTTTTTATTGAAATTGTTTCATTACACTGCACGACGAATACATCTGGTTTACCGTTAAAGTCTGCACTTACTAAAAATACATCAGCTAAATCGCCTAAAATCACTAATGTTTTTTCCCCATCAATAAAAAACTTATCATTTTCAAGTGATGCTTTTGTTTTTAAAGCATAAGCATTAAATGCTGGAGTTGTTTCTTGAACAGCAAAAGTTGCTGTAATGTCTGAGTCTTCTGCAAAACATGGTAGGTACATCGACTGAACTTCAGTAGAACCCCAACGTGTGATTGCATTAATAACGCTAAATGTACTGAGTAATCCTGCTGTAAGGCTGAAATCACCTTCAGCTAGTTTTTCAGCAATTAACAAGTTACTAACGATATTTTGTTCGGCCGCTACTCCACCGAGTGCTTCTGGAAGTGCATAGTAGTTAAGTCCTAAATCTTCAACATATTGCCAAAGACTTTCAGGAAACTGAGCTTCCTGATCGGCATCATGAGCTAACCCCAATAAAACCTCTTGAGCAAATTGAGACATTGCTTCAGAAGTCATTTGTTGTTCTTCGGTTAAACTTAAATCAAATAAATTTTTTTGTTGGCGAGGTAAACGTTGTTGAGAGATTTGCTTGGGCTTAAATGTTTTTTGAGTCTGCGTTAATGCTCTAAAGCCAACTTTTGAACCTTGATAAAGAGATTTTTCAACAAATTTACGCAACTTGAGTTGATCAAGTACATCGCTTCCAGCCAATCTTGTGATCAGCGATAAACCCAAACCCTGAGCTTTATTGATCATACTTGTCATGATTATGGTGTCCTAACATATTGTTATTGTTTTATGCTGACACGCCTTATATTAAAAAACTATGTCGTTACTGACATTCGAAAAATGAGTAGATAAATGGTAAATAGAAAATAAGAAAATTATAAGTTTTTGATTTTATTTATTTAAAATAATTGTAATGTTGGGGAGCCGAGAAGGAGTGACTAGAATGACATGGAATCATTCTAGTCTTTCATTAAATCAAGCAAAGTTACGAATCATACGTCGCACATTGGTTTTTGCATCAATAACCGTCATAAATGTGTAGGCTCCAATGAATTTACGGCTAATAAACATAAACTCTTTTGGCGGAACTGAAAAATAACGTGAAGCCATTGATTTACTAGCTTGTTGCATAACACGGCTATGAAGCTGGCTTTTCTTCCAGTCATAACGTTCGTGTTCATCCATAAGACCAGCGGGCATATCTGGGTTATTTGCAGGAGTACTGAATGCTTCTGTTGCAAGTAAAAAGACATCAGCCATACCTGGTTTAATACTTTCAGGCATCGCATCAAAGAACTCGTAACCAGTCATGGCTTTGACCATTACATCTTTATTATGTTGATAACCTGCCTGAATGAGTTGACGGGCAACTGATAGCAAGTGTTCATCAAACTGGCGAATAGCACCAAAATCTAATAATACAATTTTGTCTTGAATGTCTTGGCCATTACCTAAACGAACAAGGTAATTACCAAAGTTAGGGTCAGTTTGCATTTCACCCCATTCAAAAATTTCACGAACCGCAATCTCTAATGACGCTTCACCGAGTTGATTACGACGTTCTTGAGGTAATGACAACATCACAGGACTATTAATTGGCACACCACGTTCAAAAGTCATGCAGAGCACTTGATTAGTGCAATATTCATCTACAATTGTAGGGACAATATAACGCTCATCATCTTTTAAGCGTTCAGCAAAGCGACGAGTAGTGGCAGCTTCAACATCATAGTCAACTTCGCGATGCATCATTTCACGTACTTCATCAAACCACTGATCAAATTCACGGGTTTGTGGAACCATACGCGTCAGTTTAAGCATGTTTTTAAACAAGCTCATATCGGAGTCAATAGCATTTGCAACGCCTGGATATTGAATCTTTAAAACTAACTCTAAACCATCTGATTTACGCGTTGCACGGTGTACTTGTGCGAGAGAGGCCGTACCAATTGGCTCATGATCAATTGTTAAATCATTTAATTTAGCGCCCAATTGCTCTTGAAGGTGCGGCTTAATTGCAGGCCAATCCAAAGCAACTGTCTGGTTATTTAAGGTGTTTAATGCTTGTGTAATTTCTTCAGGTAAAAAATGTTCACCATAAAGGGCCATCATTTGGCCAATCTTAACAATAGAACCCTTAAGTTTACCTATTTCAGAAACCAGATAATTAGCTTGCTCGCTCATCGCTTTTTTGCGTTTCTTTTCTTTTTCTTCCTCATTAGAAAATAAAGAAGAGGCACTTGCAGTTGCCCAACGTGTTCCTGCAAGTAAAGAAGCTTTCGCGATTGATAAGCGTCGATCCATGGAAGAAGTTTTTAAACTCTTAAGCTTATCTTTCTGATTTGACATGAAAATAGAATCCTATGCGCATCATGCAGCCAAACGCTGGTGATCTAAAATTGTAACGAATATTACATGTTTTGAGCGTATTAAAATAGTTCTCTCAGACTGAATGATCAGTCGAAATGGCTATCTTTATTTCATTAATTTAAAATAGCCTAAGCAATTTTAAAATTTAAGAAACTTACAGCGTTCAGGTGAGTAAAACTAGGGTAAAAACAGATCTTTCACAAAAACTTAAATTACATTTTAAATTGGATCTTTAATTCAGACTTCTGCATTAAGTGAAGGCGATTGGACTGAATATGCTGTAATAACATTTGTTTGACTGAATCATGCATAAAACCAAGTGCATGAGCTTTTACAATAATAATGCTGGGTAAGGTATAGAAAAAATACTTAACATCCTCGAGTGTTGCATTATTAAAGATGCCTTGTTCAATTAACGTCTGCTGTAAAAACTGCTTTTCATTTAAGACATAATCTGAAGATTCATCCCAAAAACGGTGGCGCATAGCCATCAGATTGTTGTGTTTATAACTCATAAAATTGTCAGCTCAGACTTAAATCTAAATAAAATATATGGAGTCGAGCCATGAATATCAAGTTGAGATTATTTTTTATTCAGTTGCTGTTTGATTTTTTATGTAATTCTTGTAAATAGCCTAAGCAAATTTAAAAATTTTTCTAAAAAACCTATAATCCAAATAATTTCATCTATAACACTACTTATTATGACTCCTGCATGTAGACTGTTAAAAAGTAATAAAATCGAATTTTCTATTCATGAATATGAACATGATTCAAATGCTAAAAGTTTTGGATTAGAAGCAGCAGAAAAACTAAATTTAGATGTAAGGGAAGTATTCAAAACATTGATGGTTAGCGATGATAAGAATTTTTTTGTTGCAGTATTGCCAGTTAATCATCAATTAAATTTAAAAAAAGTGGCTACGGCGTTTGGCTGCAAAAAATTGCAAATGGCCAATCCAAAAGACGCTGAACGTTTAACGGGGTATTTGGTCGGAGGGATTAGTCCTTTAGGTCAAAAGAAGCGTTTAAAAACCGTTATTGATGCATCTGCACAAGCGTTCAGCAAAATCTATGTGAGTGGAGGAAAACGGGGACTAGATATTGGCTTAAACCCGAAAGATCTAGCACAACTCTTAAATGCTCAATTTGTTGATGTACTTGATGAGTAAAATAAATCTTTTTCTTATCTCATTAAATTAACTAATTTTAAGATTGGTAGTATTAAATCAAGTTATTTTAATAAAAACAATTCTCATTATTATTTATATTTAGTATTATCCCGAGCCTTATAACTATCTAATAACTTTTGGGTTTGGAGAAAGGGAAAATGCATCGATACAAAAAGGTTGGGGCTAACTCAAATCATCTGATGTGTGCAGAATCACGATATTTTAAATTAAAACCTTGTTGTATTGCTCTAGCAGCAATATTTGCGCAGCAGGTTTATGCAAATACAAGTATTGAAAAGGCAGCCCTTAATAATCAACCGACACAAAAGCCTGTAGCTCAATTGCAAAAAATTATAGTGACGGCGACAAGGACGCCAAAAAATATTGCTGAAATTGCAGGCACAGTTCAAACGATTGAAAAGCAGCAAATTGAACAACAGGCAACTGCTGGACGAAAAATTGCCGATATATTGGCTCAGTTGGTTCCATCACTTGGGGTGAGTAGTGGAACAACTACCAACTATGGGCAAACAATGCGTGGTCGTGAGGTCATGATTATGATTGACGGCGTATCGCAAAATGGCTCACGCGATGTTGCTCGGCAACTAAATAGTATTAGTCCAGGCATGATTGAACGTATTGAAGTCCTTTCAGGAGCTACAAGTATTTATGGATCAGGTTCTACCGGCGGGATTATTAATATTATTACGAAACGTGCTGATTCGACTAAACCAGTAAGTTTTGAAACTAAACTTGGTATTACGTCTTCCGATACATTTCGGAGTGATAGTCTAGCTTATGAAATTGGCCAATCCATTTCATTTAATAAAGATAATGTAAATGGTTTTTTAGGGGCTAATTTCACTAGTCGCGGATCTCAGTTCGATAGCCATGGTGATCGTATTGCTATAGCACCTATGCAAGGTAGCCGTCCTGATACTGATACAATTGATATTAATAGTCGTATAAATATAGATTTAACTGATAACCAATCACTAAGTTTGGGTTCGCAATATTATAAAGATGAACAAGATACGAATTATGGTCCTGATTATGGGAAAAATTATATTTATGGAGGAGCGCCTAACTCATATATTGGGAAAAAGGGTTTAGAAATATCTAATCAGCCTTTTACAGAGCGCTATGCATTCAACACTCAATACCAAAATAAAGATATTTTAGGTCAGGTCTTAAATTTAGAAGGATATTACCGTAAAGAAGATGCTCGTTTCTTTCCAGTCTTTTTAGGAGGGGAAGGTACGGAAGCAAAACAATCTCAATCTGAAATCGAAGTGGCTGGTCTGCGCTCAACAGTACAAAGTGATTTAAATATTATGAATCGTGAGCTTAATCTAACTTATGGCTTAGATTATGAACATGAAAAAGATCATCAATACTACGAGCATTTCACAGCATTTAATACAGGTTTGACCTATAAACCTACAGGTAAAACTTCCGATGCCGGTCCAAATACAACAATTCAAAGTGCTGGCGTTTTTATACAAGGTGATTACGCTTTAACAGACCGTATGAATGTCCAGGCTGGTACTCGTTACCAATATATTAAAGCTGAAACAGAACAGTATTCGACTAAAAATGGGATACAAACAAGCGGATCTGTAAATGACGATGCTGTTTTATTCAATTTGGGAACGATATATAAATTAACAGATGAGCAGCAAATATTTGCTAATTTCTCTCAAGGTTTTAGCTTTCCAGATGTACAACGGATGATGCGTGATGCATTTAATATATCAACCGCTAATATCCAACCTATTAGTGTAAACAGCTATGAATTAGGCTGGCGTTTACAAGGAGAGCAGAGTCTAAATCTAGGTATAACGGGTTTCTATAATACCTCAGACAAAGTTGTTCAATTCTACAAGAACAGTAATAAAGAAACTGTTGCTGAGGTTATGGACAAAGACCAGCGTGTATATGGTGCTGAACTAACGGCGACCTATCCATTTATGGAAGAGTTTAAAGTTGGGGGAACACTTGGTTATACGCGAGGTCAATATAAAGATACGGATGGTAAATGGAAAGAGTTGAATGCTTTTCAAGTTTCACCAATAAAAGGTACGGTTTTTGCCGAATGGAGTAGCGATGAGGGTTATGGCGCTCGTGTGCAAATGCTTGCTATAAAAGGTACAAATGAAGCAGTAAAAGATGGTTCACTTTCAGCTGTAAAAATTAAAGGCTATAGCACGATGGATGTTTTGGCTCATTTTCCAGCTTGGAAAGGACGTATAGATTTTGGTGTATATAATGTTTGGAATAGAGACTATCGAACTGTCTATAGTCAACAAGCAGAAAAAGTATATGGTCTTGTAGAAAGTATACCAGCTGAAGGACGTACTTACGGCCTCAGTTATACATTTAATTATTAATGTGAAGTGAGATAGGGAATATCTATAAATCATAGGTATTCCTTAATAAATTTAAAAAAATAATAAAATAAACTTGCATTATTAAATGCAAATGATTATCATTATCTATATTGAAGGTTGAGAAACGTTCTAGTAATTAAGATTAACGTCTACTACTGTAATGCTAAGTTTTAGGCGATTTAAAGTTATACCAGAGACTCCAATAACAATGGTGTTGAAAAAGGTGAGTTGATTCCTGGTATGTGACACCTGCGCGACATTATAAAAATATGCGGGTGCAAGTAGCGGTAAATGGAACTAAGAAAAATAAATACTATCAGCGCAACAAAAAGAACTAATCAAAAGCAGCAGGCGAGGATGGCCTGCTGCTTTTGTAGTTAAAGTTAATTTCATAGTTATTTATACATTTCAACTATTTTGGATATTTAACTCTACACAGTAACAGATCGATTATATTTTTGATTAAAAAATAACCACTAATGTTTCATTTATTAACATCCTGCCTTTTTAGCCGTTTTTTTGTATACCCTGAATAAAACATGATCAAAAAAAGAGGTAAAAACGTGCTTATTTTTCATGGAAAACCTGTTCACGGAGCTATCTTCGATATGGATGGGACAATGTTTGACACTGAGCGATTACGGTTTCAAACATTGCAACAGGCATCTCAAGAACTCATTGGACAGGAGTTTTCACACGAATATTTAATGCAATGTTTAGGTTTAAGTGCAACTACTGCTGAGCAATTGGCGCAACGTCTATATGGCGTAAATGTTCCATATAAAGAAATTCGAAAAAAAGCTGATGAGATGGAACTCGAATATATTCGAAAACACGGCGTACCTATCAAAAAGGGTTTAGTTCAAGTTTTAGAGCGTTTACGAAAATCGGGTTTAAGAATGGCTGTTGCGACTTCAAGCCGTAGGGCAATTGCTGAAGAATATTTAATTAATGCGAATGTTTATAAATTTTTTGATGTGATTACCTGTGGTGATGAAGTAGAGCAAGGAAAGCCGCATCCAGAAATCTTTTTAAAAGCTGCTAGTCAACTTCACTTGGACGCTAACCAGTGTCTTATGTTTGAAGATTCTGAAAATGGTTTAACTTCAGCTCACACTTCAAAAGGTTTAACGATTTTATTAAAAGATATTAAAGAACCAAATGACGAAATGCTGGAAAAAGCACATTTTTATTATGATCAGATGTATGACTTTTTAACCGATCTCGACCAATTTATCCCTGTTATGGACATGCCAGAAATGCAGGAAACTTTTCCGCAAAGTCTGAATCAACTGACAGTGGGAATACATGGTTTCGGTGCTATTGGCGGTGGTTATGTAGCGCAAATCTTGTCACATTGGGATGGGTACACAAAACCAAAAAGAATTATTGCTTCAACACGTAATAGTCTTTTTCGAGAAGCCGTAAATGCATTTGGAACATATAGCATTCGCTATGGGCAATTTTCTTATGATGAACGTATTGAGAATATGACCATTGTTGATTCTGAAAATGAACAACAAATGTTGGAGATGTATACTCATTCAAGTTTAATTGCACTTTGTTTACCCGAACAGGCCATCGAAGTTGAGGCAAAAATAATTGCAAAAGGGTTATATGCACGTTTTAACTCATCACTTGAAGCATGTATTGAACCACTAACTTTTCTAATTATTTTAAATAAAGTCGGCGCGAAATATTTAGTTATGAAGCATCTTAGAGAAGCTCTACTAGAGTTGACCAACGATGAAGATGTGACTGAGCATATTTTAAAAGAACATTACTTTTGCGACACCGTTGTAAACCGTATGGTTTCAAAGCTATCTAATCAAAATTTATATCGCCAACTTCGTATTAAGCATAATTTTCTTGAACAGCATTTAGAAGATGTGGAAAACGAGGAACAAATCGAAATTGAAGACTGTAATAAATTGACTCAAGATCAGCAAAATCAGGCATCTTTATATGTTGATAACATGCGCCGTAATTTTCAGCCAGGCCATATATTACAAAGCATGGATCTAATTCTGTTTCATAGCGAAACGGATATGCCAATTTATGTAGAAAAAGGCAGCCCTTTACTTGAAAAGTTGCGTCAAGTTGTCTTGGTTAATCAGATTACAGACATTCAATTAATCAAAAACCGACTATGGAATGGCGTGCATGCCATGCTTGCTTGGTACGCATCTTTACTAGGTTATGAGTCTATTGGTGTTGCCATGGGGGATCATTCAGTTAAAGTGTTTGCAGAAAACTTAATTAGAGAAGTACAGCAAGGGCTTGCAATTGTATTACCTAATTATGCAAAAGATCTGGACCGCATGGCACAAAGCTTTCTAGACTCATGTGAATATGCTTTTAAAGATCCTTGTCAAAGAGTGGCACGAGATCCACTTCGCAAGTTAACTCATAATGAAAGAGTAATCGCATCAATTGAGGTAAATATCGCACATGATTTACCTTATAAAAACCTATTAAAAGGTGCTGCTTTGGGTTATGCCTATGCGATTCAATTTTTAGAAATTGAAGAGACTGATGCAATTAAACATTTGCACGAGCAAGTTAAAAAACTGGATATGAGTGCTGCTCAAAAAGCACAACTTGAAGTTGAGTTAACACAATTAGTTCAATATTTATTTTCTGAACAAGGCAAACAGCCTTTAAACATGAATATTGTCAACTCACAAAAAGCGCGAACTCAATATGCCTAAATCCTTTTAATTATGCTCTACAACTGAAAGGCAAACATGCTTTAATACAAAAACTTAATGATTTTGAATTAAAGCTGTGTTGCTAAAACCCACGACGTTCATGATGCCAACATCTATACGGGATTATCCTGAGTGGCATCTTGGGCGCCAAAATTATGCGTTATGGTATTTAGAAATTAATGATCAAAAAATAGTTGATTATTTAGATGCCTTGCGTGCACATTTTTCAGAATTTTTAATAGAACCTAATCATCGCCAATATCATGTCACATTATTTATATGTGGATTCTTAACTAACGAAACTAAAATTTATGGTGATGACTTTAGTTTTGGTGAGTTTGTACAGCAAAGAGAAATCTTAAAAAAAGAAGATTTTGCTCCGTTTCATTTAAAAATTGGTTCAATCGATAGCTTTAGTAGTGCTCTATTTGTAGAAATAGGAGACACGGAAAATATCTTATTTCAGATACGCCAAAAACTCGGCCTAGTTTCTAATGAAATTGCGGCTTTAGATTACTGTCCGCACATCACTTTGGGATTATATAAAACAGACTATAGTAGTGATTTGATTTTACGAAAAATTTCTGAATTACCTGTACAATATAAACAGACCGAATTTGACTTTAAAGTTGAGCATTTAACATTTGGTTATTATCAAGCTCAAACTTTACAAGGTAAGTTATATCCATATCAGCTTTTGTTTTTAGGTGATCCATGTTGCAACTGATTTTGGGTGGAGCCCGTTCCGGCAAAAGCCGGCTGGCTGAACAAACGGCAATAGATAGGCAATTAGCTGTCACTTATGTTGCAACGGCGCAAGCGCTTGATCCTGAAATGCAAAGCCGAATAACACATCATCAAAATCAGCGTCCTTCTCACTGGTCTTTGGTTGAAGAACCTTTATATTTAGCAAAGATTCTGCAAAAAATTGATCGACCTAATCAAATTATTCTGGTGGATTGTTTAACACTTTGGCTAACCAATTTGTTACTTTTAGAAGATCAAAATGTTCAGCAATTTGAATGTGAGCAGCTGTTAAAAATTTTACCCACGCTTCAGTCAGAAATTATTTTAGTAAGTAATGAAACGGGTTTAGGCGTTGTGCCACTCGGTGAGATTAGTCGTCGATTTGTCGATGAAGCAGGCAGGCTGCATCAGAGTTTAGGGCAAATTGCAGATAAGGTTGTGTTTTGTGTGGCTGGTTTTCCAATGATTTTAAAAGGTGATAAGTAAAATGAACTGGTGGTTACAATCTGTACAGCAACCTGATGTGGACGCAAAACAACAAGCTGAGCAACACCAGCTTCAACTGACCAAACCTACAGGTGCTTTAGGTGATCTAGAACTGATAGCAGTAAAACTTGCTAGTTTGCAATCAAATGCACATCCACACATTAACCATCCATGGATTACAGTTTTTGCTGGCGATCATGGCGTGGTTGAAGAAAATATCTCTGCATATCCTCAAGCCGTAACCCGTCAAATGTTACAAAACTTCACGACTGGTGGTGCAGCAATTAGTGTCATTGCCAAATATCATCAAGCACATTTACAAGTGATTGATTGCGGTACAGTTGGTGAAGCATACGAATACGCGGGCGTTGAACGCCATTGTATCCGTGCCGGTACAGCAAATTTTGCTAAACAAGCCGCAATGAATGCAGATGAATGTCGTGCTGCTTTAGAGTTAGGAAAAAACAGTGTAGACACGGCCAAATCTAAAGGTGCAGATATTTATATTGCTGGTGAAATGGGAATTGGAAATACCTGTTCTGCTTCTGCCTTAGCATGTCTTTTATTAAATGATACTGCCGAGCAATTAACCGGAGTCGGTACTGGAATTGGTGCCGATCAGTTAAGACATAAAATTGAAGTAATTGAAAAGGCAATTGAACTTCATCATAAACATGTTACTGGCGATGCGTTCAAAACACTGTGTGCAGTTGGTGGATTGGAAATTGCGGCAATTACAGGTGCTTATATCCGCTGTGCGCAGGTGGGCTTACCTATCATTGTGGATGGTTTTATTAGTTCGGTCGCTGCTTTATGCGCAGTGCGGATGAACTCTAAAGTGCGTGACTGGATGCTTTTTGGCCATCAATCGGCAGAATATGGCCACCAACGTATTTTACAAGAACTCAATGCTGAGCCGATTTTAAAAATGAATTTACGTTTAGGTGAAGGTAGTGGTGCTGGCGCTGCTTTGGCATTGGTTAAAATGGCATGTGTATTACACAACCAAATGGCTACCTTTGCTCAAGCTGCTGTAAGCGGGGATAAAATTGGGTAAATTTAGAATTGATTTGCTCAGACATGGCGAAAGTCAATATAGCCATACTTTACGTGGCCATTTAGATGATGAGTTAACAGCAAAAGGTTGGCAGCAAATGCAGTCAACCATTGAGCAAGTGACTAATCAGGCATGGGATGTCATTATAAGTTCATCATTAAAGCGTTGTGCTTGTTTTGCTGAGCAACTTGCGAAGACAACTCAGCTGCCTTTACTTCTAAATCATGACTTAAAGGAAATGTATTTTGGTGATTGGGAAGGCGTCTCAACTCAGCAAATTTATGAAACTTCACCCGAATTACTTGCAAATTTTTGGCAAAAACCTAGTCAATATTGTCCACCTCGCGCAGAAACATTAAACCAGTTTCAAATAAGGGTCCTTAAAGGCTTTCAAGATTTGCTGAAGCATATGCAAAAGCAAAACTTACAGCATGCACTGGTTATAACTCATGGCGGTGTAATTAAGCTATTGGCTTGCTTAGCCAGACAACAGCCTCTAGATGACTTACTTAAAATGCCGGCAGAACTTGGGAAATTATATTCTCTTGAATTTTCTGAAACAGATGGTCAATTAACTTTTATATTAAGATAGTAGTTTTATATTTTTATACACTTGTAAGTTATTATTTTTACAATATTATTTTAGCCTGTGTAATAGAACTGTCATTGCTAGAAACTAAGCTATTGGCATTTCTTATAACCACTCATCTGACTTATGAATATTTTATTTAAAACGACTGTGCTCGCCGCATCACTATTACTCGTTGCGTGTAACGATAATGATGATCAAGAAGCTCAAACTGCACCATCCACAAACCAATCAAAATATTATCAAACAAAAACGCCTTACCAACCGCAACAAGAAATAAAAAACTATGAACAAACACCGAATGGATTCCAGCCAGTTTTTACAGAGCTAGTGGCACGTCACGGTTCAAGAGGTCTCTCAAGTCTGAAATATGATTTGGCACTTTATAATTTATGGAAACAGGCAAAAGCAGAAAATGCCTTAACACCATTAGGTGAGCAATTAGGTGCTGATTTAGAAGCCATGATGAAGGCAAATATCTTATTAGGTTATGGTGTGGAAGGGATCCGCCAGTACGGTTATGGGAATGAAACCATGACTGGTATTTTAGAACACCGCGGCATTGCCGATCGCTTATTACAGCGCTTACCAACTCTTTTAAACTCGCAAGCATCTATATTGGTACAAAGTTCTGGAGTGGATCGTGCTGTAGATAGTGCAAAATTCTTCACTGCTGAACTCATCAAACAACGACCGCCACTGAAAGATAAAATTGTTCCATTGTCTTATACCAATTTATCGAGTGAAAGCGTGCCAAGTGTTGAAGATGGTGGCGTTGATCGTTTCAAACTCTATTTTCATAGTTTGAATGCAGACGAAGACTTAGTTCAACCCTTGAGTGCTAGCCAACAAAAAATTTATGATGCTAGCCAGGCCTATCAAGATTTTGAAGAAAATAATAAAGATTTAGCACAAAAGTTAGATGAGTTATCGAAAAATACCGAGGCTGAAAAAACAGCTCAAACAGTGCTCAGCCCGATTTTTAAAGCAGACTTTATTAAAAAACTTGGTACAACAGGTTATAGTTTTAGTAACACTGGATCTTTTACAGTCACCTCACCTAAAGGTGAGCAAATTACAGAAAAAGGTAAGGGCAAAAATACGATTGCTAGTGCAGTAGATGCAGCAGCTTATATTTATGAGCTCTATTCAATTTCTGGTGGTATGAAAGATGAGTTGAAAGATATTGATTTTAATAAATATATGCCGTTAGACGCTGCAAAATTTTATGCTGAATTTAATGATGCGAATGATTTTTATGAAAAAGGTCCAAGTTTCACAGAGTCAAATCAAGTCACGAGTGAAATTGCCCAAGGACTCAAACAGGACTTGTTCCAACAAGTTGATGCGGTTGTAAATAAAGCTCAACCATACAAAGCAGTTTTACGTTTTGCCCATGCTGAAATTATTATTCCTCTAGCAACCAGTCTAGATTTACATAATATGATGCAGCCTTTACCACTACGTCAGACTTATAATTACTCAACCAGCGCATGGCGTGGTGAAGTAGTTTCACCTATGGCGGCAAATGTTCAATGGGATATTTACCAAAATAGCCAAGGCTCTACTTTGGTTAAAATGCTTTATAACGAAAAAGAAACTTTGTTCAAATCTGCATGTAACTATGCACGTTATACGCCAACTAGCTTTTACTACGACTACATCAAATTGAAACAGTGCTATCAAATGCAATAGATTTTCAGTTTTTGAAGTCTTTAATGGGAATAGGGATTGCTATTCCCATTTTTATTTCTTCATAATTCAATTTGCTTTTAAATATAGACCAGTTAGAGACTTGGATATGACACCTTTTTGGATTGCATTGCAATTTTTAACTGTTCTGCCTATTGAGCTAAAGACAATGCCGACGGCGCAACAAAATGGTCGAGCTATTTTGTTTTATCCACTGGTTGGGCTGATTATTGGTGGCATACTTTTTATTATTGCCTGTCTTCTTGCCAAATTACCCATTCTTTTGCTTGCTACCATCATAATGACTTTATGGATTTGGCTAACAGGTGCGCTGCATTTAGACGGGCTAGCAGATACGGCAGATGCATGGGTAGGTGGTTTTGGAGACAAACTCCGTACTTTACAAATCATGAAGGATCCAAGTTGTGGCCCAATTGGAGTCCTCAGCTTAGTTATCATATGTTTGCTCAAATTTGCATTGGTTTATGTATTGATTGAACAGCATCAAACGTTATTTTTAGTCATTGTTCCTATCCTTGGGCGTGTGGTGCCATCTATTTTATTCTTAACTACACCATATGTACGTGAAAAAGGTTTAGGGCGTTCTTTGACAGATCACTTACCTAATACAACTTCATGGATAATCACTGGGTTCGTTCTACTATTACCTTTGTATTGGGAGTTGCAAGGGCTCATCGCCATTATTAGCTTTTTGATCAGTCTGGTTTATTTAAGACATCTGTTTATTAAAAGAATTGGCGGTATTACGGGGGATACTGTCGGTGCAGCGATTGAGCTAAGTGAAACCGTGCTACTCTTTGCTTTTAGTGTGAGTTATTTTTATTTAGTTTGATTTGAATTTCACCCAAAAATAAAAAAGCCCTCAAAAATGAGGGCTTAATTTTCAATCTTAAAAAGATGAATTAGCGGTTTGGTAAAACTTCTTTTAAAACTTCATGCATTTCAAGCAACGTCTTTTCGGTAGTTTCCCAGTCAATACAGCCATCAGTTACTGATTTACCATATTCTAAATCACAAAGATTTTCAGGAATATCTTGGCGGCCGCCTTTTAAGTGACTTTCGACCATAATACCTACGATTGACTTGTTACCATCTAAAATTTGTTCAGTAATATTTTTAAGAACAAGCGGTTGTAAGTACGGGTCTTTATTTGAGTTAGCATGGCTCGCATCAATCATGATTTTGTTGCTCACTTTTGCTTTTGCTAAAGCATTTTCTGCTTCCGCAACAGAGCCAGCGTCATAGTTCGGTTTGCCATTACCGCCACGTAATACAACGTGTGCATAAGGGTTACCATTTGTATTAATAATTGAAACTTGGCCATCTTCATTTAGGCCTAAGAAACTATGGCCATATTTAACAGATTGCATCGCATTGGTTGCAACAGTTAAACCACCATCTGTACCATTTTTAAAACCAACTGGTGAAGATAAGCCAGAAGACATTTCACGGTGAGTTTGGCTCTCGGTTGTACGTGCACCAATCGCAGACCATGAAATTAAGTCTTGGTAGTACTGTGGAGAGTTAGGATCGAGTGCTTCAGTTGCACATGGCAAACCTTTTTCATTTAACTCAAGCAAGAGTTTACGACCAATACGTAAACCTTTTTCGATGTTAAATGAGTCGTTCATATCTGGGTCATTGATTAGGCCTTTCCAACCAATTGTTGTACGTGGTTTTTCAAAATAAACACGCATAACTAGATATAGGGTATCTTTAACCTTTTCGCTTAGCGCTTTTAAGCGATCAGCATATTCGTGAGCAGCTTTTGGGTCGTGAATAGAGCAAGGACCAATAACAACAAACAAACGTTTATCTGAACCATCTAAAATATTACGAATAGTTTCGCGGCCTTTTAGAACAGTTTGCGAAGCAACATCAGATAACGGAAGTTCTGACTTAAGCTCATTTGGTGTTACAAGAGTTTGAATGCTTTTAATATTAACGTCGTCGATATCTGGCTTTGAAACGGAATTTGAATGTGTAGTCATTGCTGTCACTGGTTCGATCATACTAAAGGTTGTTTTGTGTACTGAATATACCATGAAATAATTATGAAAATACTACATCTCATGGTATTTCAGATTGGAAAAATCCTATTGATTTTACTATCTTTCAGTCGAGTTGCCTGTTTTTTCGGCAACTACTGCTTGTTGTTGTACCACAGGTGCTTTCGGTTTTGCTTTGACTGGATGAACCATAAAGTTAACACCGAGGGCAAATAGGGTAAGCCCTAGAATTTTTCGGATTAAACGTTCAGGCATACGAGAGCTAATTAATGTTCCAATAATAATTGCTGGAATTGAACCCACCAATAACCACATCAGAAGTGTAAAGTCGACGTTACCAGCACTCATGTGTCCAAGGCCAGCCACTAAGGTAAGCAATACTGCATGTACAACATCCGACCCGATAATTCGGATCATTGGCAAGTTCGGGAACATAATCACAAGTGCCATGATTCCAAATGCACCCGCACCAACTGATGAAAGAGTTACGAATACACCTAAAATGATACCCATAATCACGATAAAGCTACGTTTTTTATCGATTGCCAACTGCTCATTTTCACTTTGAGTGACTTCTTTAGTTCTGAATTTATTAAAAAATTTCTCAATACGCGTACGGAAAATGATGGAAACACCAGTTAAGGTCAACATAAAACCTAACACCATGGTGAGTACAGCTTTATAGTGTGTTGACTGGCTTAAATAATGCTCAAGTACCCATGAAGTAATGAAAGATGCAGGAATACTACCTACGGCTAACCATAAAACAATTGGCCAGACAATATTGAGTTTTCTAGCGTGAACCATTGATCCACAAAATTTTGAGATTGCTGCATAAAGTAAATCGGTACCAATCGCGATATGAGGTTCAATTCTAAAAAGGCTAATTAAAATTGGTGTCATTAATGATCCACCACCAACTCCTGTAATCCCTACACAGAAACCAACTAACATACCCGCTAAGATAAATTCAAAAGCACCAGACATCTTTATCGCCACTTATCACGAAACGCAGATATCTTATTCCTTTTAGAGATAAACAGTTGTCATGAATAATGATTTACTTATGCAAAAAAAAGCTAAGCAACGAAAATTTTGCTTAGCTTGTACTATTTTTCATCATTTTTTAAAGAAAATGATTATTTTGATGACTTTAGTGGGTTAATTAAAAGTATAAGAATAAAAGTTAATGGCGTTGCAAAGATCCACCAACTGACAAAACCAATTGAAAATTTATATTGTTGAATAAGAATAAATGCACATAAACCAAATAGCATGAATGCGGCTATTTTGAAATATCGGTAATACTTTTGAGCTAACGATTTGAAATGACCTGTTGATTTCGGCGATCGATATTTCTCGCTCGCCATAAACAACATATACATCCCTAATAAAATTAAGATGAAAGCTATAAGAATCATGAGCTCACCTCAGTATTTAATTTATTCAGTTTTTTTTGAATTTTTTCTACGGCTTTATGCTGGATAGGTTGAATTTTGCAAAATATAAAAATGGCTAAAGCTGCAAAGATCCACAAAAATACATCTACACGTGCAAAGGTCCAATAATCACTGAGGCTTTGAACATACTCATGTTTAAGTAAATAAATTAGATTTAAGATTGGAAGTGCAAGACACAGCATAATAAAAACGCTAAGTTGAGTTCGCCACAAATGCTGTTTTTTAGTGATTAATGCAATGATTAAGCTGATTAACCAAACCAAGAAAAAGCTATAAATTTCATAATTGATTGTGGTTGCAGTAACTGTAAACAATCGATTGGTGCTTAAATAGGCGACAGTTGCACAAGGCAATCCTACAAATGCTGCAATATTTAAACGGTCGACTAAGTAGTGCCCGAAATGAAACTGACTACTTTTATTTTGAATTTGGCGTTTAAGACTCCACAGTAACAAACCAGAGGCAATCATTACACAGCCTAAAATGCCTGAGAAAAAGAATCCTAAACGAAGCAAAGGCTGAGCAAATGTTGCCATGTGCAGGCCATAAACACCCGCATTCAATGTTGCAATAGGACTATGATTACGTGTATCTGCTAAGACTTTGCCAGTTGAAGCATTTAATGTAATTTGAGGCTGATTTCGAGTAATAGTGCGGTCTTCTTTTTGAATAAATGTAATTTGAGCTTGATTGGTATTTGGATTTTTTACACTCATTGTTGATAAAGGTTGGTTGCCCCAACTTTGTTGAACTTGGCTCAGCAGTTTCTCAATCGCTAAGTTTTGAGCAGGTTGAATCGATTGATTCTCAAGTACAGTCTTTGTACGTATTTCGGTAAAATATTGATAAGGGTTTTCAGGGTAAATCTTTTGCATTCCCCAAGGCAGATATAAATAAAAGAAAATAGCTAAGCCTGTAAATGTAATGGTTAAAAAGAAGGGCAGTGCAACGACTGAAGAAATATTGTGAAAGTCTAGCCACGAACGCTGAGACTTAAATGTACGTAAAGTAAAAAAGTCAGTGAATATTTTTTTATGGGTAATAATGCCTGAAACCAAAGCAATCAGCATAATAAATGCGGCAAGACATACGACTAATCGCCCAACTATTATTGGAATGCCAAAAAGTTGGTAATGGAAGCGGTAAAAAAAATCTCCGCCTAGGGTTGCCGAAAGTTGAAGTTCTTTTCCCGTGTTAGCATCAAGTGTGGCATTACCATAACCGCCGTCAGCTTTTTCCCAATACATGGTGTTGACGGGACTTTCTGGTGTAGCCACAGTTAAGTACCAAGATTTGGCGTCTGGAGCGTTTTCTTGTAAATATTGATATGCTGTTTTAATAGCAATATCTTGCTTTACCTCATATTGCGCAAGTGCAGGCTGCATCCATAAATTAATTTCGTGGCGGTAATAAGATAGGCTACCCATTAAGAAAATGGCAAACACGAGCCATCCAAAAATTAAGCCAGTCCATGAGTGTAGCCATGCCATAGATTGACGTATACCTTTATGCATAACCCACCGTCCGTGTCACAATAAAGAAAAGGGCAAATAGTGCGATTGATAAAATGGTCAGTCGTACTAATGATTGAATGCAGAAACCAACAATTACAAAGACTACGTAAAATAAAATCGATATAAATGCTGAAAGATAGATAGCCTCAGCTTTGTCCAGATTCAAAAGGAAAATTCCAGTGAGTCCAAGACTTAAATACGTCATACAGGCAAAGCCCATACCGAAAACTAGCAAGAATCGATAGAAAACTTTTATACGATATGACACAGGGAGATTTACAGTTTTGGACATCTTTACTGACACATAAACAAAGAATAATAAGTAAAGCCAATCCCTAAATTGGGATTGGCTACGGTATTAATATTTAAACTTTACAGCAACTGTATAATTTGCTGGAGCGCCATAGTAACCTTGGCCACCAGATAAACCTGTCAAATATTTTTCATTTGTCAGGTTGTTACCATTTACTTGGAACAGTACGTGTTCGTTTAAATCATAACTAGCCATAACGTTAAGTAATGCATACGCATCCTGTTTTACAGTTGAGTAAGAGGTGTCATGTATATCGTCCTGCCACTTAATGCTTGCACCAACTTTTAATTTTGGAATCTGTGGAACAGTAAAAGAAGCTAAAACATTAAGTGTTTGAGTCGGGATATTAGGTCTACCTCTTTCACCCGTTTCCATATTTTTTAGACTAAATGTTGAAAAACCAATAACTAAATCTAAGTTATCAGTTAATTTTCCAGTTAATCCGACCTCAACACCTTGTGATCTAATTGTTCCGATTGGAGATGAGTATTTGTTATAAAGCGGATCCCATAATGGGTTTAGTGCAAAATTATCTTCATCTGTTCTAAAGATTGCGATATTTCCTGTTAAAGCCCCATCTAACCAAGCGCTTTTTACACCTAATTCATAGCTTTCACCCTCTACTGGTACAGCTGTTTGTTTAGTAGAAAGATCAATAACAGTTTGTGGTCTAAAAATAGAGGTATAACTCATATAACCTGTATATTCAGGAGTAAAGTTATATGTAATACCTGCATATGGAGAAACTTTATTCTTTTTATATTCTAAAGTATCGATTTCAGTGTAGTTGGCACCTAAGATAAATTTCAGATCCTCACCTAAATGAATACGAGTCGCACCGTAAACGGACTTCATGGTTCTTTCTTCTGGGTCTGCATAGGTAAAGTCTCCCCAAGTCGGTTCTTCAGGAGTCCAGCTTGGTAAGTCTGTGGTAATAACACCTAAACTACTGCCATACGAATAAACACTTTGAGCACTATATTTTGACCAGTTATAACCAATATTTGCTTCGTGTTGCTGTCCTAATAAATTAAAAGTACCTTGAATGTCTGCATTAGCAGTAGTTTCTTTAAATTTCTGATTATAAATTTCTGGATATAGTGAAATACCAGACGTATTGTCACTAGCAGAAGGAAAACCACTGAGATAAAGCATTTTATCTTTAACATCTGATTTCTTAAGGTTATAGCCTAATCTTAACTTCCAGTCTCCCCATAATTTTTGTTCAATATTGGCAAAGTAATTATCTATTTCCCAATCGTAGTATGTCCATGACGGTGCATAATTATAGTTACGAGAATAACTTAATGGTTCACCTTTGGAGTTAACCAAGGGTAGAGCACCCCATTGAGAACCATTAGCGTATTGACGAGTTTTCGAATATCCTGCTGAAACATTTGTGGTGTCTGTAACGTCAGCTTCTAAAATTCCTTGAAATCCATTCTTTTCTTCTGAATAGCGGTCTAGATAAGAATCTCCTACTTTCTCATAACCTACAAGACGTCCTCGTACTCGTCCATCTTGTGTAAGAGAACCAGAGATATCCGCTTCATAACGTTGTGTATCCCATGAACCATAGCTCACCCCAGCATTTGCTTGAAATTCTTTAGTGGGACGTTTACGAATATAATTAATTGTAGCGCCAGGATCCCCTAGAGCATTTGTCAGGGCATCAGCACCTTTGACAATTTCAACACGATCATAGAAATAACTATCTGCATCACTATTGTTATAGTTATAGCTGTCAACTTGAGGGATACCGATTCCATCAACCAGAATATTTGAAATATCAAAACCACGAGCAGTATAAGTTGTGCGGTTTGTTTCCAATCCGGTTACAGTTACACCGGGTGTATTACTTAAAATATCTCGGGTACTGGTAAGCCCAAAATCTTCAATTTGCTGACGAGTAACGACGTTAATGGTTTGAGGAGTTTCTTTAGCCTCAATATTAAGCTTGGTTGCACTACTCGATTTTTTAACATTATATGCTTTAGTTTGTTCAGAAGACTGTTCAGCATTTGATGCTTTAACTTGAATCGTCTGTAAAGATTGTACCTCTGAGTCCTGAGCATGAGAGAGGTTCGCATAACAAATCGCGCAGGCGATTACGGTAAGCTTAAATGGTAGAGGTGGGAAATTCATAAGATTAAAGATAATGTAAATAATTCTCATTTATTTTATTGTTTGTAAATGTAAGCTACAATTCAAATTGCATTGTTAATTTAGATTAAAAGATGGTGAATGAGTGTAATTTTAGATAGCTTGTGCTGTGGCCGCTCTTGGTAAGTACATATAGATCAAGTTCAAGATTGATAAACCTCTATGCTAGAATGCATTATTTCAAATTCTTGGGTAAATCACCTTGGCAAACCGAAAACTTAAAATAGGTATTGTAGTTGGGGAAGTTTCTGGAGATACGCTTGGTGTGAAACTTATGCGTAGTTTTCGAGAACAGGGAATCGATGCTGAATTTGAGGGAATCGGTGGTCCCCAAATGATTGCTGAAGGTTTTAACAGTTATTACCCAATGGAAACTCTATCTGTGATGGGGATTGTTGAGGTCTTAAAAGATTTAAAAAAATTATTCGCCGTGCGTGATGGTCTAATCAATCAATGGACTCAACATCCGGTTGATATTTTTATTGGTATTGATGCACCAGACTTTAACCTTAGACTTTCGAAAAGTATTAAAGAAAAGAATCTTCCAATAAAAACAGTTCAATATGTCAGTCCTTCTGTTTGGGCGTGGCGCCAAGGACGTGTTCATGGCATCAAACAGAGCATAGATTTAGTACTTTGTTTATTTCCTTTTGAAAAAGTTTTTTATGAACGATATGAAGTTCCGGCAGCATTTGTAGGACATCCGCTAGCTAAACAATTGCCACTTGAGAATCCAATTCAAATTGCTAAACAGCAATTAGGTCTTAATGAAAATCAGAAGCATATTGCGTTGTTACCAGGCAGCCGAAAAGGTGAAGTAGAGCGACTCCTTCCTATGTTACTGGGGGCTGCCAATATTTTGCATACCAAACATCCAGACATTCAATTTTTAATTCCGGCAATTAATGATGCTCGTAAACAACAGATTGAGCAGGGTGTTGAACAATTAGCGCCTCAATTAAAAGCAAAAATTCATATTTTAGAAAATACGGATAGTGAATCGAAAATTGGTCGTATAGTCATGAATGCGAGTGACGTTATTGCTTTAGCTTCTGGAACAGCGACATTAGAAGCCATGCTCATGCATCGCCCAATGGTCACATTCTATAAATTGCATTGGTTAACTTATTTAATTGCTAAATTCTTGGTGAAAATTCCTTATTACTCTTTGCCTAATATTATTGCGGGTAAAAAAGTAATTGAAGAGCTAATTCAAGCTGATGCCACACCTGAAAATTTAGCAGCTGAAATAGAAAAATTGATGAATATAGAAACCGCTCAAATTCAAGTGATGCAATATTTAACTATGCATAAACAGCTTATTTCTGGAAATACAGAAGACCCAGTCCAAACAATCTTAAAAGTACTTGAAAAGTAAAAAAAAGCCCCATTTTTAGGGGCTTTTTAAATCTACTCAGGCACGTACAATCAGCTCGTAACCAGTATATTTACGAATGTTGATAACACCAATATCAAAAATTAAATATTGGCCTTTAATACCTTGTAATACACCGCGAATTTTTGGTGTTTTATCTAAGTTTAGAGACTTAATTTTTTCAGGATATTGTTCAACTGGGTATACAAACTCACGTGGCAATTCATTTTCTAGTAGTTCAACCGTTTCGTTAAATTCAAGGTTTTGACTAAATTCTTCACGAATAGTTTGAATTTTAGGGGCGAACTCTTCGATTAATTGATCACGTTGTTCAACCATATTTAAAGGTTCAGCTTCACCCTTGAGGAGTTTGCGCCAATCTGTTTTGTCAGCAATTAAAGAACCGAACATGGTTTCAAGCTGACCAGATAAACGGCGTGATCCAACTCTTAAAATAGGTAAGGCTTGAGTTGCACCTTGATCTAACCAACGACCTGGCATATGGCTAACACGCGTAATACCCACTTTTAAAGCACTAGAGTTTGCCAAATAGACAATATGTGGTTGGAAACAAACACTATGGGCAAAGTCATCTTCACGACATGTACCTAAATGATAGTGACATGTTTCAGGTTTCATAATGCAAAGATCACATTCTGCTTTGGTTTTAAAACATTTAAAGCAGTGGCCTTGAGAATAAGACTTCGGTGTTTTAGCGCCACAAGAGGTGCAATAAATATTACCTGTCCATTCGATTTCTAGTTCTTGTCCTAAATTAAAAGGAAGATCAATTTCTGAACGGTCTAATACAAATTTGTATTCAACATTTGCCTTGGTTGTCTGTTGATCAGTTACACTAGCATCTTTTAGGCCTGCATGCATTTTATGGCAAATGCCTTGTAGTTCCATAAAGTTTAAACTCACATCTTTCAATTAAGGGTTGCAGTTATGGCTGAACAAAATGTCATCACTTCTATGCTAGACGATTTATCAAACGAACAGCCCATTCATACTGCACTTTGTATTGGCCAGAAAATTGACCAGAATAACGCAATTCAATGGCACTATTTTACCGTAACTGAGCTTTTAAGTCTGCCTTTTACTCAGCGTTATGATTTGGGTTTTGTATTGTTTGATACTGACGAAATGCAGAACATCAGCGATGTGCAAAAATCACAATTATTAGTAAAGCTAAGAGATTTATTAACAAAACGTATTGTTGTCGTGAGCAAGCGCAGTGATGAGCAATTATTACGTTCTTTAGGTTTTACTCAACTTATCGATAAAACTTCACATGATAGTGATTTTGCTTTATGGCAATTTAATATATTGACTTATAAACATGTTCCAGACTGGTTTAATTCAAAGTTCTGGGCGAACCCGGAAAACTGGAATAAATTCCGCTGGTAAAAGGGCCTTAAATCTCTTTCAAAATTTAACAATTTGGTTTTTGCTGTCTTAACAAGAATCCGCGTATGCTCATGTATAAACCATACATAAGAGTTACACATGACTAATTTAAGCAACATTGTAGAAGTTTTGGCTAAGCAGGCTTTAGGTGGGAATCAGCAAGCGTCAGGTCAAGGTGGTTTAGGTGGAATTTTAGGTTCAGTGCTAGGACAAATGGGGGGTAATACTTCATCTGGTACCCAAGGTGGTCTTGGGGGCGTACTAGGTTCTGTATTAGGGCAAGTGACTGGCAATAACAACACACCTCAAGCAGGTGGCGGTGTACAAAGTTTATTAATTGCAGTTGTGCCTTTAATCTTAGGTTGGGTGCAGCAACAAGGTGGTTTACAGGCTGCATTAGAAAAGTTGAAAGGTGCGGGTTTAGGAAGCCAGGTTCAAAGCTGGGTTGATCCAAATCAAAGTAATAGCGAAGTTCCGACTCAGCAATTACAGAGTTTATTTAATCCAGCTGACATTGAACAAGTTGCTGAGCAAGCCCAAGCGCCAAAAGAGCAAGTTTACGGTGCAATCGCATCCGTCTTACCTCAGGTCATTGACTCTTTAACACCTCAAGGTGACAGTACCGATCATCAAGAAGCAAACCAAGATATTCAAAATGTCATGAATCTTGTAAGTGGTTTTTTAAAATAAGATATAAATCTACAAAAGCCGATAAGTCTTATATCGGCTTTTTTTACTCAGGACAAAAAATAAAAGGGCATAAGCCCTTTTATTTTAGATCTGAATCAAACATAACCGATTAGAAGTTATATTCGATACCAGTACCTACAACAGTTTGTTTGTCGTCTTCTTTAATCCAGTCGCGTTTTTGTTGAGCAACGATACCGTAGAAGCGAGCTTGTTTGTTGATTTGGTAATCAAGACCTAAACCGTATAAGTCAATTTTACGATCTTGTTTACCGCTTACTTGTGTTTCAGCAGAAGCGTATTCTGCTTTCACTTTAAGTTTAGTGTTAGGAATTTTATAAGCAGCTGTTACTGCATATGCTTCTTCTTCTAAACCTTTGTAGTTTGTATAGGTATCTGTAGTTTTATCAACACCATCTACACGCGTAGTTTTTGACGTTTTATAAGCAGTCAAGTCATCAGTAGGTTCAGCGTGTTGCCATAAAGCACCTACAACAAAACCAGATTTAGCAATATCATAAGAACCAGTTACACGGTAAGCATCGGTATAAACATCTTTTAGACCGTAAGCTGCATATTTACCTTTAATACCAAAGTCACCAGCAGCAGCAATTGCTAAACCGATATCTTTGTTTTCGTAACCAAGCGATGTTGATACAGAGTCAAAGCTATCATTTTTGCTGTCTTTACCAGTTTCACCTTGTTTGCTATCAGAGGTGCTTTCACCAGTTTGAGCCATGATATTGAATGTTAAACCAGCTAATAATTTAGGGTCTAATTCAAAACCGATCACGTTGTCTAAACGGTTTTCACCGTACATGATATTAGTAATATCTAAACGTGTATCGTCATTAAAGATGTCTTGGTTACCACCAGCAGCTGTTTTGAAGTAAGAATCATACTTACCTACTTTTAATGTACCAACACCTTCAGTTTTTAAACCGATAAAACGGTTACGAGCACTAAGGTCAGTATCAGAGCCTGAACCATCAGTAGAAATTGCCCATTCAGCTAAATAAACAGCAGATAACTTGTCAGTTAATTTCTCTTCGCCTTTTACCCCAATACGAGAAGAGTTTGAGTTAACTTCGGTAACGTCACTTTTACCATCGAAATTTTTATTATCAACTTGGTTAATAGAAACATTTAGTTTGCCATACAAAGTTGGCGCTGCTTGCACCGCGTTTACGCTCAAAGTTGCAACTGCGGCAGCGAGTAGCAATTTCTTCATTGAGATTTCTCCAAAAGGTATTTAAAAATGGCGTATGCCTAGCTAACTATTTATTTTGTAGTTGACTTATGTACAAAAAGTTACAAAAGCTCACCAACTTGCTAAGCAGTATCGGCAAAATTTGTGACAGAGAAGTGAAGAATAAATGACAGTTTTATGACGTTTAAAATTTAGAAATAAATTAGTTGTTTTCATTTTTTTGATAGTTTTTAGACGAAAAAAAGCGGAGTCTAAACTCCGCTTTAACCATATAAAAATCAAAGAGCTGCTTTAATTTTTTCAGCTAATTCTTTAATTTTTTCTTGATCCCCTAACTCAACAGCATGGCGTCGAAGATGCTGCACATTTGTTGGAATTAGGTGAAAATGAACATGTGGAACAGTTTGTCCTGCTGCTGCTCCAGAAAGTTGCATCAATACAATACCTTCCAAATTGAGTGCTTTTTCCATTGCCTTAGCAATCTTTTGAACAATTTGTATAGTATAGGCTGCTGCTTCAGCAGGTAAGTCCAGCAGTGTTACAGCAGGTGTTTTTGGAATAACTAATGTATGACCATCGGCTTGAGGCATAATATCCATAAAAGCTAGAACTTGATCATCTTCATAGACTTTTATCGCTGGAAGTTCTCCACGTAAAATTTTTGCGAAGATATTTTGATCATCATATGCCATGTATTATTCCTTTAAAATTATTTACATTTCAATTCTTTTTGACGTTCTTTAATAGCGTCAAGACGTTGTTGCTCTTTGTCAGAAAACTTTGGTTTTGTCGTATGACAGTTCTCATTACCATATTTTTCTTTAGCATCAGGATCTTTAAAACAAAAGCCTTTTGACGCATAAATCAAATTGTAATCATCTTGCAATTTTTGACATTCTTGCTCAGGTGTTGCAGCTTGTACGCCTAAACTAGCAATGCTCACCATGCCAGTAAAGACTGCAACCATAAATTTATTCATGAGCTTTTCCTCAGTTAAAGGTATGAACCTGTACTCAATATAAGGTTTCTTACCAATATTTCAATGACTATTAATTACTCAAGTGTCATTTTGGTTTGAATTTTGGGCAAAAAATGAATAAAATCTTTATATATCAATGTTTTAAAAATAAACAATAAAAACAAAAACTTAACTAAATTTTTATATATCTTTCCATAATTTAACTACTATCTAATACCTTGTAATTGCTCATAATGAAGGAAATAGGAAGCTTGCTTCTATTAAATAAAAAAACAAAAAGTTCGTAGAAAAGCCATATTCATGACTCATCTTTTGCTGAAAAGACAGTTTTAGTTTGAATTTTGGTCAATGGAAAAGAAAGATATTAATGCCATGATCAAAAAACAAAGCGTGATAATTGTCACATTTTGTATTTTAGGATTAGGTGGAATTCACTAGGCCCATTTATTTTAGACGGAAATGGACTTCTCTTATTGAAACAGAGATAAAATTATTTTCGACTTTTATTTAAGATTAAAATTCACCTGAAAGATGTATTGATTTTACATATTTAAAGTCTTATTATATGCCCCTTAATTGCTGCGTTTGATAGTTTTTGTTTTTATAGCCCATTTCTCCAAATGAAATGGGCTTTTTTTATTAAAGTTATTTCGAATCATTAAAATTTAGTATTTTATATTGAGAATAAGTTCGCCTTATATTTGGATTTTGTGATATAGTATAAATGTTGCTTTCATAATTGCCCTGATAGTTACTTTCTACCCTCATACCCTTACACATAGTAATAGTATATTCATCATACTTCCTTAAAGGATCTAGTCATTCGTTAAGACTAAATATTGAAGGAATAGGTGATGTCACAATTTTTACTAATTGCTGAAAAAGTTTATAAAAAGTTCGAAGAAGAAAAACTTTTCTCCGAGGATGTAATTGGGCACTTGAATAGCTTAGTTAGTATTATCCGGCAAGAGATAAAAGACACTTCGTACAAACTAAAATATAACTTTATTGATTTTGAAGAATGTTTAAATAAACCTGCAAAGGAATGTTCAGTTAAACTTGATATCAGCTTAATGCCAATTTATAAGAATAAAAGTGAGTACATTATGTGGTTAGCGAGTTTTATCGAAAAAATTACTGTAGGTGGAAGAGAAAAGTTTCCACCGCTTACAAATAGTTTACTTCCGAGCTGTATAGTGACTAATCCTTATGTAACAAAACTGGAGCAGGCCAAGGCCTCTTCTGAAAAAAGTGCACAGATGATTGTAAATTACTTTAAATCATCTGATTATAAAAAAGTTAATAAAGTGCCTTCATAGTGAAAATAATAATTTTCTATTAAAACAATAATATTTTTGGTAAATGCACCATTACACGAGGGCTTATTGTAGCCAAGCCAATAAAAGCAATGGATTGAATTATGACCTCATTCTTAAATTTGCGTTGATCGTTCGGTGAGCCATTTTGCTAGTTGTGGCCAGAACTCCAATGCACTTGCCTGACTCGACATGAGGCCCAAATGTCCGCCAGGGATGAGAGTAAACGTAACATCTTGGCTACTGGTTAACTGGCTTAATGGTTGAGCTGCATCAGCGGTAACCAATTGATCACTACGACCAGCGCCCACTAAGAGAGAACAGTCGATATTTTTTAATTCAATTTTTTTATCTTTTAACTGAATAAAGCCGCGCTTCAATGGATTTTGCAACCAAACATTGAACAACATGTCCTGATTAATTCCACCTGGGTAATCAATCATATTATTTAAAAAGCTACTTAGAGTGGCATGCTCTTGTACGAACTGAAGATCATTAAGATTTTTTAGTAGTTGAATATGACCATCGAACCAGCCTTTAGGGTCGAGAATTTTGAAACCTAAAGAATTTAAAATTCCTGGGCTATGAATCAGACGTTTTGGTAGTCCATAGTAAATACGGTCTTGAATTTTTTTATTGCGGCCAATCGTGTTGTTTATGGTTCGATAGAGTTTCCCAATATAGCCAGAAGCATAACTGTCTATTGGACTACCAAGAACAATAAGATTTTTAACATAATTTGGATGATTATGCGCTGTATATAAAGTGACGAATATACCTGCCATACTCCATCCGTGAAGCGAGATTTGTTCACTTCCAGAGTGTGTTCTGACAAGTTGTATGGCTTTAGGAATGAAATCTTCAATAAATGATAAAAAGTTAAGATGTCTGTCCTTAAACTTTAAACGGCCCCAATCTACCAAATAGACATCAAAACCAGCATTTTGGAAGTATTTAATAAGAGAACGATAAGGGTATAAATCATATATCGCCATATTAATAGCTAAAGGAGCAACAAATACCAAAGGTTCTTTAAATTGTTTTTGGTTAGCGGCGTAATAACGAATACGGGTTTGATTGAATTCACCAATCACTTCAAACGGAGTGCTTTGTGATAATACTAATGTCTGTGGGTGAAATAGTCGGGTAGAGAGGTGCTTGATTTGACTTTGTTCAGAGACAAGGGACTTTAAGCGTTTCATCTTGCTTTTACCAACTATTTACTAAAGTTGAATAAAGTCTAAGCGATAATTTTAAGGTTTACCTTGACCTTAAATACCCTAGACACTCAAAATGATGTTAGTTTTTTAGTACATGACCAGTAAAGGCGAACATTTAATGAACCAGTCTGATGATTTAGAATACCAACTTGATACTTTAGCCATTCGTACCGGACATACTCGTAGTTTTGAAGGCGAACATGGCGAACCGATTTTTTTGACTTCATCATTTGTATATGAAAATGCGGCTGAAGCTGCAGCAAAATTTTCTGGTCAGGTTCAAGGAAATATCTATTCTCGTTTTACTAATCCGACTGTATCGATGTTCGAAAAACGTTTAGCAGCTTTAGATGGTACTGAACGAGCTGTAGCGACGAGCTCTGGAATGGGCGCAATTTTATCAGTTGCTATGGCATACCTAAAAGCGGGTGATCATGTTATTTGCTCAAGAGCAGTTTTTGGTTCAGTTGTTGCCTTATTTGAAAAATATATTGCCAAGTTTGGTGTAGACATTACATTTGTTGATTTATGTGATTTAGATGAATGGAAAAATGCTGTACGTCCTGAAACCAAACTTTTCTTTGTTGAGTCACCGTCTAACCCTCTAGCTGAGATTGCAGATATACAAGCGTTAGCAGATATCGCCCATGCGAATGGCGCATTACTTGCGGTTGATAACAGTTTCTGTACACCTGTTTTGCAGCAACCACTCAAGTTTGGTGCGGATCTTGTGATTTACTCTGCGACTAAATACTTAGATGGCCAAGGCCGTGCATTAGGTGGTGCTGTTGTTGGTAATCATCAGTTGTTAGAAGAAGTTTTTGGTGTTGTTCGTACGCTTGGACCATCAATGAGCCCATTTAATGCATGGGTTTTCTTAAAAGGTCTAGAAACTTTACGTTTACGTATGAAAGCACACTGTGAGAGTGCTCAAATTCTTGCAGAATGGTTATCTACACATGAAAAGGTAGAGAAGGTTTACTACGCTGGTTTACCTGCTCATGAAGGTCATGAACTTGCTGCTAAACAACAAAATGGCTTTGGCGGTATTGTATCCTTCGTTGTTAAAGGCGAGCGTGAAGGTGCGTGGAAGGTTATTGATAATACTAAGTTTATCTCGATTACAGGTAATCTAGGTGATGTGAAATCGACGATTACCCATCCAGCAACCACAACTCATGGCAAACTTTCTGTTGAAGCAAAAGAAGCAGCTGGTATTCAAGAAGGTCTAATTCGTGTTTCTGTTGGTCTAGAAGATATTAATGACATTATTGGTGATATCTCGCGTGGATTAGATTTAATCTAATTAAATTATGTTTGTTATGGAAAAGCCACATACATTTTAATGTGGCTTTTTTGTGTTACTAATAAGCAACAATAGCAATAAAAAGTCTACGTATTGTTATAAATCAGTCTAAAATTTCAACGTATAAAAGTTCTAAATTTAATAAAAATAACAAAGAGAGTCTTTAGTCATGCTTAAACCAATAATTATTTTAGTTGCGATAGGGGCAATTGGACTGGTTGGATATAAAGTATTTGCTCAAAAAGATGAACCGACACAGATCAGTGAAACTGTATTATTAATTAATGATGCAAACAAATCCGTTCAAGATGCTGATCTTTCAATAGAAAAAGCCAATACTTCGTTCAAGAAAGTTCCTTTAAGTGAATATAAAATAAACAATAAAAGTCTACAGGCTGCCCAGTAACTTTTCTAAATTTTACTTTTTTCTATTCATCAAAAGTTTTTTATATAAAAGCTTTATAGTGGATTGACCATAGAAAATAGTTTCATAGATACCAATAGAAAACATTGATTTATTGTGTCAGAATTACGGATTAATTTTGATTTAAACGTACTAACCTCAATGATCTTGATGATCTATAGGGGGAGTAGAAAGAGTTTAAGTTTTGCAGTGTTATGTGACTATCAATAATACTTGAAATATTTGATAGAGATACGGAGTTAGGTTTATGAATATCAATATGCTTATGCAGCAAGCGCAGCGCATGCAAAAAGATATGGAATCAAATATAAAAAAGGCTAAAGAAGAGCTTGCTCAAACTGAAGTACACGCTGAAGCGGGCGGTGGTTTGGTTAAAGTCACAATGACTGGCCGTTATATCGTAAAACGTATCGAAATTAATCCAGAATTACTTCAAGATGAACCAGACATGATTGAAGACTTAATTGCTGCTGCAGTAAATGATGCTGTGCGTCAAGCAGAAGTGATTTCTGAAGAAAAAATGCAAAAAGCAAATTCTGGTATGGGTTTACCACCTGGCTTAGCGGGCATGTTCTAAGGAAATTCAGTGTTTAGCGATAGATTTGAACAACTCGTTCAAGCTTTACGTATATTGCCAAGCGTTGGTCCGAAGTCGGCTCAACGTATGGCTTTACATCTTTTGATGAAAAATCGAGAAGGGGCATTTGCATTAGCGCATGCTTTACATGAGGCTTCAAGTTATATACATGAATGCAGTGTCTGCCATTCTCTGACTGAACATGAAATTTGTGATATTTGCGCCTCAACTGACAGAGATGATCAGTTATTGTGTGTGGTTGAATCACCAGCGGATGTGATGGCGATTGAGCAAAGCGGTAGCTTTCGTGGAAAATACCATGTTTTAGGTGGCCATCTTTCTCCATTAGATGGTATTGGTCCGGAAGAAATTGGTATTCCTTATCTCATTCAGCGTCTAAGCCAAGGTACTATTGAAGAAGTCATTTTGGCAACTAATGCGACTGTAGAAGGACAAGCGACAGCCCATTATTTGGTAGAGGCGACTAAACATTTACCAATACAAATGACGCGTATTGCTCAAGGTGTACCTCAGGGTGGTGAACTCGAATACGTAGATAGTCATACTTTAAGTCAGGCAGTGCATAACCGCATGAGAATGAAATAAGCATTCCGATGCTTATTTCATTAATGAATGTACTATCAATTTGATTAAATTTATTAATTAAATTCAGTTATTAAACATAAATATTATTCTGTCTTTTATTATTAAAGATCGTTTAAATAAAATATGAATATAAGAATGAAAAAGGTCTTATAAATTTTAAATAAAGAACATTTGGAGATAAATTTAAAAAGTACAATTAAAAGATCAAAAAATTATCTATTTTCGAAAAATTGTTCAAAAATAGAGTATTCATAAAGGATTAAGTAGCATTTTTCTGCTTCTATGTTATATATACCAGAGTTTAAAGCACTCTTTGCAATACTTGAGAAAGCATGTTTCAGTTTATCCAACAGCAAACCGAATTGGTTGATGTTCTTCAAAAAATGGATCAATGTTCAATATATGGACTTGATACAGAATTTATTAAGGTTGACACACTCTGGCCTAAACTTGGAGTATGCCAAGTCAATGTAAATGGTGATGTCTATCTGTTGGATGGTGTTTCATTAGATCTAAGCCAGTTTTGGAAAAAGATTTTCCTCGCGCAGCAAAACATTTTTCATGCATGTGGAGAAGATATTGATTTAATCTATCATTATGCTGATCAAGAAGATTTGCTTAATGTATTTGATACTCAAGTGGGCCTTTCTTTTTTAGGTCATGGCCTGCAAGTGAGTTACCAAGGTGCTTTAAAACTTTGTCTTGATATTGATATTGAAAAAGATCAGACCAGATCTGATTGGTTAGCTAGACCTTTATCTCCTCAACAACTTTGTTATGCTGCTAACGATGTTTTGTATCTAATGAAGTTAGCTCATCATATTCAAGAACAGCTTAAGCAGAAAGGGCTTTATAACTATGTTCTTGAGGACTGTAGTAGTCTAACTAAAGAAATCATTAGTGAAACCCCTAACGAATTACTATATACCGATGTGGGAAATTATCGTCACTCACGTCGTCAGCTAATGCAATTACAAAATTTAAGTGAATGGCGTGAATACATTGTGAAAGCAACGAATCAGCCACGCAGTTTTATTCTTAGAAATTCAACCATGATTGATATGGTTGAAAAAAACCCTCGCAATAGCTTTCAACTTTCGCAAGTTAAAGATATTCGTCCAAACGTAGTTCGCGAGTACGGCAAAACGATTTTAGAACTTCTTAAAGATTTGCCAGTCGAAAGCAAATGGCCATCAAAGATTGCAAAACCATTTAAGATTACGTCTAAAGAGACTTTAAATAAAATGGATATGGTACTTGCTCATGCAATAAATGAGACTTCTATTCCTAAAGAAGTGTTGTTGAGAAAAAAATGGTTAAACGCCATTCATCAACATGTTCTATGTCAAGGGGATGAACAGGATTTACCTGACTATCTATTAGGATGGCGTTATGAGTTATTAACGCAACCATTAATCCAGTTGTTTCAAGAAGAAAAACAAAGTTTATCTATTTAAAATGCAATAAATAATTAGAAATTTAAAGGTTCATCATATGATGAGCCTTTTTAACTAAAGCATAATTATTCTGTTAAATTTTTAATTAATTATTAAAATGAGCTAATTATAATATCTAAGTATACAAAAAATAGATTTTCTGTAGTTTATCTAAATAATTATTTAGCCTGATAAAATTCATAAAATAATGTAATAAAGTAAATATAATTTGAAATTTCAATAATGAATTAAATTAACTTATATAATGAGAAAAATTCAATTGATTAAACATACAGGTCTGTATATTCTTGGATTTAAGAAAAACAACTTCAATTTATATAATATATAACTATAAGTTTGTTTCGGTGCAGAAATGAAAAGCCTACCCAATTGGGTAGGCTTTTTTATTTTTAATGATATGGCTTAGTTAAAGTAACTTAATTTTATGAAATTTAAAAATGAGTATTAAAATCTACAGATATTATCTAAATGAATCAGCAAGTTTAGAAACAACTTCTTCAGCTTTTTGAAAAGCATTTTCTAATGACTCTATATGCCTATGATCTCCAAACTCTTGATACTCAGAAGTAATTTCATAAATTTTTTCTACGCCTAAATATTTGCTCAGTGTACGAATGTGGGGTACAAGATGACTCATATCATGCCGAATCCCATCTTTCTCAAACCCAAATTCACCGCTGGAAGTGATAATAATTAAAATTTTTCCAGTTAAAAGAGGTTGTAAGGGAAAGTCTCCACGAGCTAGGTCAAAATCAAATGTTTTATTGATACGAATAATTTGATCAAACCATGCTTTCAGTTGAGCAGGCATGCCGTAATTGTACATAGGTGAAGAAATTACAAGAATATCTGAGCTCGAAACTTCTGCTATTAATTGATCTGATATAGATAAAACATCACGTTGAGCTTCGGTCCTTTTATTGTCAGGTGTGAATACAGCATCAATCCAGTCTTGATTAATAAAGGGTGGTGGATTCATTCCTACGTCACGATAAATATACTCATCTATAGACAATTGTTGTTTCCAAGAGTTGATCAACCGACTGGCAATATTTTTTGAAATAGAATTGTGATTTGGGTTGGGGTTAATCGCAGCTCTGACACTAGCATCTATATGTAATATTTTACTCATCATTAATTCCAGAAAAGTTAGGATTTAATTTATTTTGAGTTTTAAAACATAAGTAGACAAACGAGAAAATTACAACTATAGATGATTTTAGTTCATCTATAATTGTAAATGGGGAGGAGACATGCAAGTTTCTTTGCAAGCACTTAAAGCATTTGAATCAGCCGCTCGATTGGGTAGTTTTAAGTTGGCTGCTGAAGAACTCTCGCTTACACCGACTGCAATTTCACATCATGTTGCGAATCTAGAAAGCAGATTAAATGTTGATTTATTTCATCGACAGGTAAGGAAAATAACCCTTACAACGACAGGGCAAAGACTTGCTGGAGCAATTTCTGAAGGATTTCGTAAAATTGAAGATGCACTAGATGAAATAACAGTAAATGGAAACATAGTAAGAGTCGCTAGTACGTCTTCACTAGCTGCAATGCTGCTAATTCCTTCAATAAATGAATTTTATCAATTGCATCCCAATATATCTGTTGAGTTTTCTACAGGCGAAACTTTAGATAATCACTTATATACATTACCTATTCGATATGGCGACGTATCTTTGGTCCAGTCTCAAGATATTGTTAAATATGAGTCTTTTAATGTATTTGGTTCACCTAAACTTGATCTGCTTAAATGTTCTAGTGAACCAATAACTTTATTTACGACAGAATGGAAAAATAAGGCGTTATCAAGCCCACCACTAGAGGCTTGGCTTGAGGAAAATGAATGGAACCAAGATAGGGTGACGATTAAGAAATTTGATCAGGAAATTTTTGGGATACACGAGGCTTTATCTGCCAATGGATTAGTATTTTGCTCTACTACACTTACCCAAAGGTTTGTTAAGGCGAATCTTTTACAGGAGTTTAAAACTAAAGCCGTTCAATCAAAGCTGTGTTACTACATTCCAAATAAGGAGGATCTTAAAAATAGAAATGCCAGAAAATTTATCGAATGGGTGGAAAGTTTATTCAATCAATAAACCTATATCTCTGATTGGTTTTAACTACACAACACTAAAACTTATATAGCCTTTTTATGATATAAAATTAGATAAATTAATAATTAGAGAGATAAATATGCTTAATAACTTTAATGCTGAACAAGCTCGTCAAAATGCTAAAAACTTTAAAATAAATCAAGACGTCATATTGGAAAAAATTTTAACTGGTACTGAGTCTGAATCTAAGGAGGGGAAACGAAAAGCAACTTTCTGGTTTCCTGTTGATGCTATAAGTCCTGATCATCTTACATTGGTTGAAGAGGAACTTAGAAGTAGAGGTTTTAATGTCTCAACTAATATTGAGCACTCTGGTACCACGATCACAATTGAAATAAGCTTCTAATGAATGATTGTTTTAAAAAACCACTCTTAAAAAGGAGTGATTTTTTTATTGCATGATTTATCGTGAGCCAAAAGAAGTTAAATATAAATTTATTTACAATTAAATTTATATTAATCAGTATATTATTTGACAGGTTCTATCTTGTTCTGTAGCTTTACTTTTTGAGTGGAATATGGATATGAACTTCCAAACAATACTTTTATCTTTCAAAAATCAATCTACTGGTACAGATGCATTTAAAGACTTAAAAAATGCGTGTGAGCAGTCTCTTAAAGAATCTCAAGATACAAAAGAAAAAGCAGCAGTTTACCTAATCTACGGTTTCGCACGTAGTTACGTAATCTTATATGAAGATGAAGCTGTAACGACCGAATTTGCCCATACTTCTAAAACCCAACTCATCGCTTATATGGAAAGTCTTAATGAGGCTTTATTAAGTCAAGATGATAGCGCTATTTTGAGTGCCTTAAATCAAGTAAGCGATGACTATATAAAAAGCTCTCGCGTCTTCTAGAAAAAAATTAACACGTCCTTAAATAAGAAATACTTCTTTAGTTTGGGCTAAAGAAGTATTTATTTTTATATATTAATGGGACTTTTTCTTACCGCCACCATCTTGTTTGTTGACGGTAGACCATGCAATTCGTTCGGCTTCTTCTTGAGAATGGCCTCTATCTACTTCACTCTCAACAATATGTTTGGCCTGACGTTTTTGCTTTGCTGTATAAGCAGTTTTATCACCACGAGGCATAAGTTCATCCTCCATATCTATGAACAAGATACTTATTATTGAAACATATCTCGCTATTAAACGAGTTAAGTAACATCTGGTGATGTGTAGTGAAGTAGTTAAAAGTTTTACTCAAGTGTGTATTCTTAAATAGGTGAAAAAGAAATTTATTATTTTTGATAGCTTAAGTATAAATCTTGCAAGACTACTATTATCAAGTATTTGATGATGAATACTTTTTTAAAAGTCCTAAAACTGGTTTTTATTTCAATAAAATAGATTTTGCATTTTAATATTTAAAATCAGAAACTTATATTGTTTTTACAAAAGCTAGCACCTGTTTGGAACAAAGTTATTATCGACCTTAATCAATGTTGTAGGTTAATATTTCTCAAGAATTAAAAAAACGACTGATGCGTAAACAAACCTGCGTGTGTATGTCGTTTTTTTTCATGTATGCTGTCCTTAGTTCAAGAGTTGATTTGAAATGCACTGTGATATTTATAGATCGAGCAAAAAAGATGAAATGTACATGTATATTGCTCGTCCAAACTATCCTGACAATACGGAACAAGCTGATCCGTTTGAAAATGTTCCTGAAGCTGTTTTACAAGCGTTTGGTCGTGCAACGTTTGTCATGCATTTAGAGTTGGCTCCAACACGTAAATTGGCGCGTGTTAATGTTTTACATGTTTTAGACTCATTACAAACAAAAGGTTTCTTTATTCAGATGCCGCCAGAAGGGTTAATTAACCCGAATGCAGTTGAACCAGAGGGCTTACGTGGTGCGTGAAGATCAAACTGGAATAATGAATCAGTTATTCTCTTTTTTGGATGTTATTCCTGAAGGTGTTATTGCTTTAACAGCTTATGGAATAGGCGCTATTATTGCTTTGTGGTGTTGGTGGCGATTAATGCGCCGTCTTCCTACCACTTTTGGTGCAATTAGCTGGTTGATTGTATTTGCTATTTTAGTTACACCAACAGTGTCTGAAGGACCGAATGCATCTGTAGCACCTGCTATTTTTGGACTTCTTTTTGGTGTTTTAACTAAAGATAGTCCGTTAATTTGGTCAAATTTATCTTTAATTCTGTTTGTAGTTGGTCTAGGTTTGGTGATTGGATATTGTTGGTCAAAATATTCAACAAACAAAAGCATGCGTTCCATCTAACCATTGAAATAGAAAAATAAGGTCTTTACATGTCTGCTGATACCCAACATTTTACCGGTACAGATCAATATATCGCGACTGATAGTCTTAAGCTTGTTGTAAAAGCAGCTCGTGCTTTGCAAAAGCCTTTACTGATTAAGGGTGAACCGGGCACGGGTAAAACTTTACTTGCTGAACAAGTAGCACAAAGTTTAGGTTTAAAACTGATTACTTGGCATATCAAATCTACAACTAAAGCACAGCAAGGGTTGTATGAATATGATGCAGTTTCTCGTTTAAGAGATAGCCAGTTAGGTGATGACCGAGTTTACGATATTAAGAACTACATTAAACCCGGTAAATTGTGGGAAGCTTTCACCAGTGAAGAGCGTTGCGTATTATTAATTGATGAAATTGATAAGGCCGATATCGAGTTTCCAAATGACTTGTTGCATGAACTCGATAAAATGTCTTTTTATGTTTATGAAACGAATGAAACAATTACGGCAACGCAACGCCCAATTGTAATTATTACTTCAAATAATGAAAAAGAATTACCAGATGCATTCTTGCGTCGTTGCTTCTTCCACTATATTGAGTTTCCAGATGAAGCCACAATGCGAGAAATCATTGCGGTTCATTTCCCAAATATCTCTGCAACACTAGTAAACGAAGCTTTACAGGTTTTCTTTAAACTACGTGAAATTCCTAATTTGAAGAAACCACCATCAACCTCTGAGTTAATTGATTGGTTAAGCTTACTCATGGCAGATGATATGCCTGAAGATGTATTACGTAATCGAGATACCTCTAAAGCTATTCCACCTTTATATGGTGCTCTCATCAAAAACGAGCAAGATGTACAACTTCTCGAACGCTTGGCTTTTATGTCTCGACGTTAAGGGAGGGAGTAACCCATGTTTGTGCGGTTATTTTACACCTTACGTAAATATGGTGTTCCAGTTACCACTCGTGAACTCATTGATCTAAACCGTGCGGTGAGTGAAGGTTTGGTTTTTGCCGACCAAGAAGAGTTCTATCAGCTTGCTAAAACTATTTTAGTTAAAGATGAGCGATTTTTTGATAAGTTTGATCGTGCCATGAAAGATTACTTTGATGGTATTGAAACTTTTGATATCGATGAGTTGCTTAAGCAAGTTCATAAATTACCAAAAGACTGGTTCGATTTAGAACTTCTCGAAAAGCATTTAACACCAGAGCAAAGAGCTGAACTCCAAAAAGCAGGTTCTTTAGAAGAACTGATGAAAATGCTAGAAGAACGTTTACGCGAACAGCATAAGAAACACCAAGGTGGTAACCGTATGGTTGGCACAGGTGGAACTTCACCTTTTGGAGCTTTTGGTGACCATCCAGAAGGCGTCAGAATTGGTGGGCCGGGGCGTAAACGTTCGGCGGTTAAAGTCTGGGAACAGCGGAAATACCAAAATCTAGATGATGACCAAGTTCTTGGAACTCGTCAGATGCAAATTGCGTTACGACGTTTACGCAAATTTGCTCGCCAAGGCGCAGCTGAAGAGTTAGACGTTGATGGAACTATTCGAGAAACAGCCAAACAAGGTATCTTGGATGTTCAGATGGTGCCAGAGCGTCGAAACCGAATAAAAGTACTGATGTTGTTCGATGTGGGCGGTTCGATGGATGCTCATATTGCTCAATGCGAAAAACTCTTTAGTGCTGCTAAAAGTGAGTTTAAGACACTCGAATACTTTTATTTCCATAATTGTCTCTATGACTATGTCTGGAAAGATAACTACCGAAGAACAGCAACGCGTATGAATACGTGGGATCTGTTCCATACTTACGGACGCGACTATCGTGTAATTGTCGTAGGTGATGCCAGTATGGCACCGTATGAGCTGAAATCGGTAGGTGGCTCGGTTGAATATATGAATGATGAAACAGGTGAGGTTTGGTTACGTCGCCTACGTCAACATTTTGATAAAACAGCATGGTTAAACCCTGAAACTGAAGGGTATTGGCATTACACTCAAACCATTGGTTGGATTAAAGAGATTTTTGAAAACCATATGTATCCAATGACCTTAAAAGGCATTGAGGACTTAACACGCTACCTTTCTCGATAAACTTGATAACTTTAATAATTTAAAAAGAGGGATGATATGCAACATCAAATTAATGGTATTGCTTTGCCAAATGAACAGGGATTTTTTGGTGAATATGGAGGCCAATTTATTCCTCCGCATTTAAAAGAAGCAATGGATGAAATTAATGTTGCTTATGAGGAAATTCGCCATACACCAGAATTTCAAAATGAACTATCAGACCTCTTTACAAATTATGTAGGTCGTCCAAGTCCTTTATTTCACGCAAAACGTCTTTCTGAGCAGTTAGGCGGTGCACAAATTTATTTAAAACGTGAAGACTTAAATCACACGGGTGCCCATAAAATTAATCACTGTTTAGGTGAGGCTCTTCTTGCCAAATATATGGGCAAAAAGAAAGTTATTGCTGAAACAGGTGCGGGACAGCATGGCGTTGCTTTAGCCACGGCTTGTGCTTTAGTTGGTATTCCATGTGAAATTCACATGGGACAAGTCGATATTGAAAAAGAACACCCTAATGTGGTCAAAATGAAAATTTTGGGTGCTCATTTAGTTTCAGTAACACGTGGTACAGCAACCTTAAAAGATGCTGTAGATAGCGCGTTTGAAGAATATTTAAAAGACCCTAAAAACTTTATTTATGCAATTGGTTCTGTGGTTGGACCACATCCATTTCCAAAAATGGTTCGAGATTTTCAATCGATTATTGGCAATGAAATTAAAGAGCAGACGCATCATCGTTTTGGTAAAAACCCAGATTATGTTGTTGCATGTGTTGGTGGCGGTTCAAATGCAATCGGTGCTTTTACGGCATTTTTAAATGATTCGGATGTGAAATTGGTTGGGGTTGAACCAGCAGGACATGGTTTAGAAACTCACATGCATTCGGCAACTTTAACCTTAGGTAAACCAAGTCAAATTCATGGTATGGCGTGTTACGTGCTTGAAAATGAAGCTGGTGAACCATTACCCGTGCATTCTATTGCTTCAGGATTGGATTATCCTGGTGTTGGGCCACAGCATAGTTTCTTAAAAGATTTAGGCCGTGTTGAATATAGCACAGCAACTGATCAAGAATGTTTGGATGCTTTTATGACCTTATCTCGTGTAGAAGGAATTGTTCCTGCGCTTGAAAGCTCACACGCTGTCGCATGGGCAATACGAGAAGCATCAAAGCTGTCGAAAGAAACCATGATTGTGGTTAATCTTTCTGGTCGTGGAGACAAAGATTCGGATTATGTGGCAGAAAAACTTAAGCTTTAAACCAACTAAACACAAAAAGCGGTCTTTAAATATTGACCGCTTTTTTATTTCATAGGCGAAATCTATACCTGGTTAAAAGTTCATTATTTCTTAATTAAAACAAAGTATTCTGATTTTAAGCTGTGATTGTTAGAGATAGGTGTGTAAAACACTGCTTCACAAGGCAAAGCGTTGCGTTGCTTTGTCTCACTCAGTAGAATAGTCACTTTGCAAAATTTGCCTTTGGAGACGCCTAAGTGGAGCGACCGACGATTAGCCCTGAACATTTACAGGAAGCTGCTGAAAATTTATCTACAATTCGAGATTTTATTCGCTTTGGGGTATCAGCATTACGTCAACATGATGCACATTTAGGACAAGGTACTGAAGATTATTTTGCAGAAAGTTCTGCATTAGTTTTACAAACCTTATCTCTTGAATGGTCAGCAGACTCAGAGATTTTAGATGCTAAGCTTTTGCCAAGTGAAAAAGCAGAATTCTTAAGTTTGTTAGAACGTCGTATTAATGACCGTATTCCGACTTCTTATTTATTAAATTTAGCTTACTTCTTTAATAAGCCATTTTATGTGGATGAGCGCGTACTTATTCCGCGTTCACCAATTGCTGAATTAATTGAACAGCGCTTTGCACCATATTGCTTAGATGAAAATGGTCAAATGCGTGAAGCACTTAACAACCTGCCAGAAAATGCAAAACCTAAAACTCCACAGCGTATTTTAGATATGTGTACAGGTTCTGGTTGTATTGCTGTTGCTTTGGCTTATGCATACCCAGATGCGGAAGTGGATGCAACGGACATCTCTAAAGAAGCCTTAGAAGTAGCATCGATTAATGTTGAACACCACAATAAGCAATATCAAGTTGCGTTACTTGAATCTGATTTATTTGCCAAGATTCCAGCTGAAAACCAGTACGATTTAATTGTAAGTAATCCTCCGTACGTTGATGCCGAAGATATGGCTGACTTACCGGAAGAGTTTTTACACGAACCTGAGCTTGCATTGGCAGCAGGCCAAGATGGTTTAGACCTCGTGCGTAAAATGCTTGCTCAAGCAGCAGATTATTTAACTGAAGATGGTTTAATTGTCATTGAAGTGGGTAACTCTGAATGGGCCATGCGCCAAAACTTCAATACGATTGATTTCAACTGGCTTACTTTCCAAAAAGGTGGTTCTGGCATTTTTGCTTTAACCGCAGAACAATGTCGTCGTTATAGAAAACTATTTGAACAGCAACAAGCATAAGGAGTTGTACATATGGCAGGGAACAGTATTGGACAACTCTTTCGTGTAACGACATGTGGTGAGTCTCATGGCGTTGGCTTAATGGCAATTGTTGATGGTGTGCCACCTGGTCTTGAGTTAACCGAAGAAGATCTACAAAAAGATCTGGACCGCCGTAAGCCGGGTACATCAAAATTTGCGACTCAGCGCAAAGAACCTGATCAGGTTGAAATTATTTCTGGTGTGTTTGAAGGTAAAACTACTGGTACGCCAATTGGTTTACTCATTCGTAATACTGACCAAAAATCGAAAGATTACGGCAATATTGCTCAGACTTTTAGACCGGGTCATGCGGACTACACCTATACACAAAAGTATGGTTTCCGTGATTACCGTGGTGGCGGTCGTTCGAGTGCACGTGAAACTGCGATGCGTGTTGCAGCGGGTGCTATTGCTAAAAAATATTTAGCAGAAAAATTTGGTGTATTGATTCGCGGTCACGTCACACAAATTGGTAATGAAGTTGCCGAAAAACTGGATTGGAATGAAGTTCCAAATAATCCATTTTTCTGTGGTGATGTAGATGCTGTTCCTCGTTTTGAAGCATTGGTTACGTCTTTACGTGAACAAGGTACAAGCTGCGGGGCTAAGCTAGAAATTTTAGCTGAAAAAGTTCCTGTAGGCTGGGGGGAACCTGTTTTTGATCGCCTAGATGCTGACATTGCTCATGCCATGATGAGCATTAATGCGGTTAAAGGTGTTGAAATCGGGGATGGTTTCGCAGTTGCTGGGCAATTTGGTCATGAAACACGTGATGAGTTGACGAGTAATGGCTTCTTAGCGAACCATGCAGGCGGTATTTTAGGCGGTATTTCGAGTGGTCAGACCATTCGAGTTGCCATTGCATTAAAACCAACTGCAAGTATTACAACACCAGGTAAAACGATTAATTTAAGCCGTGAAGATACTGATGTATTGACTAAAGGCCGTCATGACCCATGTGTAGGTGTACGAGCAACTCCAATTGCAGAAGCAATGTTGGCTATTGTCCTAATGGATCACTTCCTACGCCATCGTGCACAAAATGCAGATGTTGTTCCACCGTTTGCACCAATTGAACCATAGTCATAATTCTGACTGTAGTAAATTAAGCCCCCATATTTAACTTAAACTTGGGGGCTTTAATTTTTTATCACATTGGGCTCTATTAAATTTTAAATTATTTCCTTGTCTTATAATCTCTATATAAATATAATACGCGCGATTTATTTCTGAATATATTTATCTGCTTAAGTAAGAAATTAAAGTCTTATTAATTTTATACTTGCTCATGATATTTATATCTTAAAGCTAATTTTATTCAAATTAGTTTTATATAAGTTTATTACATATTTAAATTTTATTACTTTAAACAAATAATTTTCAAAGTCATCATTGAAATTGGGGAAATATCAATGAATCAATGTACATATAGAATTGGCTGTATGTCAAAGGATAAACTATTGCCTAAAAACTTAGAGGCAATGATAAAAGTTATTCATGACTTATCTTTATCCTCTCAGCTATCTGAAAATTGGATATATAGTGATGATAACCCAGATATATATATTATTGATTTAGACAGCGGCTATACAAATATTCTTCTTCCTAAAAAAATTAAAATTGTATTAAGTAATAATCCTGAGCTTTTAAAAGGTTATCAATATGGATTAAAGAGGCCATTAAGGTATCAGGAGCTTTTAAAAATTTTATTAGAAATTGAAAATAATGAATATTTTAAAAAATCTTATCGAGAACGAATAGGAAATATAACTGCTACAGATCCGTTTGAGACAAAAATTCTATATAAACTTGTTTGTTATCCAAACTTTAAAAATATTCATGCAGAGCAAATTGTTAATGTAACTAGAGTTTGTGCTTTATTATCTATTGAATCAAAGACAGTCCAAGAAATTAAAAAATTCTTGAACTTATCTGTAGATGAAATACAAAAAATTATAGAGATTATTAAAAAAGAGGCTTATCCGAACTATGAAACGATACATGAGAATATTGTCTCGATATTGCCATTTTCAAATGAAGTTGTTCAGACAACACCTCTAAGGATGGAGCAAAACTTATTGCTCTATTTTATAAATAAACTTTGGAAGAAGTTAAAAGGAGAATTCTGATGAACTGGAATTTTTTAGCTTAGAGTAGGTATGTATTAATCTTAACTAAATCATTCTTAATTTAATATTAAGAACTAAACAAAAATATTTAGTACATATTAAATCTAGATTACATTTTAGCTTTACCACGGATGGAAAAGCTAAATAGAGGGATCTTTTATTATTTTAATTTAAAAGAGTAATATCAAAAACAAATAATTTAATCACTAGCCAAAAGTTATTTTCCATTTTAAGTCAAATCTACAATTTGTTCTTCGTTTACAGCAATCTTATATTGATTACGTCCATTGGTTTTTGCTTTATATAATGCATGATCTGCTCGTGCCACAAAAGCAGAAATAGAATCGTTTAGACGTGGAATTGTGGTTGCGACTCCTACACTAATAGTGACGTGTGGTGAAACATCACTACATGGGTGTTTAATCGCAATTTTATTAATCGCATTCATTAAACGTTCGACTTGTATCAAAGCTTGCTGAGAATTTGTCATTGGAAATAGTAGTAAAAACTCTTCACCACCATAACGAGCAACTAAATCTCCACTACGAGCAGCAATAGAAGAAATAGCAATTGCGATTTCTTTTAAACATTCATCACCTTTGAGATGTCCTAGCGTGTCATTGTATGCTTTAAAATAATCGATATCGACCATCATAATAGTGAGTGGGGTTTCATGTCGTAATGCACGGCGCCATTCATTATCCAAAGTTTCATCTAGATAACGTCGATTGGCTAAACTAGTAAGTGCATCTTGCGAGAAAGTAAGGATAACTGCTGCGCTTGTTGCATGAGCTCAATGCGATTCAGCTCAATCATACAGTTTTGTAGATAGTTTTCTCGATGTTGACGGTCCGTTGCATAGGCGAGGGTCATTCCCAAAAAACTACTAAAAGTGTAAGTTCGGTTTAAGAACGTCCAGTCGATCACACCATTTAAGTAGTTGCTTACTAAAATTCCAACCAGTCCTCCCATCCATCCAGCAAATATGGCGGTATAAAAGCGCATACCAACAGCACCATAAATAATAACGATTGCATACATCATGGCAGCATGAAAAAGAACATTATCTTGTCCATTCTCAATAACGTTAATTAAAATAAAAGTAATTGCTACCGCTAAAGCCGAGCCAACTCCTACATAATAATCAAAATACTGATTTAATTTTTTAATAAATGATAAAATCCAAGCGATAAGAACAATTACACCAACCCAACAATAATAGCTAAACCAGGATAAAACTTGTTCACTTGGTAAAACTTGATATATACCAAAGCTTAAAAATATATATAATATTAAAATAATAGGCGCTCTATAGCGGAACTCATAGGCAGCACCGTTTTGGTATTGAAAACGATAAATCGTTTCAAGCTGCTTTGGAAACCATACAAAGTTTAATCCTCGTGTGGTTAATAAATCTATTTGTTCCTGTCCCAATATATTGGAACCCTGCAACTTCATAATTAATGCTCTCTATATTGGAAGTTGTCATAAAATGAGACTTATTTTAAGTAAAGTTCCATCTAAAAATATTGATTATATAATGTGTGGTTTATTCAAAATAATAATACAGATTTTTTAAAAAAGTAATGATTTTTATCTATGTTAAATGTGATAAAAATCACGACATTTCAATGATTAGCCTAATAATTATCTAAAGTTCCACAATCCATCGAAAAAAGTTACAAATGGTCGATTAACGATTGTATCTTTATCATTTTCGGATAGACTTATAGCGTGAAATACAGATGATTGCTGTCATATAAATAGGAAAATTAGCAATGACTGCTCTAAATCAATATGGAATGAATTTAGAAATTACGCCGCATAATGGATGGTCACAACGGTTCTGGGACGACCTGTTACCAGCGAAAGAACGGGTGAGTAAACATCCGTTTTTTACGGAAATGGCCAATGGGGGATTGAGCCTAGATAGTTTCCGTTATGCTCTACTTAATTTCTATCCATTAGTCGCCCATTTCCCGTCATATATGGCTGGAGCATTGGGGAAAGCGACTGGATTTTCTGAACCGGGAGTTACTGAAGCGCGAGATTGGTTAATTCAAAATATTAAGGTAGAAGAGCGACACTTAAAATGGTATCGCGATTGGGCTGGAGGTTTTGGCTTAACAGTTGAAGAACTTGATCATGTACGACCACCCGCTGCTATGAATGCTGTAAACCATTTTCTATGGAATATGAGTCATCGAGGCAATTTGGCAGAATGTCTGGCTGCAACAAATTTGGCGATTGAATGGGCAACTGGAGATTGGTCTATTCAGGTGTATAAAGGTATTCATACCTATACTAATCATCCTGAAGTCACGATTGATAAACGTTCTTTAGCTTGGTTGCGCGCTCATGCACATTACGATGATCTTCATCCATATGAAGCTATGGAGTTGATTAAACGCTTATGTAATGACCGTCCTGACTGGCAGCAAAAAGCATTTCATGCTGCTGAAGAAGGGCTGCGATATTATGAATTAGCTTTGGACGACTGCTATAGGGTACAGCTTCAAGCCTCTGCTTGATCTAGCCTTAAAAAGGGAGAATATCGTATGGATATTCTCCCTTTTATTTTATTCGAGCAATTTTAAGAGTTTAGTTCGATAAGGTGTTTCTTCGGGTAATAATTCAAGTAAACGTTCAACGGCATCTACACGGTCTGGTACACGACTGACCACTCGTAATAATTGATCAATATCTTCAATTTGATAAATTACATGACTCAAACGAGCGTCAAAACAATCTCTCCATGCGCATAAAAAAGGACTTTCTGATTTAGCTAAGAAACTTCCTCTATAGAGTGTAAGCGTAGTTGATGTGAAGCCAAGGTTTAAGGCTTGCTCGGCCATTAAAAAATCACATTGAATTTCGCAGTTAAGTCTATATGGTCGTGACTCGATAACGTCGGGTATTAAGTTTCTGAGTTGAGAAAGTTCTGCTTTTAAAGTGGTAGTACTTACAGGCCGATCACCATATAAAGCATAATGAAGTTCTTCAAGATTAATCCCTTCGGGACAAAGGGTTAGAATGCACAGAATCTCAATTTGACGTTGAGTCAATGTAAGGCTGTGTTGGTTATATTGAACTTTAGGAGTGCCGAAGGCTTTAATATATAAGATATTTTTCTGATGAAGCTGAATTGCTTGTTTAACAATGTCAGCACAACGCTCTACTGCTAAAACTCCAAGTGAATTATGTTTTTGATATTTGGTCGATAAATTCATAATTCCATAAAACTGACCTGTATTCGCATCGGTAATCGGTGCTGCATAACAGACCCAGTCTCTGACACTATTCATTTGGTTTTCATGTGAGTAAACACAACTTGCAGAATGTGTATTTAGGGCAAGACCAATTGCATTTTGACCAACTGCTTGAGTTGACCATTGTCCACCTTCAACAAAATGGACTTGTTCGGCAGATGAACGCATAGGCGTACTACTCCATGTCCAAAGTAGAGTACCATGAGGATCAGTCACACCAATGGCCATATCGGCATCTTCGGCAATATGCATTAAGTTGCGATGGCACTCGTGAATCGAACGACCAAATAATGAATGTTCCCATTCCTCACCCAGATCAAACAAAGGCGCTGCCTCAAGGTCAAGTGATGGTTTTTTCCCTAATTGTTTAGAATGAGATGAGGATTCCGGCCGAAATAAGGACGGGGTAGTATCTATTAAAGGCGATGATAATTGTTCTGACATATCCATATCGAAATTCCTTTATCATTGAAATGGCGTATCCTTAGCCGCTCAATAGTTATAACTTTCTTATTGTGACTATTTCCTAGTTATCTCCTTACCTTAAATAATTTCATAAGGCTTGACCATTATCCTATTGGATAAGTTTTGTTAATTGCCTAATCATTAAGATAAGACATCTTGTCGGCTAAAAGGCTTTGGCACTTCTTCTCCGAAATATTGTCGATCAGCAAAATAGCTAGAACGAACCATAGGTCCACTCCAAATATTTTTAAAACCTAATCGCTTACCGTGTCGGGTATATCGTTCAAATTCTTGTAAATTTACAAACCGATGAATAGGCGCATGTGATTTTGAAGGCTGAAGATATTGACCAATCGTGACAAGATCGACTTGATAGTCTTTTAAATCGTTGAGTAGGGCAAGCACTTCAGCCTCTATTTCTCCTAATCCAACCATCAGGCCAGACTTGGTTTTGATATCGGGACAATATGCTTTAAAGCGTTTAAGTAACTCTAGTGAATGTTGATAATCTGAACCGGGGCGCATCGCTTTATATAAACGAGGAACGGTCTCAATATTATGATTAAACACATCGGGAGGCGATAAGCTCAAAGTCGAAAGCGCCGTCTCTAAACGACCACGAAAATCTGGTACTAAAATCTCAATCAATGTTTCTGGACAACGTTTCCTAATTTCTTCAATACACTTTACAAAATGTGCAGCGCCGCCATCATGCAGATCATCACGGTCTACAGAGGTAATCACGACATACTTTAAATTTAGATTTTTGACTGTTTCTGCAAGATGCTTAGGTTCATCTTCATCTAGCGGTTTTGGACGGCCATGAGCGACATCACAAAATGGGCAGCGACGAGTACAAATATCGCCCATAATCATAAATGTTGCCGTACCTCCACCAAAACATTCCGGTAAATTTGGACACGCCGCTTCTTCGCAAACACTGTGTAACTTCTGTTGGCGTAGCAAATTTTTTATGCGGTTAATTTCTTCAAAATCGGTTATTTTGGCTCTAATCCAATCCGGTTTAGTCGGTAACTCTTCTGTAGGTAAAATTTTAATCGGAATGCGAGCAACTTTATCCGCTCCTCTTAATTTAATACCAGTTTCTATTTGCCTTTTTAAGTCCATATATAAAATTCCATTTTATATTAAATAATTTTCAACTAGACTCTATATAATAAAAATCCTTATAATTTAAATAAAGAATATGGAGTTTATTAATGAGCGTAGTACACAGCTAATATTATAAATTAATAAAGGTTGGTTAAAGGTTTGTTTCACAAGCTAATGAAATGTATTAAAATTTTTTAATTTTATTTTTGCTGTACAAGTTCTTGAAAAATAAAAAATAATAACCATAAAAACCATTTGAAACTTTTTAGTCTAATAGCATATTAAATTAAATTGAGCTTTATTATTTATAGCGAAATATATAACTCTCGCTGAAACTTGGTTGATTTTTAATAATCAAGATAATAAAGGAAAAGGATATGCAATTAACGGAAGAGCAATTACTCGCAGCATATAAACGCATGCGCGATATTCGTGAATTTGAGGATCGACTTCACGAAGAAAATACCAATGGTGATATTCCTGGCTTTATTCACTTATACAGTGGTGAAGAAGCTGTAGCAGTCGGGATTTGCGAAAATTTAACCGACAAAGACTATATCACTTCAACACACCGTGGACATGGACACTGTATTGCAAAAGGCTGTGACATTCACGCCATGATGCTGGAAATTTTCGGTAAAGATGACGGGCTATGTCGTGGAAAAGGCGGTTCTATGCATATTGCCGATTTAGATAAAGGTATGCTCGGTGCCAACGGGATTGTGGGTGGTGGACCTCCTTTAGCCATTGGTGCGGCGTTGACAGCGAAAACCTTAAAGACTGGTGGTGTCGGACTTTCTTTTACAGGCGATGGTGGTTCAAACCAAGGCCTTACTTTTGAAGCGATGAACATGGCTGTTGTACTTAAACTTCCAGTAATTTTCGTTTTCGAAAATAACGGTTTTGGTGAGGGGACTGGTCATGATTACGCTGTAGGAAGCAAGGACATTGCTGGTCGTGCAGCAGGTTTTGGTTTACCTGCAGTTAAAGTTGATGGGACCGATTTCTTTGCCGTCTATGAAGCTGCTCAAACTGCCATTGAACGTGCACGTCGTGGTGAAGGTCCGAGTGTTATTGAAACCATTACAAACCGTTTTTATGGCCACTTCGAAGGTGATCCTGGCTTGATTCGCTCTAAAGAAGAAGTCGAGTTCATCAAAGAAAATAAAGATCCTTTGAAAATTTTCCGAGAGAAAGTTAAAGGCAAAATTGATGAAGCTAAGTTAGACGAGATTGATGCAGCTTCTAAGGCGAATGTTGATGACGCCGTTGCTAAAGCTCGTGCTGCGGCTTATCCAAAACCAGAACAACTCCTTACTGACGTCTATGTCTCTTACTAAAGGAATAGTAAAGATGCCAAATAAAAGTTTTCGTAATGCAATTAAAGAAGCCATTGAATCAGAAATGCGTCGTGATCCAACCGTATTTGTTGTTGGTGAAGATGTTCGTGGTGGGCACGGCGGTAAAAATACCGAAGAGAACGAGCTTGAAGGCTTCGGTGGGGTACTTGGTGTAACCAAAGGTTTATGGACGGAGTTTGGTTCAGAACGTGTGATTGATACACCAATTACCGAGTCTGCAATTATCGGTATGGCCGCCGGTGCGGCTGCAACAGGTTTACGTCCTGTTGCTGATTTAATGTTTATGGATTTCTATGGCGTGTGTCATGACATGCTTTATAACCAAGCCGCTAAATTCCGTTATATGTTTGGCGGAAAAGCAAAAGCGCCAATGGTTGTACGTGGCATGATTGGCGCAGGTTTTTCTGCGGCAGCTCAGCATTCTCAGTCACCATATAACGTATTTGCCGCGGTTCCAGGCTTAAAAGTTGTGGTTCCATCTAGCCCATATGATGTGAAAGGGCTATTAATTCAGGCCATTCGTGATGACGACCCTGTGGTGTTCTGTGAGCATAAAATGCTCTATGACATTAAAGGCGAAGTTCCAGATGCTGCCTATACCATTCCTTTTGGTGTAGCAAATTACACCCGTGAAGGGACAGACGTGACCATTATTGCTTTAGGGTTGATGGTACACCGTGCCAATGAAGTAGCAGACAAATTGGCAAAAGATGGCATTTCGGTTGAAGTGGTAGACCCTCGCACAATTTCACCTCTGGATGAAGAAGGAATTTTAGAGTCTGTTGCATCAACTGGGCGTGTGGTTATTGTGGATGAATCAGCAGCACGCTGTGGCTTTGGTCATGATGTGGCTGCACTGATCGCGCAAAAAGGTTTCCACTATTTAAAAGCACCTGTTGAACTCGTAACGCCACCACATACGCCTGTTCCATTCTCTCCGGTTTTAGAAAAAGAATGGATTCCAAGTGTAGAGCGTATTGAGCAAGCTGTGCGAAAAACATTGGAGGCTTAGGATGAGCGAAATTAAAACGCTGGAGATCCCGAAATGGGGATTATCCATGGAAGAAGGCACGATTGCCCAATGGTTGATTAAAGAAGGCGATAGCTTTAATAAAGGCGATGAAATTTGTGAAATTGAAACCACAAAAATCGTCAATGTATTAGAAGCGCCTTTTGCAGGAACGCTCCGTAAAATTTTAGCGAAAGATGGTGATACTTTACCTGTTGGTGGTCTTATTGCGGTATGTGCTGATAGTGAAATTTCTGATGCAGAAATTGAGCAGTTTATTGCATCACTAGGTGGTTCAGCAGCTAAAGCCCCTGAAACACCTTCGGAGCAAAGTAAAGCGGAAACATTTGCACCTGTTACTGAAAAGGCAGAACAGCCACAGCCTGTAGCTGCAAGTGCTTCAGTTCCAGTAAAGACTGCTAAAGGTGACTACGCTGTACCCGAGTCATTACAAGGCTATCAAGCATCTGATGAGTTGTTTACAACACCGCATGCGTTAAAGCTTGCAGAAAAGCACAATGTGAACTTGGCAAAAGTCACAGGTTCTGGTCGTGAAGGACGTATTAGTGTTCAAGACATCCAGAAAGCTGTACAAGCTGCTGGTGGTCAATGGCCTGATGTTAAGCAGCAAACTCAAACTAAAGTGGTTAAATCTACAGCTGATGATAGCCAAATTTTAGCGACGCCTGTAGCACGCCGTTTAGCAAAACAATGGGGCATTAACCTAAATGACTGCCGTGTTTCAGGTACTCGTGGCCGCGTCTGTAAAGAAGATGTTGAAGCAGTTTACTATCGTAATAACCCAACGTCGGTAAATGAACAACCTGTGCAATGTGCAGCTCAACCACAATCGACCGTTACAACTGTGGCGATGAATGGGATGCGTAAAGCGATTGCTTCACGGTTACAGGCTGCAAAACGTAATGCGCCGCATTTCCGCTTAGTGGTCGATCTAAACGTAGAGGCTTTGCAAAAATTACGTAAGCAGATTAATGAAACGGTTCCTCAAGTCAAACTTTCTATTAATGACATGCTAATTAAAGCAGCTGCTGCGGCACTGATTAAAGTACCTGAAGTGAATGTTCAATTTGATGAGGCGACTCAATCAATTTTACAGTTCTCTCAAGCGGATATTTCGGTGGCTGTAGCGATTCCAAACGGTTTAATTACACCCATTGTGAAAGCTGCGAATCAAAAATCTTTGGCACAAATTTCTGATGACATGCGTGATTTGGCAACCCGTGCTAAGACTGGCAAGTTACAACCTGACGAGTTTCAGGGTGGTAGCTTTAGCATTTCAAATTTAGGAATGTTAGGCATTAAACAGTTCGATGCCATTATTAACCCACCGCAAGGTGCAATTATGGCCTTAGGTGCTTCGGAATCTCGCGCTGTTGTCGAAAATGGCAATGTAGTGGTTCGTGAGATTGTCACAGCGACATTGTCATGTGATCACAGAGTCATTGATGGCGCAGTTGGGGCGAAATTCTTGGCCAGCTTTAAGCAGTTTGTTGAAAACCCTGCTTTAATTTTGGTGTAGGAGAACCCGCATGTCAGAAGCTCAGTTTGATTTAATTGTGATTGGCGCGGGACCGGGTGGGTATGTGGCTGCAATTCGTGCAGCCCAGCTCGGGTTAAAAACCGCAATTGTAGAAGAGCAACATTTAGGCGGAATTTGTCTAAATTGGGGCTGTATTCCCACTAAAGCTTTGCTTGCAGGGGCAGAGCTCGCAACACAGTTTAAACATTCAGGACAGTTTGGTTTTCAGGTATCGCAACTCGATTTTGATATTCAAAAGCTTGTGCAACATAGCAGACAAGTGTCAGCTCAATTAGTACAAGGTATCGATTACTTACTAAAAAAGAATCACGTCACTGTTTTTAATGGTCGTGCTCAGCTTACGGCGAAAGAAAAAATTGAAGTGACCGATGCTCAAGGTAAAAGTCAGGCTTTGAGCGCACCCCATATTATTTTGGCAACTGGAGCTAAAGCTCGACATGTTCCTCAACTTCCTGTCGATGGAACGTACGTCTGGAGCTATAAAGAAGCGCTTGTGCCAGAGGATTTACCGAAAAGTTTACTGGTTGTGGGCTCAGGTGCAATTGGTAGTGAGTTTGCTAGCCTTTATCAAGACTTGGGGTGTCAGGTCACGCTTATTGATTTAGCCAAGCAGATTTTACCAACCGAAGATGCAGAAGTTGCTCAATTTGTCAGAAAGCAGTTTGAACAAAAAGGAATGAAAGTCTTAACTGATGCTGTCGTTCAAAGTATTCAAATTGTAAATGGTCAAGTTCACTGTGTGATTGAAACGGCAAATGACGTTCAAACGATTGTTTTTGACCGTGTCCTTTCGGCAATTGGTGTACAGCCTAATGCCACGGGGCTAGGACTAGAACATTTAGGTGTCGAACTCAATCCACAAGGTTTTGTGGCAATTGATGACTATTGTAAAACCAATGTAGCAGGGCTTTATGCCATCGGTGATGTGGCTGGTGCACCGTGTCTTGCCCATAAAGCAAGCCATGAAGCCATGATATGTGTCGAGAAAATCGCTGGTGTAGCAAACGTCCATTCACTCGATCGTAGCCAGATACCGGGTTGTATTTTTACACATCCACAAGTGGCGAGTATTGGTTTAACGGAAAATGCAGCAAAAGCTCAGAATCTACCTATACGAATCGGTAAGTTTTCTTTAACTGCAAATGGTAAAGCTTTGGCAATTGGAGATGCGTCAGGTTTCGTTAAAACGGTGATACATGCAGAAACGGGTGAATTACTTGGTGCACATATGGTGGGTCATGAAGTGACCGAACATATTCAAGGCTTTGCGATTGCGAAATATCTAGAAGCAACTGATGAAAGTTTAGCTCAAGTGATTTTCCCACATCCAACATTATCAGAAGCCATGCATGAATCCATTTTGGCTTCAATGCAACGAGCGATTCATATGTAGAAATTCTAAATTTACAGGAGTTGAACATGGTTAAGGGATTAAAAAATAAAGTCGTTTTAGTGACTGGGGCAGCTCAAGGCATTGGCCGTGGGATTGCCCTGCGCTTGGCGCAAGAAGGAGCACATATTGCTTTAGTTGATATGAAACAAGATCAACTGAACGATGTGCAGCAGGAAATTCAAGCTTTAGGTGTAAATGCGAGCATATTTATTGCTAATGTAAGTGACCGCGAGCAAGTGTATGCCGCTATAAATCATGCTGAGCAGACACTTGGTGGGTTTGATGTCATGATTAATAACGCTGGAATTGCACAAGTACAAGCGATTGCGGATATCACACCTGATGAATTCCAAAAAATTGTTGATATTAATATTGGCGGCGTGCTGTGGGGAATACAGGCTGCTGCTGCAAAATTTAAGCAACGTCAACATAAAGGAAAAATCATTAATGCTTGCTCAATTGCAGGCCACGATGGGTTTGCTTTACTCGGTATTTACTCGGCAACCAAATTTGCGGTACGAGCACTTACCCAAGCTGCGGCAAAAGAATATGCCAGTCACGGTATTACGGTAAATGGATATTGCCCCGGAATTGTCGGAACTGATATGTGGGTTGAAATCGATAAACGTTTTGCTGAAATTACCGGTGCCGCAATTGGTGAAACTTATAAAAAGTATGTGGAAGGTATTGCTTTAGGTAGAGCCCAAACACCAGACGATGTAGCCGCATTAGTTGCTTTTCTGGCAAGTAATGATTCGGACTATATTACGGGTCAATCCATTTTAACGGACGGCGGCATTGTCTATCGCTAAAACAACATCCTGATTTGAGGGAGATAATAATGAAAGCAGCGCGTTTTTATGACAGAGGCGATATTCGCATTGAAGATATCCCTGAACCAGAAGTCACTCCCGGCACTGTAGGCATTAAGGTGGCTTGGTGTGGAATCTGTGGTACAGATTTACATGAGTTTATGGAAGGGCCAATTTTTATTCCCCCGTGTGGACATCCGCATCCTATTTCAGGCGAATCTGCACCGATTACTATGGGCCATGAGTTTTCAGGTGTCGTCTATGCTGTAGGTAAAGGTGTTGATGATATTGAAATTGGTCAGCATGTCGTCGTAGAGCCTTATATTGTGTCCGATGATGTGCCGACTGGACCGGGCGATAATTATCATCTTTCCAAAAATATGAACTTTATTGGTTTAGGCGGACGTGGCGGTGGATTATCGGAGAAAATTGCGGTTAAACGCCGTTGGGTGCATCCAATTTCCAATAAAATTCCGCTAGATCAGGCGGCACTAATTGAACCGTTATCGGTAGGTCATCATGCCTATGTGCGCAGTGGTGCAAAGGCTGGTGATATTGCACTGGTTGGTGGTGCAGGCCCCATTGGTTTGTTGCTTTCGGCAATTTTAAAAGCCAAAGGTCTTAAGGTCATCATTACCGAACTAAGTGCCAAACGTAAAGAAAAAGCCAAAGAGTCGGGAGTTGCAGATTATATTTTAGACCCGTCAGAAGTTGATGTTGTTTCTGAGGTCATGAAAATTACTAATGGTGATGGTGTCGATGTCGCGTTTGAATGTAGTAGCGTTAACAAGGTATTAGATACTTTGGTTGCGGCAGTGAAACCAACAGGAGTTATAGTTATTGTTTCGATTTGGAGCCATCCAGCATCAATTAATGTGCATAGTGTAGTAATGAAAGAGCTTGATGTACGAGGCACTATTGCCTATGTAAATGACCATGAGGAGACTATTAAACTGGTTGAAGAAGGTAAAATAAATCTTGAACCTTTTATTACGCAGCGCATTCAACTGGATGATTTGATTTCACAAGGTTTTGAAACCTTAATTCATAACAATGAATCCGCCGTTAAGATTATCGTACATCCATAAATAGACACTTAAGCCTATAAAAAAAGAGCGATGATTTGCTCTTTTTTATTAAAGTAAATTGTTGTTTTGGGCTTCAATAATAGGGGGTAATGGCTGTCCTAAAGAGCTTAGAGACTCTCTTTCAATCAAACGCACAATTGAATCGAGCGGTAAATCGTTTTCTTGTAAACCAAAAGGTTCTTCAATTTGAGCACTTAAAGCATCTAGCCCTAAAAACATATAAGCGATTAAGCCAACAATAAGCGGTGTCCAAATACCTAAAGCTGCTTCAAGGCTAAACGGTAATATGAAACAGAAACAATAAACAGCGCGATGTAAAAGTACTGAATATGAGTAGGGTAAAGGTGTCCCAGCAATACGGTCACAACCCGCTTGAATATTGCCTAGCTCAATAATATGTCGATTTAGCGTGCTATAGATAATGTCACTAATTTCGCCGTCTTTTAGTATTTTAACTAAATCTTTTTGAATATTTTCGAGTACAAACTGAGGGGCATTAATATGCTCATTTAAATAATTAAGTGAAGAATTATTTAAATAGGCATGTTCAAGAAATTTTGTGGGTTCGACTGTTTGTTGACGTAAACGATCACGCAGTAAATTACTAAAAATTAAGACCTGATGAATTAAATGTTCACGTTGTTCATTGGTTAGAACATGGCTATCTCTAACAATATGTCTAGCATTGGCAATTAGTGCACCCCAAAGTTTGCGACCTTCCCACCATCGGTCATAACACGCATTATTTCGAAAACCCGTACAAATCGAAAGAATCACACCAAAGATGGTAAATCCGATCGCGGGTACGGTAGGAATTTGAATCCAATGATAATAAGAGAGCCAGACCACACATGCTGAAATAAGTACAACAAAACTCAGTGCAGGCAAAACCTTCGGCAAAATTGTTCCTTTCCAAGCAAATAATAATTTAAATACATTGCTTTTATCACGGACAATCATATAAAGCCTTTGAACTAACGAACCTAACCAAGTACAATATGATACGCCTTAGATGAGCTAAATACCTAGCTAAAGCTTATGCTTTTGTCTGTATCGCCAAAGAGTAGTACGGCTAATACCAAAAATATTCGCGACCATATTCAAGTTATGGTTATATTTTTCTAAAGCTGCTTGTACATTTTCTGGACTAAGCTCTGTATTTGTCTCGGGTAATTTAACGTAATCCTCCGCATTTAAGAGTTCATTTGGTAAGTCTTCGACTTCAATTTCATCTTTACCATTTGCCATGGTTAAAGCATAAAGAAGGGTGTTTTTAAGCTCACGAACATTTCCTGGCCAGTCATAATTTAAAAGAACTTGCATGGCTTTTTGATTGACATGACGAGGCATGGTGTCGAGTTGAGTTGAGCTCTCTTTTAAAATCTGATCGACAATGAGAGGAATATCGACTTTCCGCTCTCTGAGTGGTGGTATAAAAATTGGAATCACACGCAAACGGTAGAGTAAATCATGACGGAAACGCCCAGCCTTAGCCTCTTCGCGTAGCGCCTTATGCGTTGCAGTGATAATACGGACATTGGCTTGAATTGGTTTTTCACCACCTACAGGAGTAAATTCACCTGTTTCTAACACCCTTAATAATTTAGCTTGAAGCTCTAAAGGAATCTCGGCAATTTCATCTAGAAACAGTGTTCCACCTGCGGCACGTTCAAAAACGCCTTTATGGTCACGAATTGCTCCCGTAAAAGCACCTTTCACATGCCCAAAGAGTTCACTCTCTAAAATATTAGAATTTAAAGCTGCACAGTTAATCGCTACAAAAATCTTATTTTTACGTTGGCTATAATCATGAATTGCTTTTGCCACAAGTTCTTTACCACTACCAGATTCGCCGCGGACGAGCACAGGAAACTCAGTAATTGCCACTCTTTGAATAATTGAAAACATGCGAGTCATTTCTGGTGAACAACTATTAAAAACTTTAGCCAAGTCTTCCAATTGTTCTGTTAGCTCTCCTTGATCAGCAATATCATTCTCTATGCTAACGGGCTGTAAAATATGCAATTTCCCGATAATGCGATGCTCTGCGATGTAAATATCATGTTCTTGATAGATAAATCGCTTTCTCATTTTAGGAGTATTAATTTCAAGATACTGATTATGATGATCTTGAATAAGCGCTGCCATGTTCTCTACAGAAATGTCATCTGTATTAAATTTATAGTGAATTGCTTGAGTCGTTGTGTCTGCTAAAAACAGACTCGCATTTGGGAATAAAGCTTTTAATTGCTCAAATAAAATAAAAAAATCTTGTTCTGACTCAAAATTTAACTTTGCCATTTCATGTGTTTCACAATCGTTTCATTGAAACATACTTGAGTTTCAAAGGAACATCAAGTTGAGTTTGTTTTCTAAATTTAATTCAACTTATTGTTTTAAATATTTGATTTTTATATTTATTATTTAATTTCAAATAATTGGCATCTTATTTGCAAAATATAGGAAAGAAATAAACTATTAGGGTATAAATCATGTTCTTTAAGCAGTTTTTTGAAAAAGAAAGTTCGACTTATACATATATGCTTGGGTGTGAAGAAACACGAGGGGCTGTTTTAATTGACCCAGTTGCATCAGATATAGAGATTTATGCAAAAGAATTAGAGCAGCATCAATTTACACTCATCTATACCTTAGATACTCATGTTCATGCAGACCATATTACCGCTGCAGATTTACTTCGCGAACGTTTCCATTGCAAATCGGTTTTACATCGAAACTCAGAAGTAAGTTGCGGAGACATTTTAATTACTCATGGTTGCATGCTTAAAGTTGGCAACCTCAGTATTGAAGCACGTTATACACCAGGTCATACCAATGCTTGTACGAGTTATTTAGTTGAAAACATGATTTTCACTGGTGATGCATTATTAATTGACGGCTGCGGTCGAACCGATTTCCAGCAAGGTAGTGCGGGCACACTTTATGACAGTATTCATAGACAACTTTTTAGCCTACCTGACGACACTATTGTGTATCCGGGACACGATTACAAAGGTCGCCTGTCTTCAACAATTGGTAATGAACGTTTAAATAACTCACGTTTAGGTCAGAATCGCTCACGAGAAGATTTTATTAAATTGATGAATAACTTAAACCTGCCATATCCAAAACAAATCGATAAAGCACTTCCTGCCAATCAGGCTTGCGGCTCAATTTCACAATTATAAGGTGGCAATATGGAACTTAAACGAGTTAATCAAGATTTTTATGTTGCTGGCCAGATTACTGCCAACGATATTGCAAAAATTGCAGGCCAAGGAATAAAAACTCTTATATGTAACCGTCCAGATGGAGAAGGTGCAGATCAACCCAATGTGATTGAAATTGAAGAAGCAGCTCAGCGACATGGCCTAAACGTAATCTATCAGCCTGTTATCAGTGGCAAAATTACCGACCAACAAGTTGTCGAGTTTAAGCAGCTTTATCAGAATGCTCAGAAGCCCGTTTTAGCGTATTGCCGTTCTGGTATGCGTGCAATCAGTTTATGGGCTTTGGCTGAAGTTGCTCCACAAGATGCAGCACTGTTAGTAGAAGCAGGTAACAAACTTGGTTTTAACTTAAAAGGCTTAGTGCCACGTATTTTAAAACGTGATCATGAACCAGCGACAATTCCTTGTTATAGCGTTGTGATTGTGGGCGCCGGAGCAGCAGGAATTTCTGTAGCGTCTAGTCTTTTATGTCGTGAACCTCATTTAGATATTGTGATTATTGATCCGGCAGATACCCATTATTATCAACCGGGCTGGACCATGGTCGGTGGCGGTATTTTCAAACCACAAGTAACCGCACGCTCAATGGCAAGTGTGGTTCCTTCAAAAGTGAAGTGGATGAAAGCAGCAGTTGCCGGATTCGATCCTGAGCATAATCAAGTTATTTTGGAAGGATGCCAACCCATTCAATATAAAGCCTTAGTCGTCTGTCCTGGTTTAAAACTAAATTGGCATGGCATTGAAGGCTTAGTCGAAACTTTAGGTAAAAATGGGGTGACGTCTAACTATCGATATGACTTGGCGCCGTATACATGGGAACTGGTGCAACAGCTAAACGGTGGAAAGGCAATCTTTACCCAACCACCTATGCCGATTAAGTGTGCCGGTGCTCCTCAAAAAGCGATGTACCTTTCAGCCGATTACTGGTTAAAGCAAAGCAAACTTAAAGATATCTCTATTCATTTTTATAACACTAGCGCTGTTTTATTTGGTGTGAAGGAATATGTACCTGCACTAATGCAATATGTCGAAAAATATGGCTCTGAACTGCATTTTAACCATCAACTTGTCAAAGTAGATGGGCCTGCAAAAAAAGCATGGTTTAAGGTAGTGAACAATGAAAATACAGCATTGGTCGAGACTGATTTCGATATGTTGCATGTTGTTCCACCGCAACAAGCCCCAGACTTTATTCGTGCCAGCACACTCACTGATGAAGCAGGCTGGGTGAGCGTGAATCCTCAAACCCTACAACATACACAACATGCCAATATTTTTGCTTTAGGCGATGTAATGAATGCACCTAATGCCAAAACTGCTGCTGCGGCACGAGCACAAGCTCCGATCGTTGCAGTAAATGTTCTCGCACAACTGAACGGTGAGCAAAATTTATGTGAATACAACGGCTATGGCTCATGTCCACTCACCGTAGAGCGTGGAAAAATCGTTCTGGCTGAGTTTGGCTACGGCGGCAAATTACTTCCAAGTTTTCCGAAATGGATAATTGATGGGCAAAAGCCATCTCGTTTGGCTTGGCTACTTAAAGAACAGATTTTACCACCGATTTATTGGCAAGGCATGCTTAAAGGCCGCGAGTGGATGGTCAAACCTGAGCGAGGATAAGTAAAGCAACGCTTTGCCCTGAGAAGCGGTTAAAGCTTCGCAAGAAGACGAGAACTATGTTCGAGTGGAAGAGGATAAGTAAAGCAACGCTTTGTCCTGAGAAGCGACTAAAGCTTCGCAAGAAAACGAGATCTACTCACTCATTAACCAGCAGTCTACTGCAAATGATGTATATGCAATTTTAGGCTTTTGATATGTTATTACTTGTCGTTGAAGGCATCGTGATTGGCTTTTTACTTGGTCTTACTGGTGCAGGTGGGGGTATTCTTGCTGTACCCGCGCTTATGACCAGTCAAGGCTGGAGCGTGGCTCAAGCTGCGCCGATTGGGTTATTGGCGGTTGCGCTATCTACACTCATTGGAACCATTGAAGGCTTATTTAAAAAGATTGTTCGTTATCGTGCTGCGATCTGGATTGCCTTAATTGGTGCTCCTATGGCACATATCGGCATTTTAATAGCCAACGCGATTTCACCTGTTTGGCTCATGTTAATGTTCAGCTTAGTCATGTTTACAGTGGGCTATCGACTTATCAGTAACCGAGTATCAGATTTTCATAACCCGCCGTGTCAGGTCAATCCAAGTACAGGACGCTTTATCTGGAATTTTAAAACTGGTGGTGTACTTGCGGGCATTGGAATTATTGCGGGGCTTTTAACTGGGATGCTTGGTGTGGGTGGCGGCTTTGTAATTGTGCCAGCGCTTAGAAAAGTCACAAATTTGGATATGCATAGCATTGTAGCAACCTCACTTATGATTATTTTTCTCATCAGTGGAATGAGTATTGTGATGCATATTGCAGAGGGTTTTCACTATCCAGTAGGCATTACTAGTGCGTTTGCGCTCGCATGTGCAGTTGGTATGTTATTAGGGCGCAGAGCTATTCGTTTTATTCCGTCTGCAATTGTGCAAAAAGTCTTTGCTTTAATGGTTTTTGCTGTCGCAATTTATATGGTCATTAAGATAGTTAATCTAACAAATATCTAAGTAATATAGTATTTTAACTATCTCTGTAGTTAGCAATTTTCCAAAGACGAGATGTTAAAATTCTCTTTGGAAATTTGATTTAAACCATATAAATTTTTGAGAAAGTGATATGAAGCGAGTTAACTTGGCAATTTGCGGTTTTGGACGGATTGGACAACAAATTGCAGAGCTCCTTTTAAATCGAACGACCTACTATAAACAAAAATATCAAATTGATGCCCGTTTAGTGGGTGTCTGTAACTCATCGTCAGGCTTAATTGATCAAGAAGGTTTACAAGCTTCAAAGTGGCTAGATAAAACACAATATCAAGCAGGCCTAACTGAGCAAAAGTTTTTAGAACAGGTTCAAGCAGATGTCATTATTGAGACAGGGCCAAGTGACTATGTAACAGGTGGAAAAGGCCTATTTTATTTAGATTATGCTTTAACACATAGCATGAATGCGATTGCGGTATCTAAAGGTGCTTTAGTCGTAGATGGTAAAAAATTAGTTAACTTGGCACCTCAGCACAATAAAAAACTATTTTTTAGCGGTGCAACAGCTGCTGCCTTACCAACTGTTGATTTGTTTGAATATAACTTAGCTGGCTGCCAAATTTTAGAAATAGAAGGTGTGTTTACAGGCACCACGAATTTTATTTTGAATGATATGTTGCAACATGAATGTGCGTTTGCAGAATCTCTTGAAAAAGCTCAAGCAAAAGGTATTGCAGAACCTGACAGCTCTTTCGAAGTAGATGGATGGGATACTGCTGCCAAAATTACGATACTAGCCAATACTGTTTTGGGGGCTGATGTAAAAATTCAAGATATTCCAAGACAAGGAATTAGTCATGTGACTGCCGATCATATTCGTGATTGGAAAAAAGAAAATGTAATTCCTCGTCTGGTCGGTTTTATTCATATTAAGAATCAGCAAATTCAAACCGGTGTTGAATTACGTTTAGTTTCAGCAAATCATCCTTTTGCTCATCTGCAAGGTTCCAATAAATGCATTCGGGCGTTAACGCAAGAAATGGGGGAATTTGTTGTCAGTGGAGGGGCATCTGCGCCTTTAGCCACAGCAGCCGCGGCTTTAAAAGATTTTGAGTTGATGCTTAAAACGGGCTGCTAGAGATGAATTATTACTTATAAAAAAAGCAGGCTTTTAGGCCTGCTTCTCACAATTTTTTTGACTATTAAATAACTTTTTTCCAATTTCTAACTTACTAAACATTAAGTAGTTACCAAGTAAGATTAATAAAATTCCAAATACCGCATTTAAAGCCCATACATATCCTTCAAAGAAAGTAGAAACTGTTAGAGCAACTAAAGGAAAGAGCAACGTGCTATAGGCTGCTTTGGCTGCGCCAATTCGTCCAACAAGAGAAAAGTAAGCAGAGAACCCAATAACCGTACCAAATACTGCTAGGTAAAGTACCGAGCTTAAAAATGGGAAATTCATTGGAGGCATTAAATCTTGGCCAGTAAATAAAGCTAGACTTAATATCACCAATGCGCCATAAGTCATTGCATAACAGTTGGTTGAAAAGATATTTAGACCACGTTTTTGGTGTCTAACACTAATCATGTTCCCTAAAGAAAAACCGTAAGTGCCTACTGCACACAGACCGATACCCATTAATAATTGTGCATTAAACTGACTATTAACAAGGTCATGCCAAAACAGTAAAACAATACCTATGAGTCCTAGAATTGCAGCTGGGGCAAAATTTGGTGATGGTTTTTGCTTAAAAAAGATTAGCGCATTAATAGCATTAAAGAAAACGGCCATCGAAAAAATAACGGACTCTAAACCGCTGTTTACATATTTAACTGCGGTATAAAAACAAATAAAGTTTAGGCCGAAAACACAAAGGCCTTGCAGCATACAGAACAAATGATCTTTTAAAGCAATTCGCTGTAATTTTCCTGAAAATAGTAAAACAACCCACAGTAATAAGGCTGAAATGGCAAAACGCCATAAAATTGCGACAACTGGTGTTGCATAATGGCTTTGAACGGCAATTCCAATCCATGTTGTTCCCCAAATCAACACCACCGCAACATAGAGTAAAATATTCATAACTTCATCCTCGATTACCAAACTTAAGTATCTAGGATTGCTTCATTTTTCACGTATATATTCTTGTGTTGTACATGCAAGATCTTGCGTTTTTTATAGATCTAAACTAGCTGAATTTTGCTGAATATGGTTAACTTAAGCTCAATCATATTCGTTTTAATTTTGCATGGCTTATCAAACTTTAGAACAGCTGCAGCAGTCTAAAGCCAAGCTTCACGAAACTGTGGTGCTTGATGAAAATATGCAACTTGCATTTTGGTCTAATCAGCAAGATCGTGTAAGTGTCTGTAGCGATCACCACACTTTAAGTCTTTATATTCAAGATGGTTATGAAAGCTATCAAAAAACACCTGCGGGCTGGAAAAATGGCGGTGGACCAGGACGTTTTTGCCTATTGCCCGAGCATCAGGAGTCGACTTGGGACATACGTGGTGGACTTAAATTTGTCCACTTGTACTACACCGACCAACATTTGCGTGATGTTGCTGAAAAAATATGGGACAAAGAGCCGAATCAAATTGAACTAAACGAAGTTGTCTTTAATGACGATGAACGGATTCGGGCGTTATATCAATTTTTCTTGTTAGATTGCGATTGGCAAGATTCTTCAAATCATTTGCAAATGAGTACCACTGCCAGTTTATTGTTGAATCACTTAATTCGAAAATATAGCAGTGTTCAATGGCAACAGCCTACTATCAAGGGTGGGCTGGCACCTCATAAACTCAAATATATTCAGGAATGGATTGAAGATCATCTAGATCAGGCACTCACTTTGTCTGATTTGGCAAATGTTGTGAATTTAAGCGAATACCATTTTGCTCATATGTTTAAGCAGTCCATGAATATGGCGCCTCACCAATATGTCATGCAAAGACGCTTAACTAAGGCCAAAGGACTAATTCAGTCATCTCAGCTTTCTTTGCAAGATATTGCTCTAGTATGTGGGTTTAGTTCAGCAAGCCATTTAAGTCATCGCTTTAAACAGTTTTATGGCATGAGTCCTTCGCAGTTACGTTAAGTGTCTAATGTAATTGGTTTCTCCTGAGCTGCGTCAAATGCAGCTCTTGCCGCATCAATATCCGCAATATGCTGCTGAGCCCATTGGCCTAAAGCAATTACGGGTTCTGTAAGTGAATGGCCCAGTGGAGTTAATTCATATTCAACATGAGGTGGAACTACAGGATAAACTGTACGTTTAACCAACCCATCTCGTTCTAAACCACGCAAACACAATGTAAGCATACGCTGCGATATTCCATTGATACGTCTCTTTATTTCAGAAAAGCGATGAGGATGTGATGCAAGTGTCATTACAATGAGTATGCTCCATTTCTCTCCAACTCTAGCCAATACTTGACTAACTCTTTGGCAATCTGAACTCTGGATATCATGAGGTATGGTTACAGTCATATTACTTGGTTCCCTAAATGTGCCTTCTTGTGCATAAGAATAATAGTAGTAACATAATTAGCTCAAGTAACAATTTTATACTGTAGGTATAAGCGATGGAACTACTTCAAATTGACACAAGTATTTTAGGTGAGCAGTCTGTTAGCCGCCAACTCACCTCATCTGTTATTCGTCAGCTCAGCACAGCTTATCCAGATGCAGAAATTATTCATCACGATTTTGCTTTAGAGCCAATTCCTCATTTGTCTGATGCTGAGTTTTTAGCATGGCAAGGTGTTGAACCTAATAATGAAATAGCGCAACAACGTGTTGCAAGAAACACCCAATATTTGGATGAGTTCTTATCGTCAGATATCGTTGTAATTGGCGCACCTATGTATAACTTTAGCTTCCCATCACAGTTAAAAGCGTGGCTTGACCGTCTATCTGTTGCTGGTAAAACATTCCGTTACACGGAAAACGGTCCTCAAGGTTTAGTAGAAGGGAAACGTGTCATTATTGCTTCTTCGCGTGGTGGTGTGTATTCAGAAGGTTCACCAGCCGAAGCTTTAGACTATCAAGAAACTTATATCAAAGCGTTTTTCAATTTTATTGGGGTGACTGATATCACTTTTGTGCGCGCGGAAGGGATCGCTTTCGGCCCAGAAGCACGTCAAGCTGCCTTAGATAATGCAGCAGCACAAATCGCACAATTAGCGGGGTAAAAATATAAACAGCCGAACAGAAAAGAAACTGTTCGGCCTTATTGATAAGATTTTCTGAATTTAAAAAATATTTAAATCAATAGTTAACTAAAAAAAGTGACAGCGAGTCCAACCAGCGCTGATGCAAAAATCACATATAACACGTTCACGTTAAAGCGGAATAAAGCAATAAATGCACCAACAGTGATGAAGGCTGCAACAATGTCAAAATGCCCTGAAAAGCCTTGTGGCCATAACACGTGATAACTAAAAAATAGTGCGAGATTTAAAATTACACCGACCACAGCCGCGGTAATTGCAGTGAGTGGCGCAGTAAATTTAATTTCATTATGTGTAGATTCAATAATGGGCGCACCCGCAAAAATAAATACAAATGAAAAGAGAAAGGTAAACCAAGTCACAATGACTGCACCAAGTGCTCCAGCAAAAAATAGATGCTCAAAGCCAAGTAATGAATGATTGACGCCTCCTAAAAAGCCAACAAAAGCCACTACCATAATCAGTGGACCCGGTGTAGTTTCACCTAAAGCTAAACCATCAATCATTTGTGTAGGTGAAAGCCATCCAAAATGATTTACAGCTCCTTGATAGACATAAGGTAAAACTGCATAGGCCCCCCCAAACGTAAGTAAAGCAGCTTTGGTAAAGAACCACGCCATTTGAGTATAAGAATGATGCCATCCAAAATATGCGCCTAAAGCTAAAATTGGCAATAGCCATAAAGCGATTGCTACAAAAATAAGTTTAGCTAACCGTGGCCAATGGAATTTAGCATGCTCTGGGGGCGGGGTATCATCATCAATAAATGCCGAACCATAATCTTTTTGACTAGATTTATGTCCTGCTGCTGAGGAAAATAGTTCCGGGTATTTTTTACTTGTTAAATAGCCAGCAATACCTGCTGATAAAACAATAAGCGGGAAAGGGAGCTTTAAGACAAAAATGGCAAGAAACGCAGCAATTGCGACGAACCATAAAAATTTATTCTTAAGTGAGCGGCTACCTATACGGTATGTTGCATGAAAGACAATTGCGGTGACGGCAGGCTTGATCCCGTAGAAAATGCCTGCAATAACAGGAACATCTCCAAATTTTATGTAAACCCAAGACAGCCCAATTAAAATAAATAAGGAGGGTAATACAAATAGAATACCTGCAACTAATCCTCCAGCAGTTCTATGCATAAGCCAACCAATGTAGGTTGCTAATTGTTGTGCTTCAGGACCAGGTAATAACATGCAGTAGTTCAGGGCATGCAAAAATCTTTTTTCGGATATCCAGCGTTTTTGCTCAACGAGTTCCTGATGCATCACAGCAATTTGTCCAGCTGGTCCCCCAAAGCTAATAAAGCCGAGCTTGAGCCAAAATAAAAAGGCTTGCCAGAAGGTGACTTGAATAATACTTTCAGGTAAAGGGGATTTTTCGTTTTCCATTTTTTATCCCATCAAAAAATTGATTCATACGGATCAAGAACATCAAAAACTAGTAACTTTTAGTTAATTGAATAAGTTAGATGTGCTAGGCAGCTATAGCATACAGAACAAAAATGACTTTCTTATTATTTTAAAAAGATATTCTTCTAAAAAATCTCTAGAAGAATATCTATCTTTTACTTTTTAATGATCATGTTCTAAATAATCTGGTTTTTTAGGAAGCGCAAGGCTACATAAGAAACAGATAATCAGCATGACAATGACATATATAAAGAAGGTATTTTCAATTCCGGCAGCTTTAAACTGTAAGGCAACTGAAGGTGCAGAACCACCAAACAGCGCATTACCCACCGCATAAGAAAATCCTACACCTAAAGCTCGCACATGAGGTGGGAACATTTCAGCTTTTACCAAGCCACTGATAGATGTATAGAAACTGAGTAACATCATCATAAAAATGAGTAGCAAGGCAATAATGATCGGCGAATCAATATAGGCACGCATCCCGATCACCATGACTGGGTAGATAAAAATCGCAGACAATAAGCTAAAGGCCAACATTGAAGAGCGTCGCCCAATACGGTCGGAAATAGCACCAAATACAGGTTGAGCACACATATAGACAAATAGGGCGAAGGTCATGATATAACCAACGGTTTTTCCATCCATCCCTAAATTGGTTAAATAGGTTTTTGAATAAACGGTCTCTACATAAAACGTTAATGAACCAGCAGAAGTGTATCCAACCACCAATAAAAAGGTTTTCCAATGTTTCTTAAAGAGTTCTCTTAAGCTGCCAGATTCTTTTCGTTCGCTGTCTTGATGAGAAAGCGTTTCTTCTAAACGACTACGTGCAAGCAAAGATAAAATTGCTGCAATACCACCAATAACAAACGGAATACGCCATCCACCATCATGTAATTGTTGTTCACTTAAGAACGTTAATAAAATTACACCAAGTAAGCTTGCGAGTAACTGACCACCAGAGAGGGTGACATATTGGAAAGATGAGTAAAAACCACGTTGGCCTTTTAATCCTAATTCACTCATATATGTTGCTACTGCACCATATTCACCACCAACCGATAAGCCTTGAAGTAAGCGCACTACCAGTAAAAGAAAAGGGGCAAATAAGCCGACTTGGTCATAAGTAGGTAGGGCTGCAAATAGAAAAGAACTCAAAGCCATCAGACAAATTGAGATGACCATCGACTTTTTTCGACCATGCCGGTCTGCAATTCGTCCAAATACCCAACTACCAATAGGACGCATAAAAAAGCTTGCAGCGAATACGCCCCAAACATAGATAGATTTAGTCGTACTATCCATATCAGGTGCTGTTAATGCTTGAGTAAAGTAGGCAGCAAATACTGCATAGATATAAAAGTCGAACCATTCAACTAAATTACCAGAGGCTGCGCCTACAATCCCACGTATTCTGCTACGTTTTTCTTCCTGAGTGTATGTCATATTTCTTCCATCATTTTGCAGACAAAAATGAGGAATTTTTAGATATGCTGGATAGAAAATAGAATGAAACTTTAAATATCACTCAATCCTGAGCACTTCCTTAAATTCCTAACCATTCATTTTTTCTAATTTTAAAATTCGTTTCTAGTAAAATTACGTCCTTTTGTTCGATTTAAAGATAATTTTACCAATGATCGAACACTTCCTTTCATTTAACTTAATAATTAATTCTATTTAAAATCAGTGAGCTAATTTACAACGGTACTTTTCTATTTTATTTCTCCTTTTAAGTTTCATTTCGAGCTTAAGTTTATTTCGAATATTTGGTAATACTTAAAAAGTTATAGCGTCAATTTCTAATAAAATAAATGAAATTTATATAATGATAAGTTCATAAAATTTGTATCAAATACACTTAATCGAAAAAGTACAGAATGTATTGTTTCTCAATATATGTAGCTGTATTCTTGCGTGGCTAAAAATAGACTCCGCACTCATTTCTAGCGCTTTAGAATTATGCACGGTATGGCAGGTAGTTATTCAATGGAAAGACGTTCGATAAATCTTCACTTCATGACATGCTCTAAAACAGCATTGGCTTCATCTATTGCACTCATAACATCTGTCGTCTATGCAAATGAAGCGGAGGTTTCGCAGCTCCCAACCATTACTGTGAATGCTACACAAAATAATGATGCACTATATACGTCTAAAAAAGTTAATTTATCAGGTTTTCAAACTGATGATTTAAAGAAAGTTCCTGCATCTATTACAACCATTACCTCTGAGCGTATAGAAGACCAACACGCAAAAACTTTAACTGATGTTATTAAAAACGATTCTTCGTTAGGGGATGGCTACGCTGCAATTGGCTACTATCCAAATTTTGTAGCACGTGGTTTTGCGCTTGATTTAGGCTCAAGTTATCTCATTAATGGCCATACTATACGTGGCGAACAAAACGTGGCTTTAGAAAATAAAGAACAAGTTGAAATCTTAAAAGGCATTTCTGCAATTCAAAGTGGAATGTCGACACCAGGTGGTGTGGTTAACTATGTCACCAAACGGCCTGCCGATGTTAAAAACATTGCTGTAGATGCAAATTCAGAAGGCGGTTATACACTAGCAACAGATGTTGGCGGCTTTATTAATGATAGTTTTGGTTATCGAATCAATTTAGCGCATGAAAGCATCCATCCAAATGTTCATCACGCAAATGGTAAACGAGAATTTGGTTCAGTTGCTTTAGACTGGAAAATTAATGAGCGTTCTAAATTATTGTTTGATATTGAAGCCCAGCATCAAAGTCAACGTTCAGTACCGGGTTATCAACTGCTTGATGGACAAGAAGTACCAACAAATGTAGATCAAGACCGTTTATTGGGTTATCAGTCTTGGAGTAAACCTGTTGTAAATAACAGTGTAAATGCAAGTTTGAAATATCAATATGCATTTAACGATCAATGGAATGGTACCTTAAGTGCATCACAAAGCCGTGTTGTGATTGATGATAATAGTGCTTTTCCATGGGGATGTTATAACGATATTTGTGAATATTCTGGTTTGGGCAATACTTTTGATAAACACGGAAATTATGACATTTATGACTTCCGCAGCCCAGATGATACACGTATTACTAACCAGTTCGCTGCTGGGTTAAATGGTCAATTCAACACTGCTAATATCCAGCATCAAATCGCTTTCGAATTACAACGTACATATAAAACCTTAAAGCACCATACACCACTGAATGTAGTGGTAGGAACAGGCAATATCTATGAAGATACGATTGACTATAGTCCGTCATCGGAAAGCTTAGGTGATCGCTATAAAGCCTTAGAAAGTGATCAGACTGCATTTACTATATCTGACCGAGTTCAATTTAATGATCAATGGTCAACTTTACTCGGTGGAAAACTTATTCATCTTGATGAGCAAACTTATAATTCAGATGGGCAACAAAGTCGTGATACCGACTTAAACAAGTTCTTGCCACAATTAGCGCTCATGTATAGTCCAACTGCTGGGACTAACCTTTATGCTTCATATGCCAAAGGTTTATCGGATGGTGGTGAAGCTCCGTGGTTCGCTAATAATGCTCTAGAAGTTCTATCTCCTAAAAACTCTGAACAATATGAAATTGGTATTAAGCAACAAATTCGGAACTTCTTAGTAACAGCAGCTATTTTTGATTTAAAACAAGACAATCAATATAGCAAAGTGAATGCAGAAGGAACTTTCGATTTTGTTTCACAAGGTGAACAACACAATCAAGGTATTGAATTAGGTTTAACAGGCGCTTTAACTGATAAACTCGATGTAAGTTCAGGTATTACCTATACCAAATCTCGTCTAGTTGATATTGATAATGACAGCTACAAAGGGCATCAAACTCAAAATGTACCAAAAGTCCGCGCAACTGCGCAGTTATCTTATAAAGTACCTTCCGTTGAAGGGTTAAGATTACTCAGTGGTATGCAATACAGTAGCAGTAAATATGCAAACAAAGAGGGAACGGCAAAAGTAGGTGGTTATAGCGTCTTTAATATTGGTGCTGCCTATAAAACAAATTTTGCGGGGCATGACACAACTTTTAGATTCAATATTGATAACTTGTTTAATAAGAAATATTGGCGTGATGTAGGGGCATTTATGGGTGATGACTATTTATTTTTAGGTAATCCACGTACAGCTCAGTTCTCTACAACTTTCAGTTTTTAAAATATAAAACAAATAAAAAAGGAGCTTATAAAAGCTCCTTTTTTATTTCAGTAATTAAGCCGACATTTTTGGTTTAACCATATTATTAATCGACAAGATATCATCAAGCATTTGTGCCGATAATAAACCTTCATTTTGAACTAAAGCCAATACGCTTTGTCCAGTTTCGTTTGCAGTTTTAGCAATACGAGTTGTAGTTTCATAACCTAGATATGGGTTAAGTGCAGTCACGATACCAATTGAGTTTTCAACCAAAGCTTTACAATGCTCAGGGTTCGCCGTAATTGTATCAATACACTTACTTTGGAACATTGCCATTGCCTTACCAAGCAAATCCATCGATTCAAATAGTTTGAATGCAATAAGTGGTTCCATTGCATTTAACTGTAATTGACCAGCCTCAGCAGCTAAAGTTACAGCCAAGTCATTTGCAATAATTTGGAAACAAGCAAGGTTCATTGCTTCAGGTATAACTGGGTTTACCTTACCCGGCATGATCGAGCTACCCGGTTGGCGAGCTTCTAAATTAATTTCATTAATGCCAGTACGTGGACCACTTGAAAGTAAACGTAAGTCATTGGCAATTTTTGAAAGTTTAGTTGCGGTACGCTTTAATAAACCAGATAAAAGAACAAAGTCACCCATATCTGAAGTTGCTTCGATTAGATCAGGAGCAGACTTAATTTTCTTACCAGAAATTTTTGCAAGCGCTTGAATCGCAAGTTCACGGTAACTATATTCAGTAGTAATTCCCGTACCAATCGCCGTGCCACCAAGGTTCATATACGCTAAAACATTTGGAATAAGCGTGTTAATTTGTTCAAGGTCTTTTTGTAAAGTTACTGCAAAAGCACCAAACTCTTGACCTAATGTCATTGGCACAGCGTCTTGTAACTGTGTACGGCCCATTTTTAGGATATGAGCAAATTCTTGAGATTTATTGCGGAAACTTAAGATTAAATTGTTAAAAGGAAGATTTAGTTCATCTAAGCTTAATAACAAACCTAAGCGAATCGCAGTAGGGTACACGTCATTTGTTGACTGTGACATGTTAATGTCGTTATTAGGATGCAAATATTGATATTGGCCTTTTGCGTGTCCCATATATTCTAAAGCGACGTTTGCTAATACTTCATTTGCATTCATATTGGTTGAAGTACCAGCACCGCCTTGCATCATATCAATCGGGAACTGGTCATGAAAATTACCACGAATAAGTTGATTACAGCTGTATTCAATCGCTTCAAATTTAGTCTGATCTAAACTTTTTAAATTATAGTTCGCTTCAGCACAAGCAAGCTTTACCATTGCTAAGGCTTTAATAAGGTGAGGGAAATTTCCGACCTTGCTTTGAGTTAAATTAAAGTTTTCTAGAGCACGTAATGTTTGAACTCCGTAATAGTCGTTATTATTGATCTCTCTATAACCAATAAGATCCTTCTCAATACGGGTGGTAATTTCAGCGTTCATCATTAAACTTCGAATTAGTAAAGAAGATAATTCATATTAGATTTCGAAATGCTTCACTTCTAATGCATTTATCAAGTTGATTATGCATTTTTTGCATATCAATTTTTTAATTTTATAGTCAACTAACTAGGAAAGTTCATTTTCAACTATTAATTTAACTTTATAAATTAAAAACTTAAGATTTAGATGAAGTTAATTTCAAAATTTGCTTGATACAATGAATGGTCATCTAATTTTTGAAAGAAACCCATTGTAAAAATTAAGACTAGTTAATTTAAGTGAAATATCAACTTAATTATCTTTATTATTAGCTTTTAAAGTGAAGCTTATCTAACAAATTCATATAAAAATGTGATGCATTTCACATAAAAAACACTATAATACGAAAAAATCTTAGTTTTAAGTTTATGTTAAAAGTCACAGCCGCATTAATTATTTTGGGAAGTTTTACATACTATGTGCTTTTCCATGGTGAAGAGAAAAGTGAGTCTAAAACTTCTCGTCTGCTTAAAGAAGCAGAGCAATCAATCGCTTCTGCTGAAACCTCTGTAAACAAAGCTAATAGTATTGTGCCCATATCTTACAAGTAGACTTAGTTCTTAGGTTAACCATTCCATATTATCCATCAAAATATTGTTTTATCTAGATTTTCTTAAAATTTGGGTAAAAGACTGTATGTATAGAGACAAAATTCATGAGAATGAAGTTTATCGCCTATGATCCCAATTCTGGGGAAAAATTAAGCTTAAAAGAGCATATCCACCATATGGATAAATACACCACTTATATCTTTTTTAGTGATGAAAACGACAATATGGTGTTCAATCCCCAGAAAAAGCAAGTTTTTGAAATTACTCAATATACTTCTAATATGATGGTTGAAATTTCAAGAAAGTTATATTACCTCATTGGTGAATATTAGAAATTCGGTTTTTATTCAATCTTAAGTTAAATACTTTAGTAGAATAGTCAGGTTTTATGGACTGAGCTATACTACAAGCATATCTTCTGATTTAAATGAATTTATTGAGTCAAAGAGCTTAATTCCTGAAATAAGCAAGATAGTCATTTTCAGTTTTACAGTCCGTATTCTTCCCCAAGGTGCGGACTTTTTTATAAAAAATAAAACATGATTAAAGCATAGGATTATTTCTATTTTTTATTAACTTAAAACTTGTTATTTACTTGCGTTATATGCTCCTTACTTTTTGATTTAAAATAATTTTTAGAGTAATAATTTTATATTTGTATGAGTTGTTGAGTTAAATCAAAGTCTTTTATTCTCTTACGCTCTTTTCTATGTCAGAATTATTTAAATACTTACTTTTATTGTTTGGCTTTGCCAACCCTCCATCGCATTTTTGCAGGTACTCCCATGTTTTATAGTTTTTATTCATCTATTCAGCTATTTATTCAGCTATTTATTCAGCTTCCCAACCAGACAGATTAAGGACATAACTATAAAAAGGGAATGCATAAAATGAACTTAGAAGTACGTTGGGTAGAAGACCTTTTGACACTTGAGCGTGAGCGTTCTATTTCAAAAGCAGCCGAAAAACGATTTATTAGTCAATCTGCGTTTACGCGTAGAATTCAGCAAATAGAAGAGATGATCGGAGCTGAAGTTATTATTCGAAATAATAAAAATAATATTGAATTTACAGACATTGGACGGATTATGCTGGTGATGTCTAAAAATATTGAGAAACAGGTAGAAGAAACAGCAAAGCTGATTAAAAACATCAAAAATGAAACCGAATCTACGATTCGTTTCTGTGTTGTCCACTCATTAGCATCTGGTTTTTTAACCACTTTTTTAAAAAAGTTCCCAACATTTATGCGTGATTTAAAAATTGAAATTGTCGCAACGAATAGTGGTGAAGGCTTATCTCTTTTAAAAGAAGGTGCCTGCGATTTTATGATTTGTTATGCAGATCGATCTAATATTAATCGAGTTGGTGATGATATTTTAAGTGGCATCAAGATCGCAGAAACAGAGATTGTTCCAGTGTCAGCTACCGAAGCAGATCATACGCCTAAGCATACAATTCAGAGTAATTTTTCATTACTTGCTTATAGTAAACATGCTTATTTGCGCAAATTGGTCGATCAATTGATTGAAGGTAAACTGATCTATAAAACCTTATATGAAACTGACAATGCTACCAACTTGAAAGAGCTTGTATTACAAGGTTTAGGTGTAGCATGGATTCCAAAAATTAATGTAGAGGAAGATCTCGCTACCGGAAAATTGGTCATGTTGGACCATAATGAATACTGCCTGCCGCAAGATATTTACATTTTTAAAAATAACTTGAGCGATAACAAATCAGTTCAGCAAATCTGGAAGGGCTTCCAAACTCAGCATGATTAAAATTTATAATGATATGTGATGTCTTCAAGATATTTACATACAAAGTAATCAATTAAAGAGCTCACACCTTTGTCTTTGTGATGAAAGGCTTTATAAAGCATTGCTCATGGTCTAGATTCTTTGTTAATTTAGACCATATATCAATAATTCAGAAATCTAGTGAGCATTTTTATATTTGCTGTGCCTGATTTCATTCCTTTTGAATGGATTATTTGATCCAGACGGAGACAATTTTGTTTGATCTAGATAGTAGATTACTAAATATTTTTTATCATATTTATCGGTTTAAAAGTGTTTCAATGGCTGCTGATGCTATTGGCCTTACACAACCGAGCGTTAGTAATGGACTGAACAAAATCCGTCAGCATTTTAATGATCCACTTTTTATTCGTGTTGGGAATGAGATGATCCCAACCGAATTAGCAAAGGAGATTTTTCCGCTCATTAGTGAAGTTATTGATAAAGTGGAAAGCATTAATAACTTTAGTGTGAACTTTGATCCGCTAACTTCAGATCAGCTTTTTACAATTGCAATGACAGATGTATCTCATCTGGTTTTATTACCGCAATTAACAAACTATTTAAAAGAGAAAGCGCCTTTAATTCGCTTGAATATTAGGCCGATTACACCAGAAACCAGCTATCAAATGGCAAATGGTGAGATTGATCTTGCAATTGGCTTTTTACCCCAATTAGAAGAAGGCTTTTATCAACAAAAGTTTTTTAAACAACATTATGTGGTGATTAGCTCTAAGAGCCATCCTCGTTTAGACCCAAATAATTTTACTTTAGATGATTATATGCGCGAGTATCATATCGACATTGACGCGGGAATTGGGCATTACCATATTAAAAATGAATTACAGAACAAAGGATTGGATCGAAATATTTTAATTCGATTACCGAGCTATCTTGGAGTGGGATTAGTCGTTCAAGAAACAGATGCGATCGCAACAGTGCCGTATTATTTAAGCCAAGTCTTATTGGTGAGAGAAAATTTACAGATTTTACCAGCACCTCTAGACTTCCCAACTTATGATGTTAAACAACATTGGCATATGTCTTGCCATCATAAAAGTAGCCATAAATGGTTCCGTCAAACCTGTTATGAACTTTTTAAAGTCTAAAAAAGAAGATGTAAGAAAAATTCTTACATCTTCTGCGTGGTTTGATTTTTAGACTTCAATTGCAACAGCTGTAGCTTCACCACCACCAATACATAACGCAGCAACACCTTTCTTCTTACCAAGGCGTTTTAAAGCATAGATAAGAGAAAGAATAATTCTTGAGCCAGTTGCGCCAATTGGGTGGCCTAAAGCACAAGCACCGCCATGGATGTTTACTTTTGCTTCGTCAATCCCGAGTTCATGAATTGGCGCCATTGCGACCATTGCAAAAGCTTCATTAATTTCCCAAGCATCTACCTCATCAACAGACCAGCCAGCATGCTCAAGTACTTTTTGAATTGCACCAATTGGAGCAATGGTAAATTCGCTTGGATGTTGTGAGTGAGTAGAAGTTGCAACAATTTTTGCTAAAGTATTTAAACCATGGCTTTGAGCATATTCTTCAGTGGTGAGTACTAATGCAGCAGCACCATCAGAAATTGAGCTTGAGTTAGCTGCTGTAATTGTCCCATCTTTACTAAAAGCTGGACGCAATGTTGGGATCTTCTCAAGATTCGCTTTTAATGGTTGCTCATCTTGATCGATAACTTCGACACCTTTACGTGTTTTTACTTCAACAGGAACAATCTCTTCTTTGAAGTAACCTTCCGTAATCGCAGTTTGCGCTTTTTTAAGTGAAGAAATTGCAAAGTTATCCATTTGCTCACGTGTAAAGCCTTTAGTGTTTGCCATGTCTTGCGCAAACGAACCCATTAAGCGGCCTGTTTCTGCATCTTCAAGACCATCTAAAAACATATGGTCCTTAATTTCACCGTGACCCATACGGTAACCACCGCGAGCTTTGGGTAAAATATAAGGCGCATTGGTCATAGATTCCATACCGCCAGCTACAATAATATTGGCACTGCCTGCTTTTAGAGTATCTGATGCCATTAACACCGCTTTCATGGCAGAGCCACACAATTTATTAATGGTAACTGCACCGACATGATCAGGTACACTAGCTTTACGCATCGCCTGCCGAGCAGGGCCTTGGCCAATACCTGCACTTAATACGCAACCAAAAATAACTTCATCTACTTGGTCAGGTGCAACACCTGCACGTTGAATAGATTCACGGATAACAGCAGCGCCAAGTTCTGGTGCAGTTAAAGCCGATAGACTGCCTTGAAAACCGCCCATTGCAGTACGGCTACCTGAAACTATAACAATTGAACTCATCTTAATATCTCTTATTGATGTATTTGCTAAATTTGCCTTTAGCCGAAACTAAAGGCGCCAGTAAATTAAAAAGTAGGTGGGGTGTAGCTAAGTGTTCTTCCAAAGAACCATAATAAAAATAAAACTAATGGAAAATGCACAACGAGCTGAGTGACTGTAAAACCAATCACATCTTTTGCTTTTAGTTTTAGAATTCCTAACATTGGAAGCATAAAGAATGGATTGATTAAGTTTGGTAAAGCTTCGGCTGCATTATAAATTTGTACAGACCAACCCAAATGAACCTTTAAATCATTTGCTGCTTGCATGACATATGGGGCTTCAATAATCCATTTTCCACCGCCAGATGGCACAAAGAACCCAAGGATGGCAGAGTAAATTCCCATCACAATTGCGAAGGTTTCTTTTGAGGCGATTGAAACGAAAAACTCAGCTATATAATGCGACAGTGATAAATCTTGACTGTTTAAAGCTTGCGTCATAATAAAGGCGATGCTTCCGTAAAGTGGAAACTGAATTAAGATTCCTGAGACAGCCGGAACTGCCTTTGAAACAGCATTTAAGAAGTTTCGTGGTGTGCCATGTAACGCTAAACCAAGCATTAAAAACACAAAGTTGTAGGTGTTTAAACTTGAAATAGCAATGATTGGATTACTTTTTGAAAACTCAAAAAACATCCAGATTAAGCCTAATGCAACCACAATAATCGTTAAGATAGGCGAGTTTTCTAACCAGTCACCTGGACGATTAGATTTTTCCTCGTGTGGTTTGTCTTCTTCAAACTGCACATCAAAACTATCAATCGTTTTAACATTATTACCTTTTGGAGCTGACCAATACGCGATTGCGATTGAAACAATGACCAAAATAATGGTCATCGCAATTGATTGCCAAAGGAAAATCGTTTCAGTAAATGGAATAACACCAGTTAGGTTGTAAATTGACTCAGGTAAACTGGTTTTATTCGCTTGAAGCTGTGCTGCCGAAGAGCTGATTCCAAGTGCCCAAGTTGCCCCCATACCAATAATTGCTGCCGCTGCCGCTGCACGGTAATCCATATTCAGCTCTTTACGTTTTGCTAATGCAATCACTAAAAGTGCAGTAAGAATCGTGCTTACTGCCCAATTGACCAGTGAAATTAACAAGCTGACGGTTGCAACTAGAACAATAGCACCACGTCCAGAATTTGGAATACGTGCCATTTTTTGGATTAGGAACTTTACGGGCTTAGATACAGAAACGACATAACCTACAATAATGAGCATCGTCATTTGCAGGGTAAAGGGAATAAGACTCCAGAAACCGTTACCGAAGGAAGTCGCAACATCGTGAATAGGTGCACCAATACCTAAAGCGGCAACTGACACGATAATGACGCCAAGTAATGCAAAAATATATGAATCAGGAAACCATTTTTCAGACCAGTCACTAATCCGAAGAGCAAATCTTTCAAAAATTCCTTGCTGTTTTTCCATAGCTGAAAAAATCCTTCTCGTTCTTATTTATAGACAGCACATCCGGTGCTTAAAAGGGCTAAGACTTAAGCTCACTTTCTAACTTAAGTCTTATCTGGCTTACTAAAAATTAAAATTTAAGCGACTAAGGTTTTATAAAACTCAACACCTGTAGCAGCTTGAATCTGTTCAAGCGTGACATCTTTAGCAAGTTCAATCAGCTCTACGCCTTGTTGTGTAATGTCCATTACACCTAAGTCAGTAATGACGCGATGAACCACACTTTTACCTGTTAAAGGTAGGCTACAGTTTTTAACGATCTTTGGCGTACCATCTTTTGCACAGTGTTCCATAAGCACTACAACTTTTTGGACACCAACAACCAAGTCCATTGCACCACCCATACCTTTGACTTTCTTGCCAGGAATCATCCAGTTCGCCAAGTCACCATTTTCAGAAACTTCCATTGCACCTAAAATTGCAATGTTGACATGGCCACCGCGGATCATGGCAAAAGATTCTGAGCTTGAGAAAAAAGCAGCACCAGGGCGAGCAGTAACCGTTTGTTTCCCAGCATTAATTAAATCTGCATCGACAGTTTCTTCGGTTGGAAACTCACCAATACCTAATAGGCCATTTTCAGACTGAAGCCAAACATTAATATTTTCAGGAATATAATTAGCAACTAGAGTAGGTAAGCCAATACCTAAATTGACATAAAAACCGTCTTCAAGTTCTTTTGCAGCACGTTGTGCCATTTCATTACGCGACCAAGCCATTTTATACTGCCTCCGTGCTTAAAGTTTTATGCTCAATACGTTTTTCAGGTGACGCATTAAGTACAATGCGGTTTACATAGATACCCGCTAAATGGATCTCATCCGGATCTAATTCACCAATTTCAACAACCTGTTCAACTTCGGCGATTGTAATTTTTCCAGCCATTGCACATTCAGGGTTAAAATTCTGAGCAGTTTTACGGAACACTAAGTTACCAGCCTTGTCTGCCTTATAGGCCTTAACAAGAGCCACGTCTGCTGTTAAAGATTCCTCTAAAATGTAGTTTTTGCCATTAAAGGTACGTTCTTCTTTACCTTCTGCAATGAGTGTACCAACGCCGGTTTGTGTATAAAACGCCGGAATTCCAGCACCGCCAGCACGTAACTTTTCAGCTAAAGTACCTTGTGGAGTAAGTTCTACATCAAGTTCACCATTTAAATATTGGCGCTCAAATTCTTTGTTTTCACCAACATAAGAAGAGATCATTTTTTTGATCTGTTTGGTTTGAAGCAATATACCTAAGCCGAAATCATCTACACCTGCGTTATTTGAAATACATGTGAGACCAGTCACACCACTTTGCTTAACTGCAACAATCAGTTTTTCCGGAATTCCACATAAACCAAAACCACCTACGGCAAGTGTTTGATTATCTGCAATAACGTCTTTTAGTGCTGCCTCTGCATTGGCATAAACTTTATTCATTCTATTGTTATCCTATATCCCTTAGTAATCTTAGTTTTAGCATCACATTTTGCGTTATAGAAGTTAATTTTTTTAAATGATTAATAAGTATAATCAATGAATGGTTTCAAATCGTCTACAAAAGATCAGACGAACATAAAGAAAAATACTTTAAAAAATCACCTCATATCATTGAAAATTATAATAATTAATAATTTTAGCTTAAGCGTATGCTTAGCTCATCCTAAAAAGCAGTCTTTAATTTTTTAAAATTTATATTGAATCAAAGCTTCAATAAATTGAGTCGAAATATTTGAAATTTCAAAGTTCTTTTTATAAACAATTCCTACAGTCTTATGAATAGATTCATCCTTTAACTCAATGAGTACGTTATGTTCTTTATCAATGTGTTTAGCAAAATGCCTTGGAATTGCACTCACCCCAATTCCATAAGCCACAAAGCTTGAGAGTGATGAAATTTGATGACATTCAACTTTCAAATCGAGCGTTATATTATTTCGCAAACAATTCTGCTCAACCAAATATCGAACAATTGAAGGTTTTTGCAATGTCACGAATGGATTTGAACAAAGCTCTTGCCATGTAATAGAAGATGATTGAGCAAGTGGGTGAGTCTTTGGTAATAGAGCTAAGAAATCTTCTTCAAATAGTGGTTTGAACTCTAGGCCTTCGGTGAGATCAGGTTCAAAGCAGATACCAAGCTCAAAAATACCGTCTTGTACTTTTTCTATAATGGTCTCATTTGGAATATCTTGAATTGAAAAGTTCAAGTTGGGATGAAGTTCTAAAAATTGATGAATTACTTCAGGCAGAATCGCATGAGTCACGAAGGGCATTGAAGCGATACTTAAAGTTCCACGATTGAGCTTAAAACGTTGTTTAACATCGTTTTCCATTTCATCCCAATTGGCGAGTAATTTTTTAGCGTAGGGAATAAGGGATTTACCTTCTTGGGTAAGCTCAACACGGCGAGTATTACGGTTAAATAGTTTTCCGCCTAATTCTTCTTCTAAGCTTTTGATAGTAAGACTTAAAGCAGACTGGCTGAGATGTAGCTCTAATGATGCATTAGCATAGTTGAGTGTACGCGCAAGGGCTAAAAAAGCTTTTAATTGTTTAAGCGTCATTTCTATCCTTTAGATTGCCCAACTCATCTAGAAGGGTAATTTATACGAAAATTTGTCTAATATGATGTTTTTTTGACAAAAAAATAAAAATAAAGCAGGGGACAATAGGCTGAGCTACTTCAGTAAATTTTCCCAACAAAACTCATCTGTGTTATTAGCAAAGTATAGAGCCATTCCAACTACATGGAAAAACAAATAACCTAGCCAAATTGCTTGAGGAGCAACTTTTAAGCCTTCTAATAAAATAGTTGTTGAATAGATTGCTAACAAAAAGGTGAAGAGAATAATGTATGTAGCACTCGCTACAAATTTATATTTTGGTGCTAATTGAGGGATTTTATAACCAATCAAAATTTGCATACCGCAATTTATGATCAATGAAAGTATAGCTACAATGACTTGTGGCGTATTTAGGTATGTTAAAGAGAGTTGCGTAATTATGAAAATAATTTGCCACAGTACAAACATCCCCAAAGGGTATATTATAAATTTAATACATATCATATTTTGTTTTCTTATCAAGATTTTATATTGTTATTCTATTGAATAATTTAAATTAAATAAATGCTATTTTTAAAAAAAAAGAGTATAAATTTGTCCACCCCCATAAAGATAAAAAGATGAATAAAGCTAAAAATTAGACGTCAAAAAATTAAATGCGCATCCTTAATGAGTGAACGGCACTTTTATAATTTAGTTAGTAAGTATCCAAAAGAATATATTAATTTTTACTATTTTGAGATAAGGCTTTATAAAAATCATATGAAAGGTTTGAACATGTCATTGTCATTGGTTTTTGATTCATTTGAGTAAGGCCTAAATTGAATATTTTTTACTATCAATTAAACTATCATTTTGTATATAAATTACTGTAATTAGATGGCTACAACTACACATAGTTCAATATATATTTCACGTCCAAGTAATTACGAGGGAGATGGAACTGACGATAAAGAAGAATTTATTGAGACATGCAATATCCGTTTTAAAGATATGTTTAAAGATCAAAAATCAATCTCCACACTGTCTGAAATTGAAAAAAAATACTTTGAAAAGTGTGTTTCAGCTTCAAATGATAAATATGCTGCTGAGGAAGTTATTTATGATATTGGAGTTGGTTTTGTGGTACTAATTGTTTTGCTGGGTATAGGCTGGGGATTCTATGAGGCAAAAAAATCTTTAAATACCCCAATGATAATTAATCCCAAGGAAAACACTGAGAATGGTACCAATGGAGACCATATCACTAACGGAGTCATCATAGTCCTTTTTTCCATAATTATTGCTGCATTTATTTATCTAATTTTTAGTTTTGTTTCCGGAATATGGATATCAATTAAATATTAAAGTTTGCAGAGATGTATATGGGCTTGAAAAGGATAAGCCGATTAGTTCTAGTCTTGGTGTGGCTAAATAAGTAGAAGATAAGGTAAAGAAAATCACTATGAGGGTCGTGAAATCTTTTGTGGTCTCTATTGTAGGTATTGATGCATATCAAACATCTCATATTGGTTCAATCAGGTCTAGTGTGTATGGGGTAGGGCGCTATATGAACTGATAGTTTTTTATTTTCTGAACTGTTAAGTTTTAGTCATAATTAAAAGGAGTAATTTCATGAAAAAGATAATTTCATTAAGCTTAATTTTTTCATTAAGTGGATGTGTAAGCCCAACTACCCAAATGACTAATAATAAATTTAGCGAAATACAGCCTTCTATACCTTTAGTGTCAGGGGTATGGACGATTTCAATCGGCCCAAGCATATCAACCATAAAACTTGACGCAGATGGTAATGGAATACTTTGCGACGATACTAGTGGACATGTAGTATTCAATAAAGTTAAGTATTTTAATAATATAATTTATCTTCAAAATGGTATGGTTTTAGAAGTTAAGTTTCTTAACAAAGATATACTCGAAGCTAGAACAATTTTAAGTGCCTCTACTTCAAATATGATTTATAAAGCTGATAACGACTTAAAGGCAGCTTCACTAAAATGTGTTAAAGAAATATAGATACCACTTTATAAATTTGCTGCCATAAGGCCAAATAATCAACGGACCTTTTTCATCGCCCAGTCTGATACATCCATTTTTATCTGCTATAAGCTTTCCATGTGCTGAAGCCATCATTGAAATATTACTTTTCGTATTGCTTGTAATAAGTATCGGTTGAATAGAAACCTCTTCATGGTTAGTTATAGTAGGCTTTACCATGCAAGATGTTAGGCTAAAAGCAGTTAAAGAGGCTAAGATTTGAATTTTCATATAGGGGCTTTTTTCTTTAGTTTTTAGTAAGAGGTTCTATAAATTGATTGATAATAACGCCTTTACTTAAATCACATGTAGTATCAGGTTTAATTATCCATTTGTAGTTGTTCAAATTAACGGGATAAGCTTCTCCGCTGCCATAAGCAATCGTGTCACCATCTTTATATTCTTTTGAGTCAACAATTAAAAGATACTTATTGCTATTCCAATGAGCATCTTTAGTTGCAAAAATAGGAATCACTCGATCATTTGTATTCATTAAATAAACACAAGAGCCTTCAATCTTGATTTGTGCCTCACTATAGCTTTCATTATCAGCATTACCAGAGTAACCAATTTTTGGAACAATAACCTTATTTTGAGCCAGAGAAGTATCGGTACATCCATTAAGTAGGATGATCAATCCAGTTTGAAGAGTGAACAAAATATTTCTTTTATTCATAACTTATATACTAGTGAAAAGTCTAAATTATAAATTCTATCAGTAGACATGTAATAGTATTCATTACATTGTCTAACTCTAGTGACAGAAGTAGAAGTTATCTTTAATAAACAAGCGCCGTTTTCGAGTAAAGATGAGAATATTAAAAACACGACTCTATATTCCTGTTCTAATCTTTTGATGATTAAGCTTCAAATTGCTTTATTCAAATAAAGATAAAAAATTATCTGCGCAATATTTCAAAAGAATAAGATGAATTATATTTATCAAATTAATTTAAAAAATATATTATTTAATTGTCTTTATTAAATAATATAGAGATATTAATTTAATTTACTCAAGAATTAATAAGTTTTATTAAAAAATAAAGGCTTTTAAATGATGGTATTTTACCACCTAAATAAAGTAAGTTATTGTATTTTATTGGTATTTTAAAATTTAAATAAATTGCATTGTTTTTAAATATTTTAGTGATATTTTATTTTTAAGCTCATTTACCTATTACCACACATGGATATTGTGATTTTTATCATTATAGGTTTGGGATAACCTAAATATCTTTTGGTAATTTTATTGAACCTAATATCTATTCTTTAGGGAGAAGGAATATATGTGGGAATTATTTGTAATTCTACTTTCACTTGGGCTGTTAATGTATACAGCTTACAAGGGCTTTTCTGTCATTCTAATGGCACCAATTTGTGCCTTACTTGCTGTTCTTCTCATTAACCCTGCCAATGTCTTACCGTTTTATTCGGGTGTATTTATGCCCAAAATGGTGAACTTTATTAAAGATTACTTTCTTGTATTTTTACTCGGGGCAATTTTCGGTAAAGTCGTTGAGATGTCAGGAATTGCTGAGTCTATTGCACGAACTATTGTGAGATGGATTGGAGCAAAAAAAGCAATTTTAACCGTTGTATTGTTAGGTGCAATTTTAACATATAGCGGTGTAAGTTTATTTGTTGCTGTATTTGCCATTTATCCTTTTGCAAACCAGCTTTTTAGACAAGCGAATATTCCAAAACGTTTAATTCCGGGAACCATCGCGCTCGGTGCATTTACATTTACCATGGATGCATTACCAGGTACGCCACAAATTCAAAACGTAATTCCAACTACATTCTTTGGCACCAATATTTATGCTGCACCATTTCTAGGAATTATCGGTGCTATCTTTGTTCTATGCATGGGTTTGGCTTACTTAGAATGGCGTCGCCGAGCTGCTGCAAAAGCAGGCGAAGGGTATTCTGGTTTTGGTGTAGACCATACGCCGTCTCAAGAAATTGAAGCCGATATGAACTTGCAAAATAATGGAAGTACGGCACGTCAGTTCTTAGCATTTGTACCTCTTATTCTTGTTGCTGTAATGAACAAATATTTGTCTAAAGCAATCAAAGAGTGGTATCCAAATGGTTTTGATTTTGCCTCAGTTGGTCTAGCGGATTACACCGTAGATGTTGCAAAAACCGGTGCGATCTGGGCGGTAGGTCTTGCGCTGATTGTCGGGATTATTTCTGCAATTTTATTTGATTATCAACGTGTAGTGACGAACTTCAAAGAGGGCATTAATGCCAGTATTGGCGGCTCACTTTTAGCAGTGATGAATACGGCTTCTGAGTATGGTTTCGGTGCAATTATTGCGTCATTACCGGGCTTTGCTCTGATTAGCCATGCAATGAGTAGTACCTTCACAAATCCATTAGTCAATGGGGCTGTGACCACAACCGTTTTAGCAGGTATTACCGGTTCGGCTTCTGGTGGTATGAGTATAGCTTTAAGTGCGATGGCTGAACAATATAACGCCGCGATTTTAGCTGCGGGTATTCCACCAGAAGTCATGCACCGTGTGGTTGCGATGGCATCGGGTGGTATGGATACACTTCCGCATAATGGTGCTGTTATTACTTTACTTGCTGTTACAGGTTTAACCCATAAACAATCGTATAAAGATATTTTTGCAGTCACGGTAATTAAAACGTTAGCGGTATTTGTGGTCATTACGGTCTTTACCGTAACGGGTATTGTTTAAATCAGCACGTTATAAGTATTAAGGAGTAAATAAATGACAAAACTTTTAGACGGTAAGGTCGCTTTTATTACAGGTTCTGCAAGTGGTATCGGTCTAGAGATTGCTAAGAAATTTGCTCAAGAAGGTGCCAAAGTTGTCATTTCTGATATGAATGCTGAAAAGTGTCAAGAAACGGCGAACTCACTTAAAGAACAAGGTTTTGATGCATTATCGGCACCATGTGATGTAACTGATGAAGATGCTTATAAACAAGCAATTGAGCTGACTCAAAAGACCTTTGGTACGGTTGATATCTTAATTAATAATGCTGGTTTCCAACACGTTTCATCTATTGAAGAGTTTCCAACGGCAGTTTTTCAAAAGTTAGTTCAAGTCATGTTAACTGGGGCGTTTATTGGTATTAAACATGTTTTTCCAATCATGAAAGCTCAAAAATATGGTCGTATTATTAATATGGCCTCAATTAATGGCTTGATTGGATTCGCTGGAAAGGCAGGTTATAACAGCGCTAAACATGGCGTAATTGGCCTAACAAAAGTTGCAGCATTAGAATGTGCACGTGACGGTATTACGGTAAATGCTCTATGCCCGGGTTATGTAGATACACCATTGGTTCGTGGGCAAATTGCAGATTTGGCTAAAACCCGTAATGTAAGTTTAGATAGCGCACTTGAAGATGTGATTTTGGCAATGGTTCCTCAAAAACGTTTGTTATCTGTTGAAGAAATTGCTGACTATGCAATTTTCCTTGCAAGTAGTAAAGCGGGTGGAGTAACAGGTCAAGCTGTGGTTATGGATGGTGGTTATACCGCCCAATAAGTTAAGTATTTTACAAAGCCGCTTATTTTAAATAGGCGGTTTTTTTATTCGTTAAAATTTATCATAGTCTACTGTTCAAGATTATGATTTATCCCTAAGATATTTTTGATAAAAATCTAATAAAATAAGTTTGTTAAGGTATGAAATTATACTTTTAAGGTATTTAACTTATTTCCATTTTTAAAATTTAATAGAGTATGAGAAAGTAATCTTTACTCTCTTTCTTGATTCGATACTTTTCAGGAAAACTCGTCAATTAAAGGATATTAATTGGCATACAAGTTGCTTTTTTAGCAATAAGTTATTTAGCTAGGTGAAAAGGATATGATATCACTCAGCCAACAGATGGAACTCAATCATTATTCACGCAAAGCTGAATTTGCGCAGAATTTGATGTCCACAATTTGTGGGGAACACCGTCTAGATACAATTTACAAAGATACTCTCGATTTTCACTATGACGGAATGCGTTTGCCCAATAAAAAAATGGCAATCGGCACAATCAGTTATGGTGCAAACGTTGCCATTAACATCTCAAATTTAAAAGCTTATAGCATTAGTTTACCTATACAGGGGCGACAAGCTCTCAACATTCGTGGTGCACATTATCAATCTGATGAAAACAGAGGCCTAATTGTTTCAAATAATGATCAACAAGATTTGATTATTGATAAAGATTGCAGAAAATTTCAGGTGGTTATTCCTGAACGAAGTATGCAGATTGTTCTTGCCGATCTACTGAATAAACCTATAGAAACGCCTATCATTTTTAACCCTGAAATGCATCTGGACTCGGAGCAACTGATTGGTGCATGGTGGAAGAATATTCAGAATTTTTTACAGCTAAAATCGCAATATAGTAATTTTTATGGTTTGCAGATGTTATCTGAAGACTATGAAAATTTTGTAATTAAAGCCTTACTATTATCTCAAGAAAACAACTACTCTGAAGCCTTAAAGTCACTCTCACATCAAGATGAGCCAGCTTATATCCGTAAGGTTCGTAATTTTATTATTGAACATGCTCATGAAGAAATCTGTGCAGAAGACTTGCAGCGTCTGGCTGGGGTTTCAAAATCAAAATTGTATGACGAATTTCAACAGTACTACGGTACCAGTCCAATGTCATATTTGAAAAAATATCGTCTTCAACAAATTTATAAGATTTTGAGCACTACAGGAGCAGATAGAAAGGTTTCTATTTCAAAGCTTGCCTATGACTGGGGCTTTAACCATTTAAGTCGTTTTTCTCAAGAATATCGTGAAGAATTTGGTGAAAATCCAAGTGAGACCAAAGGTAAAATTTTCTGATATTTAACTTTCGAAATAAGAAACTGATTTAGGCAACTAAATCAGTTTTTTATTTATAGATTAATATTTATAGACTTTCTTCAAGCTTTAACACTTGTTTGTTTTTAGATTTCTCATAAATCACTTTGAGACTAAGTGCAATAAATGAGATGAAGGTTGGTATTGCTAGAATAAAGAAAATACCGCTTAAGCTTAGGTTAAAAGTGAAAATGAGCGATCCAAAGAAAGCGCCTAAAATTGCACCGATACGACCAATACCATGCATCCATGAAACGCCAACCGCACGACAGACCGCTGGATAGAATATAGCTGCAAGCGGCAGTAATGAAGACTGTGCACCAGCGAGTAAAGCACCAATTAAGAAGATAGTAAGACCTAACAAGAAAATATTTGAGCTTACTAGACCTGCCACAATAAATAGGGCGAAAGCAATCAGATATGAATATTTAATCACTGTAGTTGGGTTTAGTTTATCCATGTACCATCCCATAATGGTTGCACCAATCACTCCACCAAAAGGGAAAATCGCGGCAATTAAACTAAACTGTTGGGTACTGAAACCTGCTGTTTTTAAAATTGTTGGCATCCAGCTGGTTAAAAGATAGAACACCAATAGACTAGTAAAGCAGCAGAGCCAAAGCATGCTTGAACCCCATAGATATTTTCCTAGAACCACTTTAACTGGATTTTCATCTGAGACATTTTCTGCTTGAGTTAAAACAAGTTTTACAGGTTCTTGAAAAGAATGACCTTGAATATTTTCTAAAATACGTTGAGCTTTGTCTTGTTGATGACGTGTAATTAAGTATTGAGTTGATTCAGGCAATTTAAGCAATAGAGCAACCACTAAAATGAGCGGAATACTTCCGCCAATAATAATAACCTTAGCCCAGCCATAGCTTTCTAATAGATAAGCTGACAGCACACCACCACAGGAAATACCCAGCATAAACCCACAGCCAGCAAGACCTGTAAGGAATGCTTTGCGTTTTACAGGCATATATTCAGAGACAATCGTACTGATGTTTGGCATGGCTGCGCCTAAACCAATACCTGTAATAAAACGATAAATCATTAAGTCTTGGGTTGAATTGGCAAAGCCACACAAAATCGTAAATATTGAGAACAAAAGGCTTGTAAAAACAATAACGCCTTTACGGCCAAACTTATCGGCTAAGGGTCCTGAAATAATTGCACCAATCGACATGCCGACTAAAGCAGCACTTAAAACTGGGGCAAGTTGAGGCTTGGTAATTCCCCAATCATCGAGTAATGCGGGGGCGATAAAACCAATAACTCCTGTGTCTAGGCCGTCACAAAAGAAGACAAAAAAGCCTAGGATAAAAACCATCCATTGTAATGGAGACAGTTTTTCGCGATTGATAATCGTGTTTGCATCTATCGTTTTCATACGTATTCCTTATTCATTAAAATTTTTTGCTGTAATTGACGAAGAAACGGTTTTCGGAGAAATCATTTCCATGCTTAACGTCGTAATTGATGAAGATGTACTGAAGAGCTAAACCTTTGAGAAAAGGCTGTTGAAGGGCATAATTGACAATAACGTTTGCTTCACTTTCTTTGTTTTTTAAGCCATCTGCTGTTTTGAAGTGATCGCCGTATACATACTTCAAAGTGGTATTTAGGCCCGGCACATGATCTTTAAAGTCATAGCCATAAATGAAGTGATAAGACTTTTCATCTTGTTTGAAGAAACCAGTCGTGTTCCAGTTAATGAAATAAGTTTCAGGCAAGAAACCATCTGGTAACGGATAAGCAGACTCACCAATAATTTGCTGATAACCCACACCAAAGCTGTGATTTTTTACTTTAAGCGTTTCTAGTAACCCTATATTTTGTGCGTCGATGTCAAATAGATTTCCATTATCTTTAGCATTGAAATATTTGAATTTTGAATTAACTGAAAAATTAGAATTTTTCCATAGGTGGTCAACGCCGACATAATGTTTGTTATATAAATCCTCCATATTTCCAAAGTAATATTCACCCTTCAGCGTAGGCGTAAATTGATAGCGAAAATCTATATAGTTAAGGCCGTCGGAGTAACCAGTCACACCTTTTGAAGTAAAAGAAAATCGATGAAAGTCTTCTTCATTTCGCGGTGATACTTTTTCAATACGGCCAATTTCTGCGAAAAGCTTATCGTTTAGCTGGCTCTTAAGATTAGCTCCCCAATAAGACGTCAGGAGTTGCCGACTTGCATCTACTGTGGTTACGGGTAAATCCAGCCATAGTTCACCAATGCTGAGTAGTGTCTTGTTATAGCCTAACTTTAAGGTCGCGCCATATTTTAGATAATCAGGTGCTTGTGACTGCGTGGCTTTATCAAAAGGTAATACCGTATCTGCAACATGTTTATCTTGGCTTAAACGAACCGCATACTGTGCTGAAGCATTTGCGCCAATTTGAATCCGGGTTCCACCAATTTCTAACGGCGTATAATGCATATTTGAGTTGTAAAATAGAGAAACTGATTGCGACCAGCTACCTGTGTCTTTTACATCTGGATTGTCATAGTTTCTGTCTATATATGCATTTTTTAATGTAAATTTCCATTCTTCATCCGCTGAATAAGCCTGAGTAGAAAATGCACTACAACATAAAATATTGATGAGCATTAATGTTTTTTGTTGTCCGTAAATTGGCCATGGTCGATGCATAAATAAACGCCTTAATTTAGAAAATGACTGGGCTTTTTTTATGTAATCAAACGAATTACATGACTTGATTGAACTATTTTTAGCCAATCGTCACTATCCAATAAGTCCTAATCTTCATCCATTTTTTCCAAATTAGATAAAAAGCATTAATTTAATTTTTTTATTTAAAGCTATGAAATTTATTGGTTTTCTTATTCTTAGGGTTTTATCCAGTTTGATTGATTTTGATAATTGCGCAGAGATTGGATAGTGCTTGCAGCTTTTGGACAGTCTAAAAAAATATTCGGATAGAAGATAAAGCCATAACAATGTCAGGAGTTGACACTATGGCTGGTCAAACCGTTCAAATTAAAACAGCATCTGGAAAGCAGTTCAGTGCATATCTAGCGACACCAGAAACAGAAAAAGGACCTGGAGTGGTGCTTTGTCAGGAAATCTTTGGGGTTAATGCGGCCATGCGAGAAAAAGCAGAATTTCTTGCAGAAGAAGGCTATACCGTTTTAGTTCCTGATTTATTTTGGCGTGTAGCACCTAATATAGAACTGGGTTATACACCAGAAGATTTTCAAAAGGCTTTCGAGCTTTATCAGCAATATGATGAAAATCTTGGGGTTGAAGATATTCAGGACAGCTTAGCTTTTTTAAAGACTCGACCAGAATGTGACACCTCTACAGGCCTCGGTGTGGTGGGGTACTGTTTGGGTGGAAAGCTTGCTTATCTGGCAGGCTGCCGACTTCCTGATGTGGCATGTGCTGTAGGTTATTACGGTGTAGGCATTGAAAAATCGTTAGATGAGTTAGCCAACATAAAAGGACGTTTGGTTTTACATATTGCAGAACTGGACCAATTTACACCGCCAGATGCGAGACAAGCGATTGTTGATGCAGCTAACCAATATTCAAATGTACAAGCTTATGTTTATGAAGGTGTTGATCATGCTTTTGCACGCCAAAAAAGCAATCATTATCACAAACCTTCAGCACGTTTTGCCCACGAGCGTACAGTAACAGCTCTACATGACACGATTGGACCGAAATACGACCTAGTTGCCTTATGGGAAGAGCATATTCGTCATGAGTTTGATACGCGTGATGTGCCAGCAACCATGGCAACAATGGTTGCAGAACCTTATGTCAACCATATTCCAACGTTAACTGGTGGTGTAGGCCAAAGCCAGCTTGCTCGTTTTTATCAATATCATTTTGTTCACCAAAACCCGAAAGATATGAAGATCACCTCGATCTCTCGTACGGTTGGCTCAACGCAAGTAGTAGACGAGTTCATTATGAGCTTTACCCACGACGCTGAAATTGACTGGTTATTACCCGGTGTAAAACCAACCGGTAAATACGTCGAGATTCCAATGTTAGGTGTGATCCAGTTTAGAGGGGCAAAGTTGTGCCATGAGCATATTTACTGGGACCAAGCATCTGTACTTGTTCAAATTGGTTTATTAGATCCAACAGGCTTACCAGTTGCAGGTGTCGAGACAGCACGAAAACTTCTTGATGAAGATCTTCCTTCCAATACGTTGATGCCATCTTGGTCAAGTAGCGAAGGCAAGCCAATAAATTAAGGAGTATCTACAATGAATATAGATTTAAAAGGAAAAGTCGCTGTGGTGAGCGGCGGAGCAACACTCATTGGTAAAGCTGTTGTACAAGCTTTGGTGAGTGCGGGTGCTCATGTTGCTATTTTAGATATTGATGCCAAAGGCAAGGCGATTGCAGAAAGCTTTAACCATGATGTGATGTTTATTCAAACCGATTTAACCAGCGATGCGGCTATTCAACAAGCTGTTGCAAATATTCACCAACATTTAGGTGAAGTGAATTACTTGGTGAATTTGGCATGTACCTACTTAGATGATGGTTTTAAATCTTCACGTCAGGACTGGTTACAAGCACTAGATCTTAATTTGGTCTCTACAGTTGAGCTGAGCCGTGCTTTATACCATGACCTAAAAAAGCAGCAAGGTTCAATTGTTAACTTTACTTCCATTTCAGCCAAAGTGGCACAAACAGGACGCTGGTTATATCCAGTCTCTAAAGCTGCAATACGTCAACTCACACAAAGCATGGCAATGGATTTTGCTGCCGATGGTATTCGCGTCAATTCGGTTTCTCCGGGTTGGACATGGTCTCGTGTCATTGCAGAAGTCAGCGGTAATAGCCGTGAAAAAGCCGATAGCGTGGCAGCCGATTATCACTTGCTAGGCCGATTGGGACATCCCGAAGAAGTCGCCAACGTGGTTTTGTTTTTATTGTCACCCGCTGCGAGTTTTGTCACCGGAGCTGATTATGCGGTCGACGGTGGCTATTCAGTGATGGGCCCTGAAGGATCACAGCCTGCTATTCCGCGTTTAGCCGAATAGCACAGCGTTTTAAAAGCACATTTAGAAAATTATGGAGAATATTATGCGCCGTATTGCAATTGTTGGAGCAGGACAGTCTGGTTTACAGCTTGGTTTGGGGTTATTAGATACAGGTTACGACGTAACCATGATCACCAACCGAACTGCCGATGAAATCCGTCAAGGTAAAGTCATGTCAAGCCAGTGTATGTTTCATACCGCTTTACAAACTGAACGTGACTTAGGACTAAATTTCTGGGAAGAACAATGTCCAGCGGTAGAAGGCATTGGGCTGGCTTTAGTTAACCCTGAAAATGGTGGTAAAGCATTTGAATGGAGTGCTCGTCTTGAGCGCTACGCTCAATCGGTCGATCAACGCGTTAAAATGCCATATTGGATGGAAGAGTTTGAACGCCGTGGCGGTCAATTGGTGATTCAGGATGTGGGAATAGAAGAGTTAGAACAACTTGCAAACGACTATGAGCTTGTATTACTCGCTGCTGGTAAAGGTGAGGTTGTTAAACAGTTTGAGCGTGATGATGCACGTAGTGTTTTTGATAAGCCTCGACGTGCTTTGGCATTGACCTATGTCAAAAATATGAAGCCAATTTCACCATACTCTCGCGTGACTTTTAACATTATTCCCGAAGTCGGTGAGTACTTTTCTTTTCCGGCACTGACCATCAATGGTCCTTGCGACATTATGGTGTTTGAAGGAATTCCCAATGGGCCAATGGACTGCTGGCAAGATGTCAAAACACCTGAACAGCATTTGCAGTGCAGTTTGGACTTACTCAAAAAATTTGTGCCTTGGGAATATGAACGCTGCACAAATGTTGAGTTGACCGATGCAGGCGGATACTTGGCAGGGCGTTTCCCGCCGACAGTACGTAAACCCGTTTTAACCTTACCGTCTGGCAAGAAAATTTTTGGTATGGCAGATGCTTTAGTGGTCAATGACCCGATTACTGGTCAAGGCTCAAACAACGCTGCTAAGTGTAGCAAGATCTATTTCGATGCCATTTTAGCCAATGATAATCAAAGCTTTAGCGAACAATGGATGGTTCAAACTTTTGAACGTTATTGGGCTTATGCAGAAAAAGTGGTGGCTTGGACCAATAGCCTGTTAGTACCGCCGCAACCGCATGTGGTTGAACTATTAGCAGCCGCAAGCCAAAACCAAAGCATTGCTTCAATTATGGCCAATAACTTTGATGACCCGCGCTCTTTTGCCCCTTGGTGGTTTGACGCAGATCAAGCTCAAGCATTCTTGGCTTCAAAAACCGCAGCAAAAGTAGCCTAGGCCATAGTCAAAAGGAGATATGAAAAATGGACACAATTGAAACTTTAGTTTTACAAGCGATTAATGCTGAAAACCCAAGAGAAATTCGTAACTTGCTTGGGCAGTTTGCAACTGGGGTTACCGTGATTACAACTCGTGGTAAAGATGGTCGGAAAATAGGCATGACAGCCAATTCATTTTCGTCGCTGTCTTTAGACCCACCATTAATTTTGTGGAGTCTTTCAAAAACAGCGCCAAGTTTGTCTGATTTTGTAGAAGCTGAATATTTTGCCATTCACATGTTGGCACAAGAACATCATCAGCTTTCTGGACATTTTGCTCGAGGTGCTGAAGACAAATTTGCAGGCATTGCCCATCAACAATGCAATGCAGGCGTTCCAATTTTATCCGATGCACTCGCAACCTTGGTTTGCCGTAATGTAAATCAGTATGAGGGTGGAGATCACCTGATTTTTATTGGTCAGATTGAACAATACCAACAACGCCAAGGTGAACCATTGGTATTCCACGCAGGAAAGTATCGGATTGCCGCTGAGCATCCAGAATTAACACATTAATTCACCACAATCACGATCAATCCGGTCGTGATTTTTTTATAGGAAATAAGAAGATGAAAAGCACTTTAATTAAACATGGCTTTTTAGCTGGGACATTGTTGGGTTTGCCATTAGTTTCTCATGCCTATGATTTACCGACCGTAAATTTAGGTATGACCAGCTTTCTCGATGGCGGTTTACCCGCAGGGCCTGGCTGGTATGCTCAAACTTACTTTCAAAATTACGATAGTAATAAACTGGTCGATGCCAATGGACAAAAATTAGGTTTACCTAAAACAGATTTAAATTATCAAGTACTGGTTGAACAGATTAGTTATTTATCGAATGTCCGAGTAAAAGATAAAGCCAGTCTAGGCATGAATTTTTTAATTCCTTTTGTCAGTAAAATGGTCATGGATGATGGCTTGAATAATGCTGCTATTAAAGCCCAAAGCGGCTTTGGAGACATTATGATCGGACCTTTTATTCAGTTCGATCCAGTCATGGGTGCACAAGGGCCTAAGTTTGTACATCGTTTTGAGTTTCAGGTGAATTTACCTACTGGGGAATACGACCAGCAAAAAGATATTAACCCGAGTAATAACGCTGTTTCGTTTGATCCCTATTGGGCAGCAACATATTGGTTCAATCCAAAGTGGACAGCTTCAACACGCATCCATTATCTCTATAACTTTAAAAATGATGACCCAAGCTATGCTTTTGCTGGAGCAAATGATATGCAAGCTGGGCAAGCAATTCATGCAAACTTTGCAACGGACTATGCTATTACTGAACAGTTTCGCTTAGGACTGAATGGTTATTGGCTAAAACAAGCCACTGATACCGAAGTCGATGGTGAAAAAGTCAAAGGTCGACGTGAACAAGTTTGGGCAATTGGTCCGGGTGCGATGTATAGTTTTTCTAAAAATGATCACTTGGTTGCAAATGTTTATTTTGAGCAAGATGCTGAAAACCGCCCAGAGGGAACACGACTACAAGTTCGTTATGTCCATCATTTTTAAATTATAAAAAAAGCCTTTTATATCAATCAATATAAAAGGCTTTCGTCTATTTTAGTTTAAGAAAAAATTGAAGTAATTAAGCCTGAACCTTCACTGTGACCAGATCGACGAGTAGACGAAGGTAATTCCCCATAGCGGCGTTTATATTCTTGAGAAAAACGGCCTAAGTGAGTAAATCCCCATTTAAATGCAACGTCTGTGATCGATAGATTTTCATTATGCATGAGTTCTAAATGAGCTTGTTCAAAGCGTAATTCCTTTAGATAAGACATTGGGGTTGTCCCCAAATAATTTTTAAAACCGGTAAATAGGGTTCTCACACTCACGCCTGCATGTTCAGCCAGAATTTCGACGTTAAGCGGCTCATGTAAATGTTCTTTTATGTAGGCTTCTGTACGCTTCACAAAATAAGGAGAGACGGTTTTTTCTTTATATTGTTCAAGCTTATGCAATGCATTATTGGGTTGACCATAAATGAGTGCATTAAACAAATTTGACTCAAATTGTTTAAAGGCTAAAGGATGATGAAGCGGGTGCTGATCACATGCTAAAGCATCCATCAATGTTCTAACGAGCTGTAAAAAATAGGCTCCACTTTGTGTAGAAAAGTCTAATTTAGGGTCAAAAATGAGTAAGTTATTTTCTGAATCGGCAATGTGTTGACGGCAATGGTAAGTAAAATCATCTTTTGAAACTTTTAGAATGAGCTGTGGTGAGTTTGCATGCCAGCGCATACGTAAAGATTGCTGAGGAGAAATAAGAGAAGCAACTTGAGAATAAGAAATAAACTTTTGTGAACCAAATTCGATTTCTGCGTAGCCTTGAGTTGGAATTTGAATTAGGTAAAAGCTATCCAGATGATCTGGTTCAATAATGACATCCGCACCATATTCCAAGCGACTAATAGACAATGCGCCTGTTTTAACATGGTGCATGGTTGCACTGAAATCTCGCTTCTGCTGAGAGATTTTAAGATCATGTGGTTTAAAAATTTGCCCGACATTTCGGCAAGTTTCGCTTAAATCGTGGTGATCAAACACCAGATTATGATTGGTAAAGATAGACTCATTTTGAAAATGACGCCCACTGAGTTCTGGGGAGTTGGCTTGGTTCATATTTATCCCTTTTGGCTCACTCCTGTACTTACTTGTGTTGTAAAAGCTTTAAAACTTCGCTGCACAGCAAGTAAATACGGCACTTAAAAAATTAAGTTACTCGCAAATTACAATGAGATATAAGCAAAATACAGACCAATTTAGCCGCTAATTAATGTGATTTTCTCAAATTTTTACATCGGATTTTGTCCATCAATTTAGTAAATTCGAGAAATAGAATAGGGGGATATAAAAGGTGCTATAAGTTAATCTCATCATGACCTTATTCCTTAAGATCTATCAAAATTTATAGCAAATCCGAGTGAGCTGGTCAATTTATTTTGTCGGAATTAATTATTTTATGTTATTGATATATAAAAACTTTTAATTTAAATGCAAAAATTCAATATACCCCTTATAAGAGTATATTGAATGATTTCAGGTTTAGTGGTTTTTAAATTATTTTATACTTCAACGTGATGTATTGCTCTGTAAAAACTTCTCGCTGTAAATACGGTAGTTTTGCAGAGCTTGCTCATCTAACCAATTTTTAACGGCTTCAATCATTGGTGGTGGGCCACATAAATACATATCAAAAGCCTGCTCAGCCAGTTGATCTTTATTTAAGTGCTCGTGAATATAGCCTGCTTTACCTTGCCAAGCTTCCGTTGCCTTAGTCACAATCGGGTGATAACTAAAGTTGGGTAGCTGTTCAGCATAGGCATGTAAACGTTGTTGTTCACACAAGTCGGTTTCATTATTTACGCCGTAATACAACTGAACGGCAGGTGAGTTCGGTTGATCCACCAAGTTATCTAGCATTCCCAAGAAAGCTGATAAACCTGTTCCACCCGCCACAAAAACCAGTGGTCGTTCTACTTCACGTAAGTAGAAACTACCAAGTGGCGCTTCGATGAGTAGGGTCTGTCCAACTTTACAGCGATCACGCAAGTAATTACTCATAACACCATCTGGCAATAGACGAATTAAAAATTGCAATTGATTGGTTGCATTTGGTCTATTTGCAAAAGAATAAGAACGCCAATCTTCAGTATCTGGAATTTGCAAACGAGCATATTGACCCGGTAAAAACTGAAGTTGTTCAGTATGACTGCTTGCATCAAGATGTAAGATTGCTGTTGTTTCAGAAACCAGCTCAACCGCCGTCACTTTGGTTTCAATTTTTAAAGTATCACCAGCGTTACAGATAGCAGAATCATGATCGAAATAAAAAGCTGCATCGGATTTTACAAGCGTCTGGCAAGCTAACATTTTACGCTCAGCCAAATCACGTTCACTTAATGCATCTTCATCAACATATTCTTGTTCATAAATACCGGTTTCACACTGTCCCTGACAGGTACCACAAACACCTTCACGGCAGTCTAGCGGGAGGTTAATTCCTTGGCGAACTGCTGCATCAAGCAGCAATTCGTCGTTATTTACCGAAATGAAAAAGGTTTTGCCATCGGCAAAATTAAGTGCAACTGAATGTCCCATTTTCATTCCCCTTAAACGTGATAGAAGTCTAAAACGGAATCAATTTTGTCATTCAGCAAAATGCTATGCTGACGACGAATGCGGAAACCATCTGCTGTTTGGCGTAAAAGATAAGTAGCGTGTCCGTAAAAACAGCCTTCTAAACCTTGACGGTTATAGAGCGTTTGCCATGCAACTTTTGCTTCAATTAATCCATCATCCAATGTTTTAACTCGAATGTTATTCATGCTATGCAAAGTACGTGGTAACGGAGTAGCAGATGCTGCTTTACCTGTACGAATACGGAATACACGGTCTTCAAGTCCTGTACGGTCTGCATAATAAATATAAGACAAACCCTGATTTGGATCTTGAACATAGTTATGGTCATCAATCCACTGTGGAATATGATATTCACTATCTTCATCGTAAAGCTCTAGATAGGCATCCCAGTCATAAGCATCACAAAGCTCTGCTTTTTTGTACAAAAACTGAGATACAGCAAAATGTAGTTCTTGTGACATGGTTACACCTCATCCATTACGGCATTGTTTTCAAAAGTAATATCTTGCATTTTCAATGCTTTCTTATTTAAGCCATCAAGCATGAGACGTTGCCAATGTCCATGCTGGTTTACATAGAGTCCTTCATGGGTAAATTCACGGCCAGTAATGACGGGTTGAATGCCTAAGTCTTGCGAGTTTTTGGTCGCGCCATATTCCCAAGACTGACAACCACGCGAAATATCGCTCCAACGTTCAAGACGTGCTTGGAAACCTTTTTGCTGTTCACGGAATTCAACTAAATCGTCTGGTGTACCAAGGCCCGACACATTAAAGAAATCTTCAAACTGACGAATACGGTTACGGCGTGCTTCAGCAGATTCACCTTTAACCCCAATACATTGGCTGATGACTTCAGTTTTATTCCATGCCACAGGGCGAACAATACGAAGCTGAGAGCTAATTTGATCCATAAAAAATAGGCTAGGGTACAAGTTCAAGTTTCTTAAACGGTGCATTGCCCACTCAGCATATTTGTCGCCATATTTTTCGACCATATATGGCATAACTGTACTGTAACCCGGACGAACAGTTGGGTTCGGCATGTCACTAAACAATACGCTATGGCCATTTTTGAAGCTAAACCAGCCATCGTCAGTTTCTGAGTCACCGGCACCTAACTTGCTATAGTCAAGCGTATCGAGTTCTTCACCTTTTGATGCATTGACTTGTTGGCGATGTTGGACTGTAGAGACGTAGTTATAGTGAACGGTACTGACATGGTAACCATCTAAGCCATTTTCATTTTGTAGCTTCCAGTTACCTGCAAAAGTATAAGATGACTTGCCTTGAAGTACTTCGAGTTCACCGGTTGGGGACTGGTTAACCATTAAATCAAGAAACAGTTTTGCATCACCTAAAAAGTCTTCTAGAGAATCTATTGCTTGAGTATCGAGGCTTACAAATACGAAACCACGGTAGCTGGCAATACGGCCTTGTTTTAAGCCACGGCTTGATTTATCAAAATCTTCGCAATATTCACTAGGTGCTTTGACTTTCACCAAGCGGCCATCTGACTTATAACACCAAGCATGGAACGGACATGTAAAGGTTGACTGGTTGCCTTTAGCAACGCGTGTTAAGGTCGCTCCACGATGCTCACAAGCATTAACCATGGCATGTAGTTCGCCTTTACCATCACGGCTTACAATGATCGGTTGGCGGCCAATTTGAACGGTTAGGAAATCATGATTGTTTGGAATCTCACTTTCATGACATGCATAAATCCAAACCTTTTCAAAAATAAGTTCCATTTCCAAGTCAAATAGTTCAGGCTCGGTAAACATATTACGTGCAATACGAAACACGCCATCGTTAGGACGGAAGTCGATACATCCATCTACAAAATCATTCCATTGTTTTAAATTAGATGAGGTCATTGCTCAATCCTCCAATCAATCAGCTTTTAACTGATTGAACCGCGATTAGGCCTGAGCCTCTATCCGTTTTTTCCAGATCTTTATCCACTTTGTGCAGTTTTGATTTTTTAAATGAACTCTTTTTAAGAAAGAGTAGAGATTTAAATTTGTATGTGTTTTAAGCTATTAAAGTTTCCTATAATGTTAAGCAGCATAAAAATGAAACTTTGTGAACTAAGTCTATGAAAGAACAAAACTTAAAATTACAAATTAGAATTCTTTTAGAGCAAAACATCGCATTTGGTCCGGGTAAGGCAGACTTACTTGAAGCAATTGAGAGAACGGGATCGATCTCACAAGCTGCAAAATCTATGAATATGAGCTACCGCCGTGCATGGCAGTTAGTCGACACCATGAATCAGTGCTTTGAAACAGCGTTAGTGGAAACACAAACAGGTGGAACACATGGTGGTGGGGCAGCCGTTACAGCTTTGGGCCAGAAAGTCTTACAGCATTACCGCCAAATGGAAATCAATGCTCGACAAGCCTTAGAACATGATTATCAAATCATGAGTAGCTATTTAAAAGGTTAAGATAAAAGATTGTTTAGGCATGAAATCTTTTAATTTGGTATAGCTTTTGCTTAATTCAAATTACGTGCTGAAAAAGCACTGCTGCATTCCAGACATCTATAGTTAATGAATTATGCTTTTCATAATCTTCATGTAGCGCTATATTCTTGGGTATATATCGCTGCAAAAACGACAAAAGGTAAAAATAATGGTAAGTGATACGAAGATAAAAAAATTGGCTTTAGCCTGTTCAGTCCTCAGCATCGGATTGGTCTTTAATGTCTCAGCCAAGGCTGAATCGGTTACCGTTTATGCAGCAGCAAGTTTAACGAATGCAATTAACGATTTAGAAAAAACTTACGAAAAACAGAATAAAGTAGAAGTTAAAACTTCGTATGCAGGATCATCAAACTTAGCTAAACAAATTGAAGCTGGAGCACCAGCTGATATTTTTATTTCAGCAGATACCCAGTGGATGGATTATCTACAAAATAAAAAACGAGTTGCAGCAAATGACCGTATAAATTTATTAGGTAATCGTTTGGTGTTAATTACCCCAAAAGGGCAGTCATTAAACATAAAACTAGATAAAACGACTGATCCAAATAAAGTGTTTACAGGAAAGGTTTGTACAGGGGATACCAAAAGTGTGCCTGTAGGAAAATATGCTAAACAAGCTTTTACTAATTTAGGTTGGTGGAGTCGTATTGAGCCAAAACTAGTCGAAACAGAAGATGTTCGAGCTACATTAAACTTTGTTGCACGTGGTGAATGTCAGGTTGGGATTGTTTATGCAACCGACGCTGCAATTAGTAAAGATGTGAATGTAGCTGGTGTATTTCCGGAAAATACGCATTCACCAATTATTTATCCTGTAGGGATAGTTAAAAAGAATTCAAACTCAGCAAAGTTCTATCAATTTTTACAAAGCAATCAAGCCAAAGCTGTTTTTAAAAAATATGGCTTTAGCGTGTTGGCTCCAGTAAAACCATGATGTTTTCTTTAACCCCAGAAGAACTCAGCGTGCTGCAACTTTCTTGTAAGGTTGCAGCAAGTTGTCTTGTCGTCAGTATTATTCCTGCAATTTGTGTGGGATGGTTTTTGGCGCGTAAAGAGTTCTGGGGTAAGTCATTCATTGAAACTTTAGTGTTTTTACCTTTGGTGCTGCCGCCAGTGGTTCCTGGTTATTTGTTATTACAGGTATTTGGTAGCCGAGGCATTATTGGGCAATATTTGGCACCGATCGGAATTGATTTTGCATTTAACTGGAAAGGTGCCGTTCTTGCTTCGGCAGTAATGGGTTTTCCGCTATTGGTGCAATCTATTCGACTAGCGATTGAACTGGTCGATCAGCGTTTAGAAATGGCAGCAAAGACATTAGGAGCTTCATCTTTGGGGGCATTTTTTCATGTCACTTTGCCTCTTGCCAGCAGTGGCATTTTAGTTGGTGCTATTTTATGTTTTTGCCGTAGTTTAGGTGAGTTTGGGGCCACCATTACCTTTGTAGGTAATATTGCAAATGAAACACGGACTTTGCCTCTAGCCATGTATAGCTTAATGCAACAACCCGATACCGAGGCCGCTATTCAACGGCTTATTGTTTTATCGTTGAGTGTGGCTTTTTTAGCGCTATGGTTTGCACAGTGGTTTCATCGTTATCAAAAGAAGCGCTTAGGGCGGTAAAATTATGTTGATTGATTGCCGTTTTGAGCTACAAATGGGCCAATTTCATATTGAACCTAGTTTCCAGTCAGATGCTGCTGTTATTGGCTTATTCGGCGCATCGGGTTCAGGTAAAACATCGATTTTACATGCCATTGCAGGCCTGAATACTCCGCGTAATGGACTCATTAAAATACAGGATCAAACATGGTTTGATTCAGATCAAAACATTAATTTGAGCACCCAAAAGCGACATGTTGGATTGGTTTTTCAAGATGCTCAGCTTTTTCCGCATAAAACGGTAAAGCAAAACTTATTATTTGGTCTTAAGCATCTTTCCCAACAAGAACGTCACTTTGAAGCAGATTATATTATTGAGTTATTAAAGTTAGGGCACTTATTACAACGTATGCCCATTAAACTCTCAGGAGGGGAAAAACAGCGCGTGGCACTAGGTCGAGCATTGTTATATTCACCTAAACTGTTACTTCTAGATGAGCCTTTATCAGCATTAGATGCGAATCATAAAGCTGAAATTATTCCTTTTTTTCAGAAAGTAAAAGAGGAAATAAAAATTCCAATGATTTATGTGAGTCATGATATTCAAGAGATTAAACAACTGACCGAAACAATGTGGATTCTATAATTTTTCATTTTTTATACGCATTTCCAAACTTACAAGATTCAGGATTATCGAGAACTCATTCTTAGCCTGCTGGAGATTGAACCCTAAAAGTTACTAGGTTTGATAAACCATAAATCAGATTTTAGCCGAATAAATCAAAACCTGCCTTATTGAAAATGATTATTAACAATAAAATATTTCTGACCTTCTAATTTAATAAAAATAATATAAAACAACAATTTAATTTAAAATTTTAAGCTAAAGCTCATTTGCCTAAGATCATAAATTAATCTTTTATTTTAATTTACTCTTGATAAGAATGATAATTATTTGCAATTATATTTATAGATTTCTTTATAATATAAATTGGAGTATCCACATGCGCTCTACCATCGTGGTCACAGGTGCTGCAAGAGGGATAGGAGCGGCTATTGCCAAGCAACTACTAGATCAGGGCTATCACGTTATTGGTATTGACCGACAAGAAAATCCTAAACAATGGGATATCAGCAAAACAATAACGCCAGATCAAACTTCACAATGGCAAGGCATCTCACAAGACATTACCCATCAACAAGAAACACAAACTTTAATTTCAGAGCTTTTAGAAAGATACGAAATTACGGGGTTAGTAAATGCAGCAGGAGTATTAATTATGCGCTCCATGCTTGAAGCCAAAACGGAAGATTGGGAAACACTTTTTGCGGTCAATGTCATGGCACCTATTGCGATTAGCCAACAAGTTGCTAAACATTTTTGTGCAAAAAGGCAGGGCAGTATTGTCACTATTAGTTCAAATAGTGCACGCATGCCGCGTATGCAACTTGGTATGTACGCCACCACTAAGGCCGCACTGAGTCATTTTTGTCGCAATCTGGCACTTGAAATTGCACCTTATCAAGTCAGGCTAAATATTGTTTCACCTGGATCTACTCTCACTCAAATGCAGCAACAACTCTGGACTGATAATACACCTCCACCTGCAGTAATTGATGGTGATTTGAGTCAGTACCGAACAGGTATTCCCTTAAGAAAACTCGCGCAACCAGATGATATTGCCAATACCGTGATCTTTTTACTTTCGGACCAAGCTGCCCAAATTACGATGCAAGAAATAGTGGTAGATGGGGGAGCGACACTTGGGGTTTAAAGATTACTTCAGCACAACAACCATCTGAAATTAAAAAATATTTTGAAAAATAGAAAAGGAAAATACTAATGAGTATTCCAAAGATTGCAAGTTACAGTATGCCCCAAGCCCATGAATTTACTCCCAACAAAACAAATTGGCCATTGCATACGAATCGAGCTGTTTTATTGGTTCATGATATGCAGCAATATTTTTTAGATTTCTATGACTTGACTCAGGAACCTATTCCAGAACTCATTAAAAATACCAAAGCATTAATTGACGCCGCTCATCAATCTAATATTCCCGTTGTTTATACAGCACAACCGGGTAATCAATCACCTGAACATCGACAGTTATTAACTGATTTTTGGGGACCTGGTTTAAAGAACGAGCCGAGCTTTACGCAGATTTTGCCAAAAATTTCACCTCAAAAAAATGATACGGTTCTTACCAAGTGGAGATATAGTGTTTTTAAATTTTCACCTCTCGAACAACTCATGCGGGAATCTGGTCGCGATCAACTAATTATCTGTGGGGTATATGCACATATTGGTTGTCTTATGAGTGCTGCTGAAGCTTTTATGCTAAACATCCAACCATTCTTATGTGGTGATGCATTAGCTGACTTTAGCCGAGAAGAGCACGATATGGCGTTAAAATATGCTAGTACACGATGCGCTCAAGTCATGACAACACAACAAGTGATTCATGCATGGATGCAAGAACAAGATGTACCATCCTTAGCATAATAGTCATTTAACTTATTCTATTTAAAATATAAAAAGCAGATCATCGATCTGCTTTTTATATGGGTGGAAATGAATACTTATAATAGAGAATTGATGCAACTCATCATCATTTAATCAGTAATATATAATGGTTATCATTATGTATTTGATAATTACTTAATATTGAATATTAAAACTTATATGTATATGATACACCGCTAAACATAAATGATAATATTTATCATGTGTTAATCATTATATAGAATAAGGTCGAAAAATGACTTAATGAAGAGGGTCGCAATATGGTTCAGCTCAAGAATTCTTTTATTCGCCAAGTGCGTACATGTAGATAGTGAATTAGGAATAATATTAAATTATTCAGAATCTTATAATCAGCTCAAAGCTTATTTATAGGGTAATAAGCTCTGATTTATACATCAAATCATTTCCATAATTTTCAAGTAAGTATAGACAAAATAATTTAAAAAATTTCTATATTTTTTCAACATTAAGGTTAATTAATCATGACAGCAACTTCAAAATCATTATTAAATGGACTACCCATAAAAAAATCAAGAATACAGGTTTTTGAAATTTTAAATCAAAATCCACAAGGCTTAAGTGCTGTGAGTATTTATACGCAAATTAAAAATGAACATAAAATAACGCTAGGAACGATTTATCGAATCTTGTCAGAATTTGAAAACCGTAAACTCATCAAAAGAGTATTCCTAGGGAAAAGCAAAAGTATTTATAAGCTTAGAAAAGACAAGATGAGTTGTAACCTTATTTCGCTCAAAACCTCTGAAGCATTGAACTTTGAAAATGACAAAGTTAAAGAATTACTTCATGAGGTTACGGATATTATTTTTGCAAATACTGGAGTCGATATCAGTAGTGTTGAGCTCAATCTATATACCGAATAAAAATCTTTTAAACTGCCATAGAAAATAAAGGACAGCATCATACTGTCCTTTATTCTCATTAAATCAGTTACTTGATAACTTTAATTCGAGTCGTAGCTGGAATAGTTAAAGGTGAATCTTTAGAGTTTTCAGCAACATAGTTTTCAAGCGCATCAATATCTTGACCACCACCGACACGGTTTTGGCCTTCTTTTAATACCGTAAAGTTGTCACCACCATCTGCCAAGAAGCTATTTACCGTCACGCGATACACTTTAGTGTCAACCAACGGTGAACCTGCAATCATAATGTTAGTTGCTCGTGGTGAAACAGATGTATTTGCTGCATATTGGTAACTCAACTCTTTAGACGGCTGTAAAATTCTAGGTGAATTTGCATTTGCACCAGACCATTGCTGTTCAAGCACATCTCTAATCTGTTTACCGGTTAAGCTCAACGTCACAATAGAGTTACCGAAAGGTTGAACCGCAAAAACATCACCAAAGGTAATCTGGTTACTACTATTAATCAGTAGATCCGCACGCACACCGCCTGGATTCATTAGCGTAAAATCTGAGCCTTGATTACTTGCTTTTAAGGCAGCCGCTTGCTGAGCATCGGCAATCATAATACCTAGCGGACTTTCACCACTTTCGACTTGAGTACGACTTATCACCGCTGTTGCAGTTCCAACCACACGACTTGAAATGGTAGTCACAGCTTGGCGGTATTTATCTAAGATTGCTTCAATGCTTGGAGTTTTACTAAATTTTTGATAGAGGTCTGTAAGATTTACCGTGGTTGTACCGGATGTATAGGCTTCACTTTGTACAGGAACCTGTTTCGCATCTTTTTTAATGACATCACCAGTTTTACCATCTAATTCAATCTTGATGTCAGTAATAAGCGTGCCATATTGTCCAGCTGAAGTAAGTAAGAATGGTTTAGCTGGATTTTTTGTCGCATAGTCACAAATATAAGATTGATGTGTGTGACCTGAAACAACAATATCAACTGCTGGATTAAGTTTATCCAAAATACCCAAAATTGGACCGCTTAAGCCATCACATGTTTTTTGATTGAGCTTGGTACTTGGCGCCGCACCTTCATGGACAACGACTACAATGGCTTCAATTCCTTGTTTTTTTAATTCAGGAATCAAGGCATTTACCGTATCTGCTTCATCACGGAACTCAACGTCTTTAATACCCGCCGCAGAAACAATACTTGGCGTCGCTTTAAGGGTTAAACCAATAAATGCAACTGGAATTCCACCATAAGTTTTGACTTTATAAGCAGGGAAGATTGTTTTACTGGTGTCGTTTTTCATTGCTACGTTAGCAGCGAGGAAATCAAATTTTGCACCACTAAAGTTTTTATTAATTTGACAAGGTACAGTGCTGGTATATTGCTGACATCCACCATTTTTTAAACGGCGTAATTCGTCTGTACCACGGTCAAATTCATGGTTACCTACAGCATTAAAGTCAATTTGAATATCATTCATGACTTCAATGGTTGGTTCATCTAAAAATAAAGAAGAGGTGAGAGGAGAAGCGCTAATTAAATCGCCTGCCGAAACCACAGCATTATTTGGATTCTCTGCTTTAAGTTTTTTAATCGCATCGGCGAAGTAACTCACTCCTCCTACAGGAATACGAACAGATTGAGCAGCATCATTTGGATTTGGTGCCTCGACATAACGCTTAGGTGGCTCAAGATTTCCGTGAAAGTCATTAAAAGCTAAAATATTTACGGTTTGATTGCTTCTTTGAGCAGGTGGTGCTGTGTCATTATCATCATCGTCATTACATCCCACCAATAATGCTACAGCCAGAGAAAGTGTTGTTACTTTAAAAAGTATTGTTAAATTTTTCATTTTTTATCATTTGATCAATTAAGACGCATAAAAAATACGCTTTTAGTGTGAATGTTTGATGAAACACCCAATAAGCAAATATGTTCGAAATATTAAAATTTGGACAAAAAACACAATTATCGAACAATATCTTAGCTAGGGGTGGTCTACAAACCCAATTTTTTTATTTAGAATAAATTTTTAATTGCCTTATAAATCTTAATCAAGTGATTCATTTCATAAGATTAATATGAACCGGAGATAATTTATGCAATGGACTAAACCAGCTTTTACTGATTTACGCATTGGTTTTGAAGTTACAATGTACTTTGAAGCACGTTAATCAGTTTCATCAAATATGTCATAAGCCCTAGTCTTGTTCTAGGGCTTATCTCTTTCTAATAAGATATTAATTTTATGTATATTTATGTTTTAGGTTCAGCTGCTGGAGGCGGGTTTCCGCAGTGGAATTGTAATTGCCCGAATTGTCATGGTGTGCGCACAGGTACAATCCAAGCCAAAGCCCGTACTCAATCATCGATTGCTGTTTCTGAAAATGGAACAGACTGGGTTTTATTAAACGCGTCACCTGACATCCGTCAGCAACTCTTCGAATTTAAAGCAGCGCAACCAGCGCGTAAATTGCGTGATACAGGAATAATAAGCGTTATTTTAATGGACAGTCAGTTAGACCATACCACTGGGCTTTTAACCTTACGTGAAGGTTGTCCAATGAATGTATGGTGTACAGAAATGGTCCACCAAGATTTAACGAACGGCTTTCCAGTATTTAATATGCTCAAACACTGGAATGGTGGTCTTCAATATCATGAGATTAACCCTAAACAAGCTTTTAAAATTGATGGTTTTGAAAATTTAGAATTTTTACCCTTAATTATTAAAAGTGCAGCTCCACCATATTCACCGCATCGAAATAACCCACATGATGGCGATAATATTGCTTTAATTATCAAAGATCATAAGACACAAAAACAGTTGTTCTATGCGCCGGGTCTTGGAAAAATTGACGATCAAATCATGCAGATTATGCAGAGTTCAGACTGTGTCATGATTGATGGTACGCTTTGGACAGACGATGAAATGCAACAAACAGGGGTTGGAACTAAAACTGGCCGCGAAATGGGGCATTTATATATTAGTGGCGAAGGTGGTTCACTGTCTTATTTAAACAAGCTGAGTACACCTAAAAAAGTGCTGATTCATATTAACAATACCAATCCAATTTTAAATGAAAACTCTAGTCAGTTTGCTGAGCTTAAAGCAAATGGCGTAGAAGTTGCCTATGACGGCATGCAGATTGAACTCTAAGGTGAAACATGACTCAAACACCTGAAGCTTTAACGACTGAACAATTCAAACAAGCCATTATCGATAAAGGCCAGTATTATCATATCTATCATCCATTTCATGTGATGATGTATGAAGGTAAAGCCACCCAGCAACAAATTCAGGCTTGGGTTGCAAACCGATATTACTATCAAATTAATATTCCGCTTAAAGATGCGGCGATTATGGCAAATTGCCCTGATCAGCGAGTCCGTCAAGAATGGATTCAACGCATGATCGATCAAGATGGTGAATATCCAGATGGCGGTGGTCGAGAAGCATGGCTACGCTTAGCTGAAGCTGTGGGCTTGAGTCGCGAACAAGTTATTTCTGAAGAGTTAGTTTTACCGGGCGTTCGCTTCGCGGTAGATGCCTATGTAAACTTTGCACGCCGTGCTTCATGGCGTGAAGCAGCAAGCAGCTCTTTAACTGAACTTTTTGCTCCACAAATTCATCAATCAAGACTTGATTCATGGCCACAACATTACCCATGGATTGATGATAAAGGCTATGAGTATTTTCGTTCTCGTTTGAGTCAGGCACGCCGTGACGTTGAACATGGTCTAACGATTACGCTTGATTCATTTACAACTTTTGAGCAACAAGAACGAATGCTTGAAATATTGCAGTTTAAACTGGATATTTTATGGAGCATTTTAGATGCTTTAACTTTGGCATATGTTCACAATGAAGCACCATATCACAGCGTGACAAGCAAACGAGTTTGGCACAAAGGACTATTTAAATGAATAAAGAGCAGTTTGATTTAAACCTTGTGCCAACATGGCGACAAGGTTACCGTTTTCAGTTCGAGCCAGCTCAAAATGGTTTTGTGATTTTATATCCTGAAGGCATGATTAAGTTAAATGAGAGTGCAGGGGCAATCGGGCAATATATTGATGGGCAGCAAAATGTTTCTGCAATTATTGCTCAGTTAAAGCAAAAATTTGGTGATATTTCTGAGATTGATCAAGATGTAGTGGATTATATGCTGGTTGCAAAACAGCAACACTGGATTGATTTAGTATGACAGAAGGTGTTGGCCTGCCTTTATGGTTATTAGCGGAGTTAACTTATCGTTGTCCGCTACAATGCCCATATTGCTCAAACCCCTTGGACTATGCTCAGCATAAAAATGAACTAACCACTCAAGAGTGGTTTGACGTTTTTGATCAGGCACGTCAAATGGGTGCTGTTCAACTCGGCTTTTCTGGCGGTGAACCACTGGTACGTCAAGATTTAGAACAACTCGTTGCACATGCTCATCAACAAGGGTTTTATACCAACCTCATTACCTCAGGCATGGGTCTTACCGAACAACGTATTGCTGATCTAAAACAAGCGGGTTTAGACCACATTCAAGTGAGCTTCCAAGCTAGCGATCCTGTGGTGAATGATGCCTTAGCAGGTTCAAAACATGCTTTTGAACAAAAATATGAAATGTGCCGATTGGTTAAGAAATACGATTATCCAATGGTGCTTAACTTTGTTATTCATCGACATAACATTGACCAGATTGAACAAATTATTGAACTTTGCCTTGAGCTCAACGCAGACACAGTCGAGTTGGCAATTTGTCAGTTTTATGGCTGGGCTTTTTTAAACCGCCAAGGTTTATTACCCACACAAGAGCAACTGACACGAGCTGAACGGATTACCAATGAATATCGAGAAAAATTAAAAGCGCAAAATCACCCTTGCAAACTCATTTTTGTTGTGCCCGATTATTATGAGGAACGACCAAAAGCCTGTATGAATGGCTGGGGTAAAATCTTCTTTACGGTTGCTCCAGATGGTATGGCGCTACCTTGCCATGCAGCACGACAACTGCCCATTTCGTTTCCGAATGTCCGCGAACATAAATTGTCAGATATTTGGTACAAATCAACTGGATTTAATCATTTCCGTGGCGATGCGTGGATGCCAGAAGGGTGCCGTAGCTGTCCCGATAAAGATCGTGACTTTGGCGGATGTCGTTGTCAGGCCTATATGTTGACTGGAGATGCGGCTAATGCCGATCCTGTATGTGGGAAATCGCCGTATCATCAAATGATTGAACAAGCACGGGCAGAAAGTCAGTTGGTTGCACCTCTACAAAATTTAGTCTTCCGTAATAGTAGAAACTCTAAATCTTTAAGCGCCACCCAAAATATTCCAGTCCACACGATTACAGATATATAGCAATTAACAGGAATACTCATGAAGCCCCGCCATATTCCAGTTTTTGATGGACATAATGACGCATTAACACGTTTATGGCTAAGTGACCATCCAGATCCTGTACATGCTTTTATTCATGAACGTTTAGTAGGCCATCTTGATTTAAAACGCTGTCAAGAAGCTGGGTTTATTGGTGGAATGTTTGCGATTTTTTTACCACCATATAGCTATGTGCAACAGCATCATTCCAATAAATTATTTGATCAGAATGCTTCTGATTTTACGCAACAGCAAATTGAACAAATTTGCTTGGAACAACTCGATTTAGCTCACCAACTTGCTCAGTATTCTAAAAATATTAAAATTTGCACCTCGGTTCAAGATATTCAAGATTGCAGAGCAGAGAAAAAGCTAGCAATTGTATTGCATATGGAAGGTGCAGAAGCTTTACAACAAAATCCTGATTTACTCGATGTATTTTATGAAAGAGGCTTGCGTAGTATTGGCCCACTCTGGAATAGACCTAGCCGTTTTGGACATGGTTTAAATGCTAAGTTTCCGCACTCACCTGACACTGGAGCAGGTCTCACGAGTGATGGCAAAGATTTTATAAAACGCTGTGCCAATAAAAAGATGGTGATTGATGTTTCACATATGAATGAGAAAGCTTTTTGGAATACTGTAGATATATTGCAGCAGCCAATTGTAGCAACACACTCTAATTCACATGCTTTATGCCCTCAAGCTCGCAACTTAACTGACCCACAGCTTAAAGCAATACGCGAAAGTAAAGGGATGGTGGGGGTAAATTTCGATGTCGCTTTTTTACGGTCAGATGGACAACGAAATGCAGATACATCGATTGATGTAATTTTGGAACATTTAGAATATTTAATGGATCATTTGGGCGAAGAACATGTGGGCTTTGGTTCGGACTTTGATGGTGCACTTATAGGTACTGAACTTGAAGATGTAACAGGCCTACATCGCTTAATTGAACGTATGCAACAGCGTGGTTATTCAAAAACACTGATTGAAAATATATGTCTTAATAATTGGGTGAGGGTGCTTTATAGAATTTTTGGTCAATAATGAATGACTAAACAGAGTTAATCTACAGAATCATAACTATTTTTTTATTGGCCGAAATGACTAAAAAAAATACAAATAGTTTAATTGTCAACCATTCGGTATATTCACTACACTCAACCTTACTGAATGTAAGAACATTTGGTATTTCAGGTCTTTTGTGGTTTTCACATCACCCATTTCTTTATGAGAAGTAGAAATGGGTTTTTTCTTATCCTAATTATATAAACGTGACAGTCATCACAATAATCGCTAATTATTGGTAAAAACCCTCAATCCCATCTTGACTAAAAGTTCAGCATTAAATACATTTGTAATGTATTTTTAAAGAAATAAGATTGCATAAAGCGATTCATAATACTGCTTAATCCTGAAATACAGTGAAAAGCCTATTCTTTTTTAGAATAGGCTTTTTGCTTTGTATCAAAATTTATTTTTCGGGATTATTTTACTCTTCAATTAACATAAAAAATAAACACCTTACAAAAGCGGAGCAAATCAAAGCCGTTAAATAACAAATTTTATGCTATTAATTTAAGCTAATTTCTCAAAAGTTACTCCGTTAATCGAAGAGGTGCAAAATGTTAAAGTCAATTATAGTATTGGGAACAGGTATCGCGATTGGGATGTGTATGTACAAGAAAAAGCAAAAAAATAGCAAAAGCTTTACCACAGATAGTGATACAGACTCATTGATTAGTAAAGACACTGCTAAAAATAAAGATGATGGTTCGCTGGATAACGCAGTACAAGTTTAGAATTAAATAAAAAGGGTTCAGTTAATGAACCCTTTAATTTTGATTAAAAATAAATTTTTTAATAAGTAATATTTACATTGAATAGATTAACTTAAAAATAATATTTAAATTAAATAATCACTCAACTATTCATTTAATTATTACAAAAATATGATTAAAACAAAGAAAACACTTTCATTATTAAAATTTACATATTGTATCAGTGCAATCTTTATTATTGTCGATGCGGATAATAAAAAAATGGAGACTAGTATGTCAAAACGCCATATCTTAAAAGAAGTGAATGCTAAAAGTATGTGTGGTATGGAAATCGTTGTCGAACAAATTTATGAAAATATCAATGAAAAAAACTTTGTAGACATTGAAATGGAACAGAGCTGGTTACCACTTTCTAAAATTGTGATTTCGGATAAAGTCATCAATTTAGATCCAGATAATAGCTTTGCTCATCCTAGAACAGGTAAAGTCTTTAAAGTCCTTAATTCTTAATCGTTTTTCTGTAAGTACATTTTTCATATTTCTAAGTCATTGAGGCGAAACATAGATACGTTTCGCCTCAATCCATTTAACTAAGAATTAATTTTCTTTTTGGAAAATAGTTTCTCTGCAGCTCCCAACACAAAAATAAAGAACACGGGAACAAAAAAGATGGCCAAGATGGTGGCAGATATCATACCTCCAAATACCCCTGTACCTAATGCATGCTGAGTTTCCGAACTTGCTCCGGTTGCAATGACCAATGGGATAACACCACAAGTAAAGGCAAGGGAAGTCATCAAAATTGGGCGTAGGCGTAACTTTGCTGCTGCAACGGCTGCTTCAATTAAAGTCATGCCTTCTTCTTTGAGCATCTTTGCGAACTCAACAATTAAAATCGCATTTTTGGCAGATAAACCAATAATAGTGATGAGACCAATTTTGAAGAAAATATCGTTTGGCATTCCTCTTAACATAATGGCTAATACTGCACCAAAGATTCCTAAGGGAACAACAAGCATGACAGATAATGGAATTGACCAACTTTCATAAAGTGCAGCTAAAACTAAAAACACGACTAACATTGATAAAGCAATAAGGAATATCATTTGAGATTCAGATTGCTTTTCTTGCAGTGAAATACCTGTCCACTCATAACCAATACCTTGAGGAAGTTTGGCAATCAGCTTTTCCATTTCTCGCATCGCATCACCTGAAGATACCCCTATGTTAGGCACGCCAGCGATACTTAATGATGGTCGGCCATTGTAGCGGTTATATTGCTGCGGCAACTTATTCCACTGAGGAATCACGACTTCGGATAAAGACACCAGTTGTCCGTTTGCGCCTGCAACCTTCAAACTTATGATATCTTTTAAATGCATTCGTGATTTTGCATTGGCTTGAACAATAACTTGCTGCATTCTGCCTTGATTTGGAAAATCATTGATATACATCGATCCCATTGAGGTCGAAATAATATCTGAAACAGAAGCAAAGCTTACTCCTAGAGTGTTTAATTTCTCGCGGTCGATTTTCAAGCTAATATTGTCACCTTGAGGTAAACCTTCTGGGTAAACCATATAAAACTTTTTGTTTTGGGCCGCCATTTCCATAAGCTTTTCTTGGGCTGAAATTAAAGCAGGCATTCCTAAATTTGCTTTGTCTTGTAAACGCAAACTAAAGCCTGAAGATGTACCCAATTCATCAATTGCTGGAGGAAGTACAGACATAGTTGTACCTTCTTTACTGTTTGCCATTTCAGCATTTATGAAGTTGGTATAGTCAGTAGTAGATTTATCACGCTCACCAAAATCTTTTAAGGTTGTAAAAGCGAGTGCAACGTTTTGGCCAGCGCCACTAAATCCCCAACCCATAATTGAAATATTGCTTTTAACATCCGACTGCTCATTTAAATGGCCTTCAAAATCTTTCACAATTTTTGTTGTACGTTCAGCAGTCGCATCTGAAGGTAGTTGGAACGAAGTTAAAAACCAGCCTTGATCTTCCTCTGGCATAAAAGCAGTTGGCCAATATTTCATGCCTGCAAAAGTTAAACCTGTAATCACCACAAAAATAATTAAAGTCGGAATAGTATGTTTAACGACTTTAAGTAAAATCGCTTCATATTTTTTTGTGACTTTATCAAAGCTACGATCAAACCATGCATAAAAACCTTTCTTTTGATGATTTGCATCAACTGGTTTTAATAAGGTTGCACAAAGTGCAGGGGTGAGTGTTAAAGCTAAAAATGCCGAGAATAAAATTGAGACTGACATCGTAATGGTAAATTGGCGGTAAATAATACCGACTGAACCACTTGCTAAGGCCATTGGTAAAAATACGGCTGCCAGTACCAAAGTAATACCAATAATCGGGCTGGTAATCTCTGTCATGGCTTTTGAAGTCGCTTCTTTAGGCGATAGACCTTCGGTTGCCATAATTCGTTCTACATTCTCAACGACTACAATCGCGTCATCGACGATAATCCCGATCGCAAGCACCATACCGAACATGGTTAACACATTAATTGAGTAACCTGTTAAAAGCATGATGGTAAACGTACCAAGCAGGGCAATTGGAGCGACAATCGCAGGAATTAAGGTATAGCGAACATTATGAAGAAATAGATACATCACAATGAAGACCAAAACCATGGCTTCAATTAATGTATGAACTACTTTTTCTATCGAAATTTTAACAAAAGGTGCAGTATCGTAAGGAACGCTAAATTGCATGCCTTCAGGTAAATTTACTTTTAGTTCTTCGAGTTTCTGTTTTACCGCATCTGCTGTTTTTACTGCATTTGCACCAGGGCTCAACTGAATGGCCGCAGCTGTTGCAGGTTTACCATTTTCTAAAATCGCAAAATTATATGACTGAGCTCCCATTTCTACGTCGGCTACATCCGACAACTTAATATTGGCACCACTAATATTGCTCTTTAGACTAATATTTTTGAACTGCTCTACATTTTCAAGCTGTCCTTGAGCGGATAAAGGTATAGTAATTAATTGACCATTAACGAGAGGACGGTCACCAAGTCGTCCTGGTGCAATATCGATATTATTGTTACGAATTGCATTATTTACATCACTAATCGATAGACCATAAGAAACTAATTTATTTGGGTCTACCCAAATTCGCATCGCTTTTTCGGCACCAAAGGACTGAATTTTTCCGACACCGTCAACACGTTTAAGCTCTTCGACCACATTACGAACCAGATAATCGCTTAAATCGACTTCTGAATAACGATGGTTAGGTGAGTTTAAACCGACAAGCATTAAAAAGCCTGAAGACGATGCCTCTACAGCTAAGCCTTGTTGGCGGACGACTTGGGGTAAGCGTGCTTCAACCGCTTTAATTTTGTTTTGTACGTCGACTTGTGCCATATCCACATTAGTACCGGGTTTAAACGTCGCGGTAATTTCAGCGGTTCCTGACGAATCTGTTGTAGCACTATAGTAGAGTAAGTTTTTTACTCCTGACATTTCCCGTTCAATAAGGGTAATTACACTATCATTAATCGTTTTGGGAGTAGCGCCAGGATAACTTGCTGTAATGTTCACTTCGGGTGGTGCAACACTCGGAAAGCGTGCAATGGGTAACTTTGGAATACTCAGTACACCAAATAGAATAATAAAAATTGCAATTACCCATGCAAAAACAGGACGGCGAATAAAGAATTGAGACATCATTTAGCATCTCCTTGCTTCACCGTATTTTTTGTTGAGGCTGCTTTCCATGCTGAAATTGCCAGTTTTTGGTTGGGTTGGATACGCTCTATGCCTTCAACAACAACTTTGTCGCCTGCTTTCAGCCCTTTATTGATGAGATAAAACTGCTCATATTGTTGCCCTAACTCTACTGAGCGAACATCTGCGCCACCTTTGGCATTCACTACATAAACTTGAGGATCGCCATTCATATTGCGCTGAATAGCTTGTTCTGGCACGAGTAAGGCCTGAGGAACCGAAGCACGCTCAATATTAACGCGGACATACATACCCGGCAGTAATTTTCTTTCAGGATTGTTCACTTCAATACGGATGGTGACATCCCCAGTTTCAGGGTCCACATTTATATCTTCAAACAGCATTTTTGCTGTAACGTTATAGGGCTGTCCCAAACTATTCAAAATCTGTACAGCTTTTTGATTGTTGGCTGATAACTCACCACTTTGTAGAGCCGCCTGTAGGCGCTCATATTCTCCAATAGACTGCTTTACATCGACATAAACGCGGTCAATTTGTTGAATAGTCGCCATAGTGTTGCTATCAGCCTGACTAACCAAAGCGCCTTCCGTTACGAATGATTTACCAATACGTCCGGAAATCGGTGCTCGCACTGTCGCATACTGTAAATTAAGATTTTGACGAGCCAATAACGCTTTCATTTGAGCAACATCTGCAATCGCTTGTCGATATTGCGCTTCGACATTACTTACTTCTTGCTTGCTAATCGCATTACTTGGTAAAAGTTGCTGGTAGCGCTCAAGTTGTATTTTTAAGCGGTTTACTTCTGCTTCAGCTTTATTTAAACCAGCTCGATTACTATTTACATCAGCCTCAAATGTTTCTGAGTTTATTTTATATAGAGGTTGTCCAGCTTTAACTTCACTACCTTGAGCGAATAAAACTTTTTCGATAATACCGCCAACTTGAGGACGAATTTCAGCAGTTCTGAAAGCTTGAACACGCGCTGGTAGATTTTCACTAAAGTTAATAGACTGCGGTTGAATTGAAATAACTGTAACCTTAGCCGTAGGTACTTGTGTTTGATCACTTACTTGTTCATTGCCACAGCCATGTAATACAAGACCGAAAGATAAAACGAATGGAACTAAAAAATGCTTTTGCACTTTTATAACACCTAATGGACTTCTAGATGCTGGCATTATTTTTGATGTGTGTGTAACCAAAATCACGAATATGTGGAAAAAGTGTGGAGATCTATCAAAAAATACGCGTATGATAAATCAAATTTTTCCCGCGTTTTATTGCTATGTTCGAGTCAACCTTTACGTTTAATTGTCAGGATAAGCTTATTCTTGTTGTAGAAGATGAATATGATATTGGCGATATTATTGAACATTATCTTAAGCGTGAAGGTATGCGTGTTGTACGGGCCATGAATGGTAAGCAGGCAATTGAAATACACGCAGCGCAACCTATTGATCTAGTTATTCTCGATATAAAAATGCCGGAACTGAGCGGGTGGGAAGTACTGAATAAAATTCGGCAGAAAGCAGCGACACCAGTCATTATGCTTACGGCTTTAGATCAAGAAATCGATAAAGTCATGGCTTTAAGGATTGGAGCAGACGACTTTGTCGTAAAACCCTTTAACCCAAATGAAGTGGTCGCACGTGTACAAGCAGTACTAAGACGTACTCAACAAAACCAGCAAACTCCAAACCGAAATCTGATTTATAAAAATATTGAGGTGAATACCGAAATTCATACTGCTTACATCCATTCGGGCGATCAAAAACAAACACTCAATTTAACTCTAACTGAGTACAAAATTTTATTACTGATGTTACCGCATCCTCATAAAGTCTTTACTCGTTCAGAGCTCATGAATCAGTGTCTACCAGATCGAGATGCATTAGAACGTACGGTCGATAGTCATGTCAGTAAGCTACGAAAGAAAATAGAAGATCTGGGTTTACGAAATATGCTCATTAATGTTCGTGGTGTAGGCTACAGGTTGGATCATCCACATGAAAAATAAAACGGGAATTAGTAAGCAACTGATTATTGCACTGAGCTTTACCAGCCTAAGTGTTACGCTGAGTTCGCTAATTTTAGGTTATGGCACCTACTATGTTGCAATTGAAGTAGGGCTTATATCTCTCGAAAAGCTGAAAGAAAGTGATGAGTTTTTCCACTATCTAGATGGTATATGGTTATTCGCCGTGCTTTTGTTTGGCACAGCATTATCAATTATTTTAGGCATCAAGCTTGCTCAACGTTTTATTGTGCCTATTAATCTATTAGCCGATGCAGCTAAGAAAATTAGTCATGGGGATTTAAGCGCACGAGTTGAAAAACCGATGCATCATTCTTCTGAAATTGGTGAGCTCATGGATAATTTTAATGATATGGCTCAAAAACTAGAGACCTCAGTTGAAAATGCTCATGTCTGGAATGCCGCAATTGCACATGAGTTAAGAACGCCAGTCACCATTTTGCAAGGTAGGTTGCAGGGGATTATTGATGGTGTTTTTGAAGCTGACCCTATTTTATTTAAAAACTTACTGAATCAAGTAGAAGGTCTTTCAAACCTAGTCGAAGATTTACGTACATTGAGTCTTTTTGAAAACCAACAGCTTAGACTTAACCTCGAAACGATTTGTTTTAATGAAACTGCTCATAAAGTCGTGCACATGTTTGAAGAAAAATTAGAAAAAGCTCAGCTTAAAGTCATTTTCGATATTGAAGCGCCAAAAGTTGAGTGTGATCAACGGCGAATTGAACAGATTTTAATTGCTTTACTGGATAACGCTACACGTTATGCCAATCAGGGAAAGTTAATTGTTTCAACGAGACAAGAACAAACTAGCTGGATTCTTGAAATAGAAGATGAAGGACCTGGCATTTCAGCTGAGCATCGGAAAGATTTATTTAACCCTTTTTTCAGGTTAGAACAATCAAGAAATAAAGAGTTAGGCGGCACTGGGTTAGGTCTTTCGGTTGTACAAGCCCTTGTGATTGCCCATAAAGGTCAAGTCGATTATTTAAATCAACATTCACATAGTATTTTTAGAATAAGCATTCCTCAATAATGATCGCTTTTGTACAACCTTTAACGCTTTAAGCAAGAGAAATTGCATTTCATGACTCGTGATTAACTAAAAAATAGGTTAATTTGTTTATAAAATTTTTAAGTAAATACTGATTTTTTATGATAATTGAGATAGAAACCCATCCACTTGAGCCATTTTTACCTGAGAATGCCCGTTTATTAATGTTAGGCAGTTTTCCACCACCACGTAATAAATGGAAGATGGATTTTTACTATCCCAATTTCCAAAATGATATGTGGCGTATTTTCGGTTTGATCTTTTTCCAAGACAAAACTTACTTTTTAAGTGAAAGCCAAAAAAATTTTAATGAAGAACGTATTCGAAACTTCTTGATTGAAACTGGTATTGCAATCTTTGATACCGCTTATCAAATTAAGCGGTTGAAAGGGAATGCCGCAGATAAATTTCTTGAAATAGTAACACCAACAGATCTTGCAGTTTTACTTCAGCAAATTCCTCTATGTCAAACCATTATGACCACAGGCGATAAAGCGACTGATACTTTAATTTCAGTTTTACCAGAGCACACCGAAAAACCGCTTATAGGAATGTCTACCTCGACTTACTTTGCTGGACGAAATATTAATTTATATCGTCTACCATCTTCTTCTAGAGCATATCCATTAGCGCTAGAGAAGAAAGCAGAGACTTATCAAAAATTCTTTAAAGAGATAGGCATTTTATAAGTAAACTTGAAATGCTGTTACATCATCCATTCAACTGGTAAATATGAAACAGCTTTAATCATGGTACGTTGGAAAAGGCTCGTATCTGGGTCTTTTTCATATTCAACAATCTTTCCATCCGACTGATAATCTAACCAAACAATTTTGCCTTCACTATTTAACTTAAGCTGGTAAGCAACTTGAGGTAAGTGCTGATCGAGCATGACCGAAATTTGCGCTTGTAATTGACTCGACTCAATAACCAGACCGACCTCAGTATTTAAGTAAGTCGAACGAGGATCAAAGTTAAACGAACCAATAAATACTTTACCGTCTACATCAAAAAACTTGGCATGTAAGCTCGATTTATTTTTACCTTTAGCAGGAATCACACTTCCAGTCACCACTTCATACCAAGTTCTGCGTCTGCGTTCTAAAAAGGGCTTAAACTCAAATAGTTCTACACCACTTTTAAGCATCTCAACTCGATATTGACTATAAAAGGCATGCACAATTGCTACATCATTTGCAGCAAAAGAGTTGGTTAAAACCCTAACTTTAACACCTTGCACCTTGAGTTGTTTTAAATAATAAGTGCCTTGTTGAGTAGGAACAAAATAAGCAGAAGCTAATTCGATATGCTGCTTTGGTTCACCCATAATCTTTAGGACTTGCCCATAAAGCATTTCTTCTTTAGCGGCCAGTCCTAAGATTTTTTTAGGTGAATCAGCAACAAAATATGCTTTTGACCACTGGATTGGATAGTGCTCTAAAAGTTCTTTTAAATAGCTTTGAGCATCGTAAAGCTTATCTTCAGTTTGAGTATGATTTTCACTTTCATGAATTAAATCATGGTAGTGCTGCCTTAGTGTTTGCAAATGGTGGACAGCACATGTTCCTACCAGCTCAGTAGCATTTTGACTTAAATCGCTTTCCCAAAAATCATTAAAGACAGACTGTGCATGTTGTACGGTATGTCCATAAAATAAAATATCTAGATCTGTAAACTGAAATTTACTACTTGCATCAAAATACTCACTACTAATATTTCGACCGCCTGTTACCGCAATCACGCCATCTGCAATAATTAACTTATTATGCATGCGATGATTTACTTTTTTGAACCGAAAAATATAGTCTAAAATTCTTAAATATCTAAACTTATATGGATTAAATAATCGAATTTCAAAATTGGGGTGGTGGAGAAGGCTTCTAAGAACTCCATCCAGCTTTACTCCATTTTGATCATCAATAAGTAAGCGGATTTTTACGCCACGATCTGCCGCCGTTAGTAACTCGTGCAGCATTAAGTTTCCAACAAAATCATTGGTCCAAATATAATATTGTAAATCGATTTTTTCTTTTGCATTTCTAATCAGATACATACGAGAAGCGATACTAATAAAGGCATCATCTAATGCCACAAAAGCAGTCAGTCCTTGTTCTGTTTTTTTTGTAGCTTGCTCATCATTCAACCAATTAAAGCTATTCGTCACTATATCATTCTCATCAGGGTCGTATGTACCGTTATACGAAGGTGTATGTGTAAAGCCCCAAGCATTTAATGCCATACTACTATACTGCTGATAGATTTGATTAATCATGTAAGCTTTTAAAGTCGCATCCAAGATAAACACATCTCAGCATTTTTATATTCAATTTATATGTCAAAATTCATATTAAACGTTATAAATACATTCTGCCAAGCCTCAACGCTAGCAATTCCTTATATTTATTGGCACTTCTTAGAAAACATATCCATTAAAAAATATAAAGTAAAATTTAACCCTTTTATGCCTAATGCTATATTCAATATTATTTTTTTAAGGATGCTTGAGATGAGTCACGTGGGTTCTTGTCTATGTAATCAAGTCAAATTTTCAGTTACTAATGAAATAAACACGGTCTATCATTGCCATTGTAGTCTCTGCCGTAAACAAACGGGAACGGGGGCAAATGCAGCAACATTAGTAAATAAGGATAAATTTGAATGGTTATCAGGTTTAGAACTTGTCCGCACCTATAAAAAAGAAACTGGCTTCACATCTTCATTTTGCAGTCAATGTGGATCACCAGTACCTAACTTAGTAGGCACTACTGATTTTATGTGGATTCCATTAGGTTTATTAGACAAAGATATTGTTGTGCTAAAAAAGCTTAATTTTTGTATCGTTTCAAAGTCAAATTGGGTAAATACAGTAGATGCAGATGAATCTTACGATGAACTTCCAACTCTGAATGAACTAAACATATTGTTTGACTAAAGAATTTTTTAAAAACGAGACTTAGTTGGCATTAAATTTAATTTTTTCGGATGGTTATGCTTGCAGCTTTCACAAAAACACACTAATTACAATTGGCAGTACAACAATTACATTAGAAAACATGATATCTATCATACTTCCTTAAAGAGCTGAGTGAGTAGCTTAATAATAAAAGGGAGAAAATAGAGATGCCACAATATTTAATCATCGCTGAGAATGTATATAAAAAGATTGAGGACAAAAATTTATTTTCAGAAAGCTCGGCAGAAAACTTAAATCAATTAGTTGGTGTAATTCGTAATGAAATTAAAGGTACCAAATTTAAACTTAAATACAATTTTATAGATTTTGAGGAATGCCTAACCAAGCCCTTAGAGGAGTGTGCCATTAAGTTAGACATGAGCCTTATGCCTAAATATAAAAATAAAGACGAATATATACTTTGGCTTGCGGGTTTTATTGAAAGAATTACGACAGGAGGTGAGGCAAAGCTTCCTCCGATCTCAAAATTTATTCCTCCAGACTTTAAGTTTAATTATGAGGAACCACCCAAAGTATCATCTTCTACACAAGATGATGGAGAGATGATCATTAATTATTTCAAATCTGATGCCTTTAATAAAATTATAAGCCAAGAAAAATAAGTACATAAAAAATATAGAAGTGATCGTCCACTACACTTCTATATCTCGCTGTAAATTCAGCAACCGCCTACTGGGGCGGTTTTTTAATTTTACCCACCTTATTCATAAAAAATATATTGTTATAACTTTTCACAAAAGTTTGCATAACGCACAGAATCTGTCTCATTGGCCTAAAAACAGATACAACCTTCAATGTTAATTTTAAATTTACTTAACTATCGTTTGGAGATAAGTATGTTCAAAGCTATGTTTTTCTTTGGTGCTGGGGCTGTTTTCGGTTACTGCTGTAAACACAAGGAGGATAAAGCTAAAGAGGAGAACTCATCAAAATAAGCGAACTACATTCATAAAGAACTTACTAATGAGTTGGTTTTTTATAAGGAGGTGTCTATGCTCCACAACCTTAGACAAGTTTTCTGTATTCATGTCTGGGAATATGACTTTGATATTACTCATGACGAAGTTAAAGAATGCAGAAAATGTGGGAAAATTCATAAAATCAAGAGTTTCCCAAAATTGACTTAAGATGTAAATTTTTACTTTTAGTCTTAAGTGAATATTAAAAATTAAATAGGCTCAACATTTTAAATATTGAGCCTATTTAATATAAAACTTAATTAATTATCCTTAACTGAGATTAAAGAATACCCACCAATTTAATCAGAATAAAATCCCAAATAAATCACATTTTAAATCAATAAAACAGTTATATTGCACATAAATTATCAATTAAAATTAAAAATACAGAAACAATTTAATAAAAATTAAAAACTTATTTTTATAGCTTTCAACTTATACTTATATTTTACAAATAATTAATAAGGAGATAGAAATGCCAAAATATTTACTATTAGCAGAAAAAATTAATAAAAATATTAAAAGTTCTTATTCAAACAATCATTTTAGAAATTTAAACAATCTTATTGTAGAAATAAAAAAAGCTATTGCAGGCACTGAACTAAAGTTTTTATATAACTTTGTGAACTTCGAAGGTGTTGTTATTAGTGTAAAAAATGAACTTCCTATTAAGCTAGATATGAGTTTGATTCCAAAGCATAAAAGCGAAGATGATTTTATTTTATGGTTGGCAGATTTCATTGACCGAATTACTATCGATACAAGCAAAAATCTCCCTTAAAAAGAAGCAATTGCAAACACTCATCTGTAAAAAAATTTTATACCAAACCACAATGGATAAAGTATTTAAGGTTCTTGTCTAGGAGCTGAATTCATATCATGTCGAACTCTGCTGATGTTTTCATAAATGACTTTACGCATTCGGTTTACTGCACCTAATGGTTTATGCTCAGGTAGGGCATGCCACGGTGTAAAAGACAGATTCTCACAAAACTTATTTTGTTCTGGTGTATCAAAGTTCTGCTTGGGAATATGAATAGTTGCTACTTGATAAAAAGGAGCTGCTTTTTCATCCCATTCTGTCATTGAGTCTTCTACCAACATTTGATTTGAAGTTCGTGGTTGAATAAGAAATTCCATACAAGCATCTGTACTTTGCAAAGTATTCTTTAAAGCTTCTCTTAAGAAATCATGACTAGGATTTTTAGGTAGATTATTTGGCTGCATTGAACAAGAACGGACTGAATATTTAACCGCTTTTCGGTCATTACCTAGCCCTAATTGATAGGGAACCATAGACCAGTAACGCGTATAGAGTGGGTTTGTGATTTGTGAGTTACGTGCTCCGAGTGCATTCACAGTTCCTTTAACACCTAATGCAAATGGAATATAAAGTTTTCTGATCATATTATGGCTATTCACATCATTCATAAAAGAAAGATATCGTTTAGCATCATTCGCAAAAAAGACCGGATGATTAATCATAATAAAATCTTGCGTGGTTGCTTGTTTTTCACTTTCTAAAATTTTCTGTCCAGACACACCTAAAATTTTTATTGCTATGCCACGTGCATCTTTTTTAATGTCCGCATTAGAGGCATCATTTGAAGCATTAGAAAATCGAATCCATGCTTGATAACTTCGATCTGGAATAAACATTCCTTTAGCAAACTGGTTAAGTATATTTTTTGAGACATGAAAATCGGCACGAACACAACCATGCGCCTTAGGATGTGCATCACGTAAAGCATTTCCAGCCGTATACTGTTCCCGAATTGACTTTTCAATGACTTGAGCTATGTTTTGAGCGAGCAACTCTTCGTTAGGCTGTAACTTTTCTCCTAATACTGTGTCGATCTCTGGATAAGCGTTACTTTCCGAAGAGATCTTTGTGGTCGACGTTGTGTTGGAATATAAAGTTTCAGTACAACCTAATAATGCAAATACAAGAGGAGTAAATAAAAACAAACTCTTAAAATTTATAGGCTGTATAAAAGTTTCCATTTATTAACTCCTCAGTGTAAAAATATTTTAGAAGAATAATAAGATTTCAGGTTTAATTTTATTTTGAACTTGATGATAAATATAAACTGTAAATAATTTAAACGTCATTGTTACTTATCTGAACAATAAAATAGGAATTATTATTTAATATAAAACTTCTTAATACATTAAGAGAATGTAGACATGATAACTAACTCACAAAATGTACAAAATAATACTAATACATCACCTCGCCCAATCACTCAGAATACACTTATTGATCGGTTTAGCCCTATTTATTGGAGAATAGACGGCCCGCAAACGATGTCTTTCGCCATTACGAACTATGGAAATGGTTTTGAAGCATCTTTTAGATCACGTATGACAAATGATTTGGTAGGAATTACTTGGGATTCTTATGACACTAAAGATCATAAATTTTTAGCGTATCAAACCAAATATAGCTATGCAGGGGTGGTTTGGGACTTCGATATTGAACTATCTGCCACGATGCCAGTGCTGAACAATCCAAGTTTAACGCCCACTTTAACGGTGTACTATAATGAAAATGGCGTAAATAAAATTGCATATATTGTTCTATTTAATTACGCAAATAATCCTTCATCGCGAACGGCGCATATTCGTATTAATTGGGATACAGTAAAAGCAGGCTTCTCTGCTACAGATAGCTTTCCGGTAACCAATATTCAGCGAATCTCATTTTCGGGCTTTACCAGTGACTATAATGGTCAAACCGCTATACCTCTAAGTCAACCAAAAGATGGCTACATTCGCCTCACTAACTCCGTTGTAACTGGAACAAATGCAAAGTTAAATTTGAGCCGTGTAGTTGTGCCACAGCACAATTATGGTATCTGCACCAGCTATGACGACCATTATGACTTAAACCCGCAGCGCCTAGTCAACAATATGGTCGCTTTGGGATACCAGGGTTTTGTTAACCACTATTGTGGAATGTCGCATTATCCAGAAATGACATGGAAAAGCGATATTAATAAATGGCAAATACCTGATACGTTGGTGACAGGCGAGGCGGTCGTTAACTCATGCACTCGTAAATGGCATGAGAAATATGCCCAGGCTTTACATAACGCCAGTTTACAACCCATTTTTGGGGTCAGTTTTGAAATGTATTCCTTGGGGGCCAATGAATATTGGGCACAGCGTGACTGGAACAGTAATTTAGGTAAAACAGGCTACCAACCACCGAGCTATTTTTTTAGTTTAAGTCATCAGAATGCTTTGGCATATCTACATAAAGTCTTTATTGAGTTTGCTGATGCAATGGTAGTGGGTGGATGCGATGTAAATATGCAGATCGGTGAACCTTGGTGGTGGTATAACACTGACACCAATCTACCTTGTGTGTATGACTACCCAACAAAATTGGCTTTTAATGCAGATACAGGTTTATATGCACCAGATTTGGGTACTATTTATGAGGCAATGAATAAAACAGGAACGCCTTATGATGAGTTTAAAACATGGCTTAGAAATAAATTAGGTCAAACCTGTCAAAATATTCGTACCGTGATCAAAGCAAAATATTCCAGTGCCAAAGTTAGTCCTCTTATTTTCTTTCCTTCCATTCAGTCCCCAATTCAGACATTAGCTACTTATATTAACTATCCAAGCCAACATTATTCATATCCTAATTTTGATTACATGATGACAGAAGCTTATGACTGGTTGCTAGAAGCTCGCTTAGACTTGGCACATCAGGCAGTTTCCCAAATACCTATACAGGGGTTAGGCTATCCTGCCAATAAAGTCATTTATTTATCTGGTTTTGTTCCCGATGCCTCTATTGCTTATATCTATGGTTTTGATAAAACCAAGCCATATCGAACACCCATTTGGCAACGAATTTTTGGTGATATGAAAAACAATGTTTCTTTAGGGTTAATGAAGCAATTTATCTGGGCATATCCACAAGTTATGTTTGATTCAATTACGATTGATACCACTCAAGCTCCAAATGGCTTCTTTGTTGAAAATACGCTTTATTCTCCAATTAGTGATAACACACCATATCCACCAGATATTTACCTCTAAGTAAAAATAAGCTGCTTATAAGATAATGATTTGATAAGAAACCTCTTCAAGTAAGAGGTTTTCTACTTTTTTGAATGTAGGCTTGCTTAGATGTATTTGACTGGCTATGCTGTGATAGATTGTCATGAAAGCCAATTTTAATTTAAGCAAAATTAAGCTCTTGTATTATCAATATATAATCTATTTTGCTCGACTATAAATACCGAATGATTTAAAGGAAACCCAAAGATGAAATCTCGTGCAGCTGTCGCCTTTGCCCCAGGAAAACCTTTAGAAATTGTTGAAGTTGATGTTGCACCACCTCAAGCGGGTGAAGTTTTAATAAAAATTACCCATACAGGGGTATGTCATACCGATGCTTTTACATTATCTGGCGATGACCCAGAGGGTGTTTTTCCTGCCATCTTAGGTCATGAAGGCGCAGGTGTTGTGGTTGAAGTGGGTGAGGGCGTAACAAGCGTTAAACCTGGTGACCATGTGATTCCACTTTATACGGCTGAATGTAAAGAGTGTTTATTCTGTAAATCTGGAAAAACCAACTTATGTGTTGCGGTACGTGCTACTCAAGGTAAAGGTGTAATGCCGGATGGAACCACACGTTTTTCATATAACGGCGAACCGATTTACCATTACATGGGTTGTTCAACCTTTAGTGAATATACGGTAGTTGCAGAAGTCTCTTTGGCTAAAATCAATCCTGAAGCGAATCACGAACAAGTTTGTTTACTTGGATGTGGTGTGACAACTGGTATTGGCGCCGTGCATAACACAGCAAAAGTACAAGAAGGTGATTCTGTTGCCGTATTTGGTTTAGGCGGTATTGGTTTAGCTGTTGTACAAGGTGCACGCCAAGCGAAAGCAGGACGCATTATTGTCGTAGATACAAACCCAGATAAATTTGAACTTGCTAAACAGTTTGGTGCTACCGATTTCTTAAATCCAAAAGATTATGACCAACCTATTCAGCAAGTGATTGTAGAAATGACAGGTTGGGGCGTAGATCATTCATTTGAATGTATTGGTAACGTCAAGGTTATGCGTTCGGCTCTAGAGTGTGCACATCGTGGTTGGGGACAATCCGTTATTATTGGTGTTGCTGGTGCAGGTCAAGAAATTTCGACTCGTCCATTCCAGCTAGTGACAGGCCGTAAATGGTTAGGTACTGCTTTTGGTGGGGTAAAAGGCCGCTCACAACTTCCTAAAATGGTCGAAGATGCTATGAAAGGTGAGATTCAACTTGAACCTTTTGTAACGCATACAATGCCTCTACAAGACATTAATACCGCTTTTGATTTAATGCACGAAGGTAAATCAATTCGTACTGTCATTCATTTCTAAATAAAAGAAAAAAAGGGCTGTGATTCAGCCCTTTTTTACCACTTATAGTTTTATATCTTAAATAGCATTACCACACATGTCTGTTGTGCCCTGAGGATAGTTAAACTGTAATGCATTACGGTCAGTAATGAGTTCACTAGACAACTCTTGCCCAAATAACTGATTAGAATATATTGATAAACCACTTACTACATTAAAACTTATATTTTCAAGTGGAGCAGGTAAAGTAGATTTATAACCTTGATCAACACCATTTACAATAAAACCGACCTGCCCATTATTCTGGTTAATATATATTCCTAATCGTTGATATTCCTGTGTATTATTTGTCATGTTCTGGCTTTTGTAGTAGGAATGATCAGGCCCACTATTATCGCTAAGACGATAATTTACAGAATAAATTAACATAGGAGGGTTTTCACCAAAATCTGGATCATAACTTCCCATATCAAACCCATAGCTTGATCTAACTGTATAACCATTATTTGTCACGCCCGTAAAATAAATACTAGACATATACGTATTGTTTTCAAATCCTGAATTAACAAGTTTTATTGTTGGTATTTTAAGTTCTATTTCTAATGCGATAATACCAGTATGAGGAAGTGTGAAATCTCCAATGTCATTAGACGAATTAAGACTAGCTTTACTTCTAGCTACATAATCTATGTAGCCATACTCACTTTCTGGCCTAGGTTCTACTTTAAGACTAAATTTTTGGCCTGCTATCGATGGGAATATCTTCAGAGGAACATATCCAGGATTTTCATTACTCCATAGATCGAAATCTGCTTGAGTCGCGTCAAAATTGTATTTGCAGACTGGAGCAGAAGAGTTAAGGGAGGTAGTTTGAGCTAAGAGGGTTTGAGACGCTAATTTTTCATTCTTTGTAGTCGATGAAATGCTTTTAGATGATACTTTTTGGCTAGCCTGATTAGGCGTTACTGTATTGGTATTATCAGAAGATACCTCATACATTGCCCAACATAATGTAATTGCACTAACAGCAACTATACCTATTTTTTTCATAAATATTCCTATTAAGTTAAGTATTAAATTCTTTGAAAGTAGTGATAAAGTAAAATTTATTATTAATATTTAAAATTATTGGGTTTAAAAACTATTGAATATGATTAATCATATTCAATAGTTACAGTAGCCATTGCACGGACCTTACCAGCAGTCACATTTGTTGCTGTTTGATAGTAGCGGGCAGTCATCGGTACGTTATATTGAATTGTCTGGTTAGAAGACAATGTACCTAGGGCTAATTTGTCACCTTTTTTGATGACTTGATTCTTATTTTGATAGTTCCAGAGTAACTGTACACCTACGCCGTTTGCTTTTTCAGATGTCGGAGCAGTATTTGCGAGTACCTGAGTGTTTGTTCCGTCTTGGGTAAAGTCATAAGTTAAACTAATGAGGTTTTTCTCTTCGTAGCCAGTAGGGTTGATACCACCATTACATAAGATGTTCATATCAAAGGTTTGTTCGCCTTGAGTAGAACCAACGCCTTTGAACCCAGCTTTTGTAACGGTTGGAAGCTGTACAACTTTATTAATATTACCCTGGATTTCACATGAAGAAGAAGCAATGGTAATCGCATTACCATTAACAGTACTGGTTAAAAAAGGGCGGTTCATATAACCACTTACATAGTATCGACTATATAAGCCAGGAACTAACGTGCCCGAACCAGTCTGTTCAGCTGTTTTCACAATTTCGACAACAAAATATCCCGAAGCAAGAAAATAACTCGTACCTGGTGTCACACTACGACTATATGGATAATACCCTGAAAAGTTAGTTGCATTTTCAGCTTCACGATATAAGCGAATACCAATCCCAGGAATATTTGTAGAATAAATACTGTTACCGAGTGAGCTTAAAGGGTAACTTTGAGTTAATACCGCTGTAATACTATCACTATATGACGTGCATTTGGCTGTTGAAGCCTGTCCAGTTGAGTTGATTGGAAAAGTTGCTTTTCTTAGAACCTTTCCAACAGGATCACTTGGTCGAACAACAACTCGTCCAACAGCCATTGATATATCAACTGTGCTGAATCCAGAACTGAGTGTACAGTAAGCATTGGCTTCACCATATACACCAAGACCAGCCGTAAATAAAAAACCTGTTAATAATATTCTTTTCATTTGCAGACAGCCTCAGTCATTACCATGCTTTGTTGCTTGTTTTGCAACTGATTACTGATGTTGTACTCAACCGAACAACGCTCATTGCTTTCGTCGCCCCATTTCACATAGAGACTATCTTGAGCAAGTGGGGTACGTAAGTAAATCATACTACCTTGTGCAACAATACCTACAGCTTCATCTTTTTGGTTAAAGACTTGAGCTCCAAATGGTAAACTGTTGCCATCAGCAGTTTTACTATTAATGTAGACTGCATAACCTGTCTTGGTCGTAAAATCTACTTTCGCAATTGCACCAGCAAAAGGTGCGATACGTTGACTTGTTTCTTCAAGCTCTACTTGGCTCGACATCTCTTGTGGGTCAAGCGTAATATCGTTTAGGCGATAAGGTGTAACATACGGGATAACCGCATAACCAGCCTTATTTACGCTTAAACCAACGGTATTATTAACTTTTGCCCCAGCTGCATCAGGTGCATGTACAAGTACCATTGTTTGACCTTGCTCAGGTCCAAATAAAATACCATCTGAATGTGCAACTACACTACCACTTAAGCTAACCATTGCTTGTTGGTAAGAATCAGCAATACTATAAGAGCCGCCAACAGTTGCATAGTTCGTACGATAACGTCCATTAGCGTTAAATGTTGGATTTGCATAGTCTTGATGTGAAACAGAGGCACCATAACTAAAGCGATCACCAACCATCCCACTTGCGCCAACAGTACGGCTGTCTTCAGAAGCAGTAACGTTGACGTTGACTGAATTCTTTTTAAAGTTAATTGGGAATGAAAGCGTCATTAAATATTCAGTATCATGCGTCGCATCATTTGAACCGTACTCAACCTTACGGTTAATCGCAGATAAACCATAAGTTAAACCATGGTAGTTATTGCTATAACCAATTTGGTACTGTTTAGTACTTTCGCTACGGTTCCAATAGTCAACCCACGAACCCACTACATAGAAGTTACCCCAACCTTCAGGAAGTCCTTGGTTTAAAGTAATTTGGAATTCACTACGCTGGTGGCCCGCAGCCGCATAAGTGTTTACGCCTTTTTCTTCTAAATCGCGAATAAGTAGAGCATCACGTAATTTATAAAAGTTTTCTGTCGAGTAACGATATGCAGCAAGGGTTAAGTTTGTGTTAGTCGGAGAAATTAACTTACTATAACTTAAACGGAAACTTTGCCCAGATTGTGATGACTGTTTTTCAAAATCAGCTTCAGAGTGGGTCACATCTAATGCAACAGCACCAATTGGTGTAGCAAAAGCAGCACCTAACAATACAGCAGCATAATTTTCTGTAGCTTGTATGCCTGTATAACCTGTTAGGTAGTTGTTAATACCTTGTTGGTATTTACCCTGAACTACCCAAGGATTAAGGTCAATATCTTGATCTCGGAACTGACCTACAGTTAAAGAATAACGGTTTACACCTGGACGCAACATTTGTACAACTGAAGCATATGGAACCGAAAATTTTTGTACTTGACCATTTGCTTCAATAATAGAAACTTCAATTTCACCACCAAAACCAGTAGGGTAAAGGTCATTAATCTCAAAGTTACCTGGTGCAACCGTTGTTTGATAGATAAGTTGGCCTTGTTGACGAACTTCAACTTTTGCATTGGTTTTTGCGTTACCACGAATACGAGGCGCATAACCCAACATACTATTTGGTAGCATTCGGTCATCACTTGAGAAATCGATACCACGATAACCAATAGAGTCAAATACTTCGCCGTTTGTAAAACTATCACCTAGCGTTAAAACACCACGGTATTTAGGGAAGGCTCTTTGTAAGTATGTACTTGTTTCTTGATAATCTGATTTAGATTGATTTTCAGCAGGGGTATCTTGCCACTGCCACTGGCCATTATGACGTAATTGCCAACCAGCAATATTTAAACCAGCTGTAACGCCCATAAATGCGTTTGTTGTTTCACTTTGATCATTCGACTGATTAAATGTTTTATAAGCACTACCACTATAAGACAGAAAACCAGCATTGATACCACGATCCCATACGCTTGGGTCGACATAACCTTGCGCATTTTTTTGCAAAGCAACTTGCGGAATAGAAATATCTACACGTAAACGGGAGGTATCAAACTCATAGAATGCATTTTCAACCCACTCTTCAATTTTATAACAACTATTATTTTCTTTTTGAAGGGTAGTGTGTTTAGACAAAACGTCTTGTTTAACGCCGTACTCAAGAAGGTTCATCCCTGTAAAACAGGTTACTGCATTTTTATTAGGGTCTAATGCTTTAAAGACCATACGACGTTTACCAAACCATTGACCATTTACATATACGTCAACGTTATATTCGCCTGGTAAAACAGGGTTTCCATATTTAAAACGAGAAATATCAACTTTTTGAGCATCCCCAATTAAAAAAGCAGAATCAAATTCAGCCTCTACTGGAGCACTCGTAGTTGTTTCTTCAGCATGCACGAATACAGGCATTGTCATTGTGACAACACCAGAAGCCAAGTAGTAACAAATATGGCGTTTTAATAATTTATAAGATTCTTGCCTTTTTTTTGGCATAGCTAAGTCCGCCTACACATATAGGTGCTTAAATTTATTAAAAAGATAAATCTGATTACTGAAGTTTTATCGGGTGCTCAACGCGACCACCGTAGTCATTGACGTTAATAAAACTCATATCTTGAAGGTTGCCATTCTTAAGCTGAACTGACGCTTCAGAAAAAGGCTTAATCATTAGCCCCTGAGGTAATAAATCTACTTTTTTATCACCTGCCTTTTGGTAAACAGAAGTCATTGTGATATGAAAAGGGGTAGGATTCTTTACCGTTAAGCTTTGACCAGATTTAATCCATTGAAGCTTATCTGATGCTAAATTCGCATCTTCTTTAATCGATGAAGGACGATAGAAGAATTTAATACGTGAACGAATTGCAAGTTGTAAGAAATTATCAGGCGTCGTATCTTCACTTTTTGAAGTAGGTCTTGGTGGAATATCTAAAATATTCAACCACAGAACTGTTTCTTGCTTCTGATTTAACTGAGAAGCATTTGGTAAAGCTGTAATACGAAGAGTCTGACTTTTCGTTGCTTCAACACGAGAAATAGGAGGAGCAATCATAAAAGGAACTTTTGATTGGTCCGGTGTACTTTTTGGGTCACCTTCGTCAATCCAAGCTTGGACAAGTGCTGGCTTTGAACCGTTATTGCTAACTTGTAGCGTAACTTCTCTAGCATCTGACGGGTAAATTACACGAGTGCCATGAATTACAATTTCTGCTTGAGTAGCAGGTGCAATAACTGCTGAAGCAAATGCTAAACCTAACAAAAAATTATAACTGTTCAATTTCATTTTCGAGTTCTCAACCAAGAAAGATTCAGGAAAGCGTTACACAAAACAGGGTTTCCATGTGGACATAGAAACCCCGCTATCAATTAATTATTGATAGATAATTGTGTATTGAACAGAAGTAGTTACTTTACCAGCAGTAGAAGCGCCAGTTGCATAGTATTCAGCGTAGTAGTTAAGGTCAGCACCTGCGCCATCAGCTACGTCAACCCATTGAGAGTTAGCTTGAGCACCGTTTGCACCCGCAGCAAGTACTGGGATGAAGTTGTTATTGCTACCTAAAAGTTGAACGTTAACGTTTTTAGCACCAGTAGCGTCTTGGTTAAGTAAACGACCAGTATTAAAGTCAACAGTTGCACCTGGTTCGAAGTAAGTAGCTACTTTACCTTGTGAACAGTTAGCTAAGTTGATTTGGAAAGGAGTACGACCAGCAACATCCCCAGCAACAGCTAAAGTTTGTTTAGAAACAGTTGGAAGAGTAACTGTGAAGTCTTTACCAGCAGGGGTAACGATGTCACAAGTTTTGTCTGTAACTAAACCATTAATTGTAATTGTACCATCAGCAGCTTGAGCATTAGCAATCCCTACAACCGAAAGAGCAGCGATCAAAGCAAGTTTTTTCATAGTGTTTTCTCAAAAGTCTGGATAAAAGTTTATTTCCTTACTTTTCCAGTGTTTGACATCTTGAAAAGTAATGCGGTAATCTTAACACTTCTTAAACAAAATGCAAACTAGATCACATTATTTTTTCATAATTTTAATTAAATCACATTTCGTATTTGAAGTTCAGGCCGACCATCAATGGCCTATATCATTGTTTATGAAAGTTTTTTTATTTTATAAAAGAAAAGCTATGAAGAGAAGCAAGTTACATAAGAACACGATGTAAATAAAAAAGAATTAAACAAATTATGTGAAAAATAAGCTTAAATTCATAGAATACAATTATATAGAATAAATTATGCATATGTATACAGAAAAAATATACAAATAGTCATTTTTTATAAAAAAAGAGTGACTCATCAATCAATTCATCAAAACATGCGACGAATTCGACAAATCACTCTTTCATCAAACTTACTGCAGAAATAAGTTTGGATATTAATGGTAATTAATAAGCACGACTTTGTGGTTAGAACTTATGCTCTCAATGCTTGTGTCCATTTTCTCAGTATGTTGAGCTAATTTAAAAAGACTATCTTTATTTAAATATTCACTATCAAGTTTAATATTTAAATTATTTACCTCAACACATTCTATCTCGCTATGTTCTCTTGAACATGTATCTTCAACAATATTTCCTCTTATCATTATTGTGTTACTTGCATAACAAAATAGTGTGTAAGAGGAAAGCACCATCAAAACAAGAAGTTTAAATATATTATTTTTCATTTTATATACCTGGCAGAGTAAAACTTGAAGTGCGACATAAACCACCTAATTAATTTAAAGGGTTTATGGAGTATATAAAATTGTCATACCATCATCTTAACTTTGAAGATCGTACTGCATTAATGCTTGAGTCAAGAAAAGAAGGCTTTTCAGCCAGAAAATTTGCTGAACTTATTAAAAGACATCCTAGTACGATCTATCGTGAGCTTAAAAGAAATAGCATCAATGACGTTTATCAAGCTCGATATGCTTCTGATAACACTTTTGCTAGA
>NZ_GG753600.1:139783-207272 GCF_000163635.1 Acinetobacter sp. SH024 | reverse complement strand
CATAGATGTATATTTCTGTGACCCACATTCACCCTGGCAAAAAGGCACATGCGAAAATATGAATGGTTTAATTAGGCAATATTTACCTAAAGGGATTGATTTAAATCAGGCAGATCAGCATTATTTAAATCAAGTTGCCATGTCACTGAATACTCGTCCTAGAAAAGCGTTAGATTGGCTTACACCATTAGAGAAATTTGCTCAGCTTGTTGATTATCATAAGACTTTTCAAACTGTCGCACCTCATGTTTGAATTCGCCCCTATTTATAAAATAGTTTATATATATTTGATACCTTATTTTTAATTTAAAAACAATCATTAAGCTTTAAATAATAAAAAATTATTAATTTATACGTGATATAAATCACATTAAATACTTTAAATAATGCAATAGTTATAATTTCTAAAAATTTATTAATAATAAAACCACCAAAACAATATTAAGTCATTGTTATTTTTAAAAATTTAAAAAATAATGATTAATAAAAAAACAGACTGCAAATTAAAACAGCATGATATACATTAAAATATTTAATAAAAATATAATTCATTTTTTAATTTATAATTTATATTTCAAAATTATTACTGAGAAATAAAATATAGATTTCAATAAAAATGTGACTAAATATACATTACTCAACCAATCCGTAATTAAATTTGCTTTATATTGCGGATTTGAGCATATCAGAGTTAATAAATTAGAATTTAGCATAGACTTTAAAGATTTTAGGAAAATATTCTAGCGAGATATAGTTTTAATTTCTAGGAGCTCTAGGTAGAGAAAAAGCTCAATAAAAATCAAACAAGCGATTATTAGCCAAACCTAATCATAATTTCTATTTAATTAGATTTTATAAATCCTATTTATTATCTATCAATAGCAACGTCAGAAGATGCTAGTGCTGAATTTAACTAGAATAAAAATTCATTCCACATAGCTAAAAGTACCGCAATAGCTAGAAAGAAATAAGCACTACAAACAAATGAAAGATAGCTACCAAGCTATGGGGCAATATTGAATTATACAACTGTTCGCATAATGTATATTATGTTAAATAAAAGATTTGGAAAACTACTACCATATATAAGGCTCTGGCTACTCTACGTTGCTACCACACCGTTTATGCTTCACTACACTGAATTATTAAAAGCTTGTTCAACTGCATCTGTTGCTCAAGCAATTTAAGTCGCTACCAACCACTGCCGGCATCATACCAAACTGGTTTGGTAAATTCCAATATCGCTGTTATCAATACGATAAAATCTGTGATTTCTCAACATTAGTACAGGCTTATGCGGGCTACCTGCTTAAATTCCAACCCTCTCATTTTCCACCTAGCTCAGGTTATAATAATGGACTCCCAAAATATTGTTGATCTATTATGAACGCCTCCAATGACCCTTTACACGGCAAAAAACTTGCTGACATTTTGGATGAATTATTGGATTACTACGGTGGATTTGAAGGCTTAAGTCGTAAAATTGAAATTAGATGTTTTTGCATAGATCCAAGTATTAAATCATCATTGCGATTCTTACGTACCACACCATGGGCACGTGAAAAAGTAGAAAGCTTATATTTGTATGTCTTACGCCAAAAAGCCAAACAAAAATCGTAGCTATCAAAATCCTAACCTCAGCCTTTTGAGTATCAAATTTCTTAGAGTACTTTCTGATTTAATTTAAGCTCTCATCGTTTTCTATGAGAGCTTAAAGCTTTTAAAGTTCGTACACTTAATTATTCTTTTGATCATGCATCGTTTCGTAAGCTTGCGCTCTTAATTGCTCTTCGTTTGTACCGAAATATTTTTTTCTTAATTCCTGAACAGACTGTTGCTTAGTTTCATTACTCATTCCAGTTTGTAAAATCTGATCTCTCTCATTTAAATAACTGTTTACTTGTTGCCCCCATACAGCTTCTTCTTGGTCAACTTTTTCCAAACGTTGTGCAGCTTCTGTTCCTAACAAATTTTCTCGCATAGTTCTAATATCTTCAGCTGTTCCACCTTTGCCTTTAATTTCTTGAGTAAGTTGCTGCAATTCTTGAAATTGCATCGCAGTTTTTACACCTGGCCCTAAATTTTCAGGAAGTTTGTCAATTAATTGTGATATTTGAGTGGCTTTTTCTTCCGTACTTAAAGACTTATCTGCGTAAATTCTCATCTGATCAATATTGAATTGATTGAGATTTCTTTCATTACCAAACAATGCTTTGATCTCTTCAGGCTTGAAATATTTCTGCTGAAAACCATTGATCTGATTTACTAAGCGTTGATATGCATTATAGTCAGTGGCTGAAAAGTTACTTTCTGGTGTTAGATTTTTTAAAGCATGATTGTACGCCACGTATTGGTTTAATAAATATATTGCATATTTAGCAGCCTCAGCTGGCAAGTTTGATGTTAAATATTGACGAATATTAGATATAAGCTCATTTTCACTTTTTTCACCTAAACTTGAAAAAAAGTAATCAAAACAACTTCGTATTCCAACTGTTAAAATTAATTTTCCTTGTTTATCAACTTGAATTGGACAATCAATTTCTGTTCCCTGTAGTGAAGCTGATAGTTGAGGTGCATTTTTATTTTGACTAGCACTTGTTTGACTATATTTAGATTCAGTATAAGACTCTGTTTCATTACTATTTGAATTCGTTAAAGTTTGATGATCTGGTTTAAAAAACCAATAGACTAAGCCCAAACACATCACAATAAAAACTACGAATAATACTCTACTCTTCAAGACCGTTATCTCACATTTTTACTTTTTTAATTCAAAATAATTTTGCTAAAGGAGCCTTAAGCTCCTTTAATACTTAAACTATAGCCCCAAGTTTTTAAGACGGTTGGCTTGTAAACGGTATGGTGTGACAGGATTTTGTAAGAAACCAACTAAACCAAGCGTCTGGTTAACTTCATCGAGATGATTAAAAGCATAATTATCACGAATGACTGTACCAAGATGATTTGAACATCTAGAGACTAAGCCATCACTTTGACTCGGTATAAGTAGAGATAAAGCCAATAATCCTGAATCAAATGGATCAAATATGTTAGTGGCAGGACTTGTTCCACCCCAAGAATAGTAACGAACACCTTTAACAAGTTCATCACCTGAGCCACACTCTGTAACTGGCACACCCGCAGAAAAACGTCTATTGAAGTCGGCTGCACCCGCTGTAGTTAAGGAATATAAACCAGCAACACTATTTTGATCATAATAATGGCCTGAACCAATACCAACTAAAGAAAAAAAGACGTTAACTGCCGAAGAAACTCCTGGATCTAATATTGGAGCTATAGGTGATTGAGTTAAGTTATAAACAAAATCAGCGACAGGTGAACCTTTATTCGGCCCTCCTACTGAGGTAACAGAAGCAACCTTATTAGGAATTAATCCAGCCACATAACGAACAGATTGACTACCATGGCTATGACCAATTAAGTTAACTTTTTCTGCACCTGTAATTGCTAAAATTTGTTTAACTTGTAAAAGTAATTGCTCACCACGTAATTCAGAAGAGTTAAATGAAGCTTGTTGAGCCACATATACATTAGCTCCATTAGCGACCAAATCTTCAGTAATACCATTCCAGTACTGCAAAGGGCCAACAGCAGAAAAACCTGCCATTCCATGAGCCAATATAATTGGGTATTTCGTTTTTGCATAACTGGATTTTACAGTGGCGCTGCCTCCTTCGGTACATGAATTTACATTACAATTTAGCCAAGAAGACTTGGTGGTACTTGCTGCATTTACCACAGCTCCACCGCTAATAAATAAACTGAATGTAAGAATTACAGCATTCCTATATTTCTTTTTCATCCTAAGCTCCAAGCTTTTTCATTTTTTTTAAATTAATGTCCCTGCACTCTCAAATATTCAATTTACATATACTTAAGAGTTAAAAAAAATATACTGAGCTTTTTTATTATTGCCTATAGAACGGCCTGAACAATACGTGCCAAAACAGTACATTAGGCGACAAAAAACTAGAAAAAGACTAAAAATCGGATGAATGTATGTTTTCAAATTGCTAGCAATATCTTATTTTTTCATTAAATACAGCCTAAAAATGGATTTTCTGCAAAAAATGAGTATTCCTAGACATAGTACCGAGCATTTTATTTTAGGTTCATATGTTCATTTACTTTCACAACTTGTGCAAAAGTGGAATATTAATCCGAATGATATTTTCTTAAATACAAATATTGATTTAGATCGACTAAATGAATTGAATTATAAGGTTAATATTTCTGACTTTAAAACCGTTATTAGAAATTGTATAACTTTAACTCAAGAGCCTGGTCTTGGATTTTATGCGGCCAAAGAGTTAAAAATTAGCTCACATGGCTTATTAGGTTTAACTGCTGTTATATCTAATGATGTCAAGGATGCTCTAGAAACCATCAATAAATTTGTAAAAATACAGTGTACTTTTATAAACTTAGATTTATATGTAGAAAAAGATTTAAGTTATTATGAAATCACTTATGAAGATGGAACACTAGACTGGAATAACCCTTTAGATGTGGCAGCTTATGAGTTTTGTTTCGGATTTTTTTTAGTTGGGTTTGTTTCTTTAGCTCGAATTTTCTTCCCTTCATTTAAACCTATCATTAATTTAGAATGCGAATGCCCTCAATATTTCACACACTTTCACGACCTTTTAAGCTCGACATTTGAAAAAATAAACTATAATCAAAAAAATACCTGCCTTATAACTTCTAGCCATATTCTGAATAACCCGCTCATTATGGCTGACCCGTTAACATCGAAAAAGTTACAAGTGATTTGTGAAAATGAATTAAATAAAATATCAAAATTTCAGGAAATTCAATTTCGTGTCAAAAATGCTCTATATGATGATTTAAATGGCCTATTGAACCTTGAGCAAGTTGCTAAAAAATTAAATTTAACTAAACGCACTTTGCAAAGAATGCTTAAAGAAAAAGGTTATAACTTTCAAAAATTATATAAAGAAGTGCGCGAGGAAAAATTGGTTAAATTTCTTAAAAATCAAGTGTTAAGCCGAGAAGAAATAGCAAAGAAATTAGGTTACTCCAATACTTCAATTTTTAATCGAGCACGAAAAAAAATAGAGTAATACCCAACTAAAACTTTTCAGGTTCGTTTTTTCTGAAAAATTTTCTAGTTCATTCAGTAATTACAAAACTGACTTTTGACTTCTTCACTAAATATTTTCCTTGAAATGCCATATCTAATCTAGGCCAGATTCATAGAATAATTTTTATAATTTAAATAATGGATAATTAAATATGGATCGTTTAAAAGTTATTTTACTTATTACAAGTACTTGTTTAACAACAACTCTTTATGCCAAACAACAAATCGTTTGTGTATATGACCCAATTGGTAAATCGGGAGATGCTTTCGCTTTAGCCAAAGATTATGCGCTTGAAGCCAAAAATTGGGGAGCTGATTTATCTTTAAAAGCATATGTAGATGAACGAATTGCGGCTGAAGATTTAAAAGTCGGAAAATGTGATGGCGCTATTATTAGTGGTTTACGTGGCCGTCAGTTTAATAAATATACAGGATCCTTAGATGCAGTTGGCGCATTAACAAATATGAAAACGGCAATTAATGCCTATAAGCTGTTGTCTTCACCAATTGCCGCAAAAAACATGGTGGTAGGTCCTTACGAAATTGCAGGTTTAGGCACAATTGGTCCTGCATATTTGTTCATAAATGATAGAAGTATCAATACACTTGCAAAAGCTGCTGGAAAAAAAATTGGGGTATTTAAATATGATGAAGCCCAACCAAGGCTTGTTCAACATGTTGGCGGTCAGGCTGTATCTGTAGACGTCACCAATGCTGGTTCAAAATTTAATAATCATGAAATTGATATTGTGCCCGCTCCTATTGTGGCATTTAAACCTTTTGAATTACACAAAGGTTTAGGTGAAAAAGGAGCAATCGTTCGTTTTCCTTTAACTCAAATTTCGGCAAATTTCATTATTCGTAAAGACCAGTTTCCAGCAGGTTTTGGGCAAAAGTCTCGAACTTGGGTAGCCAGCCAACTAAATAGAACATTTGGCATTATTGCCAAATATGAAAGTGATATTCCTTCAAAATATTGGATGGATATTCCTAAAAATGAACAAGTAAACTATATGAAAATGATGCGCGAGGCACGTATACAGCTAACCAAGGCTGGTATTTACGACCCTAAAATGATGAATTTTTTGAAAAAAGTAAGATGTAAAGAAAACCCAAGTAATTTTGAATGTGCGTTAAACGATGAATAAATTAAGTTGCTTTTCTCTTTCACCATTAACCTAAACCAATTTTCTGACACGGATGTTATTGGAATATCCGTGTTTATTTAATTAAGTAACTTATATATTGATTTTAAATTTCAATAGTTAGAATTATCTTTTTACATGGTATTCAAAAAGATAAACAAGGTGCTAAAGCCTTTGTACGTTCAGGCTTGTTAAATGAATATAGTAAAAAGAACTTTTTCAGTGTTGCTGTATCTATGAGTGGATACGGTGAGTCATCTGGAAAATCAGATTTTTGTGGTAAAGCCTCACAAAATAATCTTGTACAAGCCATTAATTTTGCTCGATCACAGCCACATGTGGACCCAAACAAAGTTGCAGTAGTTGGTATTAGCTGTGGTGCGTCTATAGCAAATGTTGTAGCTAATTTAGGCAAGATAAATGCCTTGATTTTGATATCGGGATTTTATGATTTTAAAGCTATGTATGCTCAGTGGAGTTCTAACAGTAGAACACTGCCATTAAATGTAATGAAAGAAATAAATGAATCCATTAGTGCTGAAAAAAACATAGAAACTGCATCCGCAGCTAGATCATCGCTACCGATTTCGTCTCAATATCCACCTACTCTTATATTGGTTGGCAGCCAAGACCCAATTGTTGACCCAAGGCAAAGTATTCAGCTACATCAATTACTCGACCTTAAAGATATTCCAAACACCCTAGAACTTATTCAAGATGCTAAACATCCTATGCCTGCTAATGTGTGGAAAACTAAAAGTGATTCATTTTTGGAAGAGACTTTTAATATAGAAATTAAGTGATAAATGGGCTGCTCTGTAGATACCTTATATCAGCCCTCAACCAAGCCTCTTATAATAAATAGCTGTGCCGTCGTAGTTCTCATTTGAGCTTAATACGAAAGAGGATCCCTCTTTTAGGGCCAATTGGTAATTAAAGACAAAAATATTTTTAATATTTTTCTAATAAAACACTCTAAATTTTATATATCAATAGCTTGCATCAAAAAATGTATATCTATTTATTATGCAGTATATTAATTATACTGCAATCTTCTAATTAATATATAAAGGAGAAACATGAGCTCAAATCCAACAATTAAATCTCACCAAGAATTACTAAGTTTATCGGGTTATGAAGAAAACTTAACAATAACCCCATTAAACTTTTCTAAAGTGATTGCAGAATACGAAATAAGAGATGCAGAACTAAAATGTTGCTTAACTGATGAACATGGTAAATGTGGTCAAGGCCACTTCCATGGGTATGTAATCGCATTGAATGACGGTTCTTTAAGTATAATGGGCAAAGACTGCGCCCAGAATAAATTTCAAGCTCATGAAAATGTAATGAGTAGTATTAGGCTATTCAAGAAGACAAAAGAAGCTGAATCCAAATTAGGGCGAGTACAAGATTATCTTGATAGAAAAGATGAATATATCCAACGAATTAAAGATTTAGAGGAATTAATTAAGAGTGTACATAGTGGATATGCAAGATTAAATTTTGAATTGGGTGAAGATGTAATAAAAGAGCTAAATCGCCGTTATAAAGCACAAAAACCAAATATTTTAGTCAAAACATTTAGGGTAGAACTTGAAGAAGATGATGAAGAAAGATTAATTTACCAAGCAACCCATAAAATTGGACATATTCCCCATTTATCTCTTTTTGATAAAAGAGAGCTTGATATCCCTGATAGAAAAGTAAAATGGTTAAATGAAGCTTTAAGAGATGCAGTAAAACTTTTTGACCAAATAATCGATGGTCAGGAATTTAGTCCTGCTGAATTAAGACGAAAAACGGGAGCAATATTAGCTCAACTAGATTCACTGGATAGATTTGAAAATGATCTCAAACAAACACTTAAGGAGATTGAGAACTTTTTTACCACAGATCCAATAAGTTTATGTTATTTAACTGATGGGCATAGGATGCAATCACGTATGGCTGAATATACTATGCGTTTTAGAGGCATAAGCGATAAAACTTCTGCAGTATTCTTAAGACAAGTTGAAATTCATTTTTGCACTAAATTAAGATGTGACCGCATAAGAGCAGATGAAGCCGGAAGTTATTGGTAATTACTTTAAAAAATATTAAATAATTTCGAGTTTTATACAATAAAAAAGTTGGCCAATACTGCGCCATTTGGCCAACTTTAACTGACAGCTACAAAAGTAAATTCAAGGATATAAGCTAAGATAATAGTTTTTAATAAAAAGGTGGTATGAATTAAAGTACCATAAATCAGGATATTAATTTAGTTTTATGAAATCACAAATGAAAGAAATTGAAAAATATGTTGGATATTATTTGCTTGTATATATTTGTGTTCTTATAGTTTGCGGATTTTTTCAGTATATGACTATATGTCAAGGAAAGTCTTTACAATGCAATTTTAGTATAGATGGTATAAATAAAATTCTAACTATAACAGCAACTATTTTAACGCCTATCATTGCTATTATTGGTTTTTTATTATGGCGTAATCAGGAAACATATAAGAAGTCTCAACAACTTATAGAGTTAATTTTAGACAAAACACGTGAATTACATACCAGTTGGCATAAAAGCCGAGAATATGATGGGTTTAGCCTATTTCAACACTACTGTGCAAGGAGAATTATAGGAACTGATTATTCAGAAAACTTAGAATCTTTCCAAAAGATAATTAAAAAAATGAAAAAAATATGCTTATTTTCAGTGACTTAATATTCTTGATTGATAAGCTTTTTCATGAAACTAACTTAGACTTTTCAAAACTAGATAAAATAATTGAAAATGTGGGTATCACTTTAGAAAAAAACATTGAAGATTTATATGACTTTCAGCTTCATCTGGACCAAACTAAATATGGTGAAGACCCACTCTTGATAAAATCAGAAATTGAAATGCGTCAAATTTGCGACAAATTAGATAATTACTGCAATCACTTTATGGGAAGAAAAAAGGAAGAAACTAAATATGATTATACTAAAGAAATTAATGACACGATTTTGAAAATAAGTAGAGAAGTTATAAGACTTAAGAAAGAAATTTAAAGATAAAAGCCCTCCTTAGAGGGCTTTTATAGTTGGTTGAAGCCGCCTACTCAAAATTATTCCCCCTCACCCCATCCCCCTCAAAAACACCTCAACCACTCTCTCATCAACTTCATCGGAGCTTAAACGCTGAATGATGGCGCCTTCGATCATATATAAAAATAATTTGGCATCGGTAAAAGAAGCATCGGGGTTAAGTGCTCTAAGCAGACTATATATTTCATTGATGAGCCATGTTCTATATCGCACGGCAGTTATGTACGCTTTTGGATGGGTTAGTTTTGTTTCAAAAATAGCTTTAAATAATAAGTAATACAGCCCGTCTAGGTTTGCATGTAAAAAATAGAGCTTTTTGAGTTTATCGGCTGCGCTTGTGCTGCGATCATATTCAACCACTGAAACCACTTTTTCTTTTAATCGTTCTTTTTGCACAATCAAGCAGATTTCTATCAACCGTTCTTTAGAGTGAAAGTAGTTATAAAAAGTCGCTTTGGTCACTTCACACTCTTTCACAAGTCTGTCGATGCCGACCAGATGAAACCCGTTATAGTGAAATAATTCAATTGATTTATTTACGACTTGTACTGCACGTGTTGGGAGAACTATTTTTGGCATATTTTTACCGTTATAAAATTATTGTTGTATGTAAATGAGATATAAAAACCGCTGTCTTTTGGGAGAAAAAAGGCATAGCAAAGCCATGAAGACTGTGCGCAGCACATCTCAAGTTTTAATTGTCTGAGTTTTGAGTAATAACGAGCTAAAGCCTGAAAAAACCTTACGGCGATCAAGCTGCGTTAAATGTTTTAAGCTGTGTTGTTATAGCTTTTGGCAATGGCTGCCAAGAAATGATGAATGTACAAAGCCAACTCCTTATATATGGAGTTCTGCCAAAGCATTAGAATTATGGTGGCAGAACGAAAGAGGGTTGACAGACTGGTAGGACTCCAGCACACACAAAGGTGTCCCTCTCCCGTCCTACCGCTACGGGAGGGAACGAGAAGTACACACAAAACTATTCCTCGGAAGGAATAATCCCGATGCGGTCCTATAGCAGTCTGTCAAAACTGCCTGGCAATGTAGGCCAGAAGCCAAATGTTAATCTTCAATATTTAAGGTGTCAATGTGAAATTGGCTAGAAATTATTTAAATAATTATTGTTTTTCATTTAATTACATAATTAAGGAAATTCTTAAGTAATATTTTTAATCTACCCTTATATCATTAAGTTAAAGTTTAAAATTTCAAAAACTTAAAGTCTGAATTGTCCTAACTCAACTAAAAATGAATAAATAAAAAGAGACACTACTGTTATTAAGGGATGTTTTTAAGAGTCGCTATCCAGTATAAAATTATGACTTAAGCGTCCCATCTCACAAATTAGGCCGTGTCATATACTTAAAGTAATAAGAGCAAAAAATGACTCAAAATAAAGTTGAATTAGCAGAGAAATTATCAAAAGAATCGCATCAAGGTCAAAAGTATGGTCCTCATGATTACTTTGATTACCATATTAAAGGTGTGGTCAACTCATTAATTGAGCACCAATTTTCAGAAGTTTATATTATTACCGCCCTTCTCCACGATAGCGTTGAAGACACACCCCTTACGCTAGACAAAATCGAAAGTTTATTCGGAAAAGAAGTCCGTGATGCCGTTGATGCATTAACTAAACGGGAAACGGAAACACGCGAAGAATATTTAATTCGTTGTGGTTTGAATCCGATCGCTCGAGTCGTAAAACTTCATGATGCAGCCTTTAATGCGCATAACTCACATAAGGAAAATAATCAATCACGTGTAGATTATTATCTTCAAACCATGTTAGCTGTTTCAACGGCGCAAGATAGGTTGGGGTAAAAGACAACGAAATGAATCCGTTGCCTTTTTATTTTTAAGATTGTGCAAATGCCCAAATATCTTTTGAGGCAACCGTGTCAGATACCAGTCTAAAACTCATAGGCTCTAAGTCTTCATCTACCACAACATAACCTTTCGAATTATTTTTTAGCGCATCACACTTATTATCGGTCAGTTGATAGTTTGCAGTATTCGCTAATGCACTTTCAGTAATAACACCTGTAAATACACAATTTGAGTCTTTCGAGACAATTTTGCCTTGTGCATTGACCTCGGCATTTACCGTTGTTCCATCTGGAAACGATAAATCGTAATTGCCGACCAATTGATTCAGCGTAATTTTCTGATCATCAATTTTTTCATAATGTGCCAATTCAACGGTCATCGCTTGGTTAGACTGATTGCTCTGCCAAGCTTTGTTTTTTGCGTCATAGCTCATCACAATTTTGGCACGGTTTTCGTCATCATCTAAAACCAATAATTTAGAACCGTCAGCGCCAGAATAGTATTTGCCCGCCATAGGCAACTCTTGATCAGTTTCGGTACTAATAATATAAGTTCCGACATCTAAGCTCGGAGCCAGTGCAGGTTTTTCAGTTGAGACTTGGTCATCATGATCATTGTCATTACAAGCCGCCAATCCAAGCCCAAGAAGTAAAACCAACAAACAACGTTTCATGGTCTTTCTCCCTTACTTGTTAAATAGGCTTTTTAAACGAATTTTGAGCCATTCTTGAGCTGCTGGTCGCTGATCGTAAGCAACTTGCATTGCAGTCACAGCAATTTTGCTTTGCATGACGGCGCTTTCATCCGACATTTGCGCAGCGGTTGGAGCCGATGGTGCCGCATCAATACCTAAACCAAATTGGTTATTGCCTTTATTGTCTTTGGTCACTTGGAATTTCAGTTTATATAAGTCATACGTCCCAATTTTTGAAAAAGCAAAAGGTGTGCTGGTTGTTAAATTTTTAGGGAAATTCACATTTAAGGTAATGCCTTTTGGCAACAATTGGCCCTTGCCTGCCTTGGCTTGTAATTCTTTTAATAACACTACGGTTTGTTTTGCCACAATTGCGGAGTTAGGGTTGTTTAAAGTTTTGTCATCTACCGTGTTGGTATCTGCACTTAAGGCAATTGATGGAATGCCGCGGCCTGCCGAAAACTGTACATTGCCAATCGTGCCAGAGTGCACAACGACTTTTCCGACATTTTGACCTTCATTCGGGCCAGATAAAACTAAGTCTGGCGCTTTACCCCAGCGTTTGGGCGCAACCACATCTAGTCCATAAACTGTTGCCATGACTGGTGTACCATGCGCGTAGTTCCAGTCGCCATTGGTATAACCCGCTTTGGTAAAGATTCCAGCAGCAGGTGCACCAATTGGTGCAGCGCCGTTGTGACAACCGTTTTCGGCCGCAATTTGCTTATCGTTATCCGCGGTAATCGTCGTTGAGCTGTACATTACGATTGCGCCACCACGACCACTTTGTGGTGAACACGGCACAGACACAAGCACGTTATGACCATTTGCTTTTAATTCATCATAGAGTGTTTTGACATTACTGGTTAGACCGTCATCGTTAACCAATAAAATATTTAACGCAAAAGCTGGAGTTGTACACAAAGACAGAATAAGACCGCCCAATAAACTTTTTTTCATCACTTAACTACCATGTTCTTAAATTTCGATTTGTATAGTAGTTGCGCTATATGTACGTTTAGTGACTACGCATCAATAAAAATTAAAATACTTTTCCATTAAAAATTAAATAATTATATTATAAATTATTGCTATATTTTCTTTTATAAACTGACCTTCAACTTCATCACTCATATTCAAAATGACAAAACCCACTCTCGTGGGCTTCATTCAAAGTATCACTTCAAGCTTTAAATTAAATACGTCCAACCTCTAAATATGGAATCAAGTTTTTATCAAAATGTGGTCTTGGGTCGCCTTCATAACTAATAAAACCATGCATTCCTGTTAAGCGTTCGCCTTTATAAAACTGGTTTAACTGATAGCGCGGGTCTTTATGGGAAAGCGTAAAGCTCACCACACCAACGCCCTGCTGTTTTGATTTGTTATAGGCATCTTCGAGCATTTTATGATGCAAAGCCAAATCTTCTGGATGGCACATAAGCGTATGTAACACATGGTACTGAATCGAGTCACCGAGTTTAGGCAAGCGCATGCCCTTAGTTAACGGAGTTAATAAGTTATAAACAGGTCTAAAAATTCCAATGACTGAGCTGTAATGTAAAATTTTGGTTTGCTTAATACTGTGTTGATCCCACAAACCAAACATGCCCACCAGTTTTTCACCCTTAAAATAAAGTGAAAAGTCTGAGAGTTTTATCCCTAAAAAATACTGATGCTCTTGAGCCAGTTCTTCAAAGTTATAGGCAGGAATAAAGTTATAAAACTCTGCCATGTCGGCAATAAACTGGTTCATAGCCTCTACGTGCTGAGCTTCGGCGACACAACTATGGATCTCTTGAAGATCAATCTGTTTATCAACTTGCTTTAAAAAAGCCGTGATTTTTCTTTTTGTGCCTAAGTCAGTCAGACTTAGTGTTTCGATGAGTCCTTCATCATAATAATCGGGCATTCCCGTTTTACCCGTTTGTATAGCTGCACGTGCGGCATGGTTATCATCAAAAATAATCATTTGGCTATAGTTCGGTTCATGCATGGTCTGTTTTACATGCTTAGCCAAAACCTTCACCAGTGATTTACCACGGTAGTTGTGATCTACCCGCAAATCACCCGCATAGCGTAAGTTTTGAATGTTCCGATCGACATAACACGGGCGGTAACCATTGCTATAACAAGCGAGCTTCTTTTGGCTTTCAGTGTCTTCAATCACGACATGTAATTTATGTCGATAGACAATGTCGGACGCTCTAAAATAGCTCGGTTCGCGCTGAAAGCTAATTTGTATGCCTTTGGTGGTCATGGGTACAGCGATTAAATCTCGCAAAGCTTCGTCATCTGCCAAAGTTGCTTCACGGGTAATGAGAGTGCTGTCACCAAGTGGTGGATTTGTTTTATTCATTATTCACCTATTGTGCGGTCTGGACGGGAACCAAACTGTTTAAACGTCCCATTTGGTCGAGTAGCTGATAGACAAACACCACTTCGTCTTGGTCATTTACGGTTTTTTGGGTTTGTACATCGAGTAGCTTTTGCTCTGTATTAAGCAAATCAAATGTCGTTTTGGTGCCAACATCAAACTCTTTACGTGTGTAGACAAAGGCAATAGACGCAGCCTCTATGGCATTTGCCAATGCTTCTTTATTTTGTCGAATGGTTTGAAGCTGCGCATAGGTCGTACGGGTACGCTTATTTAAGTCTAGTTCAAGACTTCGTATTTTCTGATGAGCCAGATCGATATCTGCCTGTGCTTTTTTGACATTGGCGCGATTTAAACCATCATCATAGAGCGGTACATTAAGTTGTACCCCGACCATATAGTTATTACTTTCCGAACCAATATAACTCGCTTCATCTTGCTTTCCGGCACGACTGGTCAGCATGACTGTTGGCCAGAGTTCCCGTTTAGTTAAAGCATATTGTTTTTCGGCAGCTTGCTTTTCGTATTTACTGCGCATTAAAGCTGGATGGTTTTTGGTTTGCGCCAAAATTTCATCTAAGCTCGCGGGAATAGCGGGTAGCTGTTTAATGGCGACAAGGTTATCAGGCGTTACACCTGTCACTTGATAAAACTGGGCTTCACTTACAGTTAAGTTAGATTGAGCTTGTGTAATATCGGCTTGGCCTTGTGCGACTTGCGCCAAAACCTGAGCCAAGTCTGCACGGGTAATCATACCCACGTCAAAACGGCGCTTCGACTCATATAAAGACCGTTGCAGGTTTGCCATAGTCTTTTGTCTGAGTTCTAAAATGGCTTTCTTTTTTAATACGTCGGTATAGACCATTACGGTATTTAAAATGGTTTCCGACCGTTGATCTGATAAACCTTGGTTTTGTGCAGAAAGCTGACTTTCGGCAATATCTATTCCTAAACGGTGTCGACCAGAGGTATAAATCGGATAATCTGCCTGCAATTGCAAACTTTGTCCTTTACGGTTTCCTTCGGTTGGAAATAGGACGTGTGAAGGCGTATCTATTCTTTCATAGTCCAGTTGGCCGACTAAATTGACTTTAAGTCCATCACGCTGTTTAGCTTGCTCAAGCATAGCGGTGGACTGATTCACACTTAAACGGCTCACTTCAAGCTGACTTTCATGCCTTAAACTGGCATATAAAGCCTCGTCTAAAGTCATGGCATGTGTGTTCGACACCAACAACACGCCTAGACACAAGGCGTGTCGAAGTGTTAAAAACCGAGAGTTAAATGGCTTCATCCCTTTCATAGTTGTTCCAAACTATTGAGGGTGACTTTTTTGAGTGGCTCAGGCTTGATATTACCTTCGATAATGCCATCAAACATGACCAGTTTTTTATAGGCATTCCAGCCATTATTGGCTTGGCGAATTTGAGGCTGGTCGAGCTGCCCCAAGTTTCGTGCAAGTTCGTAGTGGAAGTTTTGACGCAAAATACTATCGATATATTCATTGCTAATGCTGTGATGAATTTCACCTTCAAAAAGCACGCAATAAAATGGTTTAACCTGTTGCTGCGTATCAATTGCGAGTAAAGAAATCGCTTTCGATTCGGTTTCATTTAACTGTGACAATAATTGCTGAGCGGTTTCAGGTGCGAGTTTTTCACCGACCAGATCTACCCCAAAACGACGGCCTTGGAACTCAAAACACGGAATTTGCTCTATAAAGCCAGTAACGAGTAAGCAATCATCCAAACAGTAGCGAAGTAAGCCATTACCCGAAGTAATGAGCGGGCTGACCACATCACCTTGTTTAAGCTGCCACGACGGAATGATTTGCCCTTGTTTATCGCCTTCTAAATATTCAAATTCATAGAAGTGACTTTGGTAGGCCAATGGGTATTGGTCATTATAGGGAATAGTCACTACACCTTCCGTCGCCCATAGTCCTTTACCTTCAAACTGAACACTGGGCAATTTCTCTTTTAATTTCTCCGCCCAAGCTTTTGAACCTGCGGTGTCCCAACTCGAAACCAGACTTAACTTTGGCCAGAGCTTTTTAAAGTCGATCTGTGTGCCGTTTGAACTTGCAATTAAGGCTTGAGCACTTTCAGAGCTACGCGGTGCAGTCACTTCTTTTAATGAAGCCTGACGGTTACCCCATGAACCACTTTGTAAAACCTCAATCACGTCTTGTTGTAGCAACTCCAAACGTTCCAGCAATTGCAGCGCGAAAGTTGGACTCCACACCGAAATCATGGCTAAGTTACGGTTCGCCACCAAGTAGCAAATGGTGGCAAACAGTGCATCGTCAGCATTTGCTGCAAAGGCAACATTACTTGGAACCGCTTGAGTAAACTTAGATAAAATTCGCTTGCCTACACCAAGTAGCGCACTATCATCATTTAGGTTTTTGTCTTTTAAAACTTCACGCTGGCTTTCAGGTAACCACGACACCGACCAGTAGTGTGTGCCCGAACTCAACTGTGGGCATTTACGGTATAAACTCGCCATCCACGGCGCAATTGCATGGTCAAGTTCATCTAAAAATAACTTGGTGTATGGAATAAACTTGATTTGCTCACTCGAACCACTGGTCGGCTGGAAACGAACTAACTTACTGCTAGATAGTGAAAGCTTTTGTTCACGGTAACGCTGAATGTCTTCTCGCCATGCACCGTAACGTGTTGCAGGAAATACTTTTACAAACTGCTCATAGTTTTGAACTTTCTTATCTTTAGCAAAGGTCGAAGTCTGTAATATCGAATGCAAAATTTGACGTTGCGTGGTCTCTAAGGCATTAAATTGTTTTTGAAAATTACGGTCAGATGCATCACACCATTTTTTTAAAATCAGATGCGAACCCAAAGTTAGCCATTCATTAGTTTTCATTGGATGGCCTCTCTACGTTTTGTTTTATGGGTTACGCATGCTTCAAACTTTCCTTTACTGGTCGGTTTAGTCATCAGCTTTACGGGGAAACGGGCTATGTCTTTCCATCCAAGACGGCCAATACACGGTAGTTCTGTGCCAGCTTTCCATGTCGGATTTTTTTGCTCAAAGAAATGAATATTTGGGTTTTTCTCTCTCATTTCGGCAGTAATTGGTGCGACTTCACCTTTTAATGGTTGATAGTCATCGCCAAAATTTAAAAGGCCAGCTTCACGGTCGTAGTACTCCCCAAAGAATTTTTCACAGTAGTGCTCAACGACTTCCGAAAGATGCTGGTTTTCGTCTTTAATATTTGGGTAATAGACATAGTAGTTATTGGCGAGCAGTAAGTAGGTTTTATAACCTTTAGAAATGAGGAGCCAATAGAGTTCGTTAAATGGATATTTGATTCGAAGCTTAATCATGAGCTTGAGCATGGTACTTTGTAAGCTACGCGTGCCCCAGAACTTCTTCAAAATAACCGTGTCACCGCTAAACAACACGGTGTAGTCCTTACCGTTTAAGTAGAAATGCTGCACCACCACAGTCGAGAAACCGACAATCTCATCTGTTTCAGAGTCAAAAATTAAGATCGCACCGCTTTTATTTTGGAAATCATCTACGAAAATAGAAAATCTCGTATTTTCATAATACTGTTCGTAAATGGAATACATCACTTTTAATCGCTCAGTATCGATTTGCTCTTTTTCAAAATATTGACCATAAGTCGTGTTTTTCAGGTTCAATTTTGAAATTAGTTTATACGTTGTATTAATCATAATCCTTTAACCTTCCACCTCTAATTTGTGAGTTCCCCGATCTCATCAACCGATTTTTAGAAAACTCAGATCAATGTTCTTTTTCTATGAAGGGATACGTTTTGATATGCCCTATTGTTTTTCATTCTTTGAAAGCTGCCTTTATTTTTAAATATCTACATATTCATTTTCTTCCCCCGATCCATAAAGATAGTTAAAAATGCGGTCACAAACATAATGATTGCGAGCATGCGTAATAGATCATTAAAGCTCGATGTCAGAGCCTGAAAATGAATGTCGCGGTAAATCACACTGAGCGCGATTTGCTGGGCATTTGAGCCAACTTCTTGATATTGCGCCGTGAGTTGGTCGAGTCGTTCTGTAAATATCCAGTTTTGCGGTGTCATCGACTGATTAATCTGGGTGACATGTAGCGCAGTTAGCCAGTCTAAAGATGAGTTAATGAGAGCTAGTCCAACCGCACCGCCGATATTACGCATCAGGTTATAAATACCGCTGGCATCAGCCACTTTACTCAGCGGCAAAGTACTCATGGCTAAATGCGACACCACAATCAGGCAAATCATGAGACCAATACCACGGTAAATTTGCGGCCAAAACATAAAGTCGTAATCGCTATGAATGCTCAAATGTGAATTGAGCCAAACACCAAAGCCCGCCAGAATCATTCCAACAAATACGGTTTTTCGGGTATCGAAATTGGGAATAAGCCATGCAAGAAATGGCGCAAAGCAGAACATGACAATGCCTGTCACCATCATGACGTGACCAATTTGGCTACTATTCATTTCACGGACTTGCCCAAGAAATACGGGAATCATGTAACCCAAGCCATAGAGCGCCATGCCAATCACAAACGTTGTGATTGCACTTAAGGTAAAGTTTTTATTTTTAAATACGGATAAATCGAGCAAAGGTTTAGGCTGGGTAAAACTTCTAGAAAAGAAAATCATGCCGCCCACAACGCAGATCATGAAAGCAATACGAACACCTGTGTCTGCAAGCCAGTCATGTCGTGCGCCTTCATCAAGGAAATATTCAAGTCCACCCAAAAACATCGCCATACCGACTAGACTGAACCAGTCCATACTTTTGATGAGTGAATAGTTGGCACGATCGATATTGGGGCCTGAGTAAATGACTGTAGCAATGATGATGCCCGGAATAATATTAATCAGGAACATCCAGTGCCACGAAAAGTTATTAGTGAGCCAACCGCCAATGGTGGGGCCAATCGCAGGCCCTAAAGTACTGATCATGCCAAACATAACCAATGGCAATGAACGTTTTGGTTCTGGAAAAAGTAAGTACAAGGCAGTCATGGAAGTCGGAATCATGCCGCCGCCCATAAAGCCTTGAATGCCACGGAACACCAGTAAAATTTCTAAGTTCCATGCCAAGGCACAAAGTAACGAACTGACCGTAAAACCAATTGCACAGATGGTGTAATACACCCGTGTTGAAAGCACCCGCGAGACAATACTCGACATTGGAATTGCAATAATCTCGGCAATTAAATAAACCGTTTGCACCCAAGTGACTTCGTAACGACTTGCGCTCATGCCAGCTTGAACTTCGTTTAGAGAACTCGCCACAATCTGAATATCAAGAATCGCCATGAAGTTACCAAAAATCATGGCAGCAAAAATTGCCCATGCAGTTTTTGCTGGGAATCTCCACTCGGCCTCAAGGTGCTTATTCATTGGTTATTACCTAAAATTTTATTATTAAGTTCTTAGGTCAACGGTGGCACTCACCGACATTCCAGGTTTTATCAAATCAATATGTGGGCTTGAATCTATGGCAATACGTACAGGAATACGCTGAACAACCTTGTTAAAGTTGCCTGTGGCATTGTCTGGTGGCATAAGTGAGAAAGTCGCGCCTGAAGCTGGTGAAAAGCTCTCAATTTTTCCGCTATAGGTCAGGCTTGGGTAAGCATCAAGTTTTAATTCAACTTTCTGCCCAATATGCATTTTTTCAATTTGGGTTTCTTTGAAGTTTGCTTGTACATACAAACTATTTTCAGGAATGATCGCCATTAAGCGGGTTTGCGGAGAAACACGTGAACCTTTCTGGATTGCAAGGCTACCGATCTTACCGTTTACAGGGCTGACCACCTTTGATGAAGCCAAATCGACCTGATACAGGTTTAAGTTTGCATTGGCACTTTGAATATCTGCTAGAAGCTGCGCTCGACTCGCTTGTAAACTCCCCAACTGAGCTTCTGCCGCATTTACGGCGGCTTGCGCTTTGCTGAGTTGAGCTTGCGCCGTTAAATATTGAGACTGTACCCCTTCAAAGTTTTGTCGGGTAATCACCCCATCTTTTAATAAATCTTGATAACGCTCAAACTCTTTTCTTAAACGAGTTAAATCAGCTTGTGCTGCCACTACGCCACTATGAGCTTCAATAATTGAAGACTTGGCAGACTTTTCATTTTGTTGTTGTACACCCAGTGCAGCTTCTTTCAAGCTAACTACTGAACGAGCTTGATCATAACGAGCTTGATAATCGCGGTGATCTAATACTGCTAAAGTTTCCCCTTTTTTTACTACCTGATTATCATTAATTAATAATTCCATCACTTCGCCCGAAATCTTTGGCATCACCCACGTGACATCGGCTTGCACATAAGCATTATCCGTAGATTGATAGAATCGATATATAAAAAAATAATATAAAATACCAGCAACTAAAAATAACAGCAGGACACTAAAAACACCCCAAGTTATTTTCTTTCGACTTTGGAAATTAGTATCAGTTTCTAGCTGAGCTACGTTATCCATATTCATTCCGCTTATTTGTAATATTCGATTTTTTATTTAAGCCAATAAAATTATTGGTTTCTTTTTTACGTAACTTTTCACTTGGTTTTATTCAATGAATCGTGACAGCGTAAAATTTGGTGCAAATTATGGTTCTTAAGTGAATTAAATATCATTGACCTATTTGCCAGATATTTTTTCTATTTATGTCAATAAAACATATTATATAAACTATATTAAAAAATTATGTAATTCTAATTTGTGGAGATTTTTGGTTAAAAAAATCTCAAAAAAACAAAGATAAGTATTTGTTAATAAATAATTTATAAGAATAGTAACAAATAGAGATATATGTTTGAATAGAGTGATTTATTTCACTAACATTAAAAATAAGTTTTATTATGTAATCATTAAGTATTATTAATTAAAACAATATTTAATTTAAAAATGAGTTAACAATCAAAGTTGTTATACTTATAAATATAAAATATATATAAGTTATAAATATTATATTTTTCAAAAATAACAATATCCATAAAATAAATAAACGATATTTTTGATAAATAAGTCATCCTGATGACTAAAATGACTTATATTTTCCAGATAAAATAATTTCAAACCCTTTTTTAAAAGCCGAACAAACCTTTAAAAATAGTGGTTTAAGTGATCTTTTACTTATATAAACCCTTAAAAATTTCTTCTAAAGTTATTCCAAATGAAAACCCACTCATTGAGTGGGCTTTTTATTACTAACCGTTTTGCCTGAGGTGATCTTGGAACTCTTGGTCGTGTATTTTGTTGTAATTAACAGGGTCGTAAACGCATCCAGTTAAAACAACAATTACAGTAAGTACAGCAACCAATTTTTTCATTGAGACAGCCTTTCCTTTAACGCAAAAGATTTGCTTTAAGTATACTCCTAGGTGATCACTTTGATTGGACATAATTAAGGCAATCGATTGTTATTTTTAAATTATTGCCGTGCTTTAGCCTATCATTGATTTTTTAACAAATTCAAATCACGGGTTAGTACAGAACTTAAGCTTCTGTTGCTAAATACCAGTTTTTCCAAGAACTGGTCCCTCTCGTTTCAAGTGGTACCGTTGGAATCAATTTCTCTTTTAGTATTTCAGTTTGTGCAACTGCTTTTGCAAGTCTTGCTTTGACTGAGTGAATACATTCACGGTCACCAAATTCACAGCGGTCTAAAGTTGTTCCGCCACAGGGCCCATTGGCTAAACCTTTTGGACACGTTTCAGGGCAAATATATAAAGTATCGCTTAGGCGACACTGACCACAGCTTTCACAACCGACTAGGCTATGTTTACTCAGCACTTCTGTTTTAATTAATACTTTAGCTACTAAAGAGTTTTCCCAAAAGGACGCTTTAAAAATAAACCGTCCAACGCCTTTAGCAATTTTTGATCCAAACATTGCTTCATGCATAACATGCAATTGGCGATATTTAATTAATTGTTTAGACGTTGGCTGACGTGAAAAACGCGTAATTTCAGGGATAAACTCTTTGCCTGTCTTGACTTGCCAAAGTGAACTCCAAAGCTCTTCTAAGGCCTTAAGGTTAAGATGTCTGTATTGCTCGATGTAACTTTCAAGCAGCATTTGCTCTTCTGGCTTATGACAAGCAGATAAATGAATACCCGCAAATCCTAAGTGTTTACATATTAAAATCTGTAAAGCGCAGCGCAAATAAACACGGTCTGTATGCCCTGCCTGTTTTTCCTCTGCCAAGACTTTTAGCATGTGTGGAGTAATCACAATACCTGCCACTTTATGCTTTACCATGTAGTTAGCACGGCCTAAAGTCAGTGGCATGACGCAAGCCAGTATTTGCTGCGAATAATCATGCTTGGTTAAAAATGATTTGGCTTGTTTTAAGGCTTCAATGTCATAGCCCAATTGGGTAATGATAAAGTCAGCACCTGCTTTAATCTTCTTATGCAGTTTTAAATACTGTGCATCACGCTCAGCTTCGACATATTTAAACGGATTAAAGGCAACGCCAATACGAAAACCACCATGTTGCTTAGCTGCCATTACGGCGTTTACCGACTCTAGGTAACGACTACGAGGCTGACCATCTCGACCATTATGATGCTCTTTAAGTTTATCGCCTGTAAGCAATAACAAGTTTTGAATATTGGCAGACTTGGCTTGTTCTAAAAAGAGCTCGAAGTCTTGTATGTCTCGGGCCTTACCTGAAAAGTGTAAGACTTTATCAATTATGTCAGGATAACTTTTACTGGCTTCAAGCGGCGCAATATCATGATCTGAATGTACACGATCTGCCAATGTCATTGCAGCCGGATACCCTGCAAACTCATGTCTTACAGGATAAATTTCATGTAGTGAAGTGAGGTATTCCACCAACACAAAAAACTGGTTTTGCTGGAAGCAGGGAGAAATGTGTGACATAGGCAAAGCGCTGATCAAAACATGACATCAATCATAAGCGCGGCATTATAAATCAAAAGTGCATTAAGATGCGCTAGTCAGAAAGCTCATTGTTTTGCTTGCCTTCACCCTCTTTATTTCTAGGTAATTCGAGTGAACGAGGAAATATAAAATCAAAAGAATCGAGTGCATAGCGGTAAAGCTGAGCTGGTCGTTTGCCTACAATTTTACTGTGGTTGGTTTCTTCAACTGCGCCTGCTTCTATCATACGGCGTCTAAACGCTTTTTTATCTAAGGATTGTCCAAGAATAATTTCATAAATAGTCTGTAGCTCGGTCAGTGTAAATAACTCGGGCATGAGACTAGCTGGCAATGCGGTATAGCGAGTTTTACTGGTTAAACGCTCTAAAGCTAAGCTGAGCAATTCATTATGATCAAACGCCAATGCTAAATCTTTTGCTTTTGCTACAGGCACCCATTCACTGTATTCAGCCAAAGCTTGGTGTTGATAGGCATTAAAATCGATTAATGCAAAATACAAAATGGTTACTGCCCAGCCACGCGGGTCACGTTTGGCATTGCCCACAGAGGCAACTTGTTCCAAATAAGGTGAACTAATTCCTGTTTTTTCGACCAGCTTACGATATGCAGTAGCCATCAAATCTTGATCGTGCTTTAAATCGGCAAAACCACCCGGTAAAGCCCATTGGTCTTTAGCTGGAAAGTTGGGCCGCTTAATGAGTAATACCTGCAACTGACCATTAAATACCGAGAAAATAGCCATATCGACAGTGAGTAAAGGTGCGTCATAATCTCGGCGATCATAACTGGCAAGGAATTCTTGTTCAGTTTGAATAGTCACGTTCAGTCTCTCAATGAAAATGATGAGCCGATACTCATGCAACGGCTCATCTAAACTCAGTTATGCGATGGATAAACGCTCACGTATTTGATCCAAAGTACACTCATATTGAAGTTTACCATTTTCAAAGACTGTTTTTAGCGCTCCACCTTGTTCTTGTTCGGCTGTTTGCTCATCAAACAAGGTAAAGCCATTTAAACTTCCTTCGATGCGTAAAAGACCTTTCGCAGATTTTTTCACACCTGAGTCAGTAATTGGATCTTTAAACAGCTCTCGCCCTACACCATTTACCTGCCCCCAAGTCGCTTTAACAGCAAACCCAAAGGTGTCGCGAGTTAAGTAGTTATAGGTAAAGCTACCTATACCAAACACCAAGTTGTTTGAAGCAAAGCCTTTGGCTTCAAGTCCTTCTAAAATACGCTGTGCGCGATCTAGGGTAATTGAGTCACCGTAAATTAAACCGACACGCTCATTCAATACTTTATAGCCTTGGTCTGTGGTTGTACCGCCAAACACTTCCCATAAACATTCAACCGCGCCTTTATAAGCTGGGCTGCCGACTTCGGCGTCTGGGTCACCACAAATAATTTTGACAGGATCACCAGAGTCAGGACGGAAAACTAATTTAGCCAAACCTAAAGCATTCGGTTGTCTTGCCAAAATTTCAGATTTTAAAGCCACTGTAAACTCGGTAATCACTCGCCAAAAGTCCCAAGTATCAGACACAATACTGACAACACCCGACGGATAAAGCTCACAGATTAAACGCTTAAATGTTTCTAGCTCACTGTCTTCTGTACCCATACACATCACACTGTGTTCGGTCGCTGGTACAGATACCCCAACAACACCTGTTGCATTGTAATATTCTTCGGCATAGTCGATTGAAGCAACCGAGTCTGTTCCAATAAAACTGGTTAAGTGACCCACACCAGACTGAGCAGCATCATAAACTCCACTCATGCCACGGCTACTAAAATCGTGTCCTTGCACAGGCACAAAATCGAGTGGTGCGCCAGTTTTTACGGCATATTGTGTTAATAAGCGTTTGTATTCATAGGCAATTGTGGCCGTAGTACAGCTTTTCCAAAGCTCAGCACTTAATACGGTTTCAATATAGTTAGTTAACCAAAAGAAACGCGGGTCAGTGTTAATCACGGTAAGTACAGGTACACGCATATTGACGCGGCTACCTTCTGGCAATGCTTTAATGCGCAATGGTAAATAACCCAAGTCGTGTAACGCTTCAATGTGATCAACAGGTACAGCACCTTCACCTAATGAGCTATCCATACGGCGTTTATATGCTGCCACTACCTTGTCTTTAGGTTGTTTGAAAAAGCCTTCATTCCATGTATCGATTAAAAAGTGTTTGATAAAACCCTGAAGTCCAAAGAACACAACTTTATCGTCGAAGTCAGGTAACATCTTGGCGAGCCGAGATGAACGCGGCGTAAAGTTTGCGTATACGTACTCTGTACCTGCTGGATACTGACGTCTGTGATCGGCTTTATAAAAATCGATAGCGTTTAATGGATTAAGTTTAATCGTCATCTTTGTTCTCTTTATTCTGCTGCAAAAGCAATTACTGAAATTTTGTCTGATGGTTGTTGTGAAAAGCTGTCCGAGGTAAATAGCTGGTCAAGCAGCCCATCAAAAACCTCTATTCCTTTACTAAAAATACCGTGGGTCACATATAGAACGACCTTAGTGCAATTGAGACGACGCAGTTCTTTGGCAATACCAATAAAGGTTGCACCGCCGTCACAAATATCATCGGTAATGACCGCTGTTAGACCCGATAAATCAGTCGCATGTACATGCGTACCTAAAATTTTTCCAGTCACTGGATCACGTTTTTTATCGCACTGAACAATAGTGATTGGTTGTTTGCGCTCGCCATTAAAAGCACTTGCAACCATTTGTGTGCGTGCTTTTGCACCTTTGTCTGGGCAAATCAGTACTGTTTTTTCATCTTTTAACAATGTGCTCAGCGCTTCACTCTTTGCGATAATGTCGACTGAACTGATGTTTACAACTTCACTAAAAGAAGTATTGGCAGCAAGTAATGCTGTTGTTACTTCACTATGGCAGTCCCAAACAGTCACCTTGCCTTGTTTGCCCGCTTTTTTGTCAGCATTGATGTTGAGTAACTTGGTCATCACATCAAGTGAGAACGCTTGGCCTACTGCACAAATACGGTCCTGACGGGCGTATGGAAAATATGGAATTTCTAAGTCAATGGTTAAGCCTTGATTTAGCAATATATTTTCAAGTAACAAATAGTCCATCACATCATGACTTGAGGTCATTTTGGCGCGAACCAATACGTTGCCAGATAGTGAGTTCAATGTTTTCTCATCAATTTGAACATGACGCTCGCCACCAGAAAACTGCGTGAATTTCACTGGAATTTCATTTCTTGCCGCATCTAAAAGCTGGATAGCCATATCATTCTCTTTTTGTCTGATGACCTTCGATGAATATATAGTGGCATAAAGCCACTATATATTGCAAGTCTAATTTTTAAACTTTTTCAAAGCCATTTAAGAAATAAAATTTACAGTTTTAGAGCATTTAGAGATTTGTTATTTAAGAAAATTATTCTTTAAACAATTGAAATAAAAAATTAATTTACTAAAAGCATGACGAGTAGAACTATTATTTAAAGTAGCGGATACAACTTTGCACGCCATAAATCAGGTAGTTTTGAAATAAATTCTTCTAACAAACTATAAAGATTTACTCATATGAATGGTGTCATAGGTATCGATCCATTCCCGTTTAATAACGTCAAAGCCTTGAAGCCGCCAAAACTCTTCAGCCGCCGGTAAAAATGGATGAGTATGCAAATAGAAACTAGTAATAGCATGGTTTTTGGCATGGCTAAACAACATGTTGCATAGCTGAGTTGCGATGCCATTACGGCGATATTCAGGCAATACAAATAATTTAACCACCTCAACCGTATTAAGCGGCAAATCTAAATCAAAGCGATGGTCATAAGCCCGATATGCAATCGTGCCAATAATGCGGTTTTGGTCTTTTACTGTAATGAAACAACCCAATCGGTCATGGACATAAAATTGTTCAAAATTTTTTAAATCTCTGGGAATGTGCCCATGATAAATTTCTGGAAATAAGAGCTGCCTTGTATAAAGCGCAAACTCTACCGCAGAATCATAGTCTATTTTTCCCACTACCTGATAATTCAACATATTCATAACCAAGAATGATCAGGTATCACAATCGTTTTGTCTTGAATCATGGCTTCATGGAACTCAACATCGTAGACACTTTTTAAAAACTTCGGATCGGTTATTCGTGTTTTTGACTCAGGTTTAGCCACTTCGTGTTGGCGCATAAAAAACAGATGATCTGCAAATAAAAAAGCTAAATTGGGATCATGCATAATCGCAATCACCGTAAAATCTTGCCGCGACAACTGACGCAATTTTTTCATTAAATAAGACTGATAATAAACATCGAGATGGTTGGTTGGTTCATCGAGCAAAATAACTTTTGGGGCTTGCACTAAAATACGGGCAATCATGACCAATTGTCTTTCGCCACCCGATAGCTCGGTATAAGGTCGGTCACGTAAATGCTCAATGTCTAAATCAAGCAAAGCTTGGTCTACACGTTCCCAGTCTGATTTTGAAGGACGATATCGGCTAAAAGCAGCACGTCCGGTAATCACTACATCTTTAACCAAAAATGGGAATACGGTTTTATGAAACTGCGGTAAAAAGCCGAGCAATGCAGCCCGATCTTTCCCTTTAAAGTCCGATAGTAGTTTTCCAGAGTAACGAATCAAGCCATCTTTTACAGGTTCTAGGCCCGCCATCAATTTAAAAAGTGTCGATTTTCCGCAACCATTACGCCCTAAAATCACTGAAAACTGATTTTCAGGAAATTCCAGATGAATGTTTTTGAGAACCTGTTTGTGCCCATAGGCATAATTTAACTGATCAATTTGAATCATGCCCAATGAGTCCTCTGTGTTTTCATTAATAATAAGAAAAATGGCGCGCCAAGTAACATGGTAAAAATACCAATTGGTATTTCAAACGTCAGTAAAACCCGAGAAAAGTTATCAATCATGAGTAGAAAACTACCGCCCAATACCATATTGGCAGGAATGCTGTAGCGATGATCTGGTCCAACCAACATTCTCACAATATGCGGCATAAAGAGCCCATATAGACTAATAATACCTGCCGCAGCCACAGAAGTTGAGGTACATACAGTCACTAGCGCAATTAAAAGAAGTTGTTCCCACCTTGGGTTAACACCCACGGCCTGCGCTTCTTCAGCACCGAGTGCCATTAGGTTTAGGCGCCAACGCATCGCAAATAATCCAGCAAGACCAATACAAATAGGCAGCACGGCATATTGAACCTTTTGCCAAGACGCCTGATGTAAGTTGCCCATGGTCCATTGCACAATCGCTTGTAATTTAAATGGATCACTTAAGTATTGAATAACCGTAAGACCTGCCAAAAACAGCCCCGAAACAATCATACCCGATAAAATTACCATCACTAAAGACGTCTGGCTTTCATGTTTTTGATGCGCAAATAAATACGTTAAGGCAACAGCACAAACGCCAAAAATAAAAGCAGAGAGATTGGGCGAAAGCCAACTTAAAGAAAGTGCCAAAGCTGCACCAAACGCGGCACCAGATGAAATACCAAGTACATACGAGTCGACCAAGGGATTACGAAACAAGGCCTGCAAGCCATTACCCGCAGTTGCTAATGCAGCTCCCACCATAAAAGTCAGTAAAATTCTGGGTAATCTGACATTGACCAGAATGTTTTGCATCAGTCCAAATTGTTCCGCATCAAAATATGGTGTACCAAAAACTGCTTGTACAACCCACCGCAAATAGTCCCATGCACTCAATGTCTGCGTTGGGCCTATGAGCAACGAGATAAAAATCATCACGAACGGTAAGGGGTAAAACCAATAATATTTCAGCTTTTCCATATTTATTGCACCAACGCTTTGGCAAGTTGCTCACCATACAACTTAGTTAAAATACGCTGTTGTAAAGCACTTACAGATAAATCGGAGTTTTCGGGATAAATACTATGATTCAAATAAATCGCCGTAATAATAATTTTGATGGTGTGTGGGTTATATATAAATGCAGGACTCAAATTAAATACCTTACAGTTTTGTACGGCACTTAAGCCTTGTAATTCTTTTCGTTCATAAATCAGTTTTGGGTTTGTATTCCAAAGCACAATATTGTCAGGATTCCATTCAATTAAAGTCTCGGGGTTTACATTGGGTTGATTCGTATTGGTCTGAACAATGTTGTAAGCACCCGCTAGCTCAATAAAATCATTGGTAATCGACTGACGTCCCGAGGTAGAAAAAATTCGTCCACCAGACCAAGCATAGTAAATCGATTGTTTATTTGGCTGACGTGCCGTTTTGGCTGCAACCTCCGCCACAATTTCATCAGAAAAATTTAAAATTTCCTGAGCTCGCTTTTGGGCCCCGCTCAGAATAGCAATTTCAGAAAGTTCTTCTTTTACTTGTTGGTAGGTACTGGACTCCATGACATATACAGCAATGCCAAACTGCCGCAACAGTTCAATCGTTTGAGTCTGCCCGCTTCCTACAATCACCAGATCAGGTTTTAACAACACAAGACTTTCAATATTGGTTGCATTTGCCCCTTGTGAAGGCGTCGCAAGCTGCTTATTGGCGATACGCTTATCTATTTTTGAATAGGCATTAAATAATAAAGGCTGGATGTACACTTCGGCTGGTATGCCAATCACTTTATGACCTTGCCCTAGCATATATAAGCCATCTAAACCCGACTCAAACAAAGAAACAATTCTTTGGGCGGGTTTGGCTACACAGACTTTTGTATTTGTACTATCAAAGACACATATTGAATGGGCTGCTAACTTTTCTTGCGCTTTACCACTTTGTTCAGATGAAGAACATCCACATAGAATGAGTAAAGTGAGTAATGAAGCGAATAACTTCATTACGGCATGCCTTGCACGAATACAGTGCAAAATAAAAAGACGTGTCTATTTGGTGCATTTTTCATGTAAAAAAAACACCATAAGGGAGCAAGACGGTTTGAATCATGGTTAATACAGCGGTCAAATTAAATGTAATAGCTAAGATATTAAAGAGTAAGCAAAAAAAACGCCAAATTTACCAAGTAATAAAAACTATTTAATTATTAGGCCAAAAGTTTACAAGGTGGCTAATCAAATAATTTAATAATGGCTACAGCTCAATCAACATTAAAATAAATAACTCGTTATAATCCAGCCAAAAATCTGATAGACATTATCTTCCGATTCTGATCCAATCATCTTTCTGGCGTAGTCTTTACCGTTTAATTCATATTTATGCCGGTATTTTTATTGCACCATTTATCTTGTTCGCAGCAATCACTGGTTTACTCTATGCAATTACACCACAATTTGAACAAGCCATTTATAAAGATGTTCTATATATTGAGCCACTGAATCAAACACCACATAAGCTGAGCCAGCAAATTGAAGCCGCAAAGCAAGTAATGCCTAAGTCTGCACAGGTGATTGAAGTTAGACCAGCTCCAAGCTCTGATCAAACAACTCGTGTAATATTTTCAGACCCTATCCACGATTTTATAAGTGAAGCCGTTTTTATTGATCCTTTTACACTTAAAGCTCAAGGTCATCTAGCGGTTTATGGTACGAGCGGGGTTCTACCGTTTCGAACTACGCTCGACCAGTTACATAGTAATTTATTACTAGGAAAATGGGGCCGCTTTTATAGTGAACTGGCAGCAAGCTGGTTAGCTATTTTGACTTTAACTGGGCTATATAATTGGTGGAAACGGCGTCAAAATCTTAAAATCAGACAGACACAAAAAAATAAATTACTAAGATGGCATAGTACGCTTGGTTTAACTTTATTTCCTCTCTTATTAATAATCGCCGTTACAGGTCTTACATGGTCTGAGTGGGCTGGAGATAATATTCGAGTTGCTCGTCAGTGGCTTAACTGGCAAACACCAACATTAGCAACTTCTCTTCAAACAGATAATTTACCTACAGTGATGCACCATGAACATCACGAAATGCCTCATAGTGAAAATCTTAATTTAAATATTGTCTCTACTGAGTACGATACTGCTCTTTCAATCGCCAGAGCACATGGCATTGATGCAACACAAATACAAATCAAACCACCAACCAGTGGAAATCAAGCCTGGACTGTGGCCGAAATTCAGCGCAAATGGCCAACTCAAGCAGACAGTATCGCAATTGATATGGAACAACACAAAGTCATCGATCAACTTGCTTTTAAAGATTATTCACTAGTGGCAAAACTCACTCGTTGGGGAGTTGATGCGCATATTGGGGTTTTATTTGGCTGGATAAATCAATTAGTACTGGCTCTTTATGCTTTCGCACTCTGTATTATGATTATTTACGGATATAGTGCTGCGTTTAAAAACTCGAATTTAAAACTCATGACAACTCACTTTGTTGGTCAAAGTCTATTAATTTGGAACCGTGCAACTGGCTCACAAAAAATATGGTTAATATTGGTGGGAATCGTGTTAGGGCTAAGCTTACCTGTTTTTGGTTTTAGTATTTTATTTACGCTGTTTATCTTTGCTATGCGTAAATATATTCCGTCTAAATCGTAAATCTTGCTAAAAAGGAGTTCGGTTTCAACTCAACTCCTTTTTTAACTAAAAATTTTAAAGCAAAGATTTTACTAAGCTTTAAATCACTCGAGAATAAAATAATTTTTAAAGTATTTTTTTTTAGATCATCGAATAAAGAAACTAACTCTGACAATACTTAATATTTTTTAAAAATAAATCAACAGCGTATTCAACCCAAGTACTAATTTCATTCTCTGATATTAAATAATCAGGATGTGTCAAACATTTTAGATGAGCATCACTTCTTAATAGCGATAAAAATATATTCGCAGCAACTTCTGAAGAAGAACTTAATTCAATTTCGCCCTGTTTAACGGATTTTTCTAGATATCCTGCAATGATATTTGCTAGACGCTGTGGACCCAATTCAAAGAATTTTTCAGATAACTCTGGGAACCTTACCGCTTCTGCAATACAGACCCTAAAAAAAGCCAAGCCTGAATGCGATAATATAAAACACAGATAGGTCTTCCCAATTTCAGTTAGTGCTGAGCGTAAATTGTCGGCTTTTGTTTCAACTAAAATAATTTGTTTTTGCATGTTGGTACATTGACGTTCAATCACCGCTGCAAACATCGCTTCTTTATTCTTATAGCAACCATACATGGTAGCTTTTGAAACCCCCGCTTCCTTTTGAATCATGTCGGTCGTTGTTCCACTAAAGCCGTGGATCAAAAAAAACTTTGTTGCTGCATCCAGAATTTTTTGATCTTTTTCATGAGCTTTCGTTAAACCAGACATATTGACCTTATAAAAATTTTAGCGATTTCGTTCTAAGTGTAACTCATCGAAAAGTTCAAAATCGAGAATTGACGGAAATTTAATTAAAGAGTAGAGTACCGATCGGTACAGTACAGTAAATATCTACTCCGTGCAATGAATTGATGTTTAAGATTTAAGGTAAAAGATGAATACAAAGCCACTCATCGGTTTAGCAGGTGCAATATTTGCTGCAATGACTGTTGAATTTAATAACCGAATTACCAGCATTACTTTAGTCGACATTCGAGGTGCAATGGGCATTAGTGTCGACTCGGGTTATTGGGTTAATAGTATTTACGCAAGTGCGATGATTATTGGAATGATCCTGTCTACGAGTTGGGCAGTCATTTTTTCTATGCGCAGAGTTCTTCTTTTTGCTATAGGACTTTGCCTTTTTTCTAGCGTTTTAATTCCTTTTAGTCCAAATATCGAAATCTTTTATCTATTACGTGGTTTACAAGGGCTCGCCAATGGTTTAACGATTCCTTTGCTCATGGCCTGTGCGCTTAGATTTTTAGGACCTGACATTCGGCTATGGGGATTAGCCTGCTATGCATTAACTGCGACGTTCTTTCCCAACTTAAGTGCTGCACTCTCAGCTTTTTACTTAGATGTAATTGGATGGAAAATGATATTTTTCCAAACTATTCCGTTTTGTGCGCTAAGCGCTGCACTGGTTTATTTTGGTATTCCCCAAGATCCATTGAATTATTCAAGAATAAAAACTTACGATTGGATGGGTGCCATTTTAGCGATTATTAGCTTAGCCAGCCTGAGCACCATGTTATTGCATGGCAACCATTTAGATTGGTTCCATTCTCAATTAATTTGTGTATTAGCCTTAATTAGTGCAATAACTTTACCTTGGTTTTTCATACATGAATGGCGTTATCCGTCACCATTGATTAAACCGCAAATGCTCGAAATCCGAAATTTTGCTTATGCTGTTTTCGCACTCTTTTGCTTTGTCATTATTGGTATGTCCACAAGCACATTACCACTCAATTACTTAAGTGCTGTACATGGCTATAAACCCACTCAGACCATGTGGATTGGCTTACAAATTGCGGCATTGCAATTTATCTATATTCCTATTGTTGTGAAACTTTTAAATCAAGCTTGGGTGGATAGCCGATATGTACACGGGTTTGGCTTACTTCTGGTGATTGCTGGTTGCCTAGGTGCAAGCCAACTTGATACCACATGGAACCAAGATCAATTTTATTTTTGGCATGCAATCTCATGTCTGGGGCAAACCTGTGTCGTGCTCTCGCTCTTAATGATGGGGACAAACAGTGTTCACCCAACTATGGCAATTTATGCATCCCCTATGATTAATACCCCGCGTGCTATTAGCGGTGTACTGGGTGTTTGTATTTTGGACTGGGTCAACCGAGTTCGCGGCGAATACCATTCAACCCGGCTGATTGAAAATACAGCCCAACATGTTTTCCAAAATATTCAAGGCCCTGTTATTAACCCACTTACTCCACCTGTGCTCACCGCAAATGGTGCAGATCGTATTTCAGGTGGTTTATCTGCCCTAAATTCTGCGATTCAAGCGCAACAATCAGTTTTAGTTATTAGCGATCAATATCTCATCTTAGCTGGCCTTACCGCTATTTTGTTCATCGTGATGTTGATTTTGCCAGTTCGAACTTATCCGCCACGTATTGCTCTCATTAAGTTAATGAATAGTCATAACTCAGGAAAATCTTTATGAGTACTCTCGAAGCCCAAGACACCACCCATACCGAACCACCCAAGTTAACCAAGGTGCAATTTCTCAAAAAGCATTGGGTTATGGCTATTGCGTTTATTATTGTCTTAGCATCTATTTTATGGGTTTTAAAACTTATATTTTTACCCTCTTCGGTTGTTGAAACAGACGATGCACGTGTAGATGTAGAGTACTCAACAATTGCCCCAAAAGTATCGGGCAATATTGAGGAAATTTACATTAAAGATCACCAGACCGTAAAAAAAGGCCAACTTTTAGCGCGGATTGATGCACGTGATTATCAAGCTGCTTTGGCTGAGGCTGAATCTAATTATGCAAAAGCGCAAGCTGACCTGAGTGAAGCAATGCTCGCAGTGGATAGACAACCCACTATCATTCGAGAAACTGAAGCACAGCTGAGAAAAGTAGAAGCTGGAATTAAACTCACCAAAGATAATACGGCTCGTTATGAGCAATTACAGGCACTTGGAGCGGAGTCTAGATTAATTACACAGCAATCTAAGACTACTTTGACTGAACAATATGCTGACTTAGACAGCAGTAAAGAAAAAGTGATTGATGCACAGTATCAGCTCAACCAATACAAGATTCAGGTACAAGCCAAACAAGCAGCCCTTAAACAAGCCCAAGCGGCGCTTGATAAAGCAAAACTGAATTTGAGCTATACAGAGGTTCGTGCACCTATTGATGGCATGATTGGTCAAAAGTCAGCTAATGTAGGTAACTTTGTGAGTGCTGGTAATCCACTCATGGTGGTTGTTCCTTTAGATCAGGTTTATGTAGAAGCCAACTTCCGTGAAATTGAGTTAAAAAAGATCAAGATCGGACAACCAGTTAATGTCTATGTAGATGCTTATAATGTTGAATTAAAAGGTGTGGTAGATAGCTTCTCTCCTTCAACTGGCGCATTTTTTTCTCCAATCTCGGCGACCAATGCAACAGGTAACTTTACCAAGATTGTTCAGCGCCTTCCTTTACGAATTAAGCTTATTGAAAATCAAAAAGACGTTAAATTATTACGCCCAGGTTTATCGGTTTTAGTCTCTATTGATACGACTAAATAGTTCGTCTAGATCTTGGAATATGAGAAAAAAAGAGACCATTTATGGTCTCTTTTTTAATTAATCTAAATTCATGGCAACCGCTCTGGTTGCTTTACGCTTTCGCGTGACGAACAACCCACAAACAACCACAAGCGAAGTTACCCCTAAAGATAAAGTGGTTTCATAACTATATGCTGGCGAGAAGAACATGTAAGCCAATACACTTAAAATAATAATAATGACAAACCAAGTCAGCCATGGGAATAACCACATTTTAAATGGAATTTCCGCTCCAGCTGCTTCTAACTTATGTCTTAAACGTAGTTGTGAGAATGCAATAACTAAGTACACCAGTAAAGCAATTGACCCTGTGCTTGAAAGCAATAAGCCAAATACTTTTCCGGGGAATACATAGTTAATGACACAACACACTAAACCAATAAAAGTTGAAGAAAACACTGCAATTGCAGGTACACCCGCATAATTGATTTTAGTTACTGCTTGTGGCGCTTCACTACGAGTGCCCAAACGAAATAGCATACGAGAGGACGTATAAATCGCAGCATTCATACAACTCGCAACAGCAATAAATACAACCGTATCAATGATGAGTTTAGTACCCGGTACGTTCAAGCTCATTAAAACGTATTGGAATGTCCCATACTTCTGTAAATCTGGTGAATGCCAATCGACAAGTGAAACAGCAATAAACATTGAGACCACAAAGAAAAGGATAATACGGTACAACACTAAATTGGTAGCGCGTCTGATTTTCTGTTTAGGATTTGATGATTCCGCTGCTGCAATTGAGACAATTTCTACTCCAAAGAATGAAAATGCCGTAATTAAAATTGCCGATAAAATGCCTCCCATACCATGCGGCATAAAACCAGCGTTGTTATATAAATTGGCAACGCCGCTAACATTTTTAGCTAAAGGCCAAATACCTGAAATTGCCAAAATACCAATAATAATGAAACCAATAATGGCCACTACTTTAACTAGAGAAAACCAGAACTCAAACTCACCAAAACTTTTGGTACTAAAAAAGTTGGCCAAGCTTAAGAACACAATAAAACAGAACGCATAGATAGAAACTGAAACGTTCGGAAACCATGAATGTAAAATTTCAGCACCTGCAATCGCTTCTACTGGAATCGCAAGCACCCAAAACCACCAATATAACCAACCAATGGTAAAGCCTGCCCAAGGGCCAATCGCTTTACGAGCATATGTAGAAAATGAACCAGTGTCTGGTTCTAAAACGGCCATCTCACCTAACATTCGCATGACCAGAAATACCATAATGCTGGTAATCAGGTATGCAAGAATCACCGCTGGGCCTGCCTTGGCAATTGCAGAAGATGAACCGACAAATAAACCTGCACCAATAACACCGCCAATACTAATCATTGTGATATGGCGATTTGAAAGTCCTTCGCCTAATTTTTTTGTTGTATCATTATTCATATTTCAATCCTTAAAAATATATCTATAAAAACAATCTATTACATGTTTAAAATCCTACGGTAATGAAAAAGGGAAAACTTAATGTTTTCCCCTTGTTGCAATAATTAATTTAAAGTTGGCATTGAAAATTGTTTTGCTTCACGGACCTGAGCAGATGGCCAACGTTGCGTAATAGTTTTACGGCGTGTGTAAAAACGGACACCATCTGGACCATAAGCATGTAAATCACCGAATAATGAACGCTTCCAACCACCAAAGCTATGGTAAGCAACAGGTACCGGTAAGGGCACATTTATACCCACCATACCAACTTGAATATGACTGCTAAAATAACGTGCTGCTTCCCCATCACGGGTATAGATACAAGTACCGTTACCATATTCGTGTTCATTAATGAGTTGCATGGCTTCTTGCATAGTATTCACACGCATAACTTGCAACACAGGACCAAAAATCTCTTGCTGGTAGCTGGTCATGTTCGGCGTGACTTGATCAATTAAAGTTGGTCCAACAAAGAAACCTTTTTCGTAACCTGTCGGTTTTGCATCACGACCATCTACCACAATTTTTGCGCCTTGTTGTTCTGCACTTTGAATATAGGCTTGTACCTTGTCTTTATGTGCTTGGGTAATAAGTGGCCCAAAGTCGTTGCTTGCATCTGCATAGTTGCCGAACTTCAATTTTTTCATTTCTTGAGTCAGCTTATCAATGACTACATCGGCAACTTCATCACCAATGGCTACTGCTACTGACAATGCCATACAACGTTCACCTGAAGAACCAAAAGCTGCGCCTAACAATGAAGTTACTACGTTATCAATATCGGCATCAGGCATAATAATCGCGTGGTTTTTTGCCCCACCTAATGCTTGGCAACGTTTGCCCGTGGATGTTGCAGTACGGTAAATATATTCAGCAATTGGTGTTGAACCCACAAAGCTAACCGCCTGAATACGAGGATGATGCAATAAGGCATCTACCGCTTCTTTGTCACCATTCACCACGTTAAACACGCCGTCAGGTAAACCCGCCTGCTTTAATAATTCTGCAAGGTATAAAACCACAGAAGGCGCTTTTTCAGAAGGTTTTAAAATAAAACAATTACCGCAAACCAGTGCCATTGGGAACATCCACAACGCCACCATAGCTGGGAAGTTAAACGGTGTAATACCAGCCACAACACCTAACGGTTGGAACTCGCTCCATGAGTCAATATCTGGACCGACATTTTTTGAATATTCCCCTTTTAAAAGCTCTGGTGCGCCGCAAGCATATTCAACATTTTCAATACCACGTTGCAACTCACCTTGAGCATCATGAGAAATTTTACCGTGCTCTTGCCCAATCAAAGCGCAAATCTTTTCAGCATTTTGTTCTAATAGTTGTTTGAACTTAAACATGACACGCGCACGTTTAATGACTGGTGTATCGCGCCATGCAGGAAATGCTTGCTCGGCTACCTGAACTGCTTCATTTACCGTTTGAGCATCTGCAATTTCGACTTCTTTACTAATTTCACCCGTCGCAGGATTGTAAACTGGCTGTTTTCTTACCGTTTTAGATACAATTCTTCCTTGAATGAAATGCCCTAGCACTTTTTTGGCTTGTTCACTATGCGTACTATTTTCAGTTGAAACTTCCTCATAGCTAAAATCTTCTAGGCCATTTGTCATTGTTGTTACTCCTTACTACAATTAATTTTCAGATCAAACTGTATTTTTCATTTAGTTTTTAAAGAACATCTATAGACGCTACCGATGCTCTTAAAATGTCTATAAGCCTTAATTCACTTGATAAAGCGCATCGCCCACGGCATTCATTAAGCGGTCAATATCTGCTTCTGTACTGTTAAACATTGGGCCGAACTGAAGCGTGTCGCCTCCAAAGCGAACATAGAACCCTTCTTTCCAAAGTTTCATACCAAGCTCAAAACCTCGGATGGTGGCATCGCCATCACGCGGAGCTAACTGCAACGCACCAATCAAACCACAATTACGAATATCTAAAATGTGCGGTGCGCCTTTTAAGCCATGCAGCATTTTTTCAAAAGTTGGTGCTAACGCCGCAGATTGAGCCAACCGGTTTTTCTTTTCTAAAACATCAAGCGCAGCTAAAGCAGCCGCACAAGCAACCGGATGCGCCGAATAGGTATAACCGTGAGTAAATTCAATGGCATGTTCCGGTAAGTCTTGTTGCATAAAGGCAGAGTAAATTTCATGGCTTGCCACCACTCCACCTAAAGGAATGGCACCATTAGTCACCTGTTTCGCAAAGTTCAAAATATCTGGTGTTACCCCAAAGTACTCTGCTCCCGTCCAAGTTCCTAAACGGCCAAAACCTGTAATCACCTCATCAAAAATTAACAAGATGTCATGCTGATCACAGATCTCTCTTAAACGTTGTAAATAGCTCGTTGGCGGTACAATACAACCCGCCGAACCAGAAATAGGCTCCACAATTACGGCTGCAATATTTGAAGCATCATGTAGCTCAATTAACTTAAGCATTTCATTGGCAAGTTCTACCCCACCTGTTTCTGCACAGCCTTTGGTAAAAGTTAAATTTGGTTGCAAGGTATGCGGTAAATGGTCTACATCCATAAGCTGACCAAACATTTTACGGTTGCCACCAATACCGCCTAAGCTTGTTCCCGCAACGTTTACACCATGATAGCCACGGGCACGACCAATCAATTTAGTCTTGCTTGGTTTACCTTTAATGCGCCAATAGGCACGTGCCATTTTAATAGCGGTATCTGCCGACTCTGAACCCGAGTTGGTAAAGAAAACGTGTTGTAGTTTTTCAGGCATATGCTGAACAATTTTATCTGCCAACTTAAAAGACAACGGATGACCAAACTGAAAAGCTGGTGAGTAGTCAAGCTGACCTAATTGTGCACTTACCGCCTGTTGAATTTCAGGCAAGGTATGACCAGCACCACAAGTCCATAGGCCTGAGAGTGAGTCGTAAATTTCACGGCCCGAATCATCAATTAGGTATGATCCTTTTGCGCCCACAATCATGCGCGGATCTTTAGCAAAGTTCCGATTTGCAGAGAAAGGCATCCAGTGTGCCTGATAATTTATGTGCATATTATTATTAGTTTGAACCGCATCCAGAGTATGCTCTGAGTCACTGAATTTATCCGTATCAAACATAACCATTCCTGTTTATTTTCAAATTATGGTTTGAGTGTACATAGCGTGATAAGTTTGATAAATTCAAATTATCTTGAGTTTAGATTTAAAAAAACAAAACTAAATGAAACCCAAAAAATTAAATCAAGTCACTGATTTTGATATTAAATTACTTAAAATATTTAAAACGGTTTGCGACTGTCATAGTTTTACATCTGCAGAAAGCATTCTTGGCATTAGCCGTTCTGCCATCAGTTTGCATATGAGTGATTTAGAAAATCGTTTAGGCATTCGGCTATGTCAGCGAGGCCGTGCCGGATTTGCCCTGACCGATGAAGGACGGGAAATTTTAGAATATATAGAAGTGCTTACGGCAGCCATTGAAGACTTCCGCTCCAAAGTTAACCAAATGCATAATCGTCTTAAGGGTGAGTTTAATATCGGCATTATTAACAATCTTGTGACGATGCCTAGAGGCTATATCACCAATACCTTGACACAACTTGCAGAGGAACATGCTGAGGTTATTATTAATATTAGTATGAGTACTTTGTCAGATATTGAATGCCGTGTGCTCGATAACCGTTTACATGCAGGTGTTATTCCACTTGTTACGCCTTTGTCTGGTCTAGACTATTTCGATTTATATAGTGAAAGTTCATTTTTGTACTGTGGCAAAAATCATCCGTTGTTTAGCCAGTGCAGCAATATGAATCTAGATGAGTTGAAAACATGGCAAGCGGTTCTCCCTAATTATGCTATTACACCAGAAGCGGCAAAGTTGCATCAGCTTTTAGACTGTAAAGCGACAGCAAGTGACCGTGAAGGCATCGCATTTCTGATTTTAACTGGAAAATTCTTGGGTTTTTTACCCGACCATTACGCAAAAAAATGGGTTGAAGATGGTTTTATGCAAGCTGTTTCAAAGGAGAAAATGTATTACAGTACCCCTATATGCTTAATTACTCATAAGGGTAAAAACCACAATAATATTTTAAAAACTTTCATGGAAATGCTTGAGAAGCGGATTGTTGCGGGTTAAAATTTATTGACAATTAATTAGATAATAAAATAGTAAATTTAAACTAATTATTTTAGATTATATTAAAAACTATAATAAATTATAAAAACCAGTTATCCTTGCAACTGGTTTTTTATAAAATAATTTATTAGTTAAATTTTTTTTATTAAAAGCTACTACTCAAAACTTGCTTTTGAATCTAATGACAATTCACCATGTTGATAAATATCTTTAAAAAGATTTAATAATAATTCTAGATCTTGATTAACATACTTTGCTTTCCATTCATCTTCATGGGGTTCAAAAATGTAAATCTCATCAGGATTTTTAGCATTTTTATTCACAAGACGCAAATAAGTACCTTCCGGATAATTCTCATTTTCACTAATACTACATCCAAACAAATAACCGTATTTAGAATCACAAACCATACTATAACTATCTATATCGCTATATGCTAACCGTCCATATTCTTCAGAACAATCAGCATCCGTTTTATGAATAATGACACTACCTCCAAATGAAAAAACATTTTTGACTATATTTGATAATTTTTCCCACCCCATTTCTTTTATATCAATTCGCTTCTCAGAAAAAAAAGGATTTCTTAAAACATAACTACAAACATATAAAATCATTAGCAACCTCTATAAAATAACATTAATGACCAAAAATTGGCGATACTACAATTTTAGTTGTAGCAATATTAGTTTTAGCATCAATAACTTTATAATAAGTAGTAGTGCTACCACTTGTTGTATCATGAATAATCAATTTGGCTAGTCCAGAACGTTCATACATAGTTTTCATCACTTGCCCACAATGGTCACATACTTCCTTTCCTCTAACAAGCACCTGCATAGTTTCTCCTTTTGTTAAACCAGCATCGTATGCTCTTTGAATTAAGGCAATTTCCGCATGTGCATTTTTCATTGTTAAATTAGGGTTACTTGGATCTATTTTTGCATTTCCAGCAGCAAGAGTTGGTGTATTTGTTCGATTAACTTCTGGTCTAGCAGTTTGATTGGTATCGAACATATGCTTACCACCTATATTTGATTCAGCTGTAACAGTGATAGGTGCTTTAGCGCCAGGTAATGTCTTACCAAATTTAATATCAACTTTTTGTAACTCTGCAAGCTCTTCTGCTAAACGCCCAGCAGACTTAGTTCCATCCTCACCAATTTTTAATATTTTAGCGACTTTTGAAAGTTTACCAACTGGCAAAATTTCTACATAATTAGTAGGAATAACTAAGTCACTAACAACAATAACGATCTCACCTAAGGCAGATTTTGTTTCTATATTTAAATAACTACTACTTGAATTAGCCCAAGTTGTTACTGAATCATCTAATTGGTTTTTAAATTTTTTAGCAGCTTCTATATCACCTTTTTTATATGCATTAATTAAGCCATCTAAAGCAGCTTTAGACTTATCATCCAAATATTTACGTGTAGCTTCAAGTTTTAATAATGCTTTATCCTTAAAAGCATTATTTTGAATTGCTATAGTTGCACTATTTGCAGCTGTATTAACATCATACCCAGCATAAGCGGAAATTGTACCAGCAATTAACTTACTATAAGCTTCAATTTTAGCTTTCTCTTCTGCTGAAACGAATGTTGGATTTCGGCCATGAAGCATTTCTTGTGCAATAATTTCGCCAACACCAGCACCAATCGCTCCAGCTTCGCAGCTCTGTTTTGTAGCAGCTGCCGCTGCACATCCAACTGCTGCATGAGCAATTTTATGTAAAATATAGTTTACATCTTCCAGACCTTTGAGATTTTGAGCTAATTCGCCTTGTAATGCTCCAGCTAAACCTGCTAGTAATGCAACCTGTAAATTATCTCCGAGATCTCCCCCTTTAATCGCAGTTTGTACTAAAGTTGATCCTACTGATGATGCAAAATTATTAGCTAATCGGTCTGGTAGAAGAGTACTATCTGGTTTTAAATTTAAAGCAGAACCAACTTGGCTCATTAAGCCAGCAGTGACTACTGATGCTGCTAAATTCTTAATAGAATCTTTACTTCCTAAATCTTTTAGTGTTTTACCAATATCTCCGCCGTTATTAATCAATCCTACACTTGCTTGAGCTGCCAGACTGGTGATTGCTGCATTTGCCATGGCACCTAGAGCTGAGGGAACGATTGCTCCTGCTGCTGTTGTAGTAACGCCAGCAGCACCGAGCATGCTTGCGCCAAGTCCAACAGTAGTACCGCTTGCAGCAGCCCCTCCTGCTGCACCAGCTGCCGCTGCCGTACCCGAACCCATCGTAACAATTGTTACAATGATGACAATAATTGCTGCCCCAGCACCTGTTAAACCTTGTGATTTATAGTCCCAATCCTTTTGAGTTAATAGTACTGTTTGCCAATCAACATCTTTTCGGTTAACTAATTCTTTGAGATATGCATTACCTGGCTGATTTGCCAATTTTAGAATTTCATTACGCAATTCAACTTTATTAACGTCTTTTTCACTAATTGGAACTTGCACACTCAAACCACCTGCCGCTATAAAAGTAGGTAAAACTGGACCATTAAAACTCGGTAACTGAGCAGTTTCAGTGATAGAGCCTTTATCCTGCATTGATTGCCAAACAACACTATTACTCTCTTTTTTTAGAGTTTCTGTGACAGTAGTCGAGGCGCTCTCCAAAGTAATAGTCCCACCCGCTTGGATTTCTGCTCCTTCTAGATAGTTGAATACAGTTCCTTTTAAACGAGTATCAAATCCAGACTTGGTTCCGATATAATCGGCATTTAATTCTGCAGGTAATTCTGATTTCACATTCCTCGTATTCGTGGTATGTGACTTATTCAGTTTGACACCAAGAAATGAACTTTTTTTACTGATATCTGTTGTATTGAGTGATACATCATCAGCAGTTAAAAAGTTTAGATCACCTCCTGCCTGAATATTAATTTTTCCATCAATCGCGGTTAGTTGACTTGAATACATATCAATACTAGTACGATTCTGACCACTCATAGCAGGCGTATTCTTTGCTTGACTCTTAATATTAATATTTTTTGCATCAATATCGACGGATAAGCCACCACTTTTCTCATCAGTCTGCGTTGTGGTAATCGTTTTCTTTTTGCCATACCATTTACTTTTGGTCTCAGTCTTCTGAGATTTATTAAAACTATTATTAATTGCAACATCAAAAATTATATTTTTATAAGCTTCAATATTTACATCATTTTCTGAGGTAATTGCGACGCCTTGTAAAATTAAATTATCTGTACTCTGCTTGCCTATAACTTTTATAGAAACGCCTTTAGTTCCATTAATAGTTGTAGGACTTACTGGACTAAACCAACGATAATCATTATCAGAAGGGCTTCCTTGTTCATATGAGTCTTGGTTAGCATCAATAATAATACTGCCTTTAATAACACCTTTTTTTACACTGTTTTCAGTAGGGTTATTGTATTTCCCTTGAATATTATATCCCTCACCATCTAAGGCTCCAGCAGCTTCAAGATTGACCTTTCCATCTTTCGCATCCATTGATGAACCACTTATACTTAAACCTTTATTAGATACGAGCTGGATGTTGCCTGTGTTGCTGATAATTTTTGAACCAGAGTGTACTTCTCCATTTACATAACCTACGTTAAATAGTTTTATCATTTCTGAATAAAAATCTTTTTGGTCTCTTAGCGGGCCATATTTTGAAACGTATTCTGGGAATTCCTTAGTCGTCTTTTGAAGAGCCTTTTGAAGCTCTCTGTCCATTTCAGGGCTTCCTTCTATTAATTCTCCCGAACTAATTCTTGCATAGACTTTAAGAGCCTCTTTCATAAAGAATGCAATTATGGCCTCATAGTCACTCGACTTTTGTAATATTTTTATCTCTTCATCTAGCTTTATTATTTTTGCCTTATATTCATCAGTATGTTGATTAGTAATTGTATTTCTAACTCCATCAACCACCAAGTCACCATTTGTCGAGACGATCGAAATATCTTTAGCAGCTTTTAAATTTGAACCTTGTAGCTCAACCTTAGCACCTTCTAAATTGATCCCCCCATTTGCTGTATCCAGCTTAACAACTTGTTCCGATCCATTCCCTGCAGTTCCACCATAGCCTTTTAAAGTTAAAGTGCCAGTTTTAGAAACAAGTTCAATATCACCTACTGCTTTTAAACTATAAACTTTAGGGTCAATCGTTAAGTTAGAATTGGTTTGAATTGTTAGGTCACCATTTAAACTATTTAACTTTGTATGATTCTTGAGTAAATCACTTCCGACCGCATTCAAGTTCAATCCAGTCTGACCTAAAATAAAACCACCCGCCTCTAATAAAACAGCTCCACCGGTTAAATTTGTATTTTGTAATACTTGGTTTCCTGTAGCCGTTACAGAGGTCACCCCTTTAGATGTTAAGTTTGTTACTTTATCCGCAATCCATTTAGTCGCTGGCGTATACTCCGCATTGCTATAAACCGTACGGCCAGAGCTTACCGCCAGATGCTGGTCTGATGTAGCATTCACACCCTGTAAAGTCAGTAAATCTTTTGCATAGAGTTCAGTATTACCTTTTGACGTTAATACGCTATCGATAATTGTACTCATACCTGCTCTACTATTGACCGCAAGTTTACCAACCGTAGAGCCTAGATCTGTATTTTGGACTTTAATATCGGATTTACTATTTTCTATCGAAACAGTTTGCCCCTTTAGAACATTATTTACCGTTTTAACTTGGCCCTTATTTGCAGTAACAACTACATCATTATTAGCTTTTAAATTTATTCCATTATTACTCGAAACTAATATATCACCCTGATTCGCATTAACTTGTACTGACTGTAAGTTAACGGTGCCATCACCAATTGAGCCAAGTGTTACCCCTTTTAAACCACTAATAACCGTCTGATCAGTTGTTAATTCATCTTTATCAGCTGAAGGCATCGCCTTGCTTGTCTGGGTCGAGTTTAAATTTATATTTTTATTCGCGAGTATAGAAATCTTTCCAGCCGAAGATGTGGCCTTTAAGCTATTTGCAGTAACTCCACCAGCAAGTGCGGTTAGATTAATATCACCTTGAGCCTTGAGCGCCTGACTTAAAACAAGGTCAGCAATTTCAGAACTCACATCAATATTTTTTTGTGAAGTCAGTGCACTATTGAGTGCTATTTGATTGGCATGTAGTTGAATACTGTCTTTATTGGAAATTTCTTTTGCTGTAACAGTTAAATTATTGGCTGCATCCAGCTGAACCAGACCTGTAATAAGCGGAAGTGCCTTGTCAGCATTATTCCAGACCAGATCACGTCCACTGTAGGCTTTAATGTTTTTAACTCTGGTTGCAGCGTTTTCAAGTGAAAAACCAAGATTCTTTAGATTTAGATCTCCTGAACTATACAGGTTGAGATCTTTACCCGCATAGATCGTCCCACCTTGAAGATCAATCAGGTTTTGGGTATTAGCCGAATTTGCTTGTAGGTTGATTGAACCTAATGATGCCTGTATATGGTTCTCTGTAAGTGATAACTTACCGTTACTTAAAATATTTAAATCTTTGGCAGCAATCAGTTTTGCGCCTTTGGCTGCGACCAAGTCTTTTTGTACTTGTATGGTTGCTGTACCACGGTTACTTTTGAGTTCCGATCCCGCTGCAAGATTGATATTTGCTGCATCAATATAGACATCCCCTCCTTGTGAATCATCCATAATGCGGGTATCAGCAGCCAGATTGATATTACCTTTGGCATTAACGATTAAAGGTGATGAAGCCAGGCTACCGACATTAATAATAATTTCTTTAGCATTTACATTCAGGTTATTACCTGAATCGATATTTAACATGCTATTACTGTTAATACTGCCTGATGAGTTGATGTCGGCAGCTGCACCCGTACCCGTTGTTTGTATGTTCACTAAACCTTGGGTTTTACTGGTTGAACTGATTGTGCCACTGTGTTCAATTTTTCCGGCACTGGTAATCACCAGATTGTTTACTGCTTGAATAGTCCCGGCGTTAGTCACGCCCAAACCTTTTTCAGTTCCCATCAAATAGATGTTGTTGGCATACATCCCACCCAGCGCTTTAACATCTACCGCCAATGTCGGTGCGGTTCCAGTACCTGTTTTAGCAGTAACATCCTGTAAATCTGCACTGACATTATTTGCCCCGGCAATCACCTGAATATCATTTTTGGCACGTAGTTCAGCACTAAGTTCTAGTGCACGGGCATAGAGATCCACATAGTTTGCATCGTTATTATTCCCCCCCAAACCAAATTTAGAATTGGGGTTCGCTGAGACCGTAATTTTTCCTTGGTCAATCGTAAACTGTTTGATACTACCATCAGCATTTAACTGAGGTTTACCTGTGGTAAAAATTGCCTTATTGGCATTAATAAAACCACCACCTTTAATGTTAATACCGGATGGGTTGGCAATAATCACATCAGCCATTTGCCCTGCAACTTCCAAGTTACCCTCAAAGCGTGAAGCGGCTGATGAATTTACTTCATTTAAAATAACTCGCGCTTCGCCTGTGGCTAAAAATGGATTGGCTGCAACGTTTCCTACTGTTTTTGTCGTAGCCCCTTGGCGACTGTTATTTAGGACGGCACCTTCAGCTAGTACATCAAACTGTTTATAAATATTATGGGATATCCCATTTTTTGGAGTTTGAATATTAACGACAGGAACGACTGTACCAGCTGAGTTCTTACCAGCTCCAATCACAGCTCTATTCGCAGCATTTGCCGCACTGTCCGCTACAATACCCGCATAGACAGGTGCTAAAGGCATCCACAAGCTAATACTGGCAACTAATGCTTTCACTTGCCAGAGTTGATGAAATGCCTGAGATTCAGTGTTATCAATATTGCTCTGGGCACTTGCTTCACTTTGGCCTGATGCCTTGGTTTGGCTTCGTACATTTTCGGCCACCGCCACAAACATTTGACGTGCTTTGCTATAAATAATGCGATAACTATTCTTGTTCATGAATTAAGTCTTTTCTAAAGTAAATTAATAAGAAAGGTTGATACTAAAACCGGTAACCCAGTCTTTTTTTATGCTGTCAGGTGCAATTAGCCCTCGACCTGTAAAGGCATCCAGATAAAAACTATTTTGATAGGTACGTAGCCCTAAAACACTTCCGAGTAAATAACGCTGACCCGGTATGCTATTACGCCCATTAACCCAGCCCTGATCGACCGCCATGTAAAACTGGGTATTTGGAATTGGTGCATTCAAGCTGATTTCTTGCTGTAGATACTGGCCGTTATCTCCGGAAAGCATGAGCTCACCATCAAAACCACGCACGCTATAGCGACCACCAATATAAAAGCGGTCATTCGGTACTAAAATTTTCGGTGCATATTGTCCACGCCAGTTAAGGCGATATTGGGCAGGTTTTTCGAGCAAAAGAAATGGGGTGATATAACGCAGATCTGCACTTAAAAGTGGTGCACGGGAGTAACCTTCAACAGGAAGATGGTTTCCGTAAACATCGGTAATGTTTTCTTCTGGTGCAGTTCGGGCACCTACTCCCATCCCACGACGGTAATCGATGCTGCCGTCTAATACTGCATTTCCTAAATATTGACGGTGCTGAAACCCTAAATTCCAGCCTGAGGTTCTTCGGTGTAAGACATTAATTTCAATATCATCAATAAAACTTTGGCTTTCCTTATGATAAAGCTTTCCATAGACACTGGTTTTATGTTGTCCACTACGGCTAATCACACGAGATAAATTTAGGTTGGCTTGCTGACTGTTGCCATGGTAAAGCAGTGGACCATTCCCCCCTAAGACTGTTTGCTTATATTGATAGTCATTATAGCTAAGACCTAAATCATAATAACCAACAGGCAACTGATAACTAATAAAGTAACTTCGGTTTAAGTCTTCATGAAAATCATCTAATGAGTGACTCACATTTAACGATAAAATATCATTTAAATGAAATGGATTATTGACACCTATCCCGATATTTCCCATATAGGTACCAGTGTCCTGATTACCAGAGTCATCTACACTTAAATTGAAATTAACTTTTTGTAGGGGTTGAAGTTTGAGTATTAAATCGCTATAGCCCGTTAATTCTTTATCTTGAGCAGTTGCGGGAGTAATTTGCATATCTACTGCGTAGACACGTTTTAGGTTTTCTAGCCCCTGATCTAGTTTTTTTAGATTCACAATGTCGCCCGCTTTAAAGGGCAAGCCTGTCTTAAGCTGTAATGAAGAAATTTTACCTTCCTGAATTATGATTTTATTCAGGCGACCAATTTGCACACTCAGGTTTAAATTACCCTGGTTTAAGTCTTGCGGACTCACGACAATTTGACTGGTAATAAAACCCTTTTTTAAAAGTTCGTTTTGGGCATAGTTCACAATGTTATGTAAACTTTGGGTACCAATACATTTACCCAAAATATTCTGTGGGTGTTTTTTTATGGCCTTAATCACAAAGTTAAATTGCTGTAAGTCAGATTCCGAATGACCAGTTAAAGGAATAAGACTAATTTTTTTAACCGCAACGCATGGGCTTTCTTCAACAACCAGATGCTTAAAATCCTGTAAGGGCTTGGTGTTTTGGTAAGGAGTTTGCTGGGCAAGCTGGTCTTGTAATTGCTGGTTAAGCTCTTTTAAACGTTGATCTTGTAGCACCTGACTGGGCAAAGAAACGTCTTCGATGGCATAGACATATTGGTGATAACCCGCAAAAAGAATAATAGAAGAAGTTATAAAATTTCTAGTTAACATCTCATATACAGAATTGTACGTATAAGAACTTTATTTTACACAAAAAAACATATTATTCAATTTTTCTTTATATTTATATAAAATGAAATTTATCAGAGTTAAGAAAACTTTCTCTATTTAAGCCATATCTATTAGAATTGGTAAAGATCTTGTTAGTATCTAGATAATCTTAGATAGAAGAATTTCTACAACATTATTAACCTTTTCTACAATATAAATTATATTAAAAATCAATTATTTTAATAAATATTTTGCAAACAATCCAAAATTCTCTAGCTTTTATTTAATTAATTTGAATGTAAAGCTGAACTATTAAAAACTTTCATGGAAATGCTTGAGAAGCGGATCGTTAAGGGTTAAAAATCTTTGTTTTTTAATTTATTGAGCTCAAACATTGCATTTTTATATTCAAGGTATGCTTTTTCACTAATTAGAACCACTGCATCTTTCTCTTTTCGTGTAATTTTTACGGCGTAACCTAACAGCACTCTTTCCATGACCTTTGAAAATTGTGATCTTGCATTGGCATAATTAATTTGTTCCACAATATTAGCCCATCTCAAATAAAAGAAAGCCACTTCTGATATTAAAGTGGCTGTGATTACATTAAAAATTGTATCGACCTAATAAGTTGATTCGAGATAATTTCCCTTCTAAATCTGAAAATGTTTCTCTCTTCCCATAGGTGTATTCAATGCCAAGATCGACTTTCTCAACAGGCGTCCAAAATAAATTGACGCTTGCATTGATTAGCCTTTTATTCTGATCAGGGTTATTTACTGAAAAATTTGAATCTTTATAGATAAGGCTACCAGCGGATAAAGATGAGCGTAAATTTTCATTCCATTTGCGCAGATACCCTAACTCAATAGAATCAAATTCACTTAAATACATTCGATTTTGATCAAAGTAGAAGGCATCATTATCTTTTGAATAAAGCATGTAACGGTTATCGCCAGCGATGTGATAGTAATTAAACACAACTGAGTCATTTTCAGAAAGCTTATACTTTGTGCCTAATCCAGCCCCCCAAGCAAGTTTAGTTTGCTCTTCATTCGTGTCAGAAACTGCTCGATTTTCATGAAGCATGCCGTGCAATTGAACCAAAAAATCTGGATTTTTAAATTCATATCGCATGGTTAATGCAGGAAAACGGCTTCCACCTTCTACATTTTTATTTTCAACATCACCACCTTCCAAAGCGAATAATAATTTTTGTTTGGCATCAACGATGTGCTGATAACGGATTTGGATATTACGCTGAGTTCCTGTGCCCATCGCACCTGTAAAATCAACCAAACTTGGAGCTGTATCACTATTCACAAAAGGTGAAGTCGTCTGACCAATTAACCAATTTCCTAGTGAAATATAAGCGTGTCTAACCCGAACCGAACCATTACCGTTATCCCCACCACTTCCCATGAAGTCGGCTTCTAGCTTTCCAACCAAATCTCCTTTCGAGGTGGGCTTAACAATATCCACCCCTACACGTGAAGTCGCGGCAGAAACATTTAATGATTTGCTTGTTGAGTTTGAATTGTCTAATGGTATTGATCCTGTCTTATTCGCAATTGAACGCGTTGAACCTTCAAAATCATATGCAGTATCAACACGTATATTTCCATAAAATTTAATTTTAGTCTGTTCAGCCGAAACAGGCTTGTCAGTGTTTGATGTTTTGTTTTGACTCAATTCAGGTACTTTATTCAATCCGCTATTTTGATTTAAATTCTGCCTCTCCATGAGATAATCTATTTGCTGTTGTAGTTTAATTATTTTTTCATTTAGCGCTGAGTTATCTTCGCTTTCAGCTTTGGCTTGCTGCAAAGTCATACTCATTAATAATGATAAAGAAATTATCCCTTTATATTTCATGTCCTTTTCCTTTAGACGAAATCACATAGACCGAATTGAAATTTCCTATTTTTCAATCAGTAAAATAATGATTATTGAATTAACTTTAGATAGGCTAACGAAGCTCAATCATTGACTTCGCTAGTTCCCTTTGTGTTTGAATGGTTTTGAATAACCTTATTCCGGTAATTCACATCCTTTTTGTTTTAAGCTGTTAATCACCCAACTACGATCATTTTCACCTACGGCGATTTGCTCTAATTGCTTTTGTTCAGCGGCATGTTTGGCGCTTGCTTTCAGATAAACTTCTTCAACTTCTGCATAAGGCACGCTTAAAAGCCCATCTTCATCACCTAAAATCAAGTCTCCAGGTTCAACCACCATTCCATTAATCGCGATAGGAACATTAATTTCCCCAGGTCCGTCTTTATAAGGTCCTCGATGTGAAATTCCTGCTGCAAAAAGTGGAAAATCACCCTCTCCAATGACAACCGAATCACGAATAGCGCCATTAATAACGATGCCAGCTATACCTTTCTTAATGGCATACGCAACCATCATCTCTCCAATTAATGCATTGGTTAGATCGCCACCAGCATCAACCACAATGACGTCTCCCGGTTGGGCGATATCAATAGCATAGTGCAACATCAAGTTGTCACCCGGACGAGCCTTAACTGTAATAGCAGGCCCACAAAGATATCCCTTTTTATGCATTGGTCTTAATTGAGCCCCACCTGAAGTCATTCGATTCATTGAGTCACTGATATTAGCGACTGGTAGATCTCGATATTGCTCAATCCATTTTTGCTCAACTTTTCTGTCGTTTTTTAGCACTCTAAAACCAATTGCCATAACTTTTCCCTTAGATCAGTTTTCTTGTGCAAATTAATATGACAGCATTTTTTTGAAATGTCATTTCATTTTTAATTAAATTTAAACTAAAATTTATTCAATTTTTAAATTCAGTTTTTACTATTGACTATTTTTTTGAAATGTCGTTTTAATAATATGGATTATTAAGGACGTATTTTGCTCAAAATACTTAAATGGAGTGCAAGTCAAAATGAAACGTAAAGTTCTTATCACGGGGCCAACATTAACTTCAGATGCGTTACTGTATGCTCAGTCCCATGATATTCAGTTGATTCCAACTGAACCCTACATGGCAAAAGATGAAATGGAAAAACTCATCCATGATGAACAACCTGATGCAATCCTTGTTCGAACAGGCAAACTTTCTAGAGATATGATTTTTGCTTCTGATAATTTAAAAGTGATTGCAAAACATGGTGTTGGGTTTGACACAATCGACACTCAAGCTGCTGCTGAACGAAAAATTCCTGTCACTATTGCAGTAGGTGCAAATGCACAATCTGTTGCCGAACACGCTTTTGCACTCATGTTTAATGTTGCGCGACAAGTCACATGGTTAGACCAACGTATTCGAGAAGGTCATTGGGACAAAGCAAGTGCAAATGGTGTGGAGCTTTATGGCAAAACGTTGGGCTTAATTGGTTTAGGGGCAATCGGTAGCATACTCATGAAGTTAGTGGCTCCCTTAAACATGAAAGTAAAAGTATATGATCCGTTTTTACAAAATTTGCCAGAGCTCGATTATGTAGAACAGAAACACGACTTTGAAAAACTTTTAGAAACCAGTGACATTATTAGCCTACATTGCCCACTCACAGCTGAGAATAGACACTTATTTTCTCATGCCCAATTTGAAAAGATGAAACGCTCAAGCATCTTAATCAATACAGCACGTGGTGAATTAATTGATCAAGCTGCATTAGTTGATGCACTAAAAAATAATAAAATTGCTGGTGCAGGTTTAGATACCTTTTCTTCAGAACCACCAGAAAAAGATAATCCACTATGGGAATTACCTAACTTGGTTGTGACTCCTCACATAGGAGCAAACACAACAGATTCACGTAATCGCGTCGGTCTTTTAGCACTTGAACAGATTGTGAGTATTTGGGATGGCCAATTACTAAACCCACGAGCTATCGCTAACTGGAAGTTACTCAATAGCTAATCATGGAACTCAATTGTTTCTAAGCTTTTAGATGCGAGAACAATTAAAATACTGAATATAAAAAAGGATTTTTTTATGTCTACAGAATACTCTCAACCGAGTGCGATTGAACGCGAAACGATGCGCAAGGTGGCGTGGCGATTACTGCCATTTTTAACACTTTGTTATGTCATCGCTATTATTGATCGTGGCAATATTGGTATGGCTTCATTACAAATGAATGAAGATCTTGGCCTAACAGCTACTGCTTTTGGTTTTGCCAGTAGCTTATTTTTCTTTGCATATTTTCTATTTGAAGTACCCAGCAACCTCGCCATGCAAAAATTTGGAGCAAAAGTTTGGATTGCCCGAATTATGGTGACGTGGGGGGTAATATCATCCGCAACTGCATTCGTTGAAAGCTCCACATCATTATATATTATGCGGTTCTTACTCGGCGCTGCCGAAGCAGGCTTTTTCCCTGGTGTAATTTTATATTTAACCTATTGGTTGCCTGCTAACTATAGAGCCAGAATGGTTGCAATATTTATGGTGGCGATTCCGGGTGCCAACTTTATCGGTTCACCACTATCTGGGCTTTTATTATCCCTAGATGGTTGGTTAGGCATGCGTGGATGGCATTGGCTATTTATTTTAGAAGGTATTCCTGCTGTTTTACTGGGTATCGCCTGCCTATTTGTTCTCACTGATCGACCAGAACAAGCAAAATGGCTCAATAGCGAACAAAAAGCTTGGTTAGTTGAAAGATTACAGTTTGAACGCCAACAAAAAACCCCAATTGGCCATATTTCACTATGGCAACTTTTAAGGAATAAATATATTTGGTCTATGATCATTATTTATTCTGGTGCTTCTGCTGCTGGAAGTACAATGAGTGTTTGGGCACCACAATTAATTAAATCATTTGGTTTAAGTAATTTAGAAATCGGTTTAGTAAATGCAATTCCTTATGGCTTAGCTTCTATTGCAATGATTTTTTGGGGTCGTAGTTCAGATCGTAAAAATGAACGCCGTTGGCATACAGCAATCACACTATTGATGATCTCATTTGGTTTATTAATTGCTTTGTTCACGTCTTCACTTATTGGCACAATCTTTTTACTCAGTGTCGTATTAATTGGTGCTTATTCTATGAAAGGTCCTTTCTGGGCTTTAGCATCATCATGGATGTCTCCGAGTACAACGGCGGCAGGTCTAGCAGCCATTGGTGCATGTGCTAATTTAATTGGTGGCGGCATGATGGTGAATATCTATGGCGCAATTCATGATGCAACAGGAAGCCACGCTATTGCCTTACTTCCACTTGCAGCTTTAAATCTCGTGTCGGCTATCATGGTTTTCGTTATGTCTAGAAAGAAAGCTGTTTTGTTTAGCCAACCACAAAGTACTTCATAAACAACATACATAAAAAGGGGCTAACGATTTAGCCCCTTTTTTATATCTACAATATTTGAATTAATTACGAATACTCTTACCACCTAAACTTTTCGTTAAATCATCTGCAATTTTGAAGAAAAAATCCCCCACAGATTTTGCAATTTCCGCAGTAAAACGACTTGATGGCCCCGAAACGACTAATGCTCCAACTACATCATTTTGAGCGTCAAATACTGGCAATGCCATTGAAGCAGCATGTGGCTCCGTTACACCTGTTGAATAAAAAGGTTCAGTTCTTGCTAAAACCTGTTCGTGTGTTGATCGCAATGCTTGAGCGCCTGCTGCTCCATCCATTGGTCGAACTTCGCCCGGCTGAATATGAACACGCAGTCGATGGGTAGAGTTCACTCTATATTGGCAAAGACGATATGCCCCATGTTTAACGTAAAACGAAGCAGTTTCACCAGTTTCATCAACAAGTTGCTGTAAACACGGCACCACATGTCTTTCTAGATCTAAAGCATCTTGATAAATTGTATTTAAACGCATAACTTCGCTGGCAAGCGTATATCTGCCATCCGAAAGACGGTTAACAAAACCAAAATCTTCTAGCGAAACGATTAAGCGCATGATGGTTGCTTTATTTAATTCTGTTCGTTCTGCGAGTTCTGCTAGGGTTAAAGATTTATCACCTATTCTAAAAGCAGTTAACAAAGTTAAAAGGCGATCAGCCGATGCATTTCCGCTTGTTGCTGGGTGAGGTTTAATTTTAACCATGTTTTTCCTACAATAGCTTGATATCAATTTTAATGTATTGAATTAGGTTTTTAACTTTACCATATTTCTTATATTTTAATTCTATCTCTCGACAGCAACTTCTTTCATTTATCAAAGTACTTAAAATATGAAGCATGGCCTCATTATTAGTAGGCTTTACCACTAACAATGAGACCTATATTAATTTTCAATCTTAAGCTTGTATTACGCTTCTATCTTTTTGTCTTTACTACTTGAATAGATAAAATATAAAGCAATCCCTAAGCAAATTAATGCACCTAATCGATACGGTGAAAAAGGGAGCATTTCATTACCAAACCAGCCAAAGTTATCAATCAAGATACTCATCAAAAGTTGCCCAAAAATTACAGCCACCGTAGCAACCGCAGCTCCAATTCTTTGTACAGCCAGTACCATAATGACAATATAAGGCACTCCACACATAGCACCCAACAACTGCCATTTAGGAACATCTAACAAGGTTAAAGTTTGTTTAGGTTCAAAATAAAAAATAAGCAGTGCAGTAATTAGAGCACCGACCGAGAAAGTCAAAAAAGCACTACGAAATACACCAACCTTAGCTCCAAGTTGACCATTAATTGCAGCTTGCACACTCAGTAAAGCACCACCAATGACGGCGAGAAGAATCATTAAAATTGTCATGCGCGTCTCCTATGCTTTTGCGACAAGTACAAGTGCAACAACAATAAAGATGAGTGCCAAAATTCGTTTACGGTCTACCTTTCGGTGTGGAGTCCCCAACAAACCATAGTGGTCGATGATCAGACTTTTAGACACCTGCCCCGCTAAAATGCCTATCATCGTCATGGCAATACCGATAATTGGAGTGGTAATGGTCAAAATAATGACGTAAGCAGGGCCAAGAACACCACCGAGTAATTGCCAAGAAGGAAGCGTAAAAAATGAAGGACTATTACGTGGACTAAAAAACAGCATGAGTAAAAAGGTAAGTGCTGCACCCACGCCAAAAATACTAAACGTGGCCCACAACTCACCCACCTCCTTTCCTAACGGCCCTAAAAGCCCTGCTTCGACCGATAGCCCCATTCCCCCTAAAATCGTTAGGAGTAGTAATAGAATTTGCATCTACATTGCCTCTTCTGTATCTAGGCAACGAATACTAAAGTAGCCAATTCATCAGAAAAACAGCATAATTCATGAATCACTTTTGCAGAAATTGCACAAATGGATTTAACAAATTCGATTGATATCCGCACGCTTCGCTTCTTTATTAGTGTTTATAACGCACAAAACTTCTCGAATGTAGCGCGTAAAGAAGATGTGTCTGCATCTATGATTTCTCGAACCATCCAACAGCTTGAAGATGCATTGGGACAGCAACTTTTCTACCGTAATACGCGAGCAATCACACCGACCGAATCGGGCAAATTATTTTTTGAATATGCAAAAAGAATTACCGAACAATTTGATGAAGCACAAAAGGCATTACAAGATAAAACTATAGAGCCATCCGGACTCGTCCGAATTAATGCCCCTGTGTTTTTTGGTCAACGGCATATTGCGCCGTGGTTGGCAGATTTATCAGAACGTTATCCAAGACTCTTAATAGAACTAATACAAACCGATGAATTTATAGATCCGTTACGCGAAAGCACCGATTTAATATTTCGCATTGGAACGCTGACCGACTCATCATTTCATGCACGTATTTTTGGTACACAAAAGTATCATTTGGCCGCCTCTCCTCAGTATGTTGCCGAATATGGTGTTCTTGATCAGCCAACAGAACTTAATCAACACAAATGCTTAGTCTATAAAGGTTTTGAAGGTCCTAACCGTTGGTTAGTGAGAAAGCCCAATGAAGAATGGATACATTATCCAATTACCCCCTTACTTTCTTCAAACAATGCCGAGAGTTTAATGACAGCTGCGCTTCATGGTATGGGGATTGTTTTATTTCCGGACTGGTTGATTGGCGAGGCTTTAAAACAAGGCGACTTAATCAAGCTTTTACCTGAATATGAAGTCGCGATTAAATCACAGCCCCAGCATATTGCAGCCATTTATCCAAATGTCCGCCATCCGCCACTCAATATTAGAGCAGTGATAGATTATTTTTCAGAAATCTATGGAGACACACCGTATTGGCAGAATTAATTTTTGATTTATAACAAATCTTAAAGACTAAGATGTATCAATGTTTTCCTATTCGTATACGAAAACTATGCGGACTTACATCCGTAATTTTAATCGTATATAGATATTTAAGCTGTTCTTGATCTTTTCTCATATCAATTTCAACTATCCCATCAGCTTTCTCACCAGTTATATCAACCTTATAAGAGTAAGCTGGTCGCTTAGGACTAGAATAATGGTCCGATCCAAAACTACGAATACTATAACTTTTAATTTCTCCAAATTTCTCACTTATAGTTTTATCGGTATATATCGCTGATTCAACTCTTTGAATATTTCCCTTATTGTTAACAACTAAATACCCACCACTAAAAATAAGAAAAATTACAATTAATAAAGCTATGTTTCGTTTTTTCTTCAAATCTTTAAATTCTATAAACATGTTATTTTAACGTTACTTAGAAGAATTAATTATACAAACTATAATGGCTTAATAGACCAATTAACAAATTTAATTTCTATTGGTAGATTTGGATTATTCCAAAGAGATTGTATTTCATCAACCTTCTTTAAATTTTTAACAGTGCTTTTTCCTTTAACTTCAACAACTATATTCCCATTTTTTCATTGTAGCTAACTGTTTGAATGGTATAAAAATAATTTTTTACAAGCTTTAGTGCTTTATTTATCTGACTTATAGCCTCTTCTCTACTTTCTTTAGCCCCGTATTGAATATCAATAGGCAGATCACCTTTAGAAATTGCGTTTCCTACTACTATATTTCTCTTTTCATTCTGGCCATAACCTTTGACTCTGACCACAATTTTATATGTAGGCAAGTTTTCAATATAAATACCAGCGATACGTCCTTTAAATTCTTCTTCAATAGCATCTAAGGCAGAGTCTCGGTTAGCTTCTAAAAATAATGCTTTATTTGCTTCTGCTGTGTTAACCCCATGCAATAAAGAATAACTACGGATGCCCTGCTCAATTCCTTCATTTGATGCAGCAAATGTACAAGATGATGAAATTAAAATTGTTAACGCTAATATTTTTTTCATTTTTACCTTCTGGTCAAAAATAAGACTTAAATATAGCGATATATTGTTTATATAAAAACCAACTAAAATTGAGGCGAAAAACAAATCCCCTAAAGATTTCCCTTAATATTTTATAAGTAAATATAATATTTTTAAGGAAAAGCTTGAAAATTACAGTTTCTAAAACAAAAAATTATAATCCGTTATTTTTTGTTTATTTTCTAAGTTAACCACACATACTAGCAACTATTCTTTTAGTTTCTGGGTTGATTACTATAGTGACTCTGTCGGGGCGAAATTCTTCTGTAACTGGCTCCCCAATGTAAGCACTTCGATAGACTCTTGCATTAGTCATCGATAGGATCTGCTTTTCTGTTAAATCAGTTTTACCTATGAGATTCTTAGCTTTAACTGGATCACAATCAAAAGACGCATCCCATTCTTTACTTTTGCTAGGTACTAGAGGCTTAGATTCTATCTTTTGTTGCTGTTCTTGAGCTTGTTTAGGAGCTTCAGCATTTAATACATTATTTGAGCAAGCTGAAAGCAGGCTCATCACAAGCCCCCAAAAAACATATTTTTTCATATTTCTAAATACTAATTATTTATTTAAAGCCAATATATCATAAGTTAAAAAATGAGAAGTCACTTAAGGCGTCTATATAACTTTAGAACATAAAACAATTAAATTTATTAAAGCTATCACAACAGATGTTTATAACTCTGCTTACCACATTCATAAGGAGTACCTTTTAATTCTTCTAATTCCTCTTGTAATTTTTGTCGATCAAGTGGAAAAACAGTCATAACATCCTGATCTTTTAAGCCAAACCTTTCTCTATTTAACTCCATAAATTCAATTATTGGTTTTTGTGCTTTTCCAACATCGCATAAAAGATCAGTTATTCTCATTTGATGTTTAAAGCTAACTTGCCCCACCGAATGAATCCCGCTTAAATAGTTTTGTAAGTTTTGTTCAGCAGTTCGGGAATTTTCTATCAATCCTAGAAAAATTATCATTCTCTCTCTTCCTAGCTTTTCAGCATGTAAGTAACCAGAATTTAAACAAAATAAGATAAAGATAATTGAAGATAATTTCATTTTTTCTTGGATGTAAAAATTATTTGGATTTAAATTATAAATCAAAAGCTCTAGTCTCAATAAACACCACTACAATAAAAAAGCCCATCTTCCGATGAGCTTTTTAGTTAATTAAGATTATTAAATGCATTAGGCTTTAAATTCTGCTAATACAAAGTTTTTTACTATTTCATCAAAATTAGGTTTCAGAAGAGTTGGCTTGCTATCTTTTATAGTTTTATACCAATAACTCGCTGCAACTCCCATACTAATCAAAGCTAACAATTTCATAGCTCACCTCACTTATTGGGAAGAGTGAAACTTAAAGTATCATTCGCGTTTGTAGCGTTCCAACTCGTTTTAGCAAGGTTTCTGTATATTTTTTAAGCAATGTGTAATAAAAAAGTCCATTTCTTTGGGAGCTTTTTTTTAGGCTATTAGTGCAATTTACTTACACTTCGACCATTATAAAGCATATCTAGTACTTATCTTTTAGAGGGTCAAGGTTTCAATAAAAGATTAAGAATAGCCCGCCTCACCACTCCCCCTTTCATCTAAACTATTCGGGGTTAAAGCATTGAACATCAAGCCATCAATAAGTTTTAAAAACCATGTTGGCATTGGGTCTTAGCGGGTAGTTTTAAACTAAAAACCTGATCAAAAAGTTCTCAAAACAACCATTTTCTATACTCAATCGTCATATATTAAAATCGATAGGTAATCACACAATTTCTTTACATTTTTTGTTACTTGAGTATTTTACATACGAGTTGGAACCTCTATCCCTAGTAGCCATAAGCCACGCGATAAAACAGCATGTGCTAACATACACAGTGAAATTCGCGATGAACGTATTTCGTCATTATTAGCATTCATAACTGAACATTCTTTATAAAATCGATGGAAAACTTGTGCTAAGTTAAACACATAATTAGTAATTTCATTTGGCGCATAAGTGGAAGAGACAGAAAGAATATAATCTGGAAAACGCGCACATTCTATTACTAATTCACGCTCAGCAGGTTCAATAATATTAATATCTCCCTTACTCCAACCATATTCCTCAGCTTTTTTTAGAATAGAACTTATACGTACACATGCATATTGTACATATGGTCCAGTTCGCCCTTCGAAAGAGACAAGCCTCTCTGCATCAAAAATATAGCCTGATTGCCGGTGACTATCTAAATCTGCAAATTTTATCGCCGCCAGACCAACTTTACGCGCTAGTAATTCACTTTCCTCACCTGTTGTTTCAGATCTAAGGGCTATACGACTTTTCGCTTTCTGTATCGCTTCTTCAAGCAGGTCTGATAAACGTGCTACTCCCCCATCTCGAGTTTTATAAGGTTTACCATCAACACCATTTACAGTACCAAAACCAATATGAATTAATTTAGTAGATTTAGCATAATCAGCAACACGAACCGCGCGAAAAACTTGTTCAAAATGTAAGGATTGTCTTTGATCTACTACATATAAAATACTTTCAGGTTGGAATTTAATATAACGATCTAACACTGTAGCTAGATCAGTAGTCGCATAGAGTGCAGAACCATCCGACTTTTCTAGTATTAACGGTGGCATAGGTTTTTTATCTGTTTCCTCAGAAACATCAATAATGAGAGCACCTTGACTCTCTTTGGCTATGCCTTTGCTTCGTAAGGATTGGATCATTTCAGGAATAAGGGGCTGCACATCACTTTCTCCAAGAAATAAATCAAAATGTGCATTAAGCAATTCCATATCTTTAAGCTGCTTACTCAGCGATATCGAACGCAATTTTTCCCATAGAAGTCTATAACCAACATGACCTGCTTGTAAGGCAGCAGTAACTTTTCGAGCAAATTGCATCCGTTCTGGATCATTTTGACAAGCTTTAGATGCTTCAGGATATAAACTATCCAACTCCTCTATACATTTCAAAGAGTCAATTGACAAAGACGGATTTAGCTCATCAAAACATCGTAGATTGGGGTATCTAATTTCAATTTCAGAGATTAGCATCCCCATTTGCAGCCCCCAGTCTCCTAAATGTAAATCCGAAATTATGTTGTATCCTTGAATGGCAAAAATACGTCGTACACTCTCTCCAATTATGAGAGAGCGTAAATGTCCTACATGTAAAGGTTTTGCAACGTTGGGACCACCAAAATCAATAAGAATACAACGTTTATTGTTAACAAGGGATACATTGAGATTCGGGTCTTCTAATTGTTTAGATGCACTTCTATTTAACATCTCATCAGATAATTTTAAATTAATAAATCCCGGACCTGAAACTGAAACATTAGAAAATTCCGGAGAAATTAATAAATGATTGACTACAGTTGTAGCTAAGTCAAATGGATTTTTTCTAAGGCTTTTTGCAACTTGAAGGACACCATTACATTGGAAATCTGCTATATCAGTCATCATTGATTTAGTTGAAAATGCCGTCTCCGTCGGTAATCCTGCTTTAATAAATGCAGCCTGTAAAAGGCTATTAATTTGGCTTGTTAAAGATGGCTTTTTTTCTGAATCTATCAAATCATATAATATCATAATCTACCTCCAAAAATCATTTAAAATAAAACTTTTAAAAATTCGGTAAATAAAAGTAATCTTCTATATACATACCAAATAAAAACAAACTTATTTCTATTCTCAACCTCTTATTTATTTAATCAATAGGCAAATAAATATAAGTCAACAAATAACAATAATATCTACAAACCAAGAGCCTATCAATATAAATTCATTTAAGATTCAAAACAGGCTAATCAAAAAAATATTAAATAAAATTAATATTTAAACTACCTCCTAATCAATAGAGTTAAAGCATAATAAATTTCTTTTTCAAAAACAGGAATATATTTATTACAAGTTTCAAAAGCTACAGTAAAACCATTATTTAAAGAATTAACTAAACTTATATTAGCCAATATATGACCAATATCAAAATAAATATCCGTTAAATAAGAGGAGGACTTATATCGCCACATATATACGGAAGGTCTAATATAAATATTAAAAGCAATAATATTATCAAAAAAATATTCCTCAGATATATTTTCTTTATAAAGTATTAAAGTATGTTCGACACAATTGTAATAATAATAATTATTATTATAAACAACAAATATTTCAATGCCATGTCTAGCTGCAATAGATGGACTAGGTTTAATCATCACATCATCAAAGTGAAATTTAACAATTTGTTTGGACTTACAAGAAAAATATAATAATAAAGAAATAACATCTAAATTTGAATTAACATTATCAAAAGAATTAATATCTTCTAATTTAATATAAACATTATCATCAAAATCCAAAGTTAAACGTGGTTGTTTATTATTTTTATGTGAAATTAAATTATTATTCATATCAGCTTTTCTAACAAAATCTTCATTAGTATAATCTATATATCTAATTTTTTTATGCCATTGAATATAATTAGTATTCAAATCAAATTCTAAAAAAAAATTTCTTAGATCTTTAACAAAATTTGAGTATCCATTAGGAATTTGAACACGTCTATTTAATTTGTAATCTACCATCCATAGTTTAGCACATAAAAAAATAAAACTTCTTGTACTTCTCATATATTACTCCTTTATAATTGCCTGCGTTACATATCTTTCTCTTCCCATAATAGTCCATCTACCATGATCGATTATTTCATAATTTTCATCTAATATATTATAAGTAGAAGCTAAACAAGAAATTGCATTTCCACGCCTATTACATACCTCATATGAATTACTCATCATAATAGCTTCTAATCTTGATTTTTTATAAGCTAAATCAATAATAGGAGATACTGAAGCCCCCCAACCAGAAACTCCCCTATATTCAAACTGAGTAATCGCATGAAATAATTCTTTCTCAAATTGATAAATAAAAGTTTTTGAGTTTATATTATTTATAATAATTACAGGTTGATATCTAGGATCATTTCTTATTTTATAATTATAAAATCTTTCTTTTAACTCATAACAACTATTTTCAATAGAATTTATTTTATTTGAATGCGCAGAAAAACCAGTAGTAGTTGAAAAAATATTTAAATCTCGTAAGTTGTAAAAAACGACTCTTTCAACAGCTTCAGACAAGAGCTTTTCGTATGCTAAATCAGTATCAAGATCAATAGAGCAACAATTCAGATTAATCTTGCCTCCAAAATTTGCAACACCATCAAAAATACTATATATCTCATTATCTATTGTAAGTTTTGTAAGGTTATAAGAAACTAAATTTATTTTTTTCATAATAAATTACCATTTTAAAATAACATAGCATATTGGGGTAAATTCCGCCTTCCACTTTTCAAAATACTTTCTCTTATAAATAATTCGTTTAGCCCTCCTATTGTTATACTTTCAAAACCAAGTGACAAACATTCTAATATAGCCATTTGAGCACTATGTCCTACTTCTATACAAACAAATCTATATGATTTTGAACCATAGCGGGAAGCAATTGCTGTTAATCTACAGCTCCATAAAATCATCCATGAAACACTCTTAAAATCTACATGATGAACATCCATAGTTTCTTTTAAAGGCTGATTCAAGGAGTATAAAAACAAAATATCGGATTTTTGTGGACAATATTCATAAATATTAATTATATTTCCATTTTCAATTTTACATAAAAAAAGCTTTAAAGGATAATAACCACCCGCAGATGGAATAGTTCTATTAGATTTCGTTAAAAAACCATAAGATGCATTTAATATCTTCTTTGCATCATTTATCGTCGGCGTTTTATTTTTTAATTGCCTTGAAGAATATCGATTAAAAAGATTTTTATTAATATTTTCTAAAGTTGATTCTTCAATAATTTTTTCAACTTTATCAATAGTACTTGGTAAAAAATATCTTTCATCTTCAAATATACAATACTCACTTTCTGTAATTTTCTGAGAAAAGAAAGCAAATCTAATAAAATCAGTTATTCTAGTCATAATTCACCCAATAGCTGCAATATATAAAGGAATATTATCAGAAAGATCTAAAAAATCTGCCATCTCTTCATCAAGTATTGCGGGTGTTATAAATGTATTAAAACCTTTTATTGTTGCTTGCACTAAATAGAACTGGCAAAGTTGAGCTGTATTTATTAATAAATTTCTGTAACTTCGCTCGTGTTTATATACCGTACTATATTTTTCTAAATCTGCTGCTATTATAATAGTAGCTAAACCGCCTGCTGCTCTTTTTTGACCAATTGCTAATTTGGCCACCTCTTTTTTATAATTTCCTTCTCTTATTAGTATAAGTGCATGCTTATTTAAATCATAATAGTAACAACCCGCAGATAAGACTTGATCTAAAATTAACAAATCTTTATAAATTACTATATATGTATGAAGTGCTGAAAAAGCACTATCATATACCGAGTCTCTATCACTAGATTCAAATATTTTCGTTCCTCTTTTTCTTGCATATTGATTTGAAAACCATAAAATTGAATCTATATCGTTTTGGTTAAATTCTTTTTTATAAAATGGCTGGAATGATCTCCTACCAATAATACCGTGAAGAATATCTTCTCCTGAAATATCATCTAAATCACTATTCAAATAATAGTAATTACTTGCATTTTTCTCATCTATCTCTTTAATTTTACTATTTTCTATTGGTTCAAAACTTTCATTTTCCAAACCATTAAAATATGCTGGATCATCTGAATAATTTAAATTTCTTGAAGAAAGATGCAAAACCAAAGCATCAATCCATCCATTATCAACCCACTCCTGCACACCAGCTTTTTTATGTACAATTGTACTAGCTTCAGCAAGTAAACCATAACTAATAAATGTTGATAATATATCATCCACCTCTACCTTTGATATATTATATTGTGAAAGAATTATTTCTTTTAACTCATTTATAGGACATGGCACAGATTCCGTTATTGTAGCAAATATAGGCAATATCTCTATATTTTCTACCTCATAGGATTCCTTTGAAATTAAATCATAAATTACTAAAGAGCCATTATTATTTTTTAATTGAATTGCTGGTTGAATATCTACAATATAGTTCATATATAATCTCAATATATAATAAAAGATGACATAACTGATTCTTTTAATGGATTTAGAGACAAGATTGATTCAATTAAATTTTCTGGTACAGAGTAACTTTCTGTGCAATCTAAACCCAAAATACTACCTACTATTATTTCGTTTGCATGAATATGTCCCAAATCAAAATGCATTACTCGGTAACTTCTTGCTTCTCTATATCGAAACATACTTCGTTCAAATATACAGCTATGTAAAATTATCACCTTCGGTTTTTTTCCTTTTCCTCTCACTAGTACATTACTTGCTATTATTAGTTTATTAACATCAAATGAGCTAATATTTATTTTATCTAATCTATGATTATTTACATTAAAATGATATGCTCCAAAATCTATACCATCTACTCCATCATTAACAATTATATATGCCTCTGTTGTATGCCTAGCACCTCCAGAAGGAACAGGTTTAAGTATATGCTTTCCTGTAGCATACATCTCTACTGTACCAACTTTGGCTATGGAGTAATTTAATAAAAGATTAATTAAATCTAATGATATTTTATTATTTAACCCCTCAATTTCTTTTGAGAAAATACTATTATTTATTTTACTCTTAAAAAATTTTAAAGGTATTAATTCAGCCAAATCATATTTTGGTATCGAATTCCTATACTTTTTAAAATTAGATGGCGGTTGCTCTTCTCTTACCTTGATATCCATTTCATTATGATCTAACTCTTGAATTTCTTTACTTTTAGAGTAATTTACCCAATTCATTCGTGAGGTACTAATATGAAAGAAAACACTTTCCATATTATTAATTAGTTTTTTTGAAAGAATAAACTTATTATACCCATATCCATCTTTTATATTATTTACTTCTAGTATTCCACAATCTATCAATCCTTTTATTGCATTAATAACATAATCATTTTCATGATTAATACTCTCTAATGCTTCTAAAACACTTCTTGGTTTCAAGAAAAATTCCCATACCTCCCAAAACATTTCATTTTTAATAATATCAGGTTCCCAAGCCAAACGGTCTTTTGCTCTGTATAAATACTTCTCAGATCCAATAAACCTAACTTGAAATGATGGGCATATTTTAAGTATAGTATTTTTATCCAAAATTTTTCTCCAATATTTTATTATTTCAGGAGAAATAGGAACCCTTACGGGCTCCTATTATCTTTTTCTATTCTAATATTCAAATAGGTTTAATTATTATGACACAACCTTGTCTATTACCTAATGCTCCATGAGTCTGAGTTGAGTTCTTTTTTAATGCTGGGCAGAGTAAAACTTGAAGTGCGACATAAACCACCTAATTAATTTAAAGGGTTTATGGAGTATATAAAATTGTCATACCATCATCTTAACTTTGAAGATCGTACTGCATTAATGCTTGAGTCAAGAAAAGAAGGCTTTTCAGCCAGAAAATTTGCTGAACTCATTAAAAGACATCCTAGTACGATCTATCGTGAGCTTAAAAGAAATAGCATCAATGACGTTTATCAAGCTCGATATGCTTCTGATAACACCTTCGCTAGACGTAGACGT